>JAVHXV010000003.1 GCA_031119475.1 Pedobacter sp. | reverse complement strand
AGTAAAAAGTAAAAAGTAAAAAGTAAAAAGTAAAAAGTAAAAAGTAAAAAGTAAAAAGTAAAAAGTAAACTTTACCTAGAAGAAAATCTTACGATATGCAAGTCCAAGCTGATGTGGCCTGTCGCCAAGTTCTTTCGGCCTTGATCTTTTAACTTTCAACCTTCAACCTTCAACTTGTAACCTACTTAAACATCCCCTTCAATTTAGCCAATTTCTCTTGTAGGTCGCCGTCTGCATCTTTAGGCTGCATTTTCTTTTGATTTTCGACTGTAGCCTTTCCGCTTTCCGCTTTCTGCTTTTGACTATTCATCTGACTTTTGGACTCCCGGACTTTTGGACTGTCTATCTGACTTCCGGTCTTCCGGACCTGTTGACCATCTTCTTTCATCGACAAGGAAATCCTTTTTCTGGCAACATCAACATCCACCACGGTAACCTGAACAACCTGGCTCACTTTTACCACATCGTTCGGATTGGCTACATAGCGATTGGCCAACATGCTGGTATGGACAAGCCCATCCTGATGAACGCCGATATCGACAAAAGCCCCAAAATTGGTGATGTTGGTTACGATGCCTTGCAACTTCATTCCTGTTTTCAGATCTGTAATCGCATTGATGCCATCCGCAAAGCTGAAAGCTTCAAATTGTTCCCGCGGATCGCGTCCTGGTTTTGCCAACTCCCTAATGATGTCGTTCAGTGTGGGGAGGCCAATGGAAGCGCTTACATAGCGCTGAAGATTGATTTTTTGCTGTAGTGTGGTATTTTTGATCAGTTCGTCTACGGTACAGCCCAGGTCTTTAGCCATCTGATGGACCAGTTCATATCGCTCTGGATGTACCCCACTTTGGTCGAGTACCTGGGCCGCATCACGGATGCGCAGAAATCCGGCTGCCTGTTCAAATGCTTTTTCTCCCAATCTGGGCACCTTTTTTAGGCTTTCCCTATTTTTAAAAGCACCATGCGTATTGCGATAGTTTACAATATTTTGGGCAAGGCTTTCGCCAAGACCTGAAACATAGGCCAAAACCTGCTTGGAAGCCGTGTTCAATTCTACGCCCACTGCATTCACACAGCTGATCACGGTATCGTCCAAACTTTGTTTTAATAGTGATTGGTCTACATCATGCTGGTACTGGCCTACCCCGATTGACCTGGGGTCGATCTTGACCAGTTCTGCCAAGGGATCCATCAGTCTTCGTCCAATGGAAACCGCTCCACGTACGGTAATGTCCTGATCTGGAAATTCTTCCCTGGCCAACGGCGAAGCCGAATAAATGGATGCTCCGCTTTCGTTGACCATGACCACGGTAACGTGTGGGATCTTCAGTCCCCTTACAAAAGTTTCCGTCTCCCTTCCGGCGGTACCATTACCGATGGCGATGGCTTCCACATCGTACTTCTCGCATAATTTCTCCAGTTGCCAGGCTGCATCTTTCAGGTTTCCCTGACCGGTATGCGGATAGATGGTGATGTTTTCCAGCAATTTTCCCTGTCTGTCTAAACACACTATTTTGCAGCCCGTCCTAAAGCCCGGATCAATGGCCAGTACATTTTTTTGGCCGAGTGGCGCCGCCAAGAGCAGTTGCCGGGCATTTTCGGTAAAAACCTTAATGGCTTCCTGATCTGCTTTTTGTTTAGATGTTGTCCTGAGCTCGGTTTCCATGGCCGGCCGTAACAATCGTTTATATCCGTCGCCAATAGCCAGTTTTACCTGTTTGGCCGCTTCATTGTTTGCCGTAACGAACAGGTTTTCCAACAGTTCGATGGCAGGCTCATCTGGAGGAAGGACATCCAATTTTAAAAATCCTTCTTCTTCTCCACGCCGCATAGCCAACAGGCGATGGGAGGGTACGCTCTTCGCGCTTTCTTCCCAATCGAAGTAATCTTTATATTTGAGGCCAGCTTCTTCCTTGCCTCTGACTACTATGGTTTTGTAAGTAGCTTTTTGGAGGAAATAATGGCGCATCTTGGTCCGTGCATCGGTATTTTCACTGATCAGTTCTGCCAGAATGTCCCTTGCTCCCGACAGGGCTTCGTCTACATTATTCACGCCTTTCCCAGCATTGATATAGGCCTCAGCTTCTTGTACCAGATCGATCCCGCGCTGTGCCAGTATGCGGAGCGCAAGCGGTTCCAATCCTTTTTCCTTGGCCATTGATGCCCGTGTCTTGCGTTTAGGCTTGTAGGGAAGATAAATATCTTCTAGAATGGTCAGGTTTTTGGCCTCGGTAATTTTTTTGGAGAGTTCGGGTGTCAGTGCCCCAAGTTCGGTAAGGGATTTTAGAATGGCATCTCGGCGCTTATCGAGCTCCTGTAATTGCTGAAAAAGGTCTCTGATCGCAGCCACCTGTACTTCATCCAAGCTTCCTGTGGCCTCCTTGCGATAGCGGGAGATAAATGGAACAGTTGCGCCCTCTTCTAATAGGTTAAGGGTAGCGCGTACTTGTTGCGCGGCGAGCTGGAGCGTGGTAGCAATGGTGGAGGCGTATGCGTGCATAGCGGCAAAAATAATTGAAATTAGCAGGGTTTAGACTTTGTAGCGATTAAAAAGTACGCCCAGATAATAATAGGCGATCGCGATTATCCCCAGAACAAACGGTATAACAGCATAATAGCGGAGGCTGTCGTCTTCAAAGAAAAATTCGGTAACCATCCAATAGGCATTGGCAAAGATCCAGCAGACTACGGCAATATTGTGGAGCAGCTCGCTTTTGATGGCCCGCGTCTGCCAGGTAATCAGCACTGCAGCGGCAATGGTAGGCACGATCATGATCAGGCCCAATGGTCGCCAAAGCATGACCCAACAGAGGTCTTTGAGCAGCCAAAAAACAATGTGCAGGTTTTCTGTCTTACGAAAGCGAAGTGGGATGGAGTAGAGCTCTTCTTTTTGGGGCATCAACAAACTTAAGAAGTTTCCCAAACTTCAAGGGTTTAAAATAAAAAATCCCCTAGGCCAAACCTAAGGGATATATTTTTAATTTTCCGGCTTTGCCGATGAACTGCTATTTGTTTACGTACATCACTTCTTTCACCGCTTTCACCACCCTTTCTGCATTAGGCAAGCTGGCAGCAATCAAGGTAGGCGCATATGGAAGGGGAACATCGGCACAATTGATGCGCAGGATTGGCGCATCCAGGTGATCAAACGCGTGCTTTTGCACATTGAAGGTAATTTCTGACGAAAGTGATGCCAAAGGCCAGGCTTCTTCAACAATGACCAATCGGTTGGTTTTCTTTACAGAATTGATGATGGTTGCATAATCGATTGGACGGACCGTTAACAGGTCGATTACCTCAACGTTGATGCCCTCTTTTGCCAATTCTTCTGCTGCAGGATTAACAACACGGGTCAGCATCTTACCAAAAGTAACGATGGTTACGTCAGTGCCTTCTTTTACGATGTTGGCTTTTCCCAGTTCAAGGTAATATTCGCCTTCTGGCACATCGCCCTTATCACCATACATTACCTCAGATTCCATAAAGATTACTGGATCTGGATCTAGGATCGCTTGCTTTAAAAGACCTTTTGCGTTATATGGTGTAGAAGGGACCACTACTTTTAATCCAGGACAGTTTGCATACCAGTTTTCAAAGTTTTGGGAGTGCTGTGCGCCGAGCTGACCGGCATTCCCGGTAGGGCCACGAAAAACGATCGGGCAAGAAAATTGGCCACCGCTCATCGAAAGGATTTTTGCCGCGCCATTGATGATCTGGTCGATCGCCACCAACGAAAAGTTAAAGGTCATGAATTCAACAACTGGCAAAAGACCATTCATGGCAGCACCAACACCGATACCGGCAAAGCCCAATTCGGCAATAGGGGTATCGATTACACGTTTGTCACCAAACTCGTCCAACATTCCCTGGCTCACCTTATAGGCACCATTGTATTGCGCAACTTCTTCGCCCATTAAAAAAATGTTCTCGTTTTTACGCATTTCTTCGCTCAAAGCTTCGCGTAGTGCTTCTCTAAATTGGATCTCTCTCATTGTTTATTCAAAAATTTCTCGTGCGCAAATATAACTATTGTATCGTAAATTTTAAAGTAACAAATGAGTGTTGGGATCAGCGGTAGGAGCGTAAGGTATCAGGTTGTAAGTATCAGGTATCAAGTCCCGCAGGGGAGCCTTTGGCATATCGGGTATCAAGTGTCAAGATTGCTGGGCAAGAAGCCCGAGATACATCCCTCAACACTTCAGCAACTGAACGACTCAACAGTTGATTGCTTAGTTGTTGTTTGCTTAGTTGTTTGGTCCGGAATACATCCCTCAACACCTCAGCAACTGAATGATTCAACATTTCATTGCTTAGTCGTTGTTTGTTTAGTTGTTTAGCTCAAAATATTCCTCAACACCTCAGCAACTGGACGACTCAATATTTCATTGCTTAGTTGTTGTTTGTTTAGTTGTTTGGCCCGGAATACATCCTCAACACTTCAGCAACTGAACGACTCAACATTTTGCATTACTTTAAGTTAATCTTTCTTCCATGTTCATTCCTCTCCCAATTCTTCGCCAAAATGGATAATGTTGCCATTATTGTCCAAAATGGAGAATTGGCGCATGTTCCAGGGCATGTCTTTCAACTTTCCTTCGGGATGGATGATCTGATGGGCACTGTATGCTTCATAGAGCTGATCGGCCTGGGTAACATTTACATAACAGCCCGTATTTTTCGGAATACTTGGGTCATCTGTTGGCCAGAGATGGATATTGACCCCATCTCTACTAAAGATCAGGTAGCCATCCCAATCGTGGTGAAAGGTAAAGCCCAATTTTTCGGTATAAAAGGCAATGGTGGCTGCTGTATCCAAAGATGCCAGAATGGGTATGGCGTATTTTAACATGTCGATTGGTTTATCAGTATCAAATTAAGAAGTATTGCGTATCAAGATAAGCAATTGTATACAAATTCCGTAGGCTTTCCGCTTTATGCTTCTAGCTTTCCGCTAATCTCTGACTTCAACAAACCATACATTTCTGTGTCCAAAAATTTCCCGTTAAAATAATGGTCTTCCCTAAAATAGGCTTCTTTAACGAAGCCATGTTTAAGGAGGATTTGGCGGGAGGCCTCATTTCCCGGATTGATCATGGCCATTATAGAATGCAGTTTCATGTCTTCAAAGCCAAATCTGATCGTTCGTTCCAGACATTCTGAAATAATGCCCTTGCGCCAATGAGCTGGCGACAGCATGTATCCGATCTCACCGCGGTGGTTTGCCAGGTCTAGCCCATAAAATCCGATAGATCCGATCATCAGCGTAGGATTTTCTTTCAACGCAATTGCCCAAACCGGCTTCTGAAGCTCCTCAAATCCCGCTCTGATCATGCCCACCATCGCTTCCGAATCGGCCACGGTCTGGGGCTTTTCACGGTCGATGTAACGGGCTACACCTTCGTTTGCACGCATTTCGAACAAAGCGATAGCATCCGAAGGCTGATATTCGCGCAGAACCACCCTCTGCGTATGAAGTTCAGGGAAACTGGTAAAATTCAGGGTCAACATGTGGTAAAGGTAGGGTTTATTGGTAGAGCAAAATTATTTTTTGGTTGCAGGTTCAAAGTTGCAGGTTGTAGGTCTGGCTGGCCCGACGATAAAGATGCTTAATGGCGGCGTTACACCACAGCGATTATCTACAAAGATTTATATTTGAAACGAAAAGATTAACCTATTGTTTTGTTGCTTATCATTGCTGTATGGTTTTTAGGCTCTTAAAAGATGATGTGCACTTTCCAGATCCGGGTTTGGCAGAGCCTGATGGATTATTGGCCATTGGTGGCGACCTGAGTACCGAACGGTTGTTGATGGCTTATCAGAACGGCATATTTCCCTGGTTCAGTGAGGACGATCCCATTCTTTGGTATGCGCCACATGAGCGGTGTGTTATTTTTCCTGACCGCATCAAGGTCAGCAAGAGCATGAAGAAGATTTTGAGAGAGGCGACCTTTCAGGTTACCATCAATCAGGATTTCCCTGCGGTGATCAGGCAATGCGCACAGGTACCAAGAAATGGCCAACTTGGTACATGGATTACGCCCGAAATGCGAAGCGCTTATACCCGGCTTCATGAATTGGGCATTGCGCACAGCATCGAAGTTTGGCAAAACCAACTATTGGTTGGCGGATTATATGGCGTTAGGATCAACTCGGTCTTCTGTGG
Organism: Pedobacter sp.; assembly: GCA_031119475.1. Taxonomy (GTDB): domain Bacteria; phylum Bacteroidota; class Bacteroidia; order Sphingobacteriales; family Sphingobacteriaceae; genus Pedobacter. The sequence goes on along the minus strand of JAVHXV010000003.1, from coordinate 265,034 downwards.
CGAAAGCATGTTCAGCATTGTGAGCAATGCTTCGAAGATTGCACTGATCTATTTGGCAGAACAGCCAGATATTTCGATGATAGATTGCCAATTGCCCAACGACCATTTGATGAGTTTGGGTGCAGAAATGATTACTGGCAGTGATTTTTTGTCACGGTTATGTCATTGAATTTGTCAAAGTCCAGCTAAAATTTCGCGAACCTGATCCTTGTCCATTCCCGGCCTGATCAGCGAATGATAGAGCATAGCAATTATATGGCTATCAAATGTGCTGATCTTCTGTATCCCATTGTTCTGCTCATAGAACAAGCTTGATGAAATCAATTTTGTTCTTTTAAAAAAGCCCAATGATTTCACGATATTTTTTACAATGGCAGATTTGGCAGCAGCACGGTCGTTATATTTTTCAGACATCAACAGCGTTTCTGCCTTAACAATCTCTGAAGCTTTATTGGACCTGAACAAAGTGGCCCCATAGCTGTTTACATACTTTTCAAATCCCTTCGATAACCTGGCACGCTCTTTTTCATCCTTGCCCACCACAAAGATATAGTTGACCTCCGCATCATCATCTGTACGGGAAATATCTAGCTTGGTGAGCCGTTTGATCTGCGCAAATGTACTGTCGATGGTCTTGAGGACAAAGGCATCTGCATCGCCATAAACTTTATAGCGAATGGGAATGATCCACTTGTGAACCAATTCATACTCGCCCACCTGTTTTCTGGTGAAGGCCACTTCGTTAAAGATAATTTTTTCTTCCGCCGTAAGCTGCTGGGAAAAAGCACAACTGCACCAGATCAGCAACAAGAGGGTCAATTTGATTTTCTGCATATCAGTTCAATAGTTCTTTGATATCTTCCTTGCTCAGCGATTTAAAAAAGCTTTCTTCAGTGGTGATCAATGAGCTGGCCAACGATTTTTTCCTTCGCTGTAGCGCCAGGATTTTTTCTTCTACAGTATCTTTTGCGATAAATTTATAGATAAATACCTTTTTATCCTGCCCAATCCGGTGCGTTCTATCAATAGCCTGCTGCTCAACAGCTGGATTCCACCATGGATCAAGGATAAACACATAATCGGCCTGTGTTAAATTCAAGCCAACTCCACCAGCCTTGATCGAAATCAAGAATACCTTTAGGGCAGTATTTTGCTGGAATTCAGCTACAATTTCGCCCCGGTTTTTCGTGCCCCCGTCTAAATACGCGAAAGGGATCCCATCTTTTTCAAAACACTTTTTAAAAAGGTTCAGGTGCTTCACAAATTGGGAAAAGATAAGCACCTTATGGCCGCCTTTGAGCACATTATCTAGCGTATGCATTACGTTTTCAAACTTGCCCGAATCAGAATCATAATCTTCGTTGATCATCACCGGATGGTTGGCCAATTGCCTGAGCGCCGTCAGTCCCTGAAGCAGCTGTACCTGTTTCTTGGCATAGGTTCCATCGTCCATGCTCGTGAGCAGATCGTTCCGGTAGGCAGATTTTGTCTTTTCGTAAAATGCGGCCTGGTCTTCGCTCATGTCGCAATAAAAGATATGCTCTGTTTTGGGCGGCAGTTCTGCCGCAACCTGCTCCTTGGTCCTTCTTAAGATGAAAGGTTTGATGATGGCCTGTAGCTTCTTTGCTTTTTCCTCATCTTTGCGCTTCTCGATGGCCTGAACATATTCTTCATTAAAAAAAGATTGCGTGCCCAATAGCCCAGGATTTAAGAAAGTGAGCTGGGTCCAGAGGTCGGCCACAGAATTTTCTACCGGTGTACCGCTCAGCACCAGCCTGTGCCTTGACCGGAGCATGCGTACTGCCCTGAACGATTTTGAAGATGGATTTTTGATGCTCTGGCTCTCGTCCAATATGGTGTAATTGAAATAGAAGTCCCTCATCAGTTCGGCATCTACCCGGGTAATTCCATAGGTAGTGATCACCACATCGTACTTGTGGAAAAGACTGATGTCCTTGTTCCTGAATGTTCCCGTATGGGCATGGATCTTTAATTTTGGCGTAAACTTTTTTGCTTCATTTAGCCAATTGTAGATCAATGATGTCGGCATCACGATCAAAGAAGTGCTGTGAATGCCCTGCTGCTCATCTTCTTCTTTCATTTTTTGCAACATGGCCAATGTCTGGATGGTTTTTCCAAGCCCCATGTCGTCGGCCAAACATCCGCCGAAATTATATTCCCGTAAAAAACTGAACCAATTGTATCCCGCTTTTTGATAGTGGCGGAGGTCGCCCTTAAAATGGACGGGCATGGCCGTATCGCCAATGTCCTCAAACTCATTTAACCGTTGCAGCTTCCGGTCTAGCGTCACGTTGGCCAGACTGTCCTCCGCCAGATCGTTCACCAGTCCGATGTGGTGCTTCTTCAGTTTTAAGTTCTTCCCGCTATCGGCCAGGCTAAAGATACTGCTATATTGTGTGAACCACTTTTCGGGAATAATGGCAATGTCACCATCTGGCAAAATGAATTCTCTTTTTTTATGGAGGATGTGCTGCTTGAGCGAGATGAATGGGATGGGGTGGATCCCAAAATAGACGATGGCGTTGATGTCGAACCAATCATTGTCTTCCTTGATTTCAAAATCGATCTTGTTGGTGCCAAATACAAATCGTTTCCCACTGCTCGCCTGCTCAATTTCAAAACCTTCTACCTGTAGTATGCCGATGTGCTCATTTACCCAGGTAAGGATGGCATAAGATGGATTATCGTTTTCAGATAGGTTTGGCAGCTCCAGGTGATGGAACAATGTGCTGATCTTTTTAAGGCCTAGGCGTAGCAGAAAAGCGAATTTCTGCTTCTCCCAGTCGCTATCCCTTTTGATGCGGGTAAAGGTATAGTTGTCGCCCTCTTTCGATAGTCTGACGGTAACTTTATGTTCGCTGCCCATGGCAAAGGCATATTGGCCATATTTGAAATAGAGTTGGATCTGTGACACCCCACCATCAACATAGATGACTTTGATTACTGCCGTAGCATCATGCTTTTCGGTTTTGATCTCGAAACCTTCCGCATAAACATGATGTTTTTCGATGAGAGGTGCCACAAATTTTTCGAAATAGGTTTCTTCGGTAGCCTTGGGTATGGCGATATAACGCTTATTCAGAAATGGAGTAAATTTTTTGCCTTCAATGTCCTTTTCAAAGAAGTATAGCATATCGTTCAGTAGCAGCCAGGCCGGACTATTACAGATCACCTGGGCATCTTTGAACATAAAATCGATGCGCAGGCCCTGATATTTGATGGTCGGGAAATAACGGGTCTCCGTTTCGCTTCTCCTAAAATGAAAAAGTACCGTTGCCGGCTCTGTGGCAAGATCGATCTTCCGCTCTGCCGGCCAGCCATCTTTGTCCATTAAGTAAAGTCCGTCTTTTTCTTTCAGGATTTCCAAGACCTCGGCCAGTTTTTTTTCGATTTTCGGACGAACATTCTCATAAAACTGCTCATCGTAGAACTTGCTAAAAAACTCAAAAGGGCGGGTCGCTTTTTTATGGTACTTTTTGATCACATAATCCTGCTCCGTTTCATCCAGGATCTTGATCAGCTTAAAGTCGATTTCTGTAAGGTGCTTTGAAAATTCCTTTGCCGTATGCGTAAATAAACGTTGATAGGTCAATGAAAAATCGCCCTGGGGATTGAGCTGTACAATGTGTGGCTCGATCAGATAGCCCAAAAACTCATGTTTACATAATGAATATACAATTTTGCAGGGTCCTGAACTATTTACACGTAACATTTGGGCTTGGCTAAAAGAAAGAAAAGATAAGCATCTAAAAATTTTTAAACTTACATCATTTCAAGTTGTATTCAAACTTAAAGATGAATTTTATTTGTTGGAGTAGGGAGTCCAGAAGTCCAATAGTCCAGAAGTCCATAGTGTTATTGTTTCAGCTAATTCTTAGCTGCCTGCTGATTTACATGGTCTTTAATCTTTGTTCTTTAATCTTTGTTCTTTGTTCTTTGTTCTTTGTTCTTTGTTCTTTGCTCTTTGTTCTTTGCTCTATGCTCTATGCTGCTTGCCAATTCTTTTTCCGTATCGCTCCAATGGACTCTTGGACTTTTCGACTCCTGGACTCTTCAGGCTTCCAGACCTCGGACTTTCCGACACCTTCCAATTTTCGTCGAAAAATATCAGGCGTTCGTCTAGGCTTAACTGCCTGTGGTATAAAACACTGATGGGTCATGCAACCTTTTTTATTTCCTGCAGTCTTATTTACGAACCTGCTGGAAAACAGGAGGTAAGAAAAAGATTGATTAACATTAAAATATTTGAAAATGAAAACTGCTATCAAAAATTTATGTCTGGCCACCCTAACTGTTTTGGCACTTGGCACCTCAGCTTTTGCTGCATCGACTGAACAAGAAAAAAACATCACCATCTTAAACCATGTACAGCACATGCAAAAGATTGTAGCTAATGGAAATGTTGAAGTGATCTTGGTACAGTCGGCTACCGAAAGTGTAAAAGTCTACGACAACTATTACGCAAAAAATGCACTGGTACAGGAAGAAAATGGCGTATTGCGCATCAGTTCTTTTGGAAAGGAAACATTGACCGTTGCGGTATACGTAAATAACCTTTCCGAAATCGAAGCCAATGGCAACGCAAAGATCAGCACTGCTGGAAAAGTAAGCTTTTTAAGCCTGAATGTACGCTTAAATGGTCATGCCAGCGCAAATATCAATGCCAATACCCTGACACTTTATACCCTGGTTGCAGACCAGGCCAGCCTTAAACTTGCGGGCAGCACAACAGACCATATCGCTGTACTCGGTGCACAGGGCTGTGTAAACATGGATCAGTTTACTGCTGACAACAGTTCGATCAGTGCTTCAAGCCCGATCCTAGCTAAAGCGGTACCAGAACCTGTAGTAGCTGCGCTGCCGACTGATGTTGAAGATTTTGTAGCGATTGGCAAATAAGACACGTAAGGTAACCATCACCAGTAAAGATGGAAAGGACTAAAAAATGAATATCGAATATAAAATTAACGCCGAAAATACTGTTCAAACAGAAAATGTTGAGGTGGATTTGTATACAACAGCAAAGGAGGCCGAAAAGCAATTACACACACAAATTAGGCTCATCTTGGAAACATATGAGCTGAACCACCCAGGCCCAGGGGAAATCGGGAAAATAGATTGATCTATCCATAAAGAAAAAGCGACCTCCAAAGAGATCGCTTTTTTGTTTGGGCGAATAGCGCTCAGCGCTACAGGTCAAATTTTATTCCTTGTGCCAATGGCAGTGTGTTCGAATAGTTAATTGTATTGGTCTGTCTGCGCATATAGGCTTTCCAGGCATCAGAGCCACTCTCCCTGCCTCCGCCTGTTTCTTTTTCGCCGCCAAATGCCCCGCCGATTTCAGCACCAGATGTGCCGATGTTGACATTGGCGATGCCGCAGTCTGAGCCCTGTGCCGATAGAAACTGCTCCGCCTCCCTGAGGTTCAAGGTCATAATGGCAGATGATAGGCCTTGTGGAACGCCATTTTGTAGTGCAATGGCCTCATCTAATCCGTTGTATTTGATCAGGTATAAAATTGGCGCGAAGGTTTCATGCTGAACAATCTGATAATCATTCTTCACTTCTGCGATGCAAGGTTTTACATAGCATCCAGAACTGTAGGCATCCCCACTGAGCACCCCACCTTCTACCAAAAACTTACCGCCTTCCGATTTGCATTTTTCGATGGCATCTAGGTAACTGGCCACGGCATCTTTATCAATCAATGGACCTACATGGTTGTGCTGGTCAAGTGGATCGCCGATACGCAGCTGTCCATATGCTTTTACAAGCTTCGCCACAAAAGAATCGTAAACGCTTTCGTGTATAATCAAACGGCGCGTAGTAGTACATCTTTGTCCGGCAGTACCCACAGCTCCAAAAACAGCTCCGATAATGGACATATCCAAATCTGCGTCCTTGGAGATGATAATGGCGTTGTTTCCGCCCAATTCAAGTAAACTTCGACCCAAGCGAGCACCAACAGCGGCACCAACAGCTTTGCCCATCCGGGTCGATCCCGTTGCCGAAACCAATGGAATACGTGGATCGTTGCTCATCAATTCTCCCACCTCACGATCGCCGATGATCAGGTTCGAAACACCTTCTGGAACTTGGTTGTCCACTAAGACCTTTTCAATGATATGCTGACAGGCAATGGCCGTTAACGGAGTCTTCTCAGAAGGTTTCCAGATACAGACGTTTCCGCATACCCAGGCCAAGGCCGTATTCCAGCTCCAAACGGCAACAGGAAAATTAAATGCCGAAATAATCCCGACAATACCAAGCGGGTGCCATTGTTCATACATGCGATGGCTAGGCCGCTCGCTGTGCATGGTTAGTCCATAGAGCTGGCGCGATAGGCCGACTGCGAAATCGCAGATGTCGATCATTTCCTGCACCTCACCAAAGCCTTCCTGTAGGCTTTTTCCCATTTCATAAGAAACCAAGGTGCCCAGGGCTTCTTTGTTGGCCCTTAAGGCCTCGCCAAATTGGCGTACCATTTCTCCACGCTTGGGAGCTGGTACCGTGCGCCATTCGAGATATGCTTTCTGTGCGGTAGTTACCACTTCGTTATAATCTGCAGCAGTGGCACCATAAACAGCAGCGATTTTCTTGCCATCAACCGGCGAATAGCTGTCAATGATGTTGCTGTCAGTGGTCTTGCTCCAGCTGCTGCCTGTGCTATAGGCAGGGTTTGTTGGTTCAATTCCTAACTGCTTTAAAATTTGGCCAATATTTGCGCTCATGGTCTGATTTTTTTATGAAAGCACAAAAAAACAAAAAAATAAGCAGGAATTCGAATATATTAAATCGGCAGTTTGTTTCATTGCTTGTAAATTACATTGTAACTTTAGCTCAATTCACTTAATACATCGTACCATGAATAAAATTGTTATCGGCATGTTTGGCCTGGCACTTTTAGGGCAAGCAAACTTGGCCCTAGCACAAAAGGAAGCAAAAGTTGATCCAACCTATCGCTTTACCGCTACTAAATTGAATGACCTCGTGCATACCAAGCTCGATGTAAGGTTCGACTATGCCAAACGCTATCTATATGGAAAGGCATGGATTACGCTGAAACCACATTTTTATTCGACCGATTCGCTGACCCTGGATGCAAAAGGAATGGATATCCACAGTGTGGCCATGGTGGGTGCCAAAACCAACAAAACCTTAAAATTTACTTACGATAAGGAAAAACTTCGTATCGATCTCGGCATGAAATTCGATAAAAACGAAAAATATACCGTATATATCGATTATACTGCCAAACCCAATGAACTGACCATTAAAGGTAGCGCAGCCATTACGGACGCGAAAGGATTGTATTTTATCAATCCAGATGGCACGGAGAAAGGCAAGCCCACCCAGATCTGGACACAGGGTGAAACGGAAGCCTCATCGGCATGGTTTCCGACCATCGATAAGCCCAATCAAAAAACCACATCGGAAATCTCAATGACCGTGCTGTCCAAATATGTGACCTTGTCTAACGGGAAATTGGTCTCCCAGAAAACGAATCAGAATGGCACCAGAACAGATACCTGGAAAATGGACCAGCCACATTCACCTTATCTTTTTATGATGGCGGTAGGCGATTTTAGGATTACGAAAGATACCTACAAGGGCAAGGAGCTGAGCTATTACCTGGAGCCCAAATATGCGCCGTATGCCAAGGCTATTTTTGGTAAGACACCACGGATGGTCAGCTTTTTTTCTCAGGTTACCGGTGTAGATTATCCTTGGAACAAATATGCACAGATTGTGGTGCGTGATTATGTTTCTGGTGCGATGGAAAATACTACGGCCACTTTGCATGGAGAATCGGTTCAGGGAACTGACCGGGAACTGCTCGATGGTGATCGGGAAAGTACCATTGCCCATGAACTCTTCCACCAATGGTTTGGCGATTATGTGACCGCCGAATCATGGTCTAACATTACCGTTAATGAATCTTTTGCCGCCTTTTCAGAAATCATCTGGAAACAGCACGACATGGGCGTCGATGCGGCTGATCGTGTGAGATACGAAAAATTGAATACCTATCTGGCATCAACGAAAAATGGGGAAAGCCCGATCTTGGTACGATTTAACTATAACGATAAGGAAGATGTCTTTGACAACATCAGCTATCCAAAAGGTGCCGTGATCCTTTATGCCTTGAAAAATCAAATGGGAGACGATGCTTTCTTCAGCTCGTTAAATCGCTACCTCACCACCAATGCCTACAAAAATGGGGAAGCCCATCAGCTTCGGCTAGCTTTTGAGGACGTGACTGGCAGGGATTGGACATCCTATTTTAATCAGTGGTATTATGCTGGCGGCCATCCTATCTTGGAGGTAAAGTATGGCTATAAAGATGGCCACGCCACCATCGATGTGAAGCAGGTACAATCAGAAAACGTACAGACTTTTACATTGCCATTGAAGGTACAGCTGATTGTAGGCAACCAACGTATCAATCAACAGATTGTGATCAATAGTAGGGAACAGCAATTTAGTTTTCCGGTAGCGCAGGCACCAGACTTGATTGACCTGGATGTTGACAAGATCTTGGTAGGTGAAATTAGGGATAACAAAACCTTGGATCAGTACATCCTTCAATATACCAAAGCGCCATCTTATGCCAATAGGATCAAGGCCGTACAACAGGCTGCGCTAAAAAATAAGGAGGAAGCAGCCCAGAGACTTTTGATGCTGGCATTGGCTGATAAGGATGATGCGATAAGGGTATTGGCCATCAAAGGCTTTAACATGAAGGATGAAAAGACCAAGGAAATGGTGGCGGCAACCTTATTGAGGCTGGCCAAAGAAGACAAGAATTCGGGAGTGCGGGCAACCGCATTGAGCAGGTTGGCCATGACGGGCGATAAGGCCTATCTTGCTACCGCCCAACAAGCGCTGAAAGATCGCTCCTATAAAGTAATCGGTACAGCGGTACAGGCCATCAATATGCTTGACCCTACTGGTGTGAATGCGGTGCTGGCCGGATTGGATATTGACACGAAAGATCACATTGCTTCGCAATTGGCCAGTGTATATGCCGGCTTGGGCGATGATCGTTACAATGATTTTTACCTCAACATCATCAACACCGCCGATATCAATAAACTGGCCAGCGTAGTGGGGTTGTATGCCAGCTATCTGGGTAAAAATACCAATCCGAAAATAACGCAGAGTGGTGTGCAGGCCATTATTTTTAACATGGACCGTACCAAACTGACCGCTTATTATGGCCAGCAATTTGTGGCCCTGTTTAAGGCAAGTGCCGATGCAAAACAGAAAGCTGCCGAAACCGCTTCGGGAACAGAAAAAGATAATTTGCTGAAACAGGCAGAATATTTCAGTGCAGGCTCTGTGGAAATGGGGAAGAAGTAAGTAAAAAAGTAAAAAGTCAAAAGTAGAAAGTAAAAAGTAGAAAGTTGAAAGCTCCGAAGGGATGTCTAAAGATATTCCTGCGGAGCTTTTGGCTACTTACAACCTGCAACCTACAACCTACAACCCACAACCCACAACCCACAACCTTCAACTATGGTCAGTATGACTTTCCGTTTACACTAGCTGGGCTGAAATATCGTATCTTTGTATAGATAGACCATTCGGTTGGTGAACCTGAACAATCTCCACGCCAACAGCTAGCTAAAGGCTAAATCTTTTATTACTAATCATTTATCTATGGTAAATGTGTGGTTGTGGAAAATTATTTTCTAAGGCATCTTTTAAATAATGTAAACTTATAAGAAATAATTAACTGGAGTTGTTCTTTAAATATTCGATCCATGGAAGAAGAATTTGAATTTGATTTTAACGAAGATGCACAACACTCTGTTGAACGTTACGAAGAAATGATCCGCAATCAGGATCAATATTTCTTTGACTCTCAGGCGTTTGAATATATTATTGACAATTATATCGAGAAAAATGATCCTGTAAAAGCATTGCAGGTTATCGAATATGCCTTAAGCCAACACCCTTATGCAGCCATTTTTCTCATTAAACAGGCACAACTTCTGTTGTTTACCAACCAGGTTGAAAAGGCATTCCTAGCTTTGGACAAAGCTGAGCTTTTGGAGCCCTCAGAAGCCGATATCTATGTACTTCGCGGCAACATCTTTCATAACCTTGACCGCCATGCCGAGGCCTTAGAGAATTTTGAAAAGGCATTGGGACTGGCCGAAACAACCGACGAAATCTTGCTGCAGATGGCCTATGTGTACCAGAATATGCACGATTATGAAACGGCCATCGTTTACATCAAACGCAGTCTGGAACAAAATATGGAGAATAAGGACGGACTGTATGAACTGGCCTTCTGTTACGACATTTTGGACAAACAGGAAGAAAGCATCCAGTTTTATCAGGAATATATCGATAGCGATCCCTATTCTTATGCTGCCTGGTATAATCTGGCCAACTCTTATCACAAGCTAGAGCTGTATGAAAAGGCAATCGATGCCTACGATTACGCTATCCTGATCAAAGAAAATTTCGCATCGGCCTATTACAACAAAGGCAATGCCCTGGTGCAGCTTGATAAATATCAGGAAGCCATTGACGTCTACAAACAGACGTTCGAGTATGAACCACCTAATGCCGATACCTATTGCGCCATTGGGGAATGCTTTGAAAAGCTCGAAAAAATGGATGAAGCCCGTTCCTACTATAAAAAATCAGTTAAAATGGATCCCAAAATGGCCGATGCCTGGTTTGGGATTGGCGTAACCCTGAATTTTGAGGAGCGTTTCTTCGAATCATTGCACTTTTATAAAAAGGCACTTGAGCTGGATGAAGAAAATCCCGATTTTTGGTTTGCCATGGCAGATGCCCATTACAAGTTGGGGCAGATTGAGGAATCGATCGAGGCCTACGATAAGGTTTTGGAATATAATCCGCTCGATGTAGAAGCTTGGCTAGACTTTTCCACCGTACTCTATGAACAGGGAAAACTGCTCGAAGCTTCTGAAACAATGGCAGAAGCCATTAAAAATAACCCCGATGCAGCTGAATTGTATTATCGGATGGTAGCTTATCTCTTTGCTTTGGGACAGGGAAATGATGCCATCGCCTATTTGGAGACCGCGTTGGTAACAGATCCCGATAAACATTATATCCTGTTCGAATACCTCCCGCAACTGCAGGACAATGGACTGATTATCGATGTCATCAATAAGTACATCAAGTAAGTACTGACGCTGATTTAACACAATAATTAAAAAAATAGCAGAGTTTTTATAACCTTTGCACCAATATGAACTATAAATTAAACGATCTTCCAGAGCGTTCGGTCAAACCTCGTGAAAAAGGCCTGACAATGGTGATGGATAAAGGCTTAAGCCTGAGACAAGTTGAAGATTTTATAGAGGTTGCGGGCGTACACACGGACATCGTAAAATTGGGATGGTCAACCTCTTTCGTAACACCAAACCTAAAAGAAAAATTGGCGCTCTACCGCAGTGCCGGCATACCAACCTATTTTGGCGGAACCTTATTTGAGGCATTTGCCATTCGTAACCAGTTCGACGATTACCGCAGGGTGTTGGACGATTTTGGAATGGAATATGCCGAAGTTTCTGATGGATCTATGGATATTGAGCACGACGTGAAATGTGCATACATCAACCAGCTGGCCAAACAGGTTACCGTGATCTCTGAAGTAGGTTCGAAAGACGCAGCAAAAATATTCGCGCCCTATAAATGGATCGCATTGATGAAAGCGGAAATCGAAGCCGGATCATGGAAAGTAATTGCAGAAGCTCGAGAAGGCGGAAATGTGGGAATCTATAGGGGCACTGGTGAAGTAAGGGAAGGTCTGGTCGATGAAATCCTAACACAGATCCCAGAAGAGACCATTATTTGGGAAGCGCCCCAAAAAGAGCAGCAGGTTTGGTTTATCAAACTGATCGGCACCAATGTTAACCTGGGCAACATCGCACCTGCAGAAGTCATTCCGCTAGAGACGATCCGTTTAGGTTTGAGGGGCGATACCTTTGATTATTTTTTGAATAAATAAATACGAAGTCTTAAGGGTTCGTCCTAGCAGCGCCAAACCCTATTCGCCAAACGCATGAGAACATTCGGATTAATCGGTTTCCCACTATCCCATTCTTTTTCCAAAAAGTTTTTTACGGAGAAATTTGAGCGTGAAAAAATATCAGGGTGTACCTATGAACTTTTTCCGATCGAATCGGCCGATCACCTGCCGCAGCTGATTGCCAGTCAGCCCACCTTACGTGGCCTGAATGTTACCATCCCACATAAGGTAAACATCATCCCATTTTTGTCTGCCATAGATGATGCCGCCCGGGAGATCGGTGCCGTAAATTGCATTTCGATCCATCAAAACGAAGGACATCCCGTGCTGCATGGCTATAATACCGATGCATACGGGTTTTCTGAATCATTAAGGCCGCTGTTGACCGACCATCACCGTAAGGCCTTGATATTTGGCGATGGTGGGGCTGCGAAAGCCGTAAAATATTCCTTGGATCAATTTGGAATCCCCTATTTGGTTGTGGTAAGGAAACCTGCTCCAGGGGCAATTTTATATGACGAACTGACCCCAAACCTATTGGAATCGCATCAGCTGTTGATCAACACTACGCCATTAGGCATGTCGCCGAACCTTGATTCAGCACCTGATATTCCCTATGCCTCACTTACGCCACAGCACCTGGCCTATGACCTGGTCTATAATCCCGAGGAAACCTTGTTTTTAGGCAGAGCCAAAGCTGCGGGCGCCATGATTAAGAATGGACTGGAAATGCTTTACTTACAAGCCGATCGTTCTTGGTATATTTGGAATAGCTGATGAAAAAAATATTTCCCTATCTCTTTTTACTGACTTTGTTTGCGGGCTGCACCAGTGAAAGTGTGGATACGCCCAAACCAAAGGGATATTTCCGTATTAACTTTCCAAAAAAGGCTTACCGCACTTATGATTCGAACTGCCCGTTTTCCTTTGAATACCCTGTTTATGCACAAATGGAGATTGACAGGGAGAAAAATGCCAAACCTTGTTGGAATAACCTGAATTTTACACAGTTCAATGGGCAATTGCACCTAACCTATTATGGGGTTTTCTCTGAAAAAAACTATAATGAAATGACCGAATCGGCAAGGACATTGGCCATGAAACATACCATCCGCGCAAACGCGATCGACCAAAAACTCATCAGCTATCCCGAGCGGAAAGTCTATGGCGTATATTATGCGATAGAAGGGAATACGGCATCTTCTGTGCAGTTCTTTCTGACCGACAGTGCGAAACATTATTTCAGGGGAGCGCTCTATTTCAACGAGCAGCCACAGTATGATTCGATCCAGCCTGTAGTTAAATTTATTAAAAAGGACATCGATCGTTTAATTGAAACTTTTAGATGGAAAAACAATTAATCTGCAGATTGGTTAATGAGCTAATTGATTTGATATGATCACGCTTAAAAAATTTACCTTCAATCCCTACCAGGAAAACACCTATGTGCTATATGATGAAACTGGTTCATGTGTGATCATTGATCCTGGGATGTACGATGGGAGCGAGCAGAATGAGTTGGCCACACTGGTCAGGGATTTGGCCTTAAAGCCCGAACGGCTACTGAACACGCATTGCCATATTGACCATGTGCTTGGCAATAAGTTTGTTTTTGATAACTGGGGGTTAAAACCAGAATTCCATGAGGGCGAACTACCGATCTTAGAGGCTATACCAGGTTATGCGCCGCAAATGGGCATGCATTATGAACTTTCACCGGCACCAATAGATTTCCTGCCAGAAACAGGGAACCTTAAATTTGGCAACAGTGAACTGCAGCTCATTTTTGCACCGGGGCACTCTCCTGCGCACCTCTGTTTTTATGCTGCGGCAGAAAATTTTTTGATTGGTGGCGATGTGCTGTTCTATCGCAGCATTGGGCGTACAGACCTGCCTGGAGGTAACCACCAACAACTGATCCAAAGTATCAAAGAGAACTTATGGCCACTGCCCGATGATTGTGAAGTTTTTCCAGGCCATGGGCCCTCCACAACAATAGGTTTTGAAAAGATGAATAATCCATTTTTGATGTAAAATATAAACAGTTAGAGGTAAAATGGACCGCTGGGAAATCAGGCATTCCTATTATTTCTTCCATCTTACCTTTTCCCTTTTACTTTTCCATCTTACCTTTTATTTATCTTTGAGTGTGAATACTGCTTTTTACATCGCCAAGCGCTACATTTTTGCCAAAAAATCAACCAATGCCATCAATATCATATCGGCGATTTCGGTACTTGGTGTTTTTGTTGGAAGTGCCGCACTGATCATTATCCTTTCTGTTTTTAATGGTTTTGAGGAGGTGGTGCTGAAGATGTTCAATACCATTACCCCTCAAATCTTGATTGCGCCCGCACAGGGCAAGACTTTTGATCCGGGCCATCCCTATCTGCAACACCTAAAACACGAGCAAAAGATTTTTTCCTATACAGAAGTGCTGGCCGAAAATGCCTTGGTACGCTACAACAACAAGCAATTTCCGGCATTGGTAAAGGGTGTAAGCAGCGATTTTATCAAAAATAAAAGCTTAGACACGATTATGGTTGAAGGAAAATTTGTGTTGGAAGGAGGTGGGAACTCCTATGCAGTGGTGGGTTCGGCGCTCCAGGCCTATCTCGGTGTAAATACGAGCGATCCCTTTGTGCCCTTACAGATTTTTTCGCCCAGAAAGGGCATCCAGGCCAATTCGCTCAACCCGATGGACGATTTCACCGTGATGAATATTCCAGCATCAGGAGTTTTTGAAGTGCAACAGGATTTCGATAACATTGCCGTGGTGCCCCTGCGTTTTGCCCGTGCACTTTTGGGCGAAGAAAAAAAAGTATCATCAATCGAAATCAATGTAAAAGATGGCGTTGATGCTGAAAATCTTCGCCGGGAGATAGCAGAAAAATTAGGAACTAAGTTTGTCGTCAAGAATAGGGAACAGCAAAACCAGGGGCTGTACAACGTGCTGGGCTCTGAAAAATGGATGGTCTATATCATCCTGACCTTTATCCTGATCATCGCTATATTCAATATTATCGGTTCACTGACCATGTTGGTGATCGATAAACTTAAAGATATCTCCATATTGAGCAGCCTTGGCGCCGGCAAACAATTGATCAGGAGAATTTTTTTGGTCGAGGGCATGATGATAACGCTAACGGGTTGTATCTTTGGCTTGCTGATCGGGTTTGTATTTTGCCTGCTGCAGCAGCGCTTTGGATGGTTTAAGATGGGAGAATCGAATTTACTGATCCCAAATGCCTATCCGATTGCATTGAAGTGGAAAGATTTTATGCTTGTTTTCCTTACTGTAAGCATTTTTTCTTTTATTGCATCAGCTTTGGCATCAAATTTAAGCGTGAAGAGGATAGACCGAACCAATCAAGATCTGTAACATGAAGAACTACCTGAAAGTATTTGTTTTTGCATGCCTGGCCTTTTGCGCCATCATCTCTTGCCGCCAAAAGAAAAATGGTGACGCCGATGCACAAAAGACCGTCGTCCTCAAAGGCCTTTATAGCTATGGGCCTGAAATGAAATCTTTTACCGATTGTGAGGCTAGTCGGGAATTTTGGGTCGCCGATAGCGCCAAGACCTTGGAACTGGAATACAGTAAATTGGGATTTGAGAAGCCCTATACACCTGTTTATATTGAAGTGGAATGTAAATTGGTGAAATCAGATACCACTACCGTAACCGGCGATTATGATTCGACCATGGTGGTCACCAAGCTGCGTAAGATCAGCAGAGAAATCCCTGAAGGACCTTGTAGCCAGTAGTTATTAGTTTATAGTTTGCAGTCCTTAGTTTATAGTTTGCAGTTCTTAGTTATCTCGAATCGTAGACCTGAAACAGTTGACGCTTTCCGCTTTTCGTTTTCTGCTTTCCGCTTTTAACTTTCAGCTATCCATCTAAACGTATAATGAATTAGCTAATTGTGGAATAATGCCTTTCTGTTGTGCCAATTCGAATAGCGTATCGATGGCTTTTCTTCCTTCCAAGCCCAGGTCTGCCGAATAATGGTTAACATAGAGGTCGATGTGCTGATACATCACACTTTCGTCCATCTCCTGGGCATGCTTTCTGATGAAATCAATTCCTGATCTTGGGTTGGCGAATGCATAGGCTACAGATTTTTTGATGAGGCGGTCAACTTTCTGCTGTATTTCAGGGCTTAACCTGCGGTTGATCACAATTCCGCCCAAGGGAATGGCACAGCCAGTATGCTGCTCCCAATAAGTTCCCAAGTCCATCACCTTATGCAGGCCTTTGGCTTGATAGGTAAACCGATTTTCATGGATAATTAGGCCAAGATCAATCTTGTTGTCCAATAATGCCTGCTCGATTTCAGAAAATACCATCTCTTTTTTTTCCGTCAGCTGCGGATAGGCAATGCCCAATAAAAAGTTGGCCGTAGTAAATTTGCCAGGGATGCCCACTTTCAGTTTGCAGTTTTCGGAAAGCAGTTGCTGATCGATCATGGCCACATTTTCCTGTTTGCAGATCAACAAGGGGCCAACCCCAAATCCTAAAGCGCTCCCAGCATTCAAAAGTGCATATTTGTCGGTTACGTAGGCGAAGGCATGAAAGCTCAGCTTGGTAATATCGAGCTTACCTTGCATGGCTTTTTGGTTCAAGGTTTCAACATCATCGAACGTGACCTCAAATTCTAACCCTTCAGTATCTATTTTTCCATGGATGAGCGCATCAAAAATAAAAGTATCGTTGGGGCAGGGAGAAAATCCAAGTGTGAGTTTCATTAAGGTTGAAAGGTTGAAAGGTTGAAAGGTTGAAAGGTTGAAAGGTTGAAAGGTTGAAAAAGATCTGATCACAAAAATACAGATAATAACCCTGTGATTTTTCTGTGCTTTGTAATCTTTAACTCGGCAATTTTTTATTGACTAGGTATTGCTGAACATATTGGACAAGCCAATTGTTGAGGTTTTTGATGGCCTTGCCAATTTGCCATTGTGCCTTATCTCTTGGCGTAACGTAGTTTGAAATGCTGCGGACTTGTAAGCAGTTGATCTGTGCGGCTTCGCAAGCATACAATACAGCCGCACCTTCCATGCTTTCTATGTCAGCGGGAAAAAGAGTATGGGTCTTGGCAATGGTCGAAGCATGTCCATGCACTTTGTTTACGGTAATGGCCTTTACTTTGGGCAAGTCTTCCACTTCCACAGTTGCGTGATATTGATTTTTGCCAAAGCCCAGATCTACGATGGTGATAAAATCATCGTGGTCTTCTGCACCTAATTCGGCAAAGGTATCTTCGGTAACCTGAACCAAGCTGCCTAACGGAATGGATGGGTCAAAACTTCCGGCAATGCCAACATTTAGCAGCAGCTCATAATCGGAGTTGAGATATTTTCCCAATGCAAACGCAGTGGCAGTCATGCCCACGCCGGTAATCAGTACATCGAAATGATCGGTCTGTACGAAACTGTCCTTCGGTATCTCAAAATGATCGTATAGCCCAGTTAATTCTTGCGCCGTTGCGGCAACGATGAGGAGTTTCATCTGGTAAATGTAAGAAAATAGTAGATAGCTATCGGCTCTGTGTCCATTGAGTACTTTTTCTATTTTACCTTTTCCATCTTGTCGCATCCATGACCATTATGTGTATATTTGTTTTTTATTTAAGTAGCATGATTTATATCACACGAAGGGAAAGTTTTAATGCTGCCCATAAGTTATCCCGCACAGATTGGAGCGAAGATAAAAATCTCGAAGTTTATGGAAAATGTGCCAATCCCAATTGGCATGGGCATAACTACCATTTGTATGTTACAGTTAAGGGGGAAGTAAATCCTGAGACCGGATTTTTGGTCGACCTGAAATGGCTGAAACAAATTATCAACGAGCATGTCATCAACAAGGTTGACCATAGGAATCTTAATTTGGATGTTGATTTTATGAAAGGGAAATTGGCTTCTACGGAGAATTTGGCCATTGCGGTGTGGGAAATCCTTCAGCCACAAATTCAGCATAGCGGTGCCCAGCTGCATTGCATCAAAATCTATGAAACCGAAAACAATTTTGTCGAATACTTCGGCTAATACCTTTTACAATGAACGAGAAATATAACGACGACGACGAACTATTGGGCTACCAAAAGATAGACCGCTACGATGACGACAAGATCAACGCCGTTGCGCAGCATTACGGCGATATTTTATCGAAACTAGGAGAAGACCCTGGTCGTGAAGGACTGATCAAAACCCCAGAGCGTGTGGCCAAAGCCTTGCAATACTTGACACATGGATACGATATCCAACCCGATATTATTCTCCGCTCGGCCATGTTCAAGGAAGATTACAGCCAAATGGTTGTAGTAAAGGATATTGAAGTTTTTTCGATGTGCGAGCACCACATGCTGCCATTTTTTGGAAAGGCTCATGTGGCCTATATCCCCAACGGGCACATTGTGGGCCTGAGCAAGATCCCTAGGGTAGTTGATGCTTTTGCCAGACGTTTGCAGGTGCAGGAACGATTGACCAATGAAATCAGGGATTGCATCCAGGAGACCTTATCGCCCGCTGGCGTAGCCGTGGTCATGGAGTGTAAACACCTTTGTATGGCTATGCGCGGTGTGCAAAAACAAAATTCAGTGACCACAACATCTGCCTTTACAGGTGAATTTATCAGCAACGACAAAACAAGGGCAGAGTTTTTGAGGTTGATTACGGCAACGTTGCATTAGGAACTTTAAGCGTGGAGCCAAGAGCCAAGAACAAAGAACAAAGACAAAAGAGCATAGACAAAAGAATAAGGAGTAAAGAAGAAAGACATAGTGAGCAAGGATTGTCTCCATTAGATTTAAAATCAGGTTAGGTTTAAGCAGTACACCGCTTATCGCCAAACGCCATACGCAATTATGAAAGCATATATTTTTCCTGGGCAGGGCGCCCAATTTTCTGGAATGGGAAAAGATCTTTATGAGAATCCCATCGCAAAAGAATATTTTGAAAAGGCAAATGAAATTATCGGATTTCGCATCAGCGACATCATGTTCAATGGCTCCGATGAGGAATTGAAGCAGACCAATGTTACGCAGCCGGCCATATTTTTACATTCGGTGATCTTGGCAAAGGTACTTGGCGATAATTTTAAACCTGATATGGTAGCAGGGCATTCATTGGGCGAGTTTTCTGCGCTTGTTGCTGCCAACGCCATGAGTTTTGAAGATGGTCTGCGGTTGGTAATTGCACGTGCCAATGCCATGCAAAAGGCCTGTGAACTACAGCCCTCTACAATGGCCGCTATTTTGGGCCTGGCCGATGAAACCGTGGAAGAAGTATGTGCCGGGATTGAGGCTGTGGTAGTGCCGGCCAACTACAATTGTCCTGGTCAATTGGTCATTTCTGGCAGTATTGAAGGGATTGACGAGGCCTGTGTAAAACTGACCGAAGCAGGGGCAAAACGTGCCTTGAAACTAAGTGTGGGTGGCGCTTTCCATTCGCCACTCATGGAGCCGGCCAAAGTAGAACTGCAAAGTGCCATTGAAAGTACACCTATCCAAGCACCAATATGCCCAATCTATCAAAATGTAAATGCACAGCCCACTACAGATCCATCCGTTATTAAACAAAACCTGATTGCACAATTGACCGGGGCGGTAAGATGGACCCAGACCGCGACCAATATGATTGCAGATGGGGCCACAGCATTTGTTGAAGTGGGTCCGGGCAACGTATTGCAGGGATTGGTGAAGAAAGTAAGCAGGGAGGTGGAAACCAGTAGTGCAAGCGTAGTTTAACCATAAATTGCCTGCCCGTGAGCATTGGAGGAAAAATTAGGTTTTTGTTATTGCTTTTCGGCATCTGTTGTATCGTTACAGCATTGTCGCTTAACAATTCGATTACCCAAAAAGACCTTCTCGTCCATGAAGCCGATGAACTGCAACATAACCTCAACACCAAAGAAAAGGTAGTACAACATTACCTCACCAGTCCAGAAAGGATAAACGAACTCAAGCGGCTTGATAGCGATGAAAAATTGGCGCTGAAATTCATAGCCGATTACCGTGATCGAGGGATCAATGTGCTGGTCTATCGGGATGAACAGCTACTTTTCTGGAGTTCGTCAAAAGCCTTTCCTTCGAGCCTAAGCCGTTTAAAGGAGGGAATATCATTTAACCAGCTGTATAGTGGTTATTACGAGATCAATAAAAAAACAGTTGGGAATTACACCATCGTATTTTTGATCCTGGTCAAGAACCAATTTAACATTGAAAACCAATACCTTAAAAATGGGATTGCGCCAGAGCTGTTTCCACGAAATAGCCTGTCATTGGCCTCGTTTACAGATAAGGAAATCGTAAATGTTTTTGATCTGCACAAGCAGTACCTGTTTGCGGTTAAGCTGAGCGATGAAAATGTTAAAAATGTCTATGTAACCATTAAGCTCTGGTTATGGATCGTTGGACTGGTCAGCATCTGTCTTTTTGTCAATTCCTATTGTAGCTGGCTGGCCAAAAAAGGATATACATTAGGAGCCACGATATTGATCACCTTGTTCTTTGTTACGGTCCGGCTTTCTGACCTCATGTATTTTTGGTTCAACCATCAGTTTGACCTGCCCATATTTAGTCCTTTGATCTATGCACAGAATAATTTTCTGCCCTCTCTGGGCGACTTGTTGCTCAACGTAATCGCTGGCACATGGGTGGTAATCTTTGCTTATATCCACCGACGAAATTACACCGTGCCCAACTGGATTGCCCAGAAAAAAGCCATCGGCATTGCCATTCATGTAGTCATGTTGCTGGTACTTACCGGGATGGCGTTTGTGGTCGAAGAGATATTTAACGGATTGATCCTGAATTCGAAAATCAATTTCGACATCACCAATATCATCAATTTGGATTGGATCAGCTGGGCCTGTATCCTCATCTTGTGCACCATCTGGCTGAATATCTATCTGGTGACCATCATCTTTATCGAGATCAGCAAGTTGCTGAATGTGCGTCACAAAGATCGTTTGAGTTTATTTCTGATCGTGCTCGGCTGCTATGCCTGCTATCAGTTTTATATTGATTTTACAATATATTTCCTGGTCTATGCGCTGTTAATCTATATCATCGCCTACAACAATTACATCCAGTTGCAGAAATTCTCGATCGGCATATTTGCCATCCTGTTTCTTTCCATGGCCTTTCTAACAGCCCTTAAGTATCTGAGGTTTAATGACATCAAGGAACGCAATAACCGCGAGAGCATCACCCAGAAACTTCTGGAAGATGCAGATGACCCTAAAGTGCTCAATGCCATCAACAGCTTCGAAAATGGCATTTCTACCGATTCGCTGATTGTAGCCTATTTCAAGAAGCCAGATATGATGCAAACGTTCAGTTTTCATAATTACATTGAAAAAAATTACCTGGACGGCTACTTGTCGCTATTCGACTCGAACATGTACGAGTACAACAGCGCCGATTCTACCCTAAAGCATGAAGAGTCTGTAGATTTTTCAAAATATAAAGGACTGGTAAGGTCTGGTGCTTTCAAGCTCGAAGAAGTCAGTTTTTCTTACAAGATCAACGATACTTTTGGATACAAGATCTATTTTGCCATTATTCCGATATTCAATCGCGAAAACCTATTGGGAAGGCTTGTGATTGAGCTCAAATCACAGCCCTATGATTTTAACAGCCGCTTCCCAGAATTCCTGATCGATGGAAAATTGAAGAGCGATGAAGATTTCAGTAAATATTCCCTGGCTTTTTATAAAGACAACAAACTGTTCAGCCAATCTGGTCAATATACCTATGACATGGTCAATTCGCCCACCAAAGGATTTAAGGGCGTTACAGATAAGGTCGTGTTCCAGAACGAAGAAAGTGACGACAAGCGGTATAACCATGCCATCTATAAGCCGCACGACCAATCTAAGCTCATCGTCATTACCAAAGAAAAAATCCCCTTTGTAGTGCGATTGGCAACGCTTTCCTTCTTTTTTCTGGTGTTTATCATCTTTGGCATATTGGTGTACATTGTGGTATGGTTCTATCGTAACATCGAAGACAATAAAGCAGCTTGGTTTAAGATCAACCGCTACCTGATGATCAACGCCAATAAGATCTTATATAAGACCAGGATCCAGGTTTCTATTGTTTTGTCGGTTGTAGCAACCTTGATCATTGTTGGGTGGACGACTTTTTATTACATTAAAAGCGAATACCTTGAACAACAGGAAAATGCCATCCGTGAGAAGGTGAGGAAGATACAGCTCTCCTATGAGAACCAAATCCTAAAGACAGGGAGCATCAAAGATGATGATGAGACCAGGTTTGCATTTGATCAGTTCGCCAACGTAAATGCATCGATCTTGAACTTATTCGATATCCATGGTACCTTGGTCTTTACTTCGCTGCAAAAGATGTATGACTATGGTGTGGTGGGGAAAAAGATGGGACCAAAAGCATATATCCATCTCCATTCGATGCAGCGATCTGAGTATGTGAATACGAGTGAAAAAATTGGGGAATTCAAGTATGCGGCCGCCTATGCCCCGATCCGCAATGCGCAGAACCAGACCATCGCCTACATAGGCCTACCTTATTACGCCAACGAGGCAGATTATCAGGCAAAGATTGGCTTGTTTATCAATACGCTGATCAATATCTATGCGCTTGTTTTTGTGCTGATCGTAGTATTGGCGGTATTTTTGGCCAATCAGATTACCAATCCGCTCACTTTTATCCAAGAAAGCATCCGCCAGACCAAACTGGGACAGCGTAACCAGCCCATTGTATGGCACCGGCAAGATGAAATCGGCTCACTGATCAAAGAATACAACAAGATGATTGCTGCACTGGAGCTGAGTGCCGTAAAGCTGGCACGATCCGAAAGGGAGAGTGCCTGGCGGGAAATGGCCAAGCAGGTCGCCCATGAGATTAAAAATCCACTCACTCCGTTAAAATTGGGTGTCCAATTGCTGGAGAAATCCTGGAAAGAGCAGGATCCCAATTTCGAAAAGAAATTTGCCAGTTTCAATAAATCATTTGTAGAACAGATCGATAGTTTGGCTACCATTGCCTCAGAATTCTCGAATTTTGCTAAAATGCCCGATACCAAGCTCGAGCAGCTGGAATTGTTGCCCTTCATAGAGAAGGCATTGGCTGTTTTCAATACTTCAGATCGGGTAGAGATCGTGATATTGAACCGTACCAACAGAAATGTGGTGGTTTTGGGCGATAAGGACCAATTGATCAGGATCTTTAACAACCTGTTAAAAAATGCGATCGAAGCCAGTGAGGAGCGGCCTAAGTGTGCCATTAAAATCCGCATCATCAACGATGATAAAAATGCCTATGTCGAAATAGAGGATAATGGAAAGGGGATTGACGAAGCTTTGCAGGATAAGATCTTCGTACCCAATTTTACCACAAAATCTTCTGGTACGGGCTTGGGACTAGCTTTCGTTAAACAAGCCATTGAAAACGTAGGCGGCTCGATCGAATTTACCTCTGAAGTAGATAAGGGAACAACTTTTTATTTGATGATGCCACTGGCATAGCGATCCTTAAGATGGAAGATGTAAGATGTAAGATTTGAGATTTGAGATGTGAGATTTGAGATGGAAGGCGGGCTGTGCTATCCTTTTCCCTTTTCCTTCTTCCTTCTTCCTTTTTCCCTCTTCCCTCTTCCCTCAATTATCTGAGCTCAATCTGGGTTTTGCCCATCACAAAGCCATCGGCATATAAAATAAGGGCATATTTACCTTTGATGAACTCTTTTGGGTTGGTCCAGTCGATCTTATAGGCAGTTTCGTCGTCATTGTAGGAGATTTCGATCACGCTGCTGTATTGCATCTGCTGACCGTCTGCCACGAAAGTATTGTTTTCATTTGCAATCAGGTTTCCGGCGGGATCAAATACCCTCAGATAAATTTTGTGGTAATTTTTTTCGGCAAGCGGATTGGATATGATATCAAAATTGATGGTCAATTTATTCGCGGTGCTGGCTCTGGTAACCAGGATGTTCTTTCCGCTGCTTTTTACCTTATAGGCAGCTACAGTAACATTCGACGATTTAAGGGCTGCCCCAACTTTTACCTTTGCATTTAGGTTTTCGTTCTCTTTTTCCAGGTTTTCGGCTTTTTCGCTAAAGCTATTCGCCGAAGTCTTTAGGCTATCACGTTCGTTTTTGAGATAGGAATTTTCTTTCTCTAGCCTAGAGATCTGGTCGTTATAGTTCTTTACAAACTCTTTCAGCTCTTTGATCTGATCTTGGGCCTCATCTAGATCGCCCTGTGTCAGTTTGCCTTTTTGAAGGGAAAGCTTAAGTTCCGCAATTTTGTCCCTTGCAAGTTTTTGCTCCTGCTGAAGCTTGCCGCTCAGCGTTACATTTAGCGAGTTGATCTTGTCCAGCTCTGCCTCTATTTTTTCAACTTCTAGATTGAGACGGTCCTTTTCTGTGCTTACCGTTACATAGCGGTTGCTCTGCTGCTTGTTTTTAAAATAGAGGTAGGCGTTGATCCCCAAAAGCGCGGCAATTACGATAACTAAAAAATAAACTTTATTTCTATCTACTTTATTTACTTGTTCTTCTTGCATACTTCGTAAATTCTAATTGAACGTACTGGTCAATCAATTTATTTTTAAAGCCGTTGAGTTAAAAAAGGAAGGCTAACTTAAGATAAAAAAATGGAAAGTGTAAAAATTATAGCACTTTTGTACCAGATTGATAACAACTAACGTTTGATGAATGGTGCCTGATGATACTTTTTTCCGGACACCTGCCAAACCAATTTTCCTCCTCAGAAAAATATAATGTCTAGAAATTACAGCTGCGTACTTTTTTTCCTATTTGCTTTACCTTTCTTTTCAATTGCCCAAAACACCACAAAAATTGCTCCAAAACGCGAGTTTAGGGGAGTTTGGATCGCCTCTGTGACGAATATCGATTGGCCATCAAAGCCCGGGCTTACTGTAGACCAACAAAAGCAGGAACTGATCGGTATCTTGGAACACCATAAAAGTATCGGTATCAATGCCATCCTGCTCCAGATCAGGCCAACAGCCGATGCCCTCTATGCCAAGTCGAGGGAATTATGGAGCCATTGGCTAATGGGTCAGCAAGGCCTTGCGCCCGCCCCAGGATATGATCCCCTGGCTTTTGCCATTAACGAGGCACATTTTCGGGGGATGGAACTCCATGCCTGGTTTAATCCCTATCGGGCAACAATGACCGCCAATCAGCAGACCAGTCCACAGCACATCACTAAAAAACGGCCTGAACTGTTCTACACTTATGGTGGCCAAAAACTTTTTGATCCCGGCATACCGGAAGTGAGGGAATACATTGTGCAGGTGATCTTGGATGTGGTAAAGGGTTATGATATTGATGGGATACACTTCGATGATTATTTCTATCCCTATCGCATAGCCGGTCAAAAGATCAATGATTCGGCTACATTCGCTAAGTATCCAAATGGTTTTACCAAGATTGATGACTGGAGGAGAAACAATGTTGATGTACTGATCAAAATGGTAAATGATAGTGTACATTACTATAAAAACTATGTCAAGTTCGGGGTAAGCCCATTTGGGATCTGGAAAAATTTCCGAGAGGATACCTTGGGTTCCAGAACGAACGGCCTTTCCAATTATCACGAATTGTATGCAGACTCCAGGAAATGGATCAAAGAGGGATGGGTAGATTACATCAATCCACAGATCTACTTCTCCTTTAGCCGGGCTGCCGCTCCTTTTGCCGTGCTGGCCGATTGGTGGGGCAATAATGCTTTCGGGCGGCATCTTTACATTGGACAGGCGGCTTATTTGGTGCATAAAATGCCATCAAAACAGGAAGCCGCATGGGGAAACCTGGCCGAAATCCCAAATCAGATCCGCTACATCCGTCAGAACAATAGGATCCAGGGCAGTGTATTTTTTAGTTCCAAATCGCTTTCTACGGTAGCTAAGGCAGTGGCAGATAGCCTGAAGAACGATTTGTACAAATACCCGGCACTGCCACCCCAGATGCCATGGCTTGATGATGTGGTGCCCAATTCACCACAGAACTTCATGGCAGAAGCCCAAGCAGATGGCATCAACCTGAAATGGGCCAAGCCGTTAAAGGCCAAAGATGGCGAAACAGCTTCCGGTTACGTGGTTTACCGTGCAGAAGAGGGCGAAAAAATAAACCAGCTCGATCCTAAATATATCCTTCACATCAGTTTTCAGGATTTTACTTTTTATTTAGATACAGATGTAGAAAAAGGGAAGCGCTATACTTACCTGGTCACTGCGTTGGATCGGCTTAAAAATGAAAGTGAGTCCAGTGGCCCGATCGGGGTGCAAGCCAAGTAGTTCATAGTTAACAGTTTCCAGTTAACAGTTCTCAGTTCTCAGTTCAGTCTTCAAACTGGAGACTAAATCCTTTTTCTTGAAGGTTCTTTAAAACTAGATCTATCTGTCGATCGCCCATTCCATAAATGGGGGCTACTGCCCAAAAGGCTTCATAAATTGCTCTTTTCGAGCGGATGCCAGATTGATAGGTAGTCAAAAGTAATTGCTCAATGGCATTTAAGTGTGTTGATGGGTCCGAGAAACGTTGCAGATGTGCTTTCAAAGCTTCCTTTAACAGATACAATTGTCCAAAATCTTGCTCAAGAAATGCAGCGATCTCATGTTGGTCATTGGCAATGTAGATTTTCCAGGCAGCCTTTGCCAAGTGGAGGTCCGCATCGGTGAGCCTCAATCTGGTTGGCCATAATTTTTGAAGCTGATCAGCACTCAACTCGCCCAGTCCCTTAAAATTGGGCATTCCCGCTATGCTTTCAGGGCAGATGAGGTAAAGCGGAACGGACTTGGTTAAAGACTCTCCAATAGTCGCCAAGATATAAATGAGGTTGATCTGGCATACGAGGTCATATTCAAACCAGAGGATAATTTCATCATAGTCTTCGAGGGCTTTCAATTTTTCGGCCACGCCAATTACATCGGCCAGATAGGATGAAGGCGCGACTTCAAAATTTTTTTGCATCCAATCCTTTCGCTGTTCCCAAAGATGCGTGTGAGAAACGGGCCCCTCAGAGAGGATTTCGCGCCAGATCAGCGTGTCGCCTACAATCTGCGCTGCGCTGAAAACATAAGCCGTGGCATCACCATTTAAAATGTGGAGTATCTTACGCATCATTATACTTTAATGATGATATTTTTCTTGTACATCACCCAAAGAATAACATAGAAAAAGAGTACGATGAATATGGCATAGGCCAGCGAAGCATTGATCGGAGAGAAATAAGGCACAAAGAATTTTTGATAGAAAGCCGTTAAGGCGCCCATTTTTTCTCCATCGGGCTGTACAATCTTGATCATGTTAATGAGCCTTGGCGCTAAACCTGCCACAAAAAATACAGTAATGGCATTTACGCCATAGATAACGAAAGGTTTGGTAAAACGATTATAGCGATTAACGTCGATCAACCAATAACACAGGGCAAGGCCAATGGTAGCCAGACCTCCACTATAAAGCACATAAGAGCTTGTCCACAGCGATTTGTTGATCGGAAACTCCAGGTCCCACAATAGACCTGCAGCAACGGCAAGTACGCCCACGCTAAAAAGCCAGGAGATTTTTGTGCCCGGTTCTACCTCTTTTTTTCTGAGGTAGATGCCCACCAGCACACCAAATAATCCTGTGCCAATTGCAGGTAAGGTGCTAAGGATGCCTTCTGGGTCCCAGGTTTTGGCCGATTTCCACAAATGGGCTTCCGTTAAGATCGTACGGTCTAGCCAGGCTGCAAGATTGGTCTCCTTTTCCAGGTTGGCATAGCCCAGTCCCGGAACGGGAACAAAGAGCATGAGTGCCCAATAAGCAAATAAAACGATGACCAATGTTCTAAAAATGCCTTTTTCAGAGAATTTTAAAAAAATAACCGAAGAAATAAAGAAAACGACGCCAATTCGCTGAAGTACGCCAAAGATGCGAATGGTCTTAAGCGATTCAACGAAATCGAAGGTGGCGAAATTCCTAGGAAAAAATGCCAAGAAAAGACCCAGCCCAAACAGGGTCAGGCCTCTCTTTAAAGCCCTCAAAATGGTCTTATTGTGACTGGCAATATCCAGTTTTTTGCTGCCCATGGCATACACAATGGCTACGCCCACGATAAACAGGAAAAATGGAAAAACAAGGTCTGTTGGCGTGCATCCATTCCATTCGGCATGTTCTAATGGCGCGTAGATATTGCCCCAGCTACCAGGGTTGTTCACCAAGATCATCATGGCTACGGTTAGGCCGCGAAAAAAATCTAGCGATAAAAGTCTTTGCGAAGGTAAGTTCATTTTTAAGTCGTTTGGTAAAGCAATTTAGAAAAATTATCCTGAAATCTCGACTTACGAAGTCTTAAGACTTCGTAAGTCGATCACATGATCAAAAATGAATCCTTCAATGCCTCCAAACCAGGCTAAAACTGGATCTTTTGTGAGCATAGTGGTGTCTGTGGCATTCAGGTAATGGTGATACGAAGAGAAAAAATAATCTTCATGATTTTTTACGAGGAGTGCATTTTTGGGGTTTTGGTGGATGTAAGTGATTATCCTCGTAAAGTAATTGGAATCTGTAACCTCTTTTGCTTTATATCTCCCTTGGAATAAACTGCCGACCCGTTCATAAGCTTTGTTGATAGATTTGGAATAGGAAATGAAGAAATTTTTTATTCCTCGATCAAATTCACTTTTGTGGATCACCTTCAAAAATAGGTGAAAATGATTGGGCATTAGGCAATAAGCAAATACTTCACAATGAGGAAGCACATATTGCTCAAATTTGCTCAAGAAACGAAGATAGTTTTCCGTTTCAAAAAATATGCAGGACTTATTATGCCCGCGGTTAAAAATGTGATAATATCCCTCTTCTCTAATCTTCATACGCTAACACGTTTAAACCGATAGCTTAAGATAGGAAACCAAAAAGAGTTTTTTAAAAAAAAATCAAAAAAGACGAAAATTTAAAGAAAGGTATGGTCTATTTAAGATTTGGTTAAATAAGTTGACTTACGAAGTCTTAAGACTTCGTAAGTCGGGGTGAATTAAAAAGTTTTAACTCTAGCTAATATTTGAACCGTACAAAAGCTTCCATCGCCTCATAATCGGCTAAGCCTAAATCGTCATAGGCCTTCGCGGTTTCGCGGTTACGGTCTTCAGCGCGCTGCCAAAATTCGCGGGCATCATCACCCGGGAAAACAGCTTTGTCCTTTTGCGACTGGTGCTTAAAAATGGCGAACTTTTTCCGTTCTACTTCCTGTGGACTCAACGGCACGGCCATCTCAATTTCGTGGGTTTCAAATTCATGCCACGCACCCCTGTACATCCACAACCAGCAATCCTTAACCCAATCTTCAGTTTTCTGCAACCTTCTAAGAGCTTCCACAATGATATTGAAACACACGATATGTGTACCATGTGGATCTTCAAAATCGCCCGCAGCAAACACCTGGTGGGGTTTGATTTTTTGTAAAAGTTCCATCGTAAGCACGACATCTGCTTCCGTAACCGGATTTTTGCTGTTTTTTCCACTTTCATAAAAAGGTAGGGCCATAAAATGGATATGGTCGTCGCTCAGTCCACAATACCTTGCCCCGGCAATGGCTTCACCCTTTCTGATCAGGCCTTTTACGCTTTGGATTTCTGGCGTATCGACCTGGTTCGGCTTTTTATGTTCAATAAATTGGCGCATGGTTCCATACATCTCTCTCATGGCCGGATTGCCTAGGCCCATTTTTTCTGAAAAATCGATGTTGAATTCTACAAATCTCAGTACATCATCATCCCATACCGCCGTATTTCCGGATGTTTGGTAGGCCACATGTACATCGTGCTGCTGGTCTACCAGCCTGATGAAAGTTCCGCCCATCGATATCACATCATCATCAGGATGCGGAGAGAAAATAACCACCCGCTTCTTGGCAGGTTCAGCTCGCTCCGGACGCTGGGTGTCGTCGGCATTTGGCTTTCCGCCTGGCCAACCCGTAATGGTATGTTGTAACTTGTTAAAAATATGGATGTTAATGTTGTATACCGGACCTTTTTCAAGCGCCAACTGGGCCATCCCATTGTTGTTAAAATCGTCTTCGGTTAATTTAAGGATCGGCTTTTTAAGCGTATTTGCCAGCCAGATCACCGCTTTTCGGGTCAGCTGATCTGTCCAGATACAATCTTTTACCAGCCATGGCGTGTCAAATCTGGTCAGCAACGAGGCCGCATCTGCATCCAAGATGAATTCCACATTATCAGAAAGTTGGAGGTAAGTTGCAGGCACATCACTTGACATTTCTCCTTCAACGGCCTTCTTGATAATGGGTGCTTTTTTCCTGTTCCAGGCCATCAGGATAATTTCCCTGGCTTTAAAAATCGTACCAATACCCATGGTAACGGCTTTAGTCGGTACAAAAGATTTTCCACCAAAATCCCTCGCCGCATCTCTCCGGGTCAGGTCGTCTAAAGTAACCAATCGCGTGCCCGAGTTCGGTGCAGACCCTGGCTCGTTGAAACCAATGTGGCCAGTACGGCCAATCCCCAGGATCTGGATGTCGAGCCCGCCCAGTTCGCCAATTTTGCGTTCGTAAGCCAAGCAAAAAGCAGGAATGTCCTCTAGTTTTAAGGTTCCATCAGGGATATGGACGTTTGCCTTATCGATATCGATATGGTCGAACAAATGTTCGTTCATAAAGCTTACGTAGCTTTGGGCAGCATTTGGCTGCATCGGATAATATTCGTCCAGGTTAAAGGTGATTACGTTATGGAAGCTGAGGCCTTCAGCTTTGTGGAGACGCACCAGCTCTGCATAAACTGCAATAGGCGTTGCACCAGTCGCTAGGCCGAGTACAGCTGGTAAATTGTTTTGTTGTTTTTCCTTGATCAGGTCTGCAATGCGATGTGCTACGTTGATAGAAGCTTCTGCGGGATTTTTAAAAACGGTAACTGGGAGTTTTTCGAACCTCGTTTCTTCTAAAAGATTTAATCTTGCCATTAATCTGTGTTATTTAGTGAACGGAGCAGCTAATATAGGAGTATTTTTAAAAATGAGCACAAAATTTAATCGGAATCACCCGATCCTGGTTACCTTTAGCAAATTTTAACAGCCCATGAATGCCAACATTGCCAAACTTTATCAGATCGCAAATCAAAAGGAGAGGATGATTATCGGGCTCATGTCCGGCACCTCCATGGATGGCTTGGATGTGGCACTCTGCCGGATCAGCGGAAGTGGATTGGCTACCGAACTGGAACTGTTAAATTTTGCGACAATGCCCTACACAGACGAATTCCGTAAGTCGGTAAAAGCTATTTTTTCCAAACGCGATGCCGATCTGGAACAGGTTTGCCTCATGAACGAGGTGATTGCCATTACTCATGCAACATTGATCCTCAGGGCCTTGGAACAGTGGAACCGGAAGCCAGAGCATGTTGATGCCATCGCCAGTCATGGGCAGAGCATCTTTCATGCACCAAAGTCATTGCACCAGTTGCCCAATCTCCCCAACGGAACCTTACAGATTGGTGATGGGGACCATATTGCCGTCAAGACAGGGATCATCACCCTCTCCGATTTCCGCCAGAAACACATTGCTGCTGGAGGAGAAGGTGCGCCTTTGGCTGTTTATGGCGATTATCTCTTCTTTAGCCAAGCAGGCGAAAATCGGATCATGCTCAATATTGGTGGAATAGCCAACTTTACCTTTTTGCCTGGCGATGGAAATGCCGAACGGGTGTTTTCAACGGATGTTGGGCCGGGAAATACGATCATGGACCAATATGTACAGCAGCATTACCCCGGCAATTATTATGACAAGGATGCCATGATTGCAAAAAAAGGGCATTTGAATACCGCATTGCTGGATGCGCTGTTGGCAGATGAGTTTTTTGATCAGGGTTATCCAAAAACTACCGGACCAGAATTGTTCAACCTGCAGTACCTCACAAATGCACAACAAATAAGCGATACGCAGCATTTGAGCCAGGAGGATGTGATGGCTACACTCTGCCATTTTTCTGCACAGGGCATAATTAGGGCCATCAAGACTACGTTGGGAAAGGATACAGATCCGATGCATCTATTTATGAGCGGTGGAGGGATGCATAACCCGTTATTGCTCGAGTTGCTAAAACAGGAACTGAACGGAGCCAAGTTCGATACGACTGCCGCCTTGCAAGTTCACCCAGATGCAAAAGAGGCAGTACTTTTTGCGCTGCTCGCCAATGAAACCTTGGCCGGTAAACCGATTGATTTTGGGGGAAGAAAGGGCATCCCTGCCGTTTGTATGGGAAAAATCTCATTTCCGGTATAGCTTTTTTTTGCTGGTTTATTCTCCAAGTACTTCAATCTTAAATTGCTTAGGCACTATTTTGCGGCATTTTTTGCATTTTTATGCGTCTTTATGCGGGATTTATTGAGTGGATATGGAGTTGCATCTAAAAAAATTCTTTTTTTTAATCAAAAACATTTGGGATATTTAATTGAAAATTAATGCCTGCGTGATATTGCGGGTTTAATTAAAAATCAACTAAATATCAAACTAACAATCCAAATGGTTATGAAAAAAAATTTACTCATGCTTTTTTTGGCCACGTTTCTGATTGCTATCCAAGCGATGGCGCAAGAAATTACGGTAACGGGAAAGGTTACGGCCGTAGAAGATGGCCAGCCAATTCCAGGAGCCACAATTAAAGTAAAGGGCGGGACAGCTGCTGTACAGACCGAGACCAATGGCCGTTATGCCATTAAGGCCAAACAAGGTGATGTATTGCAGTTTATCTATTTAGGGATGACCACCCAAGAACAAACGGTGGGTTCCAGCACCACCATCAATGTCGCCCTATCATCAAGCAACCAAAACCTAGGTGAGGTTGTCGTGGTAGGTTATGGCACCCAGAAAAAGGGTAACCTGACTGGAGCCGTCGCTTCGATCGACATCGATAAAACTTTGAAATCAAGGCCGATCGCCGATGTCGGAAGAGCCTTGCAAGGTTCTACCCCTGGTCTGAGCGTATCCATTCCTTCGGGTGAGGTCGGTTCAGATCCGACCATCAAAATCCGTGGACAGATCGGTTCTTTCCGTGGAGACTCTAAGCCACTGATCTTGCTCGACAATGTGGAGATCCCGAACATCCAGTTGGTAAACCCAAGCGATATCGCTTCCATTACCGTACTTAAGGATGCCGCAGCCTCTTCTATTTATGGCGCAAAAGCAGCTTTCGGCGTAATCTTGATCACGTCTAAACAAGGCTCGTCTACTGGAAAGCCAAGCATTGCCTACGACAACAACTTTGCCTTCCAAAATCCTTCAAAAGATTATAAGATGGGCGATGTGAATACCCTGAAATATATCGTTGATGCCTATGAGCGTATCGGAACAACTACACCTGTAGGCGCATTCTATTTTACAGACCGTGCCAGCTATGAAAAGGCTGTAGCATGGAAAGAAAAATATGGCAGCACCATTGGCGCAAATGACCCGACGGTATATGGTAGGGACTGGTATGTAAACAGTGCAGGACAAAAAATGGGTGTAAGAACCTATGATCCTTATGATTATATGGTAGAAGAATGGGCCCCGACCCAAACGCATAACCTATCGATCGGTGGTACTACAGGTAAAACTTCCTATAATATCGGTGGTGCCCTGTTAGACCAGAGCGGGATGATGAAGCCTGCAAAAGAAGACAGGTTTAGCCGTTACAACGCCAATCTGAGGGTAAGCAGTGAGCTGAACAAATACGTTACTGCACGTGCGGGCGCAATTTTCTCAAGAAGAAATAAAGAATATGCCTACGTAACCCTTCCTGCAAATGCCGATCCATGGTTGTACCTTTATCGTTGGGCACCTACCTATCCAATGGGCAACGACGAAAATGGCAACCCGATCCGTAGCCCGGCCAGTGAGGCGGCCGCAGCCAATACGGCCAACATCCTCCAGAACTACATGAATGTAAACCTTGGGACTACCATTAACCTGATGAACAATTGGAAAATTGATTTTGATTATACATTTACCAATCAGGAATCGATCAATAAACGTCCGGGAACACGCTTTACAGCAAGAGATTCTTGGTCTGCCCCAATTGCAAGGGTAGATGGCGCCGGCAATCCGGTATATGTAAATGATGCCGGACAGGTCGTATCAAGCACTACACCTGGTGCAATCAGGGCGTATGACCTAAATTACACAACTTATACCGCGAATGGTTCTACACCAGACCATTTTTATCGTTATTCAGAAAATTACTACAACCACACCATCAATGCCTTTACGACCTACAATTGGAATTTAAACGCAAACAATAACTTTAAGTTTATTGCGGGTATCAACAGGGTGGTTTCTACTACAGAATTTAACTGGTCGCAGATTACCAACTTGACCGATATCACCAATCCACAATATGGTTTAGGTGTTGGAACAGTTACTGCTGGTGCCGATAAATTCTGGGAAGGCCAGCTCGGCTATTTCGGTCGCGTCAACTATGCCTTCAAAAACAAATACTTATTCGAGGCCAACATCCGCTACGATGGTTCATCTAAATTCCCTAACCGTTTATGGTGGAGATGGTTCCCTTCTGCATCTGCGGGATGGGTAGCTAGTGAGGAAACCTTTATGGACTGGGCAAAACCTGCGCTATCCTTCATGAAATTAAGGGCTTCTTATGGTACCATCGGAGACCAGACCGTTCCTAACAGCTTGTATCTTTCACTTATGGATACACCGTTGTCAACTTGGATCGGTGGTGGAAATGCCAGGGTGGTTTCTGTAACTACTCCACCATTGGTGGCCAATGATATCGAGTGGCAGGACATTACCACGGCAAACCTTGGTTTGGATTTGGGCTTTTTAAGAAATAGCCTAAATTTCACCTTAGATGTTTACCAAAGGGATGCGACCAATATTATTGTGCCTAAAGAAGGTATTCCGGCAACACTTGGTCTAGACGCCCCACAAAGTAACTATGGCGCATTGAGAACAAGGGGATGGGAGTTTGCGGTAGATTACAACCATAAATTTGAAAATGGAATCGGGATCAACTTAAGGGCGAACATTTCTGATGCAAGAACAACCATCGAAGATTATGGTACGGCCACAGGCGTAAACTCTAACTATGTGGGCAAAACCTATGGAGAGATCTGGGGATATCGCACAGACCGCTTGTACCAATACGATGATTTTGAATTGGATGCCAGCGGAAAACCGATCCTGATTACCCTAACTTCGGCAGAAAGTGCCTTCGCAGCTGGAAAGCAGGCCTATAAGTTGAAATCAGTAAATGGAAAACCAGTTTATCAGCCATTCCTTCAAAATAGCACCACCTTCCGTTTTGGTCCTGGTGATGTGAAGTTCAAAGACCTGAATGGTGATGGCGAGATCAGCAATGGCGCCAATACCGTAGGCGACCATGGTGATTTGGAAGTGATCGGAAATAGCACGCCTAGATATGAATATGGATTTAGGCTGGGTGCAGACTGGAAAGGTTTCGACATCAGTGCGTTCTTCCAGGGCGTAGGCAGCCGCCAGATCTGGGGCGAAGGTTTCTTGGCCATCGCCGGGTTTAACGCAGGTGATGGTGCAATGCCGGCCGCTATCGTAGACAACTATTGGACTCCACAAAATCAGGCAGCTTTCTATCCTGCTGCCTATAATAATGCTGGAAGTGGAACAACCAATAACATGCAGGTTCAGGACAGATATTTGCTCAACATGGCGTACTTGCGTCTGAAAAACCTGACCGTAGGTTATTCATTGCCACAGAACATGTTAAGAAAAGTAGGTATCAGTTCATTGAGGGTATATACTTCATTGGAGAACATCATTACTTGGGATCATCTGAACGGCTTGCCGATCGATCCTGAGGCACTTGCCGGAAACATCAACGTTTTCTCTCCAACAAGTACCTATAACTCCGGACGTACTGGTGTGGGTATCCCAACTTTCAAAAGTGTATCCTTTGGGGTTCAATTAAATTTTTAAAATCATACATATGAAATTTCATAAAATTATATATAGCGCAGCAGCAGTTACCATATTGCTCAGTTCCTGTGTAAAGGAAACGCTAGACCGTAAACCATTGACGCAGATCCTCGATGAGAATTACTGGCGGAATGAAGACGACCTGAGGCTGTTTGGTAATGGCTTTTATACCCAATACTTCAATGGATTTGCCACGGGCTTTACTTTAGATTATACGCCTGTAAGGGGATATACCTTTAATGACGACCTGACCGGAAAAAATGCACAGACGGCTTTCGAAAGCAGCGTGCCATCAAGCAGGGCATCCAACCTGGAATCTGCAGCGTGGCAACCGCTTTATGGTGGCCCGACCTGGGATTTTGCTTGGGTGCGCAAAGCCAATATATTCCTCAACCGTATTGAGACCAGGGTAAAACCAAACCTGAGTACAGATGCCTACAACCATTGGACCGCCGTAGCGCGCTTTTTCAGGGCCTATGAATACAGTAGGTTGGTGAGTGTTTTTGGCGATGTACCCTATATCGATCAGGAATTGACTACAGAAGACCTTCCAATCCTTTATAAAGATCGTGATTCCAGAGGCTTGGTGATGGACAAAGTGTACGACGACCTGAAATATGTAATGGCCAATATGCGCGAAAACGACCAGAATGCACAATATTTAAATCGTGTAATTGCTGCGGGCTTTATCTCTAGGTTCATGTTGTTTGAGGGAACTTGGCAGCACTACCATAACCTGGATCAGGCACGTGCTAAAAAATACCTTGAATTTGCAAGGGATGCGGCCGAATATGTGATGACGAAAAATCCAAATCCTTTTACCAGGGATTTCAAATCGATCTTCTCGTCAGAAAGCTTAGCTGGCCATCCGGAAGTTTTGTTGTACAGGACCTACGATGCAGCTTTGTCTGTTACGCACAGTACATTATCTTATCAAAATGGTACAGAGGTAGTAGGTGTTGATGCCAACCTGAACTTGGTCCGCTCCTTCCTCAAAAACGACGGTACCACTTGGAATGGGCCTGGAACCCTTCCTATAGCGGGTACGGAGTTTTCGATCGCGAATTTGGCACTTACGAGAGACCCACGTTTCGAAGCTTCGTTTATGAGCAAGCCGTCGAGCAATTCGGCTACCTTATTATATGGTTATAAGTTTGCGCCTAGGGCTGCGCTAGATTATATCGGCAAAACCTATCCTCCTGCATATGGCAGCAGCACCAATACCAGTGATGCGCCAGTAATCCGCATGGGCGAAGTTGTACTGAACTGGATCGAGGCCAAGGCAGAACTGGAATTGTATTATGGAGGAACAGCGGTTACCCAAGCAGACCTGAACAGATCGATCAATGCGATCAGGAACAGGCCATTGGATGCAGAAGCTACAGCCAAGGGCATCCAGAAAACATTGCCTTTGGTCGTAAATGCTTATCCTGTAGATAACCTGCGCGATGCCGATGTGCCACCTTTGCTTTGGGAAATCCGCAGGGAAAGAAGGATGGAATTCGTTTTCGAGCAGTTTAGGCTTGGAGATATCAGAAGGTGGAAAAAAATTACCTACATGAACTTCAATAAACCAGAGTATCTATTGGGTCCATGGGTAAACCTACAGACCGAGATGCCTGCACTCCTGACTGCTGCAGCAGCTACTGCCAAGAATGTGAAAGTCATGAAAGCAGATGCCAATGGAAATCCCAATGGTACGATCGTAACCTATGATGGAACCAATGCAGCATCAATGATCGGATTTTGGATGGTAACCAATGCCTCGAACAGGGCAGCGTTTACAGATAAAGTGTACCTTTCACCAGTGGGTCTGACACAGATCCAGCAATATGCTGAAAAAGGCTACAAACTGACCCAGACTACGGGTTGGCAATAGCCACAAACGATAAGTAAAAAAGGCCGTCAAATTTTGACGGCCTTTTTTATAGATTTGAGATATGAGATTTGAGAAGTGAGATCTGAGACGTGGATTTGAGATGAGAAATAAGGATCAAGGACAATTGATTAAAGCCAAGGGCGAATTGTCATCTCGAGCGAAGCGAGAGATCTCTTAATAAACTTTCAACCTTCAACTTTCAACCCACAACCGCTAAAGAATCGTCAATCCTTTTACACTATAGTCTGCCAGCTGCGGATCGTTGGCGCTCAGTTCAGTGATCAGATAGCTGATATTCTCCAGCGATGCTACTTTGATCCGGAGTGAAATGTTCAGCTTCTCGGATATACAAAGAATGGCCGATTTCCTGGAAGAGCTGAGCATGGTCTTCTTGAGCTGGTTGATTTCCCAATCGGTATCTGTCAATCCGTCTGTAGGGTGGATGGCACTCGTTCCCAATAAACAAAGGTCGGCATTGATCTCCGAAAGCTGGCTGATGACATGACTGCCGTAGGTAATCTGTGAATTTTTAGAAAACATGCCACCGATCAGGATCACTTCAACTTTTCTGTATTTGGCGAGTTCCACTGCAACCAATGGGCTTACCGTAAAAAAGGTGGCCTGCAGGTTTTCTGGCAACTGCTTTACAAATTCTATAATGGTGGTACCTCCACCGGTTAAGACCACCATGCCGTCTTTGATCAACGGGATGGTTTTTTTGGCAATATTGATTTTTGCCTCTTTCGCGTAGACCGTACTGTCATCAAATGTAGACTGGTAAGATTTAGACAGCGCACCACCATGAACCTTATAGAGTAGATTTTCATCAGACATTTCCTGCAGATCCCTTCTAATGGTATCTTCAGATACATTTAGCATGTGTACCAGGTCTGATGTAAGCACCCGATTATGCAGGTTGATCTGCCGCATAATGAAGTCTTGACGTTCTTTCTTTAACATAAATTTGGAGCTTAACTAGATTACTAAGATATAAATTTAAAAATATTCTGCGGTTTTCTGCGGTTTTCTGCGATTATATTTTGCTTAGCTTTCATAAAATAGTTAATAATTTCTTTTTTTAAGTCAAAAACATTTATGATATTTACATTACAATTGCCATTCTGCGTATTAATGCGTGTTTAGCAAGCGCCAAACAACCAATAAACAAAACTTATTTATCTAACCAAATTCATGTTTATGAAAAAAAAATTACTCATGCTGTTTTTGGGCACGTTTCTCTTTGCCGTACAAGCAATGGCACAGGTAACGGTTTCTGGTAGGATTACCTCATCTGAAGATGGAGAGCCAATTCCCGGCGCCTCTGTAAAGATCAAAGGTACGACTATCGCAGTACAGACTAGCCCAGTAGGGATGTACTCAATCCGAACAAAACAAGGAGATGTACTACAGTTCATCTATTTGGGCCGAACTACCGAAGAAAGAACTGTCGGTACCGCTACAACTATTAACGTTGCCTTAAAAGAAGATGCCAATTCCCTAAAAGAGGTAACCATTACGACCGCATACAATGTAGAGCGTGACAAGAAAAGTATTGGTTATTCATTGACGAAAGTTGATGGCGACGAGGTTTCACAAACAGGAAGGGAAAACTTTGTGAACGGTCTTGCTGGCCGTGTACCAGGTCTATCGATCAACCCGACCAGTGGTGACCCGGGAGCTTCATCTCAGGTAGTATTGCGTGGGATCATTTCCCTTAGTGGAGATAACCAGCCGCTGATGGTTGTGGATGGGGTCCCGATTGATAACTCTGTCGTAAATCAGATCAACACCACAATCCAAGGTACCAACAGGAACCAGGATTATACCAATAGGGCATCAGACATTAACCCTGCCGATATCGAAAGCTATACGATCTTGAAAGGTCCTGAAGCTACTGCCCTTTATGGAAACTTAGGTGCGAACGGTGCAATTGTCATCACCACCAAAAAGGCCAAAGCAGGTAAAGCAACAGTTTCTTACAATGGTTCGGTAAGGATCGAAACCGTAAACCGTGCACCAGAAGTACAGCAGGTATATAGCCAAGGTGATGCCAATGGTATCTTCTCTGGTGGATCTACCCTTTATTTTGGTCCGAAATATACCGATGGCCTTCAGATTTACGACAACGTGGGCAGTTTTTTCCAGACGGGTATCTCTCAAAAGAACAACTTGGTATTTGAAGGTGGAAAAGAATCGTTCACGTACCGTTGGTCAACAGAATACACCGACAACAAAGGAACTATTCCTACCACAGTATATAGAAGGTTCGTTACTTCCTTGGCCGGACAGGCTGCGCTGTCTTCAGCAATCAAGCTGACTACACGTTTTAGCTATACCAATGCCTATAACAAAAAAGCGAACAAAGGTTTGGCAGGTTACCTGATGAACTTATTGCTTTATCCTTCAAGATACGACATCAACAACTGGATCGATGCCAATGGTAACCGTACCCTTACTACAGGAACGATCTATACCGAATTTGACAACCCACTTTGGGAAGTAAACAAAAATGCAAGTGACGATAGGACCAATAGCTACTTGTTGAACACCAACTTGACCATCAAGCCTAATAAATGGTTGAACGTTACCGCCATCTTGGGTGCGAACATCTCAAGTACCGATGGTATGTTGGCCTATAACCCACAATCTTATTCAGGTTCTGGTAGTGCAACCACGCCTAGGGGCGGAGTTGTAAATACCTACAACCAGTTTAACAAAACGTTTGATGGATCATTGACCGCATCTGCACGCCACAAGTTCGGCAGCTTCAACAATACTTACATCATTGGTTTTAACGCTTCTGATGTATCGTTGACGACCAACTCTGCACGCGGACAAAATCTATACGATCCAAACTTCTATAGTATCAACAATACCCTTCCGACCACACAATCTGCAAGGTTGGCTATTTTCAGACGTAGAAATGCCGGTGCCTTTGCACAGGCCATCTTAGGTTACAAGGACCTGGTATACCTTACCTTATCTGGAAGGGTTGATGCTGCATCACGTATGATGCCGAACAATCCATATTTCGCCTATCCATCTTCAAGTTTGGCCTTTAACTTCAGTGAGCTAAAAGCTGTTAAACAGTTGGAATGGTTAAGTTCTGGTAAATTGAGAGGTTCATTTGGTATCACCGGTAAAGAACCAAGCAGGTATTACGCCTTGGCACCGAAACTCGTAGCCACAACTACAAGTGGCGGTGGTTTTACCTATGACCTAGCTGCCGGTCCAAACCCTAAATTGAAACCAGAGCAAACGATCGATTTCGAGGTAGGTACAGAGTTGGGCTTTTTGAAAGATAGGATTTCATTGGATTTCACCTACTATCAAAGGGAAAGCCGTAGGCAGATCATTTCCCCACGTATCAGTTATGCAACTGGATCGGTAATCAGGATCCTTAACGGAGGAAATGTTGAAAACCACGGTTACGAGATCCAGTTAAAAGGCTCTCCGATCCGCAAAAAAGACCTGGATTGGAATGCTACCTTTAACTTTACCCTAAACAGGGGAAAAGTGGAGACCATTGCTGAAGAATTGCCGGAATATTACGATTCGGATACCTGGATTGCCAATGGTGCAAGGGCTTCTGCCGTACCTGGCAAAAGTACTTATGCCCTTGGTGGTTGGGTAAACCAGAAAAACAACAATGGAGATCTGTTGATCAATCCAAATACCGGATTGCCAATCCTAAAAAGCTCATCAGAATTTGAATACATTGGCGATAGGGCTCCTAAATTTACTTTGGGCTACCTGAACAGCTTCCGTTACAAAAACTTGAGCCTATCTTTCTTGCTAGACTTGAGGATTGGTGGTGATGTGTACAACCAAACTGAATACGAGCTTTATCGTAGGGGTTTGAGTACCAAAACATTGGATAGGGAAACTCCACGTATCATCAAAGGTGTATTGGCCGATGGTTTGGAAAATTCAGCCAACCCAACACCAAACAATATCATGATTACTCCTTATACCTATAGTACTTATTACACCAGTACCACAGGTAGTTTGGCACCAGAGCAGTTCTTGGAAAAGGATATCAATACCTTAAGGTTAAGGGATGTGACCATTTCATATGACCTTCCAGCATCTGTTGCTGCCAAAACTAAATTTTTAACAAGCCTCGGACTATATGTAACCTTTACAGATTTGTTCCTGATCACCAATTACACAGGTATCGATCCTGATGTTAACGGTAACACGCCTGCAACTGGTGGTGTTGGCGGTTATGGTATCGACTATGGTAGCATGGGCCGTCCAAAAGGCGTTAACATTGGATTAAGAATTAAATTGTAGTCTAGATTAAAGATTAAAAACATGAAATATATCAAAATAATGAGCCTTTTCGCTGTACTATTCGTAGTAAGCGGATGTAAAAAATGGCTTGATGTAAACACTGATCCAGCGACGCCGCAGATTATCGACGCGGAATTTTATCTGGCGCCGATTATCG
Source organism: Pedobacter sp. (assembly GCA_031119475.1). Classification (GTDB taxonomy): domain Bacteria; phylum Bacteroidota; class Bacteroidia; order Sphingobacteriales; family Sphingobacteriaceae; genus Pedobacter. The sequence continues at coordinate 222,710 of JAVHXV010000003.1, read as the reverse complement.
CGCAAATGGGTAACTGCTCTGGTACAGATTATGTAAACGCACAGTTCAAATACACGCAGAACTATGCTGCCCAGGTAGCATCTGATCCGATTGAGCGTCATGGATGGACCAACTCTGATAATGCTGGAGGCGTGCTTTGGAGATTTGTATATGTGAACGCCGGATTGAACCTGGAAGATCTGATCAACAAATCATTAGAAAAACAGAACAATACCTTAGCTGGAGTTGGTTATGCCATCAAAGCTTGGGGCTTTCAAATGGCTACCGATTCTTATGGTCCGATCGTATTGGACGAAGCTTTCAGGGACCAGTTGACCTTCCATTACCAAGATCAGCCCGAGGTGTATGCCAAGGTCCGCGAATGGTGCTTTATGGCGCTACAAAAATTGAATACGCCAGATGTGAATGTGAATGCGGGTTTGTTAAAATCTAACGATTTCTTGTTCGGATCAACAATTCCTGCGGCCAATACCTTGACAGAATACCGTTCAAGGTGGAAAAAGTTTGTTTATGCGATCTTGGCTACACATTACAGCCACTTGATCAACAAGCCAGATTTCGCTACGAAATATGCGGATAGTGTGGTCAAATATGTGGACCTATCTTTCGGAGGAACCGTATTGAACGCTTCTGAAGATGCAGGTATCAACTACGAAGGTACAAACGCTGCCAATGCCAATCCTTTCAGTGTGGCTGGCGGTTTGCCTAACTCGGTGGCCAGTTCAGCGGCTGTAGCTAACGTAGGTTCGGGCAGGGTTGGCCAACCAGTTGTAAATTATTTGACTGGTGGTATGCGCGGAACTCCGGCTACCAATCCAACTTCCTCGTTAGATCCTCGTCTAACCAGAATGGTTTCTCCACTGGTAACTACCGTTCCTGCAACAAATGGAACCTTTAGGGGTATTGTTGCTACAAAAGGCGATGTGGCTACGACCAAAACCGTTCCTTCGGTATTGGGAAGTGTGGCTTCTATCTTCCCTGGTAAATATATCTATGGATCAGGACTGACCGATAAATCTAGGTATTGGTTGTATACCTACTCACAGTTGCAGTTTGCCAAGGCTGAAGCATTGTTCATTAAAGGTGATAAAACTGGAGCCTGGACGGCTTATGACCGTGGAATCAGGGGACATTTCGACTTCGTGAACAGATATGGACTTTTTGGTGGACTGACTACTTCTACCGCCATCACCGCTGCCGAAATTTCTACCTATATGGCATCTAGTGAGGTTGCGCCAAATAGCACTACATTGACCATTTCAGACATTATGGGCCAAAAATATGTGGCACAATGGGGATGGGCTGGCCAAGAGCAATGGTGCGATCTGCGTAAATATCACTATAGCAATGGCCCGAGCGGCGTATTCAAACAATTTAAGCAATTGGAAACATCAGAATTCTCTGCAACGATCAATAACATTGGTCTATATGCCTATCGCATGAGACCACGTTTCAATTCAGAATATGTTTGGAACAGAGATGAATTGGAGAAATGGGGTGGACTTTCAGCACTATATTCTTATACAGAAACCTGGTTCAGCACACCAACACCTTAACAATTACGAACATGAAAAAGACTTTTTCTAAAATATCACTTTTTTCCTTGCTGGCTATCCTTGTGATCCTCGGATGCGAGAAGAACAAAGACAACGTATTTTCTGATTATATTGCCATCGACGATACTTATGCATTTTTAAAGGTTAATTATAACGTTCCTTTTTACAATGACCCATTTGTACAGGTTAAGATCAACGATGTACGTGTGAGCGGAACAAATATCCAGACCAGGTATCCATTTCCGGGTGGTGGTTTCAATACCCTTGGCGGAAGCACGGGCGATTATCTTCCAGTAAAACCAAGCCCTACTACCAAAATCTCTGTAACGATCCCTAAAAAGGGTACGAACATCGATTCAATTGATGTGTATACCACTACAGTAGCTACGGTAGCAGGAGGACATTATTCACTGCATGTGGCCGACTCATTGAGCAGAAAAGGATTATTTGTTGGCGAAGACTATTCACTGCCAGACTCTGGATTTGTAAGAATGAGATTTGTTAACCTGATGCCTACTGCTGGTCCGTTAGATTTATATGTTGGTACCAATAAAGTAGCCTCAAATGTAAGCTTTATGACCATCACCGACTCATTCCTGGTACCGACCTCGCAAGCTGCGATCTCTACCTCATGGACGATCAGGACTGCTGGAAGCGCACCAACAAGTACGGCCATTGCAACTTATAGCACTGCAAGTTCACTCTTGAACAGACGTGTTTATACGGCTTTTGCCTGTGGTTATGTAACCTATCCATCTTCTGGAGCCGATAAAAGAAGGCCATTTATCGCCTTCTATTACGTGAGATAGATTTTTTCGACTATAAAAAAAGGGTTGGTCCACTGGGCCAACCCTTTTTTTGTGCGTCAGTAACAACTTGCATAGATCGTAAAGCTATTGCTTGCATCAATAACGAAGCTCCAATAGCCGGTCGAGGTGGTAACGCCCGAAATAAGCGGTGGGTTGCAGGAATTCGCCGCGGCGGAAACCAATACGTAATTTCCATAAGGCACTTGGATCTGATCAAAGGTGTCCACGGCATTCAGGTAATAATACAGACCGGTATCGGTATTCTGGATGGTGGCCGTACCGCCCATGGTCTGGAGATAGCTAACTTCAAGGGTAACATAGCCCAGATCGTCCTTGACTTTTAAAGAGCTCAACGAAACCAATAAAAGAATGGCGGCAAGTTTGGTGACTAGATTTTTCATAACAATAGGGATTAGGGTGAATGGATAATTAAATTTACCTTTTTGTTGCTGAAATTGTGACTGATAATCAATACATTGTGATGTTCAAGTTGTTCAGGCCATTCATTTTTTGAACAGGCAAAGCAAGCCTTTACCCACTTTTTTCAGTTGGTATTGGAAAGTAGCCAGAAACGCTTATTTTTATCTATCCTATCGTTCACCAATTAGATATGCTGCAGCAATGAGAAAGCTGTTCTTTCTGCTTTTCCTATTTATTGGCCTTGCGCAGGTTAAAGCAGCGACTTTTTACGTCACTGCTACCAGCGATTCGGGAACGGGATCGCTAAGGGAAGCCATTACCTTGGCCAATGCCAATGGAACGGGCAGCACAGATTTCATCTATTTTAATTTGCCGGGCAGCACCATTACTGATGTAACCATTAGCTTGGTTGCCGAACTGCCGATCTTGACCAGTAACATCATCATCGATGGAACTACGCAGCCATTTGCCGCACTTGGCCATCCCGACATCAAGGTATGGATTACCAGGGGTGGAGGGCCGCTATTTAATGGCCTTAGATTAGAGAATGCAGATCATATTGAGATCTACGGTTGTTATTTTAGTGGTTTTATCAGTACGCCAACTACGGCAGACAAGGATCGGAACTGTGCGATACATCTTTTTAATACTGCTTTCATCACCATTGGCGCACCGGGAAAATCAAATTGCTTTGCAGCGAATGATGTTGGGATCTTATCTAGGGCAGAACTCCCTAAAATGGACAACAGTGACTTAAAGATCTCTTCAAACCTGATCGGTCTATCGCCCGATGGCATCAGTGCCCAGCCCAATGTAAGTGGAATGGAGATCAGAAATGCAAAGAACAGCATTGTTGGTGGCAATACTGTTGCAGAAGGTAATCTGATCACCGCCAATACCAGATTTGAAATTGGCCTATATGGTAGCAATGGCACATTGATGATTGCGAACAACGTGATCGGCCTGGATAAGACCCTCGCTACGGTCATCCCTTCAAATGCCATCGGAATTATCCTCACCGTTACAACCGGAACACCCCAAATTTCAAATAACATCATCTGCGCGCAGCTAAATGGAATGTACATCTATTCATCTCCATCTGGATTTTCGCTTACCGGAAACCGCATTGGTACAGGTCCGCTTGGCACCGAAGCTTTTGGCAATCAGATTGGCATAGCGCTCCATCAGATGAATAGTGGAATTATAGGTGGAAGCAATCTGGCTGATGGAAACATCATCGCCTACAATAACATAGGTGTAAGTAATAGCAATTCCTATCCCATAACCATGCTTAAAAATAGCTTTTACTGTAATGGCCTGGGTATTGAGTTCAAAAACATGTCTGCCGGTACGATCATACCTATGCACATGACTACCATTACGCCTACGCAGGTTACCGGCAAATACCTGCCAAACTCCACTATTGAATTGTTTTATGTGGATTCTTGTCCCGGTTGCGAAGGTAAGACATGGATTGCGACCATCCAAGCTGATGCAAGTGGCAATTGGGTTTACAATGGCGTGATCAATGGCCGAATTACCGGTACAGGAACAAATAGCGATGGAGCGACAACAGATTTTTCAAAACCTTATATAGATGATTCGGTTCACGAGCCGCAACGCACCATCTGCGGGAAGAGCACTGGAGGAATTACCAAAATGCGTGCTTATGATGCCACTGTTTTCCAATGGCGAAATGCCGATACCGAGGAACTGGTCGGTACAGCTCTGGACCTCCAGAATGTTCCGGCCGGCCGTTATTACCTCACAGTGAGCCAGGGCGGGAATTGCTACATCGAATCTACTGTGGTCGAAGTAGTGTCCATTCCGATCAGCATTTCCGAAAATGGTATGAGCATTGTTCCAGAAACCTGTTCAGGATCAAATGGCAGCATATCTGGCATTACCGTGTCGAACAATGTTCCCAGAACATGGTACAATCGTGATAATGGCAATTTTGTGGCCAATACAGATAACCTGATCAATGTACCCACAGGAAGGTATTATTTTGAGGCTGGAACTGGTGCCTGTAAGGTCATATCAACAACCTATTTGGTTCCCAACAATAATGCGCAATATAGCATCAGGAGTTTTAACCTTAAAAACGCTACCTGCGGTGCGGCCAATGGCAAAATCGTTGTGGTTGGCGCACCGTCCAATGATCCATTTACGTTTAGATGGCTCGACGTGCAGAACAATGTAGTCGGAAATACAGAAACTGCAGAAAACCTTGTTCCCGGCAGTTACCGGCTCATGGTTTCAACCCAGAATGGATGTGAAAGCGAAGCTGCAGTGTTTGAGATCCTGGAAGAACCCCTACCAACGATCAATTACAGCGCAGTACAGAAATACCTTAGCTGCGACGGTAGGTTCGTGAGTACCAGCGGAATTTCCATTAATGGTACCACTGGCCCATATACCTATTCGTGGAAAGACCAAAATGGCATTGAAGTAGCCCAAGGACTCAATTTGGGCGGCGTTGTGCCCGGCATTTATGTTTTACAGGTTACCGATCAGAATGGCTGTAAAGTTGATGGCCAGTTTCTAGATTTTACGGGGATGACCGTTACAGCGCTGAACGTTCCGAATGCATTTTCGCCCAATGGCGACGGCATAAACGATTATTGGCAGATTGAGGGGGTGAAAGGCTATTTCACGGGAGAATTTAGTGTCTACAACCGCGACGGGGGAAGGGTATTTTATTCAAGGGGCTATACTGAGCCGTTTGATGGCAGGTACAAGGGGAAATTACTCCCAACCGGTACCTATTATTTTATAATTGACCTGAAGACCGATTGTCCGAGGCTTACAGGAAGCCTGACCATTTTGAGGTAATGTACTGGTAATCCTTAAAATTTTGTAGTTTTGTAGTTTAAGTAAGAATTATGGCCAGTTTTACACTTACCCCTCAAACCTGGGAAAGAGTTAGGATTAAATTTTTGAGAAAATATAGGGAATTGGCCCAGGCCGATCTTTCTTTCAGTCCGGGACAGGAAGACCAATTGGTAAAACAGTTGATGGATCTGGTAAAAAGAGACCAGGCCTACATTGAATTTACGATCCGTAAGGCCCTGGCAGATGCCGATGGGAACAGGTTGTAAGTATCAAAATTTATAGAACTGTATGAAAAGACTCAGGATAAGCCTCATCATATTGGCGTTTGGCGCCATATCTGCCCTGCTCGCATTTAAGGATGACCTTTTCCTGGTTTCCAAAAACCTGGATATTTTTGCTTCGCTGTACAAGGAGATCAACATCAATTATGTAGAAGAAACCAATCCTTCAGATCTGATGCGCACGGGAATAGATTCCATGTTGGAGGGCTTAGATCCTTATACCGAATACATTCCAGAGTCTGAAATCGAAGACTACAAATTAAAATACATCAGCACACAATACGGCGGGATCGGTGCAGGTACCTTATTCATTGATGGAAACCTGTTCGTGAACGAAGTAACAGAAGGGAATCCTGCACATAAACAGGGCGTAAAGGCCGGCGATCAGGTCATTAAGATCAATGGCATTGAAACCAAGGGCAAAGACCGTGCACAGATCAGTCAATTGCTCCGTGGCCCAAAAGGCAGTACCTTGGCACTTACGCTCCTGCGTGAAGGGACAACGCTAAACCTCACTTTGACACGGGAAGAAATCAAGCAGCCAAACGTTACCTATTCTGGTATGTTGGATGGAAATATTGGTTACATCAAGCTAGATAAGTTTTTGGAAAATGCAGGTCAGGAGGTAAGGGAAGCGCTAGAAAACATCAATAAAAACAATCCGAAGGGCGTAATCCTGGATCTCCGCAATAATGGCGGCGGAATTTTGCAGGAGGCCGTCAAGATCGTTAACCTTTTTGTGCCCAAGGATGTGCTTGTGGTTATCCAAAAAGGAAGAAATCCTGAAAAGACCATTAAATATACGACGGTGAGCCAGCCGCTATCGCCAACCGTGCCACTTACGGTGTTGGTCAACGGTTCATCGGCCTCTGCCTCAGAAATTGTTGCCGGCGCGCTACAGGATCTTGACCGGGCCGTTATCATCGGCCAGCGAAGCTTCGGCAAGGGACTTGTGCAGCAGACATTCAACCTGCCATACAACAGTTTGGTCAAGGTAACCGTGGCCAAATATTATACGCCATCGGGGCGATGCATCCAGGCTTTGGATTACGCGCACAAGGATGAAAATGGGAAAGCTGAAAAAATGGCCGATTCATTGATGAAGGCCTTTGGCACCCGGGCAGGCCGCACAGTCTACAATGCAAATGGTGTTTATCCCGATATTGTGGTCGAAGCCAACAAATATAGCCCGATTACGGTTTCCTTAGCTAATAAGAACCTGTTCTTTGCTTATGCCAATGCCTATCGCAAAGCACATCCAAGTGTCCCCAATGCAAAGGCATTTCAATTGAGCGATGCAGATTATGCGCAATTTGTGAGTTCGTTGGCAGATAAAGACTATAGCTATGTTTCCAAAACCGAGCATTTATTGGCCGATCTCACTGCAGAAGCCGAGCATGAAAACAAATTGCCTGCCGTAAAGGCCGATCTTGATGCATTGAGGACGAAAATGCTCGGAGCAAAAAAGACTGACCTGATTGCACATAAAGAAGAGATCAGAAGGGTATTGGAAACCCAGATCATTAGCCGATATTATTTTGAGAAAGGAAAAGTTGAGCAAGCTTTCCAATATGACCAGGAAGTAGGTCGGGCAAAAGCGCTATTCAATAACCAGGGCCAAATCTTGGCTATCCTAAAAGGCGATGGCAACTATAAAACTATCGGAAGTCCTTTAAGGTCAACTACTTCTAATAATTAGTAAAATTTTCCACAACAACTAAGAATTACGTTTTAAAATCGTAACTTTGTGGCTTCCCTCTCTATTTGCCTTTGGCGTGCGGAAGTTGTTAAAAAATGTTAAATTATAAGTGTTTAACTTTCAACAACTTACAGCGATTTTCAATTTTTTTTAGGACTTAAAATTTTGATTCAAATATACTTTTAATCATATTTAAGGATTAATTAATTATTAACTAACCTAAATTTTATTGAATTATGAAAAAACTTGTACTAAGTTTATTCATGTGCTGTGCCGTATTCGTGGCCGCGTTTGCTCAAGAGCGCGTTATCACGGGTACAGTAACTGCAAGTGAGGACGGATTGCCGATTCCAGGTGTATCCGTTAAAGTTTCAAATGCTACGACAGTAGGGACCACTACTGGAGCTGATGGTAAGTTTTCTTTGAGAGTTCCTGCAAGTGCTAGAGAATTGACCTTTAGCTATCTTGGTTATGTAGCGCAAACCAAAGCGATTTCAGGAACTACCGTTAACGTAACCCTGACCGCTGACTCTAAAGCACTTTCTGAAGTAATTGTTACCGGTTTGGGACAATCGAGAGCTGCTGCATCAGTAGGTTATTCGGTTCAACGCGTTGGTGGCGAAGATTTGACTGTTGCCAAAGCGGTTGACGTGAGTAACGCGTTGGCAGGTAAAGTTGCCGGTGTGAAACTGGTGGGTTCACCTTCTTCGGCTTTTGGTAACGCAGACATCATTATCCGTGGTGTGAAAGGCTTGGGATTAGCTACACCACTATTTGTAGTGGATGGTACGCCAACAGCACAAGAAAACATCCTGATGGACAATGTCGACAACATTTCTGTATTGAAAGGTGCGGCAGCGACAGCAGTATGGGGTAGTAGAGGCCAGAATGGTGTGGTTTTGATCACTTCCAAAAAAGGAACACGCAATAGCGCAGCTGCTATTGAAGTGAACCTTGGCGTGAGTCTTGAAAACCTATCATTGAAACCTGATTACCAAGATGAGTACGGTGGTGGTTCTAAATCTGGTTATACCGACAAAAATTCGTTGGGTGCTGGTTATTTAGATGATGAAGGTTTCTATATCTTTAACTACGATCCAGGGGTACACCCAGCTTCATGGGCTGCTTTCCAAGGTCAGCGTATGTTGGAGTATGGTAATGATGAAAGCTGGGGTCCAAAAATGAACGGACAACAATATCGTCCTTACTACTCATGGTTCCCTGGTGCTGATTTCGGTAAAACTTCGGCATTCGTTCCACAACCGAACAACGTAGAAGATTTCTTCCAAACAGGTAGAAACCTAAACAACAGTATTGCATTTACTGGTGGTACAGACAAGTTTAACTATCGTTTAACTTATGCCAACCAAAACAGGACGCTTATTGTTCCTGGATCAAGAAGAGATAATAACCAAGTAGGTTTCTCAGCTTCTTATGACATCAGTCCTAAATTTACCGTTTCTACCGACATCAACTATCGTCGTGTAAAAACAATCGGTAACTTACAGGAAGGCTATCGTAACGATGGTCTGAACGTACCACAAAACTTTAACCAGTGGTGGCACCGTCAATTGGATATCGAAAAGTTGAAAGACTACAAATTGCCTGATGGCAGCTACCAGTCATGGAACATTGGAGATCCAAACGGTACCGCAAGATTAGATACCAAAGTTGGTGGTTTGCTTAGACCTCAATATTGGGATAGCCCGTACTTCACTGTAGAGAAAAACTATGGTACAAGCAAGGCCAACTATGTATTTGGTAACTTGGGCTTGAACTACAAAATTACCAACTGGTTAAACTGGGATAACCGTGTGCGTTTAGACTTCAACGATAGTTTTGGTGATTTCAGGATCGCAACCGGTGGTGTGAACTTGGTTGATTCATATGACATCAGCAGCAATACCAACACCGAGTTCAACTATGAGTCCAACTTGAACATCAGAAAAACTTTTGGTGATTTCTCATTGGATGGAGCAGTTGGTATCAACTTGCGTACCAACAGGCAACAAGGATTGAGCATGTCTACCGCTGGTGGTCTGACTTTCCCTGACTTCTTCAGTATCGAAGCATCTGTGGCTAGACCAACTACAGCGAATACCATCAACCAAAAAGATGTAAGATCTGTATTGGGCCGTGCTTCATTGGGTTACAAGAGCTTCCTTTATTTAGATGCGACTGTACGTAACGATTGGTCTTCAGCATTGCCTGAAAGCGATAACAGCTATATCTATCCTTCTGTTTCGACCAGTTTCGTGTTCTCTGAGCTGATCAAAAACTCTGGCATCAAAGACATCTTGACTTTTGGTAAAGTTAGGGGATCTTGGGCACAGGTAGGATCGGATTTGGGCTTTAACTCTACATTGATTGCTATTTCTGGAGGAAACATCTTTGATGGTAACGCTTCGGCTTCAATCGGTAACCAATACAGAAGTGGTTTGATCAAACCTTCATTGACAAGATCATTCGAGGTAGGTGCCGAATTGAAATTCTGGAACCGTGTAGGTATCGATTTTGCCTGGTACAGGGATAACAGTATCAACCAGATCCTTGGTCTAACAATTCCAGGATCTACTGGTTTCCAAACTGCACAGATCAATGCGGGTGATATCCAAAGTAAAGGTATGGAGCTATCGCTTACTGGTTCTCCAATTAAGAGCTCAACATTTACTTGGAACATGGGTCTAAACTTTGCTACCAACGAGTCGCTTGTTAAAGAACTAAGTCCATTGCAGAAAACAGTAATCGCTGGTACTTCAGGTTTGGCTCCAGGTGTTCGTATCGAAAACCGTGAAGGCGCTGAATTTGGTATGTTGGTTGGCCGTAACTGGCAACGTAACGCTGCCGGCCAAGTTATCGTTGGTGCTAACGGACAGCCATTGTTCAACTCAAACGTAGATTTGGGAACAGTGTTGCCTAAATGGACTGGTGGTTTCTACAGTAGCTTCAACTACAAAGGAATTGATTTGGCTTTCTCTATTGACTTCCAAAAAGATGGTCTATTCTTCTCACACACGACCATGTTCGTAACTGGTGATGGTTTGGGCGCAACGACTGTTGGTCTAAACGATAAAGGTGGAGATATCAGGGATTATCCAGGTGCCTATACTTTAGCTGGCGGTAACGTTGGTAAAGGTGGTATCAAAGTGCCTAATTCAGTATTTGCCAATGGTAATGCCAATAACAGGTACATTTCTGCTAAATCATTCTATTATACTGCTCAACAAAATGAGTCAAGCAACTTTGTGATCAATGCTTCGTACATTAAATTACGTGAAGTAAGATTAGGTTATCAAATTCCTAAAAAACTTTTAGGCAATGTTCCTGTTAAGAGTGTAAACTTGGGCGTAACCGTTGGTAATGCTTGGTTGATCTCGGGTCCTTCTAAAAAGTATGGTGTTGACCCTTCAGAGCTAGAAACATACTGGCAAGAAGGTGGACAGCTAAGTCAAACAAGACAATTTGGTCTTAACTTGAGAGCTTCATTCTAGGATTATTTTTAAAAAAAAAGATTATGAGAAAATATATTTCTATCATTGCTGCCGCGATTGTGATGTTCGCAGCATGTAAACCCTCAGATTTTGAGGATACCAACGTCTCTCAATATGCTTTGAGCCAGGCGTCTACAAGGTCTCTTTTAACGAATTCATTGCAACAGTTGCCAGCAACCGCTTTTGGTTTTGGTTCAGCAACTTTCTATGTGCAACATTTGTCTGAAGGACCATATCCAGGTGCATCTTGGTATTCAGGTACTGAGTTCGATTTCAATCCTAGCTATTACAACCAGTTGTTTAACTTGAAAGCGATTATTGATATCAACTCTGGAAAAACTGTTCCTGGAGTAAAATTATCAACAGATCCAAGTGCAGATGGTGCTCCAGCTAACCAGATTGCTGTTGCCCGTATCCTGAAAGCGTATTTCTTCTGGACAATGACTGACCGTTGGGGAGATATTCCTTACTCTGATGCCCTTAAAGGTATTGAAGTAATTGCTCCAAAATACGATAAGCAAGAAGACATCTATACCGACTTGTTCAAAGAGATGACGGAAGCTGTTGCCCAGATCCAAGTTGGCCAAACAGGTGTTGGTGGCGATATCTTGTTCAAAGGTAACATGGCGAGGTGGAAAACATTCGCAAATACTGCCCGTATGATGATGGCTTTGCGTTTGAAGAAAAACAAACCAGCAGTTGGTAAAACTGAATTCAACAATGCCATTACAGCAGGAGTAATTGCTTCTTCGGCAGATGATATCAGGTATAACTACCTATCTGGCGATCCAAACAACTACAATCCTTTTTATACCAACTATTTGACAAGGAATGACTATGCCATCTCTAAAACCTTGACAGATTACATGGCGCCTAAATCTGACCCTAGGTTGAAGATCTATGCTGAGACTTTGCCAAATGGTACAATCGTAGGCTTGCCTTATGGTACTTCTGCTGCACCAAGTATCCCGAATGCATATAGCAGGGTTGGTGATTACTTTAGGGGCGCTGGATCTCCTGCGTTGATTTTCAGCCGTGCACAAGTATTGTTCTCTATGGCAGAAATGACCAGGCCAGATGTGGCTTGGTTGCCAGGTGGCGATGCACAAGCTGCACTCTACTATGCTGATGCGATCAAAGCTTCATTCGAAACCTATGGTGTGTATACGGCTACTGCTTATGCAAACTACATGGCTCAACCTACAGTAGTTTACAATGCGGCTACTGGTCTACAACAGATCATGACTGAAAAATGGGTACACTTGTACCTAAACGGTTTTGAATCATGGACAGATTGGAGAAGAACAGGATTCCCAACATTGACTCCTGCTGCTGCTGCGGTACAAGCTGGCGGTATTCCGTTGAGACACCGTTATCCATCAACTGAGAACACAGTAAACAAAGCAAATTATCAAGCTGCAGTTACGGCCTTAGGTGGTGATACCAACTATACTAAGATCTGGTGGTTGAAATAATTCCAGGTACCATAAAACAAAAAAGGGCTTCGATTTTCGAAGCCCTTTTTTGTTTGAGTTGAAAGTTTAAAGTTGCAGGTTTAAAGTTGCAGGTTCAAAGTTGCAGGTTCAAAGTTTAAAGTTGAAGGTTGTGCGGTACATTGCAATAGAAAATGCAAACTGTAGAACTGCTGCAGGTCTATCTGAAAGCTAAAACTACGAGCTGAAAACTGCGAACTGTTCCGCAGGTCCCCCTTTGGGAAGAACTATTCCATCGCGTGTAGGCGGACCTTAAGTCCATCCATTTGGGGGCTTAACTGCAATTGGCAGGCCAGGCGGGAGTTTGGCAAAACATCTGGAAGTGTATCCAGCATGGCGTATTCATCGTCGCTCATCTCGTTCAACTGCTCCTCGCCCTCCATTACATCTACACAACAGGTTGCACAAAGTGCCATGCCGCCACAGGTGGCCAAAATATCGTATTCGCTGGCCTTTAGGAATTCCATTAGGCTTAGGCCCATATCTGTAGGTGCCGTTAACTGGCTGATGTTGCCTTCGCGGTCTTCTACCTGAATAGAAATATCATTTGTTTCCATGCTTAAAATTCAGTTACGCCATTTACGGTTGTATATTTCATCGTGTATTTTACACCAGGATTGATATACTGATACGCACTATGGCTCATTAATGCAGCTTCGTGGAAGCCACACAAAATTAACTTTAATTTATTGGTATAGGTATTGATATCTCCAATTGCATAGATGCCCGGAATATTGGTCGAATAATCGTCTGTGTTAACCTCGATGGCACTTTTGCTGATGTTGAGGTTCCATTGCTCGATAGGGCCTAATTTAGGGCTCAATCCGAACAACGGGATCAAATGGTCTGCTTCAAAAGTGGTCACCTCCATGGAACGGTTGTGGATGACCTCAACCTTTTCCAATTTTCCTTCGCCAGAAACCGCATGCAGGTTGCTGTTGAGAACCAAATTGATTTTTCCGCTCTCCGCCAGCTCCATTACCTTATTTACCGAGTCTGGTGCACCACGGAAGCTTTCGCTGCGGTGTACCAAGGTAAGTTCTGAACAGATATCAGCTAAGAAAATGGTCCAATCGAGGGCAGAATCACCACCACCGGCAATCACCATTTTTTGGTCGCGGTATTTTTCAGGATCCAAGATCATATAATTGACGCCCCTGCCATTCTCAAAGTGCTCTAATCCGGCTACAGCGGGCTTACGAGGCTCAAAACAACCTAATCCACCAGCAATGACCACTACTTTGGCTTCTATGATCGTGCCCATGTTGGTGGTCAGTACAAAATCTCCTTCTCCACGTTTTTCTAGGCCTTCGATTCGCTCGCCCAATGTATATCCAGGATGAAATGGCTTGGCCTGTTCGACCAGATTGTCGATCAGCTCCTGCGCCAAAACAGTAGGATAGCCAGGGATGTCGTAGATGGGTTTTTTAGGATATATTTCCGAAAGCTGACCGCCCACTTGTGGCAGGTAATCGATCAGGTGGCAACGCATTTTTAACAATCCAGCCTCAAAAATGGCAAACAAACCTACCGGACCGGCACCGATTATAGCTATATCTGTAGAGATCATTCAAAAAAATTTGTGACAAAGTTACAAAAATGAACACACTATTTAGACATATTCCAAACTATTTTAAAAAAATCTATAATTTTAGTAGATTTTAACTTTTAGTGAGCGGAAAAGCAGAAAGCAGAAAGAGAAAAGCAAGAAAGCAAAATGCAAGTTGCGATGCAGAACTGTCATCCTGTGCGAAACGAGGGATCTCTGAACAAACTAAGCAATCCTTCATCTTTGCTCTTTCCTCCTTGCTCTTTCATCCTTCTCTTTCCTCCTTGCTCTTTCTTCATTGCTCTTTTTAAATTACCTTTGGGATAGGATGACCAAAAATATCTATTTTGCTTCAGACTTTCATTTGGGTGCGCCAAATTACGAAGAAAGCCGAAACCGTGAAAAACTGGTGGTAGAATGGTTGGATTCCATTATGCCGACCTGTAGCGAGCTTTATTTGATGGGCGACATTTTCGATTTCTGGTTTGAATATCGTGAAGTAATCCCCAAAGGATTTGTTCGCTTGCAAGGCAAATTGGCTGAAATGTCTGACAAGGGCATCCGGCTGTTTTTCTTTAAAGGCAACCACGACATGTGGGTAAAGGATTATTTTACAAAAGAGATGGGGATCACGATCATTAGTGATGAGCTGATCATTACCCGTAATGGAAAGCGTTTTTTCCTGCATCATGGTGATGGATTAGGGCCTGGTGATCAAAAATATAAGTTCCTTCGACGGTTTTTTAGAAACCCATTCTGTCAATGGCTATTTTCGATCCTTCCCCCAAAAATCGGATTGTTTATCGCCAATGGCTGGTCGAGCAAAAGCAGGGTGGCCAGTAATGCCAAAGAAGTTTTTCTTGGGGAAGAAAATGAATGGCTGGCCATTTTTGCCAAAGAAAGACTCCAAAAAGAACATTTCGACTATTTTATTTTTGGCCATCGGCATTTGCCACTTGATATTCAGTTGGCTTCCAACAGCAGATATGTTAATATTGGTGAATGGATCAACTATCATTCTTATGCCGTTTTCGATGGCGAAGAGCTGAAGCTGGCCTATTTTAATTCGTAAGTAAAATACCTCGCCGCGAGCGCTATAAAATCCTTTTACAGCAAAGCTTTTTTCCGTATTTTTGCAGCCTATGTTAGAAAAATTAGAAGCCATTAAGCTACGTTGGGAAGATGTGGAGGAGCAACTGAGCAATCCAGATACCATTCAGGACATGAAACGTTTTGCTGCGCTGAACAAAGAATATAAAGACTTGGGCAAGATTGTAGATGAGTACAAGATCTATAAAAATGTGATGAGCAATATCGAGGCCAACAAAGAAATCCTGAGTACAGAAAAAGATCAGGAAATGCGTGAAATGGCCAAAGAGGAGTTAGACCTTTTGCTTGTCCAACAGGAAAAAATGGAGCAGGAAATTCGCCTGATGCTCATTCCAAAAGATCCCGAGGATGCTAAAAATGCAGTTTTCGAGATTCGTGGAGGTACCGGTGGAGATGAGGCTGCACTTTTTGCGGGAGACCTTTATCGGATGTATACCCGCTACTTTGATACCAAAGGTTGGCGTGTTGAGGTGATGGACGTAACGGAAGGTACTGCCGGCGGATATAAAGAGGTGATCTTAAAAGTGAGCGGCGACGATGTGTATGGCCAATTGAAATATGAGAGTGGGGTACATCGTGTGCAGCGCGTACCAGAGACTGAAACACAGGGACGCGTGCATACTTCTGCCGCATCTGTAGCGGTGCTACCGGAAGCTGAAGAGGTGGATGTGTACATCAATCCTGCCGATATCGAATTGCAGACATCGCGATCGGGTGGTGCAGGTGGACAGAACGTAAATAAGGTAGAAACCAAGGTGCAATTGACGCATAAGCCGTCGGGGATTGTGGTGGTCTGCCAAGTAGAACGTTCACAGCTGGCCAATCGTGAACTGGCGATGGAAATGCTGAGGAGCAAACTCTACGATATCGAACTGCAGAAAAAAAATGGAGATATTGCCGCCAAACGTAAGACCATGGTGTCAACGGGCGACCGCTCGGCCAAGATCAGGACCTATAATTATCCACAAGGCAGGGTAACTGACCATAGGATAGGCCTAACTTTATATAATTTGAACGGTGTGATGGATGGCGGTGTACAAGAATTGATCGATGCCCTTCAATTTGCAGAGAATGCAGAGAAAATGAAAGAAGGTGCTGTAAATTAATCGCTTATATTTATTTTGATTTTTTTATTGTGAAATAAATTAAACAACACTATATTTGCAATCCCGAAAGGGAAACGGTCCGGTAGTTCAGCTGGTTAGAATGCCGCCCTGTCACGGCGGAGGTCGCGGGTTCGAGTCCCGTCCGGACCGCAGATCCTCAATCTTCAAAAGGTTGGGGATTTTGCTTTTTAAGGATTTTTGGATTAACGGTAGGTTAAGGTTTTATTTGGATTAGCTCTGTTGCAACCATGCAGTACTTCCGCTATGCCTGCAGGCAAGAAGTTTGTCAAATGTTAAAACGCTTTTCTGGATTTCAATAAACATTTTAAGTTTTGTAAAATGGAAAGACCCGAAGAAATTACTACCGCATTTTTAAATGAACTCGACAAGCATATTGCTAATATCGCGTCAGGACGAACGGATGTGTTTTATGAAATCCATGATTTTGCAGAAATATTATGTATCCATCCCACACACCTGAGCAATACCATAAAAAAAGTTACTGGTAAGGCACCATGTGATCACTGTGAAGGCAAATTGGCCATTGTTGCTAAGCGTCTATTGGAAACCACGCAGATGAGCATTTCAGAAATTGCTTATCGACTTACCTATAATCCACCAAGCTTTACCCGATTTTTTAAAAAATATGTTGGTATTACGCCTAAGCAGTACCGGGCAACCTTGGTCTAAAGTGCAGGCATCTATTTTCAGATTCTGAAACCATGGTAATTATATTTCAATTATGGCCTGTACTTTTGTCAAAAAAAAGCATACCATGAAACTTTCAAATCATAAGATCCTGATCACAGGAGGTGCTACAGGCATTGGTCTAGGCTTAACTGAACATTTTCTAGCGAATCAAAACACCGTTATCATTTGTGGAAGACGTGAGGAAGTATTAAAGCAGGTCAGCGATAAATACCCACAGGTAATTACCAAGGTCTGTGACCTATCTCAAGAAGCCGAGCGCATAGCCTTTTGCAATTGGCTTTCTGACAATCATGGCGATTTAAATGTACTGGTTAACAATGCTGGTATCCAAAACTGGATGAATGTTGATGATCAGGACTTTTATGCCCGTGCAGTGACAGAAATTGAAACCAACATGATGGCACCACTACATTTAACAACCATGCTAAGCCATATGCCCGCATTGAATACAATTATGAACGTTACTTCGGGACTGGCCTTTGTTCAACTGGCCAAAGTGCCCGTGTATTGTGCAACCAAAGCCTTCTTCCATTCTTACACCATGTCTTTACGGCATCTACTTGCACCAAAAGGTATAGCTGTCATCGAAATTATTCCACCAGCGCTCAATACAGACCTTGGCGGCAAAGGTATTCATGACATGCATCCTCCTGTGAGTGCTTTTATTGAGTCGATATTTGAGCAATTGGAAGAGGGTAAACAAGAACTGACATTTGGCTTTAGTGAAGTCATGCGAAATGCATCGCCAGATGTAATCCAGGAGACCTTTTCAAAAATGAATCCCTGATCCTAATCAAGTACACTATTCCATCAATCCCATTGTTATTTACAGTGGGATTTTTTTATTCCCACTTAAAATTTACAGTTGCCCCCATGCGAATGCTGTTATAAAATCATAGTTTTATGAGATAATTTCTCTACTGCCATGAAAAAGATCATCCTACCTCTCCTTTTGCTGTGTTTATCCATCAGCACCTTGAAAGCCCAGAATAAATATGAAAAAGCAATTGTTGCCTTTGAACAGGGCGATCAAAAAAATCCGGTAGACCGCAATAACCTGATCGTATTTACCGGAAGTTCTGCGATCCGTAAATGGGAATCGCTAAAGAATGATTTCCCAGGCAAAAATGTAATCAATCGGGGCTTCGGCGGTGCAGTCGTCACCGATCTGATCGAATTTCAACAGCGGATAATTGCAGTCTATCAGCCCAGGCAGGTGGTCATCTACATCGGCGATAATGACCTGAGCACTGCAAATAAAGGCGTTGATCAGGTGTATTTGGAAATGGTGGCCTTATTTAAGCTCATCAGAATGGGCAGCAAAGATACCCGCATTACCGTCTTGTCCATTAAACCAAGTCCATCGAGACGAAAACTGATCCCCCAGCAAATTGAACTGAATGCCCGTCTGGCCAAATTTATAAAGTCGGAAAAAAACGCTGATTTTGTCGATGTTTTTTCGCCCATGTTACTGCCTAACAAAGATATCGGATCCAAATATTATGTTGCAGACAGTCTCCACCTCAGTGCCGAAGGCTACAAAGTGTGGAAGAAAGCAATCTCGCCATATTTGAAGTAATTAACCTTTTCAAATCGGTCAGTAAGGCCAAACAATTGAAAGCTCCTCCCTGTTAAATACATTATTTTTGTTTAGTTTAGTACGATCATGAGTAAACAAACGCCATCACTGGGACTCGAACAGCTTAAGCACATCCTATCCTTTTCAAAAACAGCAACAGCAATCCATGTTGGCGAAGCTGCCGTGATCGAATTTGCCAATGATGCCATGTTGGCCATTTGGGGAAAGGGCAGGGAAGTAATGGGGAAAAGTTTGGCCGATGCACTTCCCGAGCTCCAGGGACAGCCATTTATCGAGATGTTTGCCAAAGTTTGGCGCGAGGGCATTACCATTTCTGGAAAAGATACACCCGCCGACCTGTCCGTTGATGGGAAAGTGAGCACATTTTATTTTGATTTTGAATACCGGGCCGTAAAAGACGAATCAGGTACGGTAATCGGCATATTGCACAGCGCGACAGATATTACCGAACGTTTTCTCAATAAGCAAAAACTGGAAGATGCCGAACTGAACAAGGAATTGCTCATGCGCGAGCAATCATTGAACGAAGAGTTGGCGGCCTCAAACGAAGAGCTGAATGCCATAAACGAAGAACTTTCCAGCAGCCGCGAAGAATTGAGCAGGATGAACCTGGGATTGGAGAGAATGGTCGAAGAACGTGTCAATGCCTTTATTGAAAGCGAGGAACGCTTCAGGACCATGGCAGAAAATACTGACGTATTGATTTCTGTTGGTGATGAACAGGGCAAGAAGTTCTATTTCAACAGGGCATGGGTCGAACTTTCAGGAAGAAGTTCGGAGGAACTGATCAATAGGGGCTGGAACGACCTCATCCATGAAGAAGATAGGGATGAATTTTTACAGATCCATCAGCATGCCTTTTCCAAAAGGGTATCCTATACAGATGAGTTTAGGATTTTGGGCGCAGATGGTGAATATCATTGGCTACTTAAAAAAGGTACTCCCCGGTTTTTGTCGGATGGAACATTTACAGGCTATATCAGCTCTTGCATCGACATTACACAGAAAAAAATCGACGAACGCAGGTTGCAGGAAGTAAATGAGGAATTGGCGGCCTCTAATGAGGAATTGGCAACTACCAATGAAGAACTGGCCGCCTCCTACGATGAACTGTTTTTTAGCGAGGCCCGTTTTCGGAATCTGATCAAACAGGCGCCCGTTGCGATTTGTGTGATCAGGGCCGAAGATCTCCTCATTACCGATGTAAATGATGGCTATCTGGAACTGGTGGGAAAAGAACGCATCCAACTGGAAGAGCAGACCATTTGGGATGCCGTACCAGAAGCCGCTGATACCTATGCGCCACTGATGCAGCAGGTAATCGATAGTGGGATCGCTTTCCATGGCCGCGAACATGAACTTATTTTGGTGCGGAATGGCAAGGATGAAAACGTTTTTGTAGATTTTGTCTACGAGCCGGTAACCGACCTTCAGGGCAATGTATCGTCGATTATGGTGGTAGGAAATGAGGTGACCGATAAAGTACTTGCCCGAAGAAAGATCGAAGATGCTGAAATTAGGGTGAGATTGGCCATTGAAGCTGCAGAAATTGGCACCTACGAATTTAATTATGCCGACGGCAAACTAACCGCATCTGAGCGTTTTTATCAGATTTTTGGCTCTGATGTACCGCTTTCGCGTGATGAGATCATTGCTACCTACCATCCCGAAGATATGGAGCTGAGCAATGTCGCACATGAATTGGCCGAAAAAACAGGAAAGCTTTTCTATGAAAGCCGACTGGTCATTGGCGATGGCACATTGCGCTGGGTCCGCATCCAGGGAAATGTTTTTTATGACGCTGTCGGAAACCGCACCAAATTATTGGGTACGGTATTGGACATTACTGAATATAAACGCCTGCAACAACAAAAAGACGATTTTATTTCGATTGCAAGTCATGAACTCAAGACGCCAATAACCAGCCTTAAGGCATCCCTCCAGCTTCTGGAACGGATGAAAGCCAATCCGACCCAGCTTTTGCCGCGGTTGATCGAGCAATCGACCAAAAGCATGCAAAAAATATCAGAACTGGTTGATGACCTGCTCAATGTTAGCCGCATGAAAGAAGGCCAGGTGATGCTGAACACGGAAACATTTCGCATCGTGAAATTGCTCGATGAATGTTGTGCGCCTGTTCGTGAAATGGCTGCACATGAACTGATCGTTACGGGAGATCCAAATTTAGCAGTTGTAGGAGACCAGCATCGGATAGAACAGGTGGTAGTAAACTTTGTGAACAATGCCGTAAAATATGCCCCAGAATCAAAAGAGATATTTCTGAATGCGGAAGATCTTGGCGAAAATATCCGTGTAACCGTGCGTGATAATGGTCCTGGCATCCCAGCAGAAAAACTGCCCCATTTGTTTGAGCGTTATTTTAGGGCCGATGAGTCGGGCGCACAAGTTTCGGGCCTTGGCCTTGGCCTGTACATCAGTGCAGACATTATTGCCAGGCATGGCGGCAAAATCGGCGTAGAAAGCGAAGAAGGTAAAGGCAGTACCTTTTGGTTTACCTTGCCCAAAGCTACGTAGGCATAACATGGAAAAACGGATTGCTTTTAGCTGCGCAGCAAATGGAACTTAAGGGGAACATTAATCATGCGGTGTGCCGTTGGTGCTTCGGTGAGCTATCATTGGATGAACTGTGCATGGCTGCAAAGCTGATAGGAATCAAGGCCATTGACCTCGTCGGACCGAAGGAATGGCCAGTCTTAAAAAAACATGGATTGGATTCGTCCATGTGCAATGGTGCCGAAATCAGCCTGACCGAAGGCTGGAACAATCCCCTTTATCATGCAGGGCTGATCAAAAACTACGAAGAAATCATCCCGTTAGTGGCCAAGGCGGGATATAAAAACCTGATCTGCTTTAGTGGCAATCGCAATGGAATGGATGATGAAACGGGCCTAAAGAATGCTGTATCTGGCCTGCAAAAGATATTGCCCATGGCAGAACGGTATCAGGTAACCTTGGTCATGGAATTGCTCAATAGTAAAATCGATCATCCTGATTATCAATGCGACGATACCGCATGGGGTGTACAGCTCGTTGATCTAGCAAGCTCGGCGAACCTAAAGCTGCTTTATGATATCTATCACATGCAGGTCAATGAAGGCAATGTCATCAGCACCATCAATGCATACCACCAGTTTATTGCGCACTACCATACCGCAGGCGTACCTGGCCGCCATGAAATAGACGACTCCCAAGAACTGAACTATCCCGCTATTATGCGTGCCATCCAACAGACTGGTTTTAACGGATACGTTGCACAAGAATTTATTCCATCACACAGCAATAAACTAGAATCTCTCCAGCAGGCCATCACCATCTGTGACATCTAAAAGTCCTGTAATTCTTTAATTGTCTACTCAACAAAGTTGTATACCCAAAAGATGGTATGGACATTGTCTATTAAGACTCGTGAATACAATAAAATTTAAGTTAAAATTAATTATCGGGGTAGTGGTACTGGTTGCCGGATGGCAATCTGCCGCCCTGGCCCACGATCCGCCGTATGCAGGCAAAACGGATTGCGGTATTATCCAAAGCGGTGTTTTTTACTCCGATTATTACAGTCCCCCATCAGGCACTCCAGCAGCTTCAGGTAGCTGTAGCTGGGTAAAACAAAGCAATACACCATGCGCGACCCGAAATTATGGCGGCACCAATTACACGCTCTATAACTACAAATGGATTTGCAATGCACCACTGGATTCTCATACCTACATCCTGATCGGGGCTGCACTGGCCTTGGGCTATTTTCAACTGCGACGAAAAAACAGCTTACTCCACAAACACGCATAGTTGGGGAATTCCCGTTGTAATTGGGTATTTTTTTGCCCAAAATTTCCCAAATGTCTTAACGCGTTCTTTTTATTTCCCTTGGGATGAAAAATAAGATCATAGGCTTGAGCCCAGATACCACATCCCAGAATAATCGGTTTTGATCCAAAAGCCGTTCTCCACAATCAATTGTGTCACTTCTCGTGCTGATCTTTTCGCTGAGCTTTCGAATGAAGCGATAATTTAACGTCTTTTTTAATCTTAAGGCAAATCGACTGGCGAATAGATGTCCCCAAATTTCAACCACCATAGATTTGTTGCTGATGTTGATTTCTTTCCCAAAAAATAAGCGATAATCTTGCTTAATGAATCCAACTAATGCATTAGACCGTACTTCAATGTCGGTCGATAAATAGCTTTGCAGGGCATTAGTGCCCTTGATGCGGAGCATGCCAGGGCTAAACTCCACGAATATCGTATGCCCATTCAATTCATACTGCTTTTCCATTGGCATAGGCTTTAGCCAGATAGCTGCAAACTTCAGCATTGAAATCATCGGCAGACATAATCCGTAAATGATGGTTAAAATCGTTGCTTCCCGGAACTTTGCCTATTTTCCGAAAGCACAGGTTATCTTCATAAGGCGTTTCAAAGGGCAGTACCACATCAATAAATTCCTTTCCCATCTGAATAACGTAGGCAAAACCAACATCTGCAGAAATAACCAACATTGATTTGGTGGCATGGAGCTTTACCGGCCCAATGTCACTGATCTTTTCGATCAATTGATCGAATAAAGCCAATGCCTTTTCGCTCCGGCCATTTAGAAAATGGCCAATCGTTCGGTCGCCACAATAATGATGCTGGTTTTGCTGTCGGAACGTACGGTCGCACAAGCTGCAGGTCCACATGAAATTTGCCTTTAAGTATTATGAATGTGTTATTTTTTCTAACTTACAAAACCTGATCAAACTAACCATGGAAAGAAGGAATTTTATCAAAAATAGCACATTGGCCGTCGCTGGCCTAAGTATATTGCCCACGGGCACATTGTTTGCCAAAAATAAGGACAAAGTTAGGCTGGGCTACATCGGCGTAGGTGCAAGGGGAATGAGCCACATCAGCGAGGGAGTACTTAGGGATGATGTAGAAGTTGTGGCCATTTGCGATACACAGGAAAGTTCGCTCAAAATCTGCCGCGAGTTCATCGCCAAGCATGGCCGTGTTCCAGCCAAGGAATATACCGGAAATATAGATGCCTATAAGGGCCTGCTTGATCGCAAGGATATCGATGCCGTAATCATCGCTACGCCGTGGCAATTCCATCACCAACAGGCCATAGATGCCATGAATGCCGGTAAATATGTTGGCTGTGAGGTGATAGCCGGATTAACGGTAAAGGAGCATTGGGATATCGTGAATACTTCTGAACGGACAGGGATTCCCTACATGACCTTAGAAAATGTCTGTTATAGAAGAGATGTCATGGCTGCATTGAACATGTTAAGGGCGGGCGTATTCGGCGAGCTTGTCCATTTGGAAGGGGGCTATCAGCATGATCTCCGTGAGGTGCTGTTCAATAATGGCAAGCAATATTACGGAGGTGGCGTGGAGTATGGCACAAAAGCACTTAGCGAGGCACAATGGCGGACACAGTTTAACATCGACCGGGATGGCGACCTTTATCCAACACATGGCGCCGGACCCATCATCAATTATGCAAAGATCAATAGGGGAAACCGGTTTACCAATCTGGTTTCCTTCAGTTCGAAAGCCAGGGGGCTGGCCAATTATGTAGAAAGTAAATCGCCTGGCCATCCCAATGCCAAGCTCGATTATAAAAATGGAGATGTGACCACCACATTGATCAGCTGTGCGAATGGTGAAACCGTAATGCTCACGCATGATGTGCACCTGCCAAGGCCATATTCCTTGGGTTTTAGGGTACAGGGCACCAACGGCCTTTGGATGGATGTAAATAAGTCCATCCATATCGAGGGCAAATCAAAGCCACATACCTGGGATCCAGTAAAAGAGTGGTTCGACAAATATGATCATCCGTTGTGGAAAAAATATGAAAAGGAAGCGGTTGGCGCAGGGCATGGAGGGATGGATTGGTTTGTGTTCAATGCATTTGTGCAGGCCGTAAAACAGGGCAAGCAGACACCGATCGATGTCTATGATTCGGTAACCATGAGCGTAATCGCCCCACTCTCTACCAAATCGCTGAAAGAAGGAAACAAGACCCAAGAATTTCCTGATTTTACCCGCGGCAAATGGAAAGAAAGAACAATAGATTTTGCGCTTGATGATAGCGGATTTTGATGCTCAGCGTCTTCATAAAAAAAGCTTCCCAAAAGGGAAGCTTTTTTTATTAGCTGAACAATTCTTGTTCATCGCGGTCTGCGACAGGTATTTTCTTCAGGAAATCATCGAATAACGGTCCGTCGTTATCGGTATAGGCGCCATAGGCATCCAAAATATAGCCCATATCCCCGTCAGAATCCAGAAGGAGATAAAGGACCGAATTGTCGCCAGGATCTGACATCCCTTCGAAACGATAGGTTTTAACAATGGTCAGGTCTTCTGGTCTGTATATTTTGTTAAGGTTTGCCGATTGCATCTTTCCATGATCGGACATTTTGATTTCGTTGTCTTTTCCCTTGAGCCGCAATTTTTCCAAAATTTGGCTAAGCGTATTCATTTCTACTGGCTGTTCCATGATGGTTAGGTTTTATATCGTAAAAACAAAGCCATCAGGAATTGGTTTTTTTATTTCCAAAGAATTTATGTAATTCCATACTGATTGTCATCACCTATTAAAACATATCAGATGGCAGCACTCAACCTTCCCCAAAATGGCCAGGCCAATACAAGGAGAACAAAAAAAGCACCCCTGGGCGTTGATCTTACCGCAATGGTCGATCTCGCTTTTTTATTGATCACTTTCTTTATGTTGACCACTTCACTGGCCAAGATGAGGGCAATGGATGTGGTTAAACCTGTGGACGGAGTGGCATCTCCCTGGCCAGAATCGCGAACGATGACGATCTTATTGGGAAAGCACAATCAGGTGGTACACTATATGGGCAGCCCTAACCGTGCAGAAATGAGGTCGTCTGAGCTGAGTTCCATCAAAGGAGAGATTTTAGCCTACAAGAGACAAATTGCAGCGACACATGCCGACGAAATAGGCAAAAGGATGTTGGTCATCATCAAGCCTACAGATGGCTCGATCTATCAAAATCTGGTCGATATCCTGGATGAGATGCAGATCAACGGCGTAAGCACCTATGCCATCAGCGATCAGCCTGTTTTGGATGAGGAAGCTATATTCATGAAGAAAAGAGGCATTTGACAAGTAGGAACACTGCTACGATCGAACGGAAGCCCCAAACAAGTCCCTTTGGGACGGAGCTGTACGGGTCAAGAACGCCTGACTTTGGTTTCCCAATAAACTTTCGCAATTATGAATATTTATCTAAGATTAGAAGCACAGTGACAGTGGTTTCGATCAATGGAAGTCCCGCTTTGCACTGCAAGCTTTCGCTGCGCAGAAGGCTTTCCGTTCCAATCGGGGCTATCTTAAAATGGTTAACTGTTTAATTGGTTAATTGTTTAACTGCCTGTAGTAATACAACTGTACTACAAGGATTGAACTTGAAAACTGTGAACTGATAACTGTAAACTATATAGTGAAGCGATTATGCAAATCAGGCTGCTATTGCCCGGGGGCTAAATAAATAGGTTCAATACATAATAAACAAGCGCAGCAAGCAGGGCAGATACCGGAATGGTCAATACCCAGGCCCAAATCAGCTTCACGGTTACGCCCCATTTTACGGCAGAAACACCTTTGGTCAATCCAGAGCCAATGATCGACCCCGTAATGGTATGGGTCGTACTGACTGGGATTTTAAGGTGTTCGGTAAAATATAGGGTCAGGGCACCGGCAGTTTCTGCGGTAACACCTTCAAAAGGAGTTACTTTGGTGATTTTAGAGCCCATGGTCTTTACGATTTTCCATCCGCCGCTCAAGGTACCTGCGGCGATGGCGCTATAACAGGCCAAAGGAATCCATGAGGGCATATGACCTGCAATTTCCTCTCCATTGGCACCCTTGGTTGGCAGGGCAACATGCAACCATGAAGGTAGGTCGCCCATGGCCACGCCACTGGTATGGATATAGACCACTACAGCGGCGGCGATAATTCCCATCACCTTTTGCGAATCGTTTCCACCATGGCCCAAGCTAAATGAGGCAGAAGAAAGCAATTGCATCTTCCTCAGCCACGCGGTAGATTGTGTTTGGTTCAGGCTACTAAAAATCAGGCAAAAGAAACTGATGGAATAGACGATAAAGGCCACCAGCAGCCATTTGATGTTATGTGCTTCCAACAGCACGCTCAAAAAGTGCGACTGGAACCTTGGGTGTTTGATTTCCCCGTAGAACATGATCTGGCTATAAATGTACCAAGTGGTGACGATCAGCAGGGTAAACGTAAATAATTTGGGCCAGATGCTTTTTTTGGACGAATGCAGGAGCCAGATGGAAATAAAATAGGAAATGATGGCCCCAATAAATGGTGCAATCACAATAAACCCGATAATGACCAGTACGCCTGTTGGCATTTCTCCGGTTTTACCTTCCTTGTACCAATTTACGGCACTTAGGCCCGCATGCGCAATGGCGGCACCGGCAAATCCGCCGATCAGGGTGTGAGATGAGCTGGAAGGGATCCCGAACCACCAGGTAAATAAGTTCCAGATGATCGCAGCGATTACACCGGCCAAAATAACAACCAGGTTAATATCCATGGTATTGGCTGTTTTGGCTACGGTGTCTGCTACGCCGAAACCAAATACCCAATAAGCCAAAAAATTGAAGAATGCTGCCCAGACCACCGCTTGGAACGGAGAAAGTACCTTGGTGGCCACAATCGTGGCAATGGCATTGGCGGCATCATGAAATCCATTGATGTAATCAAAAATAAGCGCCAGGCCAATAATGACAAAAAGAAGGGTTAAACTCATTTTTATGCGTTTTTAACCAAGATAGACTCCAATACGTTTGCCGCATCTTCGCACTTATCGGTTGCAATTTCCAGGGTCTGTAAGATCTCTTTTTGTTTGATGAGCTCAATTGCATTGGTCTCGAATTCGAACAATCGGGCAATGGCAAGGTTACAGACATAATCAGCCTGGTTCTCAGCACTATTGATCCTTACGCAGGCATCTGCAATCACGCGGATATTCTTAAAGCTTCTCAATTCCTTGATCGCCTTTTCCAAATCGCCGCACATTTCTACGAGCAGCTCGGCAAGTTTGACCATCGCATCTCCCACATTCGTAACGTTGTACAATTCGATGTTCCCGGCAGAGGCGTGGATATAATCGGCAATGTCATCAATCGCACTGGCCAGCGAGTGGATATCTTCGCGGTCAAAAGGTGTGATGAAGTTTTTGCTCAGTTCGATAAATATGGTATGGGTAATGTCATCGCCAACATGTTCCAGGCGCTCGACCTCCTTAATGGCCTCTTTTCTTTTCTCGATATCTGTTGCGGTAACTGCTACCAATAGCGCTTCAGAAATCTTGACCACATTTGTGCCCGCTTGCTCAAAAAGTGGCTGAAATTTTTTGTCTTTTGGCGTAAAGAAGCTAAAAATACTATTCATGACTATGGATTATGTTGCAAAGCTACGGTTGTTATGTTAAGTTAATGTTAACTCTAATGTGAATTTGATTTTGGCACAAGCTGAAGCCAAATTCAGTTTTCTCCCCCACGACCATCGCTCTCCACACTTCGCCAAACACTAAACGCTTTTCTGCAACGTAAATGCAAAGGTGGTGCCTATATTTGGTGTACTCCGTACAGAAATGGTCTGCTGATGTGCTTCTAAAATATGTTTTACGATGGCCAAACCAAGTCCTGTTCCCCCTTCCTTACGGGAGCGGTGCGAGTCGATCCGATAAAACCGTTCGAACAGACGTGGAAGATGCTTTTCTTCGATCCCAATCCCATTATCCGTTACCTCAATTAAAAATTGATCGTGCAACTCAAATATTTTTATGGCTGTAGCTCCGTTTTCATGGCCATACTTGATCGAATTTTCGATCAGGTTGATCATGATCTGCCTGATTTTTTCACGGTCGGCATCAACCATCGTTGGTCCGGTATATTTATCCTTAAAAGACAATTTGATCTGATGAAGTGCTGCGCGATCTTCTAGACTGTCCATTACTTCCTTTGCCAAGACCACAAAATCAAACTTTTCATAGTTGATCGGCATTTCGCCCGTTTCCAATTTGGAGATAGAATCCAGGTCGTTGATCAGGTAACTGAGCCTTTCAATGTTGTTTTCAGCTTTTTTGAGGAAGTTCACGGCCATTTCAGGATCATCTACAAGGCAATCCTGCAATGTTTCGATATAGCCCTGGATGGCAAACAGTGGAGTTTTAAACTCATGGGAAACATTGGAAAGAAATTCTCTTCTAAACTGTTCCTGTTTTTTGAGCAGGTCAATTTCCTTCTTTTTGGCGCCCGCCCACTCCTTCACTTCCAATTCCACATCATTAATTGGATCAGAGCTTACATATTCGCCAAGAGCCTCTTTTAGATCTTTGCCAAGCTTCAGGTTGTGGATGAGCTTATAGATCAATTTAATTTTGGAGTAAATGTATTTTTCCAATAAGTAATAAAAAACGATAAAGCTGGTCACGAAGGAAACGCCGAAAGATATCAATAGGTAATACCAATTGTGCTGAAAATAAAAATTGACCATGCCTATGGAAAGCGCTACCGCCAGTGCCGTAATCAGCACCAATACACTTAACTTCATGATCCTAAATTACGCATTCTTCGTTAAGTTATTGTTAAGCCTTTGGCAAATGGCTGATGGAATGAACTGGGATTTATACCTAGATCTGTTTTTCGGTCAGATATCGCCAATATCTTTTGGGCACATGTTTAACATGGAGTTTGGTATTTTTTCTTGCTACAATATTCGTGCTCCTGAAATAATCCTTCCACAATTGCGCATACAATTGCTCCTTTTCTTCAACCGGAACAGCGCTTGATTTCAACAGGGCTGGGTGCAGTTCCATTGAAACTTCTTCAACCTTATTCAGGTCATAATAAAGGCCATAATTTCTGCTAAGATCGTAAATAAGCCATTTTTGGTCGGCATAGCGATTTTTAAAATGATTTAAGATCAGCGGCAAAACGTTGAAGTCTGGATCAATCCCGCAATAGAATAGTCCATCTTCCAATTGCTGAAAGCGGATAAAGGCTTCCATTCGGTGTTTTTCACGTTCAACTTTGACTGCGATCTGTGATAGGGCCAATACGTATTCGTCGCCATAATTGTTTTCGTAGCCGACTTCCTGTTGAAAGATGGCGCAACAAAAATGAAAAATCGCTGCAAATGCTTGAGGTTTTTCGGAGAGATAGGTACAGTAAAGCCTGCGTAGCCATTTCTTATCGAGCCTTTTTTGTAGGCCATTCCAGATGCGACCAGCCTTTTCACGATCGTTTGGTACCTGAAAAACGGTAGCAAAGGCATCTGGTTGAAAGATTTTTTCTGGCATCAAGTGGATAGATCCCGGCTTGCGTTCAAACCACTCAAAAACTGCTGAAAGTAGTCCTTCCAAACTACCGTCAAAAAGGTATATTGTTTTATGGTCTAAAGTTTTCAAATCTATACACGCTCAATCAGGTAAAAAAATCAGAAGAGAATCAATTGACGATGGTCTGTTTTCAGGTATTTACTTTGGCTTTCGGCCAAAATAAAAGCCTTGATCTGGGCGGCCTGAAAAGATTTAAGCTCAAATGGCGAATCGACACACCTGATAAAATGCTTGGCTTTGCTATAGGCGATACCCAGGTTTTTGACCTGGTAGAGATGCAGTTTCCCAAATTTTCTGGCCTGGACAATCTTCTGTGCAGAAGCCACGCCAATGCCTGGAATGCGCAAGATCATCCGGTAGGGCGCAGTGTTCAGGCAGACCGGAAAATGATGCAGGTTTCTAAGTGCCCAGCTCAGTTTTGGATCAACATCGATATCAAGGTGCGGATTGGCGTCGTTGAGCAGTTCGTTTACATGAAAACCATAAAAACGCATGAGCCAATCTGTCTGATAAAGCCTGTTTTCTCTCAATAAAGGAGGTTGAGAACCTAAAATCGGCATCCTGGTATCGTTGCTTATGGGAATGTAACCAGAATAATAGACCCGTTTTAACGAAAAATTCTTGTAAAAAGCGGCGGCGGTATGCATAATTTCCTTATCGGTCTCAGGTGTCGCGCCGACCACCATCTGGGTGCTCTGCCCTGCTGGAACGAATTTTGGCACATGCTTGATCAACCGTTTTTCATCGGTGAACTGCACAATCTGCTGCTGTACATATTTTAGCGGGCTAATGACCTCTTGATGGCTTTTTTCGGGGGCCAAAAGTTTTAATCCCGCTTCGGTAGGCATCTCTAGGTTAATGCTCATGCGGTCGGCATATAGGCCAGCCTCCTTGATCAGCTCTTCGCTGGCGCCTGGAATGGTTTTGAGGTGGATGTAACCATTATAATTCTCTTCCAGCCTTAATTTTTTCACCACCCTCAATAGCCGTTCCATGGTAAAATCTGCATTTTTAAAAATGCCAGAACTTAAAAATAGACCTTCGATATAATTTCTTCGGTAAAAGTTCATGGTCAGTTCTACCACTTCATTTACCGTAAATGCGGCACGCTCAATGTCGTTGCTTTTTCTGGATACACAATAGGCACAGTCAAAAATGCAATGGTTGGTCAACAAGATTTTTAGGAGCGAAACACAGCGCCCATCTTCAGTATAGGTATGGCAGATGCCAGAATGATGCCCGTTTCCCAAACCTTTATTGGTATTTTTCCGATCACTGCCGCTGGAAGAACAAGAAACGTCATATTTAGCGGCATCGGCAAGGATATTTAACTTTTGAATTAAACGATCAGACATACAGAATAATTTACTAACAAAAATAGCAATAATGCACTAAAATAATTAGCAAAAAGAACAACTGTGATGTTTGCTTGACTTTGTCAAAGTGTTTGCAAGGGTTTTTGCACTGAACAGCCATTTCCTTAATTGTAATGCCGTTTAGACCAGTGGAAATTGTCAAAGGGGGGGGTAAAAAAGTCTTTCTTTAGGGTGGGGACTTTGTCAAAGTCTTTGTTCAGGGTTTTACGCTAAAACCTGTATTTCAAACCAGAAAGGCAATTTAGGGCGGGGGAGATTGTCAAAGTCTATCGCTTACCTTCCCACTCCCCAAAAAACTGGTCAAGGTAGCTGAGCATGAAATTATGGCGTTGCTCGGCCATCTCCTTGCCGGTTGCTGTTTTCATCAGGTCTTTCAATAGCAACAACTTTTCATAAAAATGATTGATCGTTGGCGCGGTGGTCTGTTTGTATTCGGCTTTGCTCATGTTTAGGTTGGGCGCAATTGTAGGATCATACATTACCCGATTTTTATAGCCGCCATAGGTAAAGGCCCGGGCAATCCCTATCGCACCGATGGCATCCAGGCGGTCGGCATCCTGAACCACATCCAATTCTTTGGAACGATAATGGATCGTACCGAAACTTGCCTTAAAAGAAAGGTTTCTGATAATTTCCTGAACGTGTACAATCACATCAGGGGCAACACCGATTTCCTGTAAAAAACTTCCTGCTTTTTGTGGACCAATGTCTTCATCGCCATTGTTAAACTTACTGTCGGCAATATCGTGCAGCAATGCAGCTAATGCAACGATTAACGGATTGGCCTTTTCTATCGCATTAATGGTCTGGGCAGTGCGATATACCCTCTCAATATGGAACCAGTCGTGGCCGGCTTCGGCATTGGCCAATGTTTTTTTGACGAAAGAAATGGTTTGATCGATAAATTGCTGCATCTTATTTAATTATGCCGCAATTTATTCTGAATTCAGGTGAAAATTTAATAATGTGGATAAGTCCTATGCGAACCTGCTTGTTCTTTCGAAGTCAGCGGAATTGAAATAAAGGAGTTGGGTCACCTCAACCTCCAATATCTGCGCAATGTGAAATAGACGGTCTAAGGTAATCTTGCTATAGCCCAGTTCAATCTTGCTATAGGCATTTTGAGAGATCTCCAGTTTTGCGGCCAGATAATCCTGCGTATAATTCCTAAATTCCCTTACCTTCCTTACGTTGGCCGCCACGGCCCTCACCTCTTCTTTAACTTTATCTTTCATTTTTTTTAGGTTGATGTACCCTATAAACGAATCAAATAGATAATCGGTTTTAAGAAGCTGATAATTTGGCGTTAAGACCTAGGTTTTGGCCTTTCTTCATCGGGTCTTTTGGAGCCATCGTAAAGCTCATACTCAAATAGCCTACAATCTAATTTGCCATTGTAGAACTCGATTTTTCGGTCGGCTTTGAGCCCAATCTTTTTGGCGAGGTCTGGATTTCCGGTAAAAATATAGCCATAATAGCCCTTACATTTCTTCTTCATGAAATCGCCCATACGCTTGTAGGTAATTTCGAGCTTGCTGTGCACGCCCAACCGCTCACCGTATTCGGGATTAAAAACAACAACGCCCTGCACCTCTTCCGGCACTACTGTTTCCTCAAAATCGCAGACCTGAAAGTCGATCAGCGTATCTACCCCTGCGGTTTTTGCATTTTTCCGACTTACATCAATCGCATCCTCCGAAATATCGCTTGCAATAATTTTCAGGTCGGTCTGTTTGATCACCTGATCCTTTAATAACCTGCGTTCTGCAAAAAAGACCTCTTCTTCATAGCCCATAATGTGCATAAAACCATAGTTCATCCTGAACAGGCCCGGACGACGGTTGGTAGCCAATAAAGCGGCTTCGATGGCCAATGTGCCCGAACCGCACATCGGATTGACAAATGGCGAACGCTGGTCCCACTTTGTGGCCATCACTACACTGGCCGCCAAGGCTTCAAGCATGGGCGCTTTGCCCGGAATTTTCCTGTATCCATGCTTGGCCAATGTTTCGCCGCTGGTGTCGATAAAAATATCGGCCTCACTATCTTTCCAATAGAGGTGGATGACTGTTTTATTCGCTTCGGCACCAGAATTGGGCCTGATCCCTTTTTTTTCCTTGATCCTGTCTACAATGGCATCCTTAACTTTAAGGTTGGCAAACAGCGGAGTGGTGATGTTTGGATTGTCTACATTCGAGGTAACGGAGAAATAACCTGTAAAATCGATCAATGCCTCCCATTCCATGCCCACAACAGCCTGATAGAGGTCGTCGGGCGTATTGGCCTTAAAGTGTTCGATCTGGTAGAGCACCTGACTGGCACAACGCAGGTTCAGGTTGAGCTTGATGCATTCGTTCAGGGTGATGTTCAGTTCCACACCCGTGGGAAAGGCCCGCTCGATCGAATAGCCCAAAGCTTGTACCTCCTCTTGCAGATAGGGAGAAAGCCGTTTGTTACAGGTGATGATCACCTTACTCTTGGTTTGGAAAACAGGTATCATAGGACGACAAAGTTACCAATAAAAAGGAAAGGTTGGCGATGGGATGACCTTCATCGTCAAAAGTTAATTTTTCTCGTTGTTCTTTCTATAAATTAACTGATATTGTGTGTGGAAAACTTATGGGTGACAAATAGATATTATCCCACAAAATTTTAAGAGATTTGGTTTTGTATAAATACAGTTTGAAATGGAAATTAAAGGCAAGGTGCACGAGATCGGTGCAATACAACAGGTAAGCGAAACGTTTAAAAAACGTGATCTGATTATAGAATACGCAGAAAATCCAACCTATCCTGAGTACATCAGGTTTGAGGCTTTACAAGACAAGACCGCATTGTTTGATACACTGAAGCCTGGTGATGAGGTTGAGGTTTCCT
This sequence comes from Pedobacter sp., assembly GCA_031119475.1. Lineage (GTDB taxonomy): Bacteria > Bacteroidota > Bacteroidia > Sphingobacteriales > Sphingobacteriaceae > Pedobacter. The sequence goes on along the minus strand of JAVHXV010000003.1, from coordinate 188,379 downwards.
TTAACCTACGTGGCCGTCCATGGACCAACAAAGAAGGTGTAACCTCTTATTTCAACAGCTTGGTCGTATGGCGTTTAACTGCCCTGACCAATACTGCAGGTGCGGCGGCGCCACAATATGCGCCACCGGTTGATCTGAATGCCCCTGCGGAAGAAGATGATCTTCCATTCTAGTGCTTTTTTAAAAAACAATTAGTATAACGCCCCGAAGTTCAAACTTTGGGGCTTTTTTTTAAATACGACTTGTTGTCGATTTTTGTTCGATAATGCCGAAGCAAGCATGTTAAAAAGTGTTAAAACAAGGCCTACTCCTGTGTTTGTTCCTTATTTTTGGAAAAGATGTCGAAGCTATGCCCAACTGGACATGGTTTCGGCCACTATTTAACTCGATTAAAGGGTGAAAAAACGGAGCCTTTGGTTAATAACTGCCTTGATGACACTTGCGCTGCTGGGTGTCTTTGTAATGCAACTGTATTACATCAGGGAATCCTACAAACTAAACTCCCAGCTTTTTGAGCAGGATGTAAACCAGGCGCTAAGTGACGTTGTCGGAAAGGTGCAGCGTCGGAATGCGGTTGTGCACATCAACCGAAAAGATTTCGAGAACAAGGTCAAAAAAGAGCACGACATCAAAAGCCAGACCGATACCATTGTTACCTTTCGGGTAAAATATCGTGAAAATGAAGAAGCACGCAAAAGAAGGCAGCAGATCCAGATCATCAATTACCTAAATTTTCAGGACAGCGTGATCAGGGAAACCTACATCAGGCCAGAAATGATCAGCGAAGAAAGGTTTAAAGCCTATTCCAATCCAAATCCTGCCAATAAGGCCAACCAGATCGACATGGTGGTCGAAGATATCAAAGATCCGATGACCGGCAAGGTTATCCAGAGGAGCATCAGGTCTATGGTGCCCAAGAAAAAGCTCGAACTGCAGATCGGCAATCTTCCCGATTCGATCAGGTATCTGGCTTTTAGTCCGGAGAATGGACTGCCCCAGCTGATTTCTTTCCCAAGTTTGGATCCAGATCTGATGGCAAAGTTCAAGGTCGAAAATGCAAAGGCCGAACGTAAATACCAGATGGAACTGGCCCGTCTTTATGCCGATACCGCCAATCTTCTCAGTGACGGAAGCCTGAACCTGATCCAGGATGTGGCTAAGGAAATCGAGAACAAGGACGTTCCATTGATCAATCGGATTCCGAGCAGGGACAAACTGGGCAGCCTGATCAAGAGCGAACTGCTCAACAAGAACATCAATACCGATTTCGATTTTTGGGTAAAATTGGCCAATAAGGATTCATTGATCTACCAACAAGTGTCCAATTCGGAGAAAGAGATCTTGCCAAAAAATGTCTATCGCTTTCCGCTTTTCAATAAGGATGTCATCCGGGATCCGGGGATGTTATACATCTATTTCCCAAAAAAGAACACGCTGATCATCGATAATATGTCTGCTACGCTGGCCTCCTCGGCGGGATTGCTCCTGGTGCTCATTTTTATTTTCGCCTATACCATCCTGGCTATCATCAGGCAGAAAAAACTATCGGAAATGAAGACCGATTTTATCAATAACATGACCCATGAGTTTAAGACACCGGTAGCTACCATCATGATCGCCAGCGAGGCACTGAAAGATCCCGAAGTGGCCAATGACAAATCTAGGATCAATCGGCTGGCGGGAATTATCTACGACGAAAATGTAAGGCTCGGCAACCACATCGAACGTGTATTGAGCGTAGCACGTCTCGAGAAGAAAGAAATTAAACTGGAGTCGAATCCAGTTAAGCTCAATGACCTCGTTGTTGCCGTGGTAGACAGCATGGACCTTCAACTTCAAAAAAGAAATGCCGAGGTTGTACTTGAGCTCCAGGCCCCAAAAGATACCGTGATGGGCGATGAACTCCATCTGTCTAACGTAATCTATAACCTGATCGACAACGCAAATAAATATAGTCTGGGCACGCCCAAGATCAAGATTACCACGGGAAATAGCCAGAAGTATTTTTTCTTGAAAATAAAGGACGAAGGTATCGGGATGACAAAAGAACAAACCAAACGCATCTTCGACCAGTTTTATCGGGTACCAACAGGCAATCTGCACGATGTGAAGGGCTTTGGTCTCGGACTGAACTATGTGCAGGACATTGTACAGGAAATGGGCGGAAGCATAAAAGTAAATAGCGAAAAGGACAAGGGAACTACTTTTGAAGTGAGTTTGCCATTAAAATTACACAGATGAAAAAGATCTTATTGGTAGAAGACGATCCGAACCTGGGGCTGCTTTTACAAGACTACCTTCAACTGAAGGGAAAATTTGACGTCGTACTCTGTACCGATGGAGAAGAAGGCCTGAAGGCTTTTTCCAAACAACAGTTTGATCTTTGCATCCTGGATGTGATGATGCCCAAAAAAGATGGTTTTACGCTCGGAAAGGAAATCAGAAAGGCCAATGAACAAGTACCCATCATATTTGCAACGGCAAAGGCCATGATGGAAGATAAAGCTTCTGCATATGATTTAGGGGGCGATGATTACATTACCAAACCTTTCCGGATCGAAGAACTATTGCTGCGGATCAATGCCCTTTTGAAACGTGTTTCCAGTAAGGAAAGCACCGAACCTACGCCTACCCAATTCCAGATCGGCAAATATATGTTTGATTATACCACACAGCTGATCAGCTTCAATGGGCGCCAACAAAAATTATCTACCAAGGAAGCAGAATTGCTACAGCTGCTCTGCCTAAAGAAAAATACGGTATTGACGAGGGAAGAGGCCTTGTTGAGCATCTGGCATGATGATAATTATTTCAACGGCCGCAGCATGGATGTATTTTTGAGCAAACTGCGCAAATACCTGAAAGAAGATCCCAAAGTAGAGATCCTAAACGTGCACGGCAAGGGCTACAAGCTGTTGATCAATTAATCTGAAGAACATAAAAAACCCCACAATAAATGATTACTGTGGGGCAATTATTGGATTCATGTGTGGTGTTAGATCAAAAATGCCTTCAAGAAATCTTGCGCGCTCTTTCCCCATTCTTTTAGGGCTTCTTTTAAGGTGCCCATTAATTTTTTCTGGTCGGTAATCTTGCCCTTGATGGGGGCTTTTAGCTTGTCATCGCCAACTGGCTGATCAATTACTGAAGTGGCAAACCAGGTGACGTGCTCGTAGGGAAGGGCCACGCCCAAGATCATTCCAGGTAGGCCTGAAAAGGATTCTGGACCACCAGAAACTGGGATTTCTTCGGTATAGAAGGCCACAACATACACCGAATCCATGATCAGGGCATTTGCCCTACGGCAATCGTAGCCTGCTATGTTCCTGATTTCACTGGTAATTTTCCAATTGATTTTTCGCGTACTGTCTTTAACCAGATAGGTTTCTTCGAATATTTTTTTCTGGGTAACCGAAGTGCCAGCCGCGGTCTGTGTATAGATCAGGTTGTTCTGTTGTGCGAGTGGCATGTTGTACCAGCTATTTTGCATCACCTGTTCGGCTACTGGGGCAAAAAGAGTCTGGTCGCGGCCAAATGTCAGCGTGCTTTTTAGCAATTTGAACTGTGGATTGTTCTTTTTGTAATCTTCCACGATCTTAGGCCCAAAGCTATCGTCTGGATTTTTTTTCAGCTGATCGGCCAACAGCGCGTACATGTTTACTTTTTTCTCATATTCAATAACGCCCTGGGTTGTAAAACGTGCGTTCTGGGCAAATCCGGCAGGAGCAATCAATAAGGCCAGACTTAATGTAATGATATTTTTGATTTTCATGATGTTACTTGTTTGTTGGTACACCTCCACCCATCTTGTTAAAATCCCAGATGAGCGAGAACATGAAATACCGGTTAATGTTGTTATAGGAAGTCTGGATGATCGAATTGGCACTTGCATACCTGCTGAAGCCACTGTTCTGGTTCAATAGGTCATTTACTTTAACCATTGCTTTAAGATCTTTCTTTTTGAAGAAAGTTTTCGCAACAGATGCATTGATGATCGTTTGCTCAAAGCTGGTGTTGAACGATTGCGAAGATGGTGTATATGTATATTCGGCATCGGCCTGAAACTCTACATTGCCTGGTATATTGGCCTTAAAATAGCCAGAACCAGCTGTTCCCCAGCCTTTGTTGCTAAAGTTCTGTTGCAGGGAAGCTTCCTGTGCATTGTAGCTCGGGCCGAAACCAAGGTTCAATTCCAATTTCTCCTTGTAACGGCTAATGCTCAGCCTTGGCCCAAAACGGGTAGACAGGATCTGGTTCAGGTCTCCATTGATATAACTGTAGGAGGTACCGCCACCTGCACTAATGTCCATGCCCACATCTAGGCCAATGGCCTTCACTTTTCTGCGCAGACTGCTATAAATATTATAGTTATACGGAGTTTTTTCTTCCAAGTTAACCGATTTTCGGATCGATTTGCCCTGTGCATCGGTATTGATGTCTGAAACGATCTGGTTATTGGTGAAACTGAAATTTCCGCTCACATAGATGGATTCGTTGGTCAATACTTTATAGGAGTTATAGCTTAGTCCGATGTTACTGTTATAGGATGGCTTCAGGTTTGGATTGCCGATCGGAATATTCAACGGGTCTGTATTGACCTTTACGGGCTGCAATTGCTCTACGGTCGGTTGGTTCGTGTAGCCATAATAGCTGAGCCGCAATGATTTCTGGGTAGAAAATTTATATTGATAGTTCAATTGCGGAATCCAGTTCAGGTAGCTGCGGTTAAAACGCTGGCCAGAAAGGGCTTCGTACTGGTCAAATGAAACTGCATTGATCCTGGTACCAAAATTCAATACCGTTTTTTGTTTTTTATAGCTAAAGTTCAATCCGCCCTGGTTGGTATATTGCTTGGCTTCAAAATCATTGCTGTAATCAAGGTCCAGGTTGCCATAAGTGTTTGGTCCGCTGGGATTGAAAGATTTCCGATCAGATTGACTGCTGCTCAGGCTAAAGCCATAATTCACGACCAGAGAGAAAAATTTGCTCAAAGGCTCATTGAAGGTAAAGTTGGAGCTAAAGGCATTGAGTTCCGTATCGCTGGTCTTGTACTGGTCCACAACTTCTGTAGCCGTCGGTGCACCTGAGGTATTGAAGAACTGGTTTTTTGAATATACGTAGCCTGTATTGGTTTTGTTGTTGATTTTTTCGCTAAGGTTGATCGAGAAATTTCTACCGGCTTTCTTTAATTTTCTGGTGTAGAAGGCAGAAATGTTAAATAGATCTTCTTTGCCATGATTATCTACCGTTCGCTCGCTGGTATTGATCAGTGTGCTGTCTGCACGTCGGCCAGTGCTGTGGTATTCTGTCGCATTGTCATTGTTCTTGAGCGTTCCGTCTACCATTACCTTTAAGTTAGACATCGTATCCAACTTGATGTTGTAGGTAACGTCTAGCTTCTGGCGGAAAATGTATTTATCCGCTTCGTCATCGCTTGTGGTATTGATGATGCCCGTTGGCAGGTTGTTCTGGTTGATGGTATTCTTGTTCGATTTCACCCCAAGTGAACCAATTTTATAATTGGTATTGATCGATTCCTTATCGCTGTTCCACTTGGTATCGTAATGTGCGCCACCATTTCTGGCCACGGGAATTCCCTCTCCGGAATATTGGCCTTCCCAACCATCAATTTCATCGCCGCCGCCAGAGAAATAGATCACATCGCCCATTACTTCCATGTTGCTGTTGCCACCACCGTATTTATTGGCATCGTCCCAGTTAAGTCCTGTCCGCCCATTGTTGCCCACTGTACCAAACAGCGAAAATTTCTGCTTGGCCTTAAATTTATTGAACATCAATTGTCCCTGATAAAAACCATCGGTGCCAATCCCCGCATCCACTTTTCCGAAATAGCCACTTTTTTTGTCTTCTTTTAACTTGATGTTGATGGTAGGAGTTTTTTGCCCATCGTCAACACCCGTAAAAGCCGCCTGATCGCTGCTCTTTTCAAACAGCTGTACCTTATCGACCATATCGGCCCGCAGGTTTTTGGTCACCAAGGTGGGGTCATCGCCAAAAAATTCTTCGCCGTCTACAAGCACTTTTGGAACAGATTTTCCCTGGGCGGTAATCTTTCCGTCTTTGTCGACCTGTATGCCCGGTAATTTTTTCAGCAGGTCTTCTACCTTATCGTTCGGCTGGATGGTGTAGCTTGCTGCATTAAATTCGGTCGTATCGCCCTTGATCTTGATGGCTGCGCCCTGGCCTTTGATCAATACTTCCTTTAAAAGCGTGGCTTTCAGCTTCATGTTTACCTGCTTGAAATCTAAACTGGTGTTTGCCGAATCCAGCGAAAAGAAAGATACATAATCCGCATAATCGGGATAGGTGAGCAACAAGATAAATTTTCCTTTTTTTAGTGGTGCGATGCTGAAGGCACCATTTGCATTTGCCCGGGTAAACTTGACCAGTGTAGAGTCTTTTGCGTTAAGGATGCTGATGGAGGCGTTGTGCAGTTTGCTGTTATTGGCTGTATCTGCCACAATGCCCTTGACCTGATAGGGGTTTTGTGCAGACACCGTTTGGCAAGCCCATATCAGCAGGAAGAGCGTTAATACAGATTTCATTTGGCGTTAAATTAGTCGGATTAAATGTATAACTAAAATTTTAATACTAAAAATTTAGTTGTTAAAATTTAACATTTAATAACAAATTTTAACATTTCATCAGTCTACGGGAAAGTTGGCTGACTACCGAAAGGAGCGTTCCGATTTTGCTTCTGGCTTTAGGCTTATGTCTTTCTATTTAAATCGCTTTCCATAGGCTTAAATTTGAAAATATTCGCAACTCCATTGGGCAAGAAAATGTATATTGGCCGCTTGTGATTTCACCATGAGAGAAGTGCTTGACCCGACGGAATTAGCTGCCAAATTTATCAATCTAACCTCACGACATATCTTCTTGACCGGAAAAGCAGGAACCGGCAAGACTACTTTTTTAAAAAAGCTGATGGCCACCACGCACAAGAAAGCGGTAATTGTGGCTCCTACCGGTATTGCCGCCATTAATGCGGCCGGCGTAACTATCCATTCGCTTTTTCAGCTTCCATTTGGCACGTTCTTGCCCAGGGAAATTGCTGTGCAGTCCGAGTCCTATCAGCACTGCCATTCGCCAAGGTCGGTCATCAGGCACTTGAATATGAATGCGGCAAAACGGAGGATCTTGATCGATCTCGAACTGCTGATCATTGATGAGGTGAGTATGCTCAGGGCAGACCTGCTTGATGCCATCGACCTGATCTTGCGTTATGTCAGGAAAAACAATTCATCGAGCTTTGGAGGTGTCCAAGTGCTGTTTATTGGCGATCTGCACCAGCTTCCGCCAGTGGTAAAAAATGAAGAATGGAACTTGCTGGGCACCTGCTACAAGAGTGCGTTTTTCTTTGATGCGCTCGTATTGGAGAAAGATCCGCCCATTTACATCGAACTGGAAAAAATTTATCGCCAGGCTGATAAGCAGTTTATCCATCTTTTAAATAACCTCAGGAACAATACCGTGGGCGCAGCAGACATTGCGCTGGTAAAAACCCATTATCGCCCTGACGGCCAGCCTGAACTAAAAGACAATTACATTACGCTTACTACCCATAACCACAAGGCCGATAGCCTGAACAAAAATAGGTTGGCTGAACTAAAGGCGCCATCTTTTGACTACCCTTCGGCCATAGAAAACGAATTTGCAGAAAGTGCTTTTCCGGCAGAGCGAACATTGACCTTAAAAGTAGGGGCGCAGGTGATGTTTATCAAAAATGATCCGACCGGTGAGCAGCGGTTTTTCAATGGAAAGATTGCAGTAGTAACCAAACTTAGCGCTGATCACATCGAGGTACAGTTGGATGGATCGCTCAAACTCATTGTCGAAAAATATACCTGGAAAAACATCAGGTATGTGCCAAATCCCGCAACTAACGAAATTGAAGAAGAGCTGATCGGCACGTTTACGCAATATCCGCTAAAGCTGGCCTGGGCAATCACGGTCCATAAGAGCCAGGGGCTCACTTTCGATAGGGCCATTATCGATATCGGCGATGCCTTTGCGCCCGGTCAGATTTATGTGGCCCTTTCGCGCCTGCGATCATTAGATGGATTGGTACTGACCTCGTTGATTTCGGATCGGGGAATTAGACAGGACCAAAATGTGGCTTTTTTTTCGCGGACAAAAAACGATCAGGAAGACTTGGGAGTGCAGATTGAAAGGGAAAAGGATATCTTTTTAAAAAATGCCCTGCTCAACAGTTTCGATCTGACGGTATTGGATAGGCATGTCTATGAGCATGTATTCAGTTACGGAAAACAGGAAAGAAAATCATCAAAACAGAGCCATCTTCCTTGGGCAAACAGATTACAAGAGGAAGTGATGGCTTTAAAGACGGATTCCGATCGGTTTTTAAAACAGATCGAACGGCTATTTGCCAATGGGGAACAGGAGAGCCTAGAAGCCTTATACGAACGCACATTGGCTGCGGGAAACTATTTCAGTCCCAGGTTTTCGGCCATGAGCGATCAGATTTTTGGGCAGATCGAAGTCGCCAAAACCCAAAAACAGACCAAAGAATATCTTGTAGAACTCATTGAACTTGAAGCGATGGTCTACGAACAGCTTAGGAGGATCAAAAAAGCCAATGCCCTGTTGGGGGCGGTACTTAAAGGTGCTGAACTTACGAAAGATGAGGTGCAGGCCCTTCATGAGGTGGCCAAACGGGAAGAACAGCTTAAAAAGATCTATGAATCGACCAATAAGGACGACTTTAGCACCAAGGGAGATGATTTTTATGGTAAAGTAAAAGCAACTAAAAAACAGAAAACGGCCAAAGCACCAAAAGTGGATACGAAGGAACTGACTTTAGAAATGTTCAGGGCAGGCCAATCGATTGCCGACATTGCAAAGACCAGGAAGATTACAGCTGGTACCATTGAGAGCCATCTGGCACATTTTGTGGCCAAACAAGAGTTGGAGGCTACGGCATTGATGCCTGCGGCTAGGTTGGAAACAATATTGTCGGCAATAAATTCCTTAAAGTCTGTTAAGCTGGCCGAAATTCGCGAACATTTGGGCAAGGCCTATTCCTTCGGAGAAATCAAGATTGCCATTGCAGCCTATCTTGCCGGATCTTAAATCTTGCCGTCAAAAACCTTTTCAGCCGGTCCGCACAAAAATACGTTGGTAAAGGTAGTGCCATCATAATCAAATTTAACTTTGATGTTTCCGCCCAGCACTTTGATCGGTGTTTCGATATGCCCCCTTTGATCGGCTTTCTTTGCCCTTGAAAGCGCTACTGCGGTTGCTCCAGTTCCACAGGCATAGGTTTCGTCTTCAACCCCACGCTCATAGGTCCTCACAAATAAATGGTCTGTTTTGTCCTCCACAAAATTTACATTGATGCCTTTTGCTTGATAGGTGTCGTTGTAGCGAATGCGCCTTCCTTCCTGATAAACATCCAATGTATCCAATCCCGAAGCTTCGGTCACATAATGTGGCGACCCGGTATTGAGCAAATAAGCGTCTCCATCCATTTCAACCTGGTCTACATTGATCATTTGGAGTTCGACCCAATTCCCTTCTGCTGAAATTTTGGCATAATGTAAGCCATCAACTGCCAAAAAAGTAGTTTCACTGTCAATAATTCCCAAATGTTTTGCAAATGCAGTGATACAGCGTCCGCCATTGCCGCACATCGATCCCAATTTGCCATCCGCATTGTAATAAACCATCTCAAAATCGTACTCGCTGTGGCTGATGAGGAACATGAGGCCATCGGCACCAATGCCAAATCTACGGTCGCAGAGCTTGGCGACAAGGGTTTCGTCGATTTGCTGCAACGGACTTTCCCTATGGTCGATTAGGATAAAGTCGTTTCCAGCGCCCTGATATTTGGAGAATTGAATGTTCATTTTTTCTTCATTTAGGCCCCTCAAATTTGGTGATTGGCCGACATAAACTGCTTTTAACATTTTTTAACACAAAAAGGGATGTGTTAAGCATACAAATATCGTTGATATGGTATTAAATTTGAGTAAATCAAACGAAAAAAGATTAAACATACCTCATAAAAAATAAGAAGATGAAAAAAATAGGATTAACAGTATTAGCAGCCTTCCTTGGAGGTGCAGTTGCAATCGGCTCCTATAAACTATTGGAGCGAAACACAGATGGTTACACACTGGAAGAAAAGCAGAACATGATGTTTGCCAATAATCCGGTCAAGATTTCATCAGCGGGATCGGTTGATTTTGTGCAGGCAGCTGCCGCAGTTTCTCCTGCTGTAGTGCACATCAAAACAACTTATGGCAATAAATCTACGGGCAATGAAGGCGGAAATTCGATAGATGATTTCTTCGACTTTTTTGGCGGTGGGGGAAGGCGTTCGCAAATTCCTCGTGCAGCATCTGGATCAGGCGTAATCTTAACTGCTGATGGATATATCGTAACCAATAATCACGTGGTCGACAATGCCGAAAAGATTGAAGTTGTGCTGTCCAATCGCCGTAAGGTAATGGCAAAAGTGATTGGTAAGGATGCGAATACAGATTTGGCACTGATCAAAGTTGATGTGAGTGGATTGCCTTTCGTGAAAATGGGAAATTCTGATAATGTTCAGATTGGTGAATGGGTATTGGCGGTGGGCTTCCCATTAGATCTGCAAACTACGGTAACAGCAGGAATTGTGAGTGCAAAAGCACGTAACATCGGTATTTTGAACAGGGAGAGCCAACAGCCATTGACACGCGAGGAATACGAAGAATACCAAAGAACTGGAAAAAGACCAGATCGCCAGCCGAACCAGGCCATTGAGTCCTACATCCAGACCGATGCGGCCATTAATCCGGGTAACAGTGGTGGCGCTTTGGTGAACGCAAATGGTGAGTTGATCGGGATCAATGCGGCGATCGCTTCAGAAACTGGAAGAAATGAAGGTTATGGCTTCGCTATTCCGGTTAACCTGGCCAAGAAAATATTAGAAGATTTTAAGCAATATGGAGTGGTAAAACGCGGTTATATCGGCGTTACGTTTACTGCGCTTGATGCAGATAATGCAGAGAAATTGGGCACTAAAGAAATTAATGGACTTTATGTGAACGAAGTGCTTGAAAATGGTGCTGCTGCTGCTGCTGGGATCAAGCAGGGCGATATTATCAAAAAAGTAAATGGTGTAGAGATTTATGACTCGCCAGATCTACAAGAAAAGATTGGCCGTATGCGTCCAGGTGATAAAGTAAGTCTCACCTTGCTGACCAATGGCGGCGCTTCGAAAAATGTAAGTGTAGTTTTAAAGCCAGAAAGCAAGGTCGCTTTGGCTTCCGCTAAATCGAATGAGGCTGCTACCGGTACGACCATCAATAAACTTGGTGCAACTTTCGCCCCTGCTACTGCTGCACAGAAAGCAAAATACGGTGTGGCGAACGGTGTAGTGGTAACGAGTGTGGCGCCAGGCAAACTATTTGATTACTGGGATGTTAGCGCAGGATTTCTGATCACCAAAGTGAATGGCAAACCTGTGAACAGCAGTACTGATATTGAAAAGGCATTGCCAAGTTCTCCAACAGGCAAAACGATTATTTCAGGGGTGAACGATAATGGGACGTTTACGTTTTCGTTCAACTAATTGAAACAAATACCATAGTACCTGTCAAAAAAAGGGGATGATGAAAATCGTTCCCTTTTTTTATGGCTGCACTTTGACAAAGTCAAGGCCCTGCTGATAGGTGCAGGCCACATTCATTAAGTATTAGGGAGTTGGACTTTGACAATCTCCATGACAAATCTATGACGCTATTTTGAGCTGATTACGCGCGCAATCGCTTGCTGCGTTGCAGAAATTAAATAAATGGGTTTTAATTTGTCATGCACTTTGTCAAAGTGCAGTATAGGCACATTAAGGCCATGCCACAGGTATTTCTTAGAACGTTTCTAAATAACTTCTTTCTCTAAGTTTTACGAAAATTTTACCCCATATTTTGAATACTTTTGCATAACTGAATAAAAAATAAAAGCTAATGGGTATCGCAAGTGCTTTTTCCTCATCGATTGGAAAAAAACTAGTAATGGGGCTTACAGGCCTGTTTTTAATCTCTTTCTTGGTTGTACACTGCTTCTTGAATTCCTTTGTGTTTTTTGACCACACTGGAGTTTTGTTTAATGAAGGAGCGCATTTCATGGCGACCAACTGGATCATCCGGGCCATGGAAGTGGTCTTGATGCTGGGACTACTGCTCCACATCTATCAGGGATATAACCTCTATCTACAAAACCAGGCCGCAAGACCCGTGAAATATCATTACACAGATGGAAAGGCAAACAGCAAATGGTACTCCCGCTCTATGGGGCTGCTGGGAACTTTGTTGCTCATGTTCCTCATCGTGCATTTGAGTGATTTTTGGATCGTATCGCGCTTTACGGGCATCGAAAGTTTCAACGGAGGTACGCCTCTTGATGCCAATGGCCACGAAGACCTACACGCTGTGATGCATGCCAAATTTGGCGAACCTTGGCGAGTAATCCTTTACGTATTGGCCATGATATCCCTATCCTATCACCTGCTTCATGGGTTTGCATCGACCTTCCAGACCATGGGCTGGAACCATAAAAAATATACGCCGATCATTAAGTCGATCGGAGTGCTATTTTCAATCCTGGTCCCGCTTTTATTTGCATTGATGCCGATTGCCATTTATTTCGGCTGGGGACTATAAATTAATTTTGAACGAATAAAGCTATTATAATGTCAGCAATAAATTCAAATATACCTGAAGGAGAATTGACCAATAAATGGACGAAATTCAAATCGTCTGTTCCTTTGGTCAATCCATCCAATAAAAGAAACCTAGAGGTGATTGTTGTTGGATCTGGATTGGCAGGTGCTTCTGCAGCCGCAACGCTCGCTGAAATGGGCTATAAGGTAAAGTGCTTCTGTTTTCAGGACTCACCACGTAGGGCGCATTCGATTGCGGCACAAGGTGGAATAAATGCCGCCAAAAATTACCAAAACGATGGTGATAGTACGTATCGCCTATTTTATGATACCATTAAAGGTGGAGATTACCGTGCGCGTGAAGCCAATGTACATCGCTTGGCGGAAGTAAGTGCCAACATCATCGACCAATGTGTTGCCCAAGGCGTGCCATTGGCCAGGGAATATGGTGGCTTATTGGATAACCGATCATTTGGTGGTACACAAGTACAACGTACATTCTATGCAGCCGGACAAACTGGTCAGCAATTGCTATTGGGAGCGTATTCTGCATTGGAACGCCAGATCGGGATGGGAAAAGTAGAAATGTACACCCGTCACGAAATGCTCGAAATCGTAAAAATTGATGGAAAGGCCCGTGGCATCATTGCACGCGACCTGATTTCTGGAAAATTGGAACGTCATTTTGGCCATGCGGTACTGCTTTGCACTGGCGGATATGGAAACGTCTTCTATCTATCTACCAATGCGATGGGCAGCAATGTAACCGCAGCCTGGAAAGCGAACAAACAAGGTGCATTCTTCGGAAATCCCTGCTACACGCAAATCCACCCTACGTGTATCCCCGTTTCTGGCGATCATCAATCCAAATTGACATTGATGTCTGAATCGCTTCGTAATGACGGAAGGATTTGGGTGCCAAAAATGAAGGACGATAACCGCAAGCCTACCGACATCCCAGAGGAAGAAAGGGATTACTATCTGGAGCGCCGTTATCCTGCCTTTGGTAACCTCGTTCCGCGCGATGTGGCTTCAAGGGCCGCAAAAGAACGTTGCGACGCAGGCTATGGCGTGGGTGCATCAAAAAAAGCAGTTTATCTCGATTTTACCTTCAACACAGAACGGTATGGCAAGATCGAAGCAAATAAAAACAACCTGCACAATGCAGACCATGAAACCATCATGAAGCTGGGACGTGATGTGGTCAAGGAGAAATATGGTAACCTCTTCGATATGTACAAGCAGATTACCGGTGAAGATCCTTATGAAACCCCAATGCGCATTTACCCGGCCGTACATTATACGATGGGCGGCCTTTGGGTCGATTATAACCTGATGACAACCGTACCGGGATTGTATGCCTTGGGAGAGGCCAATTTCTCAGATCACGGTGCCAATCGCCTCGGGGCATCGGCATTGATGCAGGGACTCGCAGACGGATACTTCGTGCTTCCATACACGTTGGGTGCCTATTTATCAAAAGAAATCTCGACAAAGGCCATTCCGGTAGACCATCCTGCTTTTGTAGCAGCAGAAGCGGATGTCAAGGCAACCCTAGATAAAATGATGAACATCAAGGGCACAAAATCTGTAGACCATTTCCATAAAAAACTAGGTCTCATCATGTGGGATAAATGTGGAATGGCCAGGAATGCCGAAGGCCTGAAAGAGGCAATTGCCGAAATCCAACAGCTCAAAAAAGATTTCTGGAGCGATGTACGGATCCCTGGCGATGCCAATGAGTATAATCCAGAATTGGAAAAAGCAGGTAGGGTAGCCGATTTCATCGAATTGGGCGAGTTGATGTGCCTCGATGCCTTGAACCGCAACGAAAGCTGTGGTGGCCATTTTAGGGAAGAATACCAGACCGAAGAAGGTGAGGCCCTGCGCGACGATGAAAATTATGCCTATGTTGCCGCATGGGAAAATAAGAACGATGGAACTTTCGAATTGCACAAAGAAGAACTGAAATTCGAGAACATCAAAATAGCACAAAGAAGTTATAAATAGCCACGCGCTAAGCGTTCGGCGGAAGCGTTTAGTACGCGCATCGCTCAACACCTATCGCTTAACTTATCTCAATATATGAGTACAGAAACAGGAAATATGAATTTGACGCTTAAAGTGTGGCGCCAAAAGAATAGCGCCGCCAAAGGTGCCATGGTAGATTATAAAGTGTCGAATATCTCTCCAGATATGTCTTTTTTGGAAATGTTCGATGTGCTGAACGAAGAGTTGATCACCAAAGGAGAAGAGCCGATCGTATTTGACCATGATTGCCGCGAAGGAATTTGTGGAATGTGTTCCATGTACATCAATGGCCGTCCACATGGTCCTAAAGATGCGATTACGACCTGCCAACTGCACATGCGTTCATTTAAAGATGGCGATACCATTGTGGTTGAACCATGGCGCGCCAAAGCTTTTCCGGTCATTAAGGATTTGACGGTTGACCGCTCCGCTTTTGATCGCATCATTGCTGCGGGAGGCTTTATCTCCGTAAATACAGGTAATGCACAGGATGCCAATGCACTTCCAATCCCTAAGGCACAGGCCGATGCCGCATTTGAAGCCGCCGCCTGTATCGGCTGTGGTGCTTGTGTGGCCACCTGTAAGAATGCTTCTGCCATGCTGTTTGCCTCAGCCAAGATCTCACAGCTTGCCCTATTGCCTCAGGGACAACCTGAGCGCTATAAAAGGGTGCAGAACATGGTTGCCCAAATGGATGCCGAAGGCTTCGGAAACTGTACCAACATTGGTGCCTGTGAAGCAGAATGCCCTAAAGGAATTTCACTGGAGAATATTGCGCGCATGAATAGGGATTTCTATGCTGCCAAGTTTTTAAGTGAAGAAGAGGGATAGTTAGTTATCAGTTTTTAGTTATCAGCTCTCAGTTGGCAGTTGACTTAACTACGAACTATAAACTAAGAACTACCAACTATTTGTTTTTTCCGATTTATTGAGTAGATTTAAATGTCCGAGACACAGGAGATACAACGAAAAACCCCGACCATTAGGCTGGGGCTTTTTGTTTAAGAGACATTAACTGCTTGTTGGTTTAATTCATTTTAAATTTTACCGGAATAGCATATTTTACCCGGATAGGATGTCCGTTCTGTATTCCGGGGTTCCATTTCTTGGAAAGTTTAAGCACCCTGACCGCTTCTTCTCCCGTTCCATATCCCAGTTCCCTCAAGGTTTTAATGTTCGTTAGCGAACCATCCTTCTCTACAATAAAGGAAACATGTACGCTGCCTTCGATCCGGTTTTTGAGGGCTGAGCTTGGATATTTGATGTTGGTATTTAAAAACCTATAAAAGCTGGCCAAACCACCCGGATAGGTAGGAGGATTTTTAAGTGCGACAAAATTATAGACGGTAGTATCGGCATCCTGAACATTGGTTTCTTTGATTGCTGGTATTGTTTTATTGGTCTTTTTTGTGGTAATCACAATCACTCCATTGATCGCCTTTTCACCATAGTTCGCTACGGTTGACACATCTTTATAGATATGGATGGATTCAATTCCGTTAGGATCGATGCCTTGGAAATCTGCGTAATCCAACTGGACGCTATCCAAAATGATAAGGGGCTTAGCGGCAAATGGATTGGCGTTTCCGCGAAGCACAACCCCACTTCCATTCGAAACTTTGAATGGTTGTTGTCTGTAGCCGGTCACAACAAGTGCCTCAGCTGGGAGTTTGCCCTGGATCACCACATGAATAGCCATATAGCCATCAGGTAGTTTGGCATCTTTATTTATCAGTTCAGCATTCGCACCTTCTAATCGGAATGCAGCATGTACAGCATATTTGCCATCTTTCATTTGTGAAAATCCGGGATAGGCCATTACGGCATTCACCACTTCGATGTCGCTTCCATTGCCCAATTCGGCCGCAATTTTGAGGCCGCTCAATTTGCCTCTATTTAAATTGAAGAGCACAATGCTGTTGCCTTGCAACTGCGCCAGCCTTGCTTTTTCTGGATAGTTGATGGTGTTGGCCAGGTATTGGTTGAATTCATCTGCCGAATTACTTTTTGCATTAACAATCAGGCCAAGGCAAATGGTCAAAGTCAATACTGCGGTTGATAAGAAATTTTTCATAGTTTAATTTTTATTGGTTAACGTACCAGTAACCATTGTTGGCTGTTTGCTTTTCGTTTTGATGATGATGGCCCCATGTTCGGCCATTTTACCATATTTATTAATGGCATCCCCATCTTTGATCACGTCAATGCTTTCCACGTTCCTCGAATCCATGGTCTCCATATAGTGCTGGTCCTTGATCTGATTATCTACGATCAGCAAGGGCGCATTGGCGGCATTGTAGTTTTTGGAACGAATGCCCGTCATAATGGTCGCTTTACGCTCGGCATTGCTTCCCTCAAGCGAAAACTTAACTGGAATATTGTATTTCACCCGTACAGGTTTTCCATTCTGAAGCCCCGGGTTCCAACGTTTGGCAAGTTTCACGACCCTTAGGGCTTCTTCATCGGTACCAAAGCCCAATTTGCGTTCTACCTTAAGGTCGGTAAGTGACCCATCTTTTTCGACAGTGAAAGAAAGATGGACATTGCCCTGGATCTCATTGTCAATGGCAGCCGTCGGATATTTCATGTTCTTGCCCAAGAACTCATAAAATTTCGCTATGCCACCTGGATAGGTCGGCGGCTGTTCCAAGGCAACAAAGCTATACACCTTGTTCGCTTCATCGTCAGTGGGCAGATAGCCGATTACGACCATCTGAAGCGCCTGATCTTTATTGTCGGTCGTAGCGGTTTCATTTTTTAGATCGGTATCCGCACCGGTCAATTTAAACGTTACTTTTAGGCTATAGCTTCCATCCTTTTGAAAATAGTCGTTATAGGCCATGATCTCATTGACAACTTCTTCATCGCAGCCTTCGCCAAGTTCGGTCTGTACCATCACGTTGCTGATCTTCCCATGCCTCACTGAAAAATTAATGATGGTATTGCCCTGCAGTTTTTTGGCCACGGCAGCACTCGGATATTTGATCCGATCACCAAGATATTTATAAAAGCCATTGAGCGATTCTGCCGAAGCATTTTCATCATGTTCGGGATAATCTGTCGGAGCAGCCAAGGCAGTTGTCGACAAGGTAAGCTGCTCTGTTGTAGATGGTGGAGGGGCAACCATGTTGATGACACCCATCGGGGTCGAAATCGCTTGTTTCACCACCTGATCAACGTTTTCTAAGGGCAGTTTTTCGGCAATGGATAAAATCTGGTTATTCTTTCTGATCGTTGCCGAAGATAAGACCAGCGTAAGGGCAAAAAGCGGAACAAAGAGCCCATACTTTAAGATGGCAGCTTTTTTGGAACGCTGTTTATGCAGCATAAAAATCCGCTTCTTGATCAATGATTTCGTGAAAAAACCATTGGTCAGCGAATTAGGTCGGACTCCAAAGGCCTGGCTCAGCAACAATAGGGCATAAGCTTCCTTATCGCCCTGGAATTTCGCTGCGGCCTCATCTGCTAAGTATTCGTGGATATTTTTGATCGTTTTCTTATAAAAATAGATGATGGGGTTGAGCCAGGTAAAAATCCCCAAAATCTCAAAAAATAGGACATCAATGGTATGGAGCTGTTTAACGTGCACTTCTTCATGCAGATTAACGGTTTCGTGCTCAGGTACATTGGCTGAGATGACTTTCTTGCGGAAAAAGGAAAATGCCATGCCATTCGTAATCGTTTTCAGCAACTTGCGGATAGCGAGCAGTTGGGCCAGGAGGCGAAGGGCAAAGCAGCAGATGCCGATGAGGTATACCAGTACAATCAGGTTTCCCCAGTCAAATTTTGCGCGGTGTTCTTCAATTACGGTTACCTGTGTAAGCAGCTGATTGAGCTGGTCTACGCCAATGTAGATGGGCTTGGCCATTTCCTGTTTGCCGAACCATTCGAAACGTAGGAATGGGATGGTGAGAGATAGCACGCCAGAAGCCAATAAATAGATCCGGTTCAGTACAAAGTACGTTTCCGAAGCCAGTAAAAGTCGATAGAAACCATAAAAGACAATCAGATAAATGTTTACCTGCAACAGATAGTGCGCCAAACTCATTTTGGTTTGTTTTTAAATTTGTTGATCATTTTTAAAATCTCATCTACATCGCTCAGGTCCAGTTTTTCTTCTTTCACAAAGAAAGAAAACATGCTCTCTACAGAATTTTCGAAGTAATTGCCCAATAATTTTTCGGTCGCATGCCTTTTATATTCTTCACGTGAAATCAATGGGTAATATTTGTGCGCTTTACCAAATGCCTCATGGCCTATAAAGCCCTTTACCTCCAGGATCCGGATGATCGTCGACACCGTATTATAGGCTGGCTTGGGCTCCGGAAGATAATCCATCACCTCCTTTACAAATGCATTTTCCAATTGCCATACAATTTGCATGATCTGTTCCTCGGCCTTCGTTAAATCTTTAATTTCCATGTTAATTGTTTGATATAATGAACTTATTGCTAAAGGGATATCGGACACGCTCGGCCCTTTATCCTTTCAGTTAATATAAACTTAAAACTAATATTATAGTTTTCAAAACATTTTATCATATTTTTTATTATTATGGATACTTAACCAACTCATGTATGAAAATAGCCTTTCATGGCGCAGCCCGGACCGTAACGGGGAGCAAGCATTTAATTACTTTAGCAGACCAGACACAGATCTTATTAGATTGTGGACTTTTTCAGGGGATGGGGCAGGTAACCGATAAACTGAATGGTTACTTTGGATTTAATCCCGAAAAAATAACTTATCTCATTCTTTCGCATGCCCATATCGACCATTGTGGGCTCCTTCCCCGCTTGGTAGCGGAAGGTTTTAGGGGCAATATCTACTGCACGGCAGCCACCATGGATCTCTCGCGCATCCTGATGCTCGACTCGGCAAAAATCCAGATGCAGGACAATGATTTTTCAAATCAGCACCTTAGGCCGGGCGAAGAGCCATCTACGCCACTTTATACAGATGATGACGTGATCCAGGCCGTGAGCCAGATGAAGATTGTAGAATATGGAGAGGATTTCGAAATCGAATCCCACATCAGGCTCAAGCTTACCGATGCTGGCCACATCCTGGGCAGTGCGGCCGTCCATCTCACCATTACCGAAAACGGGGAGACCAAAACCATTACCTTTAGCGGCGACGTGGGCCGATATGGAGACCTGCTGTTGAAAAGTCCGCAGCCATTTGGACAGGCAGATTACATCCTAATGGAATCTACTTATGGTGATTCGCTCCATAAGGACCTGGATCCGATTGAAGATATGTTACTGGAAATCATCAACCACACCTGCAAGGTCAAAAAAGGCAAAGTAATTATCCCGGCCTTTAGTGTAGGCCGCACACAAGAGCTATTATATGCGTTAAATGGCCTTGAATTGAAGAATAAACTGCCAGATGTTCCCTATTATGTGGATAGTCCGCTTTCGGCCCAGGCCACTGAAGTACTGAAGAACCACACCGAGGTTTTCAATAAAAAAGTAAATGAGGTGTTAAAGGTCGATGATGATGTATTTGAGTTTAAAGGGCTGAGGTTTATAGAGAGCATCCAGGAATCAAAGGCCATCAATGAAGACCCACGGCCCTGTGTCATCATTTCGGCATCTGGAATGGCCGAAGGTGGCCGTGTAAAGCACCACATCAGAAATAACATCGGAAACGAAAAGAATACCATATTGATGGTCGGCTATTGTGAGCCAACATCGCTGGGAGGCCGATTGATTGCCGGTGATAAGGTAGTCGACATTTTTAGGGAAGATTATGAAGTAAGGGCCGAAGTGCGGTCCATCAAATCCATGAGTGCACATGGCGATTACGAAGACTTGCTACATTTTATTTCTTGCCAAGATCCAGAAGCGGTAAAACAGGTTTTTCTGGTGCACGGAGAATATGAAGTGCAACAGCACTTTGCCACCAAATTGAGGGATAAAGGATTCAAGCACGTGGCAATCCCCGAATATCATCAAGAATATGAACTCTAGCATCAAACAAAAAACCCACCTAGTTGCCTAAGTGGGTTTTTGTTTTTAGAACCTCGATGGAGAGGCTTTTGGCATGGGCTTGCGTGGAAGCTTATCTGCTCTTTCAGAAGTATGGTACACGAATGAGGCGATAATTGTTGCCGATTTTTTAAGGTCATCTTCTACCAGCCTGTCAAAAGTATCCTGGTTGGAGTGGTGGGTACGGGTATTGTAATCCATCGGATCTTGAATAAACTGGAAGCCAGGCAGGCCGACACCATCAAATGATTGGTGATCTGTGCCTCCGGTATTGCCAACAGTAATGGTTTTTGCGCCCAAATCCTCGAAAGGAGCCAACCAGCTTTGGAAAATATCCTTCACGGCAGTGTTGCCCTGTAGATAAACGCCCCTAACGGTACCAGTACCGTTATCAAGGTTATAATAGGCACTTAGTTTGCCATGTTCAGCCTTGGTTACATATATGCTGTCTTTGGCTTCTGCGAAATGTTCCTTTACATATCCCCGTGAACCAAATAGGCCTTGCTCTTCCGAACTCCATAGGGCAATCCTGATGGTACGTTTTGGTTTAAAATCGATGGCTTTTAAGATCCTCATCGCTTCGATCATCACCGTAGAGCCTGCGGCATTGTCGGTAGCACCGGTTGCCGAGTGCCACGAATCATAGTGGCCGCCCAACATGACGATTTCATCCTTAAGTTTTGGATCGGTCCCAGGAATTTCTGCAATCACATTGTATCCTTTTGGATCTTTATCATAGAAAGAAGTCTTGATATCAGCTTCCATTTCCACTTTTTCGCCGCCGCGCAATAAACGTAGGATGTGCAGGTAGTCTTCACTGCTCACCTCTAGTTCTGGAGCAACTGCTTTGGCATCTAATTTATACGAAGCACCATTGCTGGTGAAGAAAGTTCCATAACTGCCACGGGCATAAGTTAATTTTAAACCGATTTTTTCGGCCAACAACATGCTGTCGATTGCTGCCCTCATGCTCTGCATGCGCATCATCATGGCGCGTTGGTTGGCAAATGCATTTGGTCCGCCCTGCCTGTTGCCACCTGGCCTGCCACCGCCTTGCAAGGTCGCGTTCGCCATTTCGGTCAATTTATCATCTGTATAACGTACATTATCTGGCGTGTAGGAGTTTTTTAGTGGCTGCACCAGTGCCGATTCCAGCATGACGATTTTGCCCTTTAACTTTCCTTTATACTTGGCCAGATCGGTAATCGTATCTGCTTTGATCAGCACAACTTCAGATTTGATCGGGCCATTGGTGCCAGGTGTCCATGCTTTTGGAGAAGCAATAATGGCATGATAGTATGGGATGGTAGTTGCAGCGTAGAATTTGTCGACCTGCCAGCCTTTTCCAAAATCGCCCCACGCTTCAAGGTGCACGTTTTTAAGGCCAATCTCGTTGAAATATTTTACCGCCCAATCTTGCGCCCTTTTAAGGCCCGGAGAATTGGAAAGACGTGGTCCAGAAACATCTGTAATGTGGTAAGCAATATCCATTGCTTTTGATTTTTCAAGTCCCTCTGTCCGTATTTTCTGTACTGCTGCCGTATTTACGGGCTCTTGCGCAGATACAGCAAGGCACAGGCTAAGGGCAAATGCTGTTGATGTAAATTTTTTAATCATTGTTTTATAGTTTAATGGTTAGTAATTAAGTATCATTATTGTGGGTGAATTTACAGTTAATGATAATTAATTGTACCTTTCTATTCAGATTTTTACAAGTTGCCTAATATGAGATATTTAAACCTTTTGGCGCTCTTTAGCTGCCTTTTTTTTATGCGCGCCAATGGCCAACAGACCGTAGCCAGAGATCCGAATATCAGTGCTATGGTCAATGAAGTGGCTTCGGCCAACCTCGAACAGGCCATCAAAAAATTGGTATCGTTCCAGACCCGTCATACGTTGAGCGATACGACCAGTAAGACCACCGGGATTGGCGCTGCAAGAAATTGGATCAAGAGCGAATTCGAAAAATATGGTGCAGCCAGTAATGGCAGGCTCCAGGTGTCGTTTGACGCTTTTGTACAGGCGGCTGATGGGCGAAGGATTAAAGAACCAGTGGTGTTGAAAAATGTGGTCGCCATTTTACCAGGAATTGACCCGACCGATAAACGCATGCTCATGGTTTCTGGGCACTACGATTCGCGGGTAACAGATGTGATGAACGTTAAAGATTTTGCACCCGGGGCCAATGATGATGCTTCTGGAGTAGCTGCGGTAATGGAAATGTGCCGCATCATGAGCAAGCAGAAATTTAATTGCACATTGGTTTTTGTGGCCATGGTAGGCGAAGAACAAGGTCTTTATGGTGCCGCTAACCTGGCCAAGCGTGCCAAAGAAGAAGGATGGAATGTACACCTGCTCATGAACAACGATATAGTCGGTAATTCATACGGCATGGAAACCGACCTTAAGGACAATAAAAGTGTACGCGTTTTTAGCGAAGGGGTTTCCGTAGCAGAAACCAAAGAGCAGGCGGCAGCAAGGATTTCTGCCGGAACAGATAACGACGGCAAGGCTCGTCAGGCAGCAAGGTACATCAAGGAAGTGGCCGAAAGGTATGTAGACCAGTTGGATGTAAAGCTGATCTATCGCCGTGATCGTTACCTGCGTGGTGGCGACCATACCCCTTTCTCACAACAGGGATTCGCCGCTGTGCGCATTACCGAAATGAATGAAGATTTTAACCGCCAACATCAGGACATCAGAACAGAAAATGGCTTTAAATACGGCGATCTACCAGAATATGTAGATTATAATTACCTGCAAAAGGTTACTAGGATGAACCTCTCGGTGATGGCCAACCTCGGCCTTTCGGTGCAGGAACCAGAAAATGTAGTTGTCCTTACTTCAGGCCTTACCAACCGCACCGCATTGAAATGGGAAGCCCCAAAAGGCAAGGCTCCTGCAGGCTACTATGTCCTGATGCGCGAAACCACAAGCCCTTTTTGGGAAAGGAAGTTTTTTGTAAAAACCACCAGCGCAGATCTGGCCTATTCAAAAGACAATTATTTTTTTGGCGTACAGGCAGTTGATGAAAATGGACATGAAAGTTTGGTCGTGGTGCCAAGGGCGGGCAGGTAGTTTTCAAAGCGGATTACAAATCCGCAGTTCATATTGTCCGGATTGCAAATCCGGACCAGCTTAATAGTTTATAGTTCTCAGTTTACAATTTTAATTCTAAGTTCACTAACTGTAAACTGTAAATTATCAACTAAAAAAGGGGCAGCATCCACTTAACCCCTTTTTATTATTAACTAAACTAAACTAAAGTCTTTTATTTGATCGTTTTCTTGGCAACGATATAATATCCTACTATAAATAAGCCGATTGCCGTAATGATGCTGGCTATCACTTCTGTGGTAAACAAGGTAAAATCAGCCGTCATGATTTCGTTTGATCGCTTTCCGGTATTCAGCGTGATCATGGGCTGGCTATATGGAAAGAACTTGGCATATTTCCATCCGGCTACGGCTACGATAATGCCCAGGATAACGCCAATAAATCCGATGCCCATTGGTTTTAGAAAATCAGACCAGATCAAACTGATGATGAATTGGATAGAAACAATCCCTAAGACAGAAAGGAACAATTTCAGGTATCCCTTGCTCAACATATCAATTGGCGAATACTGGTCGAACTTAAATCTACTTTCTAAAAACTGGAGCAAAAAGCCCGAGGCATAGGTCAGCGTACAGAAAAGCCCCAAACAAATGATAACCAGGGAAAGGGTATAGAGGTATTTGGCACTATAGATGGAAAGCTTATTGAGTGGCAAAGTAAAAATGGTTTTCCAGGTGTCGTTCTTATGCTCGATGTTGTTAACCGAATAGGTCATAAAAATAACGTAGAATGGCAAGATCATCATCCCCATGATGTTGGTCGTATTGCTCGATAACCTATACCAATACATCATTGGCGAATAATTCAACTTCAGGATCCGTTGGGAACTGTCATAAAAACCAAAGGCGACCAAACCACAGATGACCACTGGAAGGATAATTGCGGCCCAAAAAGCTAATGTTTTTCTTGATTTATAAAACTCCGAAAAAAATGAAAGGTAGAGTGAGCGCATGATTAATTTGGATTGGTAATGTCTAAAAATAAATGCTCTAGATCCTGTTTTTCCTTGCCGATGCTATAGACCGAGATACCTGCATTTACCAAGAGGCTATTCATGTGGGCAATCTGCTCACGGTCGTTATAACTAACAAAGATGGCCTGTTCTTCTTTTCTGATCGTATCTAACTTGAATGGTTCGAGCAGGGCAACAGCCTGATTATTGTTGTTCGTTTCTATGCGTACAACAGGTTTGCCCAAATTTTGCAGTTCACCTATTGGGCCCTGAAAAAGGAGCTGTCCTTTATTGATGATGCCAACATGTGTGGCCGTTCTTTCAATTTCTGCCAATAGATGGCTTGAAACCAGGATGGTCTTATGGTGCTTGGTGGTCAGTTCGATCATCAGGTTCCTGATCTCGATAATGCCGTTCGGATCGAGCCCATTGGTCGGCTCATCCAACAACAACAGTTCCGGATCTGCGAGCAGAGCTAGGGCGATGCCCAAACGCTGCTTCATCCCTAGGGAATATTTTCCCGCCTTTTTGCTTGCAGCCTCTGTTAGGCCTACTAGGGCAAGCATTTCATCGGCCTTGCCCTTATTGATGCTCAACAGCATGCACCGGTTGACCAAATTTTCTTTCCCGGTTAAATGGGAATATATGGCTGGCTGCTCAACGAGCGCACCCATACGTTTTAAACTGGCAATGCGATTGGCATTGATTTCTTTTCCAAAAATAAATACCTGATCAGTAGGCGACTTCAGCAAATTCAACAAAATTTTAATGGTTGTTGTCTTTCCCGCCCCGTTTGGCCCCAAAAATCCATAGATGCTGCCTTTGGGCACCTGTAGCGACAGGTCTTTCACCACGGTCTGTGTACCGAAGTTGTACGTCAATCCTACTGTTTCAATCGCAAACTCCATGTTTATTTCAAGATTGCGTTGGCAGCTTTAACGATTGATGCAGATGGGGTAGTCTTGGTAGCAACTTCCTGGGTTTGGCCGGCAGGATTGCTGGTAGCCATGGCCATGATCATCATGATCAATACTGGAAATAATAAAAGTAAAAAAGGCGAAACGTTGGTTAACTTTTTCATCTGATTATATTTTTTGTTTTTGATGATGAAGCTATCATGGTCTTGGTTATTTCTTCAAAGGAAGACCATGATGGTTTCATAATATTTTTTATTTTATTGTGTTGTTCTGTTTTGTTGTAACAAATAGAATAATTAAAAAAATACTACTAAAAAGTTTTAGACCAAGTGCATATTATTCTAGATAAACAGTTAATTTGAATAGTTTTGTGACTGGTTGTTTATTTTTGCCTTTTGGTAGAATAAAAATGCCAGTTCGTCGAATGTAGGTGTCCAAAATGAATGAAATATTTACTTTGGAGCTTATTAAGGGCATTAATCAAGTGATATGAAAAATACCAATAAGGCCTCGATCATCCTAAACAGTCTGTTCTGGGCAATCATTATCAGCTATATTACCATCATTACCTATATCAGCAAAGAAAACGTAACGAGCAGGGACTACCTCATCCATTATATTGGCTTCGGACTGCTCAATGTCTCCATATTCTACATCAACTACATTTTCCTTATTCCCGACCTGATCAAGAAAAGAAAAAAGTACTGGCTATATGTAGTGGCCTTCCTGATGCTTATTATTTTGAGTACCGTGATCAAAACGGCAATTGCTGTGCTCAATCCAGAAGAAATGATGCAATATGGCAGCGCAGAGAACAGGCATAAGATTGGTGCCAATGTCTATGCCATCGGCTGTGTCTTTATTGCAGGCTTCTTTTTGGTCAGCAGTTGCATTATCAAGTTTTCGGTAGATTGGTTTTCGAACGAAAGTGTGCAGCGCAACCTGGAGGCAGAGCGGAAGAGCATGGAACTCCAGTTTTTGAAATCACAGCTCAATCCACATTTTTTATTCAACTCGCTCAACAACATCTACTCCCTGGCTTACCAGAAATCGGATAAGACCGCAGATGCCGTATTAAAACTGTCGGAAATCATGCGTTACATGATCTATGAAAGTAACGACAGCTGGGTATCGCTCAACAAAGAGGTCGAATACGTGCAGAGCTTTGTAGAACTCCAAAAATTGCGGTTCAAGGATGGCGCCTCGGTAGAGATCAACATCAATGGGGAAATTGATGGGCAACAGATCGTGCCACTGATCCTGATCTCGTTTGTAGAGAACGCATTTAAGCATGGCGTGGCCAACGACCCTGAAAATCCCATCCGGATCAACATCATTTCCAACCAGAAGATCCTGCACTTTAGCGTGAGCAACAAGAAAAGCAAGACCAATAAGGATGCCATGGGCGGTGTTGGCCTAAATAATGTTGAACGAAGGCTGCAGCTGCTCTATCCCGAGCGATATAAACTAAATATTGTAAATTCACCTACCCATTATACCACAGAATTAATGCTTGACCTATGATCTTAAAATGTATAGCAGTTGACGATGAGCCTTTGGCACTAGATATTATCGAGGATTATATTTCCAAGGTGCCCTTTTTGTCGTTGGTAAAACGGACAGAAAATGCCATTGAAGCCTTACAGTTGGTGCAGGAAGGAGGCATAGACCTGGTCTTTCTGGATGTGCAGATGCCCGACCTGACCGGGATCCAATTTTTGAAGATCGCCAGTGGCAAGGCCCATTATATTCTCACCACGGCATATTCGCAATACGCCCTGGAAAGCTATGACCTGAACGTATCGGATTACCTGTTGAAGCCCATCGCCTTCGACCGCTTTTACAAAGCAGTAGAAAAAGTACATGGCCAATTCCAAAAGGCAGAACCAGCTCCAGCACCAGAGCCGGCATCTGTTGGGCCTGCAAATGCTACCGCTGCACCCATCCAGGATTTCATATTTGTAAAAACCGAGCATAAGATCCAAAAAATTGAGCTGCAGGATATCTTGTATATTGAAGGGCTGAAAGACTATATTTCGATCTATACCAAAAATGAAAGGGTAATTACCTTGCAGAACATGAAGAAGATGGAAGAAACCCTGCCGAAGGGAGAGTTCATCAGGGTGCATAAATCGTACATCATTTCTATTGATAAGATTGAAAGTATAGAAAGAAGCCGGATTTCCATTGCGTCTAAAGTTATCCCGATCGGAGATACCTATCGCGACGAATTCTTCAAACTGATCGATGGCAAGAATATTTAATTAGCCAATTGGCAGATTGCTAATTAAGGCACAGTCCTAAACAACCAAACAACTAACCAACCAACCAACTAATCAACCCTCACCGGCTTTACCGTATACCCCTTTTCCTGTAGGCCTTTGATTAGTCCCTGTTTACCAATTAAATGGCCTGCACCTACGGCGATGAATAAAGATTGGTCTTTCATCATTGTGGGTAATTGTGAAAGCCAGTTTTTGTTTCTGTTGTAGAGCAGCCGATCGATTTCTTCAGGGGTATAGTCTGTGTCAGCTGTAAAAAGCTGTTCAAGGCCTTTCAGGTTTTGTGCGATATAGTATTGATACAATTTTTCGCTTTCGGCCTTGGCTTTCGACCCATTGCTCACTGTTTTGAGCAGCAGTTCTTTTTGACGTTCAAGCGTGCTCCCGAAGAGTACAGTGGCCTGTTCCTCAAGTGTTTCAAGACCGATCACTTTTTTATGTGCTGCCCTGGCATAGTCTTGAAAGTATAGATCTATAGCCGGATTGTTTGCGGAGAAGGTTTTGGGTGCATTTGCTTGTTCCAAGATGGTCTGCACCGCAATTGGGGTAAAGGTATTTAATAGTTTGAGGTCCATGTTGGTTGCCCTTTTCAGGTAATCGGCAACGGCCTGATATTCTGTTGGTGACAAGAGTTTATCCAATGTTGTATCCTTGAGCATCATATAGGGCATGAGTTTCATGGCCATGGTTTGATCCATCACCAATTCGCCAACGATGACATCGGCAGCTGCCAGTGCTGTATTTACGCGCTTCATGGTATCAATAAATCCCTTATCAGCAAAGTGGTAGGTGCCGAAAAGATAGGAGGGCTTACGGAGCCCATTGCCCGAAATTTCCCAAAACAATGAGTTTCGATCTTTCTGCTGTGCCTTGATGGAGCCTAGCCCGATGAGCAGACTGGCGATGAGAAGAAATGAGGATAGACGCCCTATTTTTAATTTATAGTTCATTGGAGAGGATTTGGTCTAGCTTTTTTCGCACCGATTGTTCAGCTGCATGTACAATCTCATCAGCGGTTTTGCCAACAGGCTCGATTGGGGTCAGTACTGTCCATTTCAGCGCATTGCCTACTGTTAGCGGGTAGTTTCCATAACGGACAATTTTCCAGGAATTTTCGATGGCAACCGGCACGACCAGTGCATTTGGTGCTTTTTTGAGCAGCGTTGCGATGCCGCCCACCAGAAAAGGTTTGATCTTTCCATCCTTGGCGCGTGTGCCTTCTGGAAAGATGACCGCGCTCCAGTTGTTGGCGGCCATTCTTACCCCAAGTTTCAGAATTTCTGAAATGGCCTGTTTGCTGTCGTTGCGATCGATGTTTGCGCCGCCTCCATATTTGAGGTTAAAAGAGATGGACGGAATGCCCGTGGCCAGTTCAATCTTGGATATGAATTTGGGATGGTGCTTACTTAGGTTCCAGATCAGTCCGGGAATATCGTACATGCTCTGGTGGTTGGCCACAAAAATAATCGGACGGTCGGTTGGCAGTTCCTGTTCGTTGATGAATGTAACGGAATTGAACAAAAGCCAATTGCAATAAGTGAGCAATAAGTTTAACAGATCAACCGAATGCTTGTGGGCATGATAGCCAAAAAAACGATAGCAGATCCATTGTATAGGCTGAAAAAGGCAAAGGAACAGGAAGAAAACGAGATGAAAGATTGCCCCAAAGATATAGCCCAAAAATTTGTTCATCGGATTTGAAATATGGCGCAAGATACGAACAGTTTGACAATCTTTAAAGATTGTCAAAGTCCCCACAGCAAAATTGACCTGGCAAATGGCACCAGAATATACCAAACCGGGTGTTGAATGGATGAAACTCCAGTTTATGGGATATATTCCCAAAATCACTTTGACAAAGTCTAGTTAGGGCTTAGGTGGTGGTGGGATCACTACCTTCTTTACTTTTACCTTGGTAAACCGGTAGATGAGCGCGAGGTTAACGTTGCTGGTATTGCTCCGCGAATAGCTTTGTGCAATAAAATTGGTGCCGCTGCTGTTCGAACTGTTGTTCCGCCTGCCAAATGGATCGCTGGTGCTGATACGTGTCGTTAATGTATTCTTGAAAAAAGATTTCCTGGCACCAAAGCTCGTAATGATCGAACCTTTATTGCGGCCCTGCGCACTGATGAGGTTGGTGTAGTTCAGATTGCTTTCAAAAGCTGTCTTGTAAGGAAGCTGCATCGAAAAGCCCAGCGTAGCCAATAAACTGATACCATCTCTATTTAAGGAGGAATTAAGCCTTGAAATGTATTTGCTCTGGATGACCGTAAAGTTTCCGTTGGCCGAAATCTTGTTGTTTGGCCTGAAATTTCCAATCAGCATCAGGGCCAATCGGTTGTTGGTTCCTACATTGTCATAGGTGTTTTCAGATACGCCATTCTTGTTCACGATCCGGTAACGCTCGATCACACCGCTGCTGGTCGAATAGGTTAGACGGGGCGTGAAAGACCATTTCTGTCCGAATGCACCAAAACTGAGGTCCATTTGATGGGTGTAAGAAGGCGATAAGTCCGGATTACCATAAGAGATATTTAACGTATCGGCATTGTTTACCTGCGGATTAAGGAAATTTTCGCGTGGCCTATTAATCCTTACACTATAAGTTAATCCGAAATTGTATCGTTTCTTAAAGAAACGGTTGACCGAAATATTGGGAAATACACTAAAATAGGGGTTAACATTGTAGCTATCGCCCGTGCTAAGGTCAAAATTAACGTTCGTATATTCGGCCCTTAGCCCCCCTTTTAGTCCCCATCCATTTTTACGGTAATTGTAGGAGGCATAGCCTGACAAGATATTTTCGTTATAAAAGAATTTATTACTTAATGCCAGATTGGTAACGAATAGGTTGGTCTTGTAGTTCAGGTTCTCTACGACCAGGTCGTTGTCGTTTTTGCGGTAGTTATAGGCGACCCCAAATTCGAGCTGGTCTCTTTTCTTAAAGACTGGCTTATCATAATCCAGGTTAAAAGTGATGCCCTGGTTATCGATTCCATTGTGGTTTTCCTGTAAACTTGGGCTCAGGTTAGCCGGAAAGGCATAAGACCTGCCAAAAGAACTTGCGTTGGTATAGGAGTTGGTATTGGCCGTAATGCCCATGGTCAGTTTTCCACCAACAGAATCGGTCTGTAGACTATAATCGGCATTAAATACCAAGTTGTCACTATGGCCATCGCCGGTATTCTGCTGGTTCCGCAGGCGCGTGGCCACCTGGCTCTCATTGATGTAATAAAAATCATTTCCTGAGCGGCTATTGCTGTTGTTGATGTTATAATTGGTGCTCAGCCTCAAGCTCTGCTTAGGGGTGATGTCCCAATCAAAACCTAGCCTAAAATTGCCGCCATCATTGTTGCTTTTTGCCCTATTGAACTGATTGTAATAAAACGTGGTATCAGGGAATAAGTTAGTCCGATAGCTTTCGCTTGTCGATCGCCCCACATTTTGCCGCCATGCCGTGCTGCCCAAAATGTTATAGTTTTTGCCGCGATAAGATGCGCTGGCATTTGCGTTCGTATTTCCCTGCATGCCGGCATTTACGCTCACATTTCCATTAAAGCCCACCTTAAAACCCTTTTTCATCACGATGTTAAGGATCCCCTCGCCATCGCCAGAGTATTTAGAAGGCGGGTTGGTCATTACTTCAATCTTATCAATGGCATCAGAAGGCAATACATTGAGCAGGTCTGCAATGTTCGAGGTCATGTATTCTGAAGGCTTCCCATCAATAAAAACGCGCGTACTCCTTTTGCCAGAGATACTGGCGTTTCCATCGATATCGACCTGTACCATCGGTACATTTTTGAGCACGTCTGTGGCGGTGCTGCCTTCGGCCATGACAGAAGAACCTACGTTATAGGTAATTACATCTGCGCCCATTTCAACCAATGGCTTTTGTGCGCTGATAACGACCTCATTCAAATTCCCCTGTTCGGCGGCCAGCTTCAGGTTGCCTATATTTTTATCGTAATCTTTGTCGTTGATCACGATTTCGTTCACAAACAAAGTGGTATAGCCAATGTAGCTTACTTTAACCTTATAGGTTCCAATTTTGAGATTGATGAACTTAAAGTAGCCGTTTTCATCAGTCTGTATCGTATACAGGGGCTGCTCGGCAGTTGATTCAAAAACAGAAACAATAGCAAAAGGAATGGGCAGTGCGCCAACCTCTTCCACTACTTTACCTCTAACAATACCTTTTTCGGCACTTTTGGCCCGGAATGAAACTAAGGTTAAGGCAATACAAACAACTAAATAAGGGAGTAATCTTTTCAAGATGAGCGCAAAGATAAAGTTTTAAAATGATTCTTCATCTGGGCGATTATTCTGTTCGTCTGATTTTTTTGTTTTCTTAAATCCAAAGTCTGTTTTGCCAAAGCGGTAGGAGAAGGTCAGGTTGGCCATGGTACCTTGCATCGAACGGCTGAAATCGGTGATCGAATAGGCGCCTCCGGTTGTCATCTGCCATTTTCTGGTCGAAAAAACATCCCTTACGTTCAAGCTTAAGCTCGCTTTTTTACTGATATCGTATTTCGCACCGGCATCCAGTCCGTACATGGCTTTCCGTTTTCCTTGGGCCATTACTTCCCTCGAGCGGTATTCTCCCCTTAACTGCATGGTAATGCCATGTGGTAGTATGAAGTTGTTGGTGATGTTGGCATTATAGCTGAAGCCAGAATTCTCCACCACCCCGAATGCGGGCACACCTTCGATCTTGCTCTGGTAAAGGTTAACGTTGGCCGTAAAGTTCCAGCTCTTGTACAGATCGAACTTACCAATGAGCTCCAATCCGCTGGCCGTGCTCCTGGTCAAGTTTTGAGGAGTGACCAAGGTTATCCCATTGGCATCTGGTTCGGTGCGGATCCTCTGGATTACATCATTAGTTTGACGGAGGTAGGCAGTTGAAATCAATGACCATTTGCT
Organism: Pedobacter sp.; assembly: GCA_031119475.1. Classification (GTDB taxonomy): domain Bacteria; phylum Bacteroidota; class Bacteroidia; order Sphingobacteriales; family Sphingobacteriaceae; genus Pedobacter. The sequence continues at coordinate 155,476 of JAVHXV010000003.1, read as the reverse complement.
AAAGAACTTGCTGTAGCTCAATTCAAATGCATGCACATCTTCTGGTTTAAGGTTAACATTTCCCTGACGATGGGCCAACGGGTCGGAAACATCGATGAACGGGTTGGTATCCCATCCCCTTGGCCTGTTTACCCTACGGCTGTAGCTCAGCTGCAACTGTTGGTCGCCTTTTAGTTTTTGGGTCAAAAAGATACTTGGATAAATTCTGCGATAGGCTACTTTGCCCGGGATATAATTGAGGTTAGAATTAATGTCGTATGCGCCCAATTGCGTGGTCAGGCTGGCATCTTCGGCACGTAGGCCCAATTGATAGCCAAAATCCTTGATCTGGTTCTGGTAGTTGAAATAGGCTGCATGCACCTGGTCCTTGTTGTTGAACTCATTGCTTAACGCATAGTTAAAATTAAACTGGCCGTTTACCGGACTGACTTCATCGGCAAAGGTGCTGCTTTCGGCAATCCTGATCTGGCTTCTCAATCCAGCCTCCAACTTTCCGGCCTTGCCAAGCGGGAGGGAATAATCGACCTGTGCATTGTAGTTTCGGTTAAAACTGTTGCGGTCGGTGCGCTGAACATCAGGACTACTGATCACGTTTACACCATTTACGTTGTAGGTATTGGTATTGTAGACCTGATAATTGTCATTATTGCCCTCTGAAAACCCAAAGTTAAAGGTCAGTTCTTCCTTTGGTTTTTTAAACTTCTGACTGATGTCGAAGTTAAGGTCGTAACTATTGCCCCCGCCATTTTCCTGATTGGTGCGGTTGCTGAGCAACAATGGATTTCGTGTGGCGCCAAACTGGTTGATGTTGAGCAATTCTGTTTCATTTTCATCCCTAAAATTTAATCCTGAAGAAAAGCTCAGGACGGTTTTATCTGCAACATAATAATCGATGCCCGCCTTTAGGTTATGGCCTTTATTTAGGTTCCTGGAATCCGTATTCTGGTCTGCAAATGCCGTACTGCTGCTGGTATTGAAATAGGAGATGTTGTTGTATCCTCCACCGATGCGATTGCCATATCGGTAGCTGTAATTTCCGTAGAGGTTTATTTTTTTGTTCTGGAAGCTTAAGCTGGTATTTGCATTGTAGTTGTCGCGGTTACCTGCAGTAAGGGCCAACGAGCCGTTAAAGCCCAGTTTTTTGTTTCTTTTGAGCACGATGTTAATGATGCCAGATTGTCCTTCTGCATCATATTTGGCCGAAGGGTTGGTGATGAGCTCTACGCTTTCGATCGAACTAGCTGGAATGGATTGAAGGATCTGTGCCACATTTCCGCCTGCGATGAGCGATGGTTTCCCATCAATCAGCACCTTTACACCAGAAGAGCCACGTAGGCTTACATTTCCATCGATATCGGTCTGTACGGAAGGTACATTCTGCAATAGGTCTGATGCAGAACCGCCTTCGCTCACCAAACTTTGGTCTACCGAAAAGATCTTTTTATCAATGCCCAACTGCATCGTAGTTTTGGGTGCGGTAACTGTTACCTCATTCAGGATATTTCCCTTGGCCGTTTTCATTTTGACCGTGCCCAGCTTGATGTCATTTACGGCATCAGAAATGCTGATCGAATCACGCACCATGGTCTGATAGCCGACATAACTGGCCTTGAATGTATAAACGCCTTTTGGGATATTGGTAATGACAAAATTTCCATCAATATCGGTCTGCACGAGCTTGATGTTTGCTTTTGTTTTTTTATCCAATAAGATTGCCGAAGCAAATGGGATGGTTTCGCTGGTCTGCGCATCTATAACCTTTCCGCTGATCTTACCGTTATTGCTGGTCTGTGCAAAAAGTTTGACAGTTATTAAACAGATAATCGCTGTCAATAACAGAACTTTGCTTAAAATTCGTTTCATTTTTTAATTTTCTTCCGTTTTCCTTTAAAACAGAGACAAAGGTCGATACTGAAGGTTTAAAAAAAGAGGTAGTAACTATTTTATTACAGCTATTTATGGAGAATTACCGTAATATTTTTGATAACGAGGCACTTGAATATGCCCAATATCGACAATTGATCAGCACACTTTTATTGGAAGGCAAAACTACAGGCCCAGATCATTCCGAAGCCATGCTACATTATACGAAAATGAATATTCAGCGCATGAACAGGGTAGAAAAAACCACCATGCTGACCCCATCGCTCTTGGATGCCATTGGCCAAGTGAAAGGAAACTATCACCTGCTGGTGATCAGTGAGGGATGGTGTGGTGATGCAGCCCAGATCGTGCCCGTGATCGATAAGCTGGTCCGGGCAGCGCCTGATCATTTCGACCTGAAGTTCATCCTGCGCGACCAGCACCTCGACATCATGGACAGATACCTCACCAATGGTGGAAGGGCCATCCCCGTACTGCTGGTGCTGGACGAAAATCATGAAGTGCTGCTGAAATGGGGGCCAAGGCCGGCCGTGCTCCAGAGCCTATTGGCGGATTGGAAAAAAGAACAGGTAGATTATGCCATTACGGCCGAAAAGCTACATGGATGGTATGCAAAAGACAAGACCTTGAGTACACAAGCAGAATTTACCACCTTGCTCCAATCTTTAAGTGCCCGATAAATTCTAATCAATCTACAGAAACCGTTAGCCCTTCCTGTTGCAAAATTTTGCGGTAGACTTCCATTTCGGTAAAGGAACCTTCTAAGACTGCACATTTACCTTTGGTATGCACTTCCCAGGCGATTTTTTCGGCTTGTGATTCTGAATAGTCCAAATATTTCATCATGCACCAGATCACATGATCAAAAGTATTCACCTCATCATTCCATAAGATGAGACGATGTACAGTTTTTAAAGAAGTAAGGATTTCTTCGAGGGTGAATGTTTCTTCTTTGGTTTCCGTAGACATGCTGCAAAATTACGCAATTTGGAACTAAGAATTAAAAATTACTTGGCATAATGGATTGAGCAGGTGCTGTATGGCAGCCAAATCTGCATGTTTGTTCGGAAGAAGTAGGGATTTGTTCGGGTAATGCTCGGTAAAACCCGCTTTTTACCAATGTTTTGCTAACACTTCCCGAACAAAGCCCGAACAACATCCGCATTTAGGGCCTGCGTGATGGCGATTAAATGAAGGGGAAATCTTATCTTTATTGATCAAACCTCATCAAGATGCAAAGTTCAAGGATCGCCGGGATCGGCCATTACGTACCCAAAAATGTCTATACCAATGCGGATCTTTCCCGGTTTATGGATACCAACGATGAATGGATCCAGGAGCGGACAGGAATTAGGGAGCGCAGGTTTGCAGATCGATTGGAAGAAACGACGACCACCATGGGGGTGGAAGCTGCTAAAATTGCCATTGGACGTGCAGGCATTACGGCACAGGATGTTGATTTCATTATTTTCGCAACTTTGAGCCCCGATTATTATTTTCCGGGCTGCGGGGTGTTGTTACAGCGTGAAATGAAGATGAAGGAAGTGGGTGCCCTTGATGTACGCAATCAATGTTCTGGGTTTTTGTATGCCCTTTCCATAGCCGATCAATTTATCAAAACAGGGATGTACAAGAATATCTTAGTGGTCGGTAGTGAAAAGCACTCTTTTGCGATGGATTTCGAAACCAGGAGCCGAAATGTTTCGGTCATTTTTGGTGATGGTGCAGGTGCAGTGGTGCTGCAACCGGCACAAAAGGAAGGTCAGGGGATTTTGAGCACACACTTGCACAGCGATGGCGCAGATGCAGAAATTTTGGCCATGTTCTATCCTGGTTCGCATGCCAATAAATGGATGCCAGAAAAACCAGGCTATCCCGATCAGGAGCTGGGGGGGCTGTTTTTAACAACAGAGCAGTTGCAGAGTGGTTCGGCACTCCCTTATATGGATGGACCTGCGGTATTCAAAAAGGCAGTGGTCAAATTTCCAGAAGTGATCAGGGAAGCGCTGCAAGCCAACCAGCTTTCTGCCCAGGACATCGACCTTTTGGTGCCCCATCAGGCCAATCTCCGCATTAGCCAATATGTGCAGCAGTTGTTGGACCTCCCTGATGAAAAGGTTTTCAACAACATCCAGAAATATGGGAATACTACTGCCGCATCGGTGCCCATCGCCTTGAGTGAGGCTTGGGAGGCCGGAAAAATCAAAGATGGCGATCTTATCTGTCTTGCTGCCTTTGGCTCTGGTTTTACCTGGGCAAGCGCATTGATCAGGTGGTGATTATAGTTTAAGTTCAAAAGACTGGTTAACTGATTAATTGGTTAATTGTTTAACTGTTGAGTTGATTGTTAGGTATGTAACTGAGAACTCTCTTAAGGGAGGAATGGGAGTAATCTATTTGTACATCTTCCACCCCCCCCCCATCGATTCATCTGTCCCGACATTCGTTGGGAGGGACACAGGGTAGCTATAGGGATACGCCAAATCCTATCTCGGGATAGATCTATGCGCCACGCATGTCCCCCTCCGGAGGGGGGCAGGGGGAGGATGGGGAAAATTCCCTAAATTAGATTGATTTGTGAGATGGAAAAGAGGAACCTGTATTATAACAAAAACCTGAAAAACTTTGCCTCCAACAACAGGAGCAATATGACAAAGGCAGAGGCCTGTTTATGGAAATATGTTCTCGGCGGGCGGAAATTGGGCTATCAGTTCAGGAGACAGCGCCCCATCCTAAACTTTATCGTCGACTTTATTTGCATGGAGCTCATGCTGATCATCGAGGTAGATGGCCTTACACACCAGTGGGAGGAAGTTTATGTAGACGACCTCGAACGACAGCAGCAATTGGAGGAGATTGGCTTCAAGGTAATCAGGTTTGATGATGAAATAATATTAAACCAAATCGATCAGGTGTATGATTATCTGGTTGATTTTATAAACAATAATGGTCCACCCCCTTTGATTCCCCCGTCCCGACAGTAGTTGGGAGAAATATTGGGTGGCTATAGCGATATGCCTAATTCCTATCTTGGGATAGATTTATGCACCATGCTATCCCCCTTTGGAGGGGGCAGGGGGAGGACGGGGATAGATCTATTTAATCGTACATCTTCCACCCGTTTGAATGCTTAGGATTAAGCCCCAAACTGTCGCAAATGATGGTCCAGATGCTTCCAGTTTAGCCTATCCCATTGTTGGGTATTCATTTTGCCAAAGATGGGGTGCTTAAGTGCCAAGTTGTCTTTTTGTGCATGGAACTTGTTGACCAGGTCAATCAGGTTTTGGCGTTCGGTTACCAATTGTGGATCATGCTTTACGATAAAATTCTTGTGCGTAGGCAGGTTTTGGTCAAATGGGACGTCTTTCATCAATTTCTTTTTGACGAGCGGGCCCAAAATCAGAAAAATAAGATTAGTGCTGAGCTTGAGTTCACCAAGTCCGACCTTGATGGGCGCTTGGCAGTGGGCAAGCATCTGTGAGGCTGTCATTTTTCCCCATTGCCTTTCACTTTGTTCGTTGATGCGTTCGATGCGCGCAATCATTTCTTTCCGATCTTCGGTATTGAATAAAGATTTCATATTGGTTAACTGTTTGAATCGGTTAATTGGTTAACTGTCCTACAGTACTAGTGTGACTGCCAGGACTGGAAACTACAAACTAAGAACTAAGAACTAAGAACTAAAAACTCTTAACTCTTAGCTGCCCTTGTCATCTGTTCGAGCATGTCCCACATTTCTGTTGGGATGGCTTCCATGCCATTCATCTGTCCGGCACCCTGTAGCCATTCTCCGCCATCGATGGTAATGACTTCGCCGTTAATATAGCCAGAAAAATCGCTTACCAGGAAAGCCGCCAAATTCGCCAGTTCCTGATTTTCGCCCACACGTTTTAAGGGAACGCGATTGCGGAAATCGAATTTTTCGGCCAAATCTCCCGGCAGCAGCCGATCCCACGCGCCTTTTGTTGGAAATGGTCCTGGTGCAATGGCATTGGTACGGATCCCATATTTGCCCCATTCTACGGCCAGCGATCTGGTCAAGGCCAATACACCACCTTTGGCACATGCTGATGGCACTACATATGCCGATCCGGTAAAGGCATAGGTGGTTACAATATTGAGTACGGTAGCTTGTTGTTTTTGGGCAATCCAATGTTTACCGAAGGCCAATGTGCAGTTTACCGAACCTTTCAGTACAATGTCGATGATACTTGAAAAGGCATTTGCCGAGAGGCGTTCGGTAGGAGAGATAAAATTACCCGCCGCATTGTTCACCAGTGCATCAACCTTTCCAAAGGTGGCAAGCGACTCTGTCAGGACGTGCTCAATCTGGGCATAATCCCTTACATCGCAGGCCAGCGCCAAGACCTTGCCCCCGGTTTCGCTTTCCATTTCGGCCGCCGTCTTTTTCAGAACCTCAAGCTTGCGACTGGTAATGACCAGGTTGGCGCCCAATTTTAAGAAATAGATTCCCATTGCGCGGCCGAGGCCCGTACCTCCACCAGTAATTACAATGGTCTTGCCTTTAAGGGCATCATCTTTGAGCATCGGTTGGTTGTACATAGTTGATTAGTAAATTTGTGAAGGAGCAAATGAGGCCATTAGCTTTTCTTCTGTAAGTTATCGATAATGGTTTTTAGGATAGCCCTCGTACTTGGCGACCACCATTGTTTCAGCATCAGTTCAAGATCAGCGGTCTGGTCGCTCGATGTACTTTCGATCAATGATTTGCGAATGTTGAGCTTGCTCTGGCTCCAGGTGTGGCTTTCGAAGGCCATGTATTTCCTGACCTTTCTTTCGGCTGCGGTTAGGATACTTTCGGGCTTTACCACTTCATCAACAAGGCCAATGGCCAGTGCTTCTTCAGGATTGAACAATTTGCCTTCGAGCAGGCTTCTGGTCGCATTGGCCTTTCCGAGCCAAAATGCATATAACTCGAAGATGCTGTTGGGCACGATGATTCCTACGGGCACTTCATTCAATCCGATGATGTACCTGCCTTCTGCCATCACCCTGGCATCGCAGGCCAAGGCCAGTACACAGCCTCCGGCAGGACTATGGCCATTGATAGCGGCCACCAAAGGTTTTCTGAAAGCTGTAACCTTCGCTACAAAATCAAGGAATAGGAACCAAAAACTCTTGGCTTCTTCCTCATTGTAGTTGTACAATTCGATCAGGTCCAGTCCTGCAGAGAAAAAGTTTTCTTTTCCGGCAATCATCACCCCGCCAATATTGGTATCAGCCTCGATGTGATGCAGGATGTCTATCAATTCACCAACCATTTCACGGTTCAATGAATTGGATTTCCCCCTGTCCAGTGTAATTGTTGCCAATCTATCCTTAACGGTTACGGCAATGGTATTCATATTTCTTTAGTTTACGGTGTAGGTCAATACTTTGCGGGCCAGGTTGCCATCTGCATCAAAACCTTCGATCACGATCCTGAAAGTGCCACTCTGATCGGTATTGTAATATTGGAGATTGGCCTTGCCGCTGGCATCAGACACCAGGTTCGGCTCCCAGAAAGTGGTTGGCCTGTAATCTTTCTGCTGATCTTTCTGAACATCGTATTTCGGCGCATAGAATTGTCTGACCAGATAAAATCCCTTTGGTGCATACGTCAACATGCCTGGTGCACGGGTATTGAAGGTGGTTTTTGCTTTGCCCGATTTGCTGGTTACAATGATCACACCGTTTTGTCCGGCATGCCCATAAATGGTGGTCCTCGGGATGGTCCTTAAAATCTCCACACTCTGTACGTCGGTAATGGCAATATCATCTAACGATGAAGAAACTGAAGCATCGCCCGCCTGGCCATCAATAATGGTCACACCATCAAGGATGACCGTCATCAACAGGTTGTCGTAACGTGCAGAATACGGCTTTCCATTATCGATCCGCACGCCCAATGCGCGTCCGTTGAGGTACTGTGATAATGTCGGGCTATTCCTCATGTCGTCGGCGTTGAATACTTCATCTGCTTCTCCGGGACCGTTCAGGTTGGACGAAGAAGGTGCCGCTTTGTTTGCCTTCGTAACGATTTCAACGGCCTGAAGCTGATTGATACGCGTTAAGAACCCTTTCGATTCCTGTTCATTGAAATAATCGGCGCTCTGTTTAAGGTAGCTCCTCAATATTTCATTGATATTCGGTTCCACATCTGGCTCATTCGGATTAACGGTAACCAGTTGTGGGGGAAGATCATCCATTATGATCTTAACGCCTTTGTGGTCGGTATTGGTGATGGCCTTGATGGCGAATTTGGTGCTGTCGTTAAATGCGATCTGGTCGAAGATAAACCTGCCATTGGCATCGGTTTCGGTATCGGTTGCAAAAATCCCTTTTGAAGAGGATAAAAGAGAAACCTTTCCTTTGACGACTGGTTTGCCGTTATTGGTTACCAGTCCGCTGATCTTCATGCTTTTTTCTGCAGGGAAAGTAGTTGCAGGCATTTGTGAATTTGTTACGGCTGTCCAGTCTATTTTCCTCCAGCCCTGGGTCAGCAGCAAATGATCAAGCGCTACTTTTGTTTCTACGTTGTTCTTTAGGAAATAGTGGTTAGGCCTTTCAACGTAACCTTTCAGATCTGAGCTCAGCAACAGTGAAGTAAGGATGTTGCTTTCGTTTTCAAGGTCTGGCGTAACCACATTGGTATTGGTTACGGCAACAGAGAAACTTCCCTGAAGCGGCTTACCATTGTTGGTGGCGATAAGCGAGAGGTCGATATGGCCTTTTTTGGCATATGATGGTTTAAGGTTCTGGACATCGAGGTTGATTTTATCTGTCGTATTGTTAACAAAGGCGAGACGTTCGCTTACGGGCATGTTCTGCTCATTGAAAAGTGTGAGCTGTACAATCCCCGATGGGAACTCAGTTTTAGGAACTACAACGGTGGCAATCTGTTTTGCTGTGGGGACTTTTCCGGCAAAAAGCACACGCCCGTTTCGCTGAGCCAGTAAGTTCAGCGTGCCTTTGTTGAGCAGGTCTGGGCTAAGCATCACCTTGATGTTCATTTTAGTGCTGTCGAGATTGTTTACGGCCAATACATAGCCGCTTGCCTGTGCTTTTGGCAGGGCTACATCACGGGTTTCTCCATTTTTGAACTTCACTTTGGCCGAATAAGTTTTGCCCGACATGGGGTTTAGCGAAAAAGCGCCCATTCCCAAATCAGAAGTTTCAAAACTCAATACTTCTACACCTTCATTGTCGGTAACCGTTCCACTTACACCTTCTCCTAGGCCGCTGCCGTTGGTGGCTTTTACGGCAACCTTGCAGGGCAGACCTTCAACCAGGTTTCCTCCCTCGGGGAAAAACTGGACGTCAATTAATGGAGAAGTTGTTTTGATCGGAATACGCTTGGTGACCTTGATTCCATTGGCCAAACTGATATTGGCCAGGATATAGCCACTCTTAGTGGTGTTGGAAGTGGGATTGACCACATTGATCAGTACTTCGCCACTGGCATTGGTAACAGCTTTGGTCATCCCCGATTTCCTATTGCCCAATACCACCTGATAGTTGACTTCGGTGCTGGCATATGGATTGGATGAGGAGTTGGTCAGGGTGAGCTTGGTGCTTACGGTTTCCTGGTTATTGGCCACACTGTATTTGTATTCTGTTTTGGTAAAGACATTATTGGTCCAGCCATTGCCAATTTTTATCGTCTTATCGAAGAAAAAGGCAGGGCCGGCATTGCGCATCCATTGGGTATAGGCCCTGATCCGATAATTGCCCTCTTTCAGGGAATCGCTCAGTTTAAAATCTCCCCAGGTAATGCCGCTCTGCATCGGGATCTTGATCTGTCTGGAAATCGAATCCCGGTCGTTGATGAGCTCTACATACAGGATGTTGCTGATGGTGGATGGGAGCGAAGTCCTACGGTCGGTCACATAGGCCTTGAACCAAATGTCGTCTCCGATGGCATAATAAGGCTTATCCAGATGGAGATATACTTTTTCCTGAGGATTCTTCTGTGAAAATTCTTCCAATTTTTTGAGCAGTGCTGCAAATGGATCATCATCGCCCATAAAAGCAGACAAACCAACAATAGAACCGATGGCAAATACGAGAAGCGTTATATATTTTTTCATGATTAATTTACTTGATAGGTATAAACTTTATGGACAATATCACCTGTGATGTCGATGCCTTCGACTACCACTCTATAGTTTCCGGGCTCATCTGTGTTAAAGTAATTCAACGTGCCCTTTCCGGAGGCATCCGAGATAAAATGTGGGTTCCAGTATACGGTAGTCCTCAGGTCGGGCTTCGGATCTGGTTTTACATCGTACCTTGGGGCATAGAATGACCTGATCTGGTAGTAGCCTTTAGGGGCATAGGTTACGATACCCGGTGCATAACGGTTATAAATGTCGCTTTTGCTCGGTCCCCTTTTGGTGGTAATCAGCAATACGCCTGCAGATCCCTGTCCGCCATAGATCGCAGTCAGGCCAGTGCTCTTGAGCACTTCCACGCTTTCAACATCTTGTACATTGATGTCGTCCAAACTAAAATCATCGGACATGGTCATGCCGTCCAGTACAATCCTCATTGGTCTACCCTGGGCCCTCATACTATAGGCCATGCCATTTCTTACCGTAATGCCTGCTACCCGACCGCCCAAAAACTGAGATAGAGAGAATGCGGTTTCTAAGTCTTTTTCAGTGAAAACAGCATCTGCCCGGCCTGAGCCATTCAAATTATTTGAATTAGGGGCCGGATTTTTCTTTTCGATAATCTGCACTTCTTTTAGCGAAATGGTCTTCTCGAGCAGGCCTTTTTTTACGAGTTCATTGAAGTAATCTTCGCTCTGCCTTAGGTAGGTCTTCAGTGTTTCGTTTACGTTGACCTCGATGTCGCCGGTATTTGGGTTGGTGGTTACAACCTGATTGGGTACCATATCCAGGTCGATCTGTACATTTTTGTTATTCTTGTCGGTCCTGGCCTGCACAACGAATCTAACACTGTCGGTAAACTCGATTTTGTCGAAGCTGAAATGTCCTTTTTCATCGCTGAGCGTATCGGTCGCAAAAAAACCACCTGAATTGGAGAACAGCGAAACTTTGCCTTTGACCACTGGCTTACCGCCCTTGGTAATGGTTCCACTGATCTTTAGGTTTTTTTCGGCCTGAAAAGCATTTATAGGAAATTGGTTGGCAGCAACCTTTACCCAGTCGATTTTTCTCCAGCCTTGTGTCAAAAGCAATAGGTCTAGATCTGAACGGGTCTTGACATCATCATTTAAAAAATAATGGTTCGGTTTTTCTACAAAGCCTACAAGGTCTGAAGTAAGCAACAAGGAGGTATAGATGTTACTTTCATTTTCAGGATCTGGCGTAACGGCACTGGCATTGGTGACCGAAATGGAAAAACTGCCTTGTACGGGCTTGCCAATATTGGTGGTCAGGAAAGAAATATCTACTTTCCCACGTTTGGCATAAGTTGGCTTAAGGTTTTGAAGATCGAATTGGATCTTATCATCGCCATTATTCACAAAGGCCAGGCGTTCGCAAACGGGTGTATTGTTTGCAGAAAACAAGGTAATCTGTACAATGCCAGATGGAAAATCGCCCTTGGGCACCACCACAGTAGCCAATTGGTTTTTAGTAGGCACCTTTGCGGTAAAATAGACGCTGCCATTGTGCTGGGCAACTAACTTCAATTCGCCATTGTTGAGCAGGTCTGTGCTTGACATGACCCTAATGGTCATCTTGCCCGTGTCGATGTTATTGACCGAAATGGCATGTCCACTATGCTCTATTTTTGGTAGGTTCAAGGTCTTAGACGTGCCGTCGGCAAAATTAACTTTAGCGGTATAGGATTTACCCGCGATCGGATTGAGCACGAACGAGCCCATGCCCAAATGGGTGGACTGGAATTTTGAGATTTCTGTACCGTCGTTGTCAGTGATCGTACCGCTTACATTGGATCCTAGCCCATTGGCATCAATGGCTTTGAACGCAATTTTAGAAGGCAGTCCTTCCACCAATTTACCACCTTCAGGGAAAAACTGAAGGTCTATCGCCGAAGAAGTGGTCTTGATCGGGATGGTCTTTACTACACTGGTTTTGTCTGGCAAGCTCAGCGTGGCCATAATCTTGCCCGATTTATAGATGTTTGGTTGGGTATTGAGCACATTGACCACAATGATGCCATTTTCGTTGGTCGTACCTCTGCCCCTGCCAATGTTCCTGTTGCTGAGCTGAATTTCGTAGCTCACTGGGGCATTTGCGAAAGGTTTGCCTTCTACATCCGTAAACTGGATGGTGCTGCTTACTTTTTGGCTATTGTTTTCTGTACTGAATTGGTTGCTGGTTTTGGTAAAGACCTTATTTGACCAGGAGTTTCCAATTTTAATGGTCTTATCGAAGAAGAAGGCGGGGCCAGCGTTGCGCATCCACTGGGTATAGGCCCTGATGCGATAATTGCCTTCGCTGAGGGAGTCGCTCAGTTTAAAATCTCCCCAGCTGATGCCCGCTTGCACAGGCAGCTTCAATTGTTTTTTGACCGAGTCTTTCTCGTTGATCAGCTCTACATAAAGAATGCGGCTGAGCTGGGAGGGGACAGTGTGCCCATCAACCACGTAGGCCTTGAACCAAATGTTGTCGCCAATGGCATAATAGGGCTTGTCTAAATGGAGGTAGACTTTTTCTGTTGGATTGTTCTTGACAAAATCTTCCAGTTTCTTTAAAAGTTCGGTAAAGGGGTCGTCAATGACGAATGCGCTCGCGCCGATCAGGGAAATCAATGCGGCGGCAAAGACCAGGAATTTCTTTTTCATGATGTGGTTCTTTTGTGTGTTTGACCACCATTTAAACCTAGGGATTAATAGGGGGCATATAATAAAGCCTTAAGTTACAAAAACCTAAGGCTGAATTGAAATTATGAATTAAAAATTTAGTTACCAATTTAAAATGTGTTTTTAAACATCATGCTCTCTACTGGCCTGGTGGTTTTGTGGTTGTATTTGGCGTTGTTTTTGGTGTTGTACCTGTTTTCGATGTTTCCATCTACAATAAAATAGATCAATTGTCCGATCGGCATACCTGCATAGATGCGCACAGGCTGGGCGCAGGAGATTTCTAGGGTCCAGGTGTTGCAAAAGCCAACATCGCCCTTGCCGGCCGTGGCGTGGATGTCTATGCCCAATCGCCCTGTACTGCTCTTGCCTTCCAAGAAAGGGACATGGGCATGGGTTTCGGTATACTCGAGCGTAACACCAAGGTAAAGTGTGCCCGGCTGGAGCACATAGCCCTCTTTTGGGATCTCAAAATGATCGATCTTGTTGTGTGCCTTTGCGTCGAGCACACGGTCCTTGTAGGTGGCCAAATATTTGCCCAGGTGCACGTCGTATGAGTTGGTGCCAAGACATTCAGGCCTGAAAGGTTCGATAATGATGGTCCCATTTTCGATTTCTTCGAGTATCCGTTTATCAGAGAGTATCATTTTTGAAGTATTTCGGACTAAATTATGATTAATTTAAGATACTTTTGCATTGATTTTCGGAATTAGGACATGCCAGTAGTTTTTAGCAAAAAAATTGACGACCAGACGGTGCTAGGCGTTTGGAAAATTGAAGAAACAGCGGAACAATTGTTAGCCGGCCTTCAGCTTAAACAACATGAACTCGATGTAATTGCTGCTTTAAGCAGTGGGAAAAGAGCTGTACATTGGCTCAGCACGCGTTTATTGCTACGAACGATGCTCGATACCAAAGATTACATCGATTGTAGGATGGACGAACATGGCAAGCCTTACCTGGTCAATTCGAATACCCACATTTCGTTTAGCCATTCGTACGATTATGCTGCGGTGATCATCAGCACGCAGAAAAAGGTAGGTATAGATATCGAATTGATCAAGATGAAGATCAAGAGCATCAAACATAAATTTTTATCTGATGTAGAATTGGCACAAAAACAGATTGGCGACAACGTAAATGGATTGTACGTAAGCTGGTGCGCCAAAGAGGCCATCTATAAATGGCATGGCAAGAAAGGGCTTGAATTTAAGCAGCATATCCATATCAAGCCATTTAAACTCAGGGATGAAGGTCAGCTGAATGTGCTTGTCGAGCTGCCAACAGGAACTGAAGAACTTATGGTAAGTTATTTTAAGACCAAAGATGATTATATGGTGGGGTATGTGGTTGGATAGGAAAGTCAAAAGTCAAAAGTCAAAAGTCAAAAGTCAAAAGATCTGCAGGATGCAAAAGGCAAAAAGTTTAAAGTAGGGGTGAAAGTTTAAAGCTTAAAGCGGATGGAATGAACTAATGATTACGCTAAGCGCCAAACGCCACCCACCAAACGCTGATCGCCATGCACCAAGCGCCCTGCACCATGCCAAAACTCAGGTTACGGAACATATTTACGCGATGAACAAACAGGTAAAATTTATAGATTGGGGACTGACGCCTTATCAGGAAGCTTGGGAGCGCCAGGAAAAGATTTTTGAGGAGACTGTTGCGCTGAAGACAAGGAACAGGACCGAAAATACAGCTTTTAAAACACCAAATTACCTGATTTTCTGCGAGCATCCTCATGTGTATACCTTGGGAAAAAGCGGTCATCCCGAAAATCTCTTACTGGATGAGCAAGGACTGATCGAAAAGAATGCTGTCTATTATAAGATCAACCGTGGAGGCGATATTACCTATCACGGTCCGGGACAGCTAGTGGGCTATCCCATTCTCGACCTGGATAACTTTTTTACGGACATCCATCTTTACCTGCGTACCTTGGAGGAGGCTGTTATCCTTACCTTGGCCGATTATGGCATTGAGGCAGGCCGGTATCCGGGATTTACTGGCGTTTGGCTTGATGCCGATAATGAAAGGGCGCGCAAGATTTGCGCCATGGGCGTACGCTGCAGCAGATGGGTCACCATGCATGGTTTCGCCTTCAACGTCAATGCAGACCTTGCTTATTTTAATTACATCGTTCCATGTGGTATCGACGACAAGGATGTTACCTCTATGCAGCGTGAGCTAGGTCGTGAGCTGGACATCAACGAAGTTAAAACCAAGCTGAAATACCACATTGCCACCCTTTTTAAGATGGAATTGGGCTGAACAGCTTGAATGGATGGGTTCAATTTCCTTATACGTAAATTATTTGATAAATAGTTGATAATTTTTTTCTAACGATTATCTTTAGGGAAACGTAAACTAAAAAACTATTTAAATTATGGAGTATTCAGGTTATGAAGGCGCCGACGCTGGAATTGTGGGCGCAGCGATTGCATTTCTAATTGGAATGTTTTGGGTCCTTACTGCGATTTGGGTCATCTCGATTATTGGCATGTGGAAGACATTTGAAAAAGCCGGCAGGCCAGGATGGGCCGCGCTGATCCCAATCTACAACGTTGTGGTCATGATCGAAATTGTAGGCAAGCCAATGATCTGGCTTTTATGGTGCCTTTTACCTTGTGTGAATTGGATATTTATGGTATGGCTCACCAACCTTTTCAGTAAAAGCTATGGCAAAGAAGAGGGTTTTACCATTGGACTGATTTTTCTGCCATTCATTTTCTGGCCGATTTTAGGATTTGACAGTTCCAAATACCTTGGGCCATCTGCTGCCGAGGCACGTGCTTTCGGCAATCAGTTCCCGCCAAACAATCCATATCATCAGCCACCGGCCGACCAGGTATAATTTGGACCGATCTTATTCAGCCTGTCTTGCAAAGACAGGCTATTTTTTTGCTCCCCTGTGCCGCAACAATTGTAATACATCTATACCCGTTACATTCTCGTATATGGAAATATGGAAAAGTATATGGTTATTCTTGCATTATGCTTAATATTGGCACCCAATAAAAAGCCAATGGACACCAATACCCATCCATCTTCTTATACCTACCTGGCACTGGGCGACTCCTATACCATCGGCGAAGCTGTGGCCGAAGCCGACTCTTTTCCTTTTCAATTGGTTGCCCTGCTTGGCCGATCTAAACTGCAGTTTGCCCGGCCAAAGGTGATCGCTACGACCGGTTGGACAACGAGCGAACTGGCAGCAGGCATCAAAGCTGCCACAGTCGCAACAAAATACGACCTGGTGACCTTGTTGATCGGCGTAAACAACCAATATCGTGGGCAACCCATCACAGTCTATCGAAAAGAATTTAAAGCCTTATTGAAACAGGCCATCGGCTTTGCCGGAGGAAATGCCAAGCATGTGTTTGTGGTCTCTATTCCAGACTGGGGCGTAACACCATTTGCTATGGAAAGCGGGCGCGAACCGGAGACCATATCAGCTGCCATCGATACCTTTAATGCGATCAATAAAGCAGAGACACTGGCTCTGGGCGTTAGCTATATAGATATTACACCGGGCTCTCGATTGGCCAAGACCCGGCCTGCGCTGTTGGCCTCAGATGGCCTGCATCCTTCAGGGAAGATGTATGCCGAATGGGCAAAAGATTTGGCTCCTCAAGTGGCTCGGGCACTTAGGCCCTAGCGGTGATGTGGCTGTAGTCGCGCACAATTGTTCTCAGAAAATCGAGTTCATTCATGCCTGCAGGAATACCAATGCCCAAAATCTGCGTCACTTTTGCGGCCATTTCGTAAATGAGTGCCTCATTATAGGTCTTATAATAGGTCTGTAATACTTCGTGGATAAGTTCGATATCGCGGTCTGACAGCAGGTGTACATGCTCGAAAACCGGTTGATAGGCCTCTTCTTCCTGATGGAAGGCAATGTGCCCAAATTGCGTACGTGGTTTGGTCTTGATCAGGGTTGTTCCGGCCACAATATCGCCTACACGCTGTTTTTTTTCAGATACCGCCACACAGATCAGTGCACAAAGCGAGCCGGTCAGCGTAAAGTCTACCAGCCTGAATACCCATCTGATGAAATACTGGCCAACGGAAGGTTGCGCGCCATCAAGGCTGATGACTTTGATCTTTAACAACCGCTTGCCAACGCTCTGTCCGTTCCAAAAAATCTCACAGGCCAGATCATAGAAAACATATCCCCCAAAATAAACACAGACGAGGGTTACGATGGCGATTTCGCCCATTTGCCTAAGACCCGAAAAGCCTACAAAAAGTAAGAAAATAACAAAGACAGCTCCAAAGAGTACCCCATCAATTAACCTTGCCCCAATGCGTTCGCCAAGCCCTGCAACCGGGTAATCAATGTCTACATGTTGGCTTGTATTTACGCGTACGGTTTCCATGTTTTCAAATATAATAGGGTTTTTTATTTTTTATTGACTAATAAGAAATTTGTTTTATTTTAACGGAAAATTAATCGGAAAACGTTTTTATGAGAGAGGCTTTGTTTGTAAAGCAGAACGCGGACAAGTGGAAGAGCTATGAGGCATTGCAAACTGATCAGCCAGATGAGCTGGCCAATCGTTTTATCGATATCACCAACGACCTGGCCTACGCCAAGACCTTCTATCCCAAATCTAAAACTACTGCTTACCTGAACGGTGTGGCCTCCTTGCTGCACCAGGCCATTTACAAGAATAAAAAAGAAGAGAGCGGGCGTTTTATCAGGTACTGGAAATACGAACTGCCCCTGCTTTTCTATCGATACCGCCGGCAACTATTGTATGCTTTTGTATTTTTTGTTGTTGCGGGCGCGATGGGCATACTTTCGGCTAAATATGATGACCGTTTTGTGAGGCTCATGTTTGGCGACGACTATGTGAACATGACCAATGAAAATATTGCCAAGGGCGATCCTTTCGGTGTCTATAAGAGCATGGGAGAGTTGCAGATGTTCTTTTACATTGCGACCAATAACGTAAAGGTGATGCTGATGATCTTTGTGAGCGGTGTATTTTTTGCCGTTGGTCCGGTCTTTTTCCTCGTTCGGGAAGGAGTAAGGCTGGGTGCTTTCGAATATTATTTCTTCAGTAAGGGATTGGGCGCACAATCCATCCTCGTAATCTGGATCCACGGAACCTTAGAAATCCTTTGCCTGATTATTGCTGGCGGGGCCGGATTGATCCTTGGCCATGGCCTGTTGTTCCCCAAAACATTTAGCCGGATGACAGCTTTTAGGAACAGTGCAAAAGACGCGACAAAAATTGCATTGGGCATTGTTCCGATCATTATCCTAGCCGCAATTTTCGAAAGTTATGTTACCCGCCATACCAGTATGCCAATTTGGTTGAGCATCAGCATTCTGGCAGGATCACTTTTCTTTATGGTCTGGTATGTGATCCTGTATCCGATCTTATTGAATAAACGCACTCAACCTACAAACGCATGAAAGAAAAACTAGAGCTCAGGCAAATCCGCGATTTCGGTACCGTTATCGGTGACATTTTTGTGTTCATCAGGCAAAACATTAAACCTTTACTTAAATCCTATTTTTCCATTTGTGGCATATTCCTTTTGGGCGGACTGATCAGCTTGGTCATTTTTAAGATCCAGGCACAGCAGATCCAGGGTCGCCGGGTAGGTACGGGCATTTTCAGCAATTCGATGAGCGGCATGTTGTTTACCTGGGAATATCTACTCATGATACTCTTTTCGATTTTGAGCTATGTAAGCATGTACGTCACTGTGCTGAGCTTCATTGCCCTTTATATCGAAAAAGGGAATGTTGCCCCAAATACAAACGAGGTATGGAGCTATTTTAGGTATTATTTTTTTAGGGTATTTGGTAGCTCGATTGGCCTGGGCCTGCTCCTCGTTATTTGCTTTGCAGTATGCCTTTTGCCTGGCATTTACGTTTTTCCGGCATTTACCCTTTTCTTTCCGGTGATGATGCTGGAGAATGGGTCATTCTCGCATTCTTTCGAGCGAAGTTTTAAGTTGCTGAGCGGCGAATGGTGGGTCAGTGCGGCCACCATCCTGGTCATCTATTTTATTTTTTACGTCACCAGCATGATCGTCCAATTGCCTACGGTCATTTTGGAAATGGTCTCTACCTTGTCGCACACCGAATCTGCTATCAAAAGTTTGTACACCCTATTTGCCGCTATATTTACCTGTCTGGCACAGATTTTTGTGCTCATTCCCATCATCGGTAGTGCGTTGATTTATTTCAACCTGATTGAACGCAAGGAAAGTATCGGCCTTTTGGGCCGGATTAATAATTTCGGCTCCCAAGGCCCCGTGCATGACCATCCAGAAGAATATTGAGATGCGTATCGCCCTTTTTCTAATTCTTTTTAGCTTCGGATTATGGCCTACAATGGGGACTGCTGCCCAGGACAAGGCTCCTAAAGTGCGGCCAAAGCCTGTGCTGCGACAGGATTCTAGTCAGGTACAAGTAAGGAAGTTTGAAGAAGATGACATTGTTGCCTATCGAAGCCAAAAAGAATTTATCTATGACGACGTAGCGCCCGCCCGCCCTGATTTATGGGAACGTTTTTGGCGATGGTTTTGGGATACTGTGGGTTCGCTGTTTAAGCACAGCTCGATAGGCACATGGGGAAAGTTTTTGGTGATCGGCCTTGTGGTAGCGATCATTGCGTTTATCGTGATCAAAATTGTAGGCGTAGACCTGAAAGTGTTGATGGGGAAATCGAAAAAGGTGACAGTGCCCTATCAGGAAAGCTTGGAAAATATCCATGAGATCGATTTCGATGAGCAGCTCGAAATGGCATTGGGCCAGCATAACTATCGCCTGGCAGTCAGGTTGCTCTACCTCAAGACCTTAAAGAAGTTGAGTGACCATTCGGCAATCCATTGGCAGCCTGAAAAAACCAATCAAGCCTATGTTCGTGAACTGCAGGACCAGCCCTATCGGGATGAATTTGCAAGATTGACCCAGCAATTTGAATACATCTGGTACGGAGAGTTCGCCATTGACCAGACCGCTTTCGAGCCGATCAATTCCTCGTTTTTAACCTTCAACCAAAAGATGATATGAAGGGGTTTAGGCGATATCTTTTTGGCGGAACACTGGTCATCATCGCTTATCTGGTGGCGCAATATTTTAAGCCTGTGCCTACCGATTGGAAGCCCAGTTATTTGGCAAAAGACAAAATCCCTTTCGGAACTTATATCCTTACGCAACGGATTGCTGATTTGTTACCTAAAACGAAAGTTATGGCGACCACTAAACCCATTTATAATACCTTAAAGGAAAGGTCGGCCGGTACTTCCAATTACCTGATCATTGCCTCAACGGTTAAGATCAATAAGTTGGATTTTCAGGAAATGGAGCGCTACATGAAAGCTGGGAACAACATTTTCTTGGCCGCATTCCAGATTGAAGGCATGTTGATGGATACCCTAAAATCGGATATCTATTCAGAATTTAACCTGAGGATGAAGCGGAGATACCCCATCAACTTTGTTAACCCAGCCTTAAAAAGAGAATATGGCTATTATTTTGATAAGGAAGTGGGAGGGCAATATTTCGATAGGCTCGACACGGCCAGGGCAATTGTTCTGGGGCAAAAAAGCTCTTCAAAGGCCAATTTTGTTCAGTATAAATTTGGCAAAGGTGCTTTGTTCATCCTGCCCAACCCACAATTGTTCACCAATTATTGCCTTTTGAAAGATGATGGGATGGATTATGCGGCCAAGGCACTATCTTATCTTCCGCAGGCCGACCAGTTGATCTGGGATGAGCATTTTACCCGCAACGACGTGCAGGACAAATCGATGTTGAGGGTATTTTTCGACAATGATCGATTGAGGTGGGCTTATAACCTCGCGCTCTGGGGGCTGGTCATTTTTGTACTTTACGAAATGAAGCGGAGACAACGCATTATTCCGGTCATTGCCCATTTAAAAAACACCTCTGTCGACTTTGTCAAAGTAGTTGGGCGTGTATATTATCAGCAGCGGAACCATCAGGACATTGTGGCCAAAAAAATTACGTACTTCTGGGCCTACATCCGGCGAAAATATAAATTGAAGACCACCGAGGTCAACCAGGAGTTGATGGACCGTTTGATCCATGTTTCCAGTGCATCGCCAGAAGTGATCGAAACCCTCTTCTCGGCCATCATCAGTTTTAATCAAGGCGAAAAGATCAGCGATAAGCAACTGATTAGCCTCAATACCTTAATCGAAAAATTTTATGAACAAGATCAATAGCTATGGAACAGGAAATGTTTAACCAAAGAACCGATTTAACCCAGCTCAGTGCGGCTGTAGCAGAGATCAGGCAATCGCTCGGAAAAGTCATCATCGGGCAACAGGATACCATAGACCTTTTAATTGCGGGTTTATTGGCCGATGGGCACCTCTTATTGGAAGGCGTTCCGGGCGTAGCGAAGACCTTAAGTGCCAAGTTGATGGCAAGATGCATTTCGGCCACTTTTTCTAGGATCCAGTTTACGCCGGACCTCATGCCGTCTGATGTCGTGGGAACTGCCGTATTCAGTCCTAAGACTGCTGAATTCCAGTTTAGGCAAGGCCCGATCTTTGGGAACATCATTTTGGTTGATGAGATCAATAGGGCACCTGCAAAGACACAGTCGGCGCTTTTTGAGGCCATGGAAGAAAGGCAGATCACGGTGGATGGCGAAACCTATCACCTCCACGAGCCTTTTATGGTACTGGCCACACAGAACCCGATCGAACAGGAAGGCACCTACCGTTTGCCCGAAGCGCAGTTGGACCGGTTCCTTTTTAAAATTGAAGTTAAATATCCTTCGTTAGAAGAAGAAATAGCGATCTTAAACCGCCAGCATCAGCTAAAAACGGCAGATCAGCTCAATGAAATCCAGCCGGTGCTCAGTGTTGAACAGATCAAATCCTTACGTTCAATTATCAAGTCGCTATTTGTAGAAGAAAAATTGTTGGCCTATGCCGCGCAGATCGTCCACGAAACACGCAACCACAAATCGTTATACCTGGGTGCATCGCCGCGGGCATCTTTGGCCCTGGTAAACGGCGCCAAGGCAATTGCGGCCATGGCCGGAAGAGATTTTATTACGCCAGACGATATTGTAAAAGTTGCGGCCCCCGTGTTGGCACATCGCATTATGCTCAGTCCGGAAAAAGAAATGGAAGGCATTACCACGGCCGATATCGTAGCACAGATCATCAAAAAAATAGAAGTACCGAGATAAGCCGATGGAGAGCTGAACATCCATGAAAAAAATCTTTAGAAAATATTATACCGACCTCTTCCTGGGCAGCCGATTGTTTATCGCCCTTGGCGGATGCGTGTGCTTATTTTTATTTTCTTTTTTCATTCCCATTTTGGGCGATCTGCCCTATCTGGCCTTTGGCACCTTGGCATTGCTAGTCGGAATAGATATTTTATTGCTGTACAGAACAAAAAAAGGAGTTTTTTTAAGGAGGGAAATGCCCGATCGCCTGAGCAATGGCGACGATAATGAGCTCAAGATCTATCTGGAAAATTTTTATGCCTTTCCGGTGAGCGTAGGCATCATTGATGAAATTCCTTTTCAGTTCCAGAAGCGCAATCTTTGGTTCAGGTCAAGCCTCGGTGTAAGGGAACAGAAAGTAATCAGTTATCTGCTGCGGCCAACCAAACGTGGGGAATATGATTTTGGACTGGTGCGGCTTTTTGTGTCGTCTCCGTTAAAGTTGGTGAGCCGAAGGTTCAATATTGCTGGTGATCGTGTTGTTCCCGTCTATCCATCCTTTTTAAAACTACGGCAATATGAGCTGATGGCCATTTCTAACCGGCTTACAGAAATCGGCATTAAAAAAATCCGGAGACTGGGCCACAACATGGAGTTTGACCAGGTTAAAAATTATGTGCGTGGCGACGATTATCGGACCATCAACTGGAAGGCAACGGCGCGCAAGGGCGATCTGATGGTCAATTCGTACACCGACGAAAAAGCACAGCACGTGTATTGTGTGATCGATAAATCGCGTGCCATGAAAATGCCGTTCGAAGGGTTGAGCCTGTTGGATTATGCCATCAATGCAAGCTTGATCCTAAGCAGCGTGGCCTTGGTGAAGCAGGACAAGGCGGGTTTGATAACCATGGCAGAAAGGATTGGCAGCATTGTGCCGGCCGATCGACGGGCGACACAACTGAACAAGATCATGGAAGTGCTCTACAAAGAAAAAACCCGTTACCTTGAAGCCGATATGGAGTCGCTGTTTGTTGCATTGAGGACAACAGCTAAGCAACGCAGCCTGATCGTTTTCTTTACCAATTTTGAAAGCATGAGCGCACTGGAAAGACAATTGCCTTTCCTCAAACGCATTGCCAAGTATCATTTACTCCTTGTTGTGTTTTTCGAAAACATTACGTTGAAAAGCCTGAGCGAAGTTCCAGCAAAAGATGTGGAAGGCATTTACGTGAAAACCATTGCAGAAAAATTTGCCTTTGAAAAAGAATTGATGGTGAGGGAACTGACCAAGCATGGGATTTTAAGCCTGCTTACACAGCCACAGCATTTAACGATCGATGTGGTCAACAATTACCTGGCCATTAAGGCCAGGCAGCAGATTTGAAACAGATTGCTATATTTGACAAAAAAATACAATGTCCAATTTTTTGCTCATCCTGGTCTGCATCACTGCGGGCATCTGCTTTCGGAAATCAGGTGTCCTCCCCAAAGATGCACACAAAGGAATAAACGCATGGATCATTTATCTCGGCCTGCCCGCTATTTCCTTTAAATACCTGCCACATCTTCAATTTAAGCCAGAGCTCCTTTTCTTGGCGCTATCTCCGGTATTGGTCTGGGCATTTGGATGGATCTACATCACTATCTATGGCAGGGCAGACAAAAAAATGAGCAAGGCTACGCTTGGCGGACTAAAATTGACGGCATTGTTGAGCAATACCTCATTTGTGGGTTTTGCGCTGATCATCGCCTATTTTAGCGAACAGGAAATCGGCATTGCCATTATCTGTGACCAGATTACATTCGCCATCTTATCTACCATTGGTATCTTTGTGGCCATCAAGTCTTCACAGGATCAGAAACTGGATGCGACTTTGCTCTTCAAAAAGGTGGTGACCTTTCCACCGATATGGGGATTTATATTGGCCCTTATCTTGCCACATTTTGTAGATATCTCGCCTTTGTCTGTGTTTTTCGATAAAATAGCTTCTACTGTTGGGCCATTGGCTTTATTTTCGGTCGGTCTGCAGCTCAAGTTTGGTGGATGGGCGAGCGAAATCAAACACATCAGTATGGCCTTGCTCTATAAATTGATGATTGCTCCCTTGCTGGTGATGATCGTAGCCATATTATTCGGGCTGAAGGGAATGGTGCCCAAAATTGCTATTTTCGAAGCGGCCATGCCAACACTGGTTACCGCTGGGATCGTCGCCGACCAATACAACCTCAACCCCAAACTTTCCAATCTGGTGGTGGGTGTAGGCATTGCGCTGTCTTTTATCACCACGGGAATCTGGTGGTTGGTATTAACCTATAGCGGGGCTTTTTAAGGTATTTATGGTGTATTTGGTAGCTTCAGGAAGAGCTACGAAGTCCCGAAACTAGCATTCTGGCAAACTGAGCGGGATGTTTGTGGCCAATCCGCCATCAGAAGTTTCCTTATATTTTGAGTTCATATCGAGTGCGGTTTCCCACATCGTGTTCACTACTGCATCTAAGCTAACCTTGGCCTTATCTGGATTGCTCTGCAATGCAAGTTGGCTTGCGGTAATGGCCTTGATAGCGCCCATGGTATTGCGCTCGATACATGGGATCTGTACCAATCCGCCAATCGGATCGCAGGTAAGTCCCAAATGATGTTCCATGGCAATTTCTGCCGCCATAAGGACTTGGCGCTGTGAACCCCCCAGTACTTCGGTCAGTGCTGCCGCGGCCATGGCAGAAGAAACGCCAATCTCGGCCTGACAGCCTCCCATTGCTGCAGAGATGGTTGCTCCTTTCTTAAAGATGCTGCCGATCTCTGACGCACAGGCGATAAACTGGATAATCTTGCTTTCGTCATATCCGTCGCAGAAAACGATAAAATACTGCAGTACCGCCGGGATAACGCCTGCTGCTCCATTGGTAGGTGCCGTAACAACCCGTCCAAATGCAGCATTTTCTTCATTGACCGCGAGGGCAAAACAGCTCACCCAATCTAAAATGTAGTTAAATCCATTCCCGCCGTTGCGGATGGTGCTTACCCAGGAATCATAGTCTTGATACGCTTGCCCTTTAATTAAACGTTCATTGAGTTTGGCTGCCCTGCGGGCAACATTTAATCCGCCAGGTAAAAAACCGCTGGTGTGGCATCCACGATAGATACAATCCCTAATGACGTGAAAATGTTGGAGGATCCCTTTTTTGGTGACCGCTTCTGGCCGCCATGCCGACTCGTTTTCCATCACAACTTCGCTTACTTTTAACCCTGTAGATAGGCACCAGTGCAAAAGTTCACTGGCTTTCTGTACCGGGAAGGGAAGATCTACCTGTTCTTTTTCGCTGCCATTTTCTCCTTCCTTTACCACAAAACCACCGCCTATGGAATAATAGGTTGCAGAGAATGCCTTTTCTGAGGATAAAAAAGCCTGAAAGGTAACGGCATTGGGGTGGAAGGGCAGGCTTTCCGTAAATAAGAAGATCAGGTCGTCGTTGTAGGAAAAATCAAGCTGGTGGGTTCCAGCCAAAAGGAGTTTGCCGCTCTGTTTAATCTGGTCGACCGTACTATCGATCGCATCCACGTTAAACGTAACCGGATCGCCTCCAGCCAGTCCCAGCAAAATGGCAATATCTGTTCCATGTCCTTTTCCAGTCTTGGCCAGTGAGCCATAGAGCAAGATCTTTACCTGAACAACCTGCTCCAAGAGCTGCTGTTGTTGCAGGGCGGCTGTAAACTGCTGTGCCGCACGCCATGGTCCCAAAGTATGTGAACTTGAAGGACCTATTCCTATCTTAAAGATATCAAAAACAGAAATTTGTTCATTTGGCATATTCAAATTTACGATTGTTTCCTCAAATCTAACATAGCCATACAGCAGTTATGACGCAGAAAAGATGGTTATTTTTGGCCGATCAGCTTTTCCATGAGCATGATGGTTTGGGCCTGTGCGGCAATGGTCTGGTCTTGGGCCGCAATGACCTTGGTCAGCTTTTCGACCTCTTCCTGTTGGTCAATGGAGCGTAGGTATTCGCGGGCCTCATCTGCAAAGGCAGCTGGATTTTCTTCTGGGTTATGGTAAGATTTGCTGGGCCTGCCATGTCCATTGATGATCCAGTTTGGATTCAATTCTTCACATTTTGTGAATATTAAATCGTAATTCAGCGTATTTCTCTTGTACCAGTTAGATAGCGTATTGGTCTCTATGCCCAAAAATCGGGCTAAATCGGTATTATTTTTTAGGTTATAATGAAATTTTATCCTATTCAAAATCAAGGATTTATTAATTATACTTCCATTATTGTGAATATTGTGGATATTTTGTTTTGATTTACTCATTTATTGTGTATAGCATTGTTCTGTATTTCTAATGTAATTAAAAAAAGGCAGATGCCCATAAAGTAGGACGGCGAATTGATTTTTAGACCAGATTATACCAGAAATGCACATCTACTTACCTTAAATTATTAATTTATGATTAACGTACCCTATCCAGAATTATTAGGACAGATCTGTCGTGATAATTTTATTTATGATCCGATTCAGGATCCATTGACAACCTTTGCCTCATTTTTTGGCGATCGCAATCTACAGGGACACCTCAAGCGCCTCAAGCAATGGAAAAATGCGCTGCTAAGCTATGATTACCTGGAAGTGAGCACTGTTTACCATCCCTTGCACGAGCACAAATTGCTCTGTAACCTGTTGAATGCGGCATGGCTGCTTACCAAAAGTGAACGGAATGACCAGCTCGCCAAATCTTTGGCCACAGCGCAGGATGCCTTTTTGAGCAGGGAATGCTTGCAGCATGAGTTTTATGTGAAACACCTTAGCCGTACAGAATTGTTGGACCCGCTTGCGGGACTGGCGCATTTTTTCGAGAGCTTTGCGCTACAAGATGCACATCGCCTATTGTACAATTGGTTAAATACGGCCTTAAGTCCGAATGTAATGTTGGATGTAGAAGAGACTGCTCTTTTTTACAGGCACCTGCGGAGATTGATCGAATGCTGTTGGCTAATTTTTATCAGGAACGAAAATGAAAGTGAAGGGATGAAAAATGTTGCTGCTGAGCCAGACAAGGAGCCTATCAATGAAGTTCAGCATTCAGAAGAAATAGCACCAAACGTACTATCAGGCTTCCAGCAATTTCTTAGCGTGGTTCCTGCCCAGCGATTAAACCGGGGGCTGCGTAAAATGCTGATCGATTACCTGTTTTACAACATGGGCGGGCTG
Organism: Pedobacter sp.; assembly: GCA_031119475.1. Lineage (GTDB taxonomy): Bacteria > Bacteroidota > Bacteroidia > Sphingobacteriales > Sphingobacteriaceae > Pedobacter. The sequence goes on along the minus strand of JAVHXV010000003.1, from coordinate 128,403 downwards.
CCGACTGATTTTGAGGATACCCTTTCAGACTTTTATTGGTTGACCGACCTGTTGGACGAAATCCAGGGCAAGGATGTTGACCCAAAATTTATGTAGTTTAACAGCACACGATCATTCCAATGGAACAACAGATGCCAATATATGGTGGCCAAAATTCAGGCCTTACATTTTTTGAAGACTATCCGTCAACGCCAGGGAAGCTTGAAGCGATTCATGGGGTTCCTATTTTCGAAGAATGTACCCTGATTTCGATGGAAGGGATCGTGAATTTGCTCAAACATGCAATTCCAGTAGGAATGATCTATAACTTGGGCAGACCTACTGGAAACATCGATCTGATGGTTGTATTGGAAAGAAACTGCACGACGGCCTATGCGGCATTTGAAAATGTGATCGATCTGACGTTATTGGGCCAGGAAGAAATGACCTGTACGATCCACAATTATGGCCTGTTGAATGCGCAACTGAGTAATGGGCATGTATTTTACAACCGGGTCTGTGTTCCAGAAAACCTGATCTATCGAAAGAACAGCGAGGAAATTTTTCGACCGGTAGCTCTAGAAAAACTGATGTTGGCCAAAGAACAGGCTGCCTTCCAGTTTAATCTGGGCATACAAAAAGCCATTCATTTTTATAACGGGGCGCAGTTTTATCTAGACCAACATATTTTAGACACGACCATGTTCATGCTGCACCAAAGCTGTGAACTTACCTTTCGTTGCCTATTAAATACGTTAAGGGGTAAAGATATAAAGTGCCATTCCCCAGCGGTGCTCAGAAAGCACATCAAACGTTTTGCTCCGGAAATGATCGGTATTTTTTCTGCGATCGAGTCCGAAGAACTGTATTATCTCCAACTGTTGGAGGATGCCTATATACAGTCCAGGTATCAGCTTGATTATGATATCGATTCTGAAACCGTGTTGTTCCTGAACGAAAGAATAGGGATATTGCAGAAAACGGCCATGCACCTGGGCAATAGCTGGTAATGGCTAAAAGAAGTTAGAGCACCTCAATCCATTGTATTTCTTGGTGCGCGTGCTATTTGGCCAGTATTTTTCGTATCCTACGCTGGCTTCTGTTGTACCGCTGGTATTTGTATAATTTAACTTTGAGGTGGTGGCATCATGGCTCACGCCGAGCCTGATCTTTTCCGTGTCGCTACGTTTGAGGAAGATGTCAAATATCAACGAGAACACAATGGCATCAGAGCCGCCTTCCTGATTGGTACGGTACCACAGTCCGGTATTGAAGCCTTTGTATTTAAATTGGGCACCTGCGCTGATGGAACTTACATTGCCCTGTTTATAATACACCACAGATGGGATGAGGAAGGCACCTTCATCTTCCAAATAATTATAGTTGTAGCTCAATGGCATCTTAAAGCTGGCATTTATGGCTATCCGCATGGGCAATTTGGCTTGGGTGCCACTGAACGATTCATCTGGCCGATTGATGTGGTAGGCAGCTGCACCAAGCATCGCATTGCGGTAAACAAAATTTACGCCTGCTGCGGGATCGAAGAAAAAGCGGTTGGAGATTTCTGGCAGCTGGGCGGCAGACACACTGCCTTCAATGTAGCCTAAACGGCGGTCGATCTGGTCAATGAAAACCAGTTTGCTCCAATCGATGGAGCGGTTGGTAAAACCTGCCTGTAAACCAAATGAGGCCAGAAAATCATCATCTCCTACACTGTAAGAATAAGTGGCGGCAATGTTGTTCTTGGTAAGATAGGCTGTTCCCTCACTGCTCCTGTTAAAGGAAAGACCAACCCCGCCGGCAAGCTTGGGTACGGCCACATCTACGGAAGCATTGATATAGGAAAGGTCGCCCCCTAAAGACGACCACTGGTTCCGGTAGATCATGTTGAGGCGCAGGTCGCCATCAAATTGTCCGGTCAAGGAGGGGTTTAGATAGATTGGGGCATTAAAAAATTGAGAAAACAGATGGTCCTGTGCCGATGCAAATAAACTGCAACAGCTCAGGTAAAGGCCCAACATCCCAACACGCATCCTTTTCATCATCTTATTAAATATATCTGTCCAGTTCGCCGTGGCGGTGCATTTCCAATACTCATTCCTTTCCATTCCGACCCGTTGATCAGTTCTACCTCAATCTTCCAGAAATAGATGCCCTGGGGCTGTGGTACACCTTTAAATGTGCCGTCCCAACCTTCTACCGGCTTGCCATCTTCCAGTTTGGTGGTTTCCCACAATACCTGTCCCCATTTATTCAGGATCGTCATTTTCCAGCTCTTCATGCCCGAGCCCACAGCTCTAAACGTTTGAAGCTGCACACTAGTACTTCCAGGGATGAAAGAATTTGGTACAAATGTGTAGCCTGGCACGCCAACAATACGTACCGTGATCGGAATGGTGTCTGAACAGCCATATTTGTTAAAGGCGATGAGCTCTACCTTAAATTGGCCAGTATCTGGATAGGTATGGACCGGGTCTTTTTGGGTTGAAAAATCACCATCGCCAAAGCTCCATTTATAGGTTTCTGCCCCATTTGTGCTGAGATTGGTAAACCTGAAAGTATAATCTGGTATGCTGATGGTGGCGGCAGGCGATGGAGCAAAATCGGCTGTCGGCGGTCCTACAATGGTAATTGTGTGTGTAGTGGTATGGCTACATTGCAACTGGTTGGTAACAGTAAGCGTTACGGTATAGGTTCCCGGGGGCACATTAAATACGTGCTCTGGGTTTTCCTCTGTTGACGGGTTGGTACCATCGCCAAAATTCCAATCATATCGGATGGCATCTGTACTGGCCTGTGTAAATTGTACGGCGAGACCAGTGCATCCGGTATTGACATCGGCACTAAAAATGGCCTGTGGCCTGGCCAGCACGACAATGCGCTGTACGGCCGACCTCGGCGTAGCACAATCATTATAGGCCGTCATGGTCACATCATAAGTACCAGGCTGGTTAAATATACGATGGATGGTTTCGGGAAGGCCAGAAGGACTGGCCACGATTGGCGACCCATCTTTAAAGTCATAGGTAAACCTGCTTGCTCCTGCCGAATTATTTTGGAAAGTAACTTCTGTGCCCGCGCAAACGGTCTGTTGTGCTGGTGGCGCAAAAAATATGGGGACAATGTCATTTGGCGACACACGGACATAGATGGGCTGGCTCGTCACCGATCCACAGCTATTGGTTGCCGTTATGGTTACCGGGAAATCCCTAACTGTGGTCGTGGTGTACGTGTGTGTAATGGCATCGCCCCAATTGTAGGCTACAGGCGCAGATCCATCACCAAAATCAACGATGTAGGTGTTGGTAGCCTTGCCGGGCGTTGTATTGATAAATTCGGCATGAAAATCTGAACAGCCATTGTCCTTAACAGCAGAAATTGCAGGGATAGGCGTAGAATTAACGACTACAGTGCTTGCAACACTGGTTACGCCACAATCTGAAGTTACCCTCAATAAGATATTATAGGTGCGATCAATGCCCTGGTTGGTTGGCGCAAAAGTTCTTGTCCCCAAGTCCCGCGCATTGCTGACCACTACACCGTCAATGCTCCATTCGTATACATTGGTAGCTGCTGCGGCAGTTGTATTGGTAAAGGTCACATCAAGCGGTCCGCAACCTGCATTCCGGTCTTGCGTAAATCCTGCAGCGATATTCGGATAGGTTTTAAAACGATGTGAAATTTCGCTCGGATCACAGTTGAGGCTACTCGTTACCACCAGTTTAATCTCGATTTCTGTGTTATAGGTAGAGATCGTATAGCCGGGGAAGGTGATGCCCTGCCCAATCTGCACGCCATCTACATACCAGGTATAGACATCGTTGCGGTCTGCATATGGAACTGCCTTAACATTATTCTGGTCGATCACAAAGTTTACGCAGCCAATATCATTGGTCCAGGTAAATTCAGCCCTGGCATTAGGATTGACCGTTATCTTTACCACATTGCTCACGCTCTGTTGGGCACCTGTACAGGCGGCACTGCTAACCAGCCGTCTAAAATAGGTGGTTTGTGCAAGACCGGTCGGCGCGATGTCCCTGCCTGTTGCCCCTGGAACAAAGCTCCAGTTGGTCAGGCCATCAGGACTGCTTTCCCAACCATAGGTATAGTTGGCTCCGTCTCCGCCTGTTGGCTGCGAACCTACGATCGGTAATGGATTTGTTCCGGCGCAGATGACCTGATCCGTAGCAATGCTATTGGATGCAATAGGTGGAAGGGCGGTAATGGTCAAGACGTTGCTGATGGTTGAGCATGCGCCACTATTGACCACCCGGCGATAGGACATTGTGTTGTTGACAACGATTGTCAGGTCTCTTGCGGTCTGTCCATTGATGGTCGTCCATGGTGCGTTTCCGGTCGGGCTGCTTTCCCAACTAAAAGTATAAACATTGCTTCCACCTGTTGGTTGCGCACCGGTAAGCGTAATGGTCTGTCCGGTACAGTTGGTCGTTATCGGTGTATTGATCGTGTTATTTTGGATAGGCGCTAAGTTTACGATCGTCACATCGTCAGATGTTGCTCCACAAGGTGCCTGTCCGGATACGGTCCACCTGAAAATATATGTTCCGGGCACTAATCCCGAAACGGGCGAATTATATTGTGCTGGCTGGTCTATCGTTGCACCGGCAGGACCTGAAATGATGGTCCAAAGACCAGTATTAATGCCAGGTGAATTTCCATTGAGGGTTGTTGTGGTCTGGTTGCACAGTTCCTGATCAAGGCCTGCATTTGCGGCAACAGCCTGCTGGTTTACGGAGATGGTGGCAACGGCAGAATTTGCCGCCCCACAGGTGCCATTTTGGACAACAGCCCTATATTGGGTGGTCGTATTTAGGTTGGCATAAGGAATGCTGGTGGTGGTGGCAGCGATGGTAGTTACCGTATTGAACCCATCGGTTGAGCTTTCCCATCTGATGATGTTGCCCACTTGGCCACTTAAAGTAATGTTTCCGCCATTGTTGCCCGCACAAACCGTCGCACTTCCATTGGCTGTTCCACCATCAGAAGGAAGTTCTATGGTTACAGTGACATCACTTGTGCTGGGCGGACAAGAAGCTGATCCACTGATTGTCCAGCGGAAAGTATAGGTGTTTCCGGCCACAAGCCCATTCACGGTTGCATTGGGTAGGCTGGGATCAACAAATGTTACATTGGGAGTAGGTGGGGAAACGACTGTCCATGTCCCTGTATTCGGATTAGGGTTGTTACCATTTAATGTGGTCGTTGTCACGTTGCAGAGCACTTGGGGCTGACCCGCATTGGCCGTTGTAACCGGTTGGTTTACGGTAACTGTTGTAGCAGTAGAATTCGCACTGGTACACACACCACTCTGTACCACAGCCCTAAATTGGGTGGTGACAAGGAGGTCGTTGAATGTTAATGTAGTATTGGTTTCATTAATTGGAGACCAGGTCAGGCCGTCGGTTGAGCTTTCCCATCGGATCACACTGCCTGTTTGGCCACTTAAGGTAATCTGTCCTGTATTGGTTCCGGCACACACTGTCGTAGCTCCTGCCGAGGTGCCGCCCACAGATTGTGGATTAACGGTAATCGTCACATCAGACGATGAAGGTGCGCAACTGGCTGCCCCTGTTATCGTCCACCTGAAAACATAGGTGCCGCCTGTCTGCAAGTTGCTTACCAGCGAATTGTTCTGCGTGTCGTTGGCGAAAACAACGGTTGTCGGGCCAGATATTTGGGTCCATAGCCCTGTGCCAATGCTGGGATTGTTTCCCCTCAATGTATAGGTGGAGATATCGCAGATCGATTCATTTGGCCCAGCGAAAGATGCGGTAGGTGCAGGGTCTACATTGACAATGATCTGCTCGGGATTGCCCGGACATCCATTGGCAGAAGTAGGTGTTACGGTATAAGTTACTGTGCCTGCTGTTGTGCCAGAATTGGAAAGTTGATTAACAATGGTAGCGCCATTACCATTGGTATTTCCCGTAATACCTGCAGAAGCTACACTGGTCCATACATAAGTTGTGCCAGCTAAATTCGAGGCCAGGTTGATGTTAGTGCTTTGTCCGCTACATAGGGTAACCGGTGTAACCGGCGTAACAATTGGATTGGGGGTTACCGTTACCGTAAGCGTAAATGGTGTTCCGGCACAACCATTAATTGATGGTGTAATGGTATAGGTTACCGTTGCATTGGCATTTGGATCGCTATTGGTCAAGATATCTGAGATCGTGGTCCCATTTCCAGCGGCATATCCACCTGCGTTTGCACTTCCTGTAGCCGTCCATGAAAAGGTGACGCCTGCAGTTGCTGAAGTAGGGGTATAGTTTACGTTTGCGCCAGTACAGATTGATTTTGTATTCGAACTATTTACCGTAACGTTTTGGGTAATGTTGATGTTTACTTCGTCTTCTATGACGTTACAAGGTGAAGGCAAGGAGGTAGTTACCCGTAAGGTGAGCGTAACCTGCCCGGCAAGACGTTCAGCCGCAGTTGGCGTATATACGGCATTCAATGTATTGCGATCAGGGGCAAAAGTACCATTTCCGCCAACCCAGGTATTTCCTGTCGACGCGCCGGTAATGGTTCCGGCCAAGGTTACCGTAGGGTCATTGTAGCACATCGGAATATCTGGGCCTGCATATACTGCAGGGGCAGGCTTAAAGGTAATGTGCTGTGTGGCAACAGTGGTACCACACGAGTTGGTATGCGTTAGGGTAACGGTGTAGGTAACGTAGTCATTAAAAGTAATGGAAGGGTATTTGGTATGCAGGTCGGTCCCGTTGGCGAAAGCAAAAGTATTTGGTGTAACGGTCCAGGTATAGGTGTTGGGCTGATCGGCTGCCGTGCCAGATACAAGGGTTCTTGTTACTGGAGGACCAGTTGGCGTAAAATCGTAAGTGCCCAGGTTGCAGATATCGGTATCGTTTGAAAGGATAGCTACCGGATTGGAGTTGATGATCACTTCCTGCGGAGCAGAAGTAACCACGCCACAGGTTGCGGTGCTCACCGATAGGCTAATGGTATAAACGCCAGGTGTGCTGAAGTCAAATTGTGGTGCCGCGCTATGGGAATCTGTTCCTCCAACAAAATTTACCGCTGGAGATACGTTCCAGGTATATACATTGTTGGCATTACATACATTGTCAATGGTTGAAGTGTTATTTGGTGTTAAAACAACTGGTCCACAGGTATTACTTGGCGTAAAGTTGAAAGCCGGTACTGGTGGGTTCTGTACACAAATGTTCCGTGTAACATTAGGTGTAGTACATCCATTGGTACTCGTTGATTCCAGTGTAACCGTATGGTTCCCGCTGGTAAACCTGTATACAAAATCGGTGGTTATAGGCACTCCGGCGAGTTTCAACACTCCATCAACATACCAGTTAAAAGTAGCATTGTCTGGCAAACAGGTTGGGCCAGTATTGTTGGGATCGTCACCAAGGAGCGATTGGTTTACAAAAGTGACATCAGCATTTGAACAACCAAGCAAAGGACCATTGAAGCGGTTTTCTGTAGAGTTTACTACTTTGGCGGTCGTAGAAATCGGCGTTCCAACGTTTCCACAGAAAGGGTTGATGGTCTGCAGGTTGATACCAAAAGCATTGTAAGTGGTTACGCTACCGTTAACGTTGGTCTGCCCGCAGGATGATGTGGTATAGGTATGTGAGATCGCCCCGTTCAGCATCAGCTCACAGTGCGTATAGGTATTGGTAGTGTTATCGCCCCAGTTTACGCTATAGGTGTTGCCAGGAAAATTTCTTTCGTAAGCGGCTGGAGAAATCGCATAAGAAAGATTTCCGCCAGGTAAACAGACGGTATTGGCCCCAGAGGTGTTCAATGAGGTTACCGTTGTGCTGTTAATGATGAAGTAGGCCTTGGTGGCCACAGTTCCATTCGGCATGGTTACCTTAACGAACATGGTATAATGGCCCACATCCGGACGATAAGTAATCTGTGGATCAATGGTAACTGTATTTGTTGTGCCATCTATTTCATTGGTAAATGTTGCCGAAGCCGCGGCACTTGAGCCATTGGCGAGCGTGATATCTGCAGCCGATCCTGTGGTGGGCGCACAAAAACCAAAGGTCTGCATGTTGTTGGCATTGGCAGCAGCATTGGATATGGACTTACTACTGATGATGCTTGCCGTTACCGTGGGCAACGCAGCATTAATGGTAAATGCCCCTGTCGTAGTGGTCAGTCCATTGGAGCTCGCTACGATCCTGATCCTATAATTATTGCCTGTTGGCGTGCCAGCTGGGATGATACCATTTACATAAGTGCTATAAAAACCCGTATAACGACCAATTTCAGTTGGAGTTGCGCTAAAATTTCCCGCTGCATCAGATAAATACATGGTAAAAGTGTTTACCCTCGGGATACAGGTTGCGGGATCTATTTCAAATTTAACGGCTATTGTGCTTCCCGGTGTATATGGACCTGGATCGAAGGCGTTAATGGCGAGCTGTGCAGATGCCGATAAAGCAAAAGAGCATAAGATTGCCAATAAAAGCGCACGTAAAAATTTCACAATAACAATTCAACTAGGGAACGTAAAGATAATTAAATATCAATTAAGTTACAATCTAATTCCTTATACGAAAAAAATCCCCCATAGGTTTACTATGAGGGATTTTATATTGGACATTTGGCGTGATTACATGTATGGCATGATGCCTAACACGCTACGCTTTCCGCCTACGCTTTCTCCTTAAATTACATCATTCCGCCCATGCCACCGCCCATTGGAGGGTGTGCATGTGCTCCTGCGCCGGCTTCTTCTGGTTCGTCTGCCAATACAACTTCTGTTGTTAAGAGCATGGCCGCAATAGATGCCGCATTCTCTAAGGCCACACGACTAACTTTTGTCGGGTCGATTACTCCTGCACCGATCAGGTTTTCATATACATCGGTACGTGCATTGTAACCAAAGTCTGCTTGGCCTTCCTTCACTTTTTGTACAACGATAGAACCTTCTATCCCTGCGTTTTCACAGATCTGGCGCAAAGGCTCTTCAATGGCACGTTTTACGATGGCAATACCAGTGGTCTCATCTTCGTTTGATCCTTTTAGGTCGCTCAAAGAAGCAACAGCACGGATAAAGGCCACACCACCACCTGCAACAATACCTTCTTCAACTGCGGCACGGGTTGCGTGCAAAGCATCATCCACACGGTCTTTTTTCTCTTTCATCTCTACTTCGCTGGCAGCACCCACATACAATACGGCTACTCCGCCAGAAAGCTTGGCCAAACGTTCCTGTAATTTTTCTTTATCGTAATCTGAAGTGGTGGTCTCAATTTGGGCTTTGATCTGGCTTACACGTGATTTGATGTCGTCTGTTTGGCCTGCACCATTGATCACGGTAGTATTGTCTTTATCAACTACTACTTTTTCTGCCGATCCCAAGTAAGAAAGGTCGGCATTTTCCAATTTATATCCTCTTTCTTCCGAAATCACGGTTCCGCCAGTTAAAATAGCAATGTCTTCCAACATTGCTTTCCTCCTATCGCCGAAGCCAGGAGCTTTAACTGCGACAACTTTCAGTGAGCCACGGATCTTATTGACAACCAAGGTCGCCAACGCCTCACCATCCAGGTCTTCTGAGATAATGACCAAAGGCTTTCCAGTCTGTACGGTTTTTTCCAAAACAGGCAACAATTCTTTCATGTTGCTGATTTTCTTGTCGTAGATCAAAATGAATGGGCTTTCCAGCTCTGCTTCCATTTTATCGGCATTGGTTACAAAATATGGAGAAAGGTAACCACGGTCGAACTGCATACCTTCTACAGTTTTAACTTCTGTTTCAGTACCTTTTGCTTCTTCAACAGTGATGACGCCATCTTTACCAACCTTGCCCATTGCCTCTGCAATCAGCGAGCCGATCACATCGTCGTTATTGGCCGAGATCGAAGCAACTTGTTTGATCTTGTTATTGTCTTCGCCAACTGTTTGCGATTGAGTTTTCAAGTTCGCTACTACTGCGGCAACTGCTTTGTCGATACCACGTTTTAAATCCATTGGATTTGCACCGGCAGCAACGTTTTTAATTCCAGCGGTAACAATGGCTTGTGCCAGAACGGTAGCGGTGGTTGTTCCGTCACCTGCAATATCAGCAGTTTTGGAAGCCACCTCCTTTACCATTTGTGCGCCCATGTTCTCGATCGGATCTTTCAATTCGATTTCTTTGGCCACGGTTACCCCATCTTTAGTAATGGCAGGTGAACCAAATTTTTTATCGATAATTACATTACGGCCTTTAGGGCCCAATGTTACTTTAACTGCATTCGCTAAAATATCAACGCCTCTTTTCAGTGAGTCGCGTGCTTCAACATTATATTTTACTTGTTTAGCCATTTTTTTATTGTTAAATGTTTAAGGTCGAAAAGTCTAAGTCTAACTCTCCAAATATTGATTTCTATCATTACAACATTTATGTTGCAACGGTTAAATTTTATTATAAAGTCCCTAAAATATCAGAGTCTCTCATAATCAGATACTCCTTACCTTCAATGGTTACTTCGGTACCACCATATTTGCTATACAAAACCTGATCGCCCACTTTAACGCTTAAAGGAATAAGGCTGCCTGTTTGGTCGGCATATTTGCCCGGTCCGACTGCAACAACAACGCCTTGTTGCGGTTTTTCTTTAGCGGTATCAGGGATATAGATACCTGAAGCTGTTTTTTCTTCTGCAGCAGCAGCTTCGACAACTACTCTGTCTGCATTAGGTTTAAAGTTTAAAGCCATAAGATACTTTTATTTTTAGTTTTTATAATTAATTGAATACGTACTAAGTACGGCGACCTTTACGTATCAGTTTTTGTGCCAATGGCACAAACTTGTCAAATTTGCACCTAATGTCAGTTTAAGGATTTTAAGCTTAAGTTAAGCGTGCCAGTCTGACAGGAAAAAATATTTATATACGATTTTTAAGACTTCGTATTCAATATGGGTAAAATTTTTATCTAAAAAAAAAACTCCTAAGTCAGCTTAGGAGTTTTTTTCATGTTCCAAATGGAATTATTTCTTTGTGGTGTCTTTGGCCGCAGGAGCTGTCTGTGCAGGTTGTTGTTGGCCAGAAGGTACGCCCAGTGGAGATGCAGCTGGTGTTTTGTCAACCATCTGGTCGATTTTAGAAGTACCGCCACTCATCTGTCCATTGCTAGATTTTCCCACTGTTGTGAGTGCCAATGAGCCTACAACAATCAGGGCCAATAATACCCAGGTGCCTTTTTCCAACACATCGCCTGTGCGCTGTACACCGAACATATTGCTGCCAGCACCACCAGTAGCCAGGCCACCGCCCTTAGGATTTTGTATCAACACAAATAATCCCAACGCTACGCAAAAAATAATTAATAAAATGACTAAAAAAACTACCATTGTATATGTCTTGTTAAATTTTCTTTTCTAAAGATTGAATAAGGTCGGCAAAGTAACGGCTTTTTTCTGGAAACTTCAAACTTAATTTTTGATAAGTCTCTATGGCCTTGTGGTAAAGCATCTGTTCGATGTAAATTGAAGCAAGCGTCTCTGATACCAGGTCATGGTGATCTTCTGCGCTTTGCTTGGCCTTATTTTCGTTGTTGAGCTGATCAGCTTTAGGAATCCTGATCTGCGGTTCATTTTTGATGAAATTTTCGATGATCTCATCACTCTTGTGTGCAACTGCTTGAACGGCTTGAGACTTTTCATCCATCCCAAAAGGGGTCTGCAAATGGAAAATGTGCTCCACATACTGTTGCTGCAGTTCTCCAGGTGCCTGTTCAGGATTGCTTTTAGGGGTTACATAGGGCTGGAAAATCTGTTCGTGCTCTTTCCTGGTCTTTGCCAGCCACCATAAAAAAGTATAGGGAAGCTTGTCATCGTTGTATTTGCTTACGGTTTGGGCTTCGGCGTCCTGATCATATTCTTCAGGTTGGGGGATGTTCGGTGCTGTATTTAATTCTGTAGTAAAGCTTTTTTCGAAGGCAAAGAAATCAGTAGCGACGATATTTTCGAGTGCGAGCTCATCTGCAGAAATCTCCTCATGGTTCGGAGCAGCGCTCGTTGTGTCTGTTTCCTGTTGCGCTAATTCTTGATTTGGGCTAATTTCGGCAATTTCTTCATACACCTCTTCTTCAGGCATTTCAGCCAAGGGCACATCAATAGGAATCAATTCTGATATTTCATCATAGATTTCCTGTTCATCAGTGAAATCTTCTTTTGCAGGTAAAGGTATTTCTGCAATCTCATCAAAAATTTCCTGTTCGTCTGTGATCGGACTTTGGTCACGGATAATTGGACTTTCTTCTTGATCATCAATTATTTCAGCCTGGCCTACAATGTGCAGTGATCTGGTATTTAACTTTTCGGGCGCATGGATCACTTTATACGCCATGTTGCCCCCATGATATAGCGCTGCTGTTGCCAAATGCTCCGTATTGCCGGCAAGCAGTTGTGCCTTGGCCAAAAGCAAGTGCAGGGGCTGGTAGTATGGATATTGGGCTGTAAGCTTGGCCAACAGGCTTGCATCGTCACTGCTTACCAGATTTGGTTCTGCAAGCAGCGCTGTCAATTGTTGTTTTGTTGCTAAGTCGATCTCCATGCCGTTAATTAAATGAAATTAGCATTTATCTACCATTGTGCAAAAGCGCGATTAAAAATATTCTCCGTCAACTTTGCATTTACCTTCTTAATCAACTGCTGTTCTTGCGATTGTAAAGTTTGCCCGGCGAGAGAAAAATCTTCGTAGGCACTAAAACTTTCTTCAAAGCTTTGTTTCTCGAAATCTTTGGTGTTATTGGTGTATTTAACGGCAACGGTGATGGTCAGCCTATTTGCACCTGCAATCGGATTGGAATTGTCTTGGATGGCTATAGGCTTGATGTCATATCCCGTAATGCGACCTTCAAAGATCCCATCGGCATCGTTTTCTATGATACTTAGCCTGCTCTGGTTCCTGATCCTCGATTTCAGGTCTTCGGTAAAGGATTGTGCCAGATAAGAAACCACCAATGGCGCATTATTCTCGAAAAACTTAACATTTACCGTTTTCATGTCGGTAGGGATCGAAGCCCCATTAAATTTATAGGCGCAGCCAGTCAAAAGCAGCAGAACGATCGGAAATATAAATTTGAACGGCTTCATGTCTAGTTTAGGTTAAGTTCCTTGATTTTTCTGTAAAGGGTGCGCTCGGAAATTCCCAGTTCCTGGGCAGCAAATTTTCGCTTTCCCTTATGTTTTTTCAGCGCTTTTTTAATCAGGTCCGATTCTTTTTCAATGAGCGATAGCGATTCTTCAACTTCCTCTGCATCATGCGCAAAATTATACTCAGTTGGTGCATTTTGCGCTGGATGCTTGATGGTCAAAGTTGGCTCATGATGGCCCTGTAGCTCTACTTCCTGGTACAGCTGGTTGATAAACTGCGGATTGTCGGCCATGATGTGCGAGGTATTTCCCCCATTCTGGATAATCTCTGCCACCAGTTTTTTCAGTTCTACCATGTCCTTTTTCATATCGAACAGCACTTTATAGAGGATATCGCGTTCAGAAAAATCTTCCTTCGTGCTCCCATTGATCGCCATGGGCAAATTATTGCCCTGTTGCTCGTTCGGGATATAGTTTAACAAGGCCTGTGCATTCACATTCCTATCTTTTTCCAATACGCAGATCTGTTCTGCGATGTTTTTGAGCTGACGAACATTTCCGGGCCAACTGTAATTGCTCAGAACCTGTATGGCATCAGGTTCCAATTGGATGCCCGGTGTGCGGTATTTGTCGCTAAAATCTGCAGCAAACTTGCGGAACAATAGATAGATGTCCTCTTTTCGTTCGTGGAGGGCTGGAATCCGTAAGGGAACCGTGTTAAGGCGATAATACAAATCTTCACGAAATTTGCCGGATTTGACACTGTTGTAAACATCCACATTGGTAGCAGCAATAATCCTAACATCGGTTTTCTGTACTTTTGATGAACCCACACGCAAGTATTCGCCACTTTCCAGCACCCTAAGCAGCCTGGCCTGCGTGCCCAAGGGAAGTTCGGCAACCTCATCTAAAAAAATGGTTCCGCCATTGGCTACTTCAAAATAGCCTTTTCTGGCCTCGTGTGCACCCGTGAAAGAGCCTTTCTCATGGCCGAACAGTTCAGAATCGATCGTTCCTTCAGGGATGGCGCCGCAGTTGACGGCAATAAAGGGGCCGTGCTTGCGGGTACTCATCTGGTGGATGATGTGGGAAAATACTTCCTTTCCACTTCCACTTTCTCCAGTAATGAGAACCGACATGTCTGTAGGGGCAACCTGCCTGGCCGTATCAATCGCACGGTTCAGCAAAGGTGAAGCGCCAATAATCCCAAATCTATTTTTAATGTCCTGTATATCCATAGTCATGTTGTGGGTTGCAGGTTACGTGTTACGGGTCACGTGTGTTACTTGCAAATTCAAAGTTTATATTCTTATGATTGGATTTTGTTAAGCATCCTGTCCCGCAACAAACAGCTCACAACACATCAAAAATCGAAAGCCTCTACTAAACTATACGTCCAATCAGCGTAGCTGAGGTACATTTTTCTATATAAACATGCGCGTAGTCGCCAGGTTTTACCGCATCTACAACAGGGAAGACCACCATTGCATTTTCGTCATTCCGGCCACGGTATTCCTGGTCAGATTTTTTTGAAAAGCCTTCGATCAGTACTTTTACGGTACGGCCGACAAATTCTTCCAGGCAAGCCAGCGAATCTTCCTGCTGCTTTTTAAAGATTTCGGCCAATCGTCTGGCTTTTATGGCTTCGGGCACGTTATCCTGATATTTTCTGGCCGCTAAGGTGCCTGGCCGTTCAGAATAGCTAAAGGTGTAGGCAAAATTATAGCGGGCATAGTGCATGATGCTCAGTGTATCTTGGTGCTCTTCTTCTGTTTCGGTGCAGAAACCTGCGATGATATCAGATGAAATTGCGCAGCCAGGTAAAATCCTCCGAATGGCATCAATCCTTTCCATATACCATTCCCGGGTATAGGTCCTGTTCATCAGGGCCAGGATCCTGGTGTTGCCAGATTGTACGGGCAGATGGATGTAATTACAGATGTTTTCATATCGCGCCATGGTATGCAACACCTCATCGGTAATGTCTTTTGGGTGCGAAGTAGAAAAGCGGACCCTAAGATCTGGGCTGATTTCCGCTACCATCGCCAATAATTGCGCAAAATTAATCCCTTCGCCTTCCCCTTGCTGTAGTTTATTGCGTTTTTCGGGCAAATCTGTTTTATTTGACAAGGCCTCCAAAAGGGCATCACCAGTAAGTGTATTCATGTCATCGGCAAGGTCATTTACCGCAATATGGCCCGTCGAAGGTCTGCTCCAAAAATAGGAATCGACATTTTGCCCCAATAGGGTCACTTCGCGATAGCCGTTTTCGAACAGCTCACGTGCTTCTGCCAGGATAGAAAAAGGGTCACGACTGCGCTCACGGCCTCTGGTAAATGGGACAACACAAAAAGAACACATGTTGTCACATCCGCGCATGATCGAAATAAATGCAGTGATGCCATTGCTATTTAGGCGTACAGGGCTAATGTCTGCATAGGTTTCCTCGCGTGATAGGATCACGTTTACCGCCTTATGGCCTTCCTCCACCTGATTGATCAATTGCGGAAGATCGCGATAGGCATCAGGGCCAACGACTACATCAACCAGCTTTTCCTCTTCCAAAAATTTGGCTTTTAAGCGTTCGGCCATACAGCCCAACACGCCTACGATCAGTTTTGGGTTTCTTCTTTTCTCAACCCCAAATTGTGAAAGCCGATTGCGCACACGCTGTTCCGCATTTTCGCGGATCGAACAGGTATTGATAAAGATGACATCTGCCTGTTGATAATCTCCAGTGGTTTCAAAACCTGTATCGGCCAATATGGAAGCCACAATTTCACTGTCGGCAAAGTTCATTTGACAGCCATAACTTTCAATGTAAAGTTTTCTGCCATCTCCTTTTTCTGCAGCAGCTAATAATAGCGCCTCTCCTTGTCTTGATTCGTCGTGTTTTTTGTCAGCCAGCTGTAGATCAATCATCAATTGTTCAATTTATCGGGTTTCAAAATTACGATTATAATTGAATAATGACAAATTGTCAGCAATCAAAATTATCTCCTTACAATTAACAAACAATATGGTCGATTTATTGTCTTTATGATTAAATGTTGCATAAAAAAATCAGGCATAAAAAATTAGCAAGGTGGATTGGCGGAATTGCATTGTTCCTGCTCGTGCTCTTGGGGGGAGCGGCAATCTATATCAATGCCAAGTGGAAACCTATTTTGGGCGAAAAAATCAGGCAAGGTGTTGAAGAAAGCTCTGGCCATCTTTACTACATTGATTTTAAGGATATCCACATTAATCTGTTGAGTGGAAATGTAGTACTGGATAGCCTGAAGCTCACCCCGGATACGAACATCTTTAATAAGTTGAAGAAAATCAATAAAGCCCCAACCCATCTTTACAGGATTAAATTGGCACATCTAAAATTCAGCAGGGTAGGGATCCTGAACGCCTATCTTAATAAAAAGATCAAGATCAATTCGATTGTATTGGACCACCCATCAATTGATATGATCTTTCACAAAGTCCCAAAAAAGCCCGATACGGTCAAGGTTGAAAAAACACTTTACCAACAGTTGTCAAAATCTATCAGCTCGCTGCATATTGGAAA
This sequence comes from Pedobacter sp., assembly GCA_031119475.1. GTDB lineage: Bacteria > Bacteroidota > Bacteroidia > Sphingobacteriales > Sphingobacteriaceae > Pedobacter. The sequence continues at coordinate 111,766 of JAVHXV010000003.1, read as the reverse complement.
CATCAGGGTTATTGATGCTGATTTTGACTATTACAGTGGGACGAAAAAACTAAATGTTGTGAAGCACCTGAAGATTGACGTGAAAGATTTTTTGGTCGATTCGATTTCCCAGTACGATTCAACACGGGTGCTCCATGCCAAAAATATCGGCTTTGAGTTGGCCGGCTATCAATCGCTAACGGCAGATCAAATGTATACGATCAAAGTGGATAGTCTAAAGGGTTCCATCAGTAGGAAAACAATGATACTTAAAGGGCTAAAGCTCATTCCGATGTATCCTGACCTAACTTTTAGCCGAAAGTATAAAGTTCAGAAAGATCGGTATTCGTTATCTTTTACAGAAATGGAACTCACTGGGCTCGACTTCCTTTCCCTGCATAGCAATGGAAGCCTGCATGCCGGGCACTTGGCGATCGGTGCGGCAAAAGTTGCGGTATTCCTCAACAGAGAGCTTCCCCCGCCAAGTTTCGACAAGGGTAGGAACTATCCGCATAATGCGCTGAAAAGATTGCCAATCGCTACCCGGATCGATACCGTAAGCCTGAAAGGCGTTGATGTTGCCTATACAGAATATGATACCAAAACCAATGAAAGGGGAACACTCAAATTGGAAAACCTGGGCGGAAAAATCTTTAATGTAAGTAATGATTCGCTAAGGCTGTTGAAACACCCCCATGCATACGCAGACCTTTCGACAAAAATATTAGGCACAGGCAAGCTTAACGTTAAGATAGATTTTAACCTTACAGATAAAAATGCGGCTTTCAGTTATACAGGACATGTTGAGCCCTTTGATATGCGGATTTTAAATCCACTTGCCAGTTCATTGGGTCTGGTTTCGATAGAAAGTGGAAAGGTAAAACAGCTTGACTTTAACATTTCGGCAAATGAGCGGAGAAGTGCCGGGACAGTCAAGTTTTTGTATAACGACTTAAAAGTTAGTCTGTTGAAAGAGAATGAAGCTGGAGAGAAGAAAAAGAAAGGGCTGTTGTCATTTCTTGCTAACGCAATTTTGATCAAAAACGATAATCCGAGCAAGGGAGATCCAGTACGCATTGCCCATGTCACGATGGAAAGAGTTCCGCAGGCTTCATTTTTTAACCTGATGTGGAAAAGTGTATTTCTGGGCATTAGAGAGGCTGTTGGCATCGGGGTAGTCCCTATAAAGCCGATGGTTGAGCCCAAAAAGAGCAGAGAGGAGATGCGCGAAAAACGGGAGGCGGAACGGAGAAAAGAAAAGCCAAAACAGCCTAAAAAGATAGGTTAGGCAGTCCAAAAATTATTTTCTATGGTAATTTTTATATATTGGAGCTGCAAATGAATTCCGATATGCTCAGAAAGCGCCCGAAAACTTACAAGGTCATTAAATGGGTATTGGGAATTTTTTTGTGTTTGGCCATGCTCCTGCTTTGTGCATCATGGTACGTAAGTTTCAAATTTAAGCCGCTGATCAGAAAGGAATTACAAGAGCTGGTTAAAAAATCAACCAATGGCTTATATAGCATCTCGTTTTCAGAAATAAACACGAATTTCATTACAGGCTCGGCAACGATCAAGGATGTAAATATCGTGCCTGATACGAATGTGTATCATGGGCTCATCAACGCACAAAAAGCGCCCAATAACCTTTACTACATCCGTTTAGCGCAGCTGTCGATCAAGCGGTTCCATCCATTTTTACTGTATTTTAAACACAAGGCCGAAGTCAACCTGCTACTTTTCGACAAGCCCAGTGTGATAATGGTCAATCGACATTTTCCATTTAATGAACATAGGCCACCTAGGCCAAGGAAGTCACCCTACGATTATATATCCAAACTTTTCAAATCGCTACGGATTGCTGTGGTTGACTTTAGGGAAATCAATTTTAAATATGTCGATAACAATGGTATCCATCCCGAAATAGATTCGGTAGCCAATTTAAATGTCACCCTAAAAGATTGGCTCATCGACGCACATTCGACCCAAGATACCACACGTTTCTACCTGTTGAAGGATATTGACGTAAACTTGCGCAACTACCGCTACGCCACTCCAGATAGTATGTACCACATCAGCCTAAACCAGCTTGATTTTAATGCGCTGAGCGGAAAAATGAAGTTGAAGCAGGTGGAAGTCATTCCGCGGTATAGCGAACAGGAATTTGCCAAGGTCAACGGCTATGCCCGTGATCGGTTTAGTATTTTGTTCGATCAGGTGGCGATTAATGGGATCGACCTGCCACAGTATATCCAGAAAAAAACTTTCATGGCCCAAGATGTCAGAATCAGTGATGGACATATTGCGGTCTACAATGACAATACGTATCCAAAGCTTTCAAAAATCAAAACGGGGCGTTTTCCGCATCAACTGCTGCAGCAATTAAAAACCCGTCTGCGTTTAAGGAAAATCATCTTGGACCAGATTGATATCAGCTATGCTGAGTTTGACCGTACCAGTAAGCTGAAAGGAAAGATCACTTTTCAACAGACCGGAGGAGTACTGGCCAATGTAACCAATATGGAATCTGAAAAGAAAAAGGATTCTATTTTATGGGCCAAATTAACAAGCAAGGTGATGGGCCAGGGAAAATTAGCGATAGATTTCAGGTTCGATCTTAATTCGCCAATTGGTGCTTTTGCCTATAAAGGAACAGTGTCCAAACTTGATGGGAGAAAACTGAATGCCATCATCAAACCATTGGGCATGCTGCAGGTGAACCGGGGCATGATCAACCAACTTGATTTTGATATCAAAGCTGATCAGGATTTGGCCAAAGGAAATCTGACCTTTAGGTTTAATGATCTATCGGTTAAACTGTTAAAGAAACAGGCAGGCAAAGATCGATTGGTAAAAAAAGGGCTGCTGTCCATATTGGCCAATGCGCTCGTAATCTATGCCGACAATCCGAGCAAGGATGGTAAATTTACCAGGGCAAAAATAGATTTTAGGCGGCAGCCAACAGCATCATTCTTTAGCTACATCTGGAAGTCCCTATATCAGGGAATTAAGTACAGTGTAGGCGTAACTCCGCAAAAAGAAGCTGAAATCAGGTCGCATATTGCCAAGTTTGAGCAAATGAAAGATGATCGGGAAGAGCGCAGGATGCGTCGGGAAATCCGTCGGCGGTTGCGCCAGACAGACTGATTACTCTGAACTAGTTGCTGATAAAGGTTCTGCGATCTTTCTTTGCCAGGCAAGATCGAAATAGCTATTAGATGATCCAATTCCAGCCAAAACGATCTTCGGCCAGTCCATTACGGATAGCGTTCAGTTCCTTGGCAAGGCCGATGGAAATTTTTCTGCTGTTTGGATCGCTCAATTGATATAGCTGATCGCCAAAACCGATTTCTCCGATCTGGGTTACCGTTGCGGCAGTTCCTACCGCGAATGCTTCCGTTAGGCTTCCGTCTTGGGCTCCTTTGATGATTTCGGCCACGGTTACCTTTCTTTCTTCTACTGCTATGCCGCTATCTTTTGCCAAAGTGATCAGGGTATCGCGCGTTACGCCGTTTAGGATGGTTTCGCTAACGGCTGCGGTAATCAATTTTCCATTTAGGACAAACATGACGTTGGCTGCCCCCGATTCTTCTACATATTGATGTGTTGCAGAGTCGGTCCAGATCAATTGGTCATATCCTTCTTTCTGCGCTTCCGCAAAAGGATAGAGGGAGCGTGCATAGTTGCCTGCTGTTTTGGCAAATCCCACTCCGCCCTCATTGGCACGGGTATATTTGGTTTCGATCTTTACTTTGAGTGCATTGGTATAGTAAGGTCCGGTAGGAGTGGCCAAGATGACAAACTTATAGCTGGCACTTGCCCTCACGCCGAGCGAGGTGTCTGTAGCAAACATCACTGGGCGCAGGTATAGGGAATAATTTTCCTGCGAAGGCACCCATCCGCGGTCAATGTTGATCAATGTCGCCATCCCTTGCATAAATACCTCTTCTGGAACGGTGGGCATCGCAATGCGTGTTGCTGAAATGTTAAAGCGTTCGAAGTTCTTGTCGGCCCTAAATACGCTGATATCGCCATTTGGAAGACGATAGGCTTTCAGTCCCTCAAAAATGGCCTGGCCATAATGTAGGGCAGAAATGGCAGGGCTCATCTGGATCGGTCCGTAGGGCAGGATCTGGAAATTCTTCCATTCGCCATCTTCAAAATCGGCTGTAAACATGTGGTCGGTAAAGATTTTTCCGAATGGGATATCGGTAAATTCTGTTGTAGCCAACCTCGGATTGGTGTTTTCTGTAATTTTGATTTGTAGAGTGTCGATCACTGCCTTAAGATTAAATGTAAAATTCCCGGTAAATCATGGGAAGTTGGAATTGTGCATTGCTGCTTTCCGAGAATTACCAGATGTAACATTGCAATAGTACGAAAAAAGGCGGGCCGCCGCAATTATTTTTTGATAAAATATGCCCTAGCGCTCTCTTCTGAGTGTTTCTAAGACACTAAGGACCCATCCCTTTCCCCATTCTTCCATCTGCTCGCTGGTCCATAAGAACGGATAAAAAATTCTTTTCTGAAAACGTGGTGGTAAGTATTTCTGCCAATTGGTTCCGCCAGTTGCCGCAATATCTGTAGGGTCTCTCTCGAGGTATCGAACTGCCGATTTGTAATGTGACAGCGGCCATTCTACGTTAACATAGAGGTCTAACTTTCGGAGTTCTTCGGCCAGATTGGTCACATCCTCGCCTTTTTCCCGTAGTTCATGATAGCGTGCGGCAAAATTATTGTTTTCACGTGCCTTAGCCAGTGCAAGGAACTGATCGGCATATTTTTTAATGAACTGTTTTAGGGTCAGCGTCTGTTTGCCACTCGCCAGTTCTGTGGCGCCGAATTTCCAGTAAATGTGCTCGAATTTTTCTTCGATGGTAGCGTTTTTATGAGTTTCACGAACGCTTTTGTCCATAAGCTGGTCAAATGCGGTAGCATAGATTTCGATCATCCGGTATTGCCCAGACTGAAAACCACTTGCAGGCAGGAGCGACATCCTGAACTTGAGGAACTGGTCTTTTTCCATTCCATTCACCATGACGTCGAAAGAAGTGGTCAGCGCATTAAAGTAGGCGTTGATTCTTTTGACCCTTTCTGTAAAAAATGTGGTGGTTAGCGAGGGATGTTCACTGATCTGTTTGCATTCGTGGAGTGCCAGTTTAAAATACAGTTCAGTGATCTGATGGTACATGATAAAGATTTCTTCATCTGGAAATGGCGTTTTTGGACTTTGCAGGCTCAAAAGCGTATCGAGGTGGATATAATCCCAGTAGGTCAGGAAATCAGCGTATAATAGTCCATCGAGATAAGAGGCCATATCTTGGCCCATGGCTTCATACTTTTCCTGAAGCTTCAACAGTTTATCTTTTATTTCCGGTGTGATGTCCATAACTAACTTTGACAATCTTTAAAGATTGTCAAAGTTAGTTAATCTAAGGTTATGAAAATTAATATAACCCTCTTTATTTCCAAACCAACTGATGATTTCTTCATGAATGTTATTAGAGATAGGAGCCATGATTAAGTTATAGGAACTCCACTTCCAATTTCGAAAATCTTCTATCAATCGATGCTTTTGTGGATTGTAATGGATATAATAAATCAACTGAATTAGGTACTGTCTATCCTTTACCCGTGCTCTCTTGAAAGGTGTTTGAAAAAGCGTTCCACATCTTAGATGTTCTTTATTGAATGCCAGGGCATAACTTTGAAAAAGTCTTCTAAATTGTTTGCTTACTATGGAATGTGTACTTATTTCGATGTTAATGCACTTTTCTTCTCTATAAGCTTTGAGGTCACAGACTTTGATCAGAAAATGAAAATGGTTTTCCACTAAGCAGAACGCATACACTGAAACAACTTCACTTAAAAAAAATTCAAACCTTTTTAAGAAAAAGTCGCTGTTTCGATCGCTTTTAAAGAGAGTCTTTTTGTCGATTGACCTGTTATAAACATGATAAAATTCCCCCTCTTCAAATCTTGTAAAATAATGTTCAACTCTAGCCATGATATTAATGTATGGCATATTTGCAGATGATGCATAAATTTTTTTTGAATTGATATTGAAACGATAAAATATTTTAGGGTTATAAAATTTATTAATTAAGGTAAAAAATAGGCTTCACTTTGACAATCTTTAAAGATTGTCAAAGTGAAGCCTCAAAATTACTCCTAACAAAAAAATTTAATCTAATACAGCACCCTAAACTTGATCGTATGCGCAATCTTCTTTAGTGACTTGAACAATTGCTTGTCATATTCTGCATTGATGTCCGTAATCGCATAGCCCAAAGTGGCATTCGTCATCAAAAACTGACCAACAATATTGATCTGGTGCTTGGCAAAAATCGTATTGATCTGTGCCATAATCCCAGGTACGTTTTCATGGATATGGATCAACCTGTGTGATTTATCGATAGCAGGTAATTGCAGGTTTGGAAAATTTAAGCTCAGATAGGTAGTACCCTTGTTCATGAAATCGATGACGCGCTTGGGAACAAAAGACTGGTTGCGCGGATTGTTTTTCGGATCGTCAAAAATCACGATCCCCATCTGGGTGCAAATTGATGCCGATAGCCTGTTTTTTGAGTTCCCAAGATACCCGATCGTTTTCAGTTTTACGGCCCTTTCCAATTTTTCATTGTCGATCTTTTCGCCATCAGCCAACAGCATCATGCCCACATCTGCAACATATTTTTCTTCGAACGAAGTTTTATGCCTGATCGAAAAACCATCTTTCTTCAACAATTCAATACTTTCTTTGGGCACATTTCCGATCACCAGGCAGAGTATCCTATTCTTCGGATAGGAAATCGCCCGTGGCAGGTTGTTCACATAAAGAAATTCATCGAAACTTGGTGTAATGTGGTCCGCCTTGGCTACAATACTTTCCCTTGCAATATTTTCGGTGAAAGCATAGAATTTTTTGATCAATCCACTTTCCCTCAACTGAAAATCCGAATAGCCATCGCCAATTCCATAAAGATCGCCTTCAAGCTGCATCTCTTTCATTAAGAGTACTTTGCCGCCTTCCTGGCTCAGCGGGTTATTGTGGTCGTAATCAACAATCTTTCCATCTTCATCCATCACAAAAGTATTGGCGAAAATATTCTCTTTCCTAATGTGATATTGGCTGACCACGGGCGTGATAAATTCCTTAAACCCCCCAGAAACAATCAATACTTCATCGGCATGTTTTTTAAAGAATGCCGTATTCCTAGAAAAAGAAGCCGAAACCTTTTTCTTCAACCGTGTGACCAATTGCTTAAGGTGTTCCTCTGTAGCCTCCAGCAGTTTTACCCGTTGAGCCAAACTCTCAGAAAATGAAAGTTTTCCTTCCATCGCCATGTTGGTGTAATCTTCGATCTGCTGAAAAATAGCCTCTTTATTGGGATGTTTGCTCAATGAGATCCTAGCTAATTCATCTAGGGCTTCAACTTGGGTAAATGTACTGTCAAAATCGATGATGTAATAGGCTTTTTTAGGCATGATGAAAAGGATAGTGTTGTTTGTACACAAAGATACGAATTTGCTGATTAACTTTGGGCGTGCTGCAGCGCTGCACAAACTTCTTTGATACTCTGTTCCAAAGGCTTAAAATCAATGTTGATGGCCTTCCTGATTTTTACATTGCTATAATAGCTGAGGTTGAAACTGCTCCTTGCCGCATCTTTGGTCAGGGCAGGTGCCTTTCTGGTAAAAAAAGAAACCAGTTTGGCCGCCCGCCAGGCGATGCCCAACATCCAAGGTCTTGCCGCGATGGATGGGGCCTTGCTGCCAAAACCATTGGCTATAGCCGCAAAGAATTCCCTGTAATGCAGGTTGGCTGCAGATAGGGTATAACGTTCGGCGGTGATGTCGCTTTCCATCAATAAGATCATACATTTGGCCACATCGCTTACATCAACCAATCCCGTAGCGCCATCCGTATAGAATTTTAATCCATCTTTCACCAATTTAAAAATGGCTCCACTTCCTTCAAAACCGGCATTTTTCCCTATAATCACCGATGGGTTGACAATAACGGCATCCATGCCTTCTGCTATCCCGCGCCAAACCTCCATTTCACCTTCATATTTTGAAATCGCGTAGCCATGCACGTGCGGATCATATTCCCAGAAATCTTTCTCCGTAATTTCTTCTCCTTTTTTCGCATTTCCCAAGGCAGCCACAGAGCTTACGTGCAATAGACGTACCTGAAGCTCCAAGCAAAGGTTCACCACATTTGAAGTCCCCTCAATATTGACCTTGAACAATTTGGCCTTATCCCTAGGGTCAAAAGAAATAAATGCCGCACAATGGTAAACCTGGGTAATGCCGTCAAAGGCATCGGCTAATGACTCAGGGTCGTTGATATCAGCCGTATACCAGTCTACCATTTGGTTTTCCTGTAGCAAAAGCGGAGTTTTGGAACCCACCCTTTTCAGTGCCCTAACCCTTGAATTTTTGGCGGTCAGCTGATGCACCAATTCCGCACCTAAAAATCCTGTAGCACCGGTTACGAGTATCATGTCTTTTTTTTTAGGAAGTGCATAAATATATCCGGCCAAAAATAGATATTTGATGCCAACATTAGATCGCTTTTATGTCTTTATCAGATTTTTTTTCGCCTGTTGACCCAAATTCCTTTAGTCCGAAGCAAGGATTTCTGACGAGCCAGTTGGGATTAAAAGCGGAATTTTATACGGCCCATTTTCCAGAACTGGAAGACAGGGCATACGATATAGCGATTTTCGGGGTAAATGATGATCGTGGCGCGGTCAATAACAATGGGTGTGGCCTTGGAGCCGATTATTTTCGTGCGCAGTTCTATGCACTGAACGAAGGTGCATTCGACAGCAAGATCATCGATCTGGGAAACATCATTGCCGGCAGGCAATTGTCCGACACTTATTTTGCGGTAAAGACAGCGGTCGAGGAACTCGTCAAGCTCAATATCCTTCCCATCATTATTGGTGGAAGCCAGGATTTAACCTATGCACAATATATGGGCTATGAAAACCTGGAACAAAAGGTAGACCTGGTTGTGGTCGATTCGAAGTTTGACCTCGATGAGACCAGCGATGATGAAATGGTCACTTCATCAAATGCCTATCTGAACAAGATATTTTTACATCAGCCCAATTACCTTTTTAATTTTAGCAACATCGGCTATCAGACCTATTTTGTAAACCAGGAAAGCCTGAAGGTAATGGATAAGCTCTATTTTGATGTGCACCGCTTAGGCGAATTTTTGCCCGACATTACGTTAACAGAGCCCGTGATCCGCAACGCCAATATGATCAGTTTCGATATGGGTGCAATCCGTTCTGCAGATGCCTGCGCCAATATCAATGCAGGCCCGAACGGCTTTTATGGCGAGGATGCCTGCAGGATTACGCGGTATGCGGGCATGAACGATAAGTTGACCTCCATCGGATTTTATGAATTTAATCCGGCCTTCGACCGGAATGGCCAGACTGCCATGTTGCTCGCACAGATGGTCTGGTATTTTATAGATGGGTTTTATAACCGGAAACAGGATTTTCCGCTTATGCCCAAATCGCAATATATCATTTATCGCGCCAGCCTAAAGGATGGTTCGGGTGAAATGAATTTCGTGAAAAGCAAACGTTCAGATCGCTGGTGGATGCAGGTGCCCTATCCCAACGCCGTATCCAAAAACGAAAGGTTCCATCTCGTGCCCTGCCGATATGAAGATTACAACACCGCCGTAAATGGCGAAATGCCCGATCTGTGGTGGCGTACCTATCAAAAACTAAGTTAATCAGCAATTTTTCAGCACAAGGTCTTCGGCACAGTTATTTTACATTAAAATTGAATAAAATAGGACTCTGATGCTTATATTTGATATTCAGCTTAAATAAATTAACCATGGTCAACCATAATGGCTTCATCAGACCAACCCTAATCTATAAATAAATGAAAAAATTAATTTTATCAGCAATGGCGCTATTGCCTTTTGCTGCCTTCGCACAACAGCCTTTCACCGTTAAGGGAGATGTTCCTTCCCTAAAAGCGGGCGATAAGATTTATCTTTCCTATATGCAGGATGGTAAAAGGATTACCGATTCAGTAATCGTAGCAAATAATAGTTTCCAATTTAAGGGAACGGCAAGCGATCCGGTAATGGCCAATATCTTTAAAAATGTTAATCCATACGTAAAAGGTGCCAACACCAGGTTTATGGATTACAGCAGCTTGTATATCGAGCCGGGAAATATCACTGTCGCTTCAATCGACTCGTTAAAATCAGCCAAGGTTATCGGTTCTACCACAAACGACGACAATACGAAGCTCACCGCCATGCTGAAACCTTATAACGATAAGATGGATGTGCTGAACAAGGAATATGCAGCTTACACGCCAGAGCAGAAAAAGGATAAGGTCATGATGTCTGCGCTTCAGGAAAGAGGAGGAAAAATTATTGAGGAGATGAACCCGGTTTATCTGGAATTTGCCAAGAAAAACCCAAATTCATACATTTCATTAAGCTCCCTATCAAGGATTACCTCTGATGAGAAACTAGCCGGACAGCTTGAAGGCGTTTATGCATCGTTGAGCGATAACCTAAAAAATTCGAAATCCGGCAAATCTTTAGGACTGACAATTGAGGCGGCGAAAAAGACCGCAGTAGGTGTAATGGCGATGGATTTTACGCAAAATGATCCGAATGGAAAACCTGTAAAGCTATCTGATTTTAAAGGAAAATATGTACTGGTAGATTTTTGGGCTTCCTGGTGCGGTCCTTGCCGTGAAGAGAACCCGAATGTGGTAGCTGCCTACAATAAATTTAAGGATAAAAACTTCACGATTTTGGGGGTTTCATTAGACAGGCCAGATGCTAAGGCGGCTTGGGAAAAGGCAATTGCCGATGATAACTTGACCTGGACACATGTTTCTGACCTAAAATATTGGGACAATGAAGTGGCCAAAAACTGGGGCATACGCAGCATTCCTGCAAACTTCTTGATCGATCCTACCGGAAAAATCATTGGAAAAGGATTGAGGGGAGAAGCCCTGCATGCAAAACTCGAAGAGTTGCTCGGTAAGAAAACCAAATAATAACCAATATTACCTAAAAAAGCCTTTCGTTATCGAAAGGCTTTTTTTATGTCTATATTTAACTCTTTGCTCTTTGCTCTTTGCTCTTTGCTCCTTGCTCCTTGCTCCTTGCCCCGCTCTACATCAAATCAAAGCCAATGTCTTCCCTAAAATATTTTCCGTCGAAGTAGATCCTCGCCGCATCTGCAGTGGCAGCTTGTAGCGCGGTAAATTGGTCTTTTTGAAGGCTTGTGATCGCCAATACCCTTCCGCCATTGGTCTTGACCTGCCCGCCCTCCAAAGCTGTCCCGGCATGGAAAGCCAATGAATCACGAAGGTTGTCGATTCCTGAAATCACTTTACCTTTTTCATAGTCGCCAGGATATCCGCCAGCAACGATCATAACCGTGGCAGCACTTTTCTGACTGATCGACAGCTGATAGTTGCCCAATTGTTTTTTCGAACAGGCCTGCAGCAATTCGACCAGGTCATTTTCGATCCTTGGAATTACACTTTCCGTTTCTGGATCTCCCATTCTGCAATTATATTCGATTACATATGGTTCATTCCCGACCTTGATCAGGCCGAAGAAAATAAATCCGGTATAGTCAATCTGGTCGCTGATCAGGCCCGCTATGGTGGGTTGGATGATGTTGTTCTTGATTTTGGCCAAAAAGGCCTCGTCTGCAAAAGGAACCGGCGAAACGGAGCCCATTCCGCCCGTATTTAATCCAGTATCGCCCTGACCGATGCGTTTATAGTCTTTGGCTTCGGGAAGGATGACGTAATCTTTTCCGTCGGTAAGTACGAATACGGACAGTTCGATCCCCGATAAAAAGGATTCGATCACGACGGTAGATCCAGCGTTCCCAAATTTGCCGCCCAACATTAACCTGAGCTCATCTTGCGCTTCCTTGGTGTTATTGATGATAAGCACCCCTTTTCCGGCTGCCAATCCATCTGCTTTCAATACGACAGGCAAAGGATGGTTTTCGAGATAGGCCAGGCCTTCGGTCAGGCTTTCATTGGTAAATGAGCGGGATTTGGCTGTCGGAATGCCATGTCGCTCCATAAATTGCTTAGAAAAATCTTTGCTGCCCTCTAAGATCGCACCCTCTTTTTTAGGGCCGATTACTGGAATATGTGCCAATGATTCATCGTTGCTAAAGAAATTATGGATACCATTAACCAAAGGCTCTTCTGGGCCAACGATCAGAAATGATACATTTTCTTTCAGCACAAAGTTTTTAACCGCTTCGAAATCGTTCGGATTAAGGTTGATGTTTTTTCCAAAAGCATGTGTTCCTGCATTTCCAGGAGCGATAAATAATTTTGTGCACAAAGGAGATTGGCTGATTTTCCAAGCAAAAGCCGATTCCCTTCCACCACTGCCTAATAGTAAGATTGTCATTTGGCAAAGATAAGATTTGGGTGGCAAGTATCAAGTTTCAGGTTAGTAGTATGAGTATCAAGTATCAAGTATCAAGTATCGAGTATCAAGTATCGAGATTGAATGTCTCTTGCTACCTGCTACTTGATCCTTGCTACTTGTCTCTTTTTATCTAACCATTATGCATTCGCTCCGTGACAATTTTTATATTTCTTGCCGCTTCCACATGGGCAGGGCTCGTTCCGTCCTACAGTGGCTTCCTTTCTGATCGGCTGTGGCGGTGCCATTTCCCTTGTATCTTCCATTGGCATGGCACTGCTGCTTGATTGGTTGAATTCTGGTTTAGACATGCGCAATTTGCTTGGTGCAGGCTGCGGGGCCCTGGCCTCACGCACCTCATCGGCATCCTGCTGTACCGGAATGTTTCCTTTGAACAGGAAGCTCACCACTTCTTTGTTCACCACGTTCAGCATGCTCTTGAACAGGTTAAATGCCTCCATTTTATAGATGATCAATGGATCTTTCTGCTCGTAGACTGCATTTTGTACAGATTGTTTCAGTTCGTCCATTTCACGGAGGTGTTCTTTCCAGCTGTCATCGATCAAGGCCAAAATAATGGTCTTCTCGAATGATTTGGTCACTTCCCTGCCATTGTTGGCGATGGCCTTTTTCAGGTCGACAGGAACTTGGATATGGCGGATACCATCGCTGAAAGGCACCACAACCTGCTCAATCTGTTCGCCACGCTCTGCAAATACCTGTTTTAGTACCTGCATGGATTGGCTGATGATCGCATCAGATTTCCTCGCATAAAATGCAGTAACTTCATCAAATAAGATATCGGTCAGGGCATGGATGCTCTTGCTGCCGAAATCCTGTGCACTGATGGCGGTATCTACCGAAAAGTTTTTGATGACTTCCAGCTTAAACCCTTCATAATTGCTGCTATCTTTATATTCAGAAACGATGTCTTCGCTTACATCGAACACCATGTTGTTCATGTCCACATCCAAACGATCGCCGAATAGCGCATTTTTACGTTTGGCATAGATGACGGTACGCTGTGAGTTCATCACATCATCGTACTCCAATAATCGCTTACGGATACCAAAGTTGTTTTCTTCTACTTTTTTCTGTGCACGTTCTATGGAACTTGTAATCATTGAATGTTGGATCACCTCTCCCTCTTCAATTCCCATGCGCACCATTACATTGGCAATCCTTTCTGAGCCAAATAGGCGCATCAGGTTATCCTCTAGCGATACAAAGAACTGTGAGGTACCTGGGTCGCCCTGGCGTCCTGCACGACCACGCAACTGTCTGTCTACACGACGTGATTCATGTCGCTCTGTACCTACAATGGCCAAACCTCCAGCTTCTTTCACACCTGGGCCTAATTTAATGTCGGTACCACGTCCGGCCATGTTGGTCGCAATGGTTACCGTTCCGGCCTGACCAGCTTCGGCCACAATATCGGCTTCCTTCTGGTGCATCTTTGCGTTGAGTACGTTGTGTTTAATGCCGCGCAGTTTCAACATCCTGCTCAAAAGCTCAGAAATCTCTACCGATGTGGTACCCACCAATACAGGTCGCCCTGCCTCTGTCAATTTTACGATTTCTTCTGCAACGGCATTGTATTTTTCCCTTACGGTACGATATACATAATCTTGTTGGTCTTTTCTGGCCATTACCCGATTGGTCGGGATTTCTACCACATCAAGTTTGTAGATCGACCAGAATTCACCGGCCTCGGTCGTGGCGGTACCTGTCATCCCACAAAGCTTGTGGTACATCCTGAAGTAATTTTGCAGGGTAACGGTAGCATAGGTCTGCGATGCGTCCTCTACCTTTACATTTTCTTTGGCTTCAATGGCCTGGTGCAGTCCATCAGAATAGCGGCGGCCTTCCATGATCCGGCCCGTCTGCTCGTCCACAATTTTGATCTTGCCTTCATCGATAATGTATTCCACATCGATTTCGAAGAGCGTATAAGCCTTTAACAGCTGATTTACGGAATGGATTCTTTCTGCCTTTACCGCATAATCGCGCATCAGGTTATCTTTTCTGGCAATCTTTTCATCGTTAGAAAGCGCTGACTTTTCGATTTCGGCAATCTCTGTGCCCACATCAGGCAATACAAAGAAGTGCGGATCTTCGCCCTGTTGGGTAATCAGCTCGATACCTTTCTCGGTAAGTTCTACCTGGTTATTTTTCTCATCGATGTAAAAGAACAGTTCGGCATCTACTTTTGGCATGTGCTTAGACTGCTCGGCCATGTAATGGTTTTCGGTTTTGAGCAAGGTTTGCCTTACACTTCCCTCACTCAGAAATTTAATGAGGGCCTTGTTCTTTGGCAGACCGCGGTGCGCACGCAATAAGGCCAGTCCGCCTTCACCTTCCTCAGTTCCCGCCTTACCATCGTTGATCAATTTCTTGGCTTCATTCAGGGCCTGGGTAACATAGGTCTTTTGTGCGTTGACCAATCTTTCTATCCTCGGTTTCAGTTCATGGAACTCATGCTGGTCACCAAATGGCACAGGTCCAGAAATGATCAATGGTGTACGGGCATCATCGATCAATACCGAATCGACCTCATCGACCATGGCGAAATGCAGCTTGCGCTGAACGAGCTGGTCAGGGGTCTGCGACATGTTGTCACGCAGGTAATCGAAACCAAATTCGTTGTTTGTTCCATAGGTAATATCGGCCAGATAGGCATTTCTACGCTCCTGTGAATTGGGTTCGTGCTTATCGATACAATCTACACTTAGACCATGGAATTCAAATAAAGGTGCATTCCATTCACTGTCCCTTCTGGCCAAATAATCGTTTACGGTTACCACATGTACGCCCTGACCGGCCAGTGCATTCAGGTAGGCCGGCAAGGTACTCACCAAAGTCTTGCCCTCACCTGTAGCCATTTCGGCAATTTTGCCGCTGTGCAGCACCATACCGCCAATTAACTGGACATCATAATGTACCATGTTCCAAACGACCTCATTGCCGGCAGCTTCCCAATGGTTGGCCCATAAAGCCTTATCGCCCACAATTTTTACGTTGCTTTTGCGTGCAGCTAAATCGCGGTCAAATTGGGTGGCCGTAACTTCCAGGTTTTCGTTTTCGCTCAAACGGCGCGAGGTTTCCTTTACGACTGCAAACGCCTGGGGAAGGATCTGCTGTAAAACTTTTTCAAGTTCGGTATCCCGATCTTTCTGCAAGGCATCAACCTCATCATATAATGCAGTTTTTTCTTGTAGGGAAAGTTCCTCGGACTCGGCATTGCTTTTGATGCCGGCAATCTTTGCATCGATGTCGGCAAGGGCCGATGCAATGGTTGATTTGAATTCGGCGGTCTTGTTGCGCAGCTCATCATTGCTCAATGTAGACAGCTTCGCATATTCCTCATTAATTTGTAGCACCAGCGGCTGTAGTGCTTTGATATCTCTCTCTGATTTGCTTCCAAAAATCTTGGCTAAAAATCCTAACATATAATTGAATTTCTGTTTGTGTTCTAAAAAATATTGTGTTACAACAACCAAGCCATGCTCATAGATAAGCCAACTTGGCAGTAATGGGAAGAAAGGTGACCGACAATCTTTAACAAGACTGCCCGCATTTCTTTATGGGCTATTGTTCTTTGGTTTCTCCCTGATGAAAAGATCAGCAACAAGCTGATTGTGGTTTGAATATCCAATAACTGGAGTTTCTGGAAGTATTCCGATCAGTGTAAGTTCATTGTAACTTAAAAAAAGCGGATTTCGCTCCGCATTGCATTGGCCATCAGCTGAGATGGTGCCAATGGCATGAACTTTCTGCTCGTTACAATAACGTTCGGTCAATACCCTTACCCCCTGCACGCGCTCTGTTTGGTTAAGGTGCGTCAGGCTAAAAAAGACCAGCGATAAGGTAAAGATGTGCTTCATGCGGGGGCAAATCTAGGTTTAATCTTTTACATACCGAAATGAGATGTGGAGAGAGCCAAGAGAAAAGAGGATCGGGCATAGCGCAAAGAGCATGGCGTATGGACCAAAGAGCAAAGACACTAGATGTATGATGATCCGATGGGTCCATTCCCTAGTGTGATCTGAACTGATCGAAGCGAAAAACCTTTAGCACAATAGCTCGGCTTTACACTATGCGACATGCGCTATGCAATATCACTATGCAATACGACCAAAAACACAGGGCAAATTTGTAATCCCCATCAATTATGACGAATTTTGTAAAGTTTATCATGAAAAAAATTCAACTCTTAGTTCTTATTCTTTGTTCGTCACTAGTCACATTTGCTCAGGAAAGGGGCAAAGTTACCGTAAACAAAGATCCTTTAATTGATAGTTTAATCGCCAAGCGCATCGAACTGAATACCAAAAGACCAACCATAACCAATCCGGCCACCACGGCAATCGTAGGCGGAATGGGCTATCGGGTACAGGTATTTTATGGCTCAGACCGGAAGGCCGTTTTCAATGAGCAGGCCCGATTTAAGTCACTATATCCAAAATTACGCACCTAC
This sequence comes from Pedobacter sp., assembly GCA_031119475.1. Classification (GTDB taxonomy): domain Bacteria; phylum Bacteroidota; class Bacteroidia; order Sphingobacteriales; family Sphingobacteriaceae; genus Pedobacter. Next base: position 94,838 of record JAVHXV010000003.1, on the reverse strand, counting down.
ATTACTTACAAAGAGCCGAACTACTATCTTCGGGTAGGCGATTTTAGAACGCGTTTGGAAGCCCAACGGCTACAGTTCGAATTGAAGTCCACCTTTCCTACACTCTTTATTTTTAGGGAAAAAATAAATGCGCCGGTTTTAGATGAACCGAATAAATAATGCACATGAAACAAAAGATAAAAGATCTTGCCAACGATATATTTGAATTGGTAGTAGGTTATAGACAGCACATCCACGCCCATCCCGAACTTTCTTTCAAAGAGTTCGAAACCTCAACATTCATCAAGGATAAGTTAACGGCCTGGGGAATACCCTTTAAAGAAATGGCCAATACGGGAGTGGTCGGACTGATCCAGGGCGAAATCCCTTCAGAGCAGATCGTTGCCCTGCGGGCAGATATGGATGCTCTGCCAATCCATGAAGCCAATGATAAGTCCTATCGCTCCCAAAATGACGGGGTGATGCACGCCTGTGGCCACGATGTGCACAGTTCTTCTTTACTGGGAACCGCCTATATCCTCTCCAAATTGAAGGCTGAATTTGCGGGAACGATCAAATTGGTTTTTCAGCCTGCAGAAGAACTTTTGCCAGGAGGCGCAAGCATCATGATCAAGGAAGGCGTACTTGAAAACCCGAAACCTCAGGCCATGATCGGACAGCACGTGATGCCGCTGATCGAAACTGGAAAGGTTGGGTTCAGGTCTGGTATCTACATGGCTTCTACAGACGAACTCTATGTAACCGTAAAAGGCAAAGGCGGCCACGGCGCGCAGCCCCACCAGAACATCGACCCCGTGCTCATTGCGAGCCATATCATTGTCGCACTGCAGCAAATTGTAAGTAGGAATGCCGACCCCCGCCTCCCATCGGTGCTTTCCTTCGGGAAGGTAATCGCCAATGGTGCGACCAATATTATCCCGAATGAAGTAAAGCTGGAAGGTACTTTTAGGACCTTAAATGAAGATTGGCGTAAAGAAGCCCACCGATTGATGAAAAAAATGGCCGAGGGCATTGCCGAGAGTATGGGCGGTAGCTGTGAATTCAACATCATGCATGGCTATCCATTTCTCATCAACGAAGAAAAGCTGACCGCCAATGTGCGGACCTGCGCAGAAGACTATTTGGGCACCGATAACGTTATAGATCTGGATATCTGGATGGCGGCAGAAGATTTTGCCTATTACTCGCAGGTAACCGACTCTTGCTTCTATCGATTGGGAACTGGAAATGCCGAAAAAGGAACCTTATATTCCGTACATACCCCACATTTTGATATCGATGAAGATGCGTTAAAGACCTCAACCGGTTTAATGGCCTACATTGCCCTGAAACACTTGGGCAATTAGTTAGGTATGATGGAAGAGGTAAGATGGAAAAAAGCAACCTACATCTTCCATTTGCCATGCCACATGAACATTATGAAAAAAATCTTTCTCTTTCTATCTTTTTTATTTAGCGTGGCCATGGCCGGTGCGCAGGAAATCCAGCGGTTCAATCCGGATACGATCAAGACCATCCAATTGGATTCTGTGGTGACCATCCGTGCGCAAAAGCTCAATATCGAAACCTTCATCAATGCCATCATCAACGATACCAGCTTTTACCAGGCGTTCAGGAACATGAAAAAATATACTTTCATCGCCGAAAATCGCCTATATACCTACGACAAGAAAAACCAGGTAAACGGTAAAGTCTACAGAAAGATCAGGCACAATAACGATGGGCCTTATAAAATGGAATACCTGGTAAAAGAAGACAATGGGAAAATCTATAAGAAAAACGGGAAATACCAGTTGTATACGGCAGAGATGTTCGATTATATTTTCATGAATGCCTACAATAGCGATTTTATTCCACAATCTGCTGGCGGAAGTGGCAAAGGCGGAGGCAATGAGGGCTACAAGAATAAACTGAAAACATTGATCTTTAACCCCGGAAGGCCGATCAAAGGAATTCCTTTCATTAGTGGAAAGACAGAGATTTTTACGGCCAATATGCGCCAATATTACGATTACACCTTTTATGCGGGCACCTATCTGGATTCCATCCCCGTTTATCGGTTCAAGATTGCTGTAAAGCCCGACCTGAGCAGTTGGACCAAGGACGGCCTGATGATCAAAGAGCTGGTCACCATTTTCGACCGGAGAAACTTTGAAATCTTAGGTCGATATGTGGACATGAAATACAGCAATTTCCTGTTTGATTTCGATGTCCAGATGAACATCGAAATGAGCTATTTTAACGAGGTCAAATTGCCTACTAAAATCTCTTACCAAGGAAATTGGGACTATCCACTCAAGGCCGAAGAACGGGCCAGTTTCCTTGTGGTGCATAAGGATTATAGGCTGGGCAAAGCGAAGTAGCCTGATGGAAATGGCTTATCTATGGGCACGCTAAGATATTGAGCGAATTGCTATCATCAATCATATTCTTTGTTATCTTTAACGTTCCAAATTATTCGATATGAAATTTATGTATAGGGCAGGATTTTCATTGGGCTTCGCCGTGGTACTGAGTACTGCATTTGGGGCCAAGGCGCAGATCCTAAGCGCTAAGCAGATTGATAGCGTGGCCGAAAAAACGCTGAGTACCTTTAATGTGCCCGGAATTGCAGTGGCCGTTATCAAAGATGGAAAGCTTATCCATGCCAAAGGTTATGGCGTACGCTCCATCAAAACCAACCAAAAAGTTGATGAAAACACACTTTTCGGTGTGGCATCCAACACAAAGGCCTTTACCGCTGCGGCATTGGGGATGCTGGTCGATGAAAAGAAATTATCTTGGGATACCAAGGTTGTGGAAGTTATTCCAGAATTTAAGATGTACGATTCTTGGGTGACCAGCGAATTTACGGTAAGAGACCTGTTGACGCATCGAAGCGGATTGGGGCTTGGGGCAGGAGATCTGATGATCTGGCCAGATTCTTCTACCGTCGATAAAAAACAGCTGATCTACAATTTGCGGTTCCTCAAACCAGTTTCTTCATTCCGGACCAAGTATGATTATGATAACCTCATGTACATTGTTGCAGGCGAAGTTGTGGCCAGGGTTTCGGGAATAACGTACGAAGATTTTATCGAAAGTAGGATCATCAGGCCATTGGGCATGCAGAAAACAGCGGCCTCGTGGTATCGCCTGAAAGATAAATCGAACGTAATTGATGGTCATGCGCCTTATGAAGATAAATTATTAACTGTTGGTTTGAGCTTTGGAGAACTGGCCAACGCGGCCGGTGGCATCTATTCTAGCGTAAACGATATGAGCAAATGGGTAACGGCCATGATCAATGGTGGCAGGTATGGGAATGAACTGGAAAAGAAACTGTTCAGTCCTGCAGTGGCCAAAGAATTATGGACCCCACAGACCCTCATCAATAATGGAAATCCCAGCAGCTTTAGCAGCTATGGCCTAGGCTGGTTTTTGAGCAGTGTGAACGGAAAATTCCAGGCCACGCATACAGGCGGCCTATCTGGCATCGTCACACAGGTAACCATCATTCCTGAACTTAAATTAGGGATCATCGTACTCACCAATCAACAATCGGGGGCAGCATTTAATTCCATCACCAGTTCGATCAGAGATGGTTATCTGGGCATCAAAGGTATGGACCGCATTAAACTGTATAACGATAACCGTTTGCGCAATGAGAAGGAGGCAAAGGAAATTGTCGATAAAACCTGGTCTGCTATTGCAACGGCCCAAAAATCTGCTGCGGCAAAGCCTGATGTCAAAAATTACCTGGGCACCTACAAGGATGCCTGGTTTGGAGAGGTAACCATTAGCGAGGTAAACGGAAAAATGCATTTTCAGGCCAAGAACGCACCTAAATTACGTGGAGACATGACTTTTTACAAGGGAAATACCTTTATCGTAAAATGGTATGACCGTAGCTTGGATGCAGATGCCTTTGTTAATTTTAGCTTGGACAACAACGCAAAGGCCGATGGATTTAAGATGGCGGCCATTTCACCACTGACCGATTTTAGCTTCGACTTTCAGGATTTGGATTTTAAAATAAAATAACATGAAACATATCAAATTATTGGGCTGTCTTTCTCTGATAGCCATACTTTCGATCAGCTTGGCGATGAAACCAAAGCCAAAGCGGATTATTTTTTTTGGCGATTCGATCACACGTCAGGGCGCACTGCCTGGAGGATACATCAGCTTGTTGAAAAAAGCTGTAGATACCACCAAACTGGAACTGATTGGTGCAGGTATTGGTGGAAATAAAGTCTATGATCTTTACCTCCGCATAGAAGAAGACGTCATCAGCAAAAAACCTGACCTGGTTGTCGTTTATGTTGGTATCAATGATGTTTGGCACAAGCTTGGCGCACGTACGGGAACAGATTACGATAAATACCTGAAGTTTTACCAGGCCATAATCAATAAGATCCAGGCCACTGGAAGCAAGGTCATCTTGTGCACACCATCTGTAATCGGTGAGAAAAAAGACGGTACTAACGAAGCTGATGCCGACCTGAACAAGTATTCGGCAGGAATTCGCGAACTGGCTACAAAAAATAACCTTCAGGTCATCGATCTGCGAAAAGCCTTTGCAGATTATGAAGCGAAAAATAATACGGGCGATGCTGAAAAGGGGATTCTGACCACAGATAAAGTGCACCTCAACCCGACAGGAAACCAATTTGTGGCAGACCAGATGTTGCCTTTTATAAGTAAAAAGTAAAAAGTAAAAAGTAAAAAGTAGAAAGCCCCGCAGGGGAACTCCTACGAAGCCTGCGGCATAAAGTAATTATGTGTTGCAGGTTACGGGTTATAGGTTGAAGGTCTGGACTCATAACCCTTGCAACCTACAACTCATAACTCACAACCCACAACTCACAACCCACAACTCAAAACCCACAACTCGCAACCCACCTAAATGATCATCCGCGAAACGATAGATAAAATCATGGATACCGCCCGTATTGAAGAGGTGGTAGGCGATTTTGTGCAGTTGAAAAAACGCGGTACGAGTTTGATCGGAAATTGCCCTTTCCATGGTGAGAAAACACCATCATTCCATGTTTCTGTAACCAAAGGGATCTATAAGTGCTTTGGCTGCGGAAAAGGGGGAGATTCGGTCAGGTTTATCATGGAGCACGAGAAGTATTCCTATCCCGAAGCCCTCAAGTATCTAGCGCAGAAGTATAACATCGAAGTAGAGGAGACCGTAGAAACTGTTCAGGATATTGCAGCACAGAACGCGAGGGAAAGCCTTTACATAGTCTCCCAATTTGCCGCTACTTTTTTTGAGGACCAGCTTTGGAATAATGAGGAAGGTAGGGCAATCGGCTTAAGCTATTTCAAAGAACGGGGCTTTCGGGAAGACATCATCAAAAAATTCAATTTGGGCTACTCGCCAGACGTCTGGGACGCGCTGACACAGGATGCCATTAAAAATAGCCACGCAGAGGAATACCTGGAGAAAACCGGCCTTTCCATCCGCAACGACAAAGGAAAACTCTATGACCGTTTCCGCGGTAGGGTCATGTTTCCGATCCATAATTTTACGGGCAGGATTATCGGATTTGGTGGCAGGACATTAAAAACGGATAAAAATGTTCCCAAATATGTAAACTCCCCGGAAAGCGAAATCTATCACAAATCCAATGTGCTATATGGGCTCTTCCATGCCAAAAAAGCCATCCGTGATCAGGATAATTGCTACCTGGTAGAGGGCTATGCAGATGTCCTTTCTGTCCATCAGGCACACATAGAAAATGTGGTTGCTTCATCTGGTACGTCACTGACCATCGAACAGATCCGCTTGATCGGGAGGTTTACACAAAATGTGACCATTTTATATGATGGAGATGCGGCGGGGATCAAAGCATCGCTCCGAGGACTGGACATGATCCTTGAAGAGGGACTGAACGTAAAAGTGGTCTCTTTTCCTGATGGAGACGACCCGGATTCGTACATGCACAAGGTTGGTGCCGGTGCATTTAAAACTTATATTGAAGATAACCGCCAAGATTTTATTCTGTACAAGGCCAACATCCTGCTGGCCGATGCCGGCAACGATCCGATCAAGCGCGCAGGTATCATTAGGGATATCGTAGAAAGCATTGCCAAGATCCCGGATAACATCAAGGCCTCGGTTTTTATTAGGGAATGCAGTAGTTTATTGGCCATAGAAGAAAGGGTATTGCTGAGCGAGCTCAATACCATGCGCGCCGCAAAGCTGAAAAAGAGTGCCGCCCCATCACGGCAACAGCCAGAGCAAGAAGAGCTGCCACCCGCAGATATCTTTGCCGATGATTATGCTCCAATTGTTGAAATTCCAAAAGCTAAGGAGGATAGAGAGCAGGAAATGGAGATTTTAAGACTGCTAATCACTTATGGGCATGAGCTTGTAAATTGGGATAATTCCGAAAACATGTATATCGGTTCTTTTATTTTGCAAAATCTATCAGATGTTGTATTTAAGAATGGCTTAATAGATAGAATCATCAAACATTATTGGGATAACATCGAAAAAGGCAAATTACCTACAATAAATAATTTTATCCATAGCGAAGATAAGGAAGTATCGAGTGTATCGGTTGATGTTTCAAGCTCACAGTATGAGTTAAGTCCAAATTGGACTAACAAGCATAAGATTTATGTAAAACATGAATCTGAACACTTAAAGAAGACTATCCTAGACGGCATATTTTATCTTAAAAAGAAAAAAATAGAAGAAATAAAGAAGGAAGTAGCCAATCAGCTTAAGATTGAAAAAGACCCGGCCAATATTGAGATTATCCAGAATAAATATATGCTGATAAAAAGGGTTGAAATGACAATCGCAAAACACTCAGGAACTATAATTTTAGAATAGTAGCTTTAATGGCTCAATCTTTTAACCTTTAACCGTTAACTTTTAACCTTTCAACTTTCAACCCACAACCTACAACCTTCAACTCAAAACAATACATGGCTACGCACAACGATCTGGGACGGAAAGGGGAAGAAATCGCGGCCAGATACCTGCAAGAAAATGGGTATGAACTGTTGGATGCGAACTGGTGCTATGGCAAGGCGGAAATTGACCTGATTGCGTATATTGATGGACAGATTATTTTCGTTGAAGTTAAAACTAGGACCACGACCGCTTTCGGATTTCCCGAAGAATTTGTAACCTTGAGCAAGCAAAAATTACTGCAATCGGCCGCCGAAGCCTATATCGATGTAATGAACCATGAAGGAGAAGTCCGCTTTGATATTATTTCCGTAATTTTCAACAAACAACAATTTAACATCAACCATATCAAAGATGCATTTTGGCCCATTTCAACTTAACCGAAAACGGTATAAAACTTTTGGCGTATTGATCTTCATCAGCTTATGCTGTGCCTGTAACAATGAACCCGATCACCAAAGCTTCACTTTTGCTGCGCCCATTCCTGGTGATAGTTTTAATGTCGGCGATCCGATCGAGGTCAAATTAAACATCCCCGAAGGAAATGAGGCCGCCAGCATTGCCTATCTATTGGATGGAAAGCCTTTAACGTCAAAAATGAATGGAGACCCGCTTGTGCTGCAAACAAGTAATCTCCCCTTGGGCTACCGCATGATCAGTGCAGTGGTTAAACATGATGGGGTGATGGATACCATCAATACCAACATCGTTTTAAAGACCAATCACGCTCCCAAAAAACTAAGATATAGCGTGGTGGCCAGCTTCCCGCACAATACCAACGCCTACACCGAAGGTCTCAGTTTTGTGGATGGAAAGTTGCTCGAAAGTACCGGAGAGAAAGGGGCCTCCGCCTTAAAATACGTCGATCTGCGTACAGGAAAAGATCTTCAGCAGGTAACATTGCCGGCACAATATTTTGGTGAAGGTTCAGTAAGGGTGGGCAACAAGATCATTATGCTCACTTGGCAGGAAAACATCGGGTTTGTTTTTGACGCCGAAACCTTTAAGCAATTGGGCACTTTTCCATACCAGAGCAGCCAAGAAGGCTGGGGACTTAGTTTTGATGGAAAGCAGATCCTCAGAACGGATGGGACCAACCGCATCTGGAAAATGAATGCAGAAACTTATCAGGAAGAAGGTTACTTAGAGGTTTACGATGACAAGGGTCAGGTAGATAGCCTAAATGAGATTGAATTTATTGATGGAAAAATCTACGCCAATGTTTACCTCACCTCAAAAATTATTCGGATCAACCCTAAAAATGGGATGGTAGAGGCAGAATTGGACCTGTCAGACCTTGTTCCCAAAGGTTATTTCAAGACCAGCGATGAAATCCAGAACAATGTGCTCAATGGCATAGCCTATGATGCCAAAAACAACAGGATTTTCGTCGGAGGCAAAAAATGGCCTAAGCTCTATGAAATCAAGCTCCTGCCTTAGGAAGATTTTTTTGGCACTTCTTTAAGGTATCCGTTATACGTAATCGATTGTTTGTTGTAACTCGATACATTTAGCGTGGCATAACCGCTTTCGCTTACGGTAAGGTTCATCTTAACGTTGTCTTTCACATCTTTGGTTGAGATTTCAATGTCCCAGCTTCCTTTTTTTCGTTTGGTAGAGGTATAGGTGAAGCTTTTGGAAGTGAACTTGATCCCGCTATCGTCATTATTGTATGCCGCACTATAGGCACGTCCGTAATAAGGAAGGAAAGAGACAATGCTATCTGCCGAGATTTTTAGGTCATAACCACTTCCAGATAAGCTAATGGTACCTGCATCGCTACCGCCGTTCATTCTGGACATCACATTGCTCAATTCTACGGTATTCGTTGGCATAGCCGTGGTGGCCACGAAAATGAAATTTTTTTCTTCTACAATTTTTGTAGTGACTTCTTTTTTTGTCTGTGCGCTGGCATTTAAGGCCACAAGTGTCAAAGCTAAAAGGCCAATCCTTTTTACAAAATTCATAAGTATGGGTTTAAGGTGTTTATCTTATCAGTTAAAGATAAGATGTTAAACTAACGCTTTTTCCATAAACTTAGTTTAAAACTTTGACAATCACTGCAATTAATGTCAAGTTGGCCAAGGGATCAACCTAAAATCTCCCCTGACCATGCTTAACCTATGAAATTGTAGCGGTCAGTGTATTGCCTGTCACCACAGTTGAATAGACTTTTAGGGCGGTTGTCGTACCCCCATCATTTGGCTGCGCCACTACGGCACCTGATGGTGAATACCTGGACGCATGTAGGCTGCATTGGATAACATTGCTCGCCTGCACCCAGTTCAACGTGCCGCCCTGATGCGGACAGGCAGCTTGGGTAGCCACAAATGAGTTTGCTGCATTTCCAGCCGCCAACCTGACAAACAAAACGCCACCTGTCGACAAAAATGAGCCAACCGACTGTAGTTGTGTTCCCAGGTCTACGTTAACTTTTGAGCCCACTGTGCCACCTCCACCTCCTCCGCCAGCTCCTGGGTCTGTTGGTGTTGGGTCATCTCCCTTTCCTCCGCCACAGCCGCTCAAGCAACTGCCAGTGCATACCAATGCAATCCCAAGTCCCAATGACTTGATAAATTCATTACGTTCCATAATTTTTTAGTTTAGTAGATTGTTGATTTTGTATCCTTATTTTTCGACTTGAATAAGCTGAAGTTCCGGGAAATCGTGAAGCCAAATCGGACTCCGCCATCCTCCCATGATTTTCTTGTATTGGCAATGAAGCTATTTTCGGTAATGTATTCGGAGTTCATGAAATTCAATGAAAAGATATGACCACCGGTTTCGATTTCCAATCCTACACCCAAAGGGTTATACAAGGCTATCGGTAAATTCTTCGGTCTCGATAAGCCATTCACCAAGGTATAATCGGCTACAAATGATAACCTTTTGGTCAACTTGATCCTGCCGGCAAAACCTAATGCAAATAAATTTTCTGGGTCATTGGCCGAAATCGTAAGCGACCTCATCAACAATGAGGGCATTATGGCGAGCGATAACCTTGAAGTTACCTTTCTCGAAAAAATCGGTTGGATAAAATAGGACAGCCGATCACCATAGCTGCTGAACTCGGTATCTGAAAAAGGTTTGCGGGCCATTAGTCCAACTTGCGCCAAAAGCGTCAGATTTAAGGGAAATCCGCTCTCCTGTTGCTGAAATATCTTTTGTTTGCCATATAGGTTAATCAGTTCATCGTGTTTGCTGCGGCCAATTCCAATGGTCAGGCGATCAGTTACGCCATAATCGAGCCCTATAAATAGATCGGTCGCCACATCTAGGCCATACAAGGTATGCGCACTGCCAAACTCGCCCCCAATATCCCCAAAATGATGGCGGATCCTGAGATCCATGTCATGTTTCTTTTGTGTTTCGGTAGAGTGCGACAGCACAATATGGGTAGCCTTGAAAGTAGCCTCCACTTTATTGAATTGATTGCCCTGATCTAAACTGTTCAACAACGAATCGGGGTTTTGCGCACTGGCCCTGAGCGCCAGCAGTACAATGATCAAAAAAAGATAGATAAATAATTTTGTTCTGCTCATGGTTTATTTGGTTAAGGCGGTTAATGTACCTAGAACGGAGACTTTGATCACTTCGGCAATCTTGGTGAAAACAAGGCTTGGGATTTTGATCTGATGAGCTGCACAGGCCACTTCAAAACTCGAATTGAGCGTAATGGCCCCGTCTTTGATGGTAATCTTTCCCGTAATGGTCCTTGGCTGGTTGACACCATGTACCGTCAGGATCCCTTTTGCGGTAACCTGATAGGTGCCATCTTTTTTCCAATCCAGGCGAGGTTCTATATTTCCCTTGAACTTGGCCATGGGATATTTATCGCTTTCCATGTAGTTCTCATTGAAGTGTTCCTGCATCAGTTTTTTGTCGAACTCTAGGCTTTTGATGGGTACCTGTACAGCGAGCTCCTGTTTTTCGGTCAGCAATACTGCTGATCCAGACAGGCTCGAAGCTTTGATATCTTCTACTGGTGTCGAAGAAAAAATATTTACTTTCAGGTTCTTTCCAACATAATTCTGTGCACTTGCGCTGATGAAAAAGGCCACTACAAGTACAAATAATAAAATCAGTTTGCTAATTCTTATTGAAGTCATAACGCAGTTTTAAAGCAATTCCACTAGATTTTAAAGGCACACTGCCCACACCGATTCCGCTGATCGGGATTTTGACATAAGGTTCGATGCCAAAGGCCAGTTTTTGGTTAAGCTTGATGTTGTAGGTGGCCGAAAGATCAACCACACTCAAAATATGCTGGTTTTCGTTCACCGCTTCCACCAAACGGTCGCTGCGACCAGATTCTGGCGTGTATTTGTACACATAATCTTCCTTTAACATCAGGTAACTGGATAGTCCGGCGTTTACATCAATGCTCCTTTTCTTGTTGTCGCTCACATTTAGCGATGCGCGAAGGGGAATTTCGATGACTTTACAGGATGCATTTACCTCGGCGATGGTATTTTTGGTGTTTGGGTTATTAAAGGTGTAATTGTAGGCATCGGCATCATAATTTTTATGGCCATAGTTGATCCCTGTTTGTAGGCTCAGCTTTCTGGTGATCCCAACGCCGATTCCCAACCCAATGGCCACATTGGTCTTGCCCCCAATAGCGCTGGTCGTAGAGTTAAAGTCTGGTCCTGCTGCCAGGGCAAGGCTGATCGGAAACCTTTTCGACGTTTTTTTTATCGGTTTTGGATCCGCAACTTCTTCAATAGGCGTTTGTTTTGGCGCGATGGCCATCTCTTTGATAATGATCTGCAGCTGTCCTGTTCCAATATTTCCCATCAGGGGCGGACTTGCAGTGAAATGGAGCTGAGGCTGATAATCCGGTTCTGGTGTCAAATCAGCCAACGAACTGCCTTCCAATTGCAATTGTGGTCTGGTGTGCAATACAGGGGTATGCGCTGCCAATTGTGTATCGTTTTCTCCATCTGTGCGGCTAATGACATGATCACTACTGGGCGCCGATTGGTTAGGTTTGGTTTGGATTTTAGGCTTTCCGGCCAATATGGGAGCATGATCAGTATTTTTTTGTTGCATCACATAGGTCATCAATCCGAATGAAAGCAGCAATAGGAGCACGGCAGCATACCTCAGAAAGATAGCTCGATCCCTCTTCTGTAGCTTTTTCTCCATTTTAGACCACGACTCTTCTTCAAAATCAGGTATTTCGGCAGTAATCCTGTCTTTGAAAAGCTGGTCGAAGTCTTTATCGTTCAAATCTTTCATCGTTCTAATAATTAACCTTTTGCTGAGATGGAGATGGTTCTTCCATCAGCATTTTTTTTAAATTTTCTCTTGCCTTGAAGAGATTAGATTTTGAAGTGCCCACTGAAATAGCCAGCGTTTCCGCAATTTCTTCGTGCGAATAGCCATCTATGACAAATAAATTGAAGACAGTTCTATAGGCATATGACAAGCGCTGGACCATATTGATCAGGTCGTTGTAGTTCAAATGCGATAAGATGTTTCCACTGTCTTCCAATTCGTGGTTGGCATTTAGCTCTTCCATTTGTATTCGTTTAATTCGTTTTCTGTAATAGTCAATTGAGGTATTGATCATGATCGTACTGATCCAGGCATTAAATGACCTGTCTTTTTCATAGCGATCGATATGGGTAAAGACTTTCATAAACCCATCATTTACCATTTCTACGGCCTCGTCCTTGCATTTGGCATAGCGCAGGCAGATCCGCATCGAATAGCCATAATAGAGCTTATAGAGCTCTTTCTGACTCTTACGGTCTTTTTTAACACAGCCTTTGATCAGTTCAGGAGTTAGCAATGGACAATAGTTTTGGTTAATTTAATAGCAGTTACGCCAATAGTTTTGGCCAGGTTGCCTGGGCGATGAAATTTTTTTTAAATAAAAATCGCCATTCCTCCGCGATTTGCGAAAAGAATGGCGATCTAATTAATTAGCTGATTGGCTAATTAGTTAATTGGGTAATTATTTTCTCCAGCGTTTATACTGATTGATCAATCCGTTTGTAGACGAATCATGTGAGGTAACAGGTTGGTCATCCTTCAATTCCGGCTGTATTTTTTGAGCCAGTTGCTTGCCCAGTTCAACTCCCCATTGGTCAAAGCTGAAAATATTCCAGATCACACCCTGCACAAAGATTTTATGTTCATAGAGTGCAATCAGGCTGCCCAATGTATAAGGGGTTACTTTTTTCAATAGGATGGAGTTGGTTGGCCTGTTGCCATCAAAAACCTTAAATGGAGCAAGCTTGGCAATTTCTTCAGCTGATTTTCCTGCCTCTTGAAGCTCTTTTTCTACAGTTTGCTGGTCTTTGCCGTTCATCAGTGCCTCGGTCTGCGCAAAAAAGTTGGACAAAAGGATGGGATGGTGCTCGCCCAAAGGGTTTAAGCTTTGTGCAGGTGCGATAAAATCGCATGGAATGATGCGGGTTCCCTGATGGATAAGCTGGTAGAACGCATGCTGCCCATTTGTGCCGGGCTCTCCCCAGATTACAGGGCCGGTTTCATAATCTACCGTGTTGCCATTCCGATCTACATGCTTGCCGTTGCTTTCCATGTCGCCCTGCTGAAAATAGGCCGCAAAGCGATGCAGGTATTGATCATAAGGTAAGATGGCATGTGTCTCGGCATTAAAATAGTTGATGTACCAGACGCCCAACATGCCCAGTATAACAGGTATATTCCGTTCAAAGGGTGTTTGCCCAAAATGGATATCGCTTGAATGGGCGCCAGCTAGCAATTGTTTAAAGTGGTCAAAGCCAATGCCTAGGCAGATGGACAGTCCGATCGCACTCCACAGCGAATAACGGCCACCCACCCAGTCCCAAAATTCGAACATGTTCTCCGTATCAATACCAAATGCCGAAACTTCCTTTGCATTGGTAGAAAGTGCAGCAAAATGTTTGGCAATATCGCCTTCCGAAGCCCCATGCTGTAAGAACCAGTCTCTGGCACTGTGCGCATTGGTCATGGTTTCCTGTGTGGTGAAGGTCTTTGATGCGACTAAAAACAACGTCGTTTCAGGATCTAGTCCTTTCAAGGTTTCGGCGAGATGCGTACCATCAATGTTGGAAACAAAGTGGAGGTTGAGGCGGGTCTTGTAGGCTTTCAATGCTTCTGTGACCATCACAGGTCCAAGATCAGATCCCCCAATTCCGATATTTACAATATCTGTAATGATCTTTCCTGTATAGCCTTTCCAATCGCCATTGATAATCGAATGGCTAAATTTTTCCATTTTGGCCAGCACCTCATTTACTTCTGGCATGACATCTTTGCCATTTACCAAAATGGGTTGATTGCGTTGGTTCCGCAGGGCGATGTGGAGAACCGGCCTATTTTCGGTCTCATTGATGTAATCACCATGGTACATGGCCTTAATGGCCTCTTCCAGCTTACATTCGTGCGCCAGCTGGATCAGTAGGGCAAGTGTGGCATCATTTATCCTGTTCTTAGAAAAATCCACCAAGATGTCCTCAAAAGCAATGGAGAACTTTTCAAAACGATTGGGGTCTTCCGCAAATAAAGTGCGGATGTCGGTTTTATTGATGTCAATAAAGTGATCGGCTAGGTATCGATGGGCACTGGTTGTGGTAAAATCAATTTTAGGAAGCATAATGGAAAGTTTATCAGGTAAATCTACAAAATAGTGCCCACTTACATCAGGCTAGATTGTTGAAAATATTATTAATAAGTATATAGGTTTTTTTTATTTTAAGTTTGTCAAACTTTAAAGTTTGACAAACTCATTAAACCCCACGCTTTATGAAACGCATCTTATCCATCGCTTGTTTTTGCTTTCCGCTATTTTCACTTGCGCAAACCAAGCAACAGCAGGAAATCTCAGACCGAGTGGAAATGATCACACAAAAAGTAGTCAATTGGCGCCGCGATTTCCACGAACACCCAGAGCTGGGCAATCGTGAAACCCGGACTGCGGACATCATTGCCAAGCATCTTCAAGGTCTGGGCATCCAGGTGCAAACAGGGGTCGCCCATACCGGGGTTGTTGGTATACTCGTTGGTGGGAAACCTGGGCCAGTAGTAGCACTAAGGGCCGATATGGATGCGTTGCCGGTTACCGAGCGGGTGGCATTTCCTTTTGCATCTAAAGTCAGATCGACCTATAATGACCAGGAGGTTGGGGTCATGCATGCATGTGGACATGACTCGCACATGGCCATCCTGATGGGGGCCGCAGAAGTTTTGGCGACAATGAAAAAAGACCTTACAGGAACGGTAAAGTTCATTTTCCAACCAGCTGAAGAAGGTGTGCCGGTAGGCGAGGAAGGAGGCGCAGAGCTGATGGTCAAGCAGGGCGTGCTCGAAAATCCCAAGGTCGACGCGATTTTTGGCCTGCACATCAATTCACAGACCCCGGTCGGACAGATCACCTACAAGCCGGGCGGGATTATGGCTGCTGTCAACGATCTGAAGATTACCATCACCGGACGTCAGGCCCATGGTGCCTATCCATGGAGCAGCATCGATCCCATCGTGGTGGCCGCACAGGTCATCAACAGCCTGCAGACTATCGTCAGCAGGAACCTGAACCTGACTGAAAACCCTGGAGTGGTTACCATTGGCGCAATCCATGGCGGTGTGCGTTCCAATATCATTCCAGAGAAGGTTGAACTGTTGGGCACGGTGCGCAACTTTACCAAAGAAGATGAAGCCCTTTTTATTGACAGGATCAGGACCATAGCCACAAAAACGGCTGAGGCAGCTGGCGCGAAAGCGGAAGTGCTCATTCCCTTTAGTGCACATTATCCGGTAACATTTAACGATGTGGCGCTTATGGCGAAGATGTTGCCAACGCTGCAGGCCGTTGCCGGCGAGGCCAATGTAAAGCTGAAAGCTCCTGTAACTGGTGCCGAAGATTTCTCTTTCTATCAGGAAAAGGTCCCTGGACTATTCTTCTTTTTGGGTGCGATGCCGAAAGGACAGGATCCATTAAAGGCACCATCACACCATACTCCAGATTTTTTCATTGATGAAAGCAGTTTTAACCTGGGCGTAAAAGTACTCTGCAACCTGACATTAGATTTCATGAAGCGCAAATAGACTTTGACAATCCCCATGGCAACTGGCTTCAGTTACAGTATTTATGGACAGGGATGTTTAATGGACTTTGACAAAGTCCAACCCCGTTACGTGAAAAATTTAATCACCGACTTTGACAACCTCCATGACAATTAACTTTATTTGCACGCTATAATCGCATTAATTTTAAAATTGTAGTTTAAAACTGTGCGAAAGACTTTGACAAAGTCCAAAAACTATATCTTTGCCGTATGACTAAAGAACAAATCCAAGATCTAAGGGACAGGGTAACGTCGCTGAGGAGGTACCTTTGACGTTGAAAATAAACTAGAAGACATCCGGATAGAGCAGGAAATGACCCTGCAGCCCAATTTTTGGGACGATCCCAAAAAGGCAGAAAAACACATCGCAGCCATCAATGCCAAAAAAGTATGGACAGATGGCTGGCATCAGGCCAATGCCGCCGTCGAAGATGCAGAAGTCCTCTTCGAATTTTTTCAAAATGGCGATGCCGACGAGCCTGAAATGCAGGAACAATTCGCAAATAGCCTAAAGGCCGTTGAAGACCTCGAGCTCAAGAATATGCTCAACAGCAAAGAGGACCAACTCAATGCAGTAGTACAGATTACCGCTGGAGCAGGTGGGACCGAAAGCTGCGACTGGGCCTATATGCTGATGCGCATGTACCTGATGTGGGGCGAAAAAAATGGCTTCAAGGTCACCGAACAAGATTATCAGGAAGGCGATGTAGCTGGGGTAAAATCGGTTACGCTAGAATTTGCTGGCGAATTTGCGTATGGCTACCTAAAGGGAGAAAATGGCGTGCACCGTCTGGTCCGTATTTCGCCATTCGACTCCAATGCACGTAGGCACACCTCCTTTGCATCGGTCTATGTGTATCCACTGGTCGACGATACCATCCAGATCGACATCAATCCAGCAGATGTAGAGTTCGAAACATTCAGGGCTGGGGGAGCTGGTGGACAAAACGTAAACAAAGTGGAAACCGCCGTGCGCCTGTACCATAAACCTTCCGGGATCATCATCAAAAACCAGGAATCCAGATCGCAGTTGCAAAATAAGGAAAACGCACTCCGCCTGCTAAAATCTCAGCTGTACGAGATTGAACAGCGAAAAAGAAACGAAGAAATCGCTGCCATCGAAGGCTCCAAAAAGAAAATAGAATGGGGCTCGCAGATCAGGAGCTATGTGCTCGACGACCGCCGGGTAAAAGACCACCGTACAAATTTTCAGTCCTCCAACCCACAGGCCGTACTTGATGGCGACCTGAACGATTTTTTAAAAGCTTATTTAATGGAATTTTAGGATATATGGTTTTATTGTTACATTGTTCAATGGTTTCATTGTTCTATTGTTCAATGGTTTTATTATAAAATTTTCAAATAACCGGCCTATATGCTAGGTATCCAACAACATAACAATTAAACAATCCAACAATGAAAAAACTTTTGCTTGCACTTATTTTGTTGATCACTTTGGCAAATGCCGATGCGCAACAGGTCATCCCCTTGTATAAAGGAAAAATTCCGGGATCTAAAAATCCCCCGGCAGATTATAAGGAAACAGCTGTTGTTGCACCAACTACAGGTTTAACAAGCCTGAGCAAGGTTACTGATCCAACCTTGACCATTTTTCAGCCTGCCAAACCGAATGGAACGGCCGTGATCATCTGTCCAGGCGGAGGTTACAGCGGATTGGCATTCGATAAGGAAGGTGTGCTGGTCGCGAAACGCTTCAATGAGATCGGCATCACCGCATTTGTGCTGAAATACAGGCTTCCGAGCGACCTGATCATGGACGATAAAAGCTTTGGCCCTCTGCAAGATGCCATGCAGGCCATCTATCTGGTGCGTAAAAATGCCAATGTTTGGGGAATTAATCCCAATAAAATTGGCATCATGGGCTTTTCGGCAGGAGGCCATCTGGCAGGAAGCTTAAGCGTCCATTACGGCGACATTAAAGTCCAGAACCAGGAAAACATCAGCCTTCGGCCTGATTTCTCTATCCTGATCTACGGCGTAATCAGTTTTCGAGAGTTTACGCACAAAGGTTCCTTAACGCGATTGCTTGGCGAAAACCCAACAACCGAACAGCGGAACTATTGGTCGTCTGAATTGCATGTCAACGCACAAACACCAATCACCTTTATGGTACATTCCAATAACGATGGCACCGTGCCCATCAAAAATAGCATCATGTACAACGAAGCGCTGACCAAAAACAAAGTCTCCTCAGAACTGCATATTTACCCAACAGGTGGACATGGATTTGGCCTCTACAATAAGACGGTACAGGACGATTGGTTCCAAAGGTTACAAAACTGGATAACTACGAATAAATTAAATTGACATGAAGCGATTTTTTTTCTTGGCAGTCCTGCTGCTCACCCTTAGCCAAGGCTGCAAAAAGAAAGATAAGGTGGAAGGCGATTGTGCCCTCGCTACCCTGACCCGTTATAGAGGAACGAGCACTACCCCAGAATATATCCAGCAATTTCAGTTTAATCCCGACGGAACACTTTTGAACTTTGCTTCAGGCCAATACCTCGCCCAATACAGTTATTCGGGCAGTCAAATCAAAATTACCACTTCTTTCAATGACCTGGTTACGCTAGACCTTCAGGGCGGAAAAGTAGTCAAAAGCTTGTTCAATACCAATGAGGCGGCTTACACTTATGCCGCTGATGGAACACTGTCGCTGATCAAAAAATTAGGGCCAATGGGAAACGTTTCATCCAGCTTGACGCTGAACTATGCCAATGGGAATTTGATCAAGGCCGTATTGAGAGACGCAAACAATGCGGTGTACAGTACCTATGAGTGGGAGTATGGTGCCGAATTGAGCAATCCAAACATGTGGTTCGTTTCGGAAGGACTGAATACACTCGTTGGAATGGGTGTCTATGCGCCGCTAAAATACTTCGGGAGCCTATCGAAGAACCTTGCGACAAAGTTTACACTTTCCTTTACGCCCGATGTCAACGGAAGGGCAAATCGTAACGAACAGACTTATGCCTATACAAAAGATTCAAATGGGAACATCGTAGAGATCAGCGGCCAATATTATACCAATGAATATACAAATGGCGTACTGACCTATAGCGGGACCAAGTTCAACGAGACCTATAAATTAACCTATACCTGTAAATAGCTTAGTCAGTTAAGATTTCCTGCAACTGCCTGAGCTCTTCCACTTTTTCGGCGCTGCCCAGGTTTTCATAGGCCGATATGAGGTTTCTGATTACCCTTCTAATGATTTCTGTATTGCTGCATGGCGCATAAAATCCAGGTTGCGGCTCCAGGTTCAATTGGCGTAGGAACTGGTCTACATCATGCTTTCCGAAAATTGCGCCCTTGTTAAAGGCATTGATGTAAAAAAGAACACCGTACTCCTTCTCATCATTACTTTCGTCTATATAACCTAAGATGAAATGCTGCGGTAGGTTTACGCCATATACCGGAATATCCAATTTCTGTGCTAGGGTAGAATAGATGATGGCCAGTGAAATCTGGTTGCCTTTTTTGCTTTCCAGCACCTGGTTGAGATAGGAATTCTGCGGATCGTGGTGGTTTTTTGTGTTTCCACCAAATCCATATTGGTTGTAGAACACATGGTTGATCAGCTTGATCTTCTCAATGGAACTCATCTCATATTGCATGCCCAGCCAGATCTCACGTTTGATCTCTTCGATCTGGTTAATAATCGCCTGCTCGTCAAGATCGGGATATTGATAGCGATTAATAACCAATGCGCCCTGCATCAGGTCGAAGGCCCCGCTCTGGTACCAAAGGTTAAGGTCTTGTTTTACCGTATTGAACTGGATGGTATGGATCAGGTTTTCGATACGCTCCTGAAGAACGGTATCCAACGATTGCTCCCAAGCCTGTTCCAGATGGCCGATTACCTGATGGCCATAATCCAACAGCTTTTCCTGTACATGCTGATAGATTTCCTCATCCGGATCATCCAATAATTTAACAAGGGCGTCGATTTCTGCAAGATTTTCCATTAAAAATGCGGATTACAATTTTACCTGCCTATTTTTGTCAAATGGTCTTTCAGTTTTTTGTCGATTATCTCAAGCATCGCCTGACTTCAAAAAGTAGGCATGGTACCCACTCTCCATTTGTATATAAGCTAACGGACGAGGTAATTTACGACTTTTCCCACAAAAAAGAATATGATGCCATAGAACAGCAGCGAAAAAAACTTTTAAATGACGATAGGACCATTACCATTACCGATCTGGGCGCAGGTTCGCACCTCAATAAAAACAAGACCAAAAAAGTAGCGCAGCTTGCCAAAAATGCACTTAAAAGTCCACGATTGGCCCAGCTCATCCATCGCTTGGTAAAACAACAAAAGCCCAGCAACCTGATCGAATTGGGCACCTGTCTGGGAATTACGAGCGCCTACTTAGCTACGGCAGTGCCCAATGCCCCGTTGCTGACCATTGAGGGATGCCCTGAAACTGCCGCGATCGCCCATCAGAACTTCCGCGAGCTGAACCTGCCCAATATCGAACTTCAGGTTGGCAATTTTAACGAATTGCTGCCAAGGGCGATCAATGAAGCCCAAACATTGGATTTTGTGTATGTAGACGGTAACCATACCAAGTCTGCCACCTTAAATTATTTCCATTGGTGCCTTCCCAAAATAAATAAACAAACCATGCTCATTTTCGACGATATCTATTGGAGTGAAGGCATGAAGGAAGCGTGGCAGGAAATCAAAAGCCATCCGCAGGTAACCATCACCATCGATCTGTTCTGGATCGGACTGGTATTTTTTAGGGAAGGACAGGCCAAAGAACACTTCAAGATTAGGTTTTAGCGCTTGGCGCATAGGGCATAGCGTGTGGCGCTGGGCGTGTGGCGATTCATCAGCAGTGCTTGGTGTAGTTTCGACAACGTTCGGCGTAATGCCTAATCGTTTTGCAAAAAACGCTATGCGCCATGCGCTGAGCCTTTGAATTAATTATCTTCAAATCAATCTCTTACCTATTCAACTGATTTTTTAGTTGTATAACTGAAAATTAAGTTATAGCTTTAGACTATGGAAGAATTGACCAAAGCCGAAGAACGGATCATGCATATCATCTGGAAACTGCAGCACGCATTTGTAAAGGACATCATCGACGAAATTGATGAAGATCCCAAACCTCCCTACAATACCATTTCATCAATTGTAAGGCTGCTCGAGAAAAAAGGCTACGTGGCTTATAAGGCCTACGGCAAAACCTACGAGTATTTTCCCGCCATCAGCAGGGAAAGCTATGCCAGGACAACCTTCTCTAAGCTGTTTTCAGGCTATTTCGACAATTCGCCTACAACGTTATTGTCTTTTATGGTAAAGGAAGAAAAGTTAACGGCAAAAGATATCGAAGAACTACGGGAATTGATCAATAAAAACCACGAATAATGGAATTTGTAAACTATCTGCTAAAAGTGGCAGCCTGTTCGGCGCTATTTTTCGCCTGCTATTTTTTGATCCTCCGGAAACTTACCTTTTTTAAGCTTAATCGCTTTTATCTCCTCATTACTTTGATCTTGAGCTGCCTCATTCCGGCAATTGATGTGACCCTAGAAAGGAGCATCCCACCGCCACCTGTCGATATCGAAACACCTTTGGTAGAACCCACATCCTTAGTAAACAGTGATGTGTTGCCAACTGGCCAGTTGTTGCAGGCTCGTGAAATGGTGGCGCCGTTTGATTGGTACGCACTTTTGCCAACCGCCTATATGGCTGTTGCGGGCATCTTGCTGTTGGTTTCCTGCTGGAAGCTATTTCAGCTGATCAGGCACGTCAAAAACACGAAAATGAGTGTCAACGGATTGAAATTAATCTCCAAAAGAGATGGGTTTACGAATTGTTCCTTCTTCAACTATGTTTTTATCGATGATGAAACCTTGAGCGATGAAGAGCTCCATATCCTGCTCGGCCATGAGCAAATCCATGCCAGGCAATACCATTCGATCGATAAACTGATCATGGTCGTGGCTAAAGCTTTCTTATGGTTCAACCCTTTTGTGTATTGGTATGAAAAGGCACTCGAACAGGTGCACGAATATGAGGCCGATGAGGCGACCAGCCGGTCGTGCGGCACAAAAAGCTATGCCAGTCTGCTCCTCAAATTGGCGGTAAGCAGCAGCGAATTGCATTTGGTGCACAATTTTGTGAAAAGCCCGGTCAAGGAAAGGATCAAGATGTTATTTGCCCATAAATCTAGAGCGATGAAAAAATTAAGCTACCTACTGATCTTGCCGATCGGCCTATGCCTGATCTGGGGATTCACGATCAAATATATCGATGTAAGCGCGGCACAGGAAAATGGATTTGTACTGGTGCTCGATGCTGGCCATGGCGGAAAAGCTACCGGTGCCGAGGTGAACGGAAAAACTGAAAAGGACCTCGCATTGGCTATCGCCATGAAAGTAAAAGAACAGGCCGAAGCCAATGGGATGAAGGTGCTGATGACCAGAAGCAGGGATGAGGCGGTAAGCTTGGCCTCAAGATTGGGCACAAATGGGAGCTTATTGCTTTCTTTCCATGTAAATACGGCTGTAGACCGGTCGAAGAATGGGATAGAAATGTACGTCGCTGAAAACAAGCCCTCGAAAACCAAAAAGTCTATCTTATCTGGCGGATTGGGCTATTACCTCTATGGTTCATTGCGTTCACAGAGAAAGATTAAAGTAAGCAGCAAGCCCATTCCAAAACATCTGCTGCTGTTGGAACAGAGTACAATGCCCGGCGTCCTATTGGAATTGGGCTACCTGAGCAATGCGGCTGATTTTAAATTCATCACCAATGAAGCCAACCAGCAGGCCTTGGCCAAGTGGATCGTAGCTGGCGTTACAAGATTTAAGCAATCGGCTCTCGACCACAATGCCATAGATCGGAAAATAGATAGCTTGGTCGTCTCCAATAAAGCGAAATATGGTAAGCTGAAATCCGATACCCGATTACTTGATCAAGCCAAATCATTTAAGGCACAGACCTTGGAAGGAAGCATTCAATCGCTCCATTATACCACGAGAGGTGCAGCTCAGGTTTTGGATGGATTTATCCTTTCTGCAAATGGTAAAACCTACAGGATATTTTTGAACAAGGAAATGATCGGGGCCACAAGCTACAAGATTGGTGATCGGGCAAGATTGTTTGCGGCAAAGGCCGATGTCTGGGCAGATTCGGATTATCCTGTACTTTCGCCAAAATCGATTACGCTGATGAACAGGTCTGTTACAGATGGGATTGTACCTGTAGAAATGCTGCGTGCATCAGCCGTTTCCGTTGATCCAAAAAAGGATATCGCTTATATTACCAAAGGCGTTTTTAACCTGGGCAAGGAAACACTTGAAGCTGAAAACATTACCTGGGACAAGAAGGCAGGAACCTTGGGTGCCGAAAATGCAACATTAAAAGATCATAAGGGCTATCTCCTGAAGGTCGGATCTATTGTTTATTTTTTGAAGACCCATACCTATCAAAGCAAAAACCCTTTCATGGGATACAGCCCACAGGAGTCCCCTGCTTATGAAATCTTGACCAAGCTCAAAAAAGACAATGATACCATCAAGACAAGGACCATGATGGACCGTACCTTTATGGTGATGTGGAAAGGAGAGCTGGCGGTAGACAAGTACCAGATCTCTGGAAAGGTGTTGCGTGCCGATATCGGATCTCCCTATCTGGTCAGCTATTATGGAAGCCTAAAAACACCTTCGGGCGAACAGTACAATGCCGAGGTGATCGAATTTGATGTAGTGACCAAAAAGATCAAGACGTCGACCCTGTATGAATATGGGCGATAAATGATTCTGTCGATTAGTATGGATTTTAATCTTGATCCGTTGGTCGGGATTTGCAATCTTGTTGGTCGGGATTTGCAATCTTGTTGGTCGAGATTTGCAATCTTGTTGGTCGGGATTTGCAATCTCGACCGGTAGAACTGCGGATTTCCAATCCGCCACATCAATCCCCAGGCCGATAACTCCGCTCCATATTTTTCAGCACATCTTCTTTATAGAACAGCACATCCTTAAACTGGCCGTTGGCATACATCGCGGCTTGGTCATTAAAGTGTTTGGAGTCCGGATTTCCGCTATTACCTCCGGCAAGAACTGATTTGGCTTTAATTTTTTTGCCAAATTCTACTACGCAGACAAAACTGTTTCCGCTGTAGCCATAGCGTTTATTGGTATTGAACTGGGCACTCACAAACGAGCCCAATTGTCCCCACATGGCAGAGCCGAAACCAACTGGCGTGCTTGGGGCATCGTCATCATATTTTTCCCTAATGGCGCCCGTCAGCCTCTGGAACCTGTTCACTTCGCCCCATGGCACCTGCCATTTACCAAAACGCTTGTTCAGGTCTGTTAGGGTAGCCTTCAAAGGCTCCAATAAATCACTTGGCCTTGCACTTTTTGCAAATTCGGTTGTGGCTTCAACCTGATCTTTGTCGCCTGGATTGATGTAAACCCTTCTGATGGCAGTATTTAACCGGGGAGCCCATTCCATGGCCAGTGTCGTCGCTTCAGAGCTGATCCCGGAACGATAGTCCCAAGTTTTTAACAGCGCAATCGGTGCTTTCAGCTCTTCGATCAAGGGATCGCTTTTGGGCAACTGGTCGTATGCCCTGAGCAGGGCCGGAACGAGCACCTCAAACCCGGGCATGTAAGGGTCATATCCAGTGGCGATTACCTGATCAAGCGTATATTTAATGGGCCTTTCCAATAGTTTTACCGCTGCGATGCCCCTGAAATTTTCGCCATCTGGAGCCATGTAACCAGGGTAATCTGCTTTTTTTGGACTGTTTTTTCCTGCCACGCTAAAAGGTGTAGAATTACAGTTCTGGAGCCATCCGTTTATCGGGTTGTACAGGTGGACGCTTTCCTTTACAGGATGCAATCCTTTCCAGGCCGTTGCCGAAGTTGAGCCATCTACTACGGCCGACCAATTCAGCTTCGGGTCCCTGATCGGAATAAAATTGCCATGCCAATAGGCGATATTTCCATGTGCATCGGCATACACGGTATTATTGGAAGCATTGGCCCGCATGTCCATCGCCTTCTGATAGTCTTCAAAGCTTTTGGATTTTGTACGTATCCAGCTTTGCACCAGGCTCTGCGTATTCCTGTTCTTTGATTTCAGGCTGATCCATTTTCCATCACGTATCGCCATCACAGGACCATTGTTGGTAAAATAGGTATGGAACAGCTTTGTTTTAACCGTATTTCCTTCTTTGTAGCTGATGCTGATTTTCCGGGTGCCAACCGGATATATTTTTTTATCGTAGGCATAAAACAGTCCTTTTGGCGTTTTTCTGATGTCTTCTGCGTACATGTCGGCAATGTCGACATTGTTGGAGGTATGCATCCAGCCACAGAACGAATTGAAGCCCTGATACACAAAAAACTGGCCCCAGGTAACGGCACCATAGGCGTTGAGGCCCTCTTCGCTCTGCACCTGTACCTCCGGCCTAAAGTAAAATGTGGTGTGCGGATTGATATACAATATCGCATTGCCCGATTTGGTCATCGTCGGCGAAAAGGCAAATCCATTTGATCCGCTATGCGGGTTTTTGATGACCGGAACAGCTGCAGTAGGCGAATAATCGCCAGTGTAGAATTTTTTGAGCTCCGCGATGGTCAGGTCCGCCGTATTGATGGCACCAATGCTCCCATCGGTCCACAACAAGGCATACCAGGGCTTAAAATTTTTCAATAGCACAGGTTTCACCTGAGGATTTTTATAGAGATAAAAATTGATTCCGGCGGCATGGGCATCCAATAATTTCTTGAGCCAGGGCTGTGCTTTTTGATAATCGGCAATGGCTTCGGCCGTATCAATGAGCAATCGGATCTGGAGATCGTTAAAAAGATCTTTTTCTCCATTGAGCTCTGACAATCGGCCCAACTTTTCGATGTAATTGAGTTCTATCCTTTTAAAATCGTCTTCACATTGTGCATACATCAGTCCAAATACCGCATCAGCATCCGTTTTGCCATACACGTGCGGAATTCCCCATTTGTCCCTGATGATGGTTACCTTTTTGGCCTGTGCCGCATAGGCGGCCAGTTGTGTTTGGGTAGGATGCCGTGAACTCGCCAAAACAGGCAGGAGCAGAAAAGCGATCAGTAGTCTGTACATGATTTAATTGGTGTAGCCTAAAAATGGGAAAAATTTAATTCATCAGCCAATTTCTCCCAAAATATTACAATTGTGATTTTACATTTGTATTCCGATGGATATTTTTCGAAATTCGGCTAAACGCCCTTTCCCATGTCCCACGAACAAGCAGCAAACAAAACCATCCATCCTGTTCCCCATAGCCGCGAATGCCTTTCTTGTGGGGCAACCATTGCCGAAAACTATTGTGGACACTGTGGCGAAAAAAAGTTTGATTCCCATGACCTCACGGTGAAGCACCTAGCAGAAGAAACCTTCGAAGGCTTTACCCATTTTGATAGTAAATTTTTTAAATCGATAAAGGTACT
This sequence comes from Pedobacter sp., assembly GCA_031119475.1. Lineage (GTDB taxonomy): Bacteria > Bacteroidota > Bacteroidia > Sphingobacteriales > Sphingobacteriaceae > Pedobacter. The sequence continues at coordinate 68,366 of JAVHXV010000003.1, read as the reverse complement.
GGTCGCTCGTCCCGGACAATTGTCGGTTGATTTCTGTAACGGCAAACGCGTGCCCTACATGCGCCCATTTGCGCTGTTTTTTGTCTGCAACATCCTGTTTTTCCTAATGGCGGGAAACTCAAATATATTTTCACAAAATTTGTCCAGCTTCTATAATTACGATCCCTACGTGAGTTTAGGTTCAAGGGCTTTGGTAGAGCAGAAAGTAAAGAACGAGCAGGAATTTATTGCCCTTGCGAAAATCTTTAACCATCAGATGAACACAAGCTCTAAAACCTTCCTGGCCCTTTTTATTCCCGTGTTGGCCTTATTGGGCCTGTTGCAGCGCAGGAGGTTAATTGCGGAGCACCTGGTCTTCCACACCCATTTTTTTGCTTTTGTGGTCTTGTTTTACCTCGTCTTAACTGTTGTGATCAGTTTGCCCTACAACCAGTATGTACTGCACAACAGGCACAGTTCAACATTCGATCTGGTAGTATCCGGAATTTCAACGATGGTCACAGCGGTCTATTATTTCATGGCAGTGCAGCGGTTTTACCGGGCATCGATCGTCAGGGCCGGTTTAAGTACCCTGGCCATGACCATTCTGTTTACCGCGGCATTATATGCCTATAGAATGGCACTTTTCTATCAGCTCATTCATGTTAAAATGTTATAACGTTGAAATGTTGTAACGTTGCAACGTTCAAACTTTCCAACGTTCCAACCTTCCAACTGTCTAACCTGTACCCTAAAAAGCTTCCGCTAAGCTGATGTAAAATCCACTTTGGCGCTTTTCCATGACTTTTTTCTCGCCCACGCCATAATCTAAACGAACGCTAAGGCCTTTGGCGGTGTCAAAGAAGTATCGTCCGCCGACACCATAATTAGGTTTCAGGTCGTGTAAAGAAAAATTGCTATTGGCAAATACTTTTCCGCCCCCGGCGAAGGCCACGAGGCCAAACCTGTTCATGAAACGGTAGCGGAGTTCTGCCTGTGCCGCCAACAGGTTCTCATCGCGGTAGCGCCCCGTATAATAGCCACGCATGATCTCGTCATTGCCCAATTGTGGCAGCAGGTAAAAAGGCGTCTGTTGTCCTTGTACGGTATGGTAGAGGCCCTGGATACCGAAGACGAGTTTGGGCGCAATGGACCAAAAATTTCGCAAGTTTACCTTGATCTGGCTTCCGGTAAAACTGTCGCCCCCATACAGATCAGGTACATATTGAAAGGTAACCCGGCCAAAAAAACCTTTGGTGGGGTAGTTGTTCGAATTTCTGGTGTCGTAACTTTGGGAAACGCCGATGTAGACGACGCTGCCACCGTCGCGGTCATATAAATTTGTCGTATTGGTAAAGATACCGCCACTAATTTTATCTCGGAAGTTGTAATTTTCAAATCCCAAAGAAATTCCTGTATAGGCATGTTTGAGCAGTGATTTTTCGGCATCAAAAAGTAGCTTCATCTGACGCTGGACCAGTTTGTCCTCATCATTTTTGTTGGTCTGATTCCCAATGCCATAAAAATTAAAGGGCATTTCCTTGAACCTTACTTCGCCAATAAAGTGGTAGCGGTTGCCTTTGGTCCAGGCATCACCTTTCAACGTCAAATTGTAGGTCTTTTTTGTTGAATAAGAGGCCGTTCCGGAGAAATTCGAACTTCTGTTGGTCGTGTCTTTTCGGTCTACATAAAAGGAATAGAGGGCGCCGAGGCCAAATTCAAATCCGGTTTCCTGTGCATAGCCCAAAACCGGGATGGGCATGAAACTGGCCTTGCGGGTCGTATCCTTTTCGTTGGACAATAACTTTTGGATCAGTTTTTTTTGGGCGGTGGCCACCAATGTGGAGCTTAATAGAACGAACAGCAATAGGAATTTTTTCATTTCTGCAAAACTAGCGATAAATGATGGACTTTGTCAAAGTCTATCCTATACCGATAAGTAATCTATTCTACAATTGGTAAATAAACCACGTTTTTAGCTTAGCTAACTAGGTTGTAGGTTTGGGGACTTTGTCAAAGTCTACGACAAGATGTGTGTTATACCAGTTCCGTATCACGCTCGTGTCAGGTAGCCTTTAAGTCCAATTTTATTCCATAATGAAGCCAATATAACTTTAGATATCTCAAGTTAAAACCTGGACTTACACTGGACTTATACTGGACTTAACCTGGACTTATACTGGACTCATCTGCCATCAATTCCAAACCATTCCCTAACTAGGGATAATGAAAACGAAATCATGATTAATAGTTGCCTGATTAGAAGAGGAAGCCTTTTAATTGTTAACTCGGCCGATGGCATTCCAGATTTGACCAAATAATCGTATTTTTGCGGCTGAAAATAAAATCAGATACAATGAGTACAAGAGGACCGATATCGAAATTCATGGAGACCAATTACCTCCATTTCAATGCGGCGGCGATGATGGATGCTGCCAAAGGCTACGAAACCCATTTGGCAGAAGGTGGAAAGATGATGATTACCCTTGCTGGCGCGATGAGTACCGCAGAATTGGGGATTTCTTTGGCCGAGATGATCAGACAAGACAAAGTGGCGATCATTTCATGTACCGGAGCCAACTTGGAAGAAGATATCATGAACCTTGTGGCGCATTCGCATTACAAGCGCGTGCCCAACTACCGCGATCTTAGTCCGCAAGACGAATGGGACTTGCTAGAAAACCATTATAACCGCGTAACCGATACCTGCATTCCGGAAGAAGAAGCATTCCGCAGGTTGCAGAAGCATATCCACAAGATCTGGAAAGATGCAGACGATGCTGGAGAACGCTATTTTCCGCATGAATTTATGTACAAGATGCTCTTGAGCGGCGACTTGAAGCAATATTATGAAATCGATCCAAAAAATTCATGGATGCTGGCCGCTGCCGAAAAAAACCTGCCTATTGTTGTGCCAGGTTGGGAAGATTCGACCATGGGAAATATTTTTGCATCGTACGTGATGAAAAATGAGCTTAAGGCAAGCACCATGAAGAGCGGGATCGAATACATGGGCTGGCTGGCCGATTGGTATATCGCCAATTCTTCTGGAAAAGGAATCGGATTTTTCCAGATCGGCGGTGGTATTGCGGGCGATTTCCCGATCTGCGTCGTGCCAATGCTTTACCAAGATATGGAAATGGAAAATATTCCTTTCTGGAGCTATTTCTGTCAGATTTCAGACTCTACCACATCTTACGGTTCTTATTCGGGTGCCGTTCCCAACGAAAAGATCACTTGGGGCAAGCTCGATATCCATACGCCTAAATTTATTGTCGAATCTGATGCGACCATCGTGGCGCCACTTATTTTCGCCTGGATATTGAAACAGTAAGAGTCCGGAAGTCGGGGAGACCGAGGTTTAGTCCAAGAGTCCATTAGACCAGATAGAGAGTCCATTGTTAACATGCAATGGACTCTTTTTTTTGCCATCTGTTTTGCCATCTGGACTCCTCGACTTTTGGACTCTAACTAAAAAAATCAAGTGCATCGAGACCGATAATCTTTGCCAAAATAATATCCAAATTTTTTCTCCAAGATCAGGATGTCGGAATCAATTGAGATTCGAAAAATTGTTTGTTTTGAGAATGTCTACGCATAAAATCCGATAATTTAGAATGATTATAAATTGTATTTCAGTGTCATTAATATGTCATTGGTAACTTAATAAATTTTACTTTTGTGCAAATCTTGCTGAGGTGGCTTAGGCCCGTTCAGCGTCTAGATTTAAAATTTATTTCAAAAAATAGCATAAAATACTCACTATGAGGAATATCTCATTAATTTTTAAAAGAGTTTGGAAGTCGGCATTCGTTTTTGCGTCCCTATCTTTTTTAATATTCACGGGTGCTCAAGCGCAAGATCTGGCAGAGGGTAGGACTTTATTCAAGGATAAATGTGCTGCCTGCCATGCGTTGGACCACGATGCAACTGGTCCGGCGCTGACGCCGAAAATGAAGGAGCTTGACGAGGCATTCCTGATTCCGTGGATCAAAAACAACATTGCATTGATCGCTTCTGGCAACAAACAGGCAATCGAGGCTTCGAAATTCTCTCCTTCGGAAATGAAGACTTTCCCTACGCTTACCGATGCGCAGATCAAGAGCATCATCGAGTACGCGAAAGTGGGAGAGCCTAAAGACACGAAAAAAGAGACAACTGAGACAAAAGAAGAAGGGGTTTCCAGTCTTTCCCTTGCCGGGGTAATTGCCATTATTGTGGTGGCCATTATCGTATTGGTGCTATTGGGCCGTGCGGTGAAGGTGCTGGAGCGCCTGATCATGGAGAAACAGGGCATCACGGTAGTGGAAGATGAAGATGTGCCTTTGACTGTTGGTGTGCGCAGGTTGTTCAAGAACAAAAAATTTGTGGCATTCTTCGTCTTGTGCCTCATCATCGTATTGGGTTCATTCGGATGGATGGGCATGTGGGAAACTGGTGTCCACACGGGCTATCAGCCAACACAGCCGATCAAATTCTCACATGAGCTGCATGCGGGGATCAACCAGATCGATTGCCAATATTGCCATGTTGGTGCCTTCAAGTCTAAAAACTCTACCATCCCTTCGCTTAACGTATGTATGAACTGCCACAAAAGCGTACAGGCCAGAAAAGAAGATGGACAGATTTCTCCTGAAATTCAGAAAATCTACAACGCATTGGGCTACGATGCAGAAAAGCAGACCTACGATAAGACAAAAGAAAAGCCGATCGAGTGGGTACGTGTACACAACTTGCCAGATTTTGCTTACTTCAACCACTCTCAGCACGTCGTAGTTGGCGAGCAGGCCATCAGAAAAGAAAAAGGGATCAAAGCAGAAGACCCAGTTTGTTTTGCTTGCCATGGTCCGGTTAACACGATGGAAGAAATCTATCAGTATTCTCCACTGACCATGAAATGGTGTATCAACTGCCACAGGGATGCCGATATCTCTGGTAAGAAAAACGATGCTTTCTATGCAAACATCATCAAGGCGCATGAGAAGATCAAAAAAGGCGAAAAAATTACACCTGCCATGTTGGGTGGCCTTGAGTGCGGTAAATGCCACTATTAATAAAAGAGTTTAACAAGAACGTTCGATAAACAGTAATATAGCTTAAATGGAAAGCAATAAAAAATACTGGAAAGGCTTAGAGGAGTTGAATAAAACTCCAGAATTTGTTGAAAACAACAAAAACGAATTCGCAGAGTCGCTTCCAATTGAAGATGTTTTAAGTGAAGCAGGATTAAGTACAGTTACACCACGCCGCGACTTTTTAAAGGCCCTGGGCTTTGGATTGGGCGCTGTAACCTTGGCTGCTTGTCAGAAAGCACCTGTACACAAATCAATTCCCTACCTGGTCAGGCCAGAAGAAGTAGTGCCGGGAATTCCAAACTACTATGTATCTACCTTTAAAGGGAACTCGGTATTGGTTAAAACGGTAGTTGGTCGTCCGATCAAGATCGAGCCAAATCCAAAAGCAGGTGCCTTTAACCGTGGTACCGATGCACAGGCACAGGCTTCTGTACTGGATCTGTACGATGTTTCCAAACTAAAAAACCCATTAAAAGCGAAAGCAGAAACCACTTGGAGTACGCTTGATGCTTTTGTAAAAGGAGAGTTGAATAAGGTACAGGCTTCGGGAAAGAAGATCCGCATTGTGGCTTCTACCCTGAACAGCCCATCTGCAAAATCGGTCATCGCTGATTTCGCTGCCAAATATCCGACCACTAAATTGGTACAGTATGATGCGGTTTCCTATACCGGTATCATCAAGGCCAACGAAAATAGCTTTGGCAAAGCCGTATTGCCCAAATACAATTTCGATAAGGCAGACCTGATCGTCAGCTTTGCAGCTGATTTCTTGGGCACCTGGATCAATTGTGAAGAATATACTGCACAATATGCCTCAAACCGGGATTACAAATCTCTGGAAGGTAAAAAGATGTCGCGCCATTTCCAGTTTGAAACAGGCATGAGCTTAACCGGTACGAATGCAGATACGCGCGTGCCGATCAAATTATCTGAAGAAGGTCCGGCACTGATTGCCCTTTACAATGCCATTACTGGTAAAAATCTTCCTGGTGGTGCATTGCCAAACAATGTAACTGCCGACAAGGCAATCAAACTGGTTGCAAAAGAACTGATCCAAAATGCGGGAAAAGCGCTTGTGGTTTGCGGTTCCAATGATGTTTCTACACAGATCTTGGTGAATGCCATCAATGCCGCCATCGGTAGCTATGGTACCACCATCGATTTAGACAATGCCTGCAAGCGTTTCGAAGGTAACGATGCAGAATTTGCCGAACTGATCAATGAAATGAACAGGGGCGAAGTTGGTGCGGTATTCTTTATGGATAGCAATCCGGCCTACGATGCCATCAATACCAAAGCATTTACCGATGCATTGGCTAAGGTTTCGCTAAAAGTTTCTTTTGCCGACCGTGCCGATGAGACTGCAGATCTTTGTGATGTGGTAGCGATTACACCTAATTACCTAGAATCTTGGGGCGATGCCAATACCTACGAAGGAACTTATTCCATCGTTCAGCCGACCATCAATCCGGTATTCAATTCGCGCCAGGCAGAGCAGAGCTTGTTGATCTGGTCTGACAATGCAGTGCAGGATTACTATCAATACGTACGCAACAACTGGGAGAAAAATATCCTTCCTGCCGTTGGCAAAACCTGGAACGAACTGTTACAGACAGGTGTATTCAGTGCTGCTGCCAAACCAGCAGGTGCCTATAGCTTCGCGTTGGCATTGGATGCCGTTGCGGCTTCTATCGGTGCAAGCAGTAAGGCATTGGTAAAATCGGGCAAAAATGAGGTTGAACTTCATGTGTACGAAAGCATCCCAATGCGCGATGGACGATATGCGAACAATGCCTACCTACAGGAACTTCCTGATCCGGTAACGAAAGTAACCTGGGACAACTACATCGCCGTAGCGCCTAAACAGGCAGAGGCTTGGGGCTTCAAGGAATTTGACCTGGTGAGCATCAAGGCAAACGGAACGGAAGTAATCCTTCCATTGCTGATCCAACCAGGACAGGCCATGGGAACGGCTTCTGTGGCATTGGGCTATGGACGTACAAAGGCAGGCAAGGCCGGAAACAACGTGGGTAAAAACGTTTATCCATTTGTAAGCTTTGCCAACGGTACGTTAAAATATGGTACGACAGCAACTTTGGCCAGCGCTGGCGGAAGAGAGGAACTGGCTCAGACCCAGACCCACCATTCTTTCGAAGGCAGAAATATCATCCGTGAAACTACTTTAAAAGATTACCTAAAAGATCCAGCTTCTGGTTCGGGCAACCACCATAAACACAAAGTTTATGACCTGTGGACGACTGATAAATACGAGAAATTGGGCAACGATTGGGTAATGGCCATCGACCTGAACGCTTGTACAGGATGTGGTTCATGTATTGTTGCCTGTAACGTAGAAAACAATATTCCTGTTGTAGGTAAAGACGAGGTACGCAGGCGCAGGGAAATGCACTGGATCCGTATTGATCGTTATTACAGCTATAACCAGGAAGCTGGTGCGCACGCTGAAGGCCATGGCGGCCATGAGGCGAGCAGCATCAATGCCGTAACCGAAGAAAAAGAGATCGCACATTTAGAGGCGGGCCAGATGAACAACGTTTCGGTGGTACACCAGCCGATGTTGTGCCAACACTGCGACCATGCCCCTTGTGAGACCGTTTGTCCGGTATTGGCTACCGTACATTCATCAGATGGCCTGAACCATATGGCCTATAACCGTTGCGTAGGTACACGTTATTGTGCAAACAACTGTCCATATAAAGTCCGTCGTTTCAACTGGTTCAATTACTGGAATGATTCACGTTTTGATAACTACCTACAGAATGAATTTACCCAACTTGTGCTTAATCCAGACGTAACTACACGTTCGAGAGGGGTAATGGAGAAATGTAGCATGTGTATCCAACGGATCCAGGCTGGTAAGCTAGAGGCCAAATTGGAAAAACGTGCCCTGAAGGATGGAGACATCCAAATGGCCTGCCAACAGGCTTGTTCGGCCAATGCCATCATCTTTGGTGATAAGAACGATCCAAACTCTGAAGTAGCGAAAGCCTTGCGCAGCGAGCGTATCTACTATGTTTTGGAAGAAATCAACGTACAGCCAGGCATTGGTTACATGACAAAAGTTAGAAATATAGATTCAGAAACAAAAGAAGTACACGCGTAAGCCCGTACCAGCAATATAAATTATGTCAGGACATAACGAATCAATTTTAAGAGAACCCTTAATTACCGGCAAGGACATCACGTATGCACAGATTACGGATGACATTTTATTGCCAGTAGAAAACAAGCCGAACAAAGCTTGGTGGATCGGTTTTATCATCGCACTTTGTGGTGCAACACTTTGGGTAGTTGCCGTGAGCTATACGTTCTGGTTCGGGATCGGATCGTGGGGGCTGAACAAAACAGTAGGCTGGGCCTGGGACATCACCGGTTTCGTGTGGTGGGTAGGTATCGGTCACGCAGGAACACTGATCTCTGCGGTATTGCTCCTCTTCCGCCAGAACTGGAGGAACTCCATCAACCGTTCTGCAGAGGCGATGACCATATTTGCCGTAATCTGCGCCGCAACGTACGTAGTTTCGCACATGGGCCGTCCGTGGCTGGCCTATTGGGTATTGCCCTTGCCAAACCAGTTTGGGTCGCTTTGGGTAAACTTTAACTCGCCATTGGTATGGGATATGTTTGCGATCTCTACCTACTTCTCGGTATCACTATTGTTCTGGTATACAGGTCTATTGCCTGATATTGCCACCATTAGGGACAGGGCTGTGGGCATGCGCAAAAGGATCTATACCATCTTCTCTTTCGGATGGACGGGCAACGTAAAAACCTGGCAGCGTTTTGAGGCGGTTTCGCTGATCTTGGCCGGTATTTCTACCCCATTGGTACTTTCGGTACACACCATTGTATCCATGGACTTTGCAACCTCGGTTATTCCGGGATGGCATACAACGATCTTCCCGCCTTACTTTGTGGCAGGGGCGATCTTCTCCGGATTTGCGATGGTACTGACCTTATTGTTGGTTGCACGTAAAGTATTGGGATTGGAAAACTATATCACCATGTTCCATATCGAGTCGATGAACAAGATCATCATCTTGACGGGTTCGATCGTGGGTGTGGCTTATCTGACAGAATTTTTCATCGCCTGGTACTCAGGTTCAGAATATGAGCAATATGCCTTCATCAACCGTTCTACCGGACCATACTGGTGGGCCTACTGGATGATGATGACCTGTAACGTCATCTCTCCGCAGCTGTTATGGTTCAAAAAGATCCGTACCAACATTGCCGCCACCTGGATCCTATCGATCGTAGTAAACATCGGGATGTGGTTTGAGCGTTTCGTGATCATCGTGACCTCGCTGCACCGCGATTACCTGCCATCAAGCTGGGCCATGTTCTATCCAACATGGGTTGATGTGAGCGTATTTGTGGGCTCGATCGGTCTATTCTTCACTTTGTTCCTGTTGTTCTTAAGGGTATTGCCTTCTATCGCAATCGCCGAGGTGAAATTGTTGCTGAAGACAGCCAGTGAGCAGTCCAAGAAGAAATTGATCGACGAAGGTCATTTAGATAAAGAACAGGTTGATGATTATTTGGAATCGTTGAACAAGTTCGATAGTGTTAACAAAGCAGATTACACAATAAAATAACAATGAGTAATATCAAATATATTTTGGGCAGTTTCGGCGATCCTGATGAAATGATGCACGGCATCGAGAAATTGCAGGAGAACAACATCAAGATCCATGATGTGTACACGCCAATGCCTATCCACGGAATCGAAGCCAAATTGGGCGTCAAAAGATCGAGGCTGGATATCGCAGCATTCTTTTTCGGTATTACCGGAACGTTGACGATGTTAACGGGCGTTTACCTAGCTACTGTAGTAGATTGGCCAATTAACATTGGTGGCAAGACGCACTTTGCTCTGCCAGATTTTATTCCGATTACTTTTGAGCTGACCATCCTATTTTGTGCCTTTGGCCTAGTGGGATCCTATTATGCCTCGACCCACCTGTTTCCGGGAAGGGCACCTAGGGTAATGGATATCCGTGCAACGAACGATCGCTTCATTATTGCCATTGATGCAAAAGCGAATGCAGACCACGCTAAAATTGACGAATTATTAACAGGAGCAGGTGCTTTAGAGGTAAAGTATAATGAAAGGAAGTATATCAGCTATGAATAAGAAGACTATCGTTTACGCCGCAGTGGTGATGCTGGTTACCGTGGCGTTGCTTCCGGCCTGTAGGGACAAAAAAAGTACAGGTCTGGAGTATGCAAGAAACATGTATGATCCGATTGCCTACAACCAGGATCAACCTACAGATAAAAAAGCTATTCCAAGCTTTAACGGACAGACTGCACAGACTCCTCCTCCAAATACAGATCCGATCGGTTTCGACCGTTATGAACTGCCAAATACGAAAGAAGGCTATGAAGCTTCGGCAACTGTGGTCAATCCTACTACCTTAACAAAGGAGACCTTGTTGGAAGGACAGCACTTATATAAAGTATTCTGCTCACCTTGCCATGGCGTTAAAGGCGATGGAAAAGGCCATATCGTAGAATTGGATAAGGGAATTTCTGGTGTGCCGGCCTACTTTGGCGCAGAGTCTACTTCTTCAAGGGGCGGACTGATGAAAGATATGCCCGCAGGAAAAATCTACCACACCATTGTGTATGGCCTAAATGCTATGGGATCTTATGCTTCACAATTGACCCCTACAGAAAGATGGAAAGTGGTGGCATATGTTCAACAATTACAAAAACAATAAGAAACAGATATAAATGGGAACTCATCATTATAATTTAAGTGAACAATTTGAGTTTACAGGGAAAGTAAAAGTCCTGAGCATTGTGGGCATCCTGGTGGGTGTTGGCGCAATTGCCTATGGGTTTTTGAGCGGGCAAGAGGAACGTACTTTTGCCAACCTGTTACTAATGGCGTATTATTTCGCTTGTGTATGTATGTCTGGCGCTTTCTTTTTGGCCGTTCAATATGTTGCCCAGGCAGGATGGTCTGCTTCGATACTCCGTGTGCCACAGGCCATGGCCAAAACACTGCCGATTGCAGTCATCATCCTTTTGGTCGTTGTAGGCCTTGGATTGTATACCCATACCTTATACCACCATTGGAGTGCACCTGGATTAACAGATCCAAATGCTGAAAACTATGATAAGATCATTGCAGGAAAATCTTCCTTCCTGAACGTACCTTTCTTTATGAGCCGTATGGTGATTTTTCTGGGCGTATATAGCATCTTCGCTACATTATTGGCCAAATGGTCATACAACGAAGATTTGGGCGGAGGCTTGTCATCCTACCAAAAAAGCTTTAAATATTCTTGCATCTTTTTGGTCATCTATGGCTTTACCACACCGGTCTTTGCTTTTGATACCATCATGTCGCTAGAGGCACACTGGTTCTCGACCATGTTCGGCTGGTACAACTTCGCCGCCATGTGGGTGAGCAGCTTGGCCGCAATCGCCCTGATCATCATCTTGCTGAAAAAAGCGGGCTACATGGGCTGGGTAAACAATAGCCACCTGCATAACTTGGGCCAGTTTATCTTTGGTTTCTCTATTTTTTGGACCTACGTATGGTTCGCACAGTTCTTGTTGATCTATTATGCGAACATGTCTGAGGAAACCGTTTATTTCTACAAACGATTTAACAACTACGAAGCTTGGTTCTACATCAACCTGATCATGAACTTCCTATCGCCATTGCTTTTGTTGATGGACCGCGATAACAAACGTAGCAACAATGTGCTGATGGTAGTGTGTATCATCGTACTGTGCGGCCACTGGGTAGATTACTATCAGATGATCATGCCGGGCGTCTTCGAATTTGGTACAAAAGTGATCGATGGGAAACCTGGCAGTGGTTTTGGCGTGCTGGAAATCGGTACAGCCTTAGGTTTCTTAGGTTTGTTTACCTTTACGGTCTTGAATGCGCTGAGCAAAAAACCTTTGATCGCAAAGAACCATCCGTTTTTACAAGAGAGTTTAAACCACCATTTGTAGGTTTAAGAGTATATAATTAATAGGAAAGTACAGTACTACTTTTAAAGAAATGAGTTTAAGAAAATTAATAGTGAATAAAACAATGGCAGCGTTGGCCGTATTGTTTACTGCATTTGCAAGTACCAATGCCCTTGCCCAGGAAGCAGGAACTGCCGCTACAGCCAAACCAATAGATATGGGCCCGGTCTACCAGTCTACGCTCTTCTATGTCCTGTTGTTCTTATTGTTGTGCCTATTTATCGCAATCGTTGGCAAGGCCTTAAAAGTTTATGAACTGACCCGCGAAACACAGGGCAAGGCCGATGGCATCAATTGGAACTTGGTGAATGGCGTTTTATTCGTCGTCTTCCTTGCAGTTGGCCTATATGGCGTGTATTGGGAATATGCGGTGCACGGCAAAATGATCCTGCCGGAAGCTGCGTCTGAACACGGCAAGAAAATTGACGAGATGTTCAATGTGACCTTGATCCTGACCACCATCGTTTTCGTATTGACACACCTTGCGCTCTTCCTGTTCGCCTATTTCTACAGAGGGCAAAAAGATAGAAAAGCCTACTACTATCCACATAATAACCTGATCGAAAAGATCTGGACCATTGTTCCGGCAATTGCCCTGACCATCTTGGTATTGATGGGCTTCTTGACCTGGAGATCAATCTTCTATAAGATCGAAGATCCAAACAACAAGCCATTGAGCGTCGAGATCACTTCTTCACAGTTCCAATGGGATATCCGTTATCCAGGTGCCGATGGCGTGGTAGGATTGAAAAACTACAAGAAGATTACGGCCATCAATAACTTGGGTATCGATTTTGGCGATAAAAATAGCTTAGATGATCAGACTGCCGATGAACTGGTACTTCCAGTAGGCAAACCTGTACGTCTGATCCTGACCAGTAAAGATGTGATCCACAGTTTCTACATGCCGCACTTCAGGGTGCAGCTGAATACCGTGCCGGGCATGACCTCTTATTTCGAGTTTACTCCGACCATCACTTCTGAGCAGATGAAGGCCAAAACAAATGATCCTTCGTTTAAATACCTGATCATCTGTTCTAAAATCTGTGGAGATAGCCACTATAAGATGCAAAAACCTGTAAGAGTTGTTACACAGGCAGAATATAACGAATGGGTAGCCAAACAGGTTCCTTATTTGACCAACGACCTGAGAAAGGAATTCCATTTGCCTGTAGTTGCTGAACCTGTTTCAGCCGCTGCTACTGCAGCAACCGACTCTACTGCAGCAAATACGGTATCGCCTAACAGTGACGTTCCTGCCAAAACCGCAACTAAACAAACAGCAATAAAAAAATAATACTGGAGAGCCCTTATTATGTCAACTATATCAATACAAGATACACACCACCACGGTACCCATGATGATCACGGACATGGACACCACCATGAAACGTTCCTAACTAAATACGTATTTAGTCAGGATCACAAAATGATTGCCAAGCAGTTTTTGATCACTGGTATCATTATGGCCGTTATTGCAATGGGGTTATCTATTCTATTCAGGCTTCAATTGGCCTGGCCGAACGAAAGTTTCCCAATTTTGCAGACCTTTTTGGGCAAATGGGCCGAGGGCGGAAGGATCAGACCTGATTTTTATCTGGCCTTGGTTACCATACACGGTACAATCATGGTGTTCTTCGTGCTTACTGCCGGATTGAGCGGTACATTCAGTAACCTTTTGATCCCATTGCAAGTTGGCGCCAGGGATATGGCCTCGCCTTTCCTTAACATGTTGTCTTATTGGTTCTTTTTCACCGCATGTGTGGTGATGATGAGCTCATTCTTTATCCAAACAGGCCCTGCGAGTGCAGGATGGACGGTCTATCCGCCACTTTCTGCCATTGCCAAAGCCATTCCTGGCTCAGGTCTGGGTATGACGCTCTGGTTGGTGAGTATGGTCTTGTTTGTGGCCTCTTCACTAATGGGGGGTATCAACTATGTAACCACCATTTTGAACATGCGTACCAAAGGAATGGACCTTTGGAAAATGCCATTGACCATTTGGGCCTTCTTCCTTACGGCCATCTTGGGTATCCTTTCTTTCCCGGTTTTGGTGGCAGGGGTTGTACTCTTGATCTTTGACCGTAGCTTTGGCACAAGTTTCTATCTTTCTGATATCGTAATGGGTACCCAGATTTTACCGAACGAAGGTGGTTCGCCGATCTTATGGCAACACTTGTTCTGGTTCCTTGGTCACCCAGAGGTATATATCGTGATCATGCCAGCGATGGGTATCTCTTCAGAGATCATCTCTGTGAATTCAAGAAAACCAATCTTCGGCTACCATGCCATGATCTACTCGTTGATCGGTATTACGGTATTGTCATTCATTGTATGGGGGCACCACATGTTCGTGACAGGTATGAACCCGTTATTGGGCGGTGTATTTATGATCACCACATTGATTATCGCCGTACCATCCGCTGTAAAAACCTTTAACTGGCTAGCTACACTATGGCGAGGTAACATCAGGTTTACGCCAGCGATGTTGTTTGCCATCGGAATGGTTTCCTTCTTCATTTCTGGAGGTCTGACCGGTATCTGGTTGGGTAATGCTGCCCTGGACATCAACTTGCACGATACATATTTCGTAGTGGCCCACTTCCACTTGGTAATGGGCTCTGCGGCCATCTTTGGTATGCTTGCTGGTGTTTACCACTGGTTCCCTAAGATGTTCGGCAGATTGATGGATAAAAAATTGGGCTACCTGCATTTCTGGGTAACATTTACCTGTGCTTATCTGGTATTTTTCCCGCTCCACTTCTTGGGATTGGATGGTGTGCCACGCCGTTACTATGCATTTACCGAATTTGAGTTCATGCAGAAATGGGTAACCGTAAACGTACTGGTAACCTGGTCGGCCATTATTGCGGCCTTGGCACAGGTAGCTTTCTTGTTCAACTTCTTCTATTCGATCTTTAAGGGCAAGGTTTCACCTCAAAATCCTTGGGAAGCGAATACCTTGGAGTGGACTGCACCAATCGAGCGCCTACATGGTAACTGGCCAGGAGAAATCCCAACTGTTTACCGTTGGCCATATGATTATAGCAAGCCTGGGGCTGATGAAGATTTTATCCCTCAGACTGTGCCTTTCTCACAGACGATGAGCTCTAACCTTCCTCACGACTTTGAGGGCAATACCATTGCCGAACAAGTTCAGCGCGAGTGGGACATTGCCAATAAACCAGCGGATAAAGCAGACTTAGACTAATATCCCATCTGGGAATACCATACAGGAATAAGGTATCTGCTAAAGTGATGTACTTGACACAGATACCTTTTTCGTTTAATCTATCGCATCAATGATCAAATCTGAAAATAGATTTATTAGATTAAATTTCATTACCATCATTGCTACCCTTTTGGTTATTCTGGCTGGAGGTATCGTACGCAGTACAGGATCGGGCATGGGCTGTCCAGATTGGCCCAAATGTTTCGATCGGTATGTTCCGCCAACCGACGTGTCACAATTGCCGGCCAACTATAAAGAGAAATATGTGGCAGGCCGGATCAAAAAGAATGAGAAGTTTGCCAAATACCTGGAAAGCATGGGCAAACATGAATTGGCCGCACAGATCAGGGCAGACCAGTCCATTAAGATACCAGAAGAATTTAATGCTGCAAAAACATGGACAGAATATGTAAACCGCCTTACAGGTGCAATATTGGGGGTGTTTCTGCTGATTACCGCCATTTGTTCTTTCACTTATCGTAAAACGGCCAAGCGCATTATTGTATTGAGCATACTCAACATTTTTGTGGTGGGATACCAGGGATGGTTGGGCTCGATCGTAGTATCGACCAACCTGACACAATGGGTGGTTACCGTGCACATGTTATTGGCCCTGGTGATCCTGGCGATTTCCATTTATACCTATAACTATGCCAAACAGCTCCATAAGGAAAGATCGGTGATCATGTACCGCATCTTATGGCTAAAAGGTTTTTTGGCTTTTACTATCGTAGTAACGGTGCTCCAGATCATATTGGGTACCGAAGTACGGGAAAGTATCGATTCGATTGCAAAATCAATTGATGCCGGCGCAAGAAATACCTGGGTAAGCAGGGTGGGAAGTATTTTCTCCTACCATCGCGACCTCGCTATTCTGGTAGCAATTTGTAATTTTGTAGTCTATAAAATGGTAAAAGACCGGTTTAGCGGAAAAGCTTGGCCACTTCAGACCGCAAACTACATCATTATCGCACTTTTGGTGCAGATTGCGACCGGATTTTTATTAAGTTACCTAAGTCTGCCGCCCTATGCCCAGGCGATACATATCTTGTTTGCGACGCTGTTGTTCAGTTTGCAATATTATTTGTATCTGCTGGTGTATCGGACAGCAACGTATAAACCTGGTTAGCAGTTAATAGTTAACAGTTCACAGTTCACAGTTGAACAATTAAACAATTAACCAATTAACCAATTAAACAGTTAACCAATTAACCAATTAAACAGTTAACCAATTAACCATAGATTGAAGCAGTTTTTTTCAGACTTCTCGAAATTGATCAAGTTTAGGCTCACTTTTTTAGTGGTCTTTTCTGCATCGGTAACTTTTCTGATCGGTTCAAAGATCCAGATTGACCGTGCCATTGCCGCGCACATCAACTGGACCAATTGGCTCATCTTGGTTGTCGGTGGATTTTTGGTTACCGGCGCTGCAAATTGCTTCAATGAGATTATTGAGAAAGATCTTGACCGCCTAATGGACCGTACCAAAGATCGGCCAATGCCGTCTGGCAGGATGACTACCGGACAGGGTCTGGTGCTTGGACTGATCATGGGCATGGCCGGCACTTCACTCTTGGTGAAACTGAATCCAGAAACTGGCATACTTTCGGTATTCTCGATTTTGCTGTATGCTTTTGCCTATACGCCCATGAAGCGTAAATCGCCCATTGCGGTCTTTATCGGGGCCATCCCGGGCGCATTTCCGCCATTGATTGGTTACATCGCCGCCATCGGTAGGCAATCTGAAATTGGGTATGTTCCGGTAGACTATTACATTGCCATGATCTTATTCGCCGTCCAGTTTGTATGGCAGATCCCACATTTTTGGGCCATTGCCTGGGTGTTGGATGATGATTATAAAAAAGCGGGCTTCAGGCTATTGCCAACCAAAAAACGGGATAAGGCAAGTGCAGTACTTACTTTTGTGAGCACATTGATCTTAATCCCGGTCAGCTTATTGCCAACCTTTTTGGGCTTTGGTGGTTATTACATCGCAGGGGCATCGGTGATATTGGGATTGTTGTTCAGCTATTATGCCTACCAACTGATGGTGAAGCTAGATTTGCCAAGCGCCAGAAAAGTGATGTTCTGTTCGTTCTTTTACATCCCGTTGGTGCAGCTGATCTTATTGTTTGATTTAAAGATTTGATATAAAAAATGGTGCAGACATTGCCACAGGAAAATAAATTTGAATACAAAGCCAAAAAATTCGTGGTCTGGCTTTTTGTGGTCTCCTCGACCATTATGTTTGGGGGATGGACGAGCTATTACATCGTTTTTGCCGCATCGAAGCACAAGGGCCATGGATTGGTATTGCCGCAGGTATTTAATTACAGCACTGCAGTATTGATCTTGAGCAGTATTGCCCTATTTCTGGCCTCACGGGCATTGAGAAATGGCGATAGGAACAGGCAGCGTCTGTTTCTGTGGCTTACCCTTTTGCTCGGACTGGTGTTTGGCGTGCTACAGGTAGAGGCCTGGGGGATCTTAAAGGCTACTGGCGCTTTCTTTGTGAACAACAATGCCGCGATTTCCATGATCTACGTGCTGTCGCTTTTTCACCTCTTCCACATTTTTGCGGGCATCTGCCTGATCATCAATAGCCTGGTGGGGTCATATCGCGCTATCTCGGTAGAGCGGGCAACTTATCGCCAGGAAATTGCCGCTATTTTTTGGCATTTTATAGATATATTATGGATATATCTGTATGTTTTTTTACTTTTGAACAGTTAGAATTTTTTAACAACTATTATACGATTACTAAATGGATTCATTATCTCAATTAGACCAAGTTAAAACCACGCCATGGGCAGGAGGCCGCTCACCTTGGAATGTGGAATATGGTAAATTAATGATGTGGTTTTTCTTGCTATCTGATGCATTTACCTTTTCTTCATTATTGGTTTATTATGGGGCTCAGCGTTTTACCAAATTTACCTGGCCTGCTCCAGACAAAGTTTTTCAATCTATTCCCGGCATAGCCGAGCATGGTGCGCCATTGGTATTTGTGGGGATCATGACCTTTATCCTGATCATGAGTTCGGTAACCATGGTATTGGCCGTAGAGGCAGGGCACAGAAAAGCCAAGAAAGCAGTAATCGGATGGATGGTAGCTACCATTATTGGAGGTTTCATGTTCTTGGGCTGTCAGGCCATTGAGTGGACGCACCTGCACCACGATGGTTTCTGGTGGGGTTCAATTCCGACCAATCCGAACGAACTGGCTACCTTTTTCAACGGCCCGGTATCACCTGTAGCCGCACACCAATTCGCCAATCTGTTCTTTACCATTACTGGTTTCCACGGTTTCCACGTATTTAGTGGGGTGGTCATCAATATCATCATCTTATGCATGACCATTAATGGCACTTTCGAAAGACGTGGCCATTATCTGATGGTAGAAAAAGTTGGACTTTACTGGCACTTTGTAGACTTGGTGTGGGTATTCGTGTTTACCTTCTTCTATTTGGTTTAATTTATCTCTTCAAAATATAAAAGTATGTCAGAGCATCATATCAATACAACAGAAGAACATGGCCACGATGACCATGGCGGAATGACTGTTGGTAAAATCTGGAAAGTATTTGGAATCCTCCTGTTGATCACTGTGATCGAATTTATCATTGCGTTGTGGGCCATCCCACATCACCACATTACCCAGCAGGTCGGAAACTACATCTATATCGGCCTTACGCTTTTAAAGGCATTTTATATCGTTGCGTATTTTATGCACCTTAAATTCGAAAAATTGGGGCTGCAGCTGGTACTTACCGTTTCGTTTGTATTCATTATTTATTTCATCGCATTAATGCTGATCGAAGGTAACTACCTCAATGCCCATATGCCCCAAGCATAATGAAATATAATCCGATAAAGAAGATTTTAATCCTGGTCACCATTTTAGCGGTACCAGGATTTTTATATTATCTGCTTCAGGAAAAGGGGAAAAACAGGTACAGGCCACTGTCCATTTTTGGCCCTAAACAAATTGCGAAGACCTTTCATTCGGTGAGGGGGAAACAAGTTCCAGATACGATTTATCATGTACTGCCCAATTTTAACCTGGTCAACCAAAATGGTACAAAGGTAAACTGGGAAACCTATAAAGGAAAGATCGTCCTGTTCAACCTATTTTATACCAAGGGGAATACACCAGGTATGCAGGCGGCCAACCAGTCGATGGCCAAATTTGCACAGAGCTATGCAAATAATTCGATGGTCCACTTTGTTGGACTGACCATAGACCCCAGCACAGACCAACCTGCTCAATTGCAACAGTATTTGTCGCACGAAAATAAGCACCCTGCCAAATGGGACCTGCTTACCGGCGATACGGCAACAGTTAAACATCTGATTGGCCAGGGCCTATTGTTAGATGCCGTAAAAACGATGGTGCAGGGACAGCCGAAATTTACCTTCAGCAACATGTTCGTGCTGGTCGATACCGAGCATCGCATTCGCGGTTATTATGAGGCGACCAATGCGGAAGCCCTCTCCAAACTCGACGATGAAATCAAAGTGCTCATTGCCGAAGAACTGCGGAACGTAAAGGATGGTAGGTAGTTTTAGTTCGTAGTTCATAGTTGGTAGTTTATAGTTAATAGTTGGCAGTTAGCAGTTCATAGTTCCTAGTTGACAAGACATCTTATCAGTGTAATCATCAACTATCTGTGTAATCATTTAACAATCTGTGTAATCATTTAAAAATCTGTGTAATCATATCATATGAACGAAAAGAAATATAACAAGTGGATCATCCTTTTATCGGTTGCGATACCGTTGGCGGTGGCGGTGCTTTTTGTGGTCAAGATCCCCAATGCGGAGCCTATGTATTTTCTTCCGCCAATTTATGCCACCATCAATGGCATTACGGCAGTGCTGTTGGTTACAGCGGTATTCGCTATTAAAAATGGGAAAATACAGGTGCATAAAAGGCTGATGAACTTGGCCATTATCTGCTCCGTCCTGTTCCTGCTCATGTATATTGTCTATCACATGACCACGCCGTCA
The DNA here is from genome assembly GCA_031119475.1 of Pedobacter sp. GTDB lineage: Bacteria > Bacteroidota > Bacteroidia > Sphingobacteriales > Sphingobacteriaceae > Pedobacter. The sequence continues at coordinate 48,053 of JAVHXV010000003.1, read as the reverse complement.
ACAGCGTTCGGGGGAAAGGGAGCCATGCGGTACGTGTATTTCTTTATCCTGCTCAGCCATATCCTCCTCTCCATTGCCACCATCCCTTTTGTGCTGATTACCTATGTGAGGGCATTGGCCGAACGTTTTGACCGGCATAAGAAGATTGCGAAGATTACTTTTCCGCTGTGGCTGTATGTTGCTGTTACGGGAGTGATTGTTTATTTGATGATTTCACCATATTACCCGATGTAGTAGCACTGCGTTCACTGCATCGTTGGAGTTCTTCAACTGCGTTAACTACATCGTGGGAACTAATCTAGTACTGTGCGCTCCATTATGAGCCAGTTTATCATAGGATACTTCCGTATTTAGCGCTACTGTTGGCTGTTCTTCCAAATTGATGAGTGTTTTTAGGGTTATAGCGTTATTGTGTTGCAATAGGAAGAACGTCAACATCTAAAATGCTCTATTTTTTTACATTCCTTGGAATCGGTTGTACAAATGCATTGCTTTGAGGTTTAAATCAAACTTCTCAATGACAAAATCAAAAAACCTCTCCATCCTGATGTACTCGTTAGGATTGCTCCTATTGATAGTTATTTCATGCAGAAAGGACATTGTTACCCACCTGATAGCAAATCAGGAAGCGAAGCTTTCTTCGTGGTACCAGAGCCATGTTAATCTTGCCCAGGACAACCCATTTAACAAATTGGTTCCCGATTGGGGAAACAGTGTTCTTACCGAAGATGCATCTAACAGGATCTATGAGATCCCGGTGCAAAATCCAGAAAGACTTACCATCGTCTCAGATGGAACTCCTGTCGATGATCTGGCAAAAGTCGAGAAGAACCATTTGATCAAACTGTTGATCTTTGAAAACAAGATATCGGGCAAAATCCTTTATGGAGCCTATATGTTGGTTGAAGGAACTTCTGCGCTGAAGGAGAGTGATATCAGGTACAAGAAATTAGGCGATTTGACTGGAACAGTATTTTTCTATCACATTAATGGAAAAATGGCCAACGGCTGGACTTATGAAAATGGTAGGATCAAGAAGCAGCTTACTGTTTTGAGCAAAGAAAGTTTCGAAGCGGCAAAAAGCAGTGCTAACGGCAAGACGATGGAGTACCAGTGTATCAATACTCTTACTCCAGTATATGTTTGGGGCTGTACCGGTGTAGAAGGCCATGAAGAATGCAGGTACCATTTTAATAGATGGGAATATGTCTCTAATTGCAGGTTTGTTGAAAACGAGGGCATGGAGGGTGAGCTTGACCATCCAGACCAAGGTGGCGGTGGATATACCCCTACTATTATTTTTGATTGCGCTGGTGTTGCCAATGGTTCAGCCTACATCAGTTCTTTCTGCAATAAATGTATCATGGGCACTACAGGATTTTCAGGATGCCCTCCAATTTCTGTTAAGGTTTCAGATAGTTTAAAAAATAACTTTCCATGCTTAGAAAAACTTGTAATGAATAAGCTAAGAACTGACACTGCTTTCAATAAGCTCTTAGAACCATTTTCTCCTCCGGCAGGAGAAGTACCGGATATAGTATATACATACTCTAGCCAAAACTATGGAACAGGTAATTATTATCAACTTGGAGAAACTGAACATAACGGCTGGAGCTCAATTGTCTCATTCAATTCTTTGGCTCTTTCCAACTCTTCTGAGCTTTTTATTGCAATGGCAGTAATCCATGAAACAGCCCATGCATATTCAAACTATTATGTCAGGACCGGTTCATATGGAAGGCCCGCGGTTGGGTTAACTTGGGCAATGAACATTGTTGATTATGAAAAGGCAAAACGTGAACAAGCCCAAAACTCAAATGCTTTTGATCATTCTTTGTTTTTAGAAACCTATTTTGATAATATGGTGTCAATACTAGCTACCTATTTTGGAAATAGCTTTACTATGGATCAATATAGGATGGCAGCGATTTATGGTCTTGATAATCCTGGCCCAACACCGACCGATCCGAATGAACTCGCGGCTTACAATACTGTAAATGCAGCTCTCCAAGGTTCTTACACTAGAATAAGAAATAAATATAATCTAAGCACTTCATCAATTAACAGCTTTAATTCGGCAAATCTTATTTCCGTCTCAACGCCTCTGAAAATGCCAACCTCATGTCCTTGATTGAAAATTAATTTATAAATTAGAAAATGAATCGTATTAAAATGTTATTGTCAACGCTTATGCTTTTAATGACAACGCTTGCTTATTCTCAAAAGAAAAGAATAGACTTCCTTGTCGATACAGTTAATATACCAAAAGCATCGAGGATAAACTCCATTTCAGGGAAAGGGGAGATTATCTATACTTTTTTCTGCAGGTGCCTTGAAACGAAGCAAGATATGAGATTTACCTATTTAAATAGTAAAAAAGGTTCTATTTCATTGATGAGGCCAAAATTTCATTTTTTTGCTTGGAAAGATTTGCTTGACTTGATTGACAATGATGTCATAAAGTTTGATCAAAATTATGAACTTTACATAACGGAGGTATTACCACAAAACAGATATATTACAAATAAGGTTTATTTTGATTACCACAGGGGAAAATCCTATTGAAACAAAAACTTCTGACATCGGAATTTGAAAAATATTATTTTCCTTTTATTTACAATTTTAGGTAAGATTTCCTCAGTGCCCAGAAAGGCTTTTAAATCCTAAGTCTCCACTTGCATGTTCCTCAATTTTATGGATTGATGGACTGACCATCAAACTTTCTTCCCTCCTATCAGTTTAATCATTATATTAGGCTTCAAAATTGAGGTTAGTGATGTCAATAAAAACTGGAAAGGATTTATTTCACTTGGTAAATGAAAGTCAGCTGCCTGCCTTCACAGACTTCTACACCCAATTTTTTCAAAAACTCCTATTGGCCAGCGATAAGCATGTAAAGGACATTTTTGTTGCCGAAGAAATCGTACAGGACATTTTCTTAAAGATCTGGGAAAACCCGCACGACCTGATCGAGGTCAAGTCGCTCAAGGCCTATCTGTACCGCGCAGTGGTCAATGCCTCCATCAACTACGTCAATCGCCAGAAGAACATTGCCCTCCATCACCAAAAAATAGCCGATGAGCATACCGAAGAGGAATTGGAGCAGATGGACAGCGAAAATGAGCTGATCGTACTTCTATATGAAGAGATCAATAAGTTACCTGCGCAATGCCAACGCGTGTTCAAGATGAACCGGTTTGAGCATCTGAAATATAAGGAGATCGCCCAGCAGCTCCATATTTCCGAAAGGACAGTCGAAAACCACATCAGCACTGCCCTAAAACAGTTGAGGAATGCCTTTGCCAATAAAAAGGTGGGTAAAAACCAGCAGAAAAACCGTGACCTGCTTTTCAGTTTATTCCTCTATTAAAATAATATTAAATTTTTTTAAAACATACTAGGGGTTTTTTTGTTTCCGTTTGTCTTAGCCTATAAACGACCCAATTTATATGCGCCCTCAAACCGAATCACTAGAGCTGATTGCACGTTATCTTAACAGTCCTTCAGATCTCGATCTCCAATCACAAGTTACGGCCTTTCGTGCAGCTTCGCCTGAAAATGAAGCCTATTTTTTAGAAATCGAGGAGGTTTGGCAGCAGTCTGCCGAAGCGGGCAGATTGGAGAGAACCAATGTGGCCCAATCTGTTCAACAGCTAAAGTCGAAATTGGCTCCGGTATCCGTGCCAAAAGCAGGTATAATTACTTGGTTTAGGGGCGTTGCAGCTGCTGTGGTATTGCTCGTAGCCGGGTTTTGGCTCTATCGCTCTACCACTCCACCAAATTTGATCGTCAAAACGACTGCAAAAAACCAGATCGATTCCGTAAAGCTCAATGATGGATCGGTCGTGATCCTTGCCGAGAATTCTACCTTGCAATACGCAGAAAATTTTGGGACAGAGAAACGGGAAATCCAGCTCGACAAGGGGCAGGCGTTTTTCAAGATTACCAAAGATCCTGCACATCCTTTTAAAGTGGTTTTGCATCAGTCTGATGTAGTGGTCCTGGGTACTTCCTTCAACATCAAGTTATCGAATAAGGCCATAGAATTGGGCGTAAAGACTGGCCGCGTGGTATTTACCCCTTATAAAGATGGTGCAACATCTATTTTGACCGCAGGCCAGGCACTTACCTATGATGTCGAAAAGCGTGAACTCGTGAGCAAGACCTCGCAGAACCTGGATTCTTGGCTCACCAAGGAGCTGACCTTTGTAGATACGCCATTGGAAGAAGTCTGCAAACAGCTGACGAGTTATTATGGCGTAGACATTAAGCTTCAAAAAAACAGCAACAAGGCCAAAAAATTGAATGCCCGCTTTGCCAATCAGAGCCTGGAAGAAGTACTGATGATCTTAAATGAAACGTATAACATCAAAATCAAAAAAGAAAATAACCAAATCAACTTAATTACACCTTAACAAACAAATGTAACACTATGGAGAAAAACCTCTACAAAAGAAACACAATCATGAGCGTATGTCAGTTGGCATTACTTATTTGTGCGATCTTTTGGACTTCCCTTGCAAGTGCCGATGCACAGCAAGGCAATTGGAAGCCAGAAAGATTGGAAAATTATCTCAAGAAGATCGAACAGGCTTATAAGGTAAGCTTCGTATACGATGCAGATGAGATCAGTAAAGCAATGATTCTTGAAGTGCCGGAAAAACCGAGCAACATACAGGAATCTTTAGCGCCCCTTAAACAGAAGAACATCAATTACAGGTTGGTGGGCAACCAGGTGATCTTAAAAGTAGCCGCTCCTGTAGAGCAGGCACGCAAAGATGTGGTGGTCAGGGGTACGGTAAAGGACAAAAAAGATGGAAAGGCCATTCCTGGCGTGAGTATCTTTGTCAAAGGTGCTTCCAATGTGGTCTCTACCAACGAGCAGGGCGAATACCAGATCTCTGCCAAAGAAGATGGCATTTTGGTATTCAGGTACCTGGGCTATAAAACAGTTGAAGCCAGTGTAAACAACAGGACCCGTATCGATGTGGAGATGGAGGAAGATGCCAGTCAGCTGAAAGAAGTGAACATTGTATCTACAGGTTATCAGAACATCCAAAAAAAGCTTTTTACAGGTGCGGCAACGAGCATCAAAGGCTCCGATGTTAAACAGGATGGTGCAATCGACATCAGCCGGATGCTGGAAGGTAAAGTAGCCGGTGTAACGGTACAGAACGTATCGGGTACTTTTGGTACCGCCCCTAAGATCAGGGTACGCGGTGCGACTTCCATTTCTGGCGAAAACAAACCACTTTGGGTGGTTGATGGTGTGGTGCTCGAAGACATCGTAAACATTTCCAACGACCAGTTGTCGAGCGGGGATGCGACTACTTTGATCGGATCTTCTGTGGCCGGTATCAATGCTGATGATATTGAGAGTTTCAACATCCTTAAAGATGCATCCGCTACTGCGTTATATGGCGCACGTGCCATGAATGGCGTAGTGGTGATCACGACCAAAAAAGGTAAGGCCGGAAATACCACCATCAACTATAGTGGCAACTATTCGACTTTCCTCAAACCAACCTACGATAGCTACAACATCATGAATTCTGCCGACCAGATGTCGCTTTATGCAGAGGTTTATCGCAAGGGCGGATTATCGCCAAATATCGTTAATGGAATGAATGGTGGTGTTTGGGCCAAATTGTACCAACAGATCAATACCTACGATGCTACTTCTGGAGCCTTTGGTGTGGTCAATACCCCAGAGGGCAGGACTGCCTTCCTACAAAAGTATGCCCAGGCCAATACCGACTGGTTCGATATCCTTTTCCGCAATTCTTTTGTACAGGAACACTCGTTGAGCATTTCATCGGGATCTGAAAAATCGCAGCACTATTTTTCTTTGGGCTACTACAATGATAACGGCTGGACCATCGCCGACCAGGCCAAGAGATATACAATGAACCTTAGGGGAAATTATACCATCTCCCCAAAAATTTCTGCTGGTATTTTGGCTACCGGAGCATTTAGGCAACAACGTGCTCCTGGAACTTTGGGCCGTACGAGCAACGTGGTAGAAGGTGTCTACACCCGTGATTTTGATGTGAACCCGTTCAGCTATGCCCTGAACTCGAGCCGTACCATGCGTGCATACGACGACAATGGCAACCTGGAATATTTTACAAGGAACTATGCGCCGTTCAACATCATCAATGAGTCGGAAAACAACTACATCGACCTGGATATGTTGGACATGAAATTGCAGGGAGAATTTAACTATAAATTTCTTCCAAACTTCGAGTTCAAATCTGTAGGTGCCATGCGCTATGTAAAAACTACGCGCGAGCACAAGATTACGGAATACTCGAACATGGCAACCGCCTATCGCTATGGGCCGAATTCGACCTTGAGAAATGCGAACATCTACCTGTATGATGATCCTGATCATCCGGAGATCATCGACAAGGAGAGCGTATTGCCACAGGGCGGATTTTATAACCGCAACGACGATTACCTCTTGAACTTTAACGTGCGTAACCAGATCGATTGGAAAAAAGACTTTGGCAAGCACGCGCTAAGTGCATTTATTGGACAGGAAATCAAATTTGCGAACCGCCAGAACAGCTACAACAACGGGTATGGTTATCAATATGATAAAGGAGGAACGCCATTTACCGATTATCGGATCATTAAAATGTTGTTGGAAGGGAACTACAACTACTATGGAATGGACCAGTTCTATGATCGGTATGCTGCATTTTTCCTAAACGGCAGCTATTCCTACAATTCGAAATACATTGTAAACGGTACCTTTAGGTATGATGGCAGTAACCGTATGGGCGCAACCTCAACAGCAAGATGGTTGCCAACTTGGACGGTGAGTGCGGCCTGGAACATCGATGAGGAAGATTTCATTAAGAACATGCCAAAAATCAGCATGCTAAAATTGCGTGCTGGCTATGGATTGACGGCCAGTACGGGTAGTGCCACCAACTCTTCGATTGTATTGACCAATAGCACGACCTTACGTCCGCGTTTATCTGAAACTGAGCCAAGAATTGTGCTAAGTGGATTAGAGAATTCGGAATTGACTTGGGAAAAGCAATATGAAGCCAATATTGGATTGGATATGGGATTGCTCCAAAACCGCTTGACCGCTTCGATCGATTATTATAACCGCCGTGGATTTGACCTGATCGGCAGCATCCGTACCTCTGGTATCGGTGGCGAATCGACCAAATCTGCCAACTATGCCGATATGAAATCTCATGGTTTCGAAGTGCAATTGAGCGGAATGCCGGTTAAGACGACTGACTTCAGCTGGAGATCGACCATTAATTTCGGTTACAACAAAAACACGATCACCAACCTGAAAAGCAAACCAAGGATCTATGACCTTATTATTCCGGAGGGCGGATCTAAAGAAGGCGGCGCATTCAGGGGACTGTATTCAATCGATTTCAAAAAATTGAATGGTCTGGGCGTGCCGACATTTGTAAACGAAGATGGTGTGGTGAGCAACACGGTGTACGTTCAGAGTACGGTAACCGATTACCTCAAATATGAAGGTCCGGTAGACCCACCGTATACTGGAGGTTTTACCAATACCTTTACCTACAAGGCCTTCTCTTTGACGGCGCACATTTCCTATCAGGCAGGCAACAAGATCAGGTTGAACAACGTATATTCTGCCAATTATGATGATACCGATGCGATGCCGCGTGAGTTCTTGGATCGCTGGACCTTGCCTTTGGATGAGAACTATACCAATTCGCCATCTATTGCAGATTACCTGTTGAAAAAATCGTTGAGCGGAAGCTATCCTTACACGGCATACAACTATTCATCTGAAAGGGTTGCCGATGGATCTTTTGTTCGCTTGAAACAGATTTCCCTCATGTACAATGTACCGGTGAAGATGACGAAATCGATTGGCCTGAATTCGTTATCTTTCAAGCTTAATGCAAACAACGTTTGGTTAATCTATGCAGATAAGAAATTAAAAGGCCAAGATCCAGAATTCTTTGGATCAGGTGGTGTTGCCTTGCCTACGCCACAGCAATTGACGTTCACCTTAAGAGTTGGAATTTAATAGAGATTGATATGAAAAAGTTTAGTATATATTTATTTATCGCTGTTGCATCGCTGAGTACAGGATGTAAGAAATATCTGGAACAGGCTCCAGATCAGCGAAGCACTTTAAATTCGCCTGAAAAAGTAGCCGAACTGTTGGTTACCGCCTATCCACGTGCCAATTACGTGATGTTGGCCGAATCGATGTCGGATAATCCTTCATTTGTGGCCTTAACTGGATTGGACAAGCCTGAAAACAGGGATGCCTATTTCTGGAAAGATGTGCAGGGTACCGAACAGGATACGCCAACATTCTATTGGAACAATGTGTATGGTGCTATTGCTGCTGCTAATCAGGCACTAGAAGCCATCGGCGAAGCCAAAGATCCACAGAACTATACCCATCAAAAAGGGGAAGCATTGGTAGCCCGTGCCTATGCGCATTTTATGTTGGTTACCTTTTATGCAAAAGCCTATGATCCGGCTACGGCGGCATCAGATCCCGGTATCCCTTATATCACCGAGCCGGAAACTGTGGTGCTTAAAAACTACGACCGTAAAACAGTGGCTTATGTGTACGACATGATCAAGGCAGACCTGGAAGCTGGTATTCCATTGATCCAGGATAGTAAATATGCTGTTCCTGCCTATCACTTTACCAAAAAAGCAGCCTATGCTTTCGGTGCACGTTACTGGTTGTTCAGGAGAGATTATGCAAAAGTGGTCGAATATGCCAACTTGGCCTTCCCCTCCAATAATTTCGCGGCAAACGTAAGGCCATGGTTCGCATTTGCGGCACCAACTGGCGGCTCCACCGAAATTGCCATGAACATGTCGAGCGCCACCAACCAGGGCAACCTTTTATTGGCAGAAACAACTTCTTGGTTGGCCAGGAACTATAAAACGACCATCTATTCGGTGAGCCAAAATAGATTGAATGCGATTACTGCACCGCTAGGGATCAGTTTTTCTGCTTATCAAAAGTATTCAAATTCGTCTACCTATTATTTTGTGCCTAAGCATTACGAGCATTTCGTGCGCACGAGCATCAATGCCACTACGGGTAGGGGCTATGTGATGCAGACTTTGCTAACGACCGAAGAAGTCTTGTTGAACCGTGCAGAAGCATATATCAACCAGGCAAAATATACCGAAGCCTTGGCTGACCTGAATACCTTGATCAGTCAGCGGGTTAACGGCTATGTTCCTGCTACGCACAATTTGACCGACGCCAAGATCATGAACTACTATGTTGCCGTAACAACGGATAAAAAGCAGGCCTATATTTTGGCTTTGTTGGATATCAAACGTGCGGAATTCATTCATGAAGGCATGCGTTGGATGGATATCTTAAGGCTCCAATTGCCAGTTACCCATTATGACCAGAATGGCGTTGCATTTGACCTTGCGGCGAACGACAAGCGCAAATTATGGCAGTTGCCTTCTGAGGTTACCTTGTCTGGTGTGCCATTAAATCCACGTTAATTTAATATAAGATGAAAAAGATATATATTTTAATGCTTGTTGCTGCCATCGCCGCATCGAGCTGTAAAAAGACCGACGAAAACCTGAACCGTGAAATTGTTGGGCTTGGGGGCGATGTATTTCCGCAATCAGACCTGGACAAGTTCCTATTCAGCAACTTCACCCAGCCTTATAACATCAGTGTAAAATACAGATGGGATGGCACAGAATACGATAACAGTAAAACATTGACCCCGGTCAAGATCGAAAAAGTACAGCCTTTGATGGAGATCGTGAAATCGGCATGGATCGATCCTTATACCGCAGAAGTTGGGCAGAATTTCATCAAGACCTATGCACCAAAAAACTATGTACTGGTTGGCAGTCCACAGTACAATTCTGGTGGTACGGTAACACTTGGAGAAGCTGAAGGTGGGATCAAAGTTACCCTCTTTAATGTAAACAACTTTGAAAAAACAGAGCGGTCGGTGTCGAAAAGGGTTTTGAAGACCATCCACCATGAGTTTACGCACATCTTAAACCAGACGATCACTTATCCGAAGGAGTTTCCGCTGATTACCCCTGCGGGCTATACGGCAGATTGGAACAATGTATCCAATTACGCAGCGAATGGTTTCATTACCCAATATTCGCAGGCCGCCCCTGGAGAGGATTTTGCTGAAATGGTTTCCATTATGCTAACTGAGGGTAAAACTGGATATGAGTTTATTGTACGGTCTAATCCATCTGCCACCGCCATTGCAGCAATCCGTGCGAAGGAGAACATCGTGGTGACCTACATGAAGCAGACCTGGGGAATTGATATGTATACCTTGATGAACAGGGTACAAGCGGCATTTGATGCCACTGCACCTACCTCACCATCGCCATATTTAGGTTTTGGTAAGCTTTATACCATGGTAAGCATCAACCCTGATGGCACAACTGGGCTTTCTGCAGACTTTATGACTCAGTACAATGCGGCCAAAACTGGGCTTGCTGCTGTTGGTGGAGCTGGTAGGGTACTGAACAACATCGCCCTGGTGTACAGTGCTGCTGGACAGGTAATTTTACGTGTAAACTATACCAATTCGGCAGGCGCTGCATTTGTAGCCAACTTTACCTATAACATTACTACAGATGCGAGCGGAAATATCAATTTGGCCTTGTCGGCAACAGACGCAAACGGCCTTGTCATCGCTCCTGGCATCACCAGCCTCACCAATTATTTGACAACTAATAAATTCACCTATAAATTTTTCTATAGCGCCGATGGTAAAATAGAGTATATGGGTCTGGCAAAAACCGCCGATCCGACCTCTTTCTTCTTCGGAGTTTATGGTAATTAATTGATGCATATGAAAAAGAAATTATTACTTATCGCGCTTGCAGTAATGGGATTTATTGCAGGTTGTAAAAAAGATGAAGATCCGATCTTTGATGATCCAGATACGCGGCTTTCTGCCGAACTGGCAAAAGATCAGGCTTTATTGATCGCACCAGCGGATGGCTGGAAAGCAACCATCTATCCTAAAGGAGGAAAAGGATTTTCTTTTTACTTTAAGTTTAATGCAGAAAGCAAAGTGGTCATGATGGCCGATATCAATGCAACAGCAGCTTCAACACCACAAACGAGTACCTATCGCCTAAAAGCCCTGCAAAGACCAACATTGATCTTTGATACGTACAATTACATCCACCTGATTGCCGATCCAGATGGATCGATCAGTGGTGGAACCAATGCGACAGGTCTGCAGTCGGATTTTGAATTTGCGTTTGCCGGGATTTCTGGTGATACCGTGAAATTCGAAGGAACCTTCTATGGCAACAAAATGGACATGGTCAAACTGAAAACTCCAGAGGCCACGGGCATTTTGGGAGGTGGACTGAAAACCATTTTAACCGATGCTGCTACTGCCGTGAATGGTAAGATTTTGTATGTAATGCTAGATGGCAAGCAAGTGCCGATCTCATTGAGCATATCAGGTAAATCGATCAACATTGCAGGCCAATCTAGTTCTCCTTTTGCTTTCAACCTGGAAGGACTTACGCTGAAGAACACCATCACCTACGGAACGTATAAGTTCGATAAGGTATATTGGGATGCTGCAGGAAAGTTTTTCTATCTGATGAATGGAACAACCAAAATCAAGGTCGAAATTTCACCGGCACCACTGCCATTGGATGTAAATCCGCTGTTGCATACTGAAATTTTTACCAGATGGACCTCTATGCGTGTAAATGTGCCAGATCTGGGAGACCTTTCTGCAGATTTCTTGGCCAAATACAATGCGGCCAACACCAGTTTGGGAACACTTGGGAATGCCGGTCGGTATATCGAATACATTACCATTCTTTTCAACTCAAATAATACGGTAACCTTCCAGATCCGTTACCGGAATCCATCTTCGCCAACTTCATTCTTCCTGGCCGATTTTATCTATAACATGAATTTAGATAACACCACCGGAATTGCGAAGTTTACCCTGGCCGCAACGCCTGCAGGTAATGCAGCAACGATCAGGACTTACGTAACGGCACTTACGGATTATTTCGCGAATAACAGGTTTAAGATTGCCTACATCTCTGCCGCCGCTCCATCAGGATCGAAAGTGGGAGGCTTCTTGAGCCAGGATAATCCAGCATCATTCTTCTATGGAACATTGCTGCAATAATTGACGCTGATAAGAGAAAGCCCTATAATTAATTTTATAGGGCTTTTTTTATGACATATTTTTTAAACAGCTGATTTTCAGAATCACTATCTTTGTATCATGTTCAAACGGATCATTTTAATGGCAATGTTGCTTTTGGCCACGGTCGCCTTTGCTCCTGAGGTAAAGGCCCAATGTTCAATGTGCACCATCAGTGCAGAACAGGGCACCAAAAATGGAAATACACAAGGGAAAGGCCTTAACTCGGGCATCATTTACCTGTTGGCCATCCCGTATTTACTGGCCAGCGGAATTGGAATCCTGTGGTACCTCAATTACCGCAAAAAGGCTCATATGATTTGATGGAAACATTGCAATAACAGTTACCAGTTTACAGTTATCAGTTAACCAATTAACCAATTAACCAGTTAGGCAGTTAAGCAGTTAACCAATTAACCAGTTAACCATTCCCAAATGTTAAGTAAAAGTACATTCCAATTTATCGGCGATTTGGCCCAAAATAACAACCGAGAATGGTTTGCCGAGCATAAGGGCCAATATGAAGCCGCCAGGGCCGAAGTATTGGAGTTGGTAGGGCAGTTGATCAAGGCGGTAGCCGAAATAGACCCTTTGATTGCTGGCGATACCGATCCTAAAAAATCATTGCTGCGGATTTACCGCGATGTTCGCTTCAGCAAGAACAAAGATCCCTATAAAAAGAATTTTGGCATCTGGTTTTCTGCACGCAGCAAGGGTGGAAACGAGCCTGGCTATTACATCAATATCCAGCCGGGCAATAGCTTTGTTGCCGGAGGTTATTGGATGCCCGAAGCACCGCACCTTAAGCTTATCCGCCAGGAAATCGATTACAACATCGGTGATTTTCTGGCCATTGTAGCCGATAGGGAATTTGCCAAGGAATTTAAATTGGGCACAGAGAATGCTTTAAAAAATGCACCAAAGGGATATGATCCAGACGATCCCAATATCGCCTACCTCAAACTCAAAAGCTTCGAAGCCCTGAAAAAATTGGACGACGCAGAATTTTTAACACCTACAATCGTTAATAAGTTGAAAAGTTCTTTCCAAAAGATCTATCCATTAGTTGCATTTTTGAGGAATGCCATCGATGGTTAATTGGTTAGGCGTTTTAACTGGTTAATTGACAAAGTCGATAACCCACAAATAACCGATTAACCAATTTAAACAGTTAACCAACTCAATGAAAAAACTCTTTCTAGCCTTTTCCCTCTTCCTGATTGCTACATCTTTCAGCGCCTGCGTTATTTTATCGCCCAAAAAATATAAAGCCTTGTTGGCCAAACAGGACTCCCTTAGTACAGGACTAACAGAATCGCAACTTACTGGAGAAGGACTGGAAAAACGCATTTCACAACTACAGAAAGATACAGCCGACCTTAATTCGCAATTGGCCAACCTGAGGGCACAATACAATGAAATGGAAGGCAATTATTCGAAACTAAGAAGCAACAGCTCGGCAGAAATCAACAAGCTGACCGGTAATTTGGGCCAGGTGGCCGCCGATCTCAAAAAACGCGAGCAGAGGCTGAAGGAAGTAGAAGATATCCTTAAGAAACGCGATGAAGCCACCAACCAGCTCAAAGCCAAGTTGCAGGATGCTTTGTTGGGCTTTGCGAAAAGCGGACTTACGGTAGAAATCAAAAATGGAAAAGTATATGTTTCCCTGACCGATAAACTATTGTTCCCTTCGGGAAGTATCATCATTGATGAAAAAGGCAAACTGGCATTGACCCAATTGGCAGCCGTGCTAAAACAGCAGCCCGAAATCAATATCGCCGTAGAAGGGCATACCGATTCCCAAAAAATCAATAACCTCGGACAGATCAAGGACAACTGGGACCTCAGCGTGCTGCGCTCTACTTCAGTGGTCCGTTTCCTTACCGAAGAACAAAAGATCGAAAGCACTAGGATGACGGCGACCGGAAAGGGCCAATATCAACCGCTTGGTCCCAATACCTCTGCAGAAAGCAGGAGCAAGAACCGCAGGATCGAAATCGTCCTCTCTCCTAAATTGGATGAACTTTACGAGCTGATCAAACAGTAGTCTTTAGTCTTTAGTCTTTAGTCTTTGCTCTTTGCTCCCTGCGCTAATACACTATCCCACAAATTCCATCACGGTACGGAAGGCAACAAACCTATTTTCGAATTTGGTCTGTAGGTCGGCTTGGAGGCTTGGTGCATGTAGTTGCTGATAAGCGTCGTAATCTTCTTGGGTTTCGGCAATATATTGGGTGCAGTAGGTGATGCCTTCATTTGGGGAATCCAATACCTTTAGCAATCTATAGGAGACAAATTTGCCCGTTTCCATTACGGCAGGGATATGTTCTTCTTTCATCCAATTGACCCATTCCTGTGCGGCATTTTCCTCGATGATGACGGTTACGTTGTATAATAGCATGGTACAAAGATATGAAATGTTTAACGCATGGTGCTTGTCGCTTGCCGTCCTATGTTCCTAAATTGTCTCCACGAATGTTCCTGAACCGTTTTCTGGCCTCGGCATTGAACATGCTTCCCGGAAAGTCGTTCATCAACTGTTGATATAGTTTTTTTGCCTCATCTGGGTTATTCAATCTCTTTTCGTAAAGATCGGCCAGGGTAAATAGTGCGTCATCGATCCAAATACTCTCTTTGTGTGTAGCAATCAAGGTTTGAAGTACGGTCACCGCTTTGTTCAGCTCGCTGGTCTTGATATAAATTTTCGCTTTGGCCATTAAAATATCATCCGCCAGGCTATTATTGGGATAAAGCAGATCGATGCTATCGAGTTTGACGAGGGCCTGTGCCTGGTTGTTCATAAACTGGAGCATTTCGGCATCGGCATATTGCTGTAGGGCCAAACTGTCTGTTTTTTGCTGTAGGT
This sequence comes from Pedobacter sp., assembly GCA_031119475.1. Lineage (GTDB taxonomy): Bacteria > Bacteroidota > Bacteroidia > Sphingobacteriales > Sphingobacteriaceae > Pedobacter. Next base: position 33,011 of record JAVHXV010000003.1, on the reverse strand, counting down.
TGTCAGAAATCAGCAAACTGAGGTTCAGCGCATCATTGGCAATCAGTTGTGTGGTAGAAGCCTTGAGCACATCGGCCTGCGACTTGGCAAATTCAAAATTACCCTGATAGAATGACAGCTTGGCCGATCTGTATTTCGCTTCATTGCCTATGGGCTGTGTTTCGAACTGCTTTGCTACCTGTTCATACACCAAGATGGCTTCCCATGGCTGCTTGGTCAGGATGTAGATATCTCCCAGGTCCATTTTCAGCTGTGCGAGCTCCAGTTGGCCCACACCTTGTACTTTTAGGCCATCTTCTAAAGTAGCTTCGGCCTTTTTAAGGTCTTTGAGGTAATAAGCCTGTAGGTAGGCCAATTTTCTTAAGGCGATAAAACCCTGTCCGTTTTTGCCATATTGCGAAAGGATGGCCTGATAATCGTTGGCCAAAGCTTGGATGGAGGCGGCATCATACTTTCCCGAAATCATGAGTTCATATTTGGCATTGACCAGTTCGACACGGGTCTGCAGGTAAACTTCGCTCTCCGTGCCTTTGGTGAGCAGGTACTCATAGGCTTTAATGGCAGTAGGATAGGCGCGGTTGGCCAAAAAGGTCGAGGCCGCATTAAACAGGTTGGCACCATCGCCCTTGGTGCGCTTGTCTTGTGCAATCAGTTGCCTTAGGGCCATTTCATAATCCTGCTGCTGCATATATTGCCAGGCAAGTAGATCGGTGTAGATTTCTGTTTGCGGATCTTTCTGGATCTTTTTCAGCAGCGCAACCTGTAAAAGTTGGTAGTCCTTATTGTCTTCGAACACGGAGGCCAGCACGTTCTGGGCCTGCGACATCAATTGTGGTGTACCGGGAAGTGCGTTCAGGTACTCCTGGATCAACATGGGTTTGTCTTTTTTGAACCGATAGATGCTGAGCAGTTCATAGGTGAAGAGCTGTTCATCGTTCAAGGCTTTCCTGCCCTGCAGAAAGGTAGAAATGGCCATGTCATACGCCTCAAAGCGATAAAAGTTGTTGGCCAGATCGCGGTACCGATTTTCATCCTTTGGAAGGTTTGCAATGGCCTGCTGATAGATTTTAGTTGATTCTTCAATCCGCCCATTTTCCTGGTACACCCTTCCCAAGGCGATGGCATACTGTGGTTTGAGTGGATAATCCTTGACCAATTTCCTTAGGATCACCTCCGCTTCCTTATATTTTTTGATTTTTACGAGGGAAGTAAAATAGAAGTCGAAGTAATTGTCGTTCTTGGTCTTATTGAACAGTTTTTCAAAAAGCGTTGCAGCTTTGTCAAACTCGCCCTGCTGAAAAAATTGATAGGCCAAAGCCTCATCCATCTCCTGCGCACAGCAAAAGGCAGTTTGTACCAACAGAAACAAGAAAAAAATTAATTTCTTCATGGGTTTAATAAGTCGGGAAGTCAGAAAGTCCAGAAGATAGTCCAAAAGTCCAATAGTCCAGAATCTTTCCTCCTCAATCTTTCGTCTTTTATCTTTCGTCTTTCATCTTTGCTGCTCTATCTCACATCTCACATCTCACATCTCACATCTTTTCTCTTCGCCCTTCGCTCTCACTAAGGTAACGAATTTTGCATGCCCGTATTCTAAATGTTACTTATATTTTAATTGAATACAGGCAATCGTTGCTACATTGAGACCAAAATCACAAAAGATAAGTAACAATATGAATGGGAATGACCAATGGCAACCCGTGTTGTGTATTTTTGCGTAAAGATGTTATGAGGTTTGTAAAGCACATTTTTTTGTTGGTAGCCGTCGCTTGTCTTTTTGCCTGTGTGCAGAAGGATGAAGTGGACATTATTCCTGTGAATGATTTTTTCAAATCTCAGGATAGGGCAACCTATAGGATTTCTCCAGATGGCCGATATATCTCCTACCTTAAACTCCAGGATAAGAAGCAAAATCTTTTCGTTGAAGAGATTGCTACAGGAAAGTCAGTTCAGCTAACGCATCTACAGGAAAAGAACATTAGTTTTTATGCCTGGGTAAGTAGTGATGAGCTGATCTATTATAAAGAAAAAAATGGCCAACGTTTCCAGTCTGATCTATTTATCATCAATAAAGCTGGAAAAGGCGAAAGAAAGCTGACTTCGAATGAAAGCAGGATCAGGGTGTTGCAAGATGAGCTGACCGAAGGCAAATTCCTGCTCGTTCTGTCCAATCAGCGTGACTCGACCGTCTCTGATGTCTATCGCCTCAATGTGCGCAATGGCGAAATGAAGATGGCGCTTAAAAACCCGGGCAACATTACACGTTGGATGACAGATGCCCGTGGACAGCTGCGCATGGCCGTATCCAGTGATGGTGTGAACGAGACATTATGGTACCGGGAGAATGAAAACCAGCAGCTCAAAGCTTTGGTGACCAATAGTTTCAAGACTACTTTGTTGCCGATTGCATTTTCGGAAAGCAATCCCAACCTCATTTATGCCATTTCTAATGTTGGGCGTGATAAAAATGCTTTGGTAGAACTTGATTGCACAACTGGAAAAGAAAAAAATGTGCTTTTTGCCAACGATACGCTCAATGTAGTGGACGCACAGTATTCGAGGCAAAAGGGTAAGATCGCCTTTGTGGTGGTAGAAAACTGGAAAAAAGAGAAGCATTACCTGGATAATGATGCCAAGGAGCGCTATCAAAAATTGGATCAGCTGTTGCCCAAAACCGAATCGAGGATCATAGATGGCGATAAGCGCGAAAATGTTTTCGTGATCAGGACCTTCACCGATCGAAACCCAGGCTCTTATTATCTTTATATTGCCGATAAGGGAACGGTCAAAAAGTTGAGCGACAATAATTCTGCCATCAAACAAGAGCAGATGTGCGAAATGAAACCGATCAGTTATGTTTCGCGTGATGGGCTCAACATCCATGGCTATCTGACCCTGCCCAAACATAAAAAAACAAAGAACCTGCCTGTTGTGGTCGTGCCGCATAATGGCCCGGGACAGCGCAATACATGGGGCTACAATGCCGAGGTGCAGTTTTTGGCCAATAGGGGATATGCGGTCCTACAGGTGAACTATAGGGGCTCAACTGGCTATGGCATGAATTTTTATGCTGCCGGTTTTAAACAATGGGGTGTTAAGATACAGGATGATGTAGATGATGGTGTGAAATGGCTCATCCAAAAGAAAATTGCAGATCCACAAAAAGTGGCGATCTATGGCACTGGATTCGGTGGGTATATTGCCATCAACTCTGCCATTAAAAGCCCGAAGATGTACAGGTGTGCTGCGGCAAATTCGGGTATCCTGAACCTATTCAGCTACCTGAAATCTATTCCCCCGTTTATGAAGTCCAATTTGCAGATGTTCTATGAACTTGTCGGCAATCCGAATACCGATTTTGATTACATGCACCAGGCTTCGCCTTTGTTCCATGCCGACCAGGTAAAAATACCTGTCTTCATCAACCAGAGTGTAAAAGATCCAAGGATCAATCCTAGTGATGCCATCCAGTTTGTGAAAGAGCTTAAAAAGCGCAATTCACAGGTAACCTATATCGAAAACGATGATTCGCCTTTTTCGATGAACCGGGAAGAAAATAGACAGAAAATGTATACCGCACTTGAACAGTTTTTGGAAAGTAACCTGAAAAGGAAGTAAAATCCACATCCTTATGGTCTCAGAAAAAGATAGTGGTTACCGCAAGAATTTCTCGTTGATCGTTACTTTTATCGTACTGATTTCAGTGCTTTTTGTGCTTTCCCTTTTCCTGGCCTTTAATTTTAGCAAGAAGAACATCGAAAACGATTTTGTTTCGGCGAAGGCCAATGTGCTCGAAGAAAGCATGAAGCCCTATAATGATTTCTTTCTGAATAAGCTTCCGGAAATTTCCTATTACAATGGCTATCTCGATTCTGCGCGGGCCTCCAACTTTGCCGACAGCCTGTTGCTGGAATATCCTTTCGTTAGAAATGTACTGTTTTACGACACGCAGGTCAAGAACATCAAGATTGAAGATAATGGGATCAATTACGGCGATTGTTCCATTGGGGTCAAGAGCATTTACCAATATGGAAAATCGGTTCCAAAGGATTCGATCCGCCTGTACAGCGAAAACGAAGTGATCAATCCTGTAGATATGGCCAATTTCAGGGCTTTGTCATTAAAGTTCATCACTTTTGTAGAGCGCATGGATACCACGAAAGTGCCGAGCCAGGAAGCCCTGTTCAGTAATTTTACGAACATCCGTTCCAACAAGATCGATTATTTTAACATCCCGAGCGTAGAGATCCTAAAAGCGTATAAACGGATGGTCGCCAATAAACTGGAAACAGATCCGGTGTACCAACAGGATATGCTTTCTTTTGAACTGGATCCGGCCAAGATCAGGATCAGGAATACAAGGCCCCTGCTTTACCAGCGTGTGCAGGTTGTGCCCATTACCTACGATCCATTGGATACCTCTTCTGACTACATTACCGGCGAAATTACCTTGGGCGGCCCATTTTCGGATTACAAGCTTTATTTTATTTCTTCCAGGTCATTTGTAAAGAAAGAGATCTTCAGCTATTTTCTGCCGATTGCCGCACTTTTGCTGCTGTTCTATGGGGTGCTGGTATTGGTGGCGTTCCTCATCTATCGCAACCTTAACGTAAACCATAAGATGTTCAAGCTGCAATATGATTTTGTGACCAACCTTACCCATGAATTTAAGACCCCTGTGAGTGTCATCAAGATAGCGGGCAACAACATTAAGAGTGCAGCCAGCCTATCACCGCAGGAGCAGCGCCTTTATGGAAAAATTTTGGACGAAGAGGCCGATAAGCTGAATGGCCTGATGAACAAATTGCTGGCCTTTACGCAGATCGAAAACAAATCCATTACGCTCAACCGTGACGAAATCAATATCACCGATTTTATTGAAAGCACGTTAGAAGCCCACCAATTGAAGCATCCAGACTTTAAGCTCAGCTACGAAGTGGGCGGATTTAGCACCTTTATTACCGATCCTGTGCTGTTGGGGAGTCTTTTTGACAACCTATTGGAAAATGCCTACAAGTATTCGCCCGCCAATAAGCAGCGCGTGCACATTACGGCAAGGCTGATCAAGGACAAAGTGGTGTTCAGGTTCAAGGATCACGGAATTGGAATCCCATCATCGGAAATTAATAATATATTTAAAAAGTTTTACCGCATCCAGAACCGCTACAATCAGAACGGGAGTGTCGGATTGGGTTTGGCTTTCTGTAAGGAACTCGTTAACTTTATGCATGGGGAAATTACGGTTAAAAGTGTGGTGGATAGGGGAACGGAATTTAAGATCGTGCTGCCTTATATAAGTTAAAAGTTAAAGGTTGCAAGTTGCAGGTTTAAAGTTGAAGGTTGCAGGTTGAACGTTTGAACGTTTAACATTTCAACATTAAAAGATGAATATGATGTCTAAAGGAATAAAAATACTGATTGTTGAAGACGATGAAAATCTTCGTTTTTTAGTGGTGCACCGTCTGCAGGCCGAAGGCTATGAAGTATTGGAAAATAGTGATGGATTGACTGCCATTACTACTATTGCCAATGAAAAGCCAGATATTGTACTGCTGGATTGGATGTTGCCCGGCAAAGAAGGCTCGGAGGTCTGTGAGGAAGTGCGCCAGCAAGGCTATGAGGGCCTGGTGATCATGATGACAGCCAAGGCACAAGATGTAGATAAGATCGATGCCTACAATTTTGGTGCGTCAGATTATGTGACGAAGCCTTTTAATATGGATGTTCTGGTAGCCATGCTCGACAGCAAGGTCAAGTTTCTGTTGAACAACGACCGGTCAGAAATCCATCGCTTTGGCAATATGGAGCATCATCCCAATATCCATACCCTGTTCCGTGATGGAAAGAAAATTGAGTTGACCATTTTAGAAAATAGGATCTTGTTGTACTTTTTGCGCAATCCGAATAAGGTCATCAACCGCGATGAACTGATGCTGGTCGTTTGGGGATACAATTCTGATGTGAATACCAGAACGCTGGATATGCACATTGTAAGGCTAAGGAAAAAAATTGAGATCAATCCGGATAACCCACAATTGTTACAGACCGTAAGGGGAATTGGTTATCGGTTTAATGCAGGGTAATGCGGATTAAAAATCCGCAGTTTTTTCAGTCGGGATTGCAAATCCCGACTAACTCTTTCCCAACTAACTCTTTCCCGACCAACTCCTTCCCGACCAACTCCTTCCCGACCAACTCCTTCTCGACCAACTCCTTCCCGCGAACTACTGTTTCGAATTGTTCTTATGGATTGTTCGTCCGGATTGTTCGTCAGGATTGTTCGTCCGGATTTGTAATCCGGACGCTACAAACTGCGGATTTGTAATCCGCTACACAAACCCTACCCCCCACAGCAGCAGGAACTGAAGGATCATGGTACCATCCAGAAAGAAAAAGTAGTAATATTCATTTCTTTTTAGCCCTGATCTAAAGATCAACCATCCCGATAGGAAAATAGTAAGTGCCAATGCGACCACTTCTAAATTGATGGTCTTTGTAAATAATACCAACAAAACGAGATAGAGTGCAAGTAGCCCCTGGCAAAAGTTGAGAGCTTTTCGTTCGCCGAGCATGACCGGAATCGTTTTCAATTCATATAGCTTATCCTGAAAAAGGTCGCGGATATCAAAAGGAATGGTGATGGCACAGACAAAAAGAAAGCGCTTGGCCACCAGCAGCAGGGTTTCTCCTAAAGAAATCTTGATGTTAAAAGTACTTTCCAGTTCAACAATGGGCAAGAGTACACAGCTTACTGCCCATACAAAAGCGATAAGGAAAAGTTTAATGCCCGGCAGGTTTCTGAGACCTATTTTCTTTTCGTTCAGCTTAAGAAATGGGAAATTGTAGGCCAGCGCAATCACACCGATAAAAGCCATTAGCAATTGAGATTGTACGCTCAGGTACCACAATCCCAAAGGAATAAGACAAAGCGCGGCCACCAAGGTAATGGAAATGATCAGCCTGTAGTGTGAGAAGATCCATTGTACCCTCCTAAAACGTGATTGTTTTGGATTTTTCGGCTTAGAGAGCAGCATGCTGAGGTTATAGATCAGCAGCGTAGAGCAGCCCAAAAACAGAAGGATATATTTATCGGGCTTGTGCCCTAACAGCATATAGGTTACCATGGCCTGGGCCACTGCACAGAGTGCGATAAACAGGTTGCTGAACAGCAAAAAATCTAATGACGAGAAGAATGCTCTTTTAAACATATCAAATTTGCCAATTGGCCCATCTGCTAATTAGGTCCGCTTCAATGTAAATATCGTAATTTCTGGCAGAATTCCCACCCGTCCGGGATAGCCTAAAAAGCCATATCCCACATTCACATATAATTGCTGTTGCTGTTCCCGGTAAAGGCCTGCCCATTCCTTGTACAGGTACTGGACTGGGCTCCACTGAAATTCTTTGAGCCTGACACCAAATTGCATCCCATGTGTATGGCCACTGAACATCGCATCGATCTGTGGATATTTTTCAAGTACTTCCCCGCGCCAATGTGATGGATCATGCGAGAGCAATAGTTTTACCGGCAGATCATCTGTGTTTTTGATGGCTTCTTCCATTTTCCCATATTTCGGAAAACGGCCCATGCCCCAGTTTTCGATTCCAAGGATGCCAATCTCCTCGCCGTCTACCTTTAATCTCCTGTTTTCATTCATCAGGAGATCGTATCCCATAATTTTGTGGGTCTTGATCATGTCCTGAAGGTTTCTCACTTTGGCAGGCGAACTTTCTCTGCCGAAATGGTAATCGCCATAATCATGGTTCCCCAAGGTAGAATAGACCCCAAGCGGTGCACGTACTTTTGAAAATATATCCTGATATTCCCTCACTTCATTGGTCAGGTTGTTCACCAGATCACCAGTAAAAAAGATAAAATCAGGCTTTTCTGCCATCAGCAGATCTACCCCACCTTTTACGGCGGTCTTGTTATAAAAGCTTCCAGAGTGGATGTCGGATATCTGGGCCATCGTTATGCCATCAAAAGCTTTTGGCAGGTTGGGAAGGATGAGCTTTACCCTTTTCACACGATAATCATACGCCCCAGAAATGATGCCCCAACTTAGAGAGCTCAGGGGAAGTGCCGCAGCAACCAGACCGGTCTTGACCAAGAATGCCGAGCGGCTGATGGGCTCGCCCGAAGATACCGATTGCTCCTCTTTTTTTTTGGCCATTCGGAAGATCTTGATTGCCAACCTCCTCAGGTCGTCGATCAATAAAAATGGCAACATCACCAATTTTGCGGCGACTGTTAGAAAAAACGCAACTAAAATGATAGATTTTAGGGCTAAAAAAAGGACTTTGGTAAAATAAATGGAGCAAAATACACCAATCAGCAACAAGATCGTGTAAGACCAATAGCTGATCTTAAAGATTTTTTTTGTGCTCGGCTTCCACTTTTTAAAGACAGAAAGAATGGCTTGGTAGCAGTAAAGATCAAAAACGATCAGAAAGGCTGCAAAAAAGATCAATACAAGAGTTCTCGACATAAATAATAGCTGCTGTTGGAAAAATGATTAATCTTGATCGTCATCGTCGGTCAGGTCCGAATTAAACAGGCTTTCGAACATATCGGCGAAGCCAAAACCACCATGGAGATAATTCTTGCTGAGCTGTGAATATTCGGCCAGTCCATGGAGTACAAGTTCCATGAGCAACAAAGCCTGGTTTTCGCTCAGTTTGGGATGGTATTGTGCGACCAATTCCTGAAGGCCTTCCACTTGCATCAGTGCTTTTTTGTATTGGGCCAAGGTCAGGTTATCTGCAATATCTAAGGCATTTCCATCTGTAAACCAGGCAGTAACCTGGTTGTAAGGGTTGGCAGATTTACTTTTCTTGGCCCTTTCGGGATCTGGAAAATAACGGGGAAATAGCGATTTGATCGCTTTTCCGATCAAGGTATGGGCAACTTTTGCGGGACCTTCCAGTTCTCCTTCATACACCAGTTCTATTTTTCCGGTAACCGCTGGGATGATGCCATTGAGGTCGGCGAGCCTAACAAAAGTTTTTTCCTCATTGTTGATGAGCATCCTTCGCTCTGCATTGCTGATGAGATTTTCGTAGGCAGAAATTGTTAGCCTCGCCGAAACGCCAGACTTTTGATCAATAAACTCGCTTTTGCGGGCCTCAAACGCGATCTGTTCTACGAGGTCCTTCAACAAGCCATCTACCTCGATAGCTTTTTGAGACTCGGTCAGTTTAGCTTCCTGTGTCGTAATTTCCCTTGATATTTCTACGGTTTTAGGGTAGTGGGTGAGGATCTGGCTTTCGATACGATCTTTCAGTGGCGTGACGATGCTTCCACGATTGGTATAATCTTCGGGGTTCGCAGTAAACACAAACTGGATGTCGAGCGGGAGCCTGAGCTTAAAACCACGGATCTGGATGTCTTTTTCCTGGAGCATATTAAACAGGGCAACTTGTATCCTGGCCTGCAGATCAGGCAGTTCATTGATTACGAAAATGCTGCGGTGGGCCCTAGGGATCAGTCCAAAATGGATCACGCGCTCATCGTTATAAGTCAACTTGAGCGTAGCGGCCTTAATGGGGTCTACATCGCCGATCAGGTCGGCCACGGTTACATCAGGCGTAGCCAGCTTTTCGGTATATCGCTCGCTTCTATGCTGCCATAAAATTGGAGTAGCGTCACCTTTTTCGGCAATTTCATTTTTTGCATACCATGAAATCGGATTCAAGGGGTCGTCGAAGATTTCGCTACCTGCCACATATGGAATATATTCGTCCAGCAGGTTGACCATTAATCTGGCAATCCTGGTTTTTGCCTGTCCCCGCAGTCCCAATAATAAAATATTATGGCGCGACAGGATCGCTGTCTGCAGTTCGGGAATAACGGTCTCATCATAACCTAAAATACCTTCAAAGCCAGCCTCTTTGTGCTGCAGTTGGTAGATCAGGTTTTTTCTAAGTTCGTCCTTAACACTTAGTGAAATATAATTGGCGGCCTTCAATTCGCCTAGGGTGGTTGGTTTTGTCATTTGATACATGTTGCAGGTTGCAGGTTGAAAGTTGCAAGGTTGGGCTGCAAGACCTACAACCTTTCACTTTTAACCCATAACTATCTATAGGTTTTTCTTCTGTTCTTGATATAATCTTCAAAAATATATTCGCCAAGGCCTGTAAGCGAACTGTAAAAGGCCCTGCCGCCGTTGATTTGTGTAAATTGGCGGACAAACTGTTGGAGGTAAGGATCTTGTGCAATCATAAAAGTCGTGATCGGGATATTTAGCCGTTTGCATTGTGCGGCCATGTTCAACGTTTTGCCGATTACCTTGCGGTCCAAGCCCATGCTATTTTTATAATATCGGCCATTTTCTTTTAGGCAGGTGGGCTTGCCATCGGTAATCATGAAAATCTGCTTGTTGTGTGTTTTTCTGCGGCGCAACAGATCGGTTGCCAGTTCAAGGCCCGCCAAGGTATTGGTGTGATAGGGGCCAACCTGAAGATAGGGCAGGTCTTTAATGGCAATTGGCCAAGCATCATTGCCAAATACAACGATATCAAGCGTATCTTTCGGATATTTTGTTTTGATCAGCTCGGCAAGTGCCATAGCCGTTTTTTTGGCAGGCGTAATGCGGTCTTCCCCATATAAGATCATGGAGTGTGAAATGTCGATCATGAGTACCGTGGAAGTCAAGGTTTTATAATCTTTTTCTTCTACTTCAAGGTCGCGCTCGGTAAGCATGAAATTTTCGATCCCATGGTTGATCTGGGCATTTTGGACCGAAGCCGTCATGTCGATCTGGTCAAGGCTGTCACCAAAGGAGTATTCCCTGCGGTCCGCATTTTTTTCTTCGCCAATGCCAGAAATATTACTGTTGTGGTTACCTTTTCCGGCTTTTTTAAGTTTGCCAAAAATCTCTTCGAGTGCCGATTTGCGAATGGTCTGCTCTGTTTTTGGCGTAATTTTTATTTCTCCATCTTCTTCCCTGATGTAGCCTTTTTCTTTCAGGTCATTGATGAAATCGCCCATGGCATACTCGTTGTTGGTCAGCTGGTATTGCTTGTCCAGTTCATTCATCCAGGCCAAAGCTTCGCCTGCATCGCCCGCAGTGTAATTGAGCAATTCGGTAAATAGGTTTAATAGCTGATCGAATCCTCCTTTGGGCAAATCATCTGGTAGAAATTTTGAAAACTGGTATCCTCTCATGCCTATTTGTAACGGAATATCGAAGTTAATGGTTTGTAACAAGATTAGTTTAAGCCTGATGTCATCTTTTGGTAAGCTCGGGGTATGTGGCCAGTCGACTTACGAAGTCTTAAGACTTCGTAAGTCGACTTTTTCTACAATAATGACAATCAATATCCCTGCGGTGTAAGAAATAATGTCTTCCCAGGCAAAATAATTGCCCATTACAATATTAGCAAAGGTTGATTTTTCCAATCCCAATAACTTAACGTATTGAAAATACTGAAGCCCTTCAATTAAAAAGGCAAAAATTAGTACGGCAATGGCCGTCGCAACCGTTGGGGTATCGAAAAAACTTTTAAGGAAGCAATAGATCAGGATCACAACCAGTACATCGCCGATGTATGGCCTAATGAACTGGTCTTTTACATATAAAGCAATGAGTACCTCAATAACAAAAATGATAAGGGCTATGATCGCATATGTTGGATGAAAACGGAATCTTTTATGGATTTTCATGGAGCGAGCAGCTTTGCAATTTCAATATTATAGGCTGGATTTGCCCCTGCGTGGGCCGCTACAAATGAACCGACCCTGCAGGCGGAGTCGAGCGTGGTGGAGATGGCGTTGCCTTTTAGGTGGCTGGCGATAAAAGTAGCGAGAAATGCATCACCTGCGCCTACCGTATCAACTACTTCTATCTGATACCCTTGATGAATGAAATATCCTGCTTTGGACCAGACTGCTGCCCCTCGGTCGCCCAATGTGAGGCAAATGATTTGGATCCCAAAACGCTCGCCCAATTCTTGCAGTTGGCATTCGGCTGTTTGGCTCACGAATTGCAGTGCATTTGCGAGAAAGGTAAGCTCTTCCTCATTTATTTTGAGGAGGTCTGTTTGGTTGAGCAAATGAAGCAAGGTAGCTTCTGTATAGAACGGTGGACGTAGGTTGATGTCGAATACTTTCAATCGTGCATAAGGCAATAATGAAAAGATTGTTTTCCTGCTCACTTCATTTCTACAGGTAAGGCTACAGAAAACAAAGGCATCGGCCTCTTTTACAGCATTTACCGCTGCAGGCGTCGGTTGTATTTCGTCCCAGGCTACGGGCTCCAAGATGGTGTAGCGGGCCTGTTGTTTTTCATCAAGTTCTATTTGTACGGTACTGGTAGGTAGGTAATTGGTCTGGATGAAAGAAGTAGGAAAATCTTGCTGCCCCAAATAGGCCTTGAGCGCTGTTCCTAACCTATCGTCTCCAATTGCACTGATCAGTTCGCAATCAATGTGCTGTTTATGGAGGTGAAGCGCAACATTCATGGATGAACCACCAGGGCTCTGGTGCGATGGAAAGACATCCCACAATATCTCACCAATGGCTACGACTTTTTTCTTCATGGTGTAAAGCTAATCTGGTTTACGCTTGATCAGGATAAATTTTTCATAAAAATTCGAAGACTCCAAATTAAATGTCGATTTTGTAGGTAGGACGATGATTGGATGTACTGATCACTTTGACAATCTTTAAAGATTGTCAGACCTAGAAATTGTTAATTCTTAATGATGCGATGAAAAAGATCTCTTTTCTCATAACGATTGGTGCGCTTGTGTTTACGCTCAGTGCATTCGGACAAACTTCAAAAGACAGGGCCGCAATTTTAGCACTCCTTGAAAAACAAAGAAGCGATTGGAATGCCGGCGATATACCAGCCTATATGGAAGGATATTGGAAAAGTGACAGCCTGTTGTTCGTAGGGAAAAGTGGGCCTACCTATGGCTGGCAAAAAACGCTCGACAATTACAAAAAAGGTTATCCAGATAAGGCCACCATGGGCTATCTGACATTTGGGATTAAAAAAATCAGTTTTCTGACCAACGAAACCGCATTTGTATTGGGAAGCTGGAATGTTAAACAGGACAAAGGAGAGCTAAAAGGGTATTTTACCCTGCTGATCCGTAAAATGAAGGGCAATTGGAAAGTGGTTGTAGACCATAGTTCATAGGTTAGGCCATTGAGCATTACGTCATTGGTAATTGAGTCAATGGCCATTAAGGCTAAAGTGATTAAGCATTAACTATTCAGTCATTGAGTATGGTTTCAGAGATCTAAAGATGACAATTCTCACTTAACACAAACTATAAACTGAGAACTGCAAACTACAAACTGTCCTTCGACAAGCTCAGGATGAGGGTAATGTTGGTTAACTGTTTAAACTGGTTAATTGGTTAACTGTCAGCTGTAATTCGAATTCTTCTTCAGTGTTTAAATCTCTGCGCCCAAAACTGAGAACTGTAAACTAAAAACTGTAAACTATCCCCTAGGTTCCCCTTTTCTCATGGCCCGCTCGGCTTTTACGACAGCTGCTTTTTCGCGCCAGTTTGCATATTTCTCTTTGAAAAGCATTTTGATCAGGCTGTCCACAGCGCCATGCCTGAACAAGCTCCATACGCTGGCTACTTTACGGGTAATCGATTGATCCCAGGCACGTAGGCTCAGGGAGAAAGAACCATCCACATATTTCATCCAATGCCACATGCCTGTCGGCATAAACAAGGTATCGCCATGCTCAAGGAATACTTCATACCCTTCAACCCCTTTTAGGGCAGGGAATTTTTCGAAATCTGGGTGGTCAACTTTATAATCTTCCAATGCATAGGTTGCATTAGGTAAACAGTACAAGCGGTCTTTCCATTTATAATCGAATAGGATCACATGCTTCCTTCCCCCAAAATGGGTATGGAAAATATGTGGCAGGTCGATGTCGTAGTGTAAAAATGTAACCGAATTGGAGCCTCCGAAAAACATGGCTGGCATGCTCTCAATAAAACCGCCCATCAGGTCTTTTGGAATTTTGATGTCATTGATCAGGCTTGGCACTTTCTTAAACAGGTTAAAAAAGAAGATCCGAAGTTCTGTAGGTTCCCGTTTGATCAGATCAAGGTAATCGCCAAACTTCATGTGTGCGGTTGCCGCATTGATCGGTTTAGCAGGGTCGGCTTTTGAATTATCATATAATGGCACTTCGAGTTCACCAGCAATTTCCTTTAGGTATTCGGTTGTCCATTTTTCGCGTGCTGGCCAGTCTTTGGTCAATCCCTTGATGATCAAAGGTCTTCTTGCGTCCAGATAATTTTTTTTGAAATCTGCTCTGCTAATCTGTTCAACAGTATCTACAGGTCTTAGGATAAAGCTCATAATCTGCCAAATTTATCGTTCTGTGGATGTTTTATTTTCCACTGCAAAAATGTAAATTAAAATTTGAAATGCGATTGCTTTGTTTATAAAATGTTAAGGCAATGATAATTCGGCCAATTCAAATTTTCGCAAAATGGCTATGACGGATTTATCACATAGAGACATTCAGTGTTTCCATGCTTTGCAAAGGCTGTGCGACAAAACCAAAAAGAAAAGCGCCCCACATGGGAACGCTTATCTGATGTTCTTGCTGCAAAAAACTAGTCATGCAAGGGATTTTATTTCGGCATTAAAACGGTATCGATCACATGGATCACGCCATTGCTCTGAAACACATCTTTGATCGTTACTTTGGCCATACCACCTTTTTCGTCTTTAAGCACAAGTGTTTTGCCTTCCATCCAAGCCCAAAGTTTACCACCTTCAACGGTTTTAAATTCTGCTTTGCCTCCACCAGCTTTAATGGCTGCCGCGATTTCTTTGCTGCCCATTTTTCCGGCCACAACATGATAGGTCAATACCTTGGTCAACATGGCTTTGTTCTCTGGTTTAACGAGCATTGGAACAGTTCCGGCTGGCAATTTGTCAAACGCAGCATTCGTTGGTGCAAAAACCGTAAAAGGGCCTTTGCTTTTTAGGGTCTCCACTAATCCTGCAGCCTTAACTGCTGCCACCAAGGTGGTGTGGTCTTTTGAGTTCACCGCATTGTCTACAATGTCTTTGGTAGGATACATGGCCGCACCGCCTACCATCGGGTTCTTTTGTGCATGGACCTGTGTACTTAGTGCCATAGCTACTACGGCAACTGCTGATAGAATAAGTTTTTTCATGATTTAATGTTTGATGAAGGCACTTACGCAGATTGAAAATGCACAGATTGATGGTGGATGAATATTTAGTTTAAAATACTGTATTACAGCGGATTAATTTTGCTGATGAGACGGTGAGGTGATGAGGTGATGAGGTGATGAGTTGATTAGTTGGTGAGCTGATGGGTTGATGAGGTGATCTGAACAGATGCCTAAACAACTAACCAACTAACCAACTAACCAACCAAACAACTACCCTACGTAACCTTGGCTTTCCTAATGATTTTTGAAAACAGCCTTGGAAAAAATCTTTTAAGATATACCCCGTATATTTCTTTCCCGCCGATGTAGACTTCTTCTTTGCGCGCGAGAATGGCCTTGATCAATTTTTCGGCAAAGGCTGCAGGGGCCATGCCATTTTCCTGTGCATGGTCCATTGTTCCCTGGGCAGTGCCATTGGCCGTAAGTGCATTGAGCGTAACATTGGTCCTGATAAATCCAGGGCAGGCCAAAAGGATGTGGATATTTGGATCATCCAGCTCACTGCGCAAAGAATCAAAATAACCATGTAGCGCATGCTTGGAGGCTGAATAGGCCGACCGATAGCGTGTGCCAAACTTGCCCACCAAACTGCTGACCGCAACGATGCTCAGGCCAGATCCTGGAAGTGATTGCAAAATTACAGCCTTGCTCAAGATCACCGTTCCCCAGAAATTAATGTCAAAAAATCGTTTCTCTACCGCCAGGTCGGTTTCCATCGCCAGGCTTCTTTGGCTGATCCCGCCACTGTTGATCAGGATATCGATTTGTCCGTAGACGAGTTTGGCAGTTCTGGCCTTGGCCGATAATGAGTCGTGGTCTTCAAGATTTAAGGTAAGGATATGGATCGGAAATGGTCCATGGCAATTGGATTTTACCCTTTGCAGTTCATCCGCATTGCGCGACGAAATGATGAGGCTGGCACCTAAACTGTGGTAGGCATATACCAGGGCCTCTCCGATGCCTGAAGATGCGCCGGTAATCCAGACCACTTTATTCTTCATGCGCCGCTATCTTGGGATCAACGGGGAATTGTTTGGATGTCGAAATCTTTTCGGTATCCTTTTCATGAAAATCCTTTTTGGCGGTCACCTTGTCGTATTTGTCCATGTATTCCTGCCTCAATGTGCCCATCCAACGGTCCCAGAACAAGAAATAAAGACCATAATTGCCCTTAAAATACTGGTGGTGCATGTTGTGCGCCGTGCCGGTACTCACCCATTTACCGAAACGGGTACGCGCAAATTTTTGCGAAAACAGTTCATAGCCCAAATGTCCATATACATTATACACAAAAACAATGGCAAAGAAAACCTGCAGGTGGATCTGGTGCACGGGCATCACAAAAATGATGACCACAAAAATTCCCGTTTCCACAATCGCTTCCAGTGGATGGAAGGAATAGGCCGTCCAAGGCGTCGGGCTTGTAGATTTATGATGGATCAGGTGAAATAGCTTAAATAACTTGGGATGGTGCATCATGCGATGGGTCCAATAGAAATACGCGTCGTGGATAAGCAACATCAGCGGAAACGCCAAAAAGAAATAGACCCAGCCATAGTCGCTAATGTCTTTGTACAGCAGGGTGTAGGGCCTGATCTTGTCGTTTTCCAAAAAGATCACAGGAAGGGCGCCAAAAATAATGATGGTAATGATCGAATAAAAGACATCTCTTTTGTGGTCTTTCATCTGCGCCATCTTGGTCTGCAGGCGCCTGCCGCTAAACTGTTTCTGAAAGAGGATGTAAAAGATTACAAAAGCGATACCGGCAATCAGAAAATAACGGATCCCGACATCTAAGATATATTTTAAAAAATTCTCTGGGGTCATAACTGGTAAATAGAGGATTAGCGCAAATTTACATAATATTGCTCAGATTTTTCCAGTCCTAATCTGCAAAAAGATTGGCTGCAATTCCATCCGCAAATAATTTGCCCTCAGCGCTAAGATAGAACGTATCATTGGCCAAGATCAACTGTCCATTTTTTACAAAGGATAGACTTTCCTTGTGTAGCTGCTGCAGGTAATCAGCGCCAAATTCATTCCTAACCCGCTTAAGGTCAGTACCCCACATCGTCCGCAGCGAAGTCATGATGTACTCATTGTAGCGGTCTTTCAGACTTAACTCTTCAATGGTTTCGGCCAATTTGTTTTCGCCAAGGGCACCCAGATATTTTGCGTTGTTGGCGATGTTGATATATCGATGTTGCCCATCAAAACCATGCGCCGCCGGACCAATGCCCAGATACGGAACACCACGCCAATAATTGGTGTTGTGCAGGGCATATTTGCCCGGTAGGCTATAGTTTGAAATTTCGTAATGCTCGAAACCTGCATTGATCAGGTTTTCCGTCAACAGTTGAAATTGCCGTGCACTTTGTTCGTCGCTGGGAACAGGCTGTTTACCGCTGCTAATGGCATGTGCCAAAGCCGTTCGAGGTTCTACGGTAAGTGAGTAGGAGGAAATATGGGGCGTACCAAATGCGATGGCTTTATGGATATTGGTGAGCCATTTTTCATCGGTCAGGATCGGATAGCCATAGATGAGGTCGATGCTCAGGTTTTCAAATCCTGCGTCCTGGCTTCTTTTGATACAGCTTTCGGCTTCACTCGCCGTGTGCGCACGGTTCATCCACAGCAGGTCTTCAGCAAAGAAAGACTGGATGCCAATGCTGAACCGGTTGATGGGCAAGGTGCGGAGGGCATTGAGCTGTTGCTGATCAAGGTCGTCTGGATTGGCCTCTAGAGTAATTTCGGCATCGGGCCGGATGTCAAAATTCGAAACCAGCGTGTCGAATATCCGCTGCAGGCCTTTAAGTGGCACCACGGATGGTGTGCCGCCACCAAAGTAGATGCTCTGCACAGGCGAAGAAATCCGGTGTTTTTTGAGCACGATTTCCCTACAGATTGCCTCCACCATTTCATCTACATACTTGAAGGAAGTCGTAAAATGGAAATCGCAATAGGTACAAGCTTTCTTACAAAAAGGAATGTGGATGTAAATTCCGGCCATTGGGCAAAGATAGGGATATAAAGATGGAGCTCAGTGTTTTATTGTTCAATTGTTGTGTGATGAAGCAAGGCCATAACACAGCCACAGTCAGGCTTATGATAACGTAAGACAAACGGATAATAGACGGAGGATGAACGGAGAATGATGCATATTTTACCGTTCGACAAAGCGTAGTTGCTCGGTGCGTAATCATTAATTGGCACAAATGATGGGTTGTCATGGAGGTTTAAGGAATAAAACCTAGCTTTGTATGAACAATAGCATCGCTAACCATAATTCAACAATACAACATTCAGCAATCAAAACCATGTCTAGAAAAGCTTTAGGTCCGATTTTATTGCTGATTGCCATTTTTAGCTGCTTTGCCAAGGCACAAGATCCACACCTGAATATTGATAGCCTCAGAAAGATTTATTTTCTTCCCGATACCGTGGATTCTGCCCAGGTTGCTGTGGTGAACCTGCCCGATACGATTACCCCAAAAACATTGAAGCCTTTGGATTCGGCTGCCATTGCCGCGATTGCTGATAGTTTAAGTAAAGGTTATGGCTATGAGAAAATAGATTTCAAGGTATTGATTGACAATTTCCTTCGACATTCTATCAGTACCGATCCACATCAAAAAGGCGAGGTTTTGCCCAAGGGCGAACTCTGGGTGCTCCTCCTCATTGCTGGGCTTTTGGTCATATTTGCGGTTCTGAAGCATATTTTTTCGCGCCAGCTTTTTGCCATTGTACAGTCGTTTTTTAGCAACAGGGTCTTGGGGAACCTGAACAAGGAAGACAACCTCTTTAATTCATGGCCATTTTTGCTGCTATTTGTTCAGTTTGGATTTACGATCGGGATGTTCTTTTACTTGGTGGCCCAATCACAGCAGTTGGAAATGGCCAAGAATGGTTTTCAGTTTTTCATCAGCATCTCTATCGGGGTCATCGCCCTGTATGCCTTGAAGATTTTGCTGCTCAGGCTGCTCGGACTGGTTTTTAGCGTGCAGAAACCGGTAACCGAATATGTGTCGATCCTTTACCTCAGCTATTTCAATACCTCGCTGCTTTTTATTCCGTTGGTAGTCGCTTTTGCCCTATCGCCGCTCAAATATGCCTCCCTCTACATTGCAATTGCTGTTGTTTTGCTGATTGTCATCTTTGTTTTTCAATTTATAAGGGCTGGTGTAAATATTTTATCTAACTATAGGTTTTCAAAAGTCTATTTATTTTTATACTTTTGCACCCTCGAAATTTGCCCTATATTAATATTAATCAAGGCAATAGGATTTTAAGCGGTATTGATAACATGCAGGAAAAGAACGAAGATAGGTTGCGCAAAGTAAAAAGTATATTGGTCACTTTGCCAAAACCGGAAACAGAGAAATCGCCTTATTTCGATCTGGCTAAAAAATACAATCTGAAAATCGATTTTAGATCGTTTATTCACGTGGAAGGTGTGCCTGCAAGGGATTTTCGAAAAGATAAGATCAATCTGGCAGATTTCACCGCGGTTGTTTTTACGAGCCGCAATGCCGTCGACCACTTTTTTAGGATCTGTGAGGAGATGCGTTACGAAGTGCCGGCAGACCTGAAGTATTTCTGTATCTCCGAATCGACAGCGCTCTATCTGCAAAAATATATCCAATACCGCAAGCGCAAGATATTTTTCGGAAAGCAGACTGCTGCCGACCTGGCCGAAGTACTGAAAAAGCATGCCGGTGAAAAGTTCCTTTATCCGTGTTCGGATGTGGCGACTGAAGATACCATGAATTTCTTGCAGAAAAACGGATATGATTTTACCCCTGCAGTACTTTTCCGTACGGTAGTGAGCGATTTGTCTGATCTGGCCGAAGTGTTTTATGATGTAATTGCTTTCTTTAGTCCGTCGAGCATCCAATCGCTTTACATCAACTTTCCAGATTTTAAGCAGAACAATACCCGCATTGCGGCATTTGGCTCCAATACGAACAAAGCGGCAACCGAGGCCGGACAGATCGTAGATATCGCGGCACCAACGCCAGAAGCACCATCCATGATCATGGCCATTGAAAATTACATTAAAAAGTCAAATAAATAATAAATCAATATTTTTTACGT
Organism: Pedobacter sp.; assembly: GCA_031119475.1. Lineage (GTDB taxonomy): Bacteria > Bacteroidota > Bacteroidia > Sphingobacteriales > Sphingobacteriaceae > Pedobacter. The sequence goes on along the minus strand of JAVHXV010000003.1, from coordinate 12,728 downwards.
TACAGACAAGGCAATTTAGCAAGCGGAAGAAAAACAATGATTTATAGTGGATAAACTGAACGGAATGAACAAAAATTAATCAGTATATGGTTTGTTTTGATGAGTGCTGCTAATCAGTTTATTCCCAAATGTTTGTGCAATAATTTGGCAAAAAATTGTGAATGTCAAGGATTTTCAATAAAATTGCTATTAAAATATTACAATACCCTATCTAAATTAATTTATGAGAAAAGTTTACCTTCTTAGTTTAATCACCATTTGTGCTTTCCTGGCCAGCTGTGGCGGCGGACCGAAAGGGGAGCTTGTGGGTGCTTATAATAGAAAGTTCAAAAATAAGACCATTCCTTTGGGCATGGTGTTTATCCCGCCGGGCAGAACTTTGATTGGTATGACCGATGAGGATTTGAGTTTTTATAGGGGCAATCCGAGCAGGATGACCTCATTCGCCGCATTTTATATGGACCAGACCGAGATTACCAACGCCGAATACAGGCAGTTCGTAAACTGGGTCCGTGATTCGATCGCCATTACATCCCTAGGTCCATCAGGCGCGCCAACATTATACAAGGCAGTACCTACCGGAGGAGCCGGTACCACGCCAACAGGTCCTCAGAACATCAATTGGAAAGCCGTTAACGCTAAGACTTTATGGGGCAAGGGCAGTACCTATAGGCCAAAATTGCAGAACATGTATTATGCCGGAAACGATGCACTGCCTGGAAAGACAGAGATCGATGTTCGGAAATTGAGATATGCCTATAGTTATCTGGATCATGATCTGGAAGCTGCGGGCAGGAAAAACCCGAATGCGACCCGTCAGGATTTCATTCAGACCTATACAGATAACCCTACACCAGGCAAGGCCAATGAACACCCTTCGGTGAGTGTCTATCCAGATACCTTGGTTTGGAAATTGGATTTTTCTTATTCACAAAATGATCCGATGGTTGATTCGTATTTCAACCACCCATCCTATGACCGTTATCCAGTGGTAGGCGTAACCTGGGATCAGGCTACCGCATTCTGTAACTGGAGAACTGTATATTATCGCAATGCCGCTGCGGCCAGGAAAATCCCTGAAAATGGAAGGTTGAAATACAGGCTTCCAACAGATCAGGAATTCGAATATGCCGCTCGTGGCGGACGTACACAGACCAAATACCCTTGGGGAGGTCCATACATCAAAAACACGAAAGGCTGCCTTCAGGCCAACTTTAAGGTTGGACGTGGTAACTATACCGATGATGGTGGTCTGTATACGGTAGATGCAAGGGCCTACCTGCCAAATGATTACGGCTTGTATAACATGGCTGGTAATGTGGCAGAGTGGACCGTAACGGCATACAACAAATCGGCCACTGCCTTATTGCAGGATTTTAGTCCGAACTATGTCAATACCGCTAAAGGAGCAAAAGTAGTTCGTGGAGGTTCATGGAAAGATATGGGCTTCTTTTTGCAGAACTCAGTGAGCACCTATGAGTTCCAGGATAAGGCCAGGTCATATATCGGCTTCCGCTGCGTTTCTGATTTCCCTGGAAATGCTTTAAACTAAAAAACACTTAGCGCTTTCAAAAGGCGCTTACCTTTATAAACAATCATTCAAACAAACAAACTTACAAGAACAAAAAATTAAGATTATGGCAGCAAAATCACAACCAGGATGGTTACACAAAGCAATTTCTTGGGGAGCGAGTATCGTAATTATTGGTGCATTGGCAAAAATTCTCCATATCGGTGGCGAATTGGCAAACTGGTTTATCGGAGCCGGTTTGGGGATCGAGGCATTGCTATTCTTTTTAACAGGATTTTTTCCGCCAGAGCCTGAATTGCCTTGGGAAAGGGTATATCCAGAATTGGCAGACGATTATAAAGGTGGGGCCCGTGCGGTTCCTGTAAGCACTGGCGGTGGAAGTAACTTTTCTTCTTCAGCTGCGCTTGATAAAATGTTGGAAGACGCAAAAGTTGGTCCGGAACTGATCGAAAGCCTTGGCAACGGATTGCGTACTTTTGGCGATAAGGTAGCTACCATTTCTAACGTAACCGATGCAGCAGTAGCCACAAACGAATTTACGGGCAAAGTGAAATCTGCTGGTGCAAGTTTTGACAATTTGAGTACCGCTTTTGAAAAAGCTACTTCACAATTGGCCGAAATGGGCGAAAGTAATATTGATTCCAAAGCTTACCATGAGCAAGTAAATAATTTAGCTAAAAATTTATCTGCCCTTAATGCGGTTTACGAATTGGAACTTCAGGATTCGAGTGCGCACCTGAAATCAATGAACAAGTTCTATCAGAATTTGGCATTGACGATGGGCAACTTCAACGAATCGATGGAAGATTCGAAACAGTTTAAGGAAGAAGTGGGTAAATTGGCCAAAAACTTGGCGTCGTTGAACTCAATCTACGGCAACATGTTAACCGCCATGAACCAACCACGTATCTAATTAGGTTCAAATTATTTAATTGTAAACCAAAAATCTAATTAAACATGGCTGGAGGAAAAGAAACGACAAGGCAGAAGATGATCAATATCATGTATTTGGTATTGTTAGCGATGCTTGCCTTAAACGTTTCAGACACAATCTTAAATGCGTTTAAGAATATCAACGATAGCTTGGACGCCTCAAAAACAAATGTAAGCTCAAACTTGGACCAGGTATTTAACTCGTTCGAAGCTACAGAGCTCAAAAATAAGCCAGAACGCGCTAAACCCCTTTGGGACAAGGCAAATTTGGCCAAACAATATGCGGATGACCTGGATAAGGAAATCAATCGCCTAAAGGATATCTTTAAGACAAGGGGTGGTGGGATCAGTGAAGAAACAGGAGATTTTGTACTTAGGGATAACCTCGATATTTCTCAAAAAGTGATGATCGGCAAAGGTGAAGGCGAAAAATTGAAAAAGAAAATCAACGAAACGCGCGCCAAATTGGCGGCTTTATTGGGTAGCAATGCAACCATTGCAACAGCGTTGGAAGCGAAAGATCCTAAAGGTAAGACTTGGGAGGAAACCAACTTCGGAGAAGGTACACCATTGACAGCTGCGAATACGATCTTGACCAAGATCCAAACGGATTTAAAAAATGCCGAATCGGAAGTTGTCAAGAAACTATTTGGCCAGATGAGCGAAACCCTGATCACCATGGATAAGTTCAGCGCGGTTGCCGTTCCATCAAGCAGTTATGTGATCCAGGGACAGCCTTACAAAGCCGAAGTATTCCTGACCGCAAGTGATACCAAATCAAATCCAACCATTACGGTAAACGGAAGTTCTCTTCCGATCAAGGATGGTGTGGGTACTTATACTGGCGGAACTAACAGCGTGGGTGTGTTTAAATGGAAAGGTGTGGTAAGGGTTAAACAGACCGATGGCAATTATAAGGAATATCCTACTCCGGAAATGACCTATCAGGTGGCCAAGCCTTCTGCAACGGTATCGTCTACCAACCTGAATGTAATTTATGCCGGCATCCCGAATCCATTTTCGGTGTCTGCACCAGGTTTCCCATTAGAAAGCCTAAAAGCAAGTATTTCTAGTGGCAGCATGAGCGGGGGTGCTGGAAAGTACAACATCAATGTACCAGGAAGCTTAATTGGCCAGGAAGTAACGATCAATGTATCTGGAACAACAGAGGGCAAGACCATTCCCTTAGGTTCGAACAAGTTCAGGGTCAAACAAGTACCTAATCCGGTTGCCAAATTTGCGGGTAAAATGGGCGGTATTATTTCGGGAAATAAAATTGCTTCAGAGAACCAGGTAACTGCGGTATTGGAGAATTTTGAATTTGATATTAAAGTGAGAGTGACCAAGTTTAATGTGGTGGTAATCAGACCTCGCCAGGATGCACAGACTTTCTATTGCACGGGCGATACCTTTAGTGCACAGGCCAGGGCAGCACTTTCTTCATTGCCGTTTAAATCGGTGGTGTGGATTGAAAACGTTCAGGCGCAGATGCCTGACGGACGTACGCCGACGTTAAACTCGATGGTATTTACCGTTAATTAAAAAATAAGATGAAAAGATTTCTTTTTCTGTTTTTATTTCTTTTGGCAGGTTTAGGTGCTTTTGCCCAGAACCAGACCAATCCCGTGCCCAATGCGCCGGCAAAGGTAGTCCCAAAGAAAAAGGCACCTAAACAGGATGGCTTTATCTTTCACGAGGCCACTGCAGTTGATACGGTGGTTCCCTATGCAAAGGTAGATACGGCAGATATCGTTTACACCAAAAGGGTCTGGCGCGAAATTGATCTCCGCGACCGAGGCAATGAAATTTTGGCTTCCCCAAAAATCAATTTGGTCGGCATTATCTATGATGCGGTGAACAATGGCGAACTGGATCTTTATGCAAGTGATGACGAGAGCTTTAAGGGCCAGCCGATCAGTGCAAACAAAGGAAATGATCCAAAGGCTACGAAGAGTTCTACTGCCGATACCGCATTTTTAGGTGTCAATCCCGGTACAAACGAGGTAAACCGTGCCAACAACGAGTTCTTTACCGCAAGTTTTACCACGATCAGGATCAAAGAAGATTGGATTTTGGATATCAAAAGGGGAATCTTTGAACCCCGGATCATTGGTATCGCACCTGTAAGGATTGATGTGAAAACTGCCGTCGACAATAACGGTAATCCTGTAACCGACCCTGCTACCAATGCGGTTCGTGCAGATACCGTAAAAAGTGTTGCCGGATGGATCTATTTTGATGACCTCAGGGAAGTATTGGTAAAGCACAAGATTGCAAACAACCAGAACGACAATTCGGGGATTAATTTTGATGACGTTTTTGTAAGGCGCTTGTTCTACAGCAACGTCACCAAGATTTCGAACTCTGCCGATAATCGGATCGAAGATGTACTTTTCAATCCGAAAGAAAGATTACTCGAATCCGAAAGGATCAAGAAAGCCATGGCCGACTTTGAACAGGGCCTTTGGGAATACTAAAAAAAATCCCCGATCATTTGATCGGGGATTTTTTTTGGTTCGATGTTCGGACAACCTCGCAGGTTCTTAAGAACCTGCGAGGTTGGAACTGCAACCGAAAGTCACCAATGTTAACAGTGTGTTAACCTGAGTTCCTAAAATATTCGCCCAGTGCGAGCATCTGTTTTTTATTCAATATTTCTGCCAATTCCTGTTCGGTTGCTTCCCTGATTTTTTTCACAGATTTGAACCGGAGCAGCAAGCGGTCTGTTGTACTCTTTCCAATTCCAGGAATAAGCGACAACTCTGATTTGAGCGTGCCCTGGTCACGTTTCTTCCGATGGAAAGTTATCCCAAAGCGGTGTGCTTCATCCCGTAATTGCTGGATGACCTTGAGCGTTTCCGACTTTTTATCTAGATATAGCGGAAAACTATCTCCTGGATAGAACAGTTCCTCCAATCGTTTGGCAATGCCAATGATCGTTACCTTATTTTCTATCCCAAGTTTCTTTAGGCTGCTTACCGCAGAAGATAACTGTCCCTTGCCGCCGTCAATGATGATGAGTTGGGGCAGAGACTGGTTTTCTTCCAACATCCGCTTATAGCGCCTATAAACGGCCTCCTCCATGGTTGCGAAATCGTTTGGCCCCTCAACGGTCTTCACATTGAAATGCCTGTAATCCTTTTTGCTCGGTTTGGCATCTCTAAATACTACGATTGCAGAAACCGGATATTTCCCCTGGAAATTCGAGTTGTCAAAACATTCGATATGGTGCGGTAACTGCGTAAGCCGAAGGTCTTTCTGCATCTGTGTCAGGATGCGCTCTGTACGGAGTTCTGGATTTAGCTTTTCGTACTGGTTTAACTTTTCCTTTCTAAAGAACAGCACATTTTTTTCCGAGAGCTCCAACAGCTTTTTCTTTTCCCCAAGTTTAGGAACCGTAAGCTTTAAGTTTTCGTCACTAAGAGAGATGGAAAACGGAACAATGATCTCTTTCGAAGTGCTGTTGAATTTTGTCCTGAATTCGGCGATTGCGATGGAGAGCAGTTCTTCGTCACTTTCGTCCAAGCGCTTTTTGATCTCGATGGTCTGGGTCTGGATAATGGTTCCATTCATGACCTTCAGGTAGTTGACGAAAGCATACCGCTCATCTGAGGCAATGCTGACCACATCGATATTGGTAATGGCACTGTTCACGACCGTAGATTTGCTCTGGTATTTTTCCAGGATCCCCAATTTGCGCTGATACGCATGTGCCAGTTCGAAATTGAGCTCTTCAGATGCTTTCTTGATCACCAGTTTTACCGTCCGGATGACATTACCGATCTTTCCGTTCAGGATATCTTTGATCTCTTCAATATTTTCATCGTATGCCGCCTTGGTCTGGTAATTCTGGCAAGGCCCCTTGCAGTTGCCGATCTGGTATTCTAAACAGACCTTGAACTTCCCTGCGGCGATATTCGCTGGCGTTAAGGGCAGGTTACAGGTGCGGAGGGTATAGGTTTCCCTGATCAGGTCTAAGATCGTGTGCATCATGCCAATTGAACCATAGGGGCCATAATAGGTAGATCCATCCTTGATCGGTTTTCGTGTCCAGAAAATTCTGGGAAAATCTTCTTTTTTAACAATGATCCATGGGTAGGTCTTGTCGTCTTTGAGGTTGATGTTGTAGCGTGGCTGATGTTTTTTGATCAGGCTATTTTCCAGTAGCCAGGCATCAATTTCAGTATCAACAATTGTAAAACTGATCCGTCTGATTTTTGACACCAGCATCCTGGTCTTGCCATTCACCTGCCTATCCTGTATGAAATATGACCCGACCCGGTTGCGCAAATCCTTCGCCTTTCCAATATAAATGAGGTTATCATCCATATCGAAATACTGATATACTCCAGGCTTATGTGGAATATCGGCCAATGCTTTCTTATGGTCAAATACTGATTTCACTAGTAAGAGATTAAACAGATTAACTTTGATTACACAGATTGATTCGTATCAGCTAAAAACCTAGCTTCTTATCCAGTTCCGTGGTTGTACCCTGATCTTGGGGCTGATATTGGCTGCAATCAAAAACAATACTTACGCCATTTTTTGGAGGTTCGAAGTCTGCCCTCGATATCTTTAGGTCCGAATTGGCATACACCCGTTTCATAAATCCTGCAAAGATGGGCAATGCCGAATTGGCGCCTTCGCCATCCCGCGTACTGGTAAAATGAAAGGCACGGTCTTCACAGCCTGTCCACACACCGGCAACCAGGTCAGGGGAGATGGCCATAAACCATCCATCTGAATTGTTCTGTGTCGTGCCTGTTTTTCCGCCAATTGGTGCAGTGATACCATATTTCCCGATCAGCCGGTAGCCAGTGCCTCCGGTAATTACTCCCCTCAGCATACGCGTCATCACATAGGCAATTTCTTCGTTCATCACCACTTTGATCACAGGTCTGCTGTCGTAAAGGACTACTCCGTTTTTATCTTCGATCTTTACGATAAATGTGGGCTGTGTCCATGTTCCCTTGTTGGCAAATGCTCCGTAAGCGCCCACCATATCATAAATTGACGCATCAAATGTTCCCAAACTAATAGATGGCACCACGGGAACATCTGAAGTAATGCCTAATTTTTTGATCTCAGTGGCCACCGCTGTCGGGCCAACCTGCTGCATCAAGTAGGCAGCAATATAGTTTTGTGAATAGGCAAGGGCCTTTTGGAGCGTAATTTTTCCCGGCAAGGTGCCAGAAGATTTCGGCGTCCAATCGGGACTGCCCGGATTGGTAATCGTAACGGGTACATTGTCGACCGCATAACATGGCGAATAGCCATTTTCGATGGCGACGGTATAGGTGAAAGGTTTGGCCGTCGAGCCAACCTGGCGTGTGCCCATCTTTACCTGGTCGTATTTAAAATGCTCAAAATTAATCCCGCCAACCCAAGCTTTGATGTGCCCTGTTTTAGGGTCCATGGCCATCATTGCGTTGCGCAACAGCAGCTTGTAATATTTAACGGAGTCGATCGGCTTCATCAAGGTATCCACATTTCCTTTCCAGGTAAAAATGGTCAGTTTGGTCGGGGTATTGAAGTCGTCTTTGATCTCGGCATCCGATTTTCCTTCAGCCTTTAGCGCTTTATAGCGATCAGAGCGCCGCATGCCCTGATCGATCTGCAGTTCCATTCCCCTAAACGGATTTCTTCCTTTCCAACTGTTGGAGAACTGTTGCTGCAAAACTTTCATGTATTCTTTCTGGGCTTCCTCCGCATACACCTGCATGTCGTAATTGATGGTCGTGGTAATCTTCAGTCCATCGCGGTCAAGGTCGTAGGGAACGCCATTTTTTGTAATGGAACGTTCTTCCAGGATTCTTTTTACTTCCGACTTTAGCACAGACCTAAAGTAAGGAGCTACTCCTTCGTTTGTGGTGGCCGGATTAAAATGGAGGCCGAGAGGCTTGTCTTTTTCGGCATCAAACTGTGCCTGCGTCAACAAGTCTGCCTTTACCATTAAGGCCATCACTGTATTTCGCCTGGTCAATGCCCGTTCTGGATTTTTGGTGGGCGAATATCGGGTAATCCCACGCTGTATGCCGACGAGCACGGCGGCCTGTGGAATGGTCAACTGATCAGGTGTGGTATTGAAATAGACCCGTGCGGCAGATTTGATGCCATAGGCCTGGTTTCCGAAATCCACTGTATTGAGGTACATGGTAATGATTTCCTCTTTGGTGTAATTTCGCTCTAATTTTACTGCAATTACCCATTCCTGGAACTTTTGGATAATGCGAAGAAAATAATTTTTTTCCCTGCCTTCTTCAGAAAACAAGTTCAGTGCAAGTTGTTGGGTGATGGTACTTCCACCTTGTTTCTTGCCCATCAGCGCATAGAAAAAGATGGTAAATGTCCTTTTAAAATCGATGCCCGAATGTGAACGGAAACGGATATCTTCTGTGGCAATCAGGGCATTGATGACATTGGGAGAAATCTGGCTATAGTTTACATTGGTCCTGTTCTTCACGAAATAAGTGCCCAGCACCTTTCCATCTTCAGAAATGATTTCGGTCGCTTCATTGCTTTTGGGATGTTCTATCGCACGAAAGGAGGGAATCTCTCCAAACACGCCAAAACCGATCAGAACAATAAACAGGGCAAAAAAGAGCAGTGCCCCGATCAGTGTGCGCCATAGGCCACGGTTGTATCTTTTAATCTCGTCGGGTGTGATGGTTTTGTTCATTTTCTTAGTAATTGTTCTTGAAAAACTCAAGATAGCTGTTCAATGTTTCCCTGTTCTTAATTTTATCGAAGTTCTCCTTGCTGATGTAGAACCATTTATAGGTTGCGGCAGGAACCTTCATGATCTTTGGCAACTGTGGCGTAATGCCATCCGCATAGCTTTTAACTTCGCTCAACGAACTGAAATTGCCGACGAAGATCAATTGGTCTTCCTCTAGTTCGAATAGTTGATGTTTGATGCCACTTCCTGCATAATTTCCCCGATTGAACTGGCCGATGCCAAAGCGGGACGAACTTACGCTCAAACTCATGTCATTAACGCTGACCACATAGTAATAGGTATCAGACTCGGCTTTGCTGAACAATTGATTTTTGGATGGCACATCGATATTTGGCTGCACAGTAGTGCCGGGCTTCGTTTTGGCATTGAGATCTGTAGGTGATGCAGGTTTTGGATCTACGATCACCGGATCGTTCTTTTTTTGTGCAGGAGCCGCAGCGGTCTGGTTTTGTTGGGCGATGAACCGCGGCTCGGTGGGATCAAAATCTGTAAGTGCAATTTTCCTCGCCTTAAAAGTGGGCAAATGGGTATTGATGTAAACCAAATGGTCTTTTACCAAAGGCGTAATCAATGGGTCTGACGGATATTTTGATAAGATCAGGTTAAAGGCCTGCAAAAGGCTGTCCACATGCTGCGTTCTTCCGATCGCAATGGCCTTGAGGTAATCATATTGTGGCTGTAGATTGTTGCCGGGGAAACGTTCGTTGGTTTCGTTGACCTTGGTAATTACCGTAGGGAATTCTTTTTTAAGGTAATTTTCGAACACCGCATTATAGGTGCTGTTCACCACAAGGTCGAGCGCATTCTGCTGAAGCGAAAAATTAGGATCTAAGATGGTTTTGGCATAGACCGAGTTCGGATATTGTGAAAGCACCAGGTTTTTATACCGCTCTGCCTCAGTCCTGTTCGCAGTACCATTGGCCAGGTATAGGCTGTAATAGATGGTTTCGAGGTGATTGTTTTTCGGATAGCGCGATAAAAGGGCCTGGTAGACCTTGATTGCCTCATTCTGATCGCCCAAAACCTGTTGATAGAAACCGGCGATTTCGAAATAGGCATCAATGATCTTTTGGTCTGATATTTTAAGCAGTTCTGGAGTGAGCGGCAGGGTTGCTTCAAAAGCTGCAATCTGTGCTTCCCGATCAAGCGGTGCCTGCGTTTGAAGTTTGTCCTGGCCAGTAGTAGGCTGGTCTGTTGCATTGGCCAGGTTCTGCTGGTTTACCTGTGCAGACGATTTTACGCTCTGCCTCCAGTTGTCTTCCAAAATGCGGTTGCCCCATCGGCGTTTAAAATCTGTAAATCCTTTCCCAACGGCGGCCAAGTTGCTGAAATAGAAAGTAGAATTGGTCGGATTGTTTGTCGGTAATCCTGCATTGGGCGTATTTGCAGTTGCTGGAATATTTGTTGTACGCGTTTCTAAGGCCCCTTTTTGTGCATTGGCAAACATTTTATCCATTCTGCTCAGGCGTTCCTGCCTAGGTAGGCGTGCCAGGTGCTGCAAGGTATCCTGTGCAGCAATCTGCTGGTAACGCTCGGTCAGGTATTCCAGGTTCTGCGCCTTTTTTAAAATGGCTTCATAGCCCGGATAGGTTTTCGGCAGGATCAATGCCGCACTATCATAATATAACTTGGCATCTACATAGTTGCCCAGGTTCTTAAAGTTGAGGTCAGCCAACCTAAGGTACGAAAGGCCTTTCTGGTTTACGTTACGTTGGCTTTTCTTGGCCGACAGTTGATAATATTCGGCAGCTTTGGCATAATCCTGATGCGAAAAGTAATCTTCGGCTACCTCATAATAGATCTGATCGGTATAATCAATATTTTTATCATCCTTTAAAAGCTTTAAAAGCTGTTCCCGGCGATTGGAAGTCTGGCTGCTCAATTGGTCATTGATCCTGATCTTGCTCAATTTGGCATTGAAATACATTTCGAACGGCGCATTGCTCTTTTCTACGCGCGTATAGTTGCGCAGGCTCTGGGCATATTGCTTTTCATTCTCATAAAGTTGGGCGAGGATGTAAGACCACCTGATCTTGTTCTGTGCCTTGGTACCTTCCTTGATTGCAGCTTCCAAATGGCTGATCGCTTTCGGATAATCCTGTTGATAAATGTTCATCTGGGCAAGTGTGGCCAGGGCTTCGGCTTTTTCTTTTTTGATCGAGTCGAGGAAAAGGCTCACGGTATCTAGAACCTTCATGGCCTGCCCATCGTTGTCCAGTTGCATCAGGCTGCGGGCCTTCCAGTTCATCGCATTGACAAAAACATTACGCTGGCCCGAATAGGCTTTCGCCGCATAATCGAAATAAGCTGCTGCCGAAAAATAATTTCCTCTGTAAAAATTTGTTTTCGCCAAAAGAATGTAAGCTTCATCTACATAGTTGCTCAATCCTTTTTCCGCGACAATGGTCTCTGCTTTTTGGGCAATTTCATCCAATGTTTTGGTATCGTTGGCCGCACTGGTGGCACTGAGGTAGTCGATGGGCGGTGGGGCGATGTAGACCGATAGGATATGGTCGTAATTGTCGGCATTGGCCAAAGCAAGGTCGTCCTGATAGGTATTTAGCAAAACATTCGCGTTATAGATGAGGTTATAACGTGCAGACAGATTCTGGAGGCTTCGATTGGTGGCATTGTCCTTTTGCGATGCACAGCTAAGAAATAATGCGGTGCATGCCCAGAAGCAGCTCATTTTAAACCATGTTTTGATGTGGATGTTCAAGAATCTAGAATTGGATATGCGCTTTACAATATAACAAAATGTATGCAAAAATATTTTATTCGGCAATAAATTCTCAATATTTGGGGGATAAATTTAGCATTGATATTTTTTATGGCAGCTGATCAGGAAAATGAGGGCAAAAAACAATTGGGAAATTTTGCCAAATATAGCGCAATCGGCTTTCAGCTGTTGGCAACGATAGGGATTTTCGCATTTATCGGTTACCAGATCGATGCGCATCGCGGAAGCAAACAACCTATTTTTACGGCGCTGCTGGGCGTGGTCGGCGTAGTAGGTTCACTGGTACAGATCATCCGGTCGCTCAAGGGCAAAAGTTAATTATCAGATCGCCCATTTAGCTGAACTACAATCACTATCTTTGCAAAAAATAAGATATTGATCTTGAAACAGTTTATTCTAAACTTTATTGTATTTACGGTAGTGCTGGCAGGCATTGCCCTGGGCATTTCCAAGATTTTTACCGATACTCCTGTTTTGGTCGGTAGTTTTTGGCTCATCTTTACCTTCTTTGCGGTCATTACTTTCGTAGCCTCCATATTGGCATTGATGGGCATGAAGCGCAAGCCTGATTCTGGAATTATGGCATTGATGGGCGCGGTAGGCGTAAAGATGTTTTTTTCGATGGTCTTTGTGCTGATTTACAGTCAAAAAGGGGCTGAAAAGGGAATGCTCTTCGTTGCCAATTTTTTTTCTGTATATTTATTGTTTAGCTTCTTTGAAATATACTCTTTGTTACGTAACTTGCGCCACCAAAATAAATAGTAAAAATCTGCGAGTAAATG
>JAVHXV010000012.1 GCA_031119475.1 Pedobacter sp. | reverse complement strand
AGTATAAAGTATAAAGTATAAAGTATAAAGTATAAAGTATAAAGTATAAAGTATGTTTTTTTAAAGGCTAAGTAATTCACTTTGGATCAATTGAATCTTAACCCAGTTGCAAAGGCACTGATGGTCCTATTTATTTCATACTTCAATGTGGCTTCGCCGGTCGTGAGGTTTATCGTATATAGACCTGTCTTTCCGCCAACAGAGAAAATGCCATAGGCTACATCCTGGCCTTGGTACAAAATATCAAAACCATTGGCTGCATCAAGATCGATTTTTAGGTCGCCAACTGCTGTTAAAACACCAGAACTCAGATTTTGTGTTAAAAGCTTGTTCGAATTATGGTCAATTAAATATAGCAGAGTCGAACTGGCCGTCCTGAAGTTATTGGAAAAGGCAGCAGCAGAAAAATTTGCTGTTGCCGCAAAGTTGGTGTCTGAGGTAACTCTAGCAGTATTGGGGTCAATCCGCATATTCTGTCCCGTATTGCTTACCACCCTGATCACATCTGTGAGGGGATTAAAATCAAATCCAAAGCTGGTACCACTTAATATAGTACCAAATGGACCAGTTCCAATAAGGGTAGCAGCTCCGGTAGCTACGTTTAGGCGGTATAATCGGCTACTACTGCCCAAGGCATATAGCTGGCCATTTAGAGGTCTGACATCCATTCCAAGTATACTTTCGCCACTTTGAAGGCCCGTAATGGCCCTGGTATAATAGGTTGGCGCTACAGTCGGATTGAAGATGATCAGCGTATTTGCTTGGTCTACGGCATAGGCTACTGGTAAAGTAGGGATGGCAATCGATCTGATGTTGGTGCCGAGCGCAAATTTTCCTGCCAATTCGGTTTTACCACTGTTCAGGTCAATTACATATAATTTGGTGCTGTCGGCAGGTTTGCTGACAGCCAAAGCCTTGTTTGCAGAAGAAATATCGAAAGCAACCTGAGTGCCCATGTCCAAGGTGAGGTTGCCGATGTTGGTCAAGGTGCCCAAATTTGGGTCCTGCCTGTAGAGCTTTTTAGCAGCGGCATCAATATCGAATAAAGTGCTAGTCGTAGTGCCAGCATAGTTGTTGTGGTGTGCAATTGCCGAAATACTGGTCACACTTAGATTAGTGTCAGTACTTTCCAGTGCACCGGTTTCTGGATTTATCCTCAAATTTTGGCCGCCGTTGCTTACAATCCTGATCCGGTCATCTGCCGGATTGAAGTCCATATTAACGACAGACCCTAACGTTGTTGTGTAAAATGGAGTGGAAGAAACTGCCCTTACTCCACCTGAACCAATATCAACCAGATAGAGTTTATTTAGGGAACTGATGCCATATAGTTCCCCGGTTGCAGGTCTAAAATCAATGCTGATCAAAGATTCGCCTGCGGCAAGCCCAGAAATATTGACCACCGAACTGTTCGTCCTGACGTCTTTTGCATTATACCTGGCGAGTGTATTCTGGGCAGTTAACGCATAAAAAACCTGGTCTCGACCAAAAATGGGCAGGTTGTAATAAGGGGCCTCTTTCTTACAGGTTAACATTATTGCAGCGCAGCACAAAAGCCAGCTGAGGCTTAAGATTTTAACTTTTACGGATCGGATCAGATTCATCACCCCTAATTTACAATAATTTGTTTACTGTTAGATCGTTTGCAATGCCATTGGTTATCTTGGCTTTGCCCTTTCATATTGCACCGGCCAAGTTATAGCTGTACCAAGTTCCTGAGCGGCATGGAGCGCAAAATAAGGATCCCTCAAAGCTGCCCGTGCGATAAAAATCAGGTCTGCCTGTTCTTGCTTTAAGATCTGTTCTGCCTGCTGGGCATCGGTAATCAGGCCCACGGCACCAGTCATCATGTCTGTAGCCTTTTTGATATCAGCTGAAAAACCAACCTGATAACCAGGACCAACTGCTATCTTCTGCTCTAATGCGAGTCCTCCAGAGGAAGTATCGATAACATCTACCCCTTTTGCTTTGAGCAATGCTGATAACCGGATCGACTCTTCAAGATTCCATCCCCCATTTGCCCAGTCTGTAGCCGAAATCCTCACAAATAATGGGTTTTCACGAGGCCATACATTATTTATCTCATCAATTGTTTCCAGCAACAGCCGGATCCTGTTTTCAAAACTACCACCATATTCGTCGTTCCGTGTATTGCTCAGTGGCGATAGAAACTGGTGCAGCAGATAACCATGTGCGGCATGGATTTCGATGACTTTAAATCCAGCCTGGAGTGCTCGGGCTGCGGCCGCACGAAAATCATTTTTCACTTTTGTTATGCCTTCGATAGAAAGGGCTACGGGAGTTTTGTCTGTAGGTGCAAAAGGAATGGCGCTGGGTGCCAATGTAGGCCATCCGCCTTCATGCTCATTAAGCTGCTGCGCATTTTCCCATGGGATGTCGAAACTGGCTTTTCGTCCGGCATGGGCCAATTGGATGCCGGCCACAGCATGGTTTTGGTGGATGAAGGAAGTAATTTCCTTGAGCTTATCAATATGCTCATCTTTCCA
Source organism: Pedobacter sp. (assembly GCA_031119475.1). GTDB lineage: Bacteria > Bacteroidota > Bacteroidia > Sphingobacteriales > Sphingobacteriaceae > Pedobacter. The sequence goes on along the minus strand of JAVHXV010000012.1, from coordinate 72,692 downwards.
AATGCCCAGGTCGCCAATAGAAATCCTGCCCTCGGGCGAAACAGCGGTTGCTTCTGTGATGATGAGTGCAGCACCCCCAACCGCACGGCTACCGAGGTGTACAAGGTGCCAATTGTTGGCGAAACCATCTGTCGACGAATATTCGCACATTGGCGAGATCACGATCCTGTTCTTTAACGTAATGTTCTTGATCTGTATAGGAGAGAAAAGTAGTGACATGTTTTTCTTTTTGTTGGCAAAGTAACAACAAGAAAGGTGATAAGTTTATCTGTCCTGTGTCAATCTTTTTTACAGATCGGCAAGTGATCATTCCATCAGGCCTTTATTGAAGCCAAGAAATAGCCTGAACAGATTTTCGTAAACAGTAAGGGGCAAGGTAGCAGGCCGATCATACACATCGTGGTAGGCGGCTATCCCACCTTGGGTATAGAGAAAAAAGGCTGGCACTCCTTTTTCGGTAAAGAAGTAATGGTCGCTGTTGGCAGCCTTACCACGCGGATTGATCTTGGCCAATAATCGGTCCTTATCGTTGACTTTATTCAATAGATAAAACTCTTTTGGATAGATGGTGGCATTGACCACGGTTGCTCCCGTTTCTCCGGTCCCTACCATATCCACGTTGAACATAAAGCGGATGTGGCCTAATGGCAACAAAGGATTTTCGGTAAAATATTTCGATCCCAAGATGCCGGCCTCTTCTCCAGCAAAGCAGATAAAGGCCATGGTATATTTTTGTGGATGTTTGGCATAATATTTTGCCAGGCTCAACAAGAACGAAACGCCACTTGCATTATCATTTGCTCCAGGGAAATAAGTCTCAGTTCCCATGCCGCCCAGATGATCGTAATGGGCCGTCATTAAAAGGATGGAGTCTGGATGCACAGTACCCTTGACTATCGCACAGATGTTCGCAGCTTTAAATGCTGGAACCACTACATTTTCAATATTTACCGAAAGCAGTTGTGGCGGCTGGCTCAATGCGCCCTTCTTGACCAATATGCCCAAATAATCTGCTGCACCCTGAGCCACGGACCAGGTCAATTTATTTTCTAGTTTAACAATTACCTTTTCGCCTAATACCGTATAGGCCGTACTATCGATCTGGGTTAATCTGGCCTGCTTAAATTTAAATCCGATGCTCTCCTCTTTAACAATAAAATCTTTTCCGGGCGTAAGTAACTGCCCATTGATTTCTACTTCCATACGTCCGGGAAAGGTATTTACGGGGAAAGAAAACCATTGCCTAAAATCTTTGCCATCCATTGGCTTGAGGCCAAGTGTCCTAAATTCTGAAGCAATAAAATCGGCCGCTTTTTCCATGCCGTTCTTCGTATAGCCACGGCCCCATAGATTTTGGCCGGTAAGCGTATCGAGTGTTTTCCTGACATAATTGATGTCCTGGGCAGAGCCATTAAACCCAAATGTGATCAAGAGAAAAAATATAATGTTGCGCATCTGTCTGCAAGATATAAAAAAGCCGCAGATGGATTGAACATCTGCGGCCGCAAAAAAAAATGTGATATATGCTAGCTAGATTTTACCAGATAGGCATCGATAATCTTTCTGATCCCTTCCTTGTTCTGTGCCGACGTCCAGTTTTCTTTGGCAGATTGATCGCCAAGTGCAAAGAACTGTTCATACAGGAGTTTATCGCCCACTTTTGTCTGGATTTTAAGATAATTGTTTTCTGTAAAGACAGCATCCCAGGTTTCACGGGCGTCTTTCCAAAAAGCCTGCTGTTTTTTCCACCAGTCTTGGGCATATCCAAACGATTTGGGATCGGTTTTCACAAATTCTTCCATTCCTTTTTCCAAAGCCAATAACTTATCGCCCGTGGCAGAACGCACAATTTTTTTATTGTCCTGTTCAAACATCCAGCCATTGCTGGTGAGGTAAAGGTTGTTGCCACGATTGAGTACGTTATAATCATTCCTTTCGCTTGATTCGCGTCTAGGAAGGGGCGAATCGGTATTGCTTTGCCATTGGTGCCTGCCATCTACATGCACCCAGGTGCCGATGGCCTGGTACCGCGGACTATCATCAACTTGATAGACTTTCTGTGTCCATTTGCCTTTAACATCAGCATTGTTCAGGGTAACCTTTTTCCAGGCATTGTCTTTATCGTAGGCAAACAGCTGGGTATCTTCATAGGTCCAATCTTCTCGCCAATGTTTAATGATCATGCTGTCACCACGCATCACCAACAAGTGCTGGATAACAATCTTTTTTGGGGAATCTTCTAAAATGATGGCAATTTCCTTTGCCGAAGAACGGTGTCTTTCATGGAATTTATAATCATCGTCTGGCGAAAAAGTTTCTGCATAGTTAAAAGTTACCTTATAAAACCCGGCAAGCGATTTGATGGCTTCACGGTCTTGGTCCAGTTTAGTCTGTGCGGAACCTTGGTTGGCCAAGATTACGCAGGCTAAAAGAAATAGGAGTTTTTTCATTATTTTTTGACTTTTATTAATATTTAGATTAATTCTAAACAATAGCAAATTAAAGACTAATCTTCAACTATTCAAAATTATTTTGAAGTCTAAATGGTATCATAATTAAGCGGTAATGGGCTTAGTTTTTGATTTTTTCTTTTTTCCCAACCAAATGATCACGCCGGTTATGGGCAGTGAGGCAGCGATCAGGCTGGCCAAAAAAGCAAGAATTTTTCCGGGAAGGCCCAAAATAGCCCCAACATGGATATCGTAGTTCATGCCGATGAGTCGCTCACCGGCATTTTTTTCGCTATGCTTCCGATTTTCCAACAATTTTCCCGAATATTGGTCAAACTGGAGGTCATCTGAATCATAGTAGGTCTCTTCATCGCGATAGCCATTCGCATAAATGACGCCCGCTTTGCCTATGGCCGGACTGATCCCAATTTTGATGGCATCGGGCAGTAATTTTCTTGTGTTTTCGAAAGCCAGATCGAATGCTTTGGAATTGATGGCTTTGGTCGTATCTGAATTGAACGTCTTCGTGGAAGGTGGGGCTGTAGTCCCCGAAGCCAAAACGTAAACTGTTTTCTGGAACCATTGGAATGCCCACACCAGACCAGTTAACGAAAGCACCAGTGTGATCAAAAGTGCATAAAACCCGGGTACATTGTGCAGGTCATAATTCAGGCGCTTAAATTTGGCTTTCCATTTAATCTTGAAGCTTTTATCGAAGTTGGATTTTTTCAGGTTTTTGGGCCACCACATGATCAGGCCAGTAATGAGCAGTACAACAAAAATAATTGTGCTCCAGCCTACAATTTGCTGGCCAATGGGATGGTTGATCAATAAACTCCAATGCAGCATTTTAACAACATTGAAGAATTCATATTTATAGGCCACGGCAAGGGTAACTTTACCGGTATAGGGGTTTACCCAAACTACATCATAATAATCAACGGCATCAAAATAGAAAAATCCATTTGGATCTCCTCCCTTAAAAGTACCGAATTCCCAGGCACGTTGTGGAGATTGGTATGTGCTTATAAAATTGATCTTCTTGCCCTTGCCCAAATGCTTTTCGGCCTGAAGCTGTAGATAGCTAATTGGCAGTGTTTGTTGTTTTTTTGGTGGGGTGATGAAAATTTCATCATGATGGATAGCTTCCGAAATCTCAACCTGGAAAACATAGATGCAACCTGTAATGGCTACCACAAATACAACCGCTCCCGCAATAAGCCCCAGCCATAAATGGAGCCAATCGCTGACCTTTCTAAATGTAGATTTTTTTGATTTTTTGTTGCCCGGTTTTCTTAAACCCATCTTCATATTTTAAATGCAACAACCAATTGGCAATCCCTGACCAATTGGTTGCTTAACTTCGCTGGTTTTTTATTAAAGTCCGACCACGTAAGTAGCCACATGCCATATTTTCTCGTAAGGTTTGCCGTTCAATTGCCCCGCTGTCTTTTCCTCTTCGAAAGCCTCTAAAAAGTAAGGGCCAAGCTGTTGTGGACTGATTACAAAACGGCCATCGTTACCTGTTTCAATTTCGGTTTTTTTATTGGAAGGCGCAATGAGCGTAAGCTTCTTTTTCGCAAAAGGGGAATGGTTAAATGCCACCTGATGTTGAACGTCCTTTCCCATCTGCCTGATCGGCTGTTCAGCTTTAATGGTGAGCATGGCATTTGTAGGAAAAGCCGGGCTTAGCAATCCATTGCCCACAGCAACATCTGCAAATGCGTAATATTCGATCTTTGCATTTTCGTAAATGGTCGCTACCTCGTGCACAATCGATAGCTTATAGACTCCATCTTCTGTAGGGATAAAGCTGGTTTTATGGCAAAACAGATCGGCCACAGTTTTCAGAACTCGGGTCTTTCCGCTTGGCGAAGTCAGTACTAGGCTAAAATCCTTGAGGTTACTAAACCACTTCTGTGCCGAATCAATTTCTTTTCCCTCATATTCGCCAAAAAAGACCTTTACTTCTTGGGCCTTGCCCTTTTTTCCCACAGCTGCGGTTTCGATCCAAAGTGCATGTGCACAAGTGACAGAAATGCCAAATGCAAATAAGGCAATCAATAAAATTAATCTCTTTTTCATGATCAGAACTTGTAAGCTACGGTAACCCTATAATTTCTTGGTGCTTCTGCCTGCCAAGAATATGCTGGCTGATCATAGGTAGGGGCATTCCAGTAATCGGTATAGTAGGCTCCTGTGAAAAGATATTTATTCAACAAATTGGCTGCATTCGCCGCAATCCGCAATGTTCTGTTTTCCCAAAATAATCCAGCATCCAATTTGAAATAATTGGGCAGGTTCTGCTCAATATGTGTTGGACTATAATTTCCAGTGGCACGGCCTGCATAGTAGGTAAAGCCGCTAGAAATGCCGGCGCCTTTTAAATATCCATCCTGTAAGCTATAGGTTAACCAGGCGTTGGCCGTATGTTTGGCATAGCCAGGCACCACATCGCCCACCGTCATCCAGGTTACCCCATCGGCCACTTCGGTAACCTTGCTATCTGTATAGGCATAATTGGCGATCAGTTTAAGTCCTGTCATCAGTTCCCCCCTCAAATCGAATTCGATTCCCTGCGAACGCTTTTCGCCTACAATGATGCTAAAGTTTTCACCTGCGGCGTTGTACGGATCGGCAGTCAGTTCATTTTGTTTAAGAATGCGGTAGGCCGAAATGGTGGTATTCCATTTTCCGTCAAACCAGTCTCTTTTGAAACCAACTTCATAGTTGGTGCCTGTAATCGGATCAATTTTGCCACCCGTCCTTAAAATACCGGTCTGTGGAATAAAAGCGGCATCGTAAACGGCATAGACCGCCATGTTTTTATCAATCGATACGCTTAGCCCAACACGTGGAGTAAATCGCTCGGCTTTATCAGCTGCACCTCCCCAAGCGGATTGGCTCACGTAGCTATAACGACCTGCAAGCGTTAAACGAGCTCTGTTATTAAAAAAGCCAAGTTCATCCTGCAGGTAGGCACTCAGGTATTTTTGGTCCATTAGTCCACCGGCATTAATGGCGCGTTGTTCCAATGGCGTTTCCCGATCAAAGTTAGGATAGCCATTTGAGGGATAGCCATAATTGGGCTGATAAAGATTGAAAGGCGATGAAGGCAAGTCGAGGTCATGAGATTGGCCCCAATCTGCCATGTAGAATTTCTTCCCGCCATCAAATCCTGTTAAGATCCGGTGATGGATGGCACCTGTATTGGCCTGTCCATTGATAAAAAATTGGGCCAGTTTCATGGTGCTCTCTGCGTCCCAGATCCCTACGTTCCTGATGATCGTTCCATCCGCATTGATCACCGATGGCCATGAACTGTTTCCAGTCTGTAGGTATTTAAAATAGGCAACCTGTGCGGTTGCTTTCCACGTACCGCTAAAATTGTGCTGTAAATTAATGAATGCACTATGGTCATTGATCCTGGTCAACGGTAAATTAGGTTGGGTCAACGTAAAATCCCTTGGTAAAGTTGCATAGCCGTTCGGTTCAAAGATATAATAGGAACCCACTTCGGTCATTTTTGCATTTTGCAAAGTATATTCTGCGGTAAGCTTGGTACGGTTTGTCAACTGGTAGCTCAATACCGGGGCAAAGCTATACCGGTCATTTTCCTCAAAAGGCCTGAAAGAGCCTTTGCGTTGTGCGGCGGTGTTCAGGCGGAAGAGCAGCTTTCCATCGCTGGTCAGCTTATGGTCGAAATCCACTGTTGTTCTATAAAGGTCATAGCTGCCCAGGGTAAATGAAACTTCGCCTTTGTTCAGTCCCGTGGGTTTTTTGGTGACCACATTGTACATTCCACTCGGATCGCCGCTGCCCAACATGAAACCAGCAGGCCCTTTTACAAATTCGATGTGGTCCACAAAGCTCATGTCTTCTGTTAGCGGACCCCAGTATGAGGCCACTACATTGAAGCCGTTGCGCATGGCCTGGATCTGGGAACCGCGCATCGTAATATTGGTATACAGGTCTCCCCAGTGCTCCAACCTTACTGCTCCACTCACGTTTTTAATGAGGCCATCGCTCATGCTAATGAGCTGTTGATCTTTGATGACCTGGTCGCTCACCGTTTGGATATTTTGTGGAGCCTCCAGTAAAGGTTCGTTTAGCCGGAGCGAAGCTGATGGAAGGCTTACCTTATATTTGTTTTTTAGCCCTTGAACGGTTACTTCATTTAGCGATTGGCTATTTTCGCTGAGTACAAAGTCTACCGTAGTCAACATTCCTGCCGTAACCACGACTTCTTTTTCTTGCGCCTGAATGCCAATTGCGCTTACCCTAAGTGTATAGGTACCAGGTTTTACTCTTTGGATGAGGTAGGTGCCATCATCTGCGGTAGCTGTGCCTGTATTTTTATTTTTTAGGCCTACGCTTACATAAACGGCAGGCTTGCCATCGGCTGTGGTGATTTTTCCTTTGATGCCCTGTGCAAGGGAAAGGGTGGAAATGCTGAGCAGAAGTAGTAGGATGTTTAAACGGAGTTGTAAGTGCATGTTCTTTTTATTTGGATTAATTCTAAACAACGCAAATTAACAGTGAAAAAAATTAACATCCAAATTATTTTGAATAATTCTAAATAAGGATTTGGGAAAGGAACCTCTGCCAACGCCAAACAAAAAAGGCCCCTAAAAGGAGCCTGATTGTATAGATATAAAAACCTTATTTGTTGATCATGACTGCGGCGCTCAATGGCAATTCAATTCCGCCTGCAGCCGGGGCAATCAATCCTTTGGCCATAATGGTATAATAGCCACCGGCCAAAAAGGCATAGTTTTCGGTCGTGGCCTTTACACTGCCATTTGCCGTTTCCTTAATGTCGAAAGTATAGCTTCCGGCATTAATGGCCACATAGCCGCCATAGGCCTTGAAAGCCTTATTGGTCGCAAAAGCGATCGTTCCCTGATAAAGATCCAATGCCGGTGCATCTGGAGAGGCGTTAACAAACCTTACAAAAGCTTGAGTGGTAGAAACCTGGCTGCGGTCGTCGATGATCATAAAACCATCTAGTGTTGCAGGCCTTCCAACCAGATAATAGGTCTGATAGGCATTTGGTGCAATAGTAATGTTCTTGGCGAACAAGCTTTCTGTCCTTCCCGAGATCGTAAATTTGAGGTCGTAGTTCCCAGTTACCTTTTGCGAGTAGGGCATTGCACCTCCTGCAGGAATGGGTACGCTATTGGTCTTGGATCCATTGAGGTAAAAGTCGTAGGTCGCAACCGTTGGTGCAGCATTTACGATGGCAATTGCACCGTATACATTGTTGTCTTTTTCTACTTTTTTACAAGCGCCAAAAGTTAGGCACAGCAGGAAGGCAACATAAATAATTTTTTTGGCAGGAGTGAAAGTTAAGCTTTTCGATCTCATTATCATTGGGCGATGGGTTAAACAATATTATACAAAGGTACGAAGTATCCATTTATTGTGCTACAAATATGCTTTTAACATTAGAGGTTTGATGTTAATTTTTGTTAAATGTTTGACGTTCGAGACCTGTTGGGCAGACTTTCGAGCGGCCGGAGCGTCATCAGACTATAAAAAAATAAGATTATTATTGCACAACTCGATTTTTATTTAAACCTTTGCTCCTCAAGTAATTTAAGCGGAACGCAATTTTTAATAATGATCAAGCAGGCTTTACATACACTCTTCTTTTTAGTGGCACCAAAATTGGTGGCTAGAGTTTTGGTTGTTGAGCCTTTGCGACCCGTATACTTCACCCCCAGCCGGCAAAACTACACGCCGCGTATTTAGTACTCTACTAATACATCAAGAGGAATTGATCCTCTCTAAAAACCCAATTAACAAGAATACCTTACTTTTTCGTTACATCATTCATGAATATTAACGATTTTATAGTGCAAGTTGCACTTCCTGAACATCGTGTTTTTGCAGAAGAAATCTGCAATGAAATGGCCGAATCTGCCAAAGCACGAGGTACAGGCATCGCTAAACGTTCTCCAGCATATGTTGCCGGCAAAATGTCGGAAGGCAAGTCGGTCATCGCTTTCCACAAAGATGGTACATGGGCCGGCTTCTGTTATATCGAAACCTGGAGCCACGGACAGTTTGTGGCCAATTCAGGATTGATCGTTAGTCCACAATATCGAAAGGCCGGACTTGCACATGCCATCAAAGAAGCCATCTTTCAACTTTCCAGGACCTTATACCCAAAAGCCAAAATATTTGGGCTCACTACCGGATTGGCGGTCATGAAGATCAACTCGGACCTGGGCTATGAGCCCGTAACGTATTCTGAGCTTACCCAAGATGAAGATTTTTGGAAAGGCTGCCAAAGCTGTGTCAACTTTGAGATTTTGAAGCTCAAAGAACGTAAAAACTGCATGTGCACGGCAATGTTGTACGATCCGGCAGAAAAGAAACATGAAGCGGCCAAGGTATTTGCAGAAGAGCTACAGAAAAAACCTGGTCTATATGAGCGTTTTATGCGGATCAAACAGCGACTGGTCCTAAAGCCTAAATCAGGATTAAAATCGATTTTATTATTGTTTACCCTTTTATTTAAATAGAAACAGATGCAATACACGAGACAATAGATAAGACAAACGAACAAGGATAAAAGACAAAGATGGAGACATAGCGCATCATTTTTTCCTATCCAAAAATCTCACATCTTAGCTTTTACCTCTCCTGTCTCACATCTCATAGCCCACATATCCATGAAGAAAAAAGTTGTTTTAGCGTTTAGCGGGGGATTAGACACCTCATTTTGCTGCATCCATTTGGCCAAGGACCGTAATCTGGAAGTACATTCCGTAATTGTGAATACCGGTGGGTTCTCCGAAGAGGAATTAAAGGAGATCGAAAAACGAGCCTATGCACTTGGTGTTGCCTCGCACGCTGTGGTAGATGAAACAGAAAATTATTATCAGAGCTGCATCAAATATCTCATCTTTGGCAATGTCTTGAAAAATGCAACCTACCCGCTTTCTGTGAGTGCCGAAAGGGTAAGCCAGGCTACGGCTATTGCCAATTATGTAAAGAAAATCGGAGCAGATTATGTAGCCCATGGCAGTACTGGTGCCGGCAACGATCAGGTACGCTTCGACATGATCTTTAACATCCTTATTCCCGAGGTAGAAATCATTACGCCTATCCGCGATCTCAAATTATCACGCGAAGCCGAAATTGAGTATCTTGCTGGACATGGAATTGAATATAGTGCCGAAAAGGCAAGATACTCCATCAATAAAGGGCTGTGGGGAACTTCAGTAGGCGGAAAGGAAACCCTGACATCACACGAAACCCTGCCTGAAAGTGCTTGGCCTACGCAAGTGAGCGAAACTGCATCGCGCAAGCTGGAACTTACGTTTGAAAAAGGAGAACTGGTGGCCATAGATGGGAAACAGATGAAGCCGGTACAAGCCATCCAGCAACTGCAATCTATTGCACAGCCATATGGTATTGGGAGGGATATCCATGTTGGAGATACGATCATCGGGATCAAAGGCAGGGTTGGCTTTGAGGCAGCTGCACCAATGGTCATCATCAAGGCACACCATACCTTAGAAAAACATACTTTGACCAAATGGCAGCTCAGCTGGAAAGAACAACTGTCGTCATTTTATGGCAACTGGTTGCACGAAGGGCAGTTCCACGATCCAATTATGCGGAACATCGAAGCCTTTTTAGACAGTACCCAAGCTATGGTGAGCGGAAAGGTCTTTGTAGAACTGCTGCCTTATCGCCTCCAGGTAATCGGAATCGAATCGTTACACGACCTCATGAGCAATAAATTTGGCAGCTATGGCGAAATGAACAATGCCTGGACAGGCGATGATGTGAAGGGCTTCTCTAAAATCTTCGGTAACCAGGTGATGATCTGGCACAAAGTGAATGAAATTAAAGGTTAAAAGTTGCAGGTTGAAAAAGACCGACATTAATCAAAATCTGTGTATTACATGATGAAAAAAATTAAAGCAGGAATTATTGGCGGTGCGGGATATACCGGAGGCGAAATGTTGCGCCTGCTCATCAACCATCCCGATGTTGAGATCGCTTTTGTAAATAGCACGAGCAATGCCGGAAACTTGATTTCTGACGTGCATACAGACTTGGTTGGAGACACCAAACTTAGGTTTACCCATGAAGTGCCACAAAACATAGATGTGCTATTTTTGTGCGTTGGGCATGGTGATGCCAAAAAGTTCCTCGAGGCCAACCCGATCCAAGAGCAGATCAAGATCATCGACCTTTCACAGGATTTCAGGTTAAACAAAAATTCCAGACTTGGTGCCGCTAACTTTGTGTATGGGCTGCCGGAACTTAACCGCGAACAGATCAGAAAAGCACAATACATTGCCAATCCTGGCTGTTTCGCCACTTGTATCCAACTTGGGCTCCTGCCTTTGGCAGCAAAGGGCCTGATCAGCGGAGAAATCCACATCAATGCGACTACTGGCTCTACCGGTGCTGGACAGAGCTTATCTGCCACATCGCATTTTAGCTGGAGAAACAACAACCTTTCGATTTATAAGGCATTTGAACACCAGCACCTGGGCGAAATTGGAGAAAGCCTATCTGCATTGCAGCCGGGCCAAGCACATGGATTTAATTTCATCCCGCAACGTGGCGATTTTACAAGGGGCATCCTGGCAGCGATGTATACCGAAGCTGAAATGACCCTGGACGAGGCAAAGCAGCAGTACGAAGAATTTTATGAAGGCCATCCTTTTACCCATGTAAGCAAAAAGAACATCGACCTTAAACAAGTGGTGAATACCAATAAGGCACTGATCCATTTGGAGAAGCATGGAAACAAACTTTTTATCATCAGCATCATCGATAACCTTTTAAAGGGTGCAAGCGGACAGGCGGTGCAGAACATGAACCTGATGTTCGGATTGGAAGAAACGGCAGGACTAAAATTAAAAGCAAACTATTTCTAAAAGTAGAAAGCTTAAAGACTAAAGAAATATAGACATTATAAAAATGAATCGACATCAATTAATCATGAAAAAGCAAATAGCCAATGATTTTATGGCTGTATCAATGGAAGAAAAGCCCGGTCAGATTTCACAAAATCGGCGGTCCGCCATTGGCTATAGTTTTCAGATTAATTAATGTTGGCACTAGTGGCCAGACTTTTATCACCTGTGTTAAAGCTACCTATCGCTGTAGCTTTGGCCTTTAAGCTTATAAAATGAATTTATTCGACGTATACCCACTTAACGATATTACCATCACCAAAGCATCGGGCAGCTATGTCTGGGATGCAGATGGACAACAATACTTAGACCTATACGGCGGTCATGCCGTCATTTCGATCGGACACACCCATCCACATTATGTGCAGCGCCTCACAGCACAATTGAACAAGGTCGGCTTTTATTCAAATTCCGTAAAAATCCCGCTTCAGGTAGAATTGGCCAAGAAGTTGGGAGAGGTTTCAGGAAAACCGGATTTCCAGCTTTTTCTATGCAATTCAGGCGCGGAGGCGAATGAAAACGCCTTAAAATTGGCTTCTTTTTACAACGGGAGAAAAAAGATAGTTGCTTTTCGTGGCGCTTTCCACGGGCGTACCTCCTTGGCTGTAGCCGTAACCGACAACCCAAAGATCGTAGCGCCGGTGAACGAAAACAGCAATGTGATTTTTTTGCCGCACAATGACGAAGCGGCCTTAGAAGCGACCTTTGCGGCGCAAGGCAATGAAATCGCTGCGGTAATTGTCGAGGGCATCCAGGGTGTTGGTGGAATTAGGGAAGCTTCGAAGAATTTCCTCCAAAAAATACGTTCGCTATGCGATGCCCACAATGCAGTTTACATTGCCGATAGTGTGCAATGTGGATATGGTAGGACGGGCTTATTTTATTCGCACGATTATGCAGGTGTAAGCGCCGACGTGTATACCATGGCCAAAGGGATGGGCAATGGATTTCCGGTTGCCGGAATTTCGATCTCGCCGAAATTTAAGCCTTGGCATGGCGAATTGGGAACTACTTTTGGCGGAAACCACCTGGCCTGTGCAGCAGCATTGGCAGTGCTCGAAATTATTGAACAGGATCAACTGATGCAAAATGCACAAGAACTTGGCGATTACCTGATTGCCGAACTTAACAAGTTTGAGCAGGTAAAGGAAGTACGTGGCCGCGGGCTGATGATCGGCATTGAACTGCCCGAAGAATTGGCCCATGTAAAGAAAGACCTGCTGTTTAAGCACCACATTTTTACCGGAGAGGCCAAGCCCAATGTAATCCGTCTATTGCCCGCCCTGAACTTAAAAAAAGAACAAGCGGATGAGTTTTTGCTAGCATTTAGTGCTTTGATGAAATAAAAGGACGCATAAAGTTGAAAGTTGAAGGTTGAAGGTTTAAAGAGGGGAAGGCAGATGCAGAAGTATAAAGATTTAATAGTATGGAAAAAGGCACATAACTTTACGCTAAAAATTTATGAAACCGTAGGTATTTTTCCGAAGGCGGAAACCTATAATCTGGTAAGCCAACTGAAACGGGCATCATCCTCCATTGCAGTAAATATTGCAGAAGGTACTGGTCGGCTTTCACAAAAGGACTTTGCACATTTTTTACAGATGTCTTTAGGTTCATGCCATGAAGTAGAATATTTACTGCTTTTAAGTAAAGACCTTAAATTTATTGATACAATGACATATCCAGAATTGGAAAAGGAAATTAACGAAATCAAGGCAATGTTGATTTCATTAATTAAGAAAGTTAGACTTTGAACTTTCAACCTTTAACTTTAAACTAATAAAAATGAATCTATTCACCTCCGTCCATGATGTACCCAACATCAAACAATTTGTAAACGATGCGTTGGCGCTCAAAGCCAATCCTTATGCGCACCAGCATTTGGGCAAGAACAAGACCTTGGGACTTGTTTTTATGAATCCGAGCCTGCGCACGCGACTAAGTACACAGAAAGCCGCATTGAACCTTGGCATGAACGTGATGGTCATGAACATGGATAAAGAGGGATGGGCCTTGGAAACTCAGGATGGGGTAGTGATGAACGGTAGTACCGTTGAGCACATCCGTGAGGCCGCAGCAGTAATGGGCCAATATTGCGATATTCTGGGCCTCCGCTCTTTTCCAAAACTACATAACCGCGATGAAGATTATAGTGAAGATTTCTTCAATAAATTTGTAAAATACTGTGCTGTTCCGGTAGTAAGTTTGGAAAGTGCCACGCGCCATCCGCTGCAGAGCTTCGCTGATATCATTACCATCCACGAGACATGGGACCCGATGAAAGTTGGTGCAAACATAAGGCCCAAAGTGGTCTTGGCCTGGGCGCCCCATGTAAAGGCTTTGCCACAGGCGGTCCCAAATTCTTTTGCCGAATGGATGTGCAAGGCACAAAGTGAAGGCATGTTGGATTTTACCATTGCCCAACCTGAAGGCTATGAACTCTCGGTCGACTTTACACCCGGGGCCAAGATCGAATACCAACTTGAAAATGCCCTTGAGGGAGCAGATTATGTGTATGTCAAAAATTGGAGCAGCTACAAGGAATATGGCAAGGTTTTGACCTATCCCGATGGGTGGATGATGAACAATGAGAAACTTAAAATCACAAATAATGCAAAGGTCATGCATTGTTTGCCCGTGCGCCGCGATCTGGAACTGTCTTCCGAAATTTTAGATGGACCAAATTCCCTGGTCATCCACGAGGCCGGAAACCGCCTTTGGGCCGCACAGGCAGTGCTGAAAATAATGCTGGAGCGGTAGAAGTTGAAAGTTGAAAGTTCAAGGTTAAAAGGTTAGGTGTCGTGACGGCAAAAGATTTGAACTTAATCACATAAATAAACATCTCTCACAGTTTGGTAGCTGTTAGATCTGTATAATCCTAATTAATCCGTGTAATCAATTATATGTTAACAATCATTAAAATCGGCGGAAATGTAATCGACAACTCGGCGAAGTTGCATCAATTTTTATTGGATTTTACCGCATTGCCGGGAAATAAGATCTTGGTGCACGGTGGAGGAAAGATTGCAACCGAATTGGGCGAATCATTAGGCATTGAAGCAAAAATGGTCGAGGGAAGACGTGTAACCGATATCGAAACCTTACGGATCGTGACCATGGTCTACGCAGGCCTCATCAATAAAAATATGGTTGCCCAGTTACAGGCAAAGGGCTGTAACGCAATTGGCCTGACAGGTGCTGATGGCAATCTGATCCAAGCCAAAAAACGACCTGTGAAAACAGTTGATTATGGCTTTGTGGGCGACTTGGACGAGACTTCAATCAATACCGCCACCTTAACCAGTTTGATGCAGAGCGGATTAATACCTGTATTGTGTGCCATTACGCACGATGGCGATACCCAATTGCTCAATACCAATGCCGATACGATCGCTTCTGCTGTAGCAGTGGCCATGTCGCAGCATGAAGAAACCAATCTGGTCTACTGTTTTGAGAAAAAAGGAGTGCTAAAAGATGTGGCCAATGAAGATTCGGTAGTAAGGGAAATCAGGGCTGGCCAATTCGAAGCCCTACAGGCAGATGGTACCGTAGCTGGCGGAATGATCCCAAAACTGCACAATGCCTTTGAGGCCATCAAAAAAGGAGTTTCGGCCGTCTACATCGGACAGGCAGACGAACTTCCCATGTTGGGTAGTGCAGCATTTGGAACTAAATTATTGGCCTAGTAGCTGGGCTGGTAATGAGAAGTTAAAAGTTAAAAGTTAAAAGTTAAAGCGGAAAGCGGAAAAATTTATCTGAACAAATTAATCAAAATCTGTGAAATCATATTAAATCTGTGAAATCAATATGAAAAAAATAACAATCATAGGATCAGGAAACATCGGGCTCTCATTGGCCAAGGGCCTGGTCAACAAGGGATATTGCGAGCCATCATCGATCACGCTCACCAGAAGGAACCTCAAGTTAATGAATGATGAGGTTGCAGCGGGCTTTAACGTAAGTGACAACAACATTGTGGCCATCTACGATGCAGACATTGTGGTGCTGGCCGTTTTGCCGCAGCAACTTAAAAAAGTACTGGAAGAAATCGCCTCCTCGATCAATCCAGAAAAGCAGTTGGTCATTTCGGTAGTTTCTGGTGTAAGCTGTGCCGATGTACGCGAAACGCTAGGTAACAATGTGCAGGTGATCAGGGCCATGCCAAATACGGCCATCGCAATCGGTCAAAGCATGACCTGTATCGCCAGTGACAATGCCATCGACAAAAATATGCAAAAGGTGACCGAACTTTTCGAAAATGTAGGTGCTGTTGTCAACATCAATGAAGACTTGATGACTTCTGCTACTGCACTCTGTGCCTGTGGAATTGCCTTCTTTTTGCGTAGCATCAGGGCTGCCTCACAGGGCGGGGTCGAAATTGGCTTCCATGCCCATGATGCACTCAAAATGGCTGTACAGACCGCTAAAGGTGCTGCAGACCTATTGCTCATGACTCAAAGCCATCCCGAAGGAGAAATCGACAAGGTTACATCGCCTAAGGGCTGTACCATTGCTGGTTTGAATGAAATGGAGCATAATGGCTTTAGCTCGGCATTTATCAAAGGGATCAAGCTATCGGCCTTGAAAGCTGGGGGATTATATAAGGAATCATAATTGTAATCTATATTTAAGAATTGAGATTTACAATTGACGTTAGAATTGGCAATGAATAGTGACGCACTTAAAAATAGAACAAAAAACTATGCTATAGCTATTGCAAACATCGTAAATTCATTGGTTAGCAATATATTGAATAGAAACTATTCCAGTCAGATTGTAAGATGTTCAAGTTCAGTTGGGGCAAATTATAGCGCAGCTTGTAGAGCAAAATCCATAGCAGATTTCATCAATAAATTAAAAATAGTAGAAGAAGAATTGGATGAATCAATGTTTTTTCTTGAACTGCTAGCTGAATTTAACCCAGATCACCGGAATGTAATTCGAGAAATCCATGATGAAGGAAATGAGCTTTTAAGGATAATTGTTTCTTCAATATTGACAGTTCGAAAGAACAGTATTGCCGTAAATCTTAATTCTAAAATCTAAATGAAATGACAGTCGAAAATCTTATCATAGAATCTACCGATCTGCTTCGGGAACTGATCAGAACCCCTTCTTTTAGCAAGGAAGAACAGTTAACCGGAAACAAGATCGAGTTGTTCCTGCAGCAGCATGGCGTAAAAACCAAACGCAAGCTCAACAACATCTGGGCCTACAACAAACATTTTGATGCGGCCAAGCCTACCGTGCTGTTAAACTCTCATCATGATACGGTAAAACCCAATTCAGGCTATACGCGAAACCCCTTTTCGCCAGATATCGTTGGCGATAAATTATTTGGGCTGGGCAGTAATGATGCCGGTGGTTGCCTGGTTTCGCTGATTGCCACATTTTTGTATTTCTATCCGCAAGAAGGGCTGAGCTATAATGTATGTTTGGCCGCAACGGCGGAAGAAGAAATATCTGGCAACGATGGATTGGAGCTCGTTATCCCCGATCTGGGCGAACTGGATTTTGCCATCGTTGGTGAGCCTACAGAAATGCATCTTGCCATCGCCGAAAAAGGCCTTTTGGTGATTGATTGCATCGCCCATGGCAAAGCTGGCCATGCAGCAAGAGATGAAGGCGAAAATGCAATCTATAAAGCATTAAAGGATATGGAATGGTTCAGGACCTACCAATTTCCTAAAGTTTCGGAGGTATTCGGCCCAGTGAAAATGACAGTAACCATTATCAATGCCGGCTCGCAGCATAATGTAGTGCCTGCTGCCTGTACGTTTACCGTTGATGTACGTGTAACCGATGCCTATACCAATGAAGAAGTGGTAGACATCATTCGCCAGCATGTAACCTGTGAGGTAAATCCACGATCGGTCAGGTTAAAGCCATCTAAAATCGACAAAGACCACGCCATCGTCAGGTCTGGCATTGCACTAGGCAAAAATACCTATGGTTCACCTACCACCTCAGATCAGGCCCTTTTATCTATTCCGAGCCTAAAATGTGGCCCGGGCTTTTCGGGCCGTTCACACATGGCCGATGAGTTTCTCTATGTAGACGAAATCAGACAGGGCATTGAAGGCTATATCGCCATGTTAAAGCCTGTTATCAATGGAAAATAAGCTTTTGCCAGTCCTCCAGAATGATCATGTCATTTTACGCCCATTGCAATTGACCGATGAGGAACTGCTCTGGCCCATTGCGCAGGAACAGGAATTGTGGATTTATGGACTGATAGACCTGTCTAACCGCAATGAACTGCGCAATTACATCGAAAAGGCGATATCTGACCGTGAACAAGGAAATACAGCGGTTTGGGTAGTTATTGACGCCAAAACTGGAAATGTGGCTGGATGTACGCGATTGGCAGAAATTAGTTGGAAAGACGAACGCGGGCAGATCGGATGGACCTGGATTGGCAAAGATTTTCAGGGCACCGGACTAAATCGGGCCATGAAATACGAAATTCTTAAGTACGGTTTTGAAACATTGGGCTTTAACCGTATCGAGCTAAAAGCCGATGAACGCAACCTGCAATCGCGCAGAGCAATGGAAAAAATCGGGGCAAAATATGAAGGCACCTTGCGGGAGCACATGAAAATAAAAGACGGGTTCATCAGAAACACCGTTTTTTACAGCATCCTAAAAAGTGAATGGCCCGAAGTAAAGGCAAAGATTGAGCTTTAAAAGAATAAGGGCATTGAGGATTAACTCAATGCCCTTAATTTCAATGGTTATTGTTCCCCAAATGTGCGTGTTTCCAGGTGCTTGTCCATATCTAAACGGTTCACTCCCTTGCTCCACCATTCTGGGGCAGGTTTTCCCTTCAGCATGTAATCAAAATACTCGAGCATCCGGACGGCATAGTCTTTACGGTTTGGTAGTTTGGCAATGCCATGGTTTTCACCTCTGTAGGTAATCATCACCACTGGTTTATTGAGCCTTCTCAGTCCATTGTAATACTCGATGCCCTGTGTAAAATCAACTGCACCATCTTTATCATTGTGCAGCAACAACAATGGGGTCTGCACTTTTTTAATGTGGTAAACTGGCGAGTTCCGTGCAAAGGCATCCCAATTGTCCCAATATCCAGGAGTTAATCGGCCTTGGCTGGCTTCAAAAATAGCCTGATTGGTTCCTCCGCTATTCCAATAGATCAAACTGTACATACTGATCATGTTGGTGAGTGGAGCACCCGCCGCGGCAGCTTTGAAGATGTTGGTCTGTGTAATCAGGAATGAAGTTTGATAACCTCCCCAAGAATGCCCATGGATGGCTACATTTTTTTCATCGACAATCCCTGTGGCCACAGCAGCTTTTACCGCAGGTACTACGCAGGCTACCGCCGACATGCCCGGATCATTCAACTTGTATTTAATGTCTGGCATCAACACCGCATAGCCATTGCTGGTATAAACCGCCTTGTTAAAACCGCCTCCTGGGAACGATGGCATGGTATAGGTGTTCAGCTCATCAGTTAAACGCTCATAAATGTAGGTAATGGTGGGATAGGCCTTGCCAGGTACATAATTGGCCGGCAGATAGAGCGCAGCCTGCAACGAATCGCCATTGGCACTGACATAATCGATCAGTTTAACGCCAGAACTCCAGGCATATTTCTTTTGGTCGGGCGTATTGTCGGTTACTTTTTTTGCGCCGCTCAAGTCACTATTGGCACTTGCAAAAAAGATTGGCGATTGCTCAAAGTTACTTTTGGTATAGGCAAATACCTTGCCTTTTTCGGCCTTCATGAACGAACCATAGCTGTTGTCGTCCATAAAAAGGATGTCGATCTTATTTTTTCCGGCAGGAAGGAGCGCAAGGCCACTTTTTTTGTCCTTATCATTAAACGCAAGGAAGTATTGGTCTTTGCTGAAATCGGTTCCTTTCTCATCTTCATAGATCCTGAAACGGGTAGACACTTCAACCTTTTTGTTTTTCCAGTTATCAGAAAGGGCTACAACACTTTTTCCGTCTGCCGAAATCTTCCAAAGGTCGTAGTTGTCCTTGATCAGGGCATATTTCGAATCAGACGACCAGCCTAAATTCTGTGTAGCAGGCTTTGTTACATTGTGGTCGTCCAAGGCATTTACAAACGACGACTTGATGTTTCCTGTTAAGTTGTATTTGGCACCAGTTTCCAGGTTGATGCTATAAAATACACCATCAACGTAATAACTGGCCAATTTTCCATTTGGAGCTACCGATAATCGGCCACCATTCGTGGCATACATCTTTTCGAACAGCAAAGTCTTGGCACCAGTTTGGAGATTGATCAGGTACACATCGCTATAGCTCTGTCCATCCAGGTTGCCGCTCAGTTCATATTTGGAATTATCGTATCCAATGCCGTATAGCTGTTTCGGGGCAATGGTTACATTCCTCATGATGCTGTCTGCCAATAGCGAAAACTTTTTATCTGCTATGCGATAGGCGCTGATGTAACTAAAGCTTTTATCGCGCATTTCTTGTGTCTGTTGTGCAGATTGTAGCCTTCTGTCCTGCCAATTCCAAATGATCATGTCTGGCTTCTCCAGTTCTTCTTTTTTCGGTTCTGGTTTGGCTTTGGCAGTGGTATCAGATTTTTTTTCTTCCTTCTTCTCGAGTTTGTTTACACCAAAAAATAGGGTAGCCTGATCGTCTGACCAATAAGGCGCGGCATTCGAGTTGATACCCATCCCTTTTGGAAAGTTCGGATCGATGATACCATTATAGCTCACTTTATTGGTCAGGTCGCCATTGATCTTGTTGACCCCAATTACCGTATACACATCCTCTTTATATTTTTCATCTTTATTCGACTTCAATACCGCCAGTGCATTTCCAGGCTCGTTCCAGGCCAAGCTTTTGTAAGTAGCCTTATCATTGTCGACCGCTGTTGTTACGCCAGTCTTCATGTCCCTTAAGAACAGCCCGTTGCCGTTCTGGCCATTTGCATCAACCAGATAGGCCAACTGATCGCCGGTCTTGTTGAAGCTCATTTCGGTCACATTACCCAGATTGAAGCTTTTTTTCGTAATGAGATTGTATAGGAGCACATCGGTGCCTTTGGCTGCATCCTTATCCTTTGGTGCGGTCTCGGATGCCATAAATTGTATGGCCAACCAGGTTCCGCCATCGGAAAAACTGAAGCCCTTAACCTTTTCAAAAGTAGTCTGCTTGTTATCTGGCAAAGAAACTACCATCAGCTTATCGTACAAAGGCTTGTTGATTTTCTTTGCGGCCTTGGCTTCGGCATCTTTGGCAGAAACTCTGAAAGCGGCAAATTTCGAATCTTTCGAGAAAACAAGCGTGCCTGGCGTAGCGCCTACAGGATAGGTGAACGAGGTCGTATCCATTGTTTTGCGCAAAATAAGCTTAAGGTCGCCTTCTGTGGGTCCGGTTACCCATGCCATCCATTGGCCATTGGGCGATAAGGTGGTCGATCGGTTATAGGTCCATTTGGAAACATCTTTCCAGCTGAGGGCAGGTTTTTGCCCGAACGCTGTAGCCGCCATAAATAGCAGGACTACAGTTAGTAAGCCATTAATTTTCTTCATGTTTAGGAGTTTGATGTGACTAAAATAACGAGAAACTTTGTCAATCTTTAAAGATTGACAAACTATAAGCAGGGGTTGCTACTTTTTGAGTACTTTTGTTGCAGTAAAACTCCATTAAGGCAATGAAAATCTGGCAAAAGAATATTGAAGTCAATCAAGGGATTGAAGCGTTCACCGTAGGTAAGGATAGGGAGCTCGATCTGCAGCTCGCTGCATCCGATGTCTTGGGCTCCTTGGCGCACGTAGAAATGTTGGCCACCATAGATTTGCTGAGTTCGGAAGATTTGAGAGCCGTAAAAGCTGGATTAAAACAGATTTACAAAGAAATCGAAGAAGGAAAGTTCAAGATTGAAGATAGCGTAGAAGATGTACACTCCCAGGTAGAATGGCTGTTGACGCAGCGCATTGGGGAGGCCGGCAAAAAAATTCATAGTGGACGCTCCAGGAATGATCAGGTACTGGTAGACCTCAAATTATATTTCAGGTCCTGTATAGAAGAGCTGGTCAACAATGCCAATGGCCTTTTTAAGACATTGATCAACCTCAGCAATGCACATGCCGACCAACTCTTGCCTGGCTATACGCACCTACAGATTGCCATGCCGTCGTCGTTCGGACTATGGTTTGGCGCCTATGCAGAAAGCCTGACAGATGATATGGAACTGATGTTGGCGGCCTACAAGGTCTGTAACAAAAATCCACTGGGCTCAGCTGCGGGATATGGTTCTTCCTTTCCATTGAATAGGACCATGACTACCCAATTGTTGGGCTTCGATAAATTGAACTATAACGTAGTATACGCTCAGATGGGCCGCGGTAAAACGGAAAGGATCTTGGCGCAGGCCATGTCTGCCCTAGCCGCAACTTTGGCTAAAATGGCCATGGATGTCTGCCTGTTCATTAATCAGAACTTTGGGTTCATTTCGTTTCCAGACGAACTGACAACCGGCTCGAGCATCATGCCGCACAAGAAAAATCCGGATGTTTTTGAGCTGATCCGCTCGCGCTGCAATAAGATCCAGGCTTTGCCGAATGAAATTGCCATGATGACGACCAATCTGCCTTCAGGATACCACCGAGACCTGCAACTGCTTAAAGAAAACCTATTCCCGTCCATTACCTCTCTGAATGAGTGCCTAACAATGACCGACTTTATGTTACAGCACATCAGCATCAAAAATGACATCTTGGCCGACAAGAAATACGATTACCTCTTTAGTGTCGATGTCGTGAATGACCTGGCCTTAAAGGGCACACCATTCAGGGAAGCCTATAAAATTGTTGGGGAAACCATAGAAAAAGGCACATTTACGCCAAGTAAGGATATTAAACACACCCATGAGGGCAGCATAGGCAATTTGTGCAACGCGGAGATCACCAAAATGATGGAAGCCACCATTGCACAGTTTCCTTTCGAAAAAGTAAACAAAGCTATTGCCGAATTAGTTAAATAAATGGTTCGCCCTGCGCCCAGCGCTTTGCCTATCAAATTATACCATACCTATGCAAGTATCAAATCTAGCCAATACATTAATCGGTTCTGAAATCATCAAGATTGGTAACGAAGTCAACGAAATGAAAAGGAAAGGGGCCCAGATTGCCAACCTGACCATCGGCGATTTTGATCCATCCATCTTCCCGATCCCTGAAGCCTTGGAGTCGGAGATCGTAAAAGCCTATCACGAAGGCCATACCAATTATCCGCCAGCAGATGGGATCTTGTCCTTGCGCGAAACGGTTACGCGCATTTTATCCGACCGCTATCAGCTCAATTATACGATCAATGATATTTTGGTCGCGGGGGGCTCCCGTCCGTTGATCTATGCAGTCTATCTGGCTTTGGTAGACCCGGGAGATAAGGTCATTTATCCTGCACCATCCTGGAACAATAACCATTATTGCCATCTTTCTAATGCAAATGGCATTGCAATTACCACAACGGTGGAAGATAATTTCATGCCCACTGCTGCACAGCTGAGGCCGCACCTAAAGGGCGCAACGCTATTGGCACTTTGTTCTCCCCTTAATCCAACTGGAACCATGTTCACCGCCGAACAACTGGAAGAGATCTGTGATCTTGTCATCGAAGAAAATCAATCGCGGGGAGCCGATGAAAAGCCTTTATACATCATGTACGATCAGATCTATTCACTTCTTACCTTTGGGCGGGCACATGTAGATCCGGTTAGTTTGCGGCCGGCTCTGAAAGATTATGTAGTCTATATCGATGGCATTTCCAAATGTCTTGCGGCCACTGGCGTAAGGGTGGGATGGGCATTTGGACCTGCATCGATCATGGCTAAAATGAAAGCTATTTTGGGCCATATCGGTGCCTGGGCACCAAAAGCGGAGCAGGTAGCTGTTGCCAATTATTTTGGCGACCATACATTGGTCGATGGATTTCTGGCCAGCTTTAAGGCACAGGTTCAACAGAGCCTGGATGCGCTTTATGAAGGATTTAAGGAGCTGAAAAATGAAGGATTTGCTGTCGATGCCGTTGTACCAATGGGCGCAATTTACTTGACCTTAAAAATAGATTACATTGGTAAAACTACCCCAGATGGGCAACTGTTACAGACGAGTGCCGATGTGAATTTCTATCTCATTAAGGCGGCACAGACTGCTTTGGTGCCTTTTTCGGCATTTGGCAATAGCGAAAATATGCCTTGGTTCAGGGCTTCCATAGGAGGCTGTTCTTTACAGGATATTAAAAATATGATGTCGAGGATCAAGGCTGCATTGAGCGCGTTGCACTAATCTTCTCGACTTCCATCGTCTGCCATACGCACCATTTTCGGTTCAAATTTGGCCACAATCTCCACCAATTCGGTTTGGGCTGCCATTACTTGGTGGATGTCCTTATAAGCCATTGGCGCTTCATCTAATCCGGCGCCGATTAAAGTGACCCCATGGTCTTTCAAGATCGCCTTCATATCAGACCTACTGATGCTTTGTATGGCCTTGGTACGGCTCATCAACCTTCCGGCACCATGTGAGGCCGAATTGATGGACGAAATTGCTCCTTTTCCCCGAACCAAAAAGCCCGGAGCGGTCATACTGCCCGGAATAATTCCCATCACGCCTTTCCCGGCTGGAGTTGCCCCTTTTCGGTGCACAATCACTTCCTCACCATTCCATATTTCTTTCCAGGCAAAATTGTGGTGATTTTCGACTTTAGCCAATACTTTGGCCCCAATGGCCTTGATCAGTTTTCGATGGATCACTTCATGGCAGGCCGAAGCATAATCGCCGGCCAGGTTCATGGCAATCCAATATTCTTGTCCAAGAGTTGAATCCAGGTCCAAGTAAGCCAAATTTGCGGCCTCCTGTGGCAGCTTACATACTTCTTTGGCGAGTTTGGTGTAATGTCCGGCAATCGTTGCACCAAATCCACGCGAACCCGAATGCGTTAACAGGGCAACATAACGGCCCTTGTCGATGTTCAGTTCCTCATCACGTGTTTCAAATTCGACGATCCCAAACTCTACGAAATGATTGCCACCTCCAGATGTACCCAATTGGGATGCAGCTTTTCCTTGTAATTTTTTTAGGAAATCGAGTTCAAACGCTGGATTTTCCAATACTTCATGATCGGTTCTTTCATGAGGTTTGTAATGGTTGCCCGCACCAAATCTGGTATAGGCCAGTAGTTCACGCTTATAAAATGAGTCTTTTCCAAAATAATACTTCTCTGGAATATCGAATATACTAAGGGCCATCCGGCAACCGATATCAACGCCAACACCATAGGGAATGATGGCATTGTGGGTAGCCAAAACGCCTCCTATGGGTAAGCCATAACCTTGATGGGCATCAGGCATGAGTGCGCCTGCTGCAGTAACAGGTAATTGCATGGCCGTTTCCATTTGGATCTTGGCACCTTCTTCTATATAATCCTCGCCAAAGGTAACATACGGCCTAATGGTCTTAGTAAGTGCAATAGCCGTGTTTTTAGGCGGCAATTTATCGGCAATGATCAATTTTGCCAGATCTGCCAAAACGGGATCATCCAAAAAGCTTTCGGGATAATTTTTCACCTTTTGGAAAAGCTGCTTGATTTCGGTTGCCTTTACCCCGCTGAAATTTTTATGGATGATATCCAGTGCAAGGCCTAAAATTTTGCCTTCCTGATAACCAAAGGCCTTTAAGGTTTTCCCTGTAATCGGTTTCATGCTGTGGTAACAGGTTTAACGGATCAAAGTTTTAAGGAAATAGGCAGCACTGATCGTGCCACTCATTAATGCCAATCTATTTAAACTCGCTGGTGGTGTGGAATTCGATATCCGGATAATCGCGCTTGGTCATGTCTATCATAAAGTCATTGTCGGCCAGATAAACCGGATGTTCTTCCTTATCCGCACCAATGTGCTGTTGTTTGCGCTTTAAAAATTCATCCAATTTCTTCTTATCACCCGAAGTAACCCACCTCGAACGGCTATAGGACAGGGTCCTGAACCTACATTTTGCGCCATATTCGTGTTCCAATCTAAAGTTGATCACCTCAAACTGCAGTTCTCCCACAGCGCCGATCACTTTCCGGTTTCCAGGTTGCATCACGAACAGTTGTGCTACACCTTCATCGGTAAGCTGCTCGATCCCTTTTTCCAACTGTTTGGTACGCATGGGATCCATGTTCTCCACTTCCTTAAAAATAGATGGGGAGAAGCTCGGTATGCCCTTAAAATGAAGTTTTTCGCCCTCGGTAAGGGTGTCGCCAATCT
This sequence comes from Pedobacter sp., assembly GCA_031119475.1. Taxonomy (GTDB): domain Bacteria; phylum Bacteroidota; class Bacteroidia; order Sphingobacteriales; family Sphingobacteriaceae; genus Pedobacter. Next base: position 47,034 of record JAVHXV010000012.1, on the reverse strand, counting down.
TAAAATTGCCACTATCGTACAGGCCGACCACATCTCCCGGCCAAGCTTCGTCGACAATGCTTTTTTCGTTGGCCATAAAGTCCATTGGATTGGCGAACTTCAATTTTTTGTCCTGACGCGTATGATAATAAAATTTATTGCGCTCGAATTTACCTGAGCAGATCCTTAAAAATGCAATCCTATCCCGATGTTTGGGGTCTAAATTGGCATGGATCTTAAACACAAATCCGCTGAAATTTTTCTCTTCGACCAATACATCGCGCTCTTCGGCTTCCCGGTGTTTCGGACTTGGCGCAATTTCCAAAAAAGTATCCAATATTTCCTTGATCCCAAAGTTGTTGATCGCCGAGCCAAAGAAAACTGGCGCCAAAAGACCTTCGTTATATAATGATTGATCAAAATGGCCATAAACACCATCCACCAGTTCAACCTCATCCTGTAGCCCCTTTACCTCGCCCTCTTTAAGATAATCGAGCAAAGCTTCGTCTGCCAGGTCATTTACGGCAACAACAGAATCGGTTACCTTTGTCTTATCAGAGTTGAAGAGGTTGAGGTGCTTTTTATAGATGCTATAAACGCCTTTAAAGGTATGTCCCTGACCAATTGGCCATGAAAGTGGACAGAGGCTGATGTTGAGCTTGTTTTCGATTTCATCCAACAGGTCGAAAGGTTCTTTTCCCTCGCGGTCCATTTTATTGATGAAAATAATGACGGGCGTATTCCTCATCCTACAGACCGACATTAATTTTTCTGTCTGTTCTTCGACCCCTTTCACACAATCGACCACTAAAATCACGCTGTCTACTGCAGATAGGGTGCGATAGGTATCTTCGGCAAAATCCTTGTGTCCCGGCGTATCCAAGATGTTCACACGTTTGCCGCTGTATTCAAAGCCCATTACCGAAGTCGCTACTGAAATCCCACGTTGGCGCTCGATTTCCATAAAGTCAGATGTGTTGCTCTGATTGGCCTTGTTGCGTTTTACCGCCCCAGCAGTGTTGATGGCCCCCCCAAAAAGCAGGAATTTTTCGGTCAAGGTAGTCTTCCCGGCATCGGGGTGACTGATAATGGCAAATGTTTTTCTCTTTTCTATTTCGGGGTTGACCATGGATATGCGATTAATCCGCAAAAGTAGCTATTTGGATTGAAATATCAGCACTTTGGAGGTCTTCAGGATACGAGATGTTATTTTAATTAAAATTTTTAACTTAAAATCGACTTCGTAAGTCTTAAGACTTACGAAGTCGAAAATTCCTGTAATGATTAACCCCTGCCAGGTCTGCCGCCACCTGGCCTACCACCTCCACGGTTTTCATTCCCACTTGAACCCCTTTGCTGAGGTTGTGCCTGGGGCCTTTCTGCGCGTTCCATTCTTGGAGCTGACTGTTGAGGCTGTGGACGCTCCATTCTTTGTTGGCGCTCGGCTTGTTGCTGTTGCTGCTGCGCCTCACGCTGACGTTGCATGGCCTGATCACGGGCTGCATCTTGCTGGCGCTCTGCTCGCTGATGCTCAACCTGCTGTTGCTGCTGCATATCACGTTGGCGTTGTGCATTTTGCTCCTGAAGCTGGTTGTTACGTTCTGCTCTCTGTTGGTCTGAAATATCTCCGCGGCTCCTGCCAAAAACACTCGGACGTTGGTTAACGGTTCCTTGCTGTGGCGCATTTCCATTGCGGTCATTATTGTCTCGTCCAGTGCTGTTTTCTGTACGCTGCGGACGTGAATAAGGAGAATTGCCCCTATCTGTATTGCCTCTGTCAACATTTCCCCTATCTGCAGAGCCTTGGCGATTACCTTGGTAACGATTGTCGTTGCCCCTATTGCCCTGATAGTTATGGTCAGGGCGTGCATCACCACGATTGGCAGTCACATTTCTTCCCACCTGCTCGCGGCTAATGTTGCCACGTACAGCATTTCTTGGTGCTGCACTGCCATTGTCCCTTCCCGGACGAGCCTGCGGCTGATAGATGTTGATGCGGTTGTTTTCGATCCTTGAAACACCAGGACTGTGGCTCCTGTTTACGCTATAAACATTTACCCTTTGATTGGTCGCACGCCTAATGTCATCAATCCTAGGTCCGGTGTAATAAGTCCTATTGTTGCGGATATAGGTGTTGTTGATGATCACCGTGTTCTGGATATACGTCCTATTCCTGATGTAGCTATAACGCGGATAGTTGCTGTAATAGATGTTCGAATAAGGGATAAAGTTCCAGCACATATCTGGGATCCTGTAGCCTCCACCAATATTGATGTTCACGGAAACACTAGGCCCCATTGGTGCCCAGCCATAATAGCCTCCTCCGCTTCTCCAACTTACCCAAGCCGGACCCCATGTGGTATCGGGTAGCCATACCCATTGGTTGTAGCGGTTATAGATCCAACGACCATAGTGGAAAGGTGCCCATCCCCAATCGTAGTTGCTCACCCAGGTATTGCCATATTCCGTCATTGCCCATCTTCCATTCGTGTAGTATGGCCGAAATTCATCCTGGTCTACATCCGGACGCCAGACATATCCATATTGGGGGTCTTGGATCCATACGCCATAGGGCGACAGTTCATCGTAAAAAGATTGTAGGGAAACATCTTCGTCTTGTGCGAGTGCTTTTTGTGTGGTTCCGGCAAAAATGAGGACTAGCCCCAACAAGATTGCCGATCTGATCATGCTTTTCATTTTGTGTGTGTTTTAAATTTATAATTAACCTAACGCTTTGTGTATATCAATTTGAACACCATTCTTAAAAAAGGATTAAACAATTGTCCTAAATATTTGTTATTCTTCTCTTTTAACGTGTTTTGTGACAAATAAGTGTAAATACTTCGTGTATAAAAGCACTCCCGCGATGTGTAAAAAAGAAGTCGGCTAGCACTAAATTTGATACACGGCCATCTACACAACGCCCCGCGCATTGCGCTCTACGCTATACGCTCACCGCTCTTCGCGCTACGCCTCGCGCTTTCCGCCCAACATTGTTATCTTTGCATCATGCAAAAAGGCACCCTATTTTTAATCCCCGTCCCGTTGGCAGAAAATGCTGCGAACAAATCTTTTACACCCTTTCTCGTCGACACCATCAATGAGATCAAAACCTACATTGTAGAAAACGAAAAAACGGCGCGCAGATTTTTGAAGGAAGCTGGGTTAAGAATACCCCAAAGCGAACTCCTGATCCATGATTATGGCAAACACAAAAGAGGGAATTCTTTAGTGCCCTATTTTTCACAGCTGATGACAGGAGCCGATGTTGGCCTCATGAGCGAAGCCGGTTGTCCGGGAATAGCTGATCCTGGGGCCGAAATTGTTGCGGAAGCACATAAACGGGGGATAAGAGTCGTTCCTTTGGTTGGGCCTAACTCCATGGTACAGGCCATCATGTCGTCAGGGTTCAGCGGACAGAGCTTTGCTTTCCATGGCTATCTGCCAATCGATAAGGCTGAGCGGGCCAAGCGCATCAAAGAGCTCGAATTGTTGTCGCAAAAATATAGACAGACCCAATTGTTCATGGAAACACCATTCCGCAATAACCATTTGTTGGAAGATATCTTAAAAAATGCACATGGCAGCACGCAGCTGTGCATCGCCAGCAACATCAATGGCGAAGATGAGTACATCAAAACCCAAGCTATTGGTGCCTGGCGGACAGAGAAAATAGACCTCCATAAGAAACCGACCGTGTTTTTGTTGTTTAAGCAGTAAGCTGTAGCTCATCGTGCAGGGCGCAGGTCGAACAGTGCTAAGCTAATAAATCTGGACTTCTGGACTCTTGGACTTCTGGACTCTCGAACTTTATCTTCCGACTTCGGACTTTCCGACTCTATAAAGATTTTTCTTGTCGATAAAATCCAAGACGGCATCAGGGACAAAAAACTGGATATTTTTACCTTCTTTAACGGCAGTGCGCAAAAAAGTGGAGGAAATCTCCATTTCTGGCGTTTGTGTGAAGATAATGGAAGGATGATCTTTCCATTCCGTTATTGCGGCTCCAGGCCTTGGATAAACGAAGATCTGATAGTTGTCCAGCAGGATTTCATAATTCTTCCATTTTTTGAGCGAAGCCAGGTTATCTGCGCCCATGATCAGCACAAATTGCCTATCAGGATATTTTTCATGTAAATACGCAAGTGTATCAATGGTATAAGAGGGCTGCGGCAACTTGAATTCAATGTCGCTTACTTTGAGCTGTGGTGCATTTTCTGTTGCTAAGCGCGCCATTTCCAGTCGATCGTACATGTTGGCGAGGCCACTTTTCTGCTTCAGCGGATTATGTGGTGAAACCACGAGCCAGACCTCTTTTAGGCCGGTAAAAGTTGCCATGTAGTTGGCGATGATCAGATGGCCAACGTGGATAGGATTGAAGGAACCGAAGAAGAGGCCGGTTTTTAGTTCGTAGTTTTTAGTTTGTAGTTCTGCAATTCCCATTTGCATGCAATCTAATAATTATGACCCATATTTTTCAGGATGTGACATCATATAACTTAGCAGTTTCCATCTTCATCACTTTTATTTGAAAGCTCAATATAGTTGTCCTCTGAAATGTATTGCAACTCCAAGCAAATTTTAGCCAACCTTTTGTCTCACTGTTTTCCATACTGCTATCAGATAGTTTACTGATAAAGTGCGCTCGGTATCTCCTCTTTCGATAAGCTTCTACAAAGCAAATATTGGCCGACCTAGATGATCTGCGAATCTGATCTGTTAAAGAATAGGTTTCTTCTTTGGGAAAAGACTTGCTAATTTCAAAGATTCAACATTGCTAGTTCAAAGGATTTCTTGTAAACCTGAAGATCATTGAAATCGCCCATTTACTAAATCTATCTTTTTGTAAATAGACTGGCGAGATTTATTTTTAGATTCTCTTGTGCATCCAAAACTATAAACTAACAACTAAAAACTATCAACTAGTAAGAAACGCTCTCACCAACCGCTCCGCTTCTGCACAGGCTTCATTCAGGTCATAATTTTTCAGGATCACATCGAATTTATCGGCGTATAGCAGTTCTTTTTCGGCTTTTAGGAAACGTTCCTGAAGTTTTTCCTCACTATCGGTACCTCTACCGCTCAAACGTTCTTTTAGTACGGCCAGCGAGGGTGGCTGGACAAAAATGGCCAATGCATCGGCTTCATATTTTCGCTTTAAGCGCAATCCGCCTTCTACATCGATATCAAAGATGACATGTTTACCGGCATTCCAGATCCTTTCGATCTCTGACCTTAATGTGCCATAAAAAGTACCGCTGTAAACCTCTTCGAACTCCACAAATTCCTGTCGGGCAACGCGGTGTAAAAAATCTTCCTTACTGATGAAATAATAGTCGTTATGGTGCTTTTCACTGCCCCTTGGATCACGTGTTGTGGCCGAAACGGAAAAACTGAGTTCAGGAAATTTTTTCAGCAGGTGCCTAACAATGGTGGTTTTGCCTGCCCCCGAGGGCGCTGAAAATATGATGAGTTTGCCTTGCATGGTTCAAGCGTAGGGCGAAGGGCGTAGGGCGAAGAGAAGCTCTTTGCACTATGCGCTAAGCTATAAAACATTTAACAGTTGTTCCTTTATTTTTTCTAATTCTTCTTTCATGCCCACCACCAATTGCTGGATCTGCGCATCGTTCGCCTTAGCGCCCATTGTATTGATTTCCCGGCCAATTTCCTGAGAGATGAAACCAAGCTTCTTACCATTGGCGTCCTTATCTTTCAAGGTGGCCAGAAAATAATCGCAATGGCTCTTTAGACGGGTCTTTTCTTCTGTAATGTCAAGTTTATCGATATAATAGATCAATTCCTGTTCAAACCTGTTCTGATCCACATTAACTTGGCCCACTGCTTCTTCCAAAAACTGGGTAAGCCTGGCCTTGATCTGGGGAACACGCAGGGGCGCCATTTCATCGACCTTGGCAAAAAAATTAAGTATATTTTGGATGCGGAGCTCCAGATCTTGTCTCAAGACCATACCTTCATCTGCACGGAAACGGTTAAAATTGGCCAGGGCCTTGTTAAAGGTTTCATGTAGCATTTCCCATTCTTTTTCGCCCGCCTCTTCTTCGGCATAGGTAATTACTTCGGGAAAGTTTAGGGCCGTTTGCAGCAGGCCAGTCGCATTTGCACCAAGCGAAGCATTTAGCGCTTCAAGTTGTTGAAAGTAATGCGTGAGCAGCGCTGTATTGATGTTTGCGCCCTTTTGGGTTTCTCCGCTGCGCTCAATGTTGATGGAGATGTTTACTTTGCCCCGCTCTATTTCCTTGCTGCAGGTATTGCGCAGCAAAAGCTCCTTATCAGAATAGGCCCGAGGCAATTTGATGTTCAGTTCTAGAAACTTAGAATTCAATGATTTAATTTCTACAACAAATTTTACGTTCTCCTCATCTGTAGTTGCCAGACCAAAGCCCGTCATGGATTTTATCATGTGCAAAGATAACAAAATTAGCCGATAGGCGATTGGCTAAATGGAATGCGCTAAAATGGCCGCTTCCATAAGGTCAAATACTTTTTGTTTCAGCATGGGCAGATCCGCCAATTGCATGCCTTTTACGGCAACTGGCGTGATGAATAGGATGGTCAACAAACCTGGATGTGCTTTGAGCGGATCAATCCGGGGTAAAAGCGAACGGTTGTTGATCATCACGAAGGGCATTAAAGGTGTCTGGGTCTCAATGGCGATACGGAAGGCACCATCATAGAATTCGCTGAGGGCCATGGTGCCCTTGTTCATTGTTCCTTCTGGAAAGATCAAGATGGATGCGCCCTCGGAAATGTCCTTTTTCAGGGCTGCTACAGATTGCTCCCGGCTTTCCTTACTGCTCCTGTCGATCATAACGACAATGCGTTTATAAATAGACCCAAAAATCGGGATCTTGGTCATTTCGACCTTGCCCAGTGGACTAAAAAACTGGGGAATTCCAATGCATACTGCCACGGCATCCAAATAGGAACCATGGTTGCCGACATAGATGTGCGGTACCTTTTTATCGATCAGGTTTTGGTTGATGGTCTTCATCCAAAAGAAAGAAAGCAAACTGAATGTCCAGGCCCAGCACCGAAGAAAAAATAGGATGGTGCGTTTGCCCGATGCTGTCGGCAATACTGCCGAGGCGAGCAATACGAATGGTAGGGCGATGATCATGAGGGCGATAAATATCAATGCGCCATAGCCCAAATAAAGTGCCCCGAAAACTTTTCTCATTTAATTAACGTTTTTTAACTTCATGGCATCACCACAATCGCTAAGTTTACAAATTAAAACAATTCATCGGTAATGAACACCGTCAGGTCCATTATTTTCACGATTTTATTGGCGATCAGCTTTGTCTTCAGCAGCTTGGCACAACAGGAATTTAAGCTTAGCGGAGTTGTGATGGAGAATGGAACTAAAAACAGGATCGCTTTATCGTCGATCACCAACCTGCACAACAAATATAGTGTTGGGAGTAATGACATGGGGCTTTTCGAAATCAGGGCGTCAATATTTGATACCTTGGTCATTTCCAAGCGCGGTTTTCAGGACAGGGTCATCGTCGTAGTCTCCAATAAGGACCTGGTGGTTTACATGAACAGTTCGCATACCCTGAACGAAGTGGTGGTATTTGGGGAGAACAAGAAGCAGGCCATGGAAGATATCAAGAAGGATTTTAGGAACAAAGGTTCGTTCTATGCAGGAAAGCCTCCATTTTTGTCGTTTTTGTTCTCACCGTTGACTGCTTTGTACGAGACCTTTGGCCGGACCCCAAAAAATGCGCGGAGGTTCAACAACTATTATAACACAGAAATCCAACAGACCCATATCGATCAGTTTTTCAATAGGACGCTGATCAATAAATACACGGCTCTTGAGGGAAATGAATTGGATCGTTTTATGATCAATTATCGCCCTGATTACGAAAAGACCAAGAACTGGAACGTCTACGATGGCGTCAAGTATATCAAGGATTCCTTTAAGCAATACGCTGATACGGCCGGTAAGAAATGATTGACTTTGACAAAGTCCCTAGCCAAATATGATGTATATTCACATTTTAACAAATAAAGGGTGCTAGACTTTGACAAAGTCTATGACAAAAATTGATATTTTTATCTCTAGACTTTGACAAAGTCTATTCTTCTATTGGCTGGAAATGCACTTTTATTAAAAAATGTATGGTTTGACTTTGACAAAGTCCATCATAAAACTGCCAACTAAATCGCCAGCGACTCACAAGCCTTCTCTGCTGCCAGTTTCTCTGCGTTTTTCTTGTTGTAATCGCGGCCGATGCCATGGTTTTCGCTATCGATGATCGCGTGTATGGTAAATAATTTGGCACTCTCGCCCTCACCATTTTCTACCATGTCAAATGAAATATCCTTACCATGGCGCTGGCACCATTCAATAAGCTTGCTCTTGAAGTTGGTTTCGGTCATTTCGAGGGTATGGATATCGATGTACGGCTTTACGATCCGCTTCAGCAGAAAATTTTTGGTAAAGTTATAGCCCTTGTCCAGATAGATGGCGCCGATAAGGGCTTCAAAGGCATCGCCAAGCATGGAATGGTGCTTGCTCTGTACGTTAACGGTCTTATGGTCGAATACGATCAATTGGTCGAAGCCCATTTTGCGGGCCAGCTGGTTGAGATTGGCCCTGTTTACGATCTTCGAACGCATTTCTGTCAAAAAACCTTCTTCCTTATAGGGGTAGCTCTTAAAAAGCAGTTCGGCAATGACAGACCCGAGGATGGCATCGCCCAAAAACTCCAATCGCTCATTGCTGCTACGGCTTCCATTCTTTAAAACTTTGGCTACTGAACGGTGCCTGAACGCCATTTTGTACAAGGCTAAATTCCCGGGCACAAAACCCAGGATATTTTTTAGCTTTTTGACAAGCGCTTTATTGGGCGAGAAATAAAGTTTATATAATTCGAATAGCGGCATTAATCTTTACACAAAAAATCACGGGCAAACGTTGTATAGCTAATATACAAATATCTGCAAAGATAAATCTACGATTACTCCTCGTATTTTTTGAAAATAACGGATGCATTATGGCCACCAAATCCAAATGTGTTGCTTTGCGCAGCGCGGATGGTCCGTTTCTGTGCCTTATTGAACGTAAAGTTCAACTTCGGATCAAATTCCGGATCATCGGTAAAATGATTGATGGTTGGAGGAACAATGTCGTTTTTTACAGCTAAAAGCGTAGCAATGGCTTCGATTGCACCTGCAGCACCAAGTAGGTGCCCGGTCATCGATTTGGTCGAACTGATGTTCAGGCGATAGGCATCTTCGCCGAAGAGGTCTACGATGGCCCTGCTTTCGCTCACATCGCCCAATGGGGTAGACGTGCCGTGTACATTGATATAGTCGATATCTGAAGTCGTGAGGCCGGCATCTTTAAGCGCGTTCGACATCACCATTTTTGCACCAAGTCCTTCTGGATGTGGGGCAGTGATATGGCTGGCGTCGGCACTCATTCCACCGCCTACAATTTCTGCATAGATTTTGGCACCACGTTTTTTGGCGTGTTCCAATTCTTCGAGGATGATGGTTCCTGCGCCTTCTCCGGCAACAAAACCATCGCGGTCTTTATCGAAAGGACGCGAAGCCGTAGCTGGATCGTCGTTTCGGGTAGATAGCGCATGCATGGCGTTAAATCCGCCGATGCCCGCTTCATTGATAATGGCTTCTGAACCGCCTGAAATGATGAGGTCTGCTACACCTAAGCGGATGTAGTTAAACGCATCGATCATGGCGTTAGTAGATGAAGCGCAGGCAGATACGGTGGCAAAATTAGGGCCACGCAATCCATATTTGATCGAAATATGGCCTGCAGCGATATCCACAATCATTTTTGGAATAAAGAAAGGGTTGTAACGGGGCGTGCCATCACCTTTGGCAAAGTTGGATACTTCGTCCAGGAATGTTTTTAGTCCGCCAATACCTGCGCCCCAGATTACTCCGGCACGGTTGGTATCGATCTGTGAAAAGTCTAGCCCGCTGTCTTTTACGGCTTCCTCGGTTGATACCAGTGCATATTGCACAAACGGATCCAGTTTACGCGCTTCTTTTCTATCTAAAAAATCTTCTGGGTTGAAGTTTTTAACTTCACAAGCAAACTTAGTCTTGAACTTTTCGGTATCAAAACTCGTGATTGGCGCAGCACCGCTCACCCCGTTGATCAGACCTTCCCAAAACTCGGGGATGGTATTTCCAATTGGAGTGAGCGCACCTAGCCCAGTAACTACTACTCTTTTTAGTTCCATTTATACGGATTATACGGAGACCGTACTCTTACTTAACGTTTTTCTCTAGGTAAGCGATTGCCTGACCAACTGTACCGATGGTTTCAGCCTGATCATCAGGGATGGCTACGTTGAATTCTTTTTCAAACTCCATAATTAATTCTACAGTATCTAAAGAATCCGCACCCAAGTCATTGGTGAAAGAAGCTTCTGGCGTAACTTCGCTTTCATCCACACCTAGTTTTTCTACAATGATAGCCTTAACTCTTGAAGCAATATCAGACATAATTTTATAATTTAATGGTTAAATAATTCAGTGCAAAGAAAAATAAAATCTAACACATTTCAAATGTTTTTATTTCTCTCTCAATTTTAATGTTTTTATTTCAAACTTAATGTAAAATTAGTTTTATAATTTCGTATCCGAAAAAATATTCCGTTTTGAACAAAACCTATTTAAAACTCTCTTTAGACCTTGATTTTGTTTTAATCGCCATTACTTCATCGCTTAAGGACTATATCCTGTGCCATCAGATCAACAAAAACCTCGAATTTGATTTCGAAAAAACCGACGACCATGAAGTCTATCACCAAGTAGACGAAAGCCCCATTTCCTTTTCAAGGTATTACTATTTTGTAGAGCAGGGAGAAATCGAATACTATCTGGTAAACAATCGAAATCCCGAAGGGTTTTTGATTCCTGAAATGAACAAGGTTGATTTTTTTATCATCATCCACCAATATATCGACAAGGAAGACCTGAATTTTATGCTCACAAGGCTTAATAAATTACCTGATATACAGGTTGCTGCGCAGATAGATCCGCTGAAATTGAAATCGCGGGAGAATTTGGTAATGTAAATTTTATAATCGTTCGTGTATTAAATACACTATATTTGAATCCGGATCGATTGATCCAGCTAAACAAACCAAATAGATTAAAACGTTGTTCTTTCTTTCCAAGCTCGTTTTATCTTGTTCATAAAACTTAAGCAGATGGGCGCGATGTCTGATGATTAGACATTTGCTCCAACTGACCATTAAAAAATTAGTAGATGAAACCTTTTCATTCGAGAACCAAAATCGTGGCCACTTTGGGCCCAGCATCCGCGAAACCAGATGTCCTATATAGTATGTTCAATGCCGGGCTTGATGTTTGCCGCCTCAATTTTTCACACGGCTCGCAGGCAGACCACCAGGAAGTATTGGATACCATCCGGAGCATCAACAAAAAATATAAATATAATGTAGGCATCCTCGCCGATCTACAAGGGCCAAAAATCAGGATCGGAACCGTAAAGGATGGTGGCATCCATTTGGTAAATGGCAGCCGGACCGTGATCACCACCCAGGAATGTGTTGGCAGCGAAGAGCGGATCTATATTACCTATGAGAATTTTCCGCAGGATGTAAAAGCAGGAGAAATTATTTTATTGGACGATGGCAAGCTGCAGATGCGGGTGATCGAAACCAATTATAAGGATGAGGTGGTCTGCGAAATCGTACACGGTGGCATCCTTACGTCAAGAAAAGGCGTCAACTTGCCAAATACCAAAGTTTCTATTCCTTCATTGACTGCGGAAGACCGTAAAAACCTCGACTTCGTGCTCGAAAATGATGTAGAATGGATCGGTTTATCTTTTGTGCGGAATGCCGAAGATATTGTAGAGCTGAAGGACATTATCAAATCGAAGGGCAAATCTGCCAGGGTAGTCGCCAAAATTGAAAAACCTGAAGCCATTGCCAACATCGATGCGATCATTGCAGTTACAGATGCCGTAATGGTTGCTCGTGGAGACCTGGGCGTAGAAATGCCGATGGAGGAAGTGCCGCTCCTGCAAAAAATGATCGTCAAAAAATGCCGAGCGGCTTCTAAACCGGTCATTATCGCTACCCAAATGCTCGAAAGCATGATCACCACACCAAGGCCAACCCGTGCCGAGGTGAATGATGTGGCCAACTCCGTACTTGATGGTGCCGATGCGGTCATGCTGAGCGGTGAAACGTCTGTTGGGGAGTTTCCGTTGATCGTTATCGAAACGATGCAAAAGATCATCAGCAACATTGAAGACAACAACTATCCTTTCCATACCGAAAAATTCCTGAACAAAGAATCGAGGAGCTTCCTGAGCGATGCCGTTTGCGATTCGGCCTGTTTTCTGGCCAAGCAGACGAATGCGGTAGGGATTGTTTCCATGACTTTGAGCGGATATACGGCATTCGAAATCTCAAGCCATAGGCCAAAGGCACCCATATTTATTTTTACGAGCAATGAAACGTTGTTGAATACGCTAAGCCTGATTTGGGGCGTACGCGGATTTTTCTACGATAAGTTTGAAAGTACCGACAATACAGTGGCTGAGGTAAACGAAGTGCTAAAAAAGGCTAAGCTTGTCAAGAAAGGTGATGTGATCATCAACACGGCCGCTATCCCCTTGGAGAAAAAAGGTAAAACGAATATGATCAAGGTAACGGTCATCGATTAGAATTTTAACTGCCATCAACTTATTTCAGTGTATTGAACAACCTCGCAGGTTCTTAAGAACCTGCGAGGTTTTTTTATTCATTTATAAACCGGAGAGGTCAACTTATTAACGCTGGTGATTTTTTAAGAGACAAGCTACCTACCAGATACCTACCATAAACTAATCTTACTGTTGAAAAGGATTTCATCAATAGTTCATTAGGTATTAACACGAGATTTAGCCGCATTTGTCCGGGTTAAGTCCGGGTTAACCCCGGGTTATATTCAGGTTAAGTGTGGGTTAACACTATTGAATGTATATATGAAAGTGATAGGGTTACATCATAATCCAAACAAAAAATGCCGCCCTATCGGGCAGCATTTGCTTGCGGAGAGAGAGGGATTCGAACCCTCGATACCCTTTTGGAGTATACACACTTTCCAGGCGTGCTCCTTCGACCACTCGGACACCTCTCCTTAATGCGGACAAAAATAGCAAAATTTTATTCAGTTTTAGGCGCGGTATGGCCTTTTTACCAAAATGGATAAATCCCCGACATTTCATCAAATATTCATCTAAACTGATTACTTTAGGATAATGGCAACAGTAATACCCGTTTTCAGGGCCTTTAGTTATGATCTAACCATAGCGTTCTATATCGATTGGTTGGGCGCAACCATTTTATGGGAGCACCGTCCAGAACATACGCCCTTTTATATGCAGGTTTCTTTAAAGGAAACGAAGATCAACCTTTCACAGCATCATGGCGATTGCAGTCCGGGTGGCTTGGTCATATTGGATAATTGCACGGCCCTGAAAACCTACCATCAGCAACTGCTGGATAAGGATTATACCTTTATGAAACCTGGCCTCGAAAAAGCAGACTGGGATCCACATTCCTTAATGATGACGGTAATCGACCCCGCCTATAACCGGATTATCTTTACTGAAAGGGTGTAGGCGAGTTAGGATTTGAATATCAATGGTTTGACCACCCTGATTTCCAAATAGGTAACATTTTGGTTAATCTCCTCATTTTCTTTGGAGATGGGCATCGGTTTTGCTTCATTTGACATACACACACAAATGAAACCATGATGAAAATGATGTTACTGGCCCTGCTTTTGCCAGTGCTTTGCCGTGCGCAAGGCCCTAAAGCCAACGCCCAATCGGCTGCCTTTCAAGACAGCGTTCCCCAAACTTCCTTTTACCTGAAAGACCGAAGGGTAATTTTCCAAAAAGTGTACACCAGTAAATTGCCCCAGAAGGAACTTTCTGACAAACTGTTTACCTTATTGAATACCACTACAGGATTTAGGTTCGATCTGGACCAGCCATCTGCCGCAGATTTTTACGGACAGCTTTGCAACTATCGGTTTGATCGGGAGCGATATGGCGCAACCATTTTTAATTCGCCTATATTATTGGCCATCCCGATCAATGCCAGGGTGGTGGTTCAGGTTAAAGATTTTAAATATCGAATAACTGTTTCCGAAGTGGTTTTTACCGATTATTCTGTTCAAGGGAGCCTAATTGAAGAACTCCTTGAAAAATCGGTGATGGAAAAGGGTGGAAGCAAGTTCAAGATCGATAAAACGAGTTTGAAATTGGCAAATTACCTGAATACCGATTTTACCTCGCTCTTTAGCTTGGACAGGTCTGCGCTCACCAGTGATTTTTAAGGATGTTTCGAAACCGACCCGCTCAACCCTTATCGCTCAGCAGCCAACAATTGATGTATTATTATTGGTACGTTAATTTACATCATTTAAAAGGTGTTAAATTTATCGCATAGGAATAATTCGATTGGATATGAATAAATATTTACTAACGTTTACGGCTATTGCCTTTACAGGGATGGCATATGCCCAAAAAGCAAGTTTAACAGCTGATGATTACGCACGGGCCGAAAAATTTATGGCCTACAATACGGCACAGTATGTGGATAGAGAGTTCCTGGATCTCAATTGGCTAAGTGACGATAGGTTTTGGTACAGCATCCGCACTACAGCTGGAACCGAATTTATGGTGGTCGATCCAGCTAAAAAGTCGCGCACTGCTTTTACTGACCGAGAAAAAATGTACGCAGCATTGGGCATGAAAGCTGGTAATCTTGCCAGCGTGCCATCTGGCCGTGGCAGGTTTGGAGGTGGAAATGACGTGCTTTCGCCCGATGGCAAAAAAGCAGTATTCATTAAAGACTGGAATCTCTGGGTAAGGGATATTGCTTCCAAGCAGGAGACACAACTGACTACCGACGGGGTCAAAAATTATGGCTACGCGACTGATAATGCAGGCTGGTCAATGAGCGACCGTCCAATTGTACGCTGGTCGCCCGACTCAAAAAAGGTCGCCACCTTTCAACAGGACCAGCGGAACGTAAGCGATATGTACCTGGTGACCACCAACGTTGGGGCGCCGGTGCTAAAGGCGTGGAAATATCCCTTGCCGGGAGACAAAGTTATCGCAACGATCAGAAGGGTGATCATCGATGTGGAAAACGCGAAGGTAGTCAGCCTGCAGATCCCTCCAGATCCACACCGTGCCACATTGAGCGATGATATCGCATCAAGCGGAACTTTTGATGATATCGATTGGAAAGCTGATGGCAGCGAAATGGCTTTTTTATCAACCTCAAGAGACCATAAACAAGAGAAATTCAGGATTGCCGATGCCAACACAGGTGCGGTAAGGGAAGTTTTCGAAGAAACGGTAAAAACACAGTTCGAATCGGGGCGTGGAGTGATCAACTGGCGATACCTGCCCAACTCCAAAGAAATTATCTGGTATTCGGAGCGTGATAACTGGGGACATCTTTATCTGTACGATGCGACTAGCGGAAAGCTGAAAAACCAGATCACCAAAGGCGAATGGTTGGTGTCTAAACTGATCAAGGTTGATGAAAAAGCGCGTGTCATCTATTTCATGGGCGGATCACGCGAAGCGGGAAACCCCTATTTCCAGTATTTTTACAAAGTTGGCTTCGATGGAAAGAACCTGACCCTGCTGACCCCGGATCTGGGCAACCACAGCATTGTTTTTTCACCATCGGGCAATTATTTTATCGACACCTATTCCCAGCCAAACGTACCGCCAACAATGGCTTATCGCGACATAAGGGGGAAATTGGTTTCAGCATTGGAGCAAACGGATGTCTCACGGTTGGTCGCCACGGGATGGAAGCCGCCAATTCCGGTGAATGTAAAAGCAAATGATGGTAAAACAGATATCTACGGGCTTGTTTTCACCCCAACAAAAATGGATGCAGGCAAGAAATATCCGGTCATCGATTATATCTATCCAGGTCCACAAGGTGGAAGTGTGGGCAGTTGGTCGTTTTCCGCCTCCCGTGGAGATCATCAGGCATTGGCCGAATTGGGCTTTATCGTGGTGATGATCGAAGGAACGAGCAATCCTTTCCGTTCGAAGAGCTTTCATGACATGAGCTATGGCAACATGGCCGAAAATACATTGCCAGATCAGATTACGGCCATCCGTCAGTTGGCGAAAACCTATCCGATCGATACCAATAAAGTTGGGATCTGGGGACACTCGGGAGGAGGCTTTGCCACTGCAGCGGCCATGTTCCGTTATCCGGATTTCTTCAAAGTAGGCATTGCGGAGTCCGGCAACCACGATAACAGGAATTATGAGGATGATTGGGGCGAACGCTACAACGGCCTGGTAGAAAATGCTGATTATGAGAAGCAGGCCAATCAGAACTACGCCAAGAACCTGAAAGGAAAATTGATGTTGGCACATGGTATGATGGACAATAATGTGCCACCATCTAATACCATGCTGGTAGTGGATGCCCTGATCAAGGCCAACAAAAGTTTTGACTTGGTCGTTTTCCCGAACAGTGCACACGGATACGGACCTTTTTCATCGTACATGATGCGCAGGAGATGGGATTATTTTGTGCAGAATCTATTGAACATGGAACCGCCTAAAGATTACCTGCTTGGCGGAAATATGCAGCCACGTTCCAGAAATTAATTTTTTAGACAACCTCGCAGGTTCTCAAGAACCTGCGAGGTTGTCGATTAAGGTCGGTCTACATGGTCGGCCAATTGATAGGGCTGCCGCTTTTCTTTCTTATCCTTGTCCAAAAACAAAAGAATAACCAGGGAAATAATCGGAATAATAAATGAAAGGAAAAACCAAGTCCAAAAACTTCTTCCTATGCTCTTGGCATATAGTCCGGCTACAACTTGTGGGATCAGCAGGACACATAAAAGGAGTATTTCTGGCATATCATTTATTTTTTTCCAAATATACAAAGCAGCAGTACGTGCTTTGCAAATACCAACTTAATTTGCCGTAGTGTATCGATTTATATAGGTATAATACAAAAAGCATTCTTCTCCAGTCCCGATATTTTTAAGGTTGATCAATACCTCAGTGCTCTTCCATTTTTTTGCTTTCAGACTTTCTGTATAATCGAAAAAGGCCGTGCTATTGTTAATTTTCCCTTTTACTTCGGCACTTACTTTCCATTCTTTTCCTTCTGCCAACTGCCCAGTTTGATCATAACTGCTTCTTTCTACGTATAAATAATTCCATGGCTTATCTGTTGGAACCGTTAATTCAAAAGTCGACTGGTCCTGGCGCTCTGGCATTACAAATTCAACTTTGTTAGGAGCATTATACAAGATGATATAGGGTGTCCATTCATCTGTCGACTTAATTACGGGGCCGACAGTCGTTGTGGCCAATGCTGCATATTTTTTTTTCAGCTGATATTTTCTACGGCTGCCCTGGTCTTCGGTCGTGTAAACATTGATGGTCGCATCCCAAGCACCTTCTTTCAGGTCGCTTTCGTTAATGTAATATTGATTACTGCCAACGCCCCTGGTCAGCTTTCGCGTAAAATTTGGGGCTTGACCGGCACGGGAAAAAGAAGCGGTTACCGAATCGACCTTATCAAAGCCGATGGTCTGGGCATTAAATGCGATTTCAAATCTTGCTTCTGGTTGCGGATCATCCTTAGCGCAGGACTGGATCAGGAAAATAGCGGAAATTAGGACAGCATAGCTGCCCACCTTGTTAAATAGGGTAAGTTTCATTTGTGTTTATTTTTGTGTGTTACTTGCTCAATGCGAAAATATAGACGATAACATCACAAATTAGTTACAAAGAAATTTAATTTCCTGTTTTGACTTACGAAGTCTTAAGACTTCGTAAGTCAAAATTGTTAACTTTAAGCTAAAATTACCTATGGAAAATAAAGTAAGGGCGATTATTACAGGAGCAACGGGCATGGTAGGCGAAGGGGTATTGCATGAATGCCTGCATCATCCTGATGTAGAACAGGTGCTTGTGATCAATCGCCGGCCATGCGGATATGTGCATGCGAAGCTCAAGGAAATCATCCATGCCGATTTTTTCGATCTATCGCCCATAGCTGATCAGCTAGGTGGCTATAATGCCTGTTTTTTCTGCTTGGGGAGTTCTTCTGTAGGAGTTTCAAAGGAAACCTATTACCGAATGACCTATACCTTGACGATGCATGTTGCCGAAACATTCAGCAAGGTAAATCCCGATATGACCTTTTGTTATGTTTCGGGCGCGGGGACCAATGCGACAGGACGCTTGAACTGGGCACAGGTAAAAGGGAAAACTGAAAATGACCTGATGAAACTGCCATTCGCACAAGTGCTTAACTTTAGGCCCGGGATCATCAAGCCTACCAAAGGACTTCAATATACACACAAAGCCTATCATTATTTCATGTGGCTCTTTCCGCTGCTCAGGGCTTTTAACAAAAACAGTTTTGTGACCCTCAGAGAAATTGGCCTGGCCATGATCCATGCGGTAGCACTAAGGGATCAAAAGAAAGCTATAGAAGTAGGGGATATTATCGAGATGGCCCATGCCTTAAATTAAGAGTTAAGAGGGAAAAGGTAAAATGGAGTAGTGTCGACAAGCTCAACTGTCAACAGCTAATCAGCCCTTTGGCCAATTAGCTGTTTAAAGATTATTCCCCTCTTTTGCGCTGGTTATCCTTGTTAGAGGTCTGGTCAGATCTTTGTCCGCCAGAATTATTAATTCCATTCATTTTCTTGTCGGTTTTCACATTGTGTGTGGCGCGATCGGCAGTAGAACCTCCCTGAACCGTAGGATTGTTCTTTGGCGTGCTTACATTTTTCATAACATATAAATTAAGTTAGCAAATGATAGATTAACTTTTATGATCTTATTTTGTTTAAGAAAAGCTCAAAAAGGTATCCTTAGCTTTTCTTCATGGGTTAATGGCCACGTTCATTAAAAAAAGACTGCCCATCGGACAGTCTTCTTTATGGCGAGCAGATTTGATTAGAATTTTACGCCCAATCCTACCTGAAACACTTGATTTTTATATTCGGGAGTGGTAGTCGATCCGTTCTCATTATTTTTCTGGAAATCGATGGCATAACGGCCATTGATGCCGAATTGGCTATTGAAATCATATCTAAAACCGATTACGCCACCAACCAGACTATTTTTGAAGCGACTGGACTCATCTTCAACGATCTGTTGCTGAACCGTAGAGAAGCCATTTTCAAATTTATTGTCGGTCTGCAACAAGAACGATACCTGCGGACCAGCTACGACGTTCAGTCCACCGCCCAATCTGATGCTGGCCAAGATTGGAAGTTCGATAAAGTGCGTTCTTTGCGTAAATTCACCAAAATTTGAGGTCAGTTTATAACCTTTAGTCGAATAAAGCAGCTCTGGGGTAAGGGCCAGGTTTTCCAATAGTTTAATATCCAATGTTACCCCAGCGTGATATCCCGTAAGGTAATCGGTCTCAAAATTATTGTTCCCATCATCTTTAATGATGTTCGAAAAGTTGGCACCAGCCTTAACGCCTAGCCTGATAAATTTGTCTGTTGATTGTGCTTGGGCAACACCTGTTACAAACAGGGCCATTGCGAGGATAAATATTTTTTTCATGATCTTTCAAATTGTGAAACCGAAGTTTCTGTTATTCATTTAATGGATTAACAGCCATTATGGAATAAATGTGCCAAAGCACCTGTTTTCTGCCGCTTCAAATGTTAAATTATTTTTTCTTTTAATTGATAATCAATGATTTATGTCGATTTTTGTTTAAGCGAAATACATGCGCAATTTTTGATTGTTATACCGTCTGGAGTGTATCAAATTTGATACAGCCACGCCTGCATCGGGGGGCTGGAGGTTTTGTGAGGTTTAATAAATTTCCTTAATTTTAGGCCTCCTATAGACACAAAATGAAAAAATCCCTTTTTTTTAGCCTTGCCTTGGCCGTATGTTTTATATCGACCAACCTTAAAGCGCAACAGCCATCTTATCTAGACCTGCTTCAAAATGAACCAAAATGGGTCGACTCTGTATTTAATCGATTGAGCAAAAAGCAGCGGATTGCCCAGATGTTTTTCGTGGCAGCCTATACCAATAAGAGCAAGGCCTTTACCGACTCAATAGCAAAGGTGATCAAGAAAGAAAAAGTGGGTGGATTGGTCTTTTTCCAGGGAGGTCCAGGCAGACAGGCCATCTTGACCAACCAATATCAGAAATTGGCCAAAGTGCCCTTGCTGATTGCGTCTGATGGTGAATGGGGATTGGGCATGCGTTTAGACAGCACCATTTCCTATCCTTATCAAATGGCGCTGGGTGCCGTGCAGAACAAGGAGCTCATTTATAAGATGGGATTGGAAGTGGCCAAAGATTTCAAACGCATTGGCATGCACATGAACCTTGCGCCCGACGTAGATGTAAACAACAATGCGAAAAATCCGGTGATCAATTTCAGGTCGTTTGGAGAAAATAAATATAATGTCGCCGAAAAAGGCGCAGCCTATCTAAAAGGGATGCAGGATGGAGGCTTATTGGTCAGCATCAAGCACTTTCCGGGCCATGGTGATACCGATGTGGATTCTCATTATGACCTTCCACAGTTAAAATTTACGAGAGAGCGATTAGATACCCTTGAAATGTATCCGTTTAAGGAACTGATCAAGAGCGGTGCCGCAGGTGTAATGATCGCCCACATGAATATCCCATCGCTCGATCCAACACCCAATATGCCTTCCACTTTGTCCAAACCAATTGTTACGGGTATCCTGAAGCAGGATATCGGTTTCAAGGGCATCATTATTTCTGATGCGATGGGCATGAAAGGCGTAGTTAAATATTTTAAAGATGGCGAGGCCGATGTGATGGGCGTAATTGCCGGAAACGATATTTTGGAACTTTCCGAAAATAGCAAAAGAGCTGTTAAAATGGTCCGTCAGGCCATTCGCGACCAACGACTAACGATGGAACGCATTGATGAAAGCGTGAAGAAAATCTTAACAGCAAAATATTGGGCAGGTCTTCACCAACGCCAGACCATAGACGAAAACAATGTGGCGGCAGAAGTTAACCGTACAGAAAGCTTGGCCTTGAGGCAACAACTGGCAGATGCGAGCATGACCCTGCTCAGGGGACGTGAATTTGTCCAATTGCTTACACCGGTGAAAAGAACGGTGATCGTTAACGTTGGAACTTCAGATCCGACCACTTTCCAAAAAGAACTGGCCATGCAATACAAAAATTCGGTCTATTATAACCTGGATAAAAACGCAAGCGCTAATGACATTGCAAAAGTAATCGCAGAGATCAAAATGGATGACCAGGTGATCGTTGGCATTGTTGATACCCGCACCCGTCCTAATAATAACCTCGTATTCAGTGCAGATGTAAAGCAATTTATCGCCAACATGGCCAAAAACCAAGCAGCATTTGCCTTTTTTGCCAATCCCTATAACCTGGCCAGTTTTCCAGGCCTAGAGCAGGCAAAGGCATTATTGGTAGCCTATCAGAAAGAAGATTTTATGCAGCGTGCGGCAGCTTCGGTCTTTAAAAACCAGTTACAGCCAACAGGTAAGTTACCGGTTACCGTAAATGGGTTCTTCAAGTATGGAGACGGGTTGTAGTTTGTCCCAAAGGGACTCCTGCGGCGGAGTTTATAGTTAATAGTTTCGTTTAATTAACCAACTATCCTTCGACAGGCTCAGGATGACAAATTCCAACTGCGAACTGAAAACTGTGAACTGAAAACTATTAATACTTATTATGCTCCGGTAGCATTGCTGCGTAGGTCCAGTTTTTTAGGAAGTCTAAGATTTTCTTGGGGCTATGGCCTTTTCCTTCTTCAAGGTAGGCGGAGTTTTGGGTATGGATGAGTTTTCCATCGCCATCTAAGATCAGGAATACCGGAAATCCGAAACGACCGGGATAATTAAATTTTTTAAGGATGGCTTCGTTCTTGTTCTCAGGGCTCCAGTTGAGGAGCACCACTTCGTAATTGGTGTTCAGGTAATTTTTTAACTCCGGTACAGAATCAACAAGGTCATGAAAACGGATGCACCAGATGCACCAGTTTCCGCCAACCTGAACAAATACATGCTTTTTTGCCGCTTTTGCCTTGGCTACGGCCGCATTGATGTCTGCCTGGGCATTGGCCTGCGGATTATAGATATGTACAGCTTCTTTTTTAGTCTGTGCAAAGGCAAATGAACTGAACGTGAGTGCAAATGCCAGCATGATGATTTTTTTCATGACCTGTTTTTTCGTAAAAATAAAAATTAGGTTACCGTCTTTGCTATTGTTTTAAATTATTTACAGTTGATAAACATATCTGCTTAATTTTGGTTAACCTCTTATGTTTCCATTTTTAAATATCCACACCCATCATCCGCAACTTTTGCCCGAGGTAGAAAGCATCCTAAGCCTTTCTGTTGGGCATGATGACCTCAACCTGATCCAAGGCCATCAAGTAGCGCTGGGCATCCATCCCTGGTTTATCGATGAGCCGCAACTAGCACAGCACATGCTCACATTGACCGAAAAAGCCCGGCTGCCACAGGTAAAAATGATCGGCGAATGTGGGCTTGACCATGTTAAGGGTGCTGAAATGGAGGTACAACTGCGTGTATTCGAACGCCAACTGGAATTGGCAAAAGCACTTCAAAAACCAGTCATCCTGCATGTGGTGAAGGCTTATGATGAATTGATTGCCCTGCGTAAAAAGATCGAACCTAATGTGCCCATGGTCATTCACGGTTACAATAAGAGCGAACAACTGGGCCATCAGCTGATGGCACAGGGATTTTCGCTTTCTTTTGGGAAGGCCATCTTAAACGGAAATTCTGGAGCGGCAGCCATTTTAAGGGCGAGCGATCAGTTCTTCTTGGAAACAGACGATAGCGACCTGCACATCGAAGACATTTATCGCGCTGCTGCAAATTTAAAAAATACAACGGTTGATGAACTAAAAGCACTTATTTTTGGCAATTGGAAAAGTGCAAATTTAATTTGAAGAACAATGCCTGATATAAACTGGTTATCGAGATCGGCCCTTTTGGTAGGCGATGAAGGAATAGCGCTGCTGCAACAAAAACATGTACTGGTGATCGGACTTGGCGGAGTGGGCTCTTTTGCTGCCGAATACATCTGCAGGGCTGGTGTAGGAGAAATGACCATTGTAGATGGGGATGTGGTTGATCCCACGAACCGAAATCGACAGTTGCCCGCCCTGGCAACCAATCACGGTGTAAGCAAGGCCGAGATCATGAAGGAGCGCCTGCTTCAGATCAATCCCGAACTTAAGCTCCATGTGGTGCAGGAGTTTTTAACGCCTACGAAATGCCGTGAAATCATGGAGGGAAAATACGATTATGTAATGGACTGCATAGACAGCATTACGCCGAAGGTAACCCTGCTGCACAGTGCGCTCGAAAAAGATATGCCAATTGTGAGTTCCATGGGGGCTGGCGGCAAATTAGATCCGACCAAACTGCACGTCGCTTATCTTCCAGATACCTATCAATGCGTATTTGCACAATATGTAAGGAAACGGTTAAAGAAATTAACGAACCACGAAAAGGTGAAGGCCGTATTTTCTACCGAAGAAGTCATCAAAAACTCGTTGGTCATGACGGATGGGAACAACTTTAAACGCTCGGCCTATGGAACAATCTCCTATCTGCCGGCGGCATTTGGCGGGGTATGCAGTTCGGTGGTCATCAGGGACCTATTGGGGGTCAAGATAGCCATGGAGCAAAGGCCCAAGCGTATCAGCTTGAAAACAAAAAAGAAGAAAAAGGCAAATTGATTTCTTTTTTGATCGCCAGCGGTTAAATCTTGAAATCCTTTCCCCACAATGCTTTGAATTGCCTATCTTTCAACTAATGAACAGACCACTAAAAATTCTTCAGGCATCTGCCGGCTCGGGCAAAACTTTCAGCTTGGCCGCACATTACCTGACGCTGCTTTTCAGTGGGCCGAACAAGTACCGCGAAATCTTGGCCGTTACCTTTACCAATAAGGCTACGGAAGAGATGAAATCGAGGATCCTGGAGGTGCTGGCCGGATTGGCAAAAGGCGATTCTGCCCAAAAGATAGACGATTACCGAAAACTGATCCTCATTGCGCATCCCGATCTTACTGCCACTGAACTACAGCTGAGAGCAGACCAGATCTACCGTAAGATCTTACACGACTATAGCCGATTTTCGGTAAGTACCATTGATGGTTTCGTCCAGCGCGTCATCCGTGGCTTTGCTTTTGAGCTCGGGCTCGATTCGGGCTATAGCCTCGAAATGAATACCGAAAAGGTGAAGCAGGAATTGGCCCAGCGACTGGAAAAACTGCTTGATGAAAAAGAAAACATCCTGCACTGGATCATCGAACTGGCCTTGGACCGCATCAGCAACAATAAAAGCTGGAACTACAAATCAGAATTGTTGGCACTCATCAGTGAGGTCTTTAAAGATCGATTTAAGGATTTTGAAGCAGCTATCCGTGCATTTGGCACCCAAAACGTAGATGAAGTTTTTAAAAGGTACATCGCCTTTAGCAAGAATTTTATTAAAAATTACGAAGATGCCCTCATGGCCCTTGCCGAAACCGCCAGTGGACATATCGTATCGAGTGGCCTATCTACTGATGACCTTAAGGGAAAGACCCGCTCCAAATTGCTCAGGTTTAAATCGATTGCACAGGGCAGCCTCAAAGAAATCGAGAGCGTGCTTACCTTGTTGGATGATGAAGGAAATTGGCTCCAAAAAGGTAGAAACAATATTTTGTTTGCCGCCATCAATCCGATATTGCGCGAAATGCAGCAGATTTATGGGCAGGGAAATGAGCAATATGTACTGGCCAAGGCATTTTTAAAAAATGGCTATTATTTAAGGCTGATGCAGGAAGTTGCAGGACTTTTGGTCCAATATCGCGAGGAAAGCGAAAAACTGCTCATCAGTGATGCACAGCAATTGCTCAATGGAATTGCCGAAGATGCTGGCGACAACCCATCATTCATTTGGGAAAAAATGGGCAACCAGTACCGGAATTTTCTTTTCGACGAGTTCCAAGATACTTCCAGAAACCAATGGAACAGCTTTAAGGCTTTGGTAGGCAATGCAATTGCCACCCATGATGGCAAATTGACCTCGCACCTGATCGTTGGCGACACCAAACAATCCATTTACAGGTGGCGTGATGGCGATTATCGGCTGCTCCATAGCGATGCAAAGATCGACCTGTTGCCACACAATGTGATCGATGACAAACTTTGGGAAAATTACCGGAGCACAAAAGCCATCATCGATTTCAACAATGGCCTGTATGAGCAGTTGGCAAAATTGCTCCAAACGCAGATCAATCAAGAGATTCCTGCTGATCATAGCGCCTTGCAGGAATTCTGGCATGGACAGCAACGGCAGTACGACCAGATCATTACCAATATCTACGAGGGCGTAGCCCAACGGACCCACGCCAATACAGCAGATGGAGGAATGGTCAAGGTTAAAAAAATCATTTTTGAAAAGCCTAAAAAGGCAGATGACGACGATTTTGCCAATACCTTGATCACCGATTTTAATGATGCCGAGAATGTGAAGGAAGCATCGCTGCGGGAAATGTTGGTCGAGATTGAGCTTTTGCTCACGGAAAAAGGCTATCAGCAAAGAGAGATTGGCATTTTGGTGCGCTCGAATAGTGACGCCACGGCGGTAGTCAATGCGCTGATGAATGATGGGCTTGATGTCATCTCGGGCGAGGCCCTAAAAATTGCGAGCAGTGCTGCCATCAAATTGATCATCAATGCGCTAAAACTGCTGATTACCACGCAGGAGCAATCTGCCCTCTATAAGGCAAATTGCATTGCGCTGTATGCGCAGATCCATGGCAAGAGCATCAATGGAGAACATTATTTTGAGCTGAAGCGTACGCCAATCGAATCGCTGACTCATGTATTTCCATCAGACTTTTGCGAAAACCACAGAACTTGGCTACAGCTGCCTGTTGCGGCACTCATCGAAAAACTGATTTCGGCATTCGGGCTGGATACTTATCAAAAAGATTCCATCAATCCTTTCTTGCCTTACCTTTTGGCATTCCGTGACCTGGTCAATTCGGCCATGCTCTTGGGAGAAAAGGGGATCACTGCTTTCCTCACCTGGTGGGAAGAAGATGGGAAGTCCAAAAACCTGCCCTCTCCCGAAACGGCTAACGCCATTCAGGTGCTCACCATCCATAAATCTAAGGGATTGGCATTCAGGGCTGTATTTATTCCTTTCTGCGATTGGCGATTGGGCGGAAAAGTAAATAGCACTTTTTGGGTGCCGATGGAAGGAACGCCCTACGAAGAACTGCAGCGCGTGCCATTGCAATATACCAGCAGCCTTAAGTCATCGAGCGTAGCCAGCCATTATGTGGAAGAACTTTTGTTCAATTATTTGGATGCCCTGAATACGCTATATGTGGCAACAACCCGGGCCAAAGATTACCTTTATATTGCTGTTCCAGCCAAAAAAAGCAAAAGCATTACCAACATTGGCGATGCCATTCTACAGGTATACGAAGAGGATTTTGGCGAATTTGGAACAGAAATAGAATTTGGGGCCTATGGTACACAAAACGATCGTGCGATGCAGCTATCGCCCCTGGCCTTAACAACCTATCCTACTTCCGACCGGTTGGCAGAAATCTATGAAAGTACAGAAGACCGCCCACTACAATACATCGACAACATCACTAAATCTGGCCAAAAGGGAAGTGCACTCCACGCTATCCTGGCAGAGGCAAATTCGATAGCAGAACTGGACCAGGTGATCGAAAAACAGATTTTGGCCGGATTGATTACCGAAAGCGAAAAGCAAGCCTATACAGAACAGGTGCAGGCAGTTTTGGAGCATCCAGAATTGAGTGCTTTGTTAAAAAGCGGGGCACAGCACATCAATGAGCGGTCTATTATCGGCAGGGATGGGAAAACCTATCGCCCAGATAAACTGATCATCAATAAAGACGAAGTGATCGTTGTAGATTATAAATTTACCGCCGAGGAAATGGAGAAGCACAAAATACAATTGCTGAACTACAAAGACCTGATCATGGCCATGGGCTACCTACAGGTTAGGCCTTATCTATTTTATGCCCAGACCGGAAAACTGAAAGCGATATGATCAAATTGAAGCAATTAGCCAGATCAAATTATTAAAATGAAACCTTTTCTCCAAGATGTTGCCGAAGACCTGGTCGCCAAATTTGGGGCGAACCTGCAAGATTGCGCCATTGTGTTCAACAACAAGCGTCCTGCGGCCTATCTTCAAAAGCATTTGGCCGACCTGATCAAAAAGCCATTTTGGAGTCCAGCTTTTTTTACGGTGCAGGAATTTTTTGCTACGGCCACCACGCTGAAGATCGCTGATCCCTATACACAGTTCTTTGCACTGTACGATTGCTATGTAGCGCTATTGCGCGCAGAGGGGATGGAGAAAATTCCATCCCTGTCCAGGTTCCATCACCTTGCCAAGATTATTCTGAGCGATTTTTCTCAGATCGACAACGACCTGGTAGATCAGCGCCGTTTATTTACGGAACTAGAAGATATTGCTACGATCAATCAACAGTTCGATTTCCTGACCGCTGAACAAAAGGAATTTTTAGCACAATTCTGGCAGTCGTATTCAGAAGGGAAGTATAAGCGGCAACAGGAACTTTTTATCAGGATGTGGAACCGGATGCCTACGCTTTATGACAAGTTCCATGCACGTCTGGCCGAAGATGGGTACATGACCATGGCCATGCTGTACCGTAAAATAGCTGATCAGCATTTCGATGAAACTTTTGTAAACGGCAGGGTGCAGGGCAAGCTGATCTTCGTGGGTTTCAATGCCTTGAGCAGGGCCGAAGCAAAGGCTTTCAAACGCTGGCAAGATGAGGGAAAGGCCATTTTCTATTTCGACATCGATACCTATTACCTCGAAGATGAAATGCAGGAGGCAGGATTGTTTTTGAGAAGAAACCTGAAGCAGATCGGCCTGGTAAACCAATTGAGCAACGATTCAAGCTATATCAAGGCCCATCAGCGAAATGTGGGCATATACAAGGTCCAAGGCCAGACCGCACAGGCCAAAATTGTGAACGAACTGTTGGTTGATGAACTGAAAGCCATAGCCGATGGGCAGGAAGTGCAACAGACGGCGATTGTATTGGCCGACGAAAGCCTGCTCATGCCTTTGATACAGACCATTCCTTCAGCAACAGCCAATCTGAATCAGGTGCCGGTTAACATTACCATGGGGTTTGCACTCAACCAATCTACTTTATATGGCCTTTCAGACCTATGGTTAAATGCTCAGCTCTCCCTTTTACAAAGACAATGGGTAGGCTACCAGACGGTAGAGGCATTTTTGTCCCACCCGCTCACTGGCATCAGTGAAGCCATGCGGTCAAAGATCTTTAACAGCCTGATCGAAAACCAGCTTACCGAAATTCCGGCAGAACGCCTGATTAGGCAAGGGGGCTTATTGGCCACCTTCTTTACGCCGGTCCGTTCATCCGCCAATGCGGTAACCGACTTGACCGAACTGTTGAACAAAATCTTGCAGCGTGAGCTGGCGGCCAGGAACCTCAAGAAAATTGATGCCGACCTTTTTTCCAAGACCCTTCAGGAACTGAACCGGCTACATGATACCTTACAGCAGCATTTGGTCAAATACCAACAGCCGATAGAACTCAGTTTTGTGCTTTCGCTGATCCAAAAGTCCTTATCGGCCATTGCCGTTCCGTTGGCTGGCGATCCTTTGAACGGCCTGCAGGTAATGGGGCTATTGGAAAGTAGGAACCTCAACTTTGATAAGGTTATTGTGCTCGGTGTAAACGAGGGAATGGTTCCAAAGACCGGAACGGGCAATACGTTTATACCTGATAGTTTGCGCAGGGCATATGGGCTGCCGGTTTTGGAAAACCAGGATGCGATTTCGGCCTACATGTTCTACCGCTTGGTGCAAAGGGCAGAAAAGATTGAGCTGGTGTATAACAGCCTTACTGATGAAAGCAACAGTGGTGAGCCTTCCCGTTTCATTAAGCAATTGGAATATGAAAGTGGCTTCGCCTTTGCGCACCGTGAACTGCAGCTTGCCGTAAAGACTGCTGCTGTACGTGAGGAAGTGATCTTAAAAACCGAAAAAGTACAACAGGAACTCCAGAAATACCTGAGTGGTGAGCGCGTACTTTCTGCTTCTGCACTCACCACCTACATCAGCAATCCGATAGACTTTTTTTATAAATACATTGCGGGCATCGCAGAACCACAGGAAGTGGAAGAGACCGTCGAAGCCTATAAAATTGGACTCATTTTGCATGATGTGATGGAGCAGTTCTATGCCCAGCTGATGCGCGAAAGTCCGGATATTACAAAAGAAAGGATTCATGCGAAGCGGGCCGCCGTACCCGAACTGATCATGCAGGCCTTTGCAGAAGAGCTACATGGCAACCGAACAGCCCCTGTGCTGCTCAACGGGATGCAAAAAGTGGTGTATGCCATTATCTTGGAGTACGTACAGCTTATTTTGGCCCAAGATGAAAGTGATGCACCTTTTACGTTGGTCGGATTGGAACAAAAAGGCAGTGTAGCGTTTTCATTCCCCGCAAATGGCAGCCAGCAACAAATCAAACTGTATGGAATCATCGACCGCGTAGACCTTAAAAATGGTATCCATCGCATTGTAGATTACAAAACAGGCAACGACCAGCTGAAGTACAGTTCCATGGAAGACTGCTTTGACACCGATTGCGGAAACATCAATAAGGCCCTGGTGCAGACCATGTTCTACACCTACGTTTATGAGCAGGTTTCTAAAAACAGTCAGGTAGAGCCCAATTTGTATGTCGTAAAGACCATGAGCAAGGATGGTGTAAGCTTTATGCGTGGAAAGGACGTGCTCTCCAATGAACTATTGGCACTGGAGAAAACAGCTTTTGTAAAAGCACTCGAACTAAAGCTGAGCGAACTGTTCGATTTTAATATCCCGTTCAAGATCAGCAAGAACCCTAAAAATTATCCGTATTCGATTTATACGACTTTATTTGGCAAGTGAGTTTGGCCAGCAACGTATCTTTGGTTAACAACCTCGCAGGTAAGAACCTGCGAGGTTGTTGCTCTCTTCCCTCTAACCTGTAACTTTCCTCTTCACCAGCACTCTAACAGGCATGAACTTTATCGGCAACATCATCTGGATTATATTTGGAGGAATCTTTATCTTTTTTCAATATATTTTTGGCGGATTGGTACTTTGCCTCACCATTGTTGGCATTCCGTTCGGCATCCAGTGTTTCAAGTTTGCAATTGTTGGCCTCGCGCCATTTGGCGTAAAAATTACCGATACCTCATCAAACACTGGCTGTCTATCGACCGTTATGAACATCATCTGGCTGATTTTTGGCGGAATTGGCATCGTTCTCACGCATCTGGCCTTCGGACTGCTGCTCTGCATCACCGTAGTCGGCATCCCCTTCGGACTTCAGCATTTCAAATTAATGAATTTGGCTTTTTCGCCCTTTGGGAAGTCGATCAGTTAATTGCTTTTGGTAAACACCATCAACAACATGCCATCTTTGAGCAGTTGCAATTTTCCGGCACTGAGTTCAAGCGAATTGGTGGCCTGCAGGTCGGCGATGTAATCATTTTCAGCTTTACTTACCGCTTCGCAGAACATTTTTGTGCCAAAGATCTGCTCAAATTTGACCTGATCGCCAGTCATCACACCTTTGCCGCCAAAGGTATTGCAGAATGATTTGCCTCCAATGCCACTGTCAGCGCCAAAATTCAAGGTAGCTTCGGCATTTGCGGGAAGTTCTTTTCCTGGCCACTCGCTCAGAGTCCATTTGGTATTGGCCAGCGTGGCGATGTCTAACTTTTTCGAACATCCCAGTAGGCCTAGGATAACGATACTGACTAAAATTACTTTTTTCATGGTGTTTTATTTAAGTGATCAATCCGATTTGTGTCGAGTGGGCAATGGCTTCATCGCTATGCGTAAACAGGCAGGTTTTGATGTGATCTGCTGCAATCTTGCCCAACACCTCCTCTGTTTCTGCAGTTCGGGACGGCCTGATATTCCTGATGTATACGGCTACCACATTGGTGGGATATTTGGCCGCAATGGCCTGATAGATCATGGGATCTTGTTGCGAGTTGTCGCCAAAGAAAATAAATTGTTGGTTGGGGAAGGCATCAATGATGCGCATTACGCGTAACAGCTTGCCTTCATGACCAGTTTTTCCAGTGCCGAATAAGTTTTTCCATCTTTTGAGCTGATTGAGCAAAAAGGCTCCCTCGGGCAGTTCGTTAAAGCGGAAAGTCTCAACTAGGTAATCATAGAGGTTCCATTCGCTGCTGGAAACATAAAAAAACGGGTTGGGCTGGTCGGGCGCGGCATGTGCCTTTGCCAACAATTTGTAATGCTTGGTGAGCGATGGGAAAGTTTTTCGGGTCCTCGGATTTTTTACGAACAGTTCTCTTAGCCTCCGACCGATCGTAGCCGAATGCGACACCATAATGGTATCG
The DNA here is from genome assembly GCA_031119475.1 of Pedobacter sp. Lineage (GTDB taxonomy): Bacteria > Bacteroidota > Bacteroidia > Sphingobacteriales > Sphingobacteriaceae > Pedobacter. The sequence continues at coordinate 15,505 of JAVHXV010000012.1, read as the reverse complement.
TCGATATCAGAAATAAAAGCGTATTGGGTAATATGCGGTACATATATTTTTCCTTCTCCTGAAGCCATCAGTTCATTTTTTTGGTCTAAGGCCTCTACCTTCACATCATGCCAGCCCGCCTTGACTTCCTGATCGGCCTTCCATTCAAACTTAAAGAAACCATCATAAGCGGTCTGCGCTTCGACTATCTGCCCATAGAAATGGAGCTGTACCTTGGTAAACGCACTTGGCCTGACCACAAAGAGCTTAAAAAGATGCATGATGTTGACCAGCACATTCTTGCTGAAGTTCTGAACCGTTTTTGCCTTGAAAGAAAACACATGCCCATAAACCACCAGATTGTGGGTATGGCCATAGCCATGATAGACCTTAACCGATGCGGTGTGCTTCATGATAATTAAAACAGAGTTAAACGATCAGTTGTTTTTAGGACGAAACAATATGCTATCGTGAACGCTAAAACGCTTAAACTGCTCTTCATTGTAAATCCGGGCTCTGGTACGAGTGAAATAGACTATCTGCAAGAAATCAAGAGTTTTTTTGAACCTAGGGAAGAAGAGGCCGAAATTTATGAACTGCCAGAACATTGTGCCCTTAAGGAGGTAAAGGCTGTTATTGAAAAATCAAAGGCCGATCGGGTAATTGCCGTAGGAGGTGATGGGACCCTAAAGCTGGTGGCAGAGTGCCTTTTGGGGAGCAAAGTGCCGATTGGCATCATCCCTGCCGGCTCGGCAAACGGCATGGCCAAAGAATTGGGAGTGCCTTTAGCGGTGAAAGAAGCCTTGGATTTAACCATAACCGGACAGGTGAAACAGATCCATGCGATTAAGGTCAATGATGAGCTTTGCATCCACCTGTCTGATATTGGTTTTAATGCCTATATTGTTAAAAAATTCGACGAACTTGAAGACCGTGGGATGCTTACCTATGCAAAAGCAGCATGGCAGGCCTTTTGGAACCACCGTAAAATGGATGTGGAGTTTAAGGTAGGCGATCAGCTCATCCGCCAAAAGGCAGCGATGGTGGCACTGGCCAATGCAACAGCCTATGGAAGCGGTCTGGAAATCAATCCCGAAGGCAAATTAGATGACCAGCTTTTTGAGGTGATCTTGGTCAAGGAATATGCGGTGATGGAAATCATCAAGATCTGGATCAGCAAACTCCCTTGGAACCCTAAAAAGATCGAAAGCTTTCAGGTATCGGCATTGAAGATCCATACCAAACATCAGGTGCATTTTCAGGTTGATGGAGAATATCTTGGGAAAGTTAACCAGATTGAGGCCAAACTGATCCCGAAAGCGGTCCATGTTTTGGTGCCCAAATCCCAAGATTAATCCTGCCTTAATTGCTGATGGCCCCTAATGGTCAGGTATAGGCGGACAACCTCTGCGACAAAACAGACTTTCTTTAAGATTTCCGGCCACTTGTCTTCATAATTTTCGAGGGCTTCAGGAATTAGGGTGATGAAGCCAAGCGTGAAAATGAAAAGGTATAAGCGAAATGGAAATTGGATGTAGTACAAGATGAAGCCATATCTTTTCAAAAAAAATAGACCTATGGCACCTGCAATGATCAGCACGAACATCGGATACATTAAGATGGCCTGTATTTTTTCTGAAAGCAGGATTTTCTCATCAAAATTTTTGGTGATGTTATAGAGCTGCATGCCGATGATTACGATGGCGAATACATCAAAGATGGCGAGCGTACGAAAGAGAAAGCGCATAGTTAATTACAGTATTTGGCAAGTAGGGCATCCGCTTTTTCTGTGCTGCCCATGTTTCTTACAAAGTTAAACTCTTTGCAGGCTCCTGCACGATCTCCTTGCTTATATTTTTTCATTCCGGCTTCGATCCTGCTGTCCAGATAATCTTCATCTATACCGAGGTCTTCCTTGATCCTTAAAATCTTAGGTTCGTCTTCAGCCTTTGCTGTACCATTGCGCAAACTGGTATAGTAGTTGGCGATTACTTCCAACAGGTTTTCACGCGTTTTATAGGCTTGGATAGCCAAGGCAATTTCACCTTTTGTTTTTCTTTCGCAGCCATATCCACTTAATTTAAAGTTAACCGGAACCAACAGTACCGCAGTGGTGTCGTATGTTTGCGGAACAGTCCATTTGCCACTGCTCATGCCAATTACCCTTAGGGCTTCATCGTCGAGATCTATGCCTAGCCCATCGGCAATATATTGCTGATAGATCTCCCCCTGATGGTTCAACTTGATGGCCACTTTAATTGTACCCTGTATGCAACTGTAGCGGCTATAATCGGGATAAATGGTGTGTTGCTGCACAAAATTAGCTATTCCGCCCTTGAGCTCGGGTTTTTGGGCATTGGCGCCCAATGAAAAGCAAAGCAATAAAATCCCGATTATCCTCATTACCCTAATTTAATTAAATATCAAGTAGTTAACGATAACTTGCGAGAAATGTTTTGATGGTTGTTGTTCCGGTCATCCTATTGTCATTGACTTTGTCAAAGTGGATTGGTGCAATTTCCCCATAAAGCGGATTTTTACATATAGTAATGCATGGAGATTGTCAAAGTGTAGGGGAAGAAACGAATCATAGAACTAAACAGTTTGACAAAGTCTACTATAATTAATAGGTATTACGGACCAATCCCAAAACAGGCGAGGGATCGGGGCAGTTGTCAAGATAAGCTGGCCGTTTAGAAAATTGGCATACACCAGGATAATCTCCCACAAAGCCCTGCATATCTCGTATCAGTTGCAAATGAAGGTGTGGGGGCCAATGGCCATTTTCTTCGGCAATGCCAAAAGTGGCAAATTGTTCAGCACTCGCGATAGGCTTCCCCGGAAAGAGCCCTGTTAGCGAATCTAAGCTTAAATGGCCATACAGCGCAAAGAAAGTTACGCCTTCTAGTTCATACTGGAGGATAATGGTTGCACCGTAATCGCCAAAGTTATCATTGAACTTAAAGCTGTGCACCTTGCCCTCGTAAAAATTGTAGATGGGTGTTCCGGCAGGGCCCCAAATATCGATTCCCAAATGAAGGCGGCGGGGCTCTTCGCCCGAATCGAAGTGTTCGCTACGGCTGTAGATGGTTCTGTGCTCATTGTATCCGCCAATGCCATATTTTGCGCCATGTTGGGACAGTTCATGGCTTACCCATTGTGAAAACGCTAAGGTATCATTTAAAATCGCGGATGTAAGCGCTGTATTGTTAGCGGTAAGGTCAAAGTCCATCAGTTGATCCTTTGCTGGATCAAAATCGACCACTTGGGCAAACTCAGGACGGTACTTCTCAATAAGCTGCACTAAATTTTTCATTCTTTATCGGTTACTGGCCTAGCTTAAAAACATACACATAATTATAGATGAAATGGGAAAGTGCGCCGAAATTTACAAATACATGCCACAGTTCATGGCTATGGAAAAAACGGTTCAGCTGTTTATCCTTAGCATAATAATAGGTGCCCCCAATATAAAATACGCCGCCCAAGAATAGCCAGAATAAGGCGACAATGGGCAAAGTTTCGATCATTTTGGCAATGAAGGGAATAATGAGGCAGCCCATGGCAATGTAGAGCCCTGTAGAGATGGCCTGATTTTTTAGGCGGTTAAAGATTTTAAGCGCACAGCCAATCAATGCAATTGCCCAAACCAGACCAAATAGCAGCCAACGGATCCAGCCATCGAATACCAATAGGGCAGTGGGGGTAAAAGATCCTGCAATCATCAGGTAAATGCAGCAATGGTCAAATTTTTGCCAAAAGCGTATGCCATAGGGCGATTTGGGCACACTGTGGTAGATGGCACTCACACTGAACAGAATCAATATGCCCAGGCCGTACACATAGGCTGCGGTATAAGCGTACCGGCTTTCGGCATGGCCGATGAGCAGGTATAGCCCGGGGATGGCCAAAAGTGCCGGGACAATATGCGTAATAAAATTTCCTGGCTCCCTGATGTACTTATTCTGGTTTTCCATTTGATTCCTCGGCGGCATTGCGATCTTTGGCAATCTTATCGAAAATCTTATCCATGTGCTCTACATATTCGTTGGTGTCGTCCACAAAGAAGCTCAAGGTTGGGATTACCCTCGCTTGGTGGCGGATTCGAGCCCCCAGTTTGTACCTGATTTCTCCAGCATGTGCATTTACTGTTGCCACAGAAAGGCTGGTGTTGGTCGTATTTAAAAAGCTTAGAAATACTTTGGCAACAGCAAGATCTGGAGAGACCCTCACTTTGGTAATGGTTACCAAAGTATTTGGCAAATAGGCAGCGCCCTCACGCTGAAATATGGCTGCAAGCTCTTCTTGTAAGAGCCCCGCAAACTTTTGTTGTCTTTTACTTTCCATTTTTTATATGATTGCACCGATGAAGGTGATTACACTGATGGTCGATAGTCCTGACCATAGTCAGTAGTCATTAGTCATCAGCCAATAGTCCATTGTCTTTATTCCTTGATCTCTTTGCTCTCTGCTCCTTGCTCCTTGCTCCAGGCTTCAGTGTCTAATATAACAGTTTGTCGTAAGGATAGCGGCTGGTGTGCAAGGCTTTTACTTTTTCGTACAGCATTTCCCTAAATTCTTCAACATTTTCTTTTTTGGTAGCTGAAATGAATAAACTTGGCGAGTTGTTGTGCGCCATCCAACTTTTTTTAAAGTCGGCCAAGGTCAGTGGCGTACTTTCTTCCTCATTAAATTCATCGGCGGCTGGGGTCACATAGGCATCAATTTTATTGAATACCATGATCGTATCTTTATCACGTGCACCCAGGTCGTTGAGTGTTTCATTTACGGTATGGATCTGGTCTTCAAAGTTGGGATGGGAAACATCGACAACGTGGATCAGGATATCTGCTTCGCGCACTTCATCTAATGTAGATTTAAAGCATTCAACAAGATGATGGGGCAGTTTTCTGATAAATCCAACCGTATCGGAGAGCAGAAAGGGAAGATTTTCGATCACGACTTTTCTAACTGTGGTATCTAAAGTGGCGAAAAGTTTATTTTCTGCAAAGACATCAGATTTAGAAAGCATGTTCATGATGGTAGATTTGCCAACGTTGGTATAGCCCACCAGGGCTACACGGATCAATTGGCCCCTGTTCTTGCGCTGCGTTTCGTTCTGGCGGTCGATCAATTTCAGTCTGGATTTAAGCAGGGCGATTTTCTCCAAAATCATCCGCCTATCGCTTTCGATCTGTGTCTCACCTGGTCCACGCATTCCGATACCCCCTTTTTGTCGTTCCAAGTGGGTCCATAATCGGGTCAGTCGTGGCAAAAGATATTGGAGCTGGGCAAGTTCGACCTGGGTTTTGGCCTGGGCGGTTTGTGCCCTTCCGGCAAAAATATCGAGGATCAGGTTGCTGCGGTCCAAGATTTTGACCTGAAGTTCGCGCTCGATATTGCGCAATTGCGATGGAGAAAGTTCATCGTCAAAAACGACCATATCAATTTCTTCGGCCTTGATGTAGGTCTGTATTTCTTCCAGTTTACCGGTGCCCACAAAGGTTGCCCGGTCTGGCTTTAACATTTTTTGCGTAAAATTTTTTTCGACCACCCCGCCAGCAGTCTGCACAAGAAAGGCCAGCTCATCCAAGTATTCCTTGGTCTGCTCAGGTTTTTCGCCTGGGGTAACTACACCCACAAGCACGGCGCGCTCCTGTTTGAGGGCGGTATCATAATATTTCTGTTTTCCCATTAATACTGCAAATATACGAAGTTAAGACCCCAAACCAGTAACAATAAAATGTGAGGTTTGTGTTAGATGGATTGATTAGCTTTTGTTAAACTTCAGCAAAGGATAAATTGTTAAAAGCTATTGGTATTTTTCGTTTAGGGGCTGTTTTCACTTTGACAAAGTCCCCGAGATAGTGCTTTTCCGTACCTGTAAAGGGCAATTTAAAAAGAGACTTTAGGTTAGGAGGGCAGGTTTGATTTATGAAATTGATCAATTCAACTCATTGTGGAAAGCTAATTGGATTTTCAGGTATAAACTCTATTTTAACTTTGACAAACTTTAAAGATTGTCAAACTGTTACTACCAATTAAAGTGCACTCACGAATGCTGCCATGGCCTGGCCCGGATCATTGGTCTTCATGAAATTCTCTCCGATCAAAAACCCTTGGTAGCCCGCAGATTTGAGTTCCCTGATCACTGCAGGATTATCGATCGCACTTTCTGAGATCTTCAGGAAATCGTTCGGGATCTGATCGGCCAGCTCGAAGGAGGTCTGGATGTTTACCGTAAAATCGCCCAGGTTTCTGTTGTTTACACCTATGGCCGATAGATTCGGAGAAAGGCTTCTTTCCAGTTCCTTTTGGTCGTGCACCTCCAATAAGACATTCAGGCCAAGGCCTTTCGCGGTTGCCGCCAACTGGTCGATTTCTTTTGGGCTGAGGATTGCCGCAATCAGCAAAATGATATCCGCTCCCCAGGCCTTTGCTTCCAGCAGCTGATATTCATCAATCATAAAGTCTTTCCTCAAGATGGGAATCTGGTTAACGGCCCTCGCCTGTATCAGGTCGTCGGCCTTGCCGCCAAAAAAATCTGTATCGGTCAATACCGAAAGGGCCGATGCGCCTGCTGCATTATAGGCTGTGGTGACCATTTCGACCGTTGCATTTCCATTGATGATGCCCTTTGATGGCGATCGCCTTTTATATTCTGCAATAATTCCCGTGCGGTCTGCTGCCAACAGGAAATCTTTAAAATTATAGGTGCTGCGCCCAAAATGTGCCTGTTTTTCCAATTGTTGGATGGAAACCTGCTGCTTGGCCAACGCTATTTCCTCTTTCTTTCGAAGTACAATTTTATCTAGGATATTCATTTTTTTAATTTGCTAGCCAATTTTTCATCATCTGTTTGCCGCTTGGCGTAAGTACGCTCTCTGGATGGAACTGTACCCCGCAAACATTAAATTCCTTGTGGCGTAGGGCCATAATCTGCCCATCGGCATCAGTAGCGGTTACGTGTAAGGTTTGAGGCAATGTAGCCGAGTCGACCACCCATGAATGGTAACGGCCGACTTCCATGTTCGGCGGACAATCCTGAAACAGTTGCTCCTGTTGATCGAGCACTGTTATCGGAGTGGCAATGCCGTGCATCGGGCGGCCCAGGTTGAGCAGGCTCCCCCCGAAAACTTCGGCTATGGCCTGTTGGCCCAAACACACGCCCATAATGCTCTTGCTCGGGGCATAGGTTTTGATCACATCCAGCAATAGACCGGCTTCTTCAGGGATACCAGGTCCTGGTGAAAGCAGGATCTTGTCGAAAGCTTCAATATCTTCCAGGTTAAATTTATCATTTCTCCATACCACGGCCTCGTAGCCCAATTCGTTTACCAGATGGACGAGATTATAGGTAAAGCTGTCGTAGTTGTCGATGACCAGTATTGGTTTTTTGTTCATTGTAATAAGTTTAAGTGCTTGGCGTAGGGCGTATAGCTAAATCTAAAGCTGCTCGGCCATTTCTACTGCCCTGCGCAAGGCGGCAATTTTGTTGTTTACTTCATTAAGTTCATTTTCGGCGATCGAATCAGCAACAATTCCTGCGCCGGCACGATAATGTAGGTAGTTGTTCTTGCTCATGAATGTGCGGATCATGATGGCGTGGTTAAAATCTTCGTTGAAGCCCATGTACCCGATAGCCCCGGCATAGAAATTTCGTCCCAATTGCTCGTATTGGTCGATCAGCTGCATGGCCTTGTATTTTGGTGCCCCACTTAGCGTACCTGCCGGATAGGTATCAGCTACTACCTTAAAGGCATCGACCCCCGCCTGTAAGGTGCCGCTCACTTTAGATACCAAATGGATCAGGTGCGAATAATATTGTACCTCTTTGAACGACTTGACTTCGACCGCACTGCAATGCCTGCTCAGGTCGTTTCTGGCCAAATCTACGAGCATCACATGTTCGGCACTCTCTTTAGGGTCTTCCTCCAGCTTTTTGGCCAAGGCCACATCTTCCTCATCATTTCCCGTCCGCTTAAATGTTCCCGCAATCGGAAAAATATTGGCCACATTTTGGTTGATGGTAATCTGTGCCTCTGGCGATGAGCCAAAGAGCTTGAAGTTGCCGTAATCGAAATAGAAGAGGTAAGGTGATGGATTGATCGAGCGCAGACAACGGTACACATTGAATTCATCGCCCAAAAAACCTTGCTTAAAAGCCCTTGATGGAACGATTTGAAAAACATCGCCACGATAGATGTGCTTTTTGAGCTGCTCTACAATGTCCATGAAACCTTCGTTGGTCAAATTCGACTCTTCGGGGCCATTGGTGCTAAAATTATACTCCGGAAAATTTTTGTTCTGGATCAGGTATTCCACTTTGGAGAGGTCGGCATCTTCATCGGCATTAAAAACGTTTTTGACCAGCGTGATCTCATTTTTAAAGTGATCGATGGCAATAATGTAGCGATAAACATGGTATTGTAGCTGTGGAATCTGTTCGTCAGCAGGGGTTTCGGCCGTAAAGGAAATGTCTTCGAAATGATGAACGGCATTCCACGTGAAATAACCGAACAGTCCTGTTGAAATGTGCTTCTCTTTGGTAGCCGAAGTTGCAAACCTGCTCTTAAACGCTGATATTTCACGAGTGAGGTCAAAAGCAGACTTCGTTTCCTTCTCTCCATCGGGAAAATAAGTGCTCAGTTCTCCGTTCTGGAGCGTAATGCCAGCCACTGGTTCTGCACAGACATAGCTTGTGGCATTTTCACGGCTATGGTAGTCTGAACTTTCCAACAGGATGGTATTCGGAAAAACATCGCGTAAACGGAGGTAGATGCTCACTGGGGTAGTGGTATCTGCCAAGCGTTTTTTGATGTGCGATCGGATGTCGTATGATTTCATTTTATTATTGTCTTATGCCAGGCCATAAAAAAACCCGGCGTTGTGTAACGTCGGGTTGATAATGTGGTTCAAGTTTAGGTTGATAACTATAAGGTACACAAAGCTTCGACGATACGCTTTTCAGCATTACCGCGCCATTGCCATGTATGTTTATTTATCATCATCGTGAACAAAAATATATAAAAAGTTAAATAATCAAAATTAAATTGTAAAACGTTTGGCGCATGGCGGATAGGGTAGGACAAATTATGAAGTCGACATCCCAAAAAATGTGGTCGTCGGACCAACCTTGGTCATCATCACGATAGCAGCAATGATCAGGGCCAGTCCCAATCCGAAAAAGATGGCGATGCTCCTGTGCTTGGCCGCCGCAACTGTTACCTTTTTGGAACGCGAATTACCGATCGTAATCAGGACCACCGCGAGGATCATGGTGCCAATGTGTTCCATTTTCCAATACCTGCCCAAAGCCTCTGATGCCGGAAGCTTGGTTAGCGGACTTAAAAAATACAGGACCAGTCCCAATAGGAATTGGATGTGTGCACTCACCATCGCAAAGACATTTAGCTTCCGTGTGCCCTCAGTGTAGCTTTTGTTGCCCAGCCACCCCACCAATGCCTGGATGAATGCGATGACCAATAGCACGAAGACCAGATATCTCCAGCCAGAATGTGCACTTTTCAAGATTTGGTATAAGCTCATTTCGTTTTTTCTTCGAAAATAAACATTATTGAAGGAAAAAGTAGAAAGTAAAAAGTAGAAAGTAGAAAGACGAAAGATAAAAGACAAAAGGCAATCAGGATAAGATTGTACAAGAATCGAGCAAAAACACGTTCGGCCACAACAAACGGTATACTCGGCGTAAACGAACGGTAGATCCGGCTTGAACAAAAATGGCTGAAAAGGGCAGTTTTTGGGGAAATGTTATAGGATGTTTGCATTTTGTTGTGCGTTTTGCGTGTGGCGAATAGCGACAGGCATCATACCATCAACCAAACGCTGCTGGCTCAATGCTAATCGCTTTTCGCCCTCCGCCCTCCGCTCTCCGCTCCGCCTGTAAAAAACCTGTGATAACTCCTCCACAAATCCAGATTAATTAATAGATTTAGCAGATAAACTAACTTAAACATGATGAAGAAAATTCTACTTGCACTTGTACTGGTATTTTCTACAACGGTTTTGTTTGCGCAACAGACTTTTCCGGTCAATGGATCTTTTGACATCAGGCCGGGATTATATGCGTTTACCAATGCCACCATTGTAGTTAATGCCAATCAGACCATCAATAACGGCGTATTGCTCGTTAAGGACAAAACCATCCAATCGGTTGGAACGGGGACATCAATTCCCAAGGGTTATGTGGTGATCGACCTAAAGGGAAAATACATCTATCCTTCACTGATCGATGCTTTTACAGCTTATGGAATTCCGGAAGCGCAACGTAACGCACCGGGCGGTGGCGGGTTTTTTGGCCGCCAATCTGTCTTTACCTCCACCAAAAAAGGGGCCTATGGCTGGAACGAGAGCATTAGGCCAGAAACTGAGGTCAGGACCTTGTTTACCATTGACTCCAAAAAAGCCGATGACCTGCGCAAGACTGGTTTTGGCAGCGTGAATGTAGTGAACCGCGACGGGATTGCTAGGGGTACTTCTGCAGCCGTAACACTGAATGATGGAAAAGAAAACGAGGTGATGCTGAACGACCAGACCGCAGCCAACTATTCATTTAACAGGGGTACTTCTTCCAACGACTATCCTTCCTCATTGATGGGGTCTATCGCGCTGTTGCGCCAGACTTATCTGGATGCCACTTGGTATAAGGGGCAAAAAGAGGAATACAACATCTCCCTGGACCAATTTAATAAACAACAGAATTTGCCGCAATTATTTGAGGCCGATGGATGGGCCAACATTTTACGTGCTGATAAAGTAGCCAAGGAATTTGGCAAGCAGTACATCATCAAGTCTACCGGCGATGAATACCAGCGGATCGATGCAGTGAAAGCCACTGGATCAGCATTGATCATTCCGATCAATTTCCCCAAGGCTTTTGATGTAGAAGACCCTAATGAAGCGAGAAATCTAAGTCTTGCCCAATTGAAACATTGGGAATTGGCACCAACCAATCCGGCTGTGCTGGAAAAAGCAGGTGTAAAATTTGCTTTAACAACCTTTGGATTGGAAACCCCTAGGGATTTCTGGACCAACATCCAACAGGCCATGACCAACGGACTGACCGAAAAACAGGCCCTGATGGCGGTTACCGAAATTCCGGCATCGCTCTTGGGCATCAGTGATAAGGTCGGTTCTATTGAAAAGGGCAAATTGGCCAATTTCCTGATCACTTCAGATAACCTCTTTAAATCTGGCAACGTGATCTTCGAAAACTGGGTACAGGGAAAGCGTTTTGTGGTAAATAAAATGGATGTAGCCGACCTGCGTGGTACCTACTCCCTAAATATCGATGGTATTGGCAATACTTTATTGAAAATAGCTGGAACAAGCCCGGGCACGATGGCGGCTATCGAACGCCTCGGACCAGATAGTGCTAAGACCAATGCGACATTTAGCAGATCTGGCGATTGGGTAACCATTTCATTCAACCTGAAGAAAAATCCGGTGGGTGATGTCCGCCTGAATGGATACATCAGCAATAATGCGCCGATTACACTCGGAGGTGATGTTCTTGTAAACTCCGCACCTGCTGGCTATTGGAAGGGAACCTTTAAAGAGGCGGCAAAAGAAATGCCTAAGAGAGAGGAACAACCTAAAGCACCTGGTGCAAATGGGCCATTGATCTATCCATTTATCGCCTTTGGAACACCAACTTTACCGGCACAAGAAGCCGTACTGCTTAAAAATGCCACCGTATGGACCAATGAGAAGGAAGGTATCCTGCAAAACGCGGATGTCTTGTTGGAAAATGGCAAGATCAAAGCCGTGGGCAAAGGACTTTCGGCAGGAAATGCCAAGGTGATCGATGCCACTGGCAAGCACATCACCGCTGGGCTGATCGACGAGCACTCGCATATTGCAGGCTCTGGGGGGATCAATGAAGGTGCTCAATCTGTTTCTGCTGAGGTGCGCATTGCAGATGTGATCAATTCTGAGGATGTGAACATTTATCGTCAGCTGGCGGGTGGGGTAACCACTTCGCACATCCTGCACGGATCGGCCAACCCGATCGGCGGACAGACCCAGTTGATCAAATTACGTTGGGGCAAGCTACCTGAAGAACTGAAGTTTGCGGGCAGCGATGGCTTTATCAAATTTGCCTTGGGAGAAAACGTAAAACAGAGCTCGGCCCAAAACAACCAACGCTTCCCGATGACACGCATGGGCGTAGAGCAGACCTTTGTAGACGAGTTTACCAGAGCGAAGGAATACGAGAAGGCACTGGCCGTAAAAGGGAACAATGTGCGCAGGGACCTTGAGCTTGATGCCATTGTAGAAATCCTGAACAACAAACGCTTCATTACCTGCCACTCTTATGTCCAGAGCGAGATCAACATGCTGATCCATGTGGCCGATAGCCTCGGATTTAAGATCAATACCTTTACGCACATCCTAGAGGGCTATAAAGTAGCCGATAAGATGAAGGCACATGGCATTGCCGGTTCTACCTTCTCTGATTGGTGGGCCTATAAAATGGAGGTGCAGGAAGCCATTCCTTACAACGGAAAGATCATGCACAACGTAGGCATTACCACCGCCTTTAACTCTGATGATGCCGAAATGGCGCGACACCTTAACCAGGAAGCTGGTAAAGCAGTGCTATACGGAGGTGTTCCAGAAGAAGAGGCACTGAAATTCGTAACGCTCAATCCGGCAAGGATCCTACATATCGACAATAAGGTTGGAAGCATCAAGGTGGGCAAAGATGCCGATGTGGTCATCTGGTCTGCCAATCCATTATCGATCTACGCAAAGGCCGAAAAGACCTTTGTTGATGGGATTGCCTATTGGGACATCGATCGTGATGCACAGGTACAGAACACCATGAAGACCGAAAAGGCAAGGATCATCCAAAAGCTTGCGGAAAGCAAGAACGCTGGCGCACGTACGCAACGTGCCTTTGGTGAGCGTCCGCCACGATTGTATGCCTGCGAGACAGAACAAGACTATTGGGCAGAACAAAATCAAATGGAAGGAGAACACAATCATGAATAAGTACATTTCAACCGCAATAGCTTTATTTGCATCCGCAAGTTTGGCATTTGGGCAGGCGAATATTTCTCCAGCTAAACCACAATCCCAAAAAATCGTGGTGATGGGCGCTACCATCCATACGGGTGATGGAAAGGTGATCGATAATGGCTACCTCATGTTCGATAAGGGAAAGATTATTGGGATGGGCGATGCGACCGTCGTAAAATTGGCCCTAACAGATGCCAAAGTGATTACCGCCAACGGGAAGCACATTTACCCGGGTTTTATTGCACCGATTACCAACCTCGGCCTGGCCGAAATCGAATCGGTCAAAGCAACCATTGATGATGATGAACTGGGCGAAAACAATGCCCATATCCGTGCGCTGATTGCCTACAACACCGATTCAAAGGTGCAGGCTACTTTACGTAGCAATGGGGTGCTCATGGCTCAGATTACCCCTAAAGGCGGCTCCATTTCTGGCAGCTCTTCTGTGGTGCAGTTAGATGCTTGGAATTGGGAAGATGCCGTACTCAAAAAAGAGGATGCCATGCACATGACCTGGCCCGTAACACCTCGTGGAAGGGGCGGATTTGGTGGCGGTGGCCGATTTGGCGGAGGCGCCACCACGGCAGGCGTGGATCCAAATGAGCGTACCAACGCAGCAATTGCCGAACTGAACAGGTTCTTTGCCGAAGCCAAAGCCTATCATGAAGCAACTCCAGCGGTAACCAATACAAGAATGGCCGCCATGAAAGGATTGTTCAATGGAGCCGAAAAATTGTTCATTACCGCAAATGGACAAAAAGAGATTGTTGCAGCTGTTAATTTTGCCAAAAAGTTCGGCATTACACCTACCATTGTAGGGGGTGATGATGCTTATCTGCTCACAGATTTCTTGAAGAGCAATAATGTTGCAGTGGTGGTTAAACAGCCCCATGCGTTGCCCAATAATGCAGACGATGATGTGAACATGCCCTATAAAAATGTGGCCAAACTGGCCAATGCCGGGGTAACAGTGGTCATTAGCATTGATGGGTTTTGGCAACAGCGCAACCTTCCATTTATGGCAGGCACAGCGTCTACCTGGGGCATGGATAAAGAGGAAGCGCTAAAGACCATTACCATTAACGCAGCCAAAGTAATGGGCGTAGATAAAACTACGGGCAGCCTCGCCATTGGTAAGGATGCCACCTTCTTTATTTCGGCAGGTGATGCTTTAGATATGCGGACAAACAAGGTTGAAGAGGCATTTATACAGGGCCGTTCCATCAACCTTGACAACCTGCACAAACAATTGGATAAGAAGTTTAGCGATAAATACGGGATTAAATAGGTAAGATGGAAAAGGTAAGATGGTAGAGGTAAGATGGAAGATGGATTGTCTCATTTTCCATCTTACTTCTTCCATTTTCCATCTATCTGTGTCATCCTATAAATCGGTGAAATCACTTAAAAAAAAAAGAGTAACCCGATCCCAGGTCACTCTCCTTAACTAACTTATTATTTATAAAACTGGCTGTTGGGGAAGGAGTCGAACCTTCAAGGGGTAGTTAGCTGCAATTCAAAATTAATTTGTGGTCAACCCATAAATTGCGTTTGTCCCATAATCCCCACCACCGAGACAAGGAGGTGTGTCTGCCAATTTCACCACCCAACATTCTTTAGTAAACTTACGAAGTCTTTAAGACTTCGTAAGTTTGCTGTAGGGGAAGGAGTCGAACCTTCATAGAGTGGTTGTACCATTGCTGGATTTCCCATTTTTCTCTACCACCGAGACAAGGAGGTGTGTCTGCCAATTTCACCACCCTACATTTTTTTGTCCAATCGCAGTTGTAAGTTTTCTTTCTAAAATGTAAATTCAAACTACTAAAGCTGATTGATTGATACAAATATAGGTAGTTTGGTAAATATGTTACAAATATTTTAATCATTTAATTTTATTTTTATAAATATTGTAATTATTTTAGCAAATCTTTAACGTTTAAGAAATTTATGCTTAAAAAAGAAACCCAAAATTTAGAAATTGATAACCTAGATATCCAGATTTTGACGCAGTTGATGCAGGATGCCACGAAACCATACACCGAAATTGCCAAGGAACTGATCATTTCTGGGGGTACGGTTCATGTGAGGATGAAGAAACTGATTGATATGGGCATCATCAAGGGATCGCACCTGATCATCGACCCTAAAAAAGCAGGCTATGACATTACGGCATTTTTGGGGATCTACCTTGAAAAAGGTTCATTGTACAAAGATGCGGTGGCACAGCTGAGCAAGATCAAGGAAGTGGTGGAACTGCATTATACCACCGGCTCCTACAGCATGTTTGCCAAAATTACCTGCCGGGATACCGACCACCTCCGCCATGTGCTCAATGAGGAAATCCAGGCCGTAAAAGGGATCCAACGTACAGAAACCCTGATCTCGCTCGAGGAAAGCATTAAGAGACAGATTGAGCTTTGATAATTTAAGTAAAAAGTAAAAAGTAAAAAGTAAAAAGTAAAAAGTAAAAAGTAAAAAGTAA
>JAVHXV010000011.1 GCA_031119475.1 Pedobacter sp. | reverse complement strand
ATACCGGATTCGAACCGGTCACCTCTTGCCTGCCAGGCAAGCGCTCTAGCCAAATGAGCTAATCCCCCGTTTTTAGTTGGTAGTTAGCAGTTAGCTAACGCTGCGGGATGCAAAAGTAATCAAAAGTTCAATGTTGACAAATTAAATTTGAAACTCATGGTATTGTGGTTTGAACATTGATAATAATTTCTAATTTTAGGCAACGGCATTCGGGCCTTCGACATTAAATAGCAACCATGGATATCAGCAGCTTAAAGATCTTGATCGCGGAAGACAACCAGATGAACATTTTATTGATGAAAAAATTGCTGGCCAAGTGGGATATCGTTCCAGACTTTGCCGCCAATGGCATGGAAGCTGTTGAAACCTTCAGGAGCAAATCCTACAACCTGATCCTGATGGACATCCATATGCCACTATTGAATGGCTATGAAGCCACAGAACTGATCCGGAATGATGCCGATCCAATCAAGGCCAAAACCCCGATCATTGCACTTACCGCAGCAGTAGATTCTACAATTGAAAGCGAGATCAAAGCCGCTGGCCTCGACGATTATATCGCCAAACCTTTTAATGCCGAAGAATTGAAGCAGAAGCTAATGGTGATAGCGGATGGTTTGTAGTTTGTAGTTTATAGTTGCGAACGACCGTACACATATTAAGCAATATAATTTCTTTGTGATCTTTGTGCCTTTGTGGTGCAAAAATTAGACACCTGTACCAAGACACAAAGTAGACAAATAAAACTCGTGCACGACCTTTCAACTTTTCAACCTTCAACCTTCCCAGCAGGGATGTTCCCAAGGAACTCCTACGGAGCCTTCGGCACAACTTTCAACTCAATGGGCGGTTGAAAACGAATATGGAAATGCACTTGGTGCCGTTCCACGCTGCTTGTTTGGTGTAGCCGACATGTTGAAATCGAGCACTGCTCCTTTTTGCAACGCGGAATGGCTCAACCAGTTCTTTTCGTAGGCAGCGCCATTTACTTTAAAGACATTGATGTATCGGTTCGCAGGGCTATTGTTGGCGGCGTTGATGGTAATGGTCTTTCCATTTTCCAAGTTTACGGTCACTTTTTTAAATAACGGAGCGCCAATTACATATTGGTCCGTAGCCGGAGTGACTGGATAAAAGCCCATCGCCGAAAATACATACCAGGCCGAAGTTTGTCCATTATCCTCATCTCCGCAATACCCATCAGGCGTAGCCTTATAGAGTCTGTCCATGGCTTCACGCACCCAATATTGGGCCTTCCAAGGGGCTCCACCATAATTGTACAGGTAGATCATGTGCTGGATGGGCTGGTTGCCGTGGGCGTATTGCCCCATGTTGGCAATCTGCATTTCCCTGATTTCGTGGATCACGCTTCCATATACACTCTCATCAAATACCGGTGGCATGGTAAACACCGAATCAAGCTTGGCCACAAACTTTTGGTTTCCGCCCATCAGCTTGGCCAAGCCCGCCACGTCCTGAAAAACCGACCAGGTATAATGCCAGCTATTGCCTTCTGTAAACGCCCCACCCCATTTGAATGGACTGAACGGCGACTGGAAAGTCCCATCAGCATTTTTACCACGCATCAATCCCGAGGCTGGATCAAATAGATTTTTATAGTTCATGCTGCGCTTGGCATAGATCCCGATTTCGATTTCCGGCTTGCCGAGCGCCTTGCCCAATTGGTAGATGGCAAAATCATCATAGGCATATTCTAAGGTCTTGGCGGCATTTTCATTCACTTTTACATCAAAGGGGACATAGCCCAGGTCGTTGTAATATTTTACGCCCGAACGGCCCACTGCAGCCATGGGCCCCTCGTTATTGGCACCATGCTTCAGGGCTTCCCAGAGCGTCTCGATATCGTAGCCACGGAGTCCTTTGATGTAGGCATCTGCAACTACCGATGCCGAATTGTTGCCGATCATAATGTTCGCGTAGCCGGGACTGCTCCATTCGGGCAGCCAACCGCCTTCTTTATAATCGTTGATCAGTCCTTCCTGCATTTCTTTGTTGATAGCAGGATAGACCAAGTTTAGGAATGGATATAATGCCCTGAACGTATCCCAGAAACCTGTACCGGCAAACATATAGCCCGGCAGTACCTTGCCATTGTATGGGCTCCAATGTACCACTCTGTTATTGGCATCTCGTTCATAAAGCTTATTTGGGAAGAAAAGTGTCCGGTAAAACGACGAATAGAAAGTTCGGGTCTGGTCTACCGTTCCGCCTTCGATCTGGATCCGGCTTAAGGTCTTGTTCCAAATGGCTTTGGCCTTGGCTTTCGTGGCGTCAAAACTGTCGTTGGCCAATTCTCTTTTAAGGTTAAGTTCTGCCTGTTCAAAGCTGATAAAAGAAGAGGCAACCTTTACGTTAACCTTTTCTCCGGCTGTGGTCTTAAATCCGATGACTGCACCCGTATGGTCGCCCTGAATTTCAATGGTATCCCTGACCAGCGTCTTTGCCCTAAATGTTTTGGACACGGTAAAGGCCTTATCGAAATAAAGTACAAAGTAATTTTTAAAGTTGGCAGGCAGTGGTCCGCGGGCATATTTGGAAGTCCAGCCGATAATCTTGCGCTCCTGCGGGATGATCTTGATGTAGGAACCTTTGTTCAGCGCATCGACCACGATAAATGCACTGTCTGTTTTGGGAAAAGTAAAACGGAACTGTGCGGCCCTTTCGGTGGGCGTAATTTCTGTGGTTACATTGGCATCGGCCAGATAGACGCTGTAATAATAGGGTTTTGACACTTCAGCCTTATGCGTAAACCAACTTGCCCGATCATCTTCATAGAATTTGAGCTTTTCCGTTACGGCCATGATCGCAAATTGCCCATAATCGTTCATCCATGGCGATGGCTGATGGGTCTGCTTAAATCCCCTGATCTTGTCAGCATCATACTGATACGCCCATCCATTGCCCATTTTACCCGTCTGCGGCGTCCAAAAGTTCATTCCCCATGGCACGGCAATGGCCGGATAGGTATTTCCATTCGATAGGTCAGGCTTGGACTGCGTGCCCATCAGCGGATTGATCCATTCTACAGGGTCGGTTATTTTTCCAACCGTTTGTGCGGAAAGTGTTAAACTGGCAGAAAGTAAGGAAAGGGTAATCAGTTTTTTAAGCATGGTCTAAGATTGATAACCGTAAATGTATGATTGTTTGGACATAGTTGCAAAAGTCAAAAGTTAAAAGTTAAAAGGCAAAAGCGGAAAGATAAAAGACAAAAGATAAAAGACTATAGACAAAAGATAAAAGACTATAGATAAAATACGGAAAGCAGCGCATCGAAATCGAAGAACAGAACTTTAAGGGAAGAAATAAAAAACGATGCATAGCGCTTCGGATTTGGTGTTACACGCTGAGCGCTATGCGCCGCGCGCTAAGCTTTACACCTAACCCAACAAATAAGGTTTTTCCTGATAGACTTTCCAGAGAAATTCACCGAATAAGGTATTGGCCCAAGCAAACCAGCTACGGGTAAATTTATTAGGATCGTCCTTATGGAAGCTCTCGTGCATAAATCCTTTGTCTGCATGCGTTTTTTTGAGCATGGCAATACAATTTTTGATTTCGGCATCGTTGACCGAAGTCAATCCTTGCATAATGATGGCCATGGGCCAGATCATGTCTGCACCGGCATGAGGCCCGCCGATGCCTTCCGCAGCATTTCCTTTAAAGAAATAAGGATTGTTTGCCGATAGGATAAATTTCCGTGTATTCCTGTAGATCTGATCATCGGTTTTTGCCGTTCCCAAATAGGGCATCGAGAGCAGGCTGGGCACATTGCTGTCATCCATAAGATAGGCTCCACCAAATCCATCGACTTCAAAGGCATATATTTTTCCAAACTCAGGATGGTTGCTCACGGCGTATTTTTTTAGGGCAGCCTCTACTTCGTTTGCTAAGGCCAGAAGCTGATCAGCTAAAACTTTATCAGCCTGGATGGCTGTTACCATTTCAGCAGCCTGCTTTAGGCTGATGACTGCGAAAAAGTTAGACGGAATTAAAAATGGAAAAACAGTAGCGTCGTCACTTGGCCTAAAGGCCGAACAGATCAGTCCATTGGGCTTGACCGGAAAACCATAGCCGCTCATTGGCAGCGAATCTGTTGGGTGGGTAGTTGACCGTTGAAATCTATATGGCCCCTTGCTTTCCTTCCGCTGTTGTTCGGTGAATGTTTTAAGGGTCAGTTGGATGGCTTTCTTCCACTGGGTATCAAAAGGAGTTTTATCACCTGTTTTTTTCCAATAATGGTAGGCCAAACGGATGGGATAACACAGCGAATCGATTTCCCATTTCCGTTCGTGCACGCCGGGCTGCATGGCCGTTTTATCGCTTTTCCATTCCCCGACCTTGTTCGCGTCGTGGTAAAAGGCATTGGCATAGGGATCTTTTAAAATATATTGTGTCTGCCGATTGATTACGCCTGCAATCAGGCGCTTTACCTTTACATCTTCATCCACAAACTGCAGATAGGGCCACACCTGCGCCGAACTGTCGCGCATCCACATGGCATCGATATCGCCAGTAATTACATAGGTATCTGGCCTGCCATTATTTTCGGTAAAGGTTACTGTTGTATCGAGCGTATTCGGAAAACAATTGCCAAATAGCCAGCCCAGTTCTTGATCTTTCACATTGGCCTGAAAGGTACTGATGGCTTTTTCTACCGCTACGCTCGTAAAATGACGCTGGCCGACCGCTACCCTGACCGTAGGAAAATCTGGTATTCTGGCATAAGAGAACTTGGAAGCGATAAGGCCAGCGCCGATCAGCCCTGTTTGCTGTATAAATTTTCTTCGTTCCATTTGGTGGTTGTAGGTTGGTGAGATGTTGAGTTGGTGAGTTGATGAGGCAGTCTTTTATCTTTAATCTTTGCTCTTTACTCTTTGTTTGTTCTTTACTCTTTATTCTTTGCTCTTTTTGTGTTTTGCTCTTTGCTCTTGATCCTCGCTTCACTTGCTGCTTACACACCTGAAACCAGTATGTTCCAGTCCAGTATCTGCTGAGGTTTTCATTCTCGAAGTTACCCGGTATCCACTGCAATAGGAAGCATTGCACATGAAAGAGCCTCCCCTTACTACCCGCTTTGGCACACTTGGTTCCATGGGATCATAACTGGAAGATGGTCCCTGTGGATTTTCTATTGGCGCAGTCTGATAATAATCTGCCCGATACCAATCGCTGCACCATTCCCAAACGTTTCCGGCCATATCATACAGTCCGTAGCCGTTTGGCCTAAATTGTTTAACGGCCGCCAGTCCTGAAAATCCATCCCAATTGGTATTCCTGATCGGAAAATTGCCCTGCCAGGTATTCGCCTTGGGTTTGCCTTTTGTAATCTCTTCATTTCCCCAAGGGTAAAGGTTATTCTGCAATTTTCCGCGACTGGCAAACTCCCATTCGGCTTCAGTAGGCAGTCGTTTTCCAGCCCATCTGCAGTACGCCTGTGCATCATCCCACGAAATGTGGACCACCGGATAATTTTCTTTTCCCTTAATTGAGCTGCCTGTACCATGTGGATGTTGCCAATCTGCCCCTTTTTTCCATGACCACCATTGTGAGGCATCGTTCAGGTTACTGATGCTTTTTGGCGGAGTAAAGACTAGTGATGCTGCCACGAGCACACTATCAGGAGGTTTCGGTGTTCCGGGAGGGAGCTGTTTCTTCATTTCTTCCCAATCGGGCTTACGTTCGGCTGTGGTCTTGTATCCTGTTTCCTTTACAAATTGACTAAAGCTGGCATTGGTGACTTCGGTGGCATCCATCCAAAAACCATTTACGTTTACCTTGTGCTGTGGATATTCATCGGGCCTTCCCGCCTCATCGCCAGCGCCCATTAAAAATTCGCCCCCCGAAATGAAGACCATTCCTTTATGATCAACCTTACCTTCGGCAATCCCCACAGTATCCAGGCCTGAACCAAATCGTTTTGGCAGGTTGCTTTCGCAAGATGCGCTGTCCATTGACATAGCTTTAGCCTTTTCCTGTTTTTGTTGGCAGGATGATAGGATAATGAAAAAGAGAAGAATAAAATAAGAGTGGGACTGTTGCATAACGTTGAATGCTAAAATAAGGATTTAACGTTATTTAAATGAAAAAGAATATAAGTTTGCGCCGAGCGTTTGGCGTCTGGTGTTTGGCGTATGGCATGGAACCGCTAAACGCTAAACGCCTCACATGAGAGATTTATCGTCCCTTATAAATTCGACGATCAATTTTGCCGCACGCTCAGATGCTCCGGCAGTTCCCATCTTTGTTGAAAGTTCATCATAGTCGGCCAACATTTTTGCCCGGCCTTCGCCTGTTACAATGGCCGATAATTCTTTTGCGATCTGCTGCGGATTGCAGTCCTGCTGGATCAGCTCCGTCACAACTTTTCTGTCCATAATCAGATTAACAAGCGAAATGAACCTGATTTTGATTACCATTCGGGCAATGGCCACAGAAATAGCTCCTCCGCGATACAACACTACTTGTGGGACTTTGAACAAGGCCGTTTCGAGGGTCGCCGTACCAGAGGCGACCAAGGCGGCATGGGCCTGATGCAGCAATTGATAGGTCTGCGCAAAAACGAGTTCAACTGGCCTATCACCAATAAATTGCATATAATAAGCCTGTGTAAAGTTTGGCGCCGCCGCAACTACATATTGATAACCTTTCAGCTGATCAATCGTGCTGAGCATATCTGGCAACAACCTTTCGATTTCCTGTTTTCTGCTACCGGGAAGCAGGGCGATGATCGGCTGTTCGCTAAGCTGGTTTTTCTTACGGAAATCAGGATCGGGCACAAATTGTGCAATTTCGTCAAGCAATGGATTGCCGATATAATCGACCTCCATTCCCCACTGGCGATAAAAATCGACTTCAAATGGCAGGATGCAGAACATTTTATCTACGTCACGCTTGATTTTGAGCACCCTTTTCTGGTTCCAAGCCCATATTTTTGGTGAGATGTAATAGCATACGCGGATGCCATTTTTTTTTGCAAATTCTGCAATCTTGAGGTTGAAACCCGGAAAATCAATCAGGATCAGTACAGCTGGCCGATGGGCGAGAATGTCCTTTTTACATGCTTTTAGATTTCTTAAAATGGTACGCAGGTTGAGCACCACTTCCGTGAATCCCATAAATGCCATATCGGCATAATGCTTTACGAGCTCTCCTCCTTGCGCCTGCATCTTGTCTCCACCAAAATATCTGAAATTGGCCTGTGGATCCCTTAGCTTTAAAGCCTTCATCAGGTTGGCACCATGCAGATCTCCCGACGCTTCGCCGGCTACCAGATAATAATCCATAGGATAAAGGTAAGAAGGAAAAGGGAAGATGGAAAAGAAAATGGAAGAGGGAAGAAGGAAAAAGGAAGAAGGAAGATGGAAGATGGAAAAAGGAAGAAGGAAAAAGGAAGAAGGAAGATGGAAAAAGGAAGAAGGAAAAAGAAATAAGGAATAAGGAAGAAGGAAAAAGGATCTATATATTAAACCTTGACTTCATGAGCTGGACTGCTGGACTTCTGGACTATATCTCCCGACTTCCCGACTTTCTGACTTCCTGACTAAAACACCTTATAGGCGAAAAACGCAAATGCCCACAAAAAAGTAATGCTGATTATTCCCCTAGCTATATGATCCTTATTTATTTTGAAGAAATAGTTCATCAGCAGCGCGTTGAGGCCAACACAGGCAATGAGTAAAAGATCTGCCTGACGGAGTGCGCTGACATGGTGAATGAGCCACCAGACGATGGTTCCTGGGAGCAAGGGCACGATCAATCCAATGCCAACCCCATTCCAGACCGTATTTTTTAGTGATTTGATGTTGCCGATCATTAGCCTAAATTTAGACCGTCGGGACCTTCGGTCGGTTTAACCTTTTTGTCATTTTCTTCTGCCGAAAAGCCCCACGAATTGAGGATTGGAATAGCGTGGTGCGCGGTGAGGTCAAACTGCACCGGAACCACAGAAACAAATCCGTGGTCCAACGCCCAAACATCGGTATCCTCTCCCTTATCGTAATTTTCGAACACCCCGGTCAACCAATAGTACGGACGTTTATAGGGATCTTTCCGCTCTTCAAAATCCTCGGCCCATTTGGCATTGGCCTGTCTACATATTTTGATGCCTTTTAACTGACTGCCATTAGGAAAATTTACATTCAGCAAGGTAGCTTGGGGCAAACCAAATTCGAGCACTTTTTGACAAATGGTTTTGATAAAACTTTTGCAATGGCTGAAATCGGCATCCTGAGCAAAATCGTCAAGCGAAAACCCGATGGAAGGAATTTTCTCAATAGCCCCTTCAACAGCGGCAGACATGGTGCCCGAATAGATCACATTGATTGAATTATTCAATCCATGGTTTATTCCAGAAACACAGAGATCAGGTTTTTTACCTTTGAACACCTTATTCACCGCCAGCTTCACACAATCTACGGGCGTTCCTGAACATTTGTACATTTCGACCCCAGGATAAAGGTCTACCCGATCAAAACGAAGTGGTTTCCCAATGGTAATGGCATGTCCCATTCCCGATTGTGGCCCATCTGGTGCCACAACTACTACCTTTCCGATCTCCTGCATTACTTCAATCAGGCTTTTTATGCCAGGCGCGGTAATCCCGTCGTCATTGACTACCAAAATGGTTGGTTTCGTCCTATCCTTTTCCATGGTGTAAAAATAGTTAAAAAACCTTGTTTTCTAACCACAAAGTCACAAAGATCACGAAGCCAATTTCAGGTTAATTAATATATAACATCTTAGAATAAATTCTTATTAACCAATAATAAATATTTGATTGATAAATACTTACATTCAAAAATTATGCATAGCTTATAAAATGTTTGAAAATGAAATTGCCAAAATAATCGTGAATGCAGCCTATAAAATTCATCGTCAACTCGGGCCAGGCCTGCTAGAATCATCGTATGAGGCTTGCCTAATCTATGAACTGTCCAACTCAGGTCTTACTGTAGCGTCGCAGGTGGGCCTGCCCCTAATCTATGATACAGTACATTTGAACTGTGGCTATAGGATTGATCTATTAGTAGAAGATATGGTAATTGTTGAGATAAAAGCCGTTAATGAATTGCAAAATATACATCAAGCACAGCTTATTACCTATCTAAAATTATCAGGCTGTAAATTGGGGCTATTGATCAATTTTAATGTTCCGCAGATCAAATCTGGGATCAAAAGACTGATCAATGGGTACTTGGAAGCCTAAACTTTGTGATCTTTGTGCCCTTGTGGTAAGCAGGCCACAACTTAGCGAAGCGAAGAATCTCAGTAAAGGTTCATCTACAACTATCTCAAAACTTTCTATCCAAACTTTAAATTTTCCACATACAACTTACTATATTTGATATACTTATTATTTTGTGATTCCGATTTCACACCTAAACTGTTACAGCATGAAAAAACATTTACTATTTTTTGTCTGTCTATTACTGACAGGCGCAAATCTGATGGCCCAATCTACCTACCAATGGAAAACGGCTACATCGGGCGGTTATACCTACAAATATGTAACCAACGACCCTACAAAGACCCGCTTTTACACGTTAAAGAATGGGCTTACGGTCATCCTCTCTCCAAACTCCAAGGAGCCTAACATCGAGTTCCGCATGGCGGTTAGGGCAGGCAGCAATACCGACCCGAAAAATGCGACCGGGTTGGCGCACTACCTGGAGCATGTGCTCTTCAAGGGAACAGACAAATATGGCACCAACAATTGGGCAAAGGAAAAACCTTACCTGGACAAGATCGACGCGTTGTATGAAAAATATAACAAAACAACCGATCCAGAGCAGCGTAAGGCGATCTATAAGGAAATCGACAAGACTTCTGGAGAAGCTTCCAATTATTCGATTGCCAACGAATACGATAAGCTGATGACCGGTATTGGCAGTACTTCTTCCAACGCACATACCTGGTATGAAGAGACTGTCTATAACGAAGATTTCCCGTCAAACTCAGTAGATAAATTTCTTGCTGTCCAGGGCGAACGCTTCCGCAAGCCTATCTTCCGTATTTTCCACACCGAACTGGAAGCGGTATACGAAGAAAAAAATCGTTCTTTAGATAGCGACCCAAATAAATTGGATGAAGCCATGATGGAACTGCTGTTCCCTACGCACAATTATGGCCAGCAGACGACCATCGGTACCATTGAGCACCTGAAAAACCCTTCACTGGTCGAGATCAGGAATTATTACAACAAATACTATGTGCCAAACAACATGGCAGCCATTTTCTCGGGCGATTTCAATCCTGATGAAATGATCAAAAAAGTAGATAAAACGTTCAGCTATATGGCGCCAAAACCATTGTCGCTCTATAACCCGGCACCTGAAAAGCCACTGACACAGATCCAGACTGTTGAGGTTTTTGGTCCGGCAGCCGAAATGGTAGAAATCTACTACCGTGGCTATGCCGAGTCGACACGTGAAAGCCTGATACTCAGCCTGATCAAAAGCATTTTGATGAACGGCAAGGCCGGACTGATCGATATTAATCTGAACAAGCAACAAAAAACTTTGAGATCAAGCGCCAGCTATCAGCAGATGAAAGATTATGGCGTGTTCAACCTATCGGCAACACCTAGGGCCGGACAGACCTTGGAAGAAGCTGCCCAACTGGTTTTGGGACAGGTAGAACTGTTAAAGAAAGGCGAATTTGATGAAAGCCTATTGAAAGCGATCAATGCCAACGATAAAATTGGGTTCCTTCAGGCCTTCGACAGCAACAACAGCAGGGCCGAATATCTTTCTACAGAATTTATACAAAATAGGGGAACAAACTGGAACAAGACTTTCAGTTCAATGGATGAAAAAGCCAAAATTACCAAAGCACAGGTTGTTGCTTTTGCCAACCAGTTTTTCAAGGATAACTATGTAATCGGTTATAAACGCAAAGGAGTTGATAAAAACACAGTAAAAGTAGATAAGCCTGCCATTACCCCGATCAATGCCAATGCCGGGCTTACCTCGCCATTCGTGAAGCAAGTGTTGGCCATGCCTGTAAAAGCCATTGCGCCTAAATTTTTAGACTATAAAAAAGACATCGTTTTTGGCAAAGCTGGCCTAGCAGAAGTATTGACAACCAAAAACACCGAAAACCCAATCTTCAGGCTAAGCTATCGGATCAATATCGGATCAAACAATTACAAATTGTTGCCTTACGCGGCCAATTACCTCACTTTCTTAGGTACAGATAAATATTCTGCCGAAGAACTGAGCAAGGCTTTCTATAACATCGCCTGTACCTACAGCGTAAACGTGGGTGCCGATGTAACTACCGTAAGCGTGAGCGGACTGCAAGAGAACTTTGAAAAAGCCGTAAGCTTGGTGGAACACATTCTTGCCAATGTAAAACCGAACGAACAAGCTTTGGCAAGCCTGAAAGGAACCATCCTTAAAAGCCGCGAAAACAATAAATTGAACAAGGCCCAGATCATGAACGGATTAACTTCTTATGCCCAATATGGCGCAGTAAATCCATTCAACAATGTACTGAGCAACGATGAAGTAAAAAACATCAAGGCTGAAGACCTGATCTCGATGATCCATAACCTGACCAATTATGAGCATGTGATTACGTACTACGGACCAAAAGATGTAGCCGCCTTTACGGCAGACATTAAAAAGGTACACCTGATGCCTAAGGAATTTACACCGGCAGCACCTGCAAAAGTGTATACCTACAGCACACAGAATGCCAATCAGGTTTATTTTGCCAATTATGACATGGTACAATCCGAAATCCGTTGGTTAAGAAATACCGGACTTTACAACAAGGCCGACCAGGCCAATATCCAGGTCTTCAACAGTTATTTTGGTGGAGGCATGGGCTCGATCGTGTTCCAGACCATCAGGGAATCTAAAGCATTGGCCTATTCTACCTTTGCGCAATATGTATCTCCTGATCGTGCCGACAAACAATACAGCATGATTGCCTATGTGGGTAGCCAGGCCGATAAAATGACGGATGCTATTAACGGAATGAACGAACTACTGAACGTACTGCCACAGAACGATAAATCTTTTGAACTGGCGAAATCTAATGTGCTGAACAGCATAGAAACGACCCGTGTTACCAAAGATGGCGTGTTCTTCTATTATTTCGCCGATAAAAAATTAGGCTATGATTACGATTCTAGAATTGATCTCTACAAGGAATTGAAGCCGATCGATTTTGCAACGATCAAATCATTCCATACCGATAAGGTTGCGAACAAGCCTTATTCTTACCTGATTGTCGCCTCAGACAAAAAAGTAAAACTCGAGGACATGCAAAAATT
Source organism: Pedobacter sp. (assembly GCA_031119475.1). Classification (GTDB taxonomy): domain Bacteria; phylum Bacteroidota; class Bacteroidia; order Sphingobacteriales; family Sphingobacteriaceae; genus Pedobacter. The sequence continues at coordinate 65,382 of JAVHXV010000011.1, read as the reverse complement.
CGGCAATGTCACCACGCTTACGCTCGAACAATTGTTTGGGTACTAGGCGGAAAGTAGAAAGCGGAAAGCAGAAAGCGCCAGACGCTAAACGCCAAACAAAAAAGCAGTTCCTTTTGGAACTGCTTTTTTGTTATAGTGATTTCAACCACTTTACGAGCTCATCTCTCCCCTTTCCGGTCTTTTGCTGGATTTTCCCCAACAGCTCGTCATCTTTTCCTTCTTCGTGCCTGAGGTCGTCATCGGTCAGATCGCCATAAGCTTGCTTAACCTTACCTTTGATCTCATTCCATCGGCCCTGCCATTCTAATTTGTCCATAATCGTTCTATTTAGTGGATAATGTCTAAATAGAACACCTGGCGGGTGCTTTTGTTTTCGGAAGATTGCTAGCCGATCAATTTCGCACTGTTGATGATCTCTTCCACAACTGTAGGGTCCAACAGCGTTGAAATATCGCCCAGGTTGTCTGTATCACCCTCAGCTACTTTTCTTAAGATCCTGCGCATAATTTTTCCAGATCTCGTTTTCGGCAGTCCGGATACAAACAAAATCTTATCTGGTTTGGCAATTGCACCGATAACACGGGTCACGGTCTGTAAAATATCTTTACGTGTCAGGTCTGCATCCTTGTTTACGCCCGGATAGATCACAAAAGCATAGATACCCTGTCCTTTCACATCGTGCGGATAACCGACTACGGCACTTTCCACCACACCAGCATGCATGTTGATGGCATTTTCCACCTCTGCCGTGCCAATCCGGTGTCCAGAAACATTGATGACGTCGTCTACCCTTCCGGTGATGCGGTAATAGCCGTCCTCATCGCGCAAACAGCCATCGCCTGTAAAATAAAGGTTCTCGTAGGTAGAGAAATAAGTCTGTTTACAGCGCTCATGGTCGCCATACGTGGTACGCAACATTCCTGGCCAAGGAAACTTGATGCACAGGTTTCCGTTTACGCCATTGCCTTCTATTTCTTTTCCGTTTTCATCTACCAATATCGGCTGGATGCCGGGAAGTGGCAGCGTGGCAAAGCTTGGTTTTGTAGGCGTAACATAGGCAATTGGGGAGATCATGATCCCACCAGTTTCCGTTTGCCACCAAGTATCTACAATTGGGGCTTTTTGATGGCCAATTTCTTCATCAAACCAGTGCCATGCCTCTTCGTTGATGGGCTCGCCCACCGATCCCAGCACACGGATACTGCTGAGGTCGTGCCCTTTTACCGGCTCAGTACCAAAGCTCATCAACGATCGAATAGCGGTTGGTGCAGTATAAAGAATGTTTACTTTGTGTTTTTCGACGATTTCCCAGAATCTTGATGGTGTTGGATAAGTTGGGATGCCTTCGAACATCAATGTGGTCGCACCTTGGGATAGCGGTCCATAAACGATGTAGGAGTGCCCGGTAATCCAACCGATATCTGCCGTACAGAAATAGACTTCGTTAGGCTGATAATTAAAGACATTAGAAAAGGTATAGCCCGCATATACCATATAGCCAGCGCAGGTATGCACCACGCCTTTCGGCTTGCCTGTAGAACCTGAAGTATAAAGGATGAACAGCAGGTCTTCGGCATCCATTTCTTCGGCAGGACAATTGGCATCTACCAGTTTCACTTCGTCCTCCCACCAGCAGTCGCGGCCCTTGAGCATCGAAACTGGGGTACGGGTATGGGTCAGCACGATTACTTTTTCTATGGTCGGACAGCCGATCAGGGCGTCATCGATCACTTCTTTCAGCTGGATCTGCTTGTTGCCACGGAAAGCACCATCGGCGGTAATCACCAATTTACAGGCGGCATCATTGATACGATCGGCGATAGATTTGGCAGAAAAGCCCCCAAAGACAACCGAATGTACTGCTCCAATACGTGCACAGGCCAAAATGGCAATCGCCAGTTCGGGCACCATGGGCATGTAGATACAGACACGATCGCCCTTCTTTACCCCATTTCTTTTGAGCACGTTGGCAAAGCGGCAGACCCGGTCGTGGAGTACCCTATAGCTTAGGGTTACACTATCTTTTTCAGGATCATTGGGCTCCCAGATGATGGCAGGTTTATCGCCATGCTCAATCAGGTGGCGGTCAAGGCAATTGTCGGTGATGTTCAGTTTTGCCCCTTCGAACCATTTGATATTGGGTTCAGTAAAGTTCCACGACAGGACATTGTCCCACTTTTTCTTCCAAAGAAAATTCTCCGCTATGCCTGCCCAAAATTTTTCTGGCGCCGCTACACTTTGTTGATAAGCTTCCTGATATTGTTCAAAAGAGTTGATCTGCATTTTAGTTTGGTGTATTTGGTATGATTTTTCAAATATAAGAGAACTTCGATTTAATCATAATTAAAATGTCAATTAATAAGCTAAATATCTATCTATTTAACAATCGTTTACGTTACCGTTTTCATAATCACCACATTTTGTGCTGACCACTACATGCTTTGAAGGATAAAGCTGACAGGCGTGGACCTGGAGCTTAGTGGAATGGCAACAATGATGAGCTCAATGGGCATTCTGTTCGGGTTGGGTTCGGGTGTTGTTCGGATAAGCTTCGTAAAAACGCAGTTTTACCGACCAAATCCCGAAGAAATCCCGATTCCTCCGAACACTTGGGTTGAATTGGTTAACTGGTTAACTGGTTAATTGGTTAACTGTTCTGCAGTACACTAGCGTGACTGCAGGGACTAGAGATTGGAACTGGCAACTGCGAACTGCAAACTAAAATGTTGGCAAGGTTTGGAGTGGCCCCGATGAATGACAGTCCCGCTTTGGCTTCAAGCTTTCGCTGCGCAAAAGGCTTTCCGCTACAATCGGGGCTATTCCAGATGGGCCTGTGCAGGAAAAGCCACTGCCTTTTGTTCATAAACCCGATCGCAGTGGAAATCCTTGCGGGAACATACATTTCCCTTACAGGTTTCACCCCGCAAGATTGGAACGCAGAGCGGGACTAAATGGCCATTGACCACTGACGTGCCTTTTCCAGTAAACTGTCGCCATTGCAAATAACCTATCATTGGTTGTAAGTGCAGGGACAGTGGCTTCGATCAATGGCTGTCCCGCTTTCGCTTCGAGCTTTCGCTGCGCAAAAGGCTTTCTGCTCCAATCGGGGCTATATATGCAGTTCTGCGCTACGATCAATGGGCAAATTGCGAAGACCAGGAACCGTAAATTATTGCTTATCTAATTGGCAAGGCCACCGGCATTCATTCCAGAAAAACAGCAGTGGTTTGATGAGCGAGAGAAAGGGATGGCAGCATGTTAAAAAATCTGAAAATAATTCCCCACCCACTTGTCGATCTCAAAAATTATTCAGATATTTGCAAACTCTTAAAAAAATTAAGCGACGAATAATCAACATAATAAATTAAGGTCATGTCAAGAGTTTGTGATTTAACAGGAAAAATGGCGATGTCTGGATATAACGTTTCTCACTCGAACGTTAAAACCAAGCGCAAATTTTACCCTAACCTACAACTTCAGAAATTTTATATTCCTGAAGAAGACCGTTGGATAACACTTAAAGTGTCTACTTCAGCGATCAAAACCATTAATAAAATTGGTATTTCTGAGGCGATCAACCGCTTCATGAAAAAAGGATATTTGTAAATAACAATGCCTGCACAGGCATAGAAAATTAATAAAATGGCAAAAAAAGGTAACAGAGTACAGGTTATTTTAGAGTGCACTGAGCACAAAACGAGCGGTATGCCTGGTATGTCTAGGTACATTTCTACCAAAAACCGTAAAAACACGACTGAGCGTTTGGAATTGAAAAAATTCAACCCAGTATTGAGAAAAGTAACCGTACACAAAGAGATTAAATAATTAGCTAATTGGCTAATCTGTGAATTAGCTAATTCCTGATGACCTCATTAATTTAAAAAGACATGGCTAAGAAAGTAGTTGCGACCCTAAAAACGGGTACAGGTAAAGAATACTCGAAAGTGATTACAATGACAAAATCACCTAAAACTGGTGCATATTCATTCAAAGAAATCATTGTTCACAACGATCACGTGAAAGATGCGCTTGCTGGAGGCAAGTAATTCCCATCACAACTCGCATAAAAGCCATTTCGTAATCTACGGAAGGGCTTTTTTATTTTAATCTCCACCTATGGGTTTATTCGATTTTTTCAAGAAAAAAGAAACTGCTCCAGCAGCACAGGAAGCCTTAGAAAAAGGCCTGGAAAAAACTAAGGAAGGTTTTTTGAGCAAGATCACCAAAGCGGTCGCCGGTAAATCGACCGTAGATGATGATGTATTGGACAACCTTGAAGAAGTACTGGTTACTTCTGATGTCGGGGTAACGACCACCTTGAAGATCATAGACCGCATACAGGCCCGTGTAGCGAAAGACAAATACCTTTCTACCTCCGAGCTTAACCACCTGCTCCGTGATGAAATCCAGCTCCTGCTGGCCGAAAACAACAGCAACGATTTCAGGAATTTCGAATATGGCGACCATAATCCATACGTGATCATGGTGGTGGGCGTTAATGGCGTTGGAAAGACAACAACCATCGGCAAACTTGCACATAAATTAAGGGCAGAAAACCTCAATGTAGTACTTGGCGCAGCCGATACCTTCCGCGCAGCTGCGGTAGAACAGATCAAACTTTGGGGAGAGCGGGTCGGAGTGCGCGTAGTGGCACAGGCCATGGGCTCTGATCCTGCATCTGTTGCCTTTGATACGCTTCAATCTGCAGTTGCCAATAAAGAAGATGTCGTGATCATCGATACCGCTGGCCGTTTGCACAATAAAGTCGGCCTGATGAACGAATTGGGCAAGATCAAAAATGTAATGCAAAAAGTTGTTCCCAATGCACCACATGAAATTTTGCTCGTGCTCGATGGCTCTACAGGACAAAATGCATTTGAACAATGCAAACAATTTACAGAAGCTACAGATGTAAATGCACTCGCCATTACAAAGCTGGATGGAACCGCAAAAGGTGGAGTAGTGATTGGCATTTCCGATCAATTCAAAATTCCGGTAAAGTACATTGGTGTAGGTGAAAAAATGGATGACCTGCAGCTGTTTGATAAGAAGGATTTTGTAAACGGGCTGTTCGATTAATTAACGCTAGGCGATTGATTACACCGATACAAATCGATTACACAGATTTAAAAATAGTTAAAAATAAATATTGAAGATTAATAGATTATCTTCTCTTTATTTGTCTGTTAAAATTAATTCATTCCTACAATTTACTTATGTAGATTGTTCAAATGGAAATAAAAGACAAATTAACACAACTGATTATTGGATGTTGCTACGAAGTACATAATCATCTAGGACCTGTTTTTTTAGAGAAGATTTATGCGAATGCATTAGCGATAAAACTACAACAAGCTGGCTTGTCTTTCCAAGTTGAAAAACAATTTGATGTTATTTTTGAAAATGTCGTAGTGGGTAAATTTAGATGCGATCTTTTTATTGAAAATAAAGTCATTGTAGAATTAAAATCGATTGTTGGATATCAACCTAAGTTATTTCAAAGTCAACTTATATCTTACTTAAAAGCAAGCCGCATAAAGACTGGATTATTGATTAACTTTGGCAATTCAAGCTGCGAAATAAAGAGATTATCGGTGTAATCACTTTTAATCTGTGAAATCAACCATTACATGAAAACGAAGATAGCTCCGCCATTGGCGTCCAACTCTATTATTCAGCCCAAAATCAACGTCATTACACTCGGCTGTTCCAAAAACACCTATGACTCTGAAGTATTGATGGGGCAATTGCGCGGCAATAATTTGTCGGTAGAACACGAGGCAGAAAGTGTGGGCAAAAACGACATCGTGGTGATCAATACCTGTGGGTTCATCGATAACGCCAAACAGGAATCAATCGATACCATCTTACAATATAGCCAGCTCAAAGATGAAGGAAAAATAGGAAAGGTGATTGTTACAGGCTGTCTTTCTGAACGTTATAAACCAGAACTTGAATCCGAGATCACCAATGTGGATGCCTATTTCGGGACAAATGACCTCCACAATATCTTACATACCCTTGGCGCAAACTATAAACATGAATTGATCGGTGAGCGCTTGCTGACGACCCCTTCGCACTTTGCCTATTTTAAGATTGCAGAAGGCTGTAACCGCCCATGCTCATTTTGCGCCATTCCGCTCATGCGTGGCAAACATGTTTCGCGCGACATGGAAGAATTGGTGAACGAAGCCAAAGTACTTGCGGCGAACGGCACCAGGGAGCTGATCCTGATTGCACAAGACCTCACCTATTATGGACTTGACCGCTATGGAAAAAGGAACCTGGATGAGCTTTTGCGCAGGTTATCGGACGTTAATGGGATCGAATGGATCAGGCTGCAATATGCCTACCCTTCTGGTTTCCCGATGGAAATCCTCGATGCCATGAACGAGCGCGAAAATATCTGCAAATACCTGGACATGCCTTTGCAGCATATCACCGATCGCATGCTCAAATCAATGCGACGTGGCATTACAAAGCAAAAAACAACCGATATCGTGAATGAAATCAGGGCAAAAGTGCCTAATATTGCGATGCGGACCACCCTGATCTGTGGCTATCCGGGCGAAACAGAACAGGATTTTGAAGAGATGTACAATTGGGTCGAAGAAACCAAATTCGATCGGTTGGGCTGCTTTACCTACTCGCATGAAGAGAAGACTCATGCCCATCAGCTCATCGATGATGTGCCCGAAGAAATCAAGCAAGCCCGTGTCGATGCCATCATGGAACTGCAACAAGGCATTTCATTCGACATTAACCAGACCAAAGTTGGACAGACCTTTAAAGTATTGATCGACAGGAAAGAAGGCGATTTTTTTATTGGCAGGACAGAATTCGACTCGCCCGAAGTAGATAACGAGGTACTGATCGATGCCCATACCGGTTATGCGGCAGTGGGCAGTTTTACCCAAGTTAAAATAGACCGTGCAGAAGATTTTGATCTTTATGGTCATATTGTAAAATAAAAAATCTAGGTTAGCTTTGACAACTTTATTGTGCAATTTGCCTTAAAGTTCCAAGCTAAATATAACATGAAGGCAAAATATATTTCTTATCAGGATACGCATTCGTTTTCAAAACTGGTACTGGATTATGTAGACGATGCTGCTAGCCTAAAGCCATTCTATAGTTTTCGTCCAGATATGGACGGGCTAAAAAAAGCAATCGATTCAAGAAATTTTAAAGGCGACCGCAACGAGCTCGTTGAAGTACTGTTGCAGCAATATAGCCAGATCAACACCAATAAGTCCGTTGCGCACAACATTAAGCTATTGGCCGACCCAAATACTTTTACGGTTACCACTGGCCATCAGCTCAACCTTTTCACAGGGCCATTGTACTTTATCTATAAAATTGTAACCACTATCACGCTTGCTTTAGAATTGAAGATTGCCTATCCAGACAAGAATTTTGTTCCTGTTTATTGGATGGCCACTGAAGACCATGATTTTGAGGAAATCAACCACATCAGTGTCGAAGAAAAGAACATCAGTTGGATCCAACAAACCAACGGAGCGACAGGCAGATTGAGCACTAAAACTGTATCCGCAGCGGTAATGGCCTACAAGGGTTACTTGGGCATTAGCAAAAATGGAAAGAAATTGGCCAAATTGGTCGAAAATGCCTATCTGAACAACGATAATCTGGCCGATGCCACCCGGGTACTGGTCAATAGCCTCTTTGAACATTATGGACTGGTTATCATGAACGCTGACGATCCCAAGCTGAAAAAAAAGTTCAGCTCGATTATTGCCGCAGACATTACCGCCCAGCATAGCGCACACCTCACAGAAAAAACAAATGCCGAACTCTCGGAGCTGGACTACAAGATCCAGGTCAATGGCCGGGAAATCAATTTTTTCTACCTGATCGATAACTTGCGCGAACGGATCATTGAAAAGGACGGGAAATTTCTGGTCAACCATACTGATATCAGTTTTACAAAAGAAGAACTGCTGGAAACGATTAAAAATCACCCAGAAAGGTTTAGTCCGAATGTGATCATGCGCCCACTTTACCAAGAAGTAATTTTGCCAAATATTGCCTATATCGGCGGTGGCGCAGAAATTTCTTATTGGTTGCAGCTCAAAGGAATTTTTGATCACTATGAAATCGATTTTCCAGTGTTGCTGCTCAGAAATTCGGCATTGGTTATTGATAAAAGAAGCATTGAAAACCTCTTCAAACTCGGGTTTAGCCTCGAAGATGCTTTTTTGCCAGTCGCAGAACTCCAGAAAAGATGGGTGGAACAGCACACTACACATCACCTCAACCTGGCCGAAGAAAGACAGTCCATACATACTGCGCTTGAAAAGATCAAGAAAAACGCAGTACGGATTGACAAAACGTTGGGCAAGGCCAGCGAATCTTTGCGCGCCAAAGCAGATCATCTAATTGAAAATATGGAGAAGAAAATTTTTAGGGCAGAAAAAAGAAAACATGAAACTTCCTTAAAACAAATCGAGAATGTTAAAAATCGACTTTTTCCAACTGGTATTCTACAAGAGCGCGTACTCAATATCGCACCAATGTATGTTAACTACGGTGAAGATTTCCTGTCTACACTGATTGAAAATTTTCAGCCATTGGGCGGAGATTTTACCGTGATCTTACCGAATTAGAGCGTTAAGCGTTACGCGCTGAGCGTTACGCGCTGAGCGGAAGTCGGAAGGAGCTGATAGGAAGGCGGAAAGCGTTAGGCGCCGAGCGGAAAGCGAAAGGTAAATGCTTAAATTTGATGGAGAAGATTATTATAACAACTTTAGCACCAATCTCGAACCTGATACTCGATACTTGACACTCGATATTCGATACCTGATACTTGATACCTGATACTAGATACTAGATACTTGATACCTGATACTAGAACCTGATACCTGATACTCGAACCACAAAAACATGAACTTCATTACCTTCCAAGAAACGACCCTCAGAAATTTCACACAAGCTGTTTTTAAAAAAATAGGCTGTAATGATGAGCATGCGGCCTTGGCTACAGATGTATTGATCAGATCAGACCTGCGCGGGATAGACTCTCATGGTGTGGCGAGATTGAGCGGATATGTGCGTTTATGGGAGAAACAACGCATCAATGCTACGCCGGACATCCGGATCGTACACCAAACACCTACCACCGCCACAATCGATGGTGATGCCGGCCTGGGTTTAGTAGTTGCCCCTTTTGCCATGCAAGTGGCCATTTCAAAAGCAGAAAAATATGGGAGCGGCTGGGTATCCGTAAAAAACTCTAACCATTTCGGCATCGCGGGATACCATGCCTTGCTTGCCGTAGAAAAAGAAATGATCGGCATCAGCATGACCAATGCCAGTCCACTGGTTGCGCCTACTTATGCCAACGAACGCTTGTTGGGCACCAATCCCATGTGCTATGCTTTCCCTGCCGGAAAATACCCGCCATTAGTGGTTGATATGGCTACCGCAGCCGCTGCCAATGGCAAGTTGGAAATTGCACAAAGGGCGAACAAATCTATTCCTGAAGGGTGGGTACAGGACGCCAATGGAAATCAGGCTACCAATCCAAATGAATTGAAACAAGGGGGGTCGCTCCTTCCATTGGGCAGCGACAAAGACCATGGCAGTCACAAAGGCTATGGACTTGGTGCCACTGTTGATATTCTATCAGCTGTACTTTCTGGTGCAAACTATGGGCCTTGGGTCCCTCCATTTGTTTCATTTTTAGAGCCACCAAATGATCCGGTTGGCGATGGCATTGGACATTTTTTAGGAGCCATGCGCGTGGATGGGTTCCGACCGGTCCAAGATTTTAAGGACCATCTCGACAATTGGATTTCCAGGTTCAAATCTGCCAAAACTGTAGATCCAAAACATCAGGTCATTATTCCGGGCGAACCAGAATATACCTTTGAGCAGGAACGCAAAAAAGCAGGGATTCCGATTATCGATGTTGTGGTCAATGACCTCAACGAGCTCGCCTCAAAGTTGGGCATCGCGGCATTGAGTATCCCGTAAGATGGTAAGATCCTACGGGATAAGTGCGTGCTATTCTAGGTTAACCGGTTTATTCTTTGGATATTTCACCTGGTACTTAATGGCCAATTTTTGTTGCTGATTAGGCTGTAGAACGAGTGACCAGCTCAACTTGCCATTGGCCTCATCATACCTGGCTTTTGAGATCTCCTGCTTTTCGATGCTGATTTCACTACTGGTCGAAACAGGCAACTGATCTTCAACAATCAGATTAATGGGTTGGCTTTTCCTGTTCTTGATATCGATGATAAAACTTCTGGTATCTTTTTGCGCCGACCCAATAAATTGTTTCTCATTAAAATCTTTCTGTCTTTCCCTTTTGATCACGACGTTTTTATCTACACCAAGGGAAATGGTCAGTGTATCTGAAGCTTGCTGCACGTCGAGCAAGGTTTTGCCTAAATAAGTGCCTTCAAAGAAAATGTTGGCTTCCCCAGAAATCAGGTTGATGTCACTAAAACTATTCAATTTGGCAGTTAAGAAAGCATCTTCGCTCAGTTTTGGCGCAGCATAATACTCAAAGTCTGCCTTAAAATCATAATCGCCAATTTCTACCGAAAACTGCTTGCCATCACTCAAAATAGTGTATGGATTTTTGATGTCAAATGTCACGTTGGTCTGTTTTTCGACTGATTCGACTTCGACAGCCTTAGTTTCCTTTTTGGCTTTGGCCGGTGCTGCTCCAGCCACCATTCCCCTCAAGACTACTTTACTATCTGTGACCGATACTTCTCTTAAAAACTGTTCCGTTTCTGCTAAAAACACATTCATGATCGGCGAACTCACTTGCAGTTCCTTAGTCGTATAACCGATATAATTGAAAACCAATGTCTGCGCGCCAGCAGGTATCTGTAGGGAATAATTGCCGTTCGCATCTGTAGTTGTTCCAATGGAGGTATTTTTGACCCTCACACTTACACCTGGCAGCGGATTACGTTCATTCTCTGAAAATATCTTGCCCTTAACATTGGTAATGGCATTTGAAGCGATGTTCGCCATAGAATACCCCATACTTAAGTAACCCAAATTGTAAGTACCCAATTCTGGTTTAGTGCCGTTGGTGGATGGATTGCCCGAAGAAAGCGTAAGCCTGATGTTTTTCCAATCTTCGCCAGAATTTTGTGAAACGTTGGCCTTGTAGACCAATTCGATCGGACTCGAAATATCCTTTGCCCTGATATCATAAGTCGGATACCAACCTGCATTGCTCACCAAATAGGTCAAGGTAAGCTTGCCTTTCGTTGCCGCCTTGGCCGAAATCTTTACTACGATATCGTTTGAGTTCTGTAGCGACTTGCCATCCAGTTCTGCCAATTGATTATTGTACTTATTGAGCTCAACCTGAAGTTTGGCAATGGACTTATTGATTTCCAGTTGCTTGTTTTTAGCTTCTGTTAAACGTTGCTTTTGGAAATCTAAGGCCTGCTTCAACTTGGCCAAATCATAATTTACGCTAGGTCCCATTACTGCCTGATTTTTACCCAACATGGCTTCCTCTTCCTTGTACACGGCCATTTCATTTCTCAACAGTGCAATCTGATCTGTTAATGAGGCAATGGTATTTGTGTATTGCATACGCAATTCTGAATTTTTCTTTTCGAATAAAAAATTCCGCTGTTGGGTAACCGAAAGGATGGTAAAATTTCCATCGCCTTTCGCCTGTATACTTTGCGCTTCAATTGCCGAAGATAGTCCCGAAAAAACAAACTGGCTCACGCCTATGGGAACATCAAACATTTCTGCCTGGCGATGTACCTGTGCGCCGCTGATAAAGACCGTTACATTGGTAATTTTAGAGTTAACTTGGATCTGGTTTTCTTGGGCAATTGCTGCTAAGTTCGAAAAGGTCAGGAACAGCGCGAATTTAAGGAGATGTTTCATCATGATTTGGAAAGCTTAATGTTCATTTTAAGGCATGATGAAAAAAAGCTTCTGATTTCATAAACTTCCAAAAAAAAAAAGCACCTCGATGACCGAAGTGCTTTTTGATATCGAGTTGAAGCGTAGGATCAATTGATGCCCCTAAAGATCCGGTTCCATCTAATCTTGCTGAACCATGATCCTTGGCTATCAAAGCTCATCCAGATGAACAAGGCCTTGCCCACAATATGGTCTTCGGGCACAAAGCCCCAGAAACGCGAGTCAGCGGAACCATGACGGTTATCGCCCAACATCCAATAATAGTTCATTTTAAAGGTATAGGTCGTGGCCAATTTGTCGTTGATGTACCAATCCTTTCCTTTCTGTTCAACCTTATTTCCCTCATAGGTGCGAATGGCGCGATAATAGAGCGGCATGGTCACACTATCGATCTTGACGGTCCATCCTTTTGCAGGAATTTTTATCGGGCCAAAATTATCTTTGTTCCATTTCCGGTTCGGATCATGCGGGAACATTCCATCAGGTTCTTCATAGGCAGCAGGATAAGGATCCATTGTTGCTGATTTTACAAAATCCAGCGCTTTTACCTTGTCGATCATTTCAGCTGAAGCAATTACCAAAAGCGCAGTCTGGTCATCATTCCACTGCATTTCTGCCAAACCAATATCCATTAATACCTGCTGGTTCACATCTTTGGTCTTGAACTCGATGCGGTAAGGCATCATTCCCGTATTTTTTAGCGGCTCGTCTTTTCCATTCACGTTCACGATGCCATTTTTCATGCCCACCACATCTCCAGCAATACCGATACAGCGTTTGATGTAGTTTTCCCGTTTATCGACAGGCCTGCTGGTGATGGTATAGTTTGTATTGGTCTGCTGCCATCCACTTCGTCTCACCAGATCGTAATAACTGGCATCCTGAAACTCGAGTGCCACCGTGTCGCCCTCTGGGAAGTTGAATACTACAACATCGTTCCTTTTGATATCCTGAAATCCTGGCAAACGTCTATATTTCCATTGAACACCATCCCAATATGCTTTTGTGGTTTTGGTAAAGGGAAGTGTGTGATGGGAGAATGGGAAAGCGATGGGAGTCATCGGAATCCTTGCCCCATAATTGACCTTGCTCACAAAGAGGAAGTCGCCCACCAACAACGATTTTTCCATCGAACCCGACGGGATGGTATAGGCTTCGATAAAAAAGATCCTGATGATGGTCGCGGCAACTACCGCAAAAATGATGGCATCAGTCCACTCTCTGCCTTTGCTCTTTTTCTTTTTTGGTTCGGCATTTTTATTTCGCTGCCAAAATTTGTAGTTCATATCCTATTGATTTGCTAAGCGCCAGTAGCGCTGCGTGTTATGATTTATAATCGAATATATCCGCAATATTATAAAAGCCCTGTTTATTTTCCAACCATTCTGCTGCGATAACAGCTCCAAGCGCAAATCCAGCCCTACTATGTGCCGTATGCTTGATCTCGATCTCATCTACCTCCGAACTATAGACCACGGTATGGGTACCTGGCACATTTTCAATGCGGTGTGACTCAATGAGCAGTTGATCATTTTTCAGCACATCTGGTATAGGCGTACCGATCACTTCATTGACCCATTCTTTCTTACGGTCAAGGTCTTCAATAATCCCTTCCGCTATGGTCATCGCCGTACCACTTGGTGCGTCCAACTTCTGTGTATGATGAATTTCCTCTACTTGCACTTCATAGGCCGGATAATTGTTCATCAGTTTGGCCAATACTTTGTTCAGGTGAAAGAAAAGATTAACGCCTACGCTAAAATTAGAGCCATAAAGCAGTGTATTGTTACTGTTCAGGCAGTCATTTTTTATTTCCTGCAATTTGCCATACCATCCGGTGGTACCAACAACTACGGGCACCTCTGCTTCAAAACATTTATAAATGTTACCTATTGCGGCGTCTGGAGCGCTAAAATCAATGGCCATATCGGCTTTTTGCAAGTTGGGAATGGTAAAGTCCTCAACATTGTCAATATTGATCTTTAATACGATTTCATGGCCGCGTTCCAACGCAAAACGTTCAATAATCTGGCCCATTTTGCCATATCCCAATAAAGCTATTTTCATGTTGAATTAATTTCTTTTAGTCACTAATGCGAATTATAATCTAAAAGTTAATTTTAGGGAAGGTACGGTATTAAATCCATACATTGAATTTGAATTGATGAAAGATGGTGCTACTTTCATCCCTAGTGAGCGGTCTATGTTAAAGAATTTCAACCTTGCGGTGACATAGGCATCCAGCGCATTCAAGCCATAGAGACCTACCAAAGAAATCAGCACCACTTGGCTATTCCGCTTAAATATGTTTTTGGCTACTGTTAAGGCCTCAGTATTGGTGTATTGTGAAAGGTCGCCATCAGGATCGGGCAAACCGTTATGTTCTGCACGGTACTGCAGTTCGCCCAAAAAGCGCTTGTATTGATGCCTATTTTCGCCATAAGAAAGCACAAGCATGGTACCTCCCGCATAAATTGCACCGATTTTACCGATGATATACAACTTTTGAGCAACTTTCTTGCCTTTTACGGCTCCAGACTGTATGTCTTTTACTACCAGGCCGTAGTTATACATCTGTCCCAAGCCTGGAAAGATCAGGGAGCGATGAAATGCCTTACGGGCAGCAATCTTACCTTCATTAATATATGGAGGAGCGGAGAGCGTATCTAATTTTGAGGTAGCCGTATCTGGCTTCTTGACACCAACAGGTTGCTGTGCTTTTACTTGGGTAAAAGCCATGAGCATGAATATGGCAACCAGGAGATAGCGCATTTACCAATCTAACAGGGCCAGGATGCGGTTAAGGTCGTCGCTAGAGACAAAAGGAATCTCAATTGCACCTTTTCCGTGATCATTAACCTTTAGTTTAACTTTGGTCGCAAATTTAGTAGCCAGGTCCTTCTGCAGTTTTTGATATTCGAAAGACACACCATTGGCAGTTGACCTTGGCTTAACCTGCACATGGTTAATGCTGCGTACCAAGTCTTCGACCTTGCGAACAGACAATCCTTTTGCCAGAATCTCATCATGGATGAAAAGCTGCTTATCTTGTTCTTCCACACTGATCAGTGCCCTGGCATGGCCCATAGAAATCCTGCCATCGCGAATGGACGCCTGGATAGCTGGAGGCAATTTCAGCAAGCGCAGGTAGTTGGCTACGGTTGTTCTGTTTTTACCGACCCGTTCGCCCAATTGTTCGGGCTTGAGGTTGCATTCGTCGATCATCTGCTGGAAGCTCAACGCTACCTCAATGGCATTCAGGTTTTCACGTTGGATATTTTCGATCAATGCCATTTCCAGCATCTGCTGATCATCTGCAGTTCTGATGTAAGCTGGAATCTGGGTCAGCCCGGCTAGTTTTGATGCCCTTAACCTTCGTTCTCCAGAAATCAGCTGGTAGGTATTCCCATTTTTCCTGACCGTAATCGGCTGGATCAATCCCTGGACCTTGATGGATTCTGAAAGTTCGTTCAGTGCAACCTGATCAAATTCTGTCCTAGGCTGGAAAGGGTTGGTCTCGATGTCAGCAATATTGACCTGTCCAATATGTCCGATCTGCGGAGATACCTCTGGCGTTTCATGGCCATTCTTTGTTTGATTAACCGAATCAGAATCATCCAGAAGTGCACTTAATCCTTTTCCTAATCCTGTTTTTCGCTGAAAAGATGTCATTTAAAATTAGATTGTAGCTGAATCGATAGCTGGCTCCTCTTTTACGAGCCCATTTTTTTTCACGATCTCTCTGGCCAAGTTCAAATAATTGATTGCTCCTTTGCAGTTGGCATCGTGCATAATGACCGATACGCCATAACTAGGTGCTTCACTTAAACGGGTATTGCGCTGAATAATTGTATCAAAGACCAGATCTTGAAAGTGTGTTTTTACTTCTTCTACCACTTGGTTAGAAAGACGCAGCCTTACATCATACATGGTCAGCAAAATACCTTCAATTTCCAATGTTGTATTTAAGCGGTTTTGTACAATTTTGATGGTATTCAATAATTTACCCAACCCTTCCAAGGCAAAATATTCGCATTGAACGGGAATAATGACCGAATCGGCGGCTGTCAGGGAATTGATCGTGATCAGACCGAGGGAAGGAGAACAGTCGATGATGATGAAATCATATTGGTCTTTTACCTTTTCCAATACGGCTTTCATCTTATATTCCCGATTGGCAAGGTTGATCATTTCGATCTCGGCGCCAACAAGGTCGATGTGTGCAGGCAAAAGATCAAGGTAAGGTGTTTCTGTCTTTACAATGGCCGCCAACGGATCTACATCGTTGATGATACATTCGTAGATGCTGTTTTTGATATTCCTCGGATCAAAACCGATACCTGAGGTAGAATTGGCCTGCGGATCGGCATCAACCAACAAGGTGCGGTATTCCAGGACCGCTAAACTGGCCGCTAGATTGATTGATGAAGTAGTTTTACCTACGCCACCTTTCTGATTTGCTAATGCAATTATTTTACTCATCTATCTTTTAAAAAAACGCCAAATCCAGACATGGCTTTATTTTACAAATCTTTCCCAAAAAATGCTATTTTTGTATAAAACAAGCACTTTTTAACAATTAGCTAAGATACGAACTAAAACCAAATATTCGTACGAAAGCCATAAGTGTTTTACACATCTTATCAACAATTTGAGCATGGTAACTATCATATCGGGCACCAACAGACCTTCCAGCAATACCTTAAAAGTAGCAAAATACTACCAGAACCAATTGAGCAAAAAGGGGTTGGAAACCCGTCTCCTCGACCTCCAGGATTTACCACCAACACTTATCACCACAGACCTCTATGGAAAAAAAAGTGAGGCCTTTGAAAAAATCCAACAGCTGATTACCGCTACCGAAAAGTTCTTGTTCGTCATCCCCGAATACAATGGCAGCTTTCCGGGCGTGCTCAAGACTTTCATCGATACCTGTGCCTTTCCCGAAAGTTTTTATGATAAAAAAGCCTGCCTTGTCGGTATTTCTTCGGGCAAGTATGGAAATATCCGCGGCATCGACCACTTCAATGGCGTCTGTGCCTATCTCCACCTAAATGTAATGCCCCTGCGCATCCACATCTCACACATCAAAACCGAACTCGATGAAAACCAGGAATTCTTTAAGGAAGATACGCTGAAGTTTGTGGGGCAACAGTTGGAAAAGTTTATCGCGTACTAGGAAGAGCGAAAGGCGAAGAGCGTAGCGGGAAAAAGAGGGGCAATCGTCGAAGTTTGCACAAGCCGCATGCACTTTCTATACCTTACGCTTTTACGCTCTGCGCTTAGCTCATAAACCTGATCCATTTATCGCCTTCATACCCAAAGATAAAAGCGCCTGGATGCAGCATTTCCGCAAAATCTTCAATCAGCATCACCGCATTTTCAGCAGTCCGCAGCTTATTGACATCGTCGTTAAGCAGAATGATCCGCCCGTATTTCACGGCTTGCCAATTGGGATCCAACAATGCAGGCACTTCGCGCATCAGGTCGTTCAACGTCTTTCCAGGCTGATAATAAATAATGTATATCGCGCCCAAGATGTCCGTTTCCAAGATTCCTCCAGCCGCATTGATCTCATCGGCCAGGATCAGGGTCGGCAAATTGAAGGTATCTAGGCAAACGACGGGAACCTTATCCATAAATTTGATCTTATGGCCAACAATCGCCAGTCTTTCTTCCAGTTCTTCACGGAAAACCGCATCATTTTCACTATTTATAAGCGCATTTAAAAAAGACATCTGAATTATTTATTAATTTGTGCAAAAATACTATTCCTTGATCGATGCGTAGAATTATAACTGATAAATTTTGGATTTTTTGTGCCATTCTGCTGGCTTCCTGCAGTGCTAAAGATAGCAATAATGGCAAGAAAGTCTTCAATATGAACCTGGAACAGAACGTTACCTCATTAGATCCCGCCTTTGCCCGCAATCAATATGCCGTTTGGATGATCAACCAGCTGTACAATGGGCTCGTTCAGGTGGACAAAGACCTCAATACCATTCCCTGCATCGCCAAAAAGTGGACCATCAGCAGCGACGGCCTCACCTACACCTTTAACCTGCGCAACGATGTCTATTTCCACGACGATCCCTTATTTAAGAATGGAAAAGGCAGAAAAGTAGTGGCATCAGATTTTACCTATAGCTTCTATCGGCTGATCGACCCTAAAGTGGCCTCATCAGGGGGATGGATTTTTAGCGACAAGGTCAAAGGAAAGGATTCTTTCAGACCACTCAATGACAGCACCTTCCAAATCCAGCTCGTCAAGCCTTGCCCGGCGTTCATGAAAATATTGACCCACCAATATTGTTCAGTAGTGCCCAGGGAAGTGGCCGATCATTATGGAAAAGATTTTAGGAGCCATCCCATCGGAACCGGCCCTTTCAAATTTAAATATTGGAAGGAAGACGAAATTCTCGTGCTGCTCAAAAACGAAAAATATTGGGAAAAAGATGGCGATGTCCGTTTGCCCTATCTCGATGCCATAAAAGTGAGTTTCATTAGCGATAAACAGAGCGCTTTCATGAACTTCCTCAAAAAAGACCTTGATTTTTTCAACAGTGTAGACGGCAGCTACCGCGATGATATCCTGACCAAGAGCGGTAAGATGACGAGCAAGTATAAAGGTAAATTCCAACTGTTCAAGAGCCCCTACATCTGCACCGAATATGTAGGCATTCTGGTCGATACCAGTAAATCTATCGTTAAAAATTCCCCACTCCGACTTAAAAAAGTACGACAGGCCATCAACTATGCCATCGACAAGCCCAAGTTGATCAAATACCTCAGAAACAGCGTCGGCATTCCTGCTACTTCAGGTTTTATTCCGAAAGGGATGCCGGGGTTTGACAGCACACGTGTTAAGGGCTATAGCTACAATTTGCCATTGGCCATGAAATTATTGGCCGAAGCTGGCTATCCTAACGGAAAGGGAATGCCAGAAATTACGTTGAGCACTTCTACAACCTATAAAGACCTGATCGAATTTATCCAAAGCGAATTGGCCAATATTGGCATCAGGGCCAAAGTTGATGTCAGTCCGGCGGCCAGCCTCCGCGATATGATGGCAAAGAATGAAGTCAATTTCTTCAGGGGCTCATGGATTGCCGATTATCCTGACGGAGAAAATTACCTGTCGGTTTTCTATTCCAAAAACCGTGTACCATTTGGCCCTAACTATACTGGCTATTTTAATGATGAATTCGATAAGTTATTTGAACAGAGCTACTACGAGGGAAACGACAAAAAACGCTACGACCTTTACTATAAAATGGACAACATGGTGATGGAACACGCCTCGGTCGTGCCTATTTTATATGACCAGGCCGTAATCATGCTGCAGAACAACATCAGCGGCTATCCCATCAATCCCCTGAGCCTAATGATTTTGAAAAGAGTAAAGAAAAGGTAATTTTTGGTTAACTGGTTAATTGGTTAATTGGTTAATTGTTTAATTGTTTAATTGTTTAATTGGTTAATTGTTAGATGTTTTGTTGTTAGTTGTTTAGAGATTTAGGTTTCGGCCGCTGTTTTCTGCTTTAGACTTTGAACCTTCAACTTTAAACCTTCAACTTTAAACCTTCAACTTTAAACCTTCAACTTTGAACCTTCAACTTTGAACCTTCAACTTAAAAAAAAGCTCCCCGAAACCGGAGAGCCTTTTTTTTATCTGCCTGAGCCGCCCATGCCGCCCATTTGGCCACCGCCCTGTTGCTGCTGGTCTTGCTTCACATCGTCGTTTTTGATCTTTTTCTTTTCGGTAAACTTCAGTTTTCCAAAATTGTAACTAAAATTCAAGCCGAACGATCGCAATGGATAATAGATATTCTGACTTTGGAAGTTCGTTCCAGCATCAGTTTCAGTTTTGATGTGCAGGTCACGATTGAACGGATTCAGCACGTTTACACCGATTGTTCCCTTTTTCTTAAAGATATCTTTCTTTACGGCACTACCATAGAAGAACATGGCTTGCGTTTTACTTTGGTAAGTATAACGAGGTGAGTTCACCACACCAAAGAACTCTAGGTTCCAGCCCTGTTTAAATGAATTGGCCGAACGGAAGAAAAAGTTATAATTCAGTTTGGTGTCCTTATTTTTTCCCAACAACATACTGTTGATCTCATAGGTATTCAGTCCGATGTTGCTCATCAACGTCCATTTTGGAAGTGGATTGTAAGAGGCGAACACATTGAATCCAAAACTTTGGGTCGTGCCTACGTTATCAAATGTGGTCAGGATCCTTCCCGCTGTGCCTTCTTTATTGATGTTCTCGATAATATTTTTTGTACTGCGATAAAATACCGAAGCATTGATGATCGAGCCCTTGATAAAAGTAGAATAACCAAACTCCAGGTTATCGCTCAGCTCAGGCTTAAGATAAGGATTGCCCTGGAAAACGCTAAATTGATTGCTCTCATTCAGGAAAGGGTTCAAGTAGCTCAAGCTAGGACGTTGGATCCTACGGTTATAGCTCAATTTCAAGGTAGTTGCACCGCCTTTGAGCGATTGCGAAATCACCGCGCTAGGGAAAAGATTGAAATAATCATTTTTGCTATTAGAGAAATCTATGGCAGTATATTCTCCCCTCACCCCGCCTTTAAATTGTATTTTTTTGGTCAATGGAAAAGCAATGGTGGAATATACGGCGCCAACATTCTGGTCATAATCAAAATCCTGTGCCGAACCACCGCCATATTCACTTTGGATATTTCTAAAAATTCCTTTTGCACCCACTTCGAATGTTACCGATTTGTTGATGGGATAAACATAATCTGTTTGTGCAATGTATTCCCTGTTTTTTCCTACGTTATTGCTCATGAGTGCGCTGGTCGGAAATCCTGTTACCTGATACTCATTGGTAAATTCGTTGCTATTTCTTCCGTTGATCAACATGCCAGATATAGAAAACTCTTCTCCTTGCTTCTTGCTGGTCAACCTATAGTCAACATTCCAATCTAGATTACCATTCGACATGTCGGTTGTGCTCACAATCGCACCAGCTACGCCATTATTCGTTACCAGAGAGCGGCCTGGACCACCATTGTAAAAACGGTTATACTTGGCATTCGTACTCAAGTTGTTGTAAGCATTGAAATCGTAGTCCAGGCCCAAGCTTCCATTAAACATCTGGCGGCTCCAATCTGAGGTACCGTCTTGCAAGACCGAACTTGTAGGCGTTTGGTTATAGAAGATTACCCTTGATTCTTGCGGATAGGCCAACATGGTACCTAAGGCAGTATTCATGCTCAGGCGGCCTGTTTTTGCGGTGAGGTTAAATGATCCCGTATTTTGACGCGTACCTGCTGTAGCATTGACACTTCCGCTTACGCCCTGCGCATTGCTCTTTTTGGTAATGATGTTGATGATCCCTCCTGACCCCTCGGCATCATATTTTGCCGATGGACTGGTGATGACTTCCACGCTTTTGATCTGATCGGCAGGAAGCATTTTTAATGCATCGGCCACGCTATTGGCCATTGTTCCGCTTGGCTTGCCGTTGATCAACACCTTAACCGCGCTGCCCCTTAATTGTACATTTCCGTTGATATCTACAGACAGCATCGGTACTTTACGCATCACATCGGTTGCATCGCCACCCGCATTGGTAGCATCCGCTTCTGCATTATAGACCATGCGGTCGATCTTGTTTTCGATAACGGCTTTCGTACCCACCACATTTACGGTATTTAAGGTACTTTCGCTAGGCGCTAATGAAATTGTCCCGGCACTGTAATCTGGGCGTTCCGGCGTTGTTTTGATAACGATGACCTTTGCTTTGTAACCAATGAAACCTACCGTCAATTTGTATTCATCAGGGTTAACGTTAGAAAGTACTACTTTACCTTTTTCATCTGTTACACCACCATTTATGGTTTTTCCATCTTTTGTCTTCGCCAGGGAAACCGTAGCATAATCGATTGGCTTTTTGGTAACCGAGTCGACCACACTTACCGTCACACGTCCTGCGATTTTTGGCGCACCACTACCCCCCATCGGGAATTGGGCCTTTACATTCGACATGATCAATAATGTAAGCGCTAAAAGTAGAATTCTTTTCATTTGATATGATTGTTTATTTGTTTGTTTAGTCTTACAAAAATAGATTTTGTTACACCGTTTTAACATCATTTCTGATGGCCTGTACAAAAAATCCGGTGAATGGTAAATTTTTGGCGGTAAATCATTGTTTACTGGTCATTGGTTAATTAATCATTGGTCATTAGTCATTGGTTACTTGGATGCCGATAAATCTCCTAACAATTAAAGGAATGACTGAATGAATAGTGACGAAATGATCTAATGAACCAGTTCATCGATTTCTTTTAACAATTTGCCCGCCCTGAGAATCGATGACCATTCTGAGC
Organism: Pedobacter sp.; assembly: GCA_031119475.1. GTDB lineage: Bacteria > Bacteroidota > Bacteroidia > Sphingobacteriales > Sphingobacteriaceae > Pedobacter. The sequence goes on along the minus strand of JAVHXV010000011.1, from coordinate 43,081 downwards.
CACAGAATAAGATTCTGAACCACCTTTTATCTGCGTTCCTGGGATGGACATTAATATATAGCCACAGCCCCATAACGGTAAAAAGTGCAACAATTGGCATTTGGATGAGCCAAAAATGAAACGGCCTGTCGTTGATCAGGCTTAGCGTAATGTTGAAAGTACTAAAGAGCGGCAGTTGCAACAAGCAAAGGGCTACGACTTTGACCGTTGATGTTTGTAACAAAGCAAGACGCTGTTGGATGTGGATGATATTTTCGCTCACGTCAATTTCATGGATAACGATCAGTTGGCGGAGATAAAGGATAATTGCAGCAATACAAAATAACAGATGTCCTGTTATTGAACCCAATAGAAAAACCTGTTGGCTCGGCCATAAATGGTACAATCCCCATCCTAAAAAGCCAATATAAATGATTCCGATCAAAACGGCACCCCACTTTATCCTTTTGACTGGCGTCAATGCTTTTTTTGCCTTTTGTTGTTGCAATTCGCTAATGATGCGCTGATTTAACGATAGGTTTTTTTCTAGTTTTTCATCATACTGTTTCCACAGTTTCAGGATTTCGGTGTTTTCCATTTTACTTTAGCTTTGAAAATTTTTGTCTCAATTGTTCCTTTATGCGGCCAATCTTTGTGGCCACATTTGTGGGCGTAATCCCGATGATCTCCGCGATTTCCTGATGTGATTTTTCCTCCAGATACAAGAGCATCAGAGCCTTATCCAGCACTTTCAATTCGTTGATAAAATGCTGTAGATCGTCTAAATGTTCAGATAGGCCATCCTGTAGGTTTTCATCGGCGATTTCAAATAATTGATCGCCTATTAATTCCGTACTGGCCCGTTTTTGTTCCTTACGGTAAGAGGAAATGGCCACATTCAGGGCAATCCGGTACATCCATGTCGATAATTTGACCGAAGCATTATACTTTCCCCACGATTTCCATAGCTGAAAAATAATTTCCTGTGCCAGATCTTCCCGTTCATCGGTATTTTTGCAATAAGCCGTGCAGATCTTAAATATCAATCGCTTGTTGGCTTCAATAACTTGGGTAAAATCTAATGTGGAGGGGGCGTACTGCATGAATGGTGGATCATCTTTTCACTATTATTCGCTAAAAAAAAGGAAATATCACAGATCGAAAGTAAAAAATTGAGGGATCAGGCATCAATGCAAAGCGCAAAAGGTATAGGGCATGCGAAAAGTAATTGTGGATTGCCATACCGAGCTTGCGAGGTATCTCTGTAGCATTCGGATATCAAGTATCAGGTAACAGGTATCAAGTATCAAGTATCAGGTATCAAGACAGAATCAATGCATTCCCTATAAAGATATCCTAAGAACTCCCGCGGAGCCTTCGGCACAACTTTAAACCTTTGCCACAGGCATCCCTTTGGGACAACTTTTCAACTTTTCAACTTTCAACTTTTAACTTTTAACTTCAACTATACCACAATGTTCACGATTTTTCCTTTTACGAAAATCAGCTTTTTAGGTTCCTTGCCTTCGAGATAGCCTTTTACCTGTTCGTTGGCCAATACCAGTTCCCTTACACCGTTCTCGTCAAGCGCCAAGCTCATGTCGAGGTTCATTTTCATTTTCCCATTCACCGAAATCGGATAGGCAAAAGTATCTTCTGCAAGATATTCAGGATTAAAAGTTGGATAAGTGGCAGTGGAAAGGTTTTCATTGCCCAACAGCGACCATAATTCTTCACAGATGTGCGGCGCATACGGAGAAAGTACAATGACCAGGTCTTCCAAAACCTGACGATTTTTACATTTCAGGTCGGTAAGCTCATTTACGGCGATCATAAAACTCGATACAGATGTGTTGAACGAAAAACGTTCGATATCATCCTGCACCTTTTTGATAATCTTATGCAGGGCCTTCAGTTCGGCTTTGCTTGGGATCGAATCATTGACATGGAATGCCCATTCTTCGTTATGGAAAAGGCGCCAGAACTTGCGCAAGAACTTAAATACACCTTCAATACCATTGGTATTCCATGGCTTACTCTGCTCCAAGGGACCCAAGAACATCTCGTACATGCGCAAAGTGTCGGCCCCATAACTCCTGATCAGGTCGTCTGGATTGACTACATTGAACTTTGACTTTGACATTTTTTCGACCTCAACGCCACAAACGTATCTGCCATTTTCGAGAATGAATTCCGCAGCGGCAAATTCAGGCCTGAAAGCTTTGAATTTTTCAATATTTAAAACATCGTTCTCTACAATGTTGACATCTACATGCAGTGCAGAAGTCTTGAAATCTTTTCTTAATCCATAAGAAACAAATTGATTTGTCCCTTTACCTTCAGAATCAATTATCCGATAGACAAAGTTGCTCCTCCCCTGGATCATCCCCTGGTTGATCAGCTTTTTAAATGGCTCTTCTTCCTGCACATGGCCCAAATCTTTCAGAAATTTGTTCCAAAAACGGCTATATAATAAGTGTCCAGTGGCATGCTCTGCTCCTCCAATGTACAGATCAACATCTTTCCAATACGCTACAGCCTCTTCTGAAGCAAAGGCATCGTTATTATGGGCATCCATGTAGCGGTACCAATACCAGCTGCTGCCTGCCCAGCCCGGCATGGTACTCAGCTCATATTCGTATTCGTTATCATAAGTCCAATCTGTAGCCCTTCCCAAAGGTGGCTCTCCACTTTCGGTCGGCAGGTATTTATCGATTTCTGGCAATACCAAGGGCAGCTCTTCCTCGTTGATCAGGTAAGGCAATCCGTCCTTAAAATATACCGGAATAGGCTCTCCCCAATAACGTTGGCGACCAAAAATGGCATCACGCATGCGGTAGTTTACCTTCGGCCTGCCCACTTTTTCCTCGACCAGCCAATCATTGAGCTTGGCAATGGCTTCTGCATAGGACAATCCGTTGATAAACCCTGAGTTGATGTATTTTCCCTGTTTGGTGGCATCCGCCTCGATGGCGATGTCTTTTTGTGCATCAAGGATCTGGATAATCGGCAGGTTAAAATGTGTAGCAAACAACCAATCGCGCTGGTCGCCGCTTGGCACGCCCATCACTGCACCCGTTCCATAACCGGCCAACACATAATCTGCAATCCAGATCGGAACTTTTTCCTGGTTGACAGGGTTGATTACATAACTTCCCGTAAAAGCGCCAGACACAGTTTTGGTATCGGCCATACGGTCAAGTTCAGATTTCTTTTTGGTCTGGGCGATATAATTTTCTACAGACGAACGCTGTCCATCGGTAGTTAAATGTGCTACCAGTTCATGTTCTGGCGCCAATACAATAAATGAAACGCCAAAAATGGTGTCTACACGGGTGGTGAAAACCTCAATATCGCATTGCGTTTGGCGATCTGCGTCTGGCACTGCACCGCTAGACGCCCCACGCGCTACGCTAAACTTAACGCTGGCCCCAACACTTTTGCCGATCCAGTTGCGCTGCATTTCCTTGATCGGTTCAGGCCAGTCGATCGCATCCAATCCCTGGAGCAAACGTTCGGCATAGGCAGAAATCCGCATGCTCCATTGCATCATTTTCTTCTGTTCTACCGGATGTCCACCGCGTTCAGAAAATCCATCCTTCACTTCATCATTGGCCAACACTGTTCCCAAGGCGGGGCACCAGTTTACGGTACTTTCTTTGAGGTAGGTGAGCCTATATTTTAGCAATTCGGTCTGTTTTTCCTCTTCAGAAAAATTTGCCCAATCAGATGGCATAAAATCCAAGGTATCTTCATCACATACCGCCTTTACCTCGCTGTTGCCGGCGGCATTGAATTTTTCGATCAGTGTGCTGATGTCTTCGGCCTTATTCGTCTCCAGGTTGTACCAGGAATTAAACAGCTGCATAAAAATCCATTGCGTCCACTTGTAGTAAGCTGGATCACTGGTGCGCACTTCCCTGCTCCAATCGAATGAAAAACCGATCTGGTCCAGTTGGCGGCGATAGGTAGCCACATTGGCTTCAGTGGTTACCGCGGGATGTTGACCCGTCTGGATCGCGTATTGTTCTGCAGGCAGGCCAAATGAATCATAGCCCATGGGATGGAGTACATTGAAACCTTTCAGCCTTTTGTACCTCGAAAAAATATCTGAAGCGATATAACCAAGTGGGTGTCCGACATGCAATCCGGCTCCAGATGGATAGGGAAACATATCTAAAACATAATATTTTGGCTTATTTGACGTTGTATCTGCTCTGAAGGTGCGGTGTTCAGCCCAATACTGTTGCCACTTCTGTTCGATCTCTTTAAATTGATAGTCCATTGATTCTGCGCTTGCTTAAAACGTTGCGAAAATAAGCATAAAAAACGCCATCTCATAGTTAAAACGCATAACGGATCAAGGATCAATAAAACTTTGCGCCTTAGTGTGGTGGTGGTAATCAAAACCCTTGTTAACCACAAAGGCACAAAGAACACACATCAATTGATTTGGTGAACTTCGTGTCTTTGTAGTCTGTCTGTAATGCCCCACTCAACGCCAAACACCAAACACCAAACGCTAAACGCCAAACGCCACTACCTGCTCAGGTAATAGGTTTCAGTCACTTTAGGATTTGAGCCTACAACGGTCCCTGTAAACTGGAATTGGCTGGCCGATATCGTATTGACATTGCAATCGAGGTCTTTAGCTGAAAAATCGAGATAAAAAGAATTGTTGGTACCGGAGCTATAATTCCCGACCGACCTGTTGGCCCCCAGGCCAAGCTCAAAATCATCGCTTTCGTTATCCTTAAAATCAATGTAGTCTGTTGCGGCATAAGTGGTCGAAACCGTTGTTGGCACGCCAGCTTCTGTATAAGTCGTTACATCAATCTTATTGACCTGCCATTTGCCCAACATTTTAGAACGGAGCGGTTTAGTTTCTTCATCCTGTTTTTTACAAGCGGTAAAACTGGCAACAAAAAGCAAGATCAGGCTCGCTACTACGAATTGTTTTTTCATGAATTTAGATTTAAGTGAACAATCTGAGCAGCGTTAATGCTTCAAGGTGCAAAACTTATGCCACTCTTGGATGTAGGACTTGAAATGTGAGATGTGAGATGTTAGATATGAGATAAGAGATGTTAGCAACAACTGATAGCGACAATCCAGTTGAAATTGTTTATCGGTTATCGTCTTTTATCTTTCATCTATTGTCTTTTATCTATTGTCTATTATCTTTTATCTTTTGTCTATTATCTTTCATCTTTGGTCTTTTATCTTTCGTCCTCCATTTATTCACGATCATCCATGGACTCTTGGACTTCTGGACTTCTGGACTAGTAGCAATCAGCCAGACTTTTAATTTACCATATCTTTCCTTATTTTCGCAGAAACAAAAACACAAATCAATGGAAGAATTCGAAGTAAGTGAGGCCGCAAAGAAGACCAAGACCATCTATATTTCTACCATTTTCAGCATTGCCCTCGTCTTGTTGATGCTTGGCATGCTGGGCCTGATGCTCGTCCACGCCAAAAACCTATCCAATTACGTCAAGGAGAATATTGTGTTGAACATTATTGTAGATGAAGGCGCGAAAGAGACCGACATCCTTGCTTTTCGAAAAGAACTGGACAGCGAACCTGCCATCAAGCAGACCCAATATGTGAACAAAGAGGTAGCCCAGCACAACCTGACCAAAGATTTGGGCGAAGATTTTGTAGATTTTTTAGGGTATAATCCCTTATTATCTACAATCGATGTCTACCTGAAGGCCGATTACGCCAATAACCAGAACATCGATGCCCTTAAAAAGAAGATCGAAAAAAACCCGGTCGTTAAAGAGGTAGTCTACCAAAGTTCATTGATCGATATGGTCAATAAAAACATCAATACCATTAGTCTGATCGTACTTGGATTTGCCATCATTTTATTGGTCATCGCAGTTGCACTGATCAACAATACGATCAGGTTAGCTATATTTTCACAGCGATTCCTGATCAAAAGCATGCAATTGGTGGGCGCAACCAAAAACTTCATCAGAAAGCCATTTATCCTGATGGCCGCATTGCATGGGATCATTGCCGCTTTTATCGCCATCATTATTTTATTGGGATTGCTGATCTATGCACAGAAAGAACTGGGCGAAATCAAGATCCTGGAAAATTATACCGAATTTGGATTTGTTTTTGTGGCCCTATTGGCCATTGGAATTTTTATTACCGCCATCAGCACCTGGTTCGCGGTAAGCAGATATTTACGTTTGAAACTTTACGACCTCTATAGATAATGGCTGAAAAAAATACTGCGCCTGTAAAACAGGACAATAAACAAGAATTGGTCTTTACCAAAAAAAACTATCAGTTGCTTTTGATCAGCATTGGTATCGTTGTCCTCGGTTTTCTATTGATGATGGGCGCTGATGGCGATATCTACGACACGCGGCGAACGTTGATCGCCCCGCTTGTGGTATTGTTTGGTTTCGGATTTGGCATCTATGCCATCCTTAAAAAATAAGCAATGACCTATCTTCAAGCGTTGATCCTTGCACTGATCGAAGGATTAACAGAGTTTTTGCCCGTTTCCTCAACAGGACACATGGTAATTGCCAGCTCGATCATGGGCATCGCTACCGACGATTTTGTAAAGCTATTTACCGTAGCCATCCAACTGGGGGCAATCTTGGCCGTTGTAGCAGTCTATTGGAAAAAATTCCTCAACCTCAACAGTTGGAGCTTTTATGTTAAATTGGCCATTGCGGTTGTTCCTGCCCTTGTTTTTGGCTACCTGCTAAACGATTTCATTGATGAAGAATTGGGCAATCCGATCTTTATTGCGAGTGTATTGCTGGGAGGAGGAATACTGCTGTTGTTCCTGGATCGGTTGTTCAAAGACCCTACCATACACAGCGAAGACGAAATCAGCCCTTCAACTGCTTTCAAGATCGGCCTTTTCCAGGTCCTGGCCATCGCCCTTCCGGGCCTGAGCAGAAGTGCCGCTACCATCCTCGGCGGGATGCAGCAAAAATTGACCAGGAACATCGCCGCCGAATTTTCATTTTTCCTGGCCGTGCCCACCATGTTTGCGGCCACTGGATATAAGTTGCTGAAAGGATATCACCTGCTCAATAGCGAAAATATCAAATTGCTCCTTTTCGGAAATATAATTGCTTTTATTGTAGCCGTTATTGCCATTAAATCGTTCATTAATTTCTTATCCAAGTACGGATTTCGTATTTTTGGATGGTACCGGATCATCGTCGGGATTTTAATCCTGGGCCTCTATTTTGCCGGTGTAGAACTTAATGTATTTTAATGCTGAAAGACAACACTGCCCCTATCTTTCCTGAATTTAATTTTGCCGAAGGCGAGCTGCTCCTGCTGAACAAGCCCTATAAATGGACTTCCTTTGATGTGGTGGGCAAGATCCGCAATTCGCTCAAGCCACTTAAACTTAAGGTTGGGCATGCCGGCACGTTAGATCCATTGGCAACCGGGCTATTGATCATCTGTACAGGCAAACTCACCAAGCAGATCGATACCTTTCAGGCAGAAGAAAAAGAATACACCGGAACCATGGTCCTGGGCGCAACCACACCTTCTTACGACCTGGAAACCGCCATCGATGCCAATTTTCCGATCGACCACCTGACCATACCACAATTGCATGCCGCTACCTTACCTTTTATCGGAGAAATTGAACAGTTTCCACCAGCACATTCTGCCGTAAAGGTTAATGGCGAAAGGCTGTATGTAAAAGCCCGTCTGGGCGAAAAAGTAGAGCTGCGGAAAAGACAGGTTACCGTCAGTACATTTGAGCTCACCCGGATTGAACTTCCAGAAATAGATTTCAGGATCGTTTGCAGCAAGGGAACCTATATCCGCTCCCTGGTTTCAGATTTTGGCAAGAGTTTAAATAATGGCGCCTATCTTTCTGTACTCACGCGTACCAGAAGTGGCCACTTTTTATTGGAAAATGCATTTGAAGTAGCAGATTTGGTTGGCTATCTTCGCAATAACCGCTCAACTGATCTAAAAAGCTAGCATATGGGAAATAACAAGAAAAAAAAATCAAGTTACCTGAAAGAAGCTGCACTGATTATCTGCGGCGTCATCTCTGCCAGTTTTGGCCTAAAAAGCTTCCTGATGCCGAGCCATTTTATTGATGGCGGCGTAACAGGTATCTCTCTCTTGATCAGTACGCTCACAAACTGGAAATTGTCTTACCTGATCGTAGCCATCAATATCCCGTTTATCTTGATGGGCTACAAACAGATTGGGGCCATGTTTGCCATAAAGACCACCATTGCCATCTGCTTGTTGGCACTAGCGCTCTTCTTCATCCCCTACCAGCCCATTACCCGCGTTCCTTTGCTGATTGCCTTTTTTGGCGGCTTCTTTTTGGGCGGTGGGATCGGATTGGCCATGCGGGGCGGATGTGTGATCGATGGAACGGAAGTATTGGCGCTCTACATCAGCAGGAACAGCATGTTTACGGTAGGCAACATCATCCTCATCCTAAACATCATTATTTTCGCCTTTGCGGCTTATTTTCTCAACATCGAAACCGCATTATATGCCATCCTCACTTACCTTTCGGCCTCAAATACGATCGATTTTATTGTTAACGGATTGGAAGCCTATACCGGCGTGACCATCATCTCGGAGAAAAACGAAGAAATCAAGAATTTCATCATCAACGACATGAAGCGTGGTGTAACCATTTACAAAGGCGAAGGCGGTTACCTTGAAAAGAAAGATATCGACATCATCTATACGGTGCTGACCAAACTGGAAATGAGCAAGCTACAGTCTGAGATCAGGCAATTGGATCCTGATGCCTTTGTCGTTCAGCAACAGATTGCCGATATCAAGGGCGGTGTGGTCAAGCGCCAGGTCCTACATTAATATTCCTATTTTGAAGATCTATCACCAACTTTCTGCATTTAAGCCATTAAAACATGCCGTGGTCACCATTGGCACTTTTGACGGCGTACACTACGGGCACCAGAAAATCATTAAACGGCTTTGCGAACTGGCCAGGTCTTCAGGTGGCGAAAGCGTAATCCTGACTTTTTTTCCGCACCCGCGGATGATCATCGACCCAGAGAACCAGGATCTCAAAATGATCAATACCGTGAAGGAAAAAGCAGAGATGCTGGACAACCTAGGTGTCGACCACCTCATCATCATTCCTTTTACGCGAGATTTTTCGAACCTCACTCCAAACGATTACATCAAAGATATCCTGGTCGACACGATCGGCACCAAGCAGCTCATCGTTGGTTATGACCACCGTTTTGGCAAAGACAGGAAAGGAGGGATGGAAGAACTGATCAGCCTCTCCAAAAAATATCATTTTACGGTAGAAGAAATTCCAGAACAGGACATCGACGATGTTGCCGTAAGCTCAACCAAGATCAGGAAAGCGCTGTTGGATGGAAATGTAACCTTGGCTGCCAATTATTTGGGCTACCATTTTTCCATCAGTGGACCGGTAATCAAGGGCGATAAGATTGGCAGGACAATTGGATTTCCGACAGCCAATATTTTTGTGGAAGAGACCTACAAGTTAATTCCAAGTGATGGGATTTATGCGGTGACGGTGGAAATGGGCATGGCGCAGGGCGCAGCGGGCCAAGATGTGTCAGCCTCTTTGCCCTCTGCCCCATGCACCAGCTATAAGGGAATGGCCTACATTGGCCAACGTCCGACCATTAACGGCATGACCAGAAATATCGAAGTGAATATTTTTGATTTTGATCGGGAAATATATGGCCAGACCATTACGATGAATTTCTTGAAATTCCTCCGTCACGATGTAAAATTCACTGGTCTTGAAGCCTTAACTACACAATTGCATCAGGATAAGGTTGCCACCTTGGCTTTTTTTGAATCCCTAACCGAACATGATGGAACAATATGATAAACGTGTAGACGCCTACATCGACAAAGCAGCCCTTTTTGCACAGCCAATTTTAAGGCACATCAGGGCGATCGTACACCAGGCATCGCCATTGATAGGCGAAACGATCAAATGGGGCTTTCCACATTTTGTATACAAACAGACCATTTGCTCCATGGCTTCGTTTAAGGCACATTGTGCATTTGGGTTTTGGAAAGCATCTCTGATGAAAGACCCTTATCAACTTTTTATCGACAAAGAAAGTGCAATGGGCCAGATGGGCAGGATCGCAAACTTACAAGACCTCCCGGAAGATAAAATCTTGATCGAATATATCCTGGAAGCACTAAAAATTGATGAGTCTGGAACAAAGGCCAAAAAGGTTTCTTCAGCCGCAAAAGCAGAAATCGCGTTGCCGACGGAATTCGCGGCAGCACTAGCGGAAAATCCCCTGGCTAAACAGCAGTTTGACAATTTTAGTCCCTCTCATCGGCGTGAATACCTGGAATGGATCACTGAAGCTAAAACCGAAACAACCAAGCTCAAACGGCTCTCAACTGCAATCGAATGGCTAAGCGAAGGAAAGTCTAGGCATTGGAAATATCAGAAATAGAGGGAAGAGGAAAGGAATGGATGACCTGCCTAAAACTATTTGTCAGATCAATGCAGATAGACAACTCCCTGTTTAATGATCAGATAAACTGCCAGGGCCCACAAAAATAGGGCAATAGACCTGTTGATGATATGACTGCTCAACGCAAATTTTTCTTGGATGTACCTGGCAAAATGGGCATATCCATATAAAGCTATGGCAGAACCAATGCCAGAACCGATGCTAAAAATAATCAGGGAGAGGTAGTTGGTCCGGATCCATCCGTGCAGGATGACATAATTACCAAAAAACAACCAAAATGGAATTTGGACAGGGTTTAAGACACCCAAAAGCATTCCATAGAAAACACTGCCCTTTTTACTGCGGTTATCTTCAGCTTTTGTTTTGGGCACTTTTTTACGGTTGATCCACGTAATCGTGCCCATCACCACAAAGAGCATGATCATAAAGGCATCTACATAAGTACCCAACTTTACATCACTCACATTAGAATTGATATTGACATCACTCGATACCCAACGCGCAAAACGCATCATCCCAAACGTAAAAAATACTTCAACGCAAGAAAAAGAAAGGATAAAATATAGGGCCTGCCGCATTCCCTTGTTGATCGTTAGCTGGGCAACGGTCAGATTGATGTTGCCGGGCGGGATATAGCCCATTGCATTCAATACAATGCCGAGAAGTAGGGTTAAGAGCAGCATATTCTACTAAGATAATGTTTCATCTGTTTACTTGGGTTGTTTTTTTAAGACCATACGCTACCTGTCAGATTAAAATAATCATTTTCAATAATTTAACAATGATTTAATTTGCAGGATTAAGATGGGCTTTCAAAAATTGACCAGTGTAAGAATCCGCCAACTGTTGCAGGTCTTCAGGCTTGCCTTCAAAAACAATGTTTCCGCCATTATTTCCGCCTTCAGGACCAATATCGATTACCCAATCAGCGCATTTGATCATGTCCATATTATGCTCAATGACCAAGATGGTATTCCCTTGCTCAATTAAGGTATTTAACGCTTTCAATAATTTTTTAATGTCATGAAAATGGAGTCCGGTTGTCGGCTCATCGAAGATGAACATTGTCTTTTGGGCCTGGTTGCCTTTGATAAGGAAGGAAGCCAGCTTGATCCGCTGTGCCTCGCCTCCAGAAAGCGTGTTCGAAGATTGGCCCAAATGTACATAGCCCAAACCTACATCTAATAATGGATTTAATTTTTGAAGGATTTTCGGCTCATTTGCAAAAAACGATACCGCTTCTTCTATGGTGAGGTCCAGGATATCGGCCACGTTTTTATCCTGATAAGAAATATCCAATACTTGCTGCTTAAATCTTCTCCCTCCACAGGCTTCACAAGGCAGATAAATATCGGCCATGAACTGCATCTCGATCTTCACTTCACCTTCACCCTGGCACACATCACATCTTCCGCCCTCTACATTGAAAGAAAATGCCGCAGGTTTTAGGCCACTGGCCTTGGCTGCCGGCAAAGCGGCAAATAGTGTACGGATGTCGTCCCAGGCTTTTACGTAGGTGACCGGATTTGACCTCGAAGAACGGCCAATCGGATTTTGATCTACCAATTCAACCTGGCTAACCAGGTCTATGTTACCAAAAATGCCATCGTAGCTCCCTGTCTGTTCACCCGCATAATTACCAATTGCCTTTTGAAGTGCCGGATAAAGAATTTTTTTGACCAAACTGGTCTTTCCCGATCCAGAAACTCCGGTTACACAGGTAAAGATCCCAAGTGGAAATTTAACATCAATGTTCTTGAGGTTATTTTCCCTCGCCCCTTTAATGAGTACATGGTCTTTCCATGGCCGTCTTTTTGATGGTGTAGCAATCTCTTCCTTTCCAGCCAAATATTTGCCAGTAAGGGAATGGGAGTCTTTTAAGATTTGATCGTATGTGCCTGTAAACACCAGATTGCCTCCGTGTGTTCCGGCCTCAGGACCAATGTCAATGATATGGTCTGCCGCACGCATCATTTCCTCTTCATGTTCAACTACAAGTACCGTGTTGCCCACGTTTCTGAGCGATTGCAATACCTCGATCAGTTTATGCGTATCGCGTGGATGCAAGCCGATGCTCGGTTCATCCAGCACATAGACCGAACCCACCAGGCTGCTGCCAAGCGAAGTGGCCAAGTTGATCCGCTGGCTTTCACCACCTGAGAGCGTATTGGATAGACGGTTCAAGGTCAGGTATCCCAGTCCAACATTATTGAGGTAGAGCACCCGGTTGGTCACCTCTGCCAAAAGGCGTTTTGCGATTTTTGCAGCAGTAGCCGAAAGTTCCAGGCTTTCAAAAAATGGCAAAATGGTGTTCAATGGCATCAATACCATATCTAGGATAGATTTTCCGTTGATCTTTACATACGAAGCATCCTTACGCAGGCGCGTGCCCTTACAATCCGGACAGACCGTTTTGCCACGATATCGGGATAACATGACCCGATATTGAATTTTATAGGTCTGCTCTTCCAGTTCTTTAAAAAATTGGTCGAGCCCATTAAAATATTGATTTCCGGTCCACAACAACTGCTGTTGCTCCTCAGTTAATTCGTTATAGGAACGATGGATCGGAAAGTCAAATTTATCAGCGTTCTTGATGAATTTCTTTAGCCACTCTCCCATTTTTTCGCCGCGCCAAGGGGCAATCGCGTTATCGTAAATGCTTTTGCTCTTATCTGGAATGACCAGGTCTTCATCTATTCCGATTACGTTACCATAACCTTCGCATCTTTTACAGGCTCCATAGGGATTGTTAAAGCTGAAAAAATTAGGTGTTGGTTCCTCAAATTTTACCCCATCCAGCTCAAAGCGGTCACAGAAAAATGTTTGTTCCCCTTCATGTTCTACAAAGCAATCGCCCTTGCCTTCGAAAAATGCCGTCTGTACCGAGTCAGCGATCCGGCTCAAGGTCTCTTCTTCTTCATTTACAACAATGCGATCAATCAGGATGCGGATGGTCGTACTATCTAACAATGTCACATCCTTAATGGACTGATCTGCCAACAGATCTTCGATTTTACGAATCACACCATTAAAATAGACACGTAAAAAACCCTTTTGCAAGAGCACGGCCAATTCTTCCTTGATGCTTCGTTTGTTATGGGGATGTAGCGGACAAAAAATGGTGGCCACTTGGTCTGTGCCCAAGCCAATGATAAAATCAACTACGGTAGAAACCGTGTCTTTCTTGACCACCTCACCAGAAATGGGAGAATAGGTGATGCCAATACGGGAAAAAAGCAGTTTTAGGTAATCATAAATCTCGGTAGAAGTACCTACGGTAGACCGAGGATTAGAGGTGATCACTTTTTGTTCAATCGCTATCGCTGGGGCAATTCCCTTGATGTAATCCACATCAGGCTTATTCATCCTGCCCATAAATTGGCGCGCATAGGCGGATAGGCTCTCCACATAACGACGCTGTCCTTCCGCATATAACGTATCGAATGCCAGGGAGGATTTTCCTGAGCCCGACATACCTGTGATCACAACCAGTTTATTTTTTGGGATGGCTACATCAATATTTTTAAGGTTGTGTACCCTTGCTCCTTTTATGATGATATGTTGATGTGGATCTTTCTCTAATTCCTTACTCATGTAATCCTGATAGACTGTAGCTTACTTAAAACGTAAAATTACGATTTTCGTTTTAACCCTACTGAAAATTAAGTTGCATTTACAAAATTTTACATTTTTTAACATATTAATTATTGGATTATTAAAAAAAAATCCGTCTTTTGTATGTGATAACTCACATAAGTTAACTACACTGAATTAAAACCATAAGGAGAAAAGCTATAGATTAAAACTGCTACTTGTTATTATTTTAATAAAAAGAGAGATTTAGTAAACGCTCCTATGAATTTACAGCAGTATAGTGACCAGGATTTAGTGAAGTTATATCTTAACGGCGAAGAATCTGTTTTAGAAGAATTACTACGCAGGCACAAATCAAAAATCTACACTTCCATTTATTTATTGGTTAAAGACCAATACTTGGCCGAAGACATCTTTCAGGATGCCCTGATCAAAGTAATCAACACCTTGCGCAGTGGAAGGTATAATGAAGAAGGCAAATTTTTGCCTTGGGTAATGCGGATTGCGCATAACCTTGTCATCGATTATTTTAGGCGTGAAAAACGGGCGCCGATGATTACCAGCGCCGATGGTACGGATGTCATCAACCTCCTTCAGATCCATGAAGAAAGTGCGGAAGAACGCATGTTACGTGAGCAGACCCATGTCGACCTCCGTGCAATGATCCACTTATTGCCCGACGAACAGAAGGAAGTGCTCATCATGCGCCATTATGCCGATCTTAGCTTTAAAGAAATTGCAGACCTCACCGATGTGAGCATCAATACCGCCCTGGGCCGTATGCGCTATGCCCTGAGCAACCTGCGCAAAATGATGAAGGTAAAGGAAGTTTCAAAATAGGCGTAGCGGACAGTATAGAGCAAAGAGCAAAGACCTATGGCCGATAAACCATTGGGCATCAACCCTTGTACAAACATTCGTACAACTTTCAGCTATTAAAATGGTCTTGGCGTAATGGAAGTGCTGTTTACAAAATTAAATTTTGGAAAACTGAAAATAATTTGGGAGTGTTAAAATAAAATATCAGCATTTTCGTTTATTTTTAACATAACCTAACAATTTGATTGCGTATGACAAAAACCTCTACTCCAACCCATTTGACAAAATTATCTGGCGCTCCAGTTGATGAAATGACTGCAGATGAAAGCGAACAACAGGATGAGCTATTTTACCAGAGCATTAAGCCTCAGTTAAATGAACTGATCAAAAGTCCATCAGATGAAACGATCCAGAAGATTTTAGCCTATTCAAAGCAAAAATAGGTATCGCCTTCCCATTCGGAAGGCTTTTTTATGTCAGAACTTTGGCCTTAATCTTTTCTGAGTGCGATAGGCTGATCTTGAAATCAATGGCAAAATTTTGTTAGCTTAAACTTAAATTTGCAGATGCACAAAAAACAACGCTATCAGCTCCTGGTATCCCACTTCCTGGCCAAACAGCCCAATGCGGAAACAGAGCTCCATTATAATAACCCTTATCAGTTATTGGTTGCCGTAATTTTATCTGCACAATGCACTGACAAAAGAATTAACCAGGTTACTCCGGCCCTATTTCAGCGCTTCCCCAATGCACAGGCATTGGCCGATGTTACTCCAGATATCGTATTTGATTATATTAAAAGTGTAAGTTACCCCAATAATAAGGCTAAACACCTGGTCGGGATGGCAAATATGCTGGTGAATGAATTCAACAATGTTGTTCCCTCAGATATCGACAAATTACAAAAAATGCCCGGCGTTGGACGAAAAACGGCAAATGTGATTGCATCTGTAATTTATGAAGCGCCAGCGATGGCTGTTGATACACACGTTTTTAGGGTAGCCAATAGAATTGGCCTCACCAAAGGCAAAACTCCGTTGGCCGTAGAAAAGGACCTCGTCAAAAATCTCCCAGAGCATACGATCGCAATGGCACACCATTGGCTGATCTTACATGGTAGGTATGTTTGTGTAGCACGAAATCCAAAATGCAGCATTTGCGAGCTGACCCACTTTTGTCAATATTTCGAAAAACACTACCAAACTAAAGAAATTAGCGATGTTGATAAAATATCTGAAATTATTTAAATATTATTTGCATAAATCAAATTTAATTTAATATGTTTGCTAAAGTTATTAGCATTGATACAAGCCGAAACATCATATTATTTACTTAGCGAATTACAAACATGAATCCAAACGCAGAAAAATTAAAAGCACTTCAGTTAACATTAGATAAATTAGAGAAATCATACGGCAAAGGGTCGGTAATGAAATTGGGCGATGCAGCAGTTGAGGCTGTAGAAGCAATTTCTACAGGATCAATCAGCCTAGATATCGCTTTGGGCATTGGAGGCGTTCCGAAGGGCCGTGTAATCGAAGTCTATGGCCCAGAATCTTCAGGTAAAACCACATTGGCCACACACATTATCGCCGAAGCACAAAAAAAAGGTGGCATTGCAGCCATTATCGATGCTGAGCACGCCTTTGATAAGATCTATGCCAAGAAATTGGGCGTTGATGTTGACAACCTATTGATTTCACAACCAGACAACGGAGAGCAAGCATTGGAAATTGCCGATAACCTGATCAGGTCTGGCGCAATCGATGTGATCGTGATCGATTCAGTGGCCGCATTGGTTCCAAAAGCCGAGATCGAAGGCGAAATGGGCGACAGCAGGATGGGCCTACAGGCCAGGTTAATGAGCCAGGCCCTTCGGAAATTAACAGGTACGATTTCTAAAACTGGATGTTGCTGTATTTTCATCAACCAGTTAAGGGAGAAAATTGGCGTCATGTTCGGAAATCCAGAAACTACAACTGGAGGAAATGCACTGAAATTTTATGCTTCCGTACGTTTGGATATCCGCAGGACATCACAGATCAAAGATTCTGATGAAGTGTCTGGAAACCGTGTGAAGGTAAAAATCGTGAAGAATAAAGTAGCCCCACCTTTCCGTGTAGCAGAATTTGACATCATGTTTGGCGAAGGGATTTCTAAAACTGGCGAGATCATTGACCTTGGGGTAGATTTTAATATCATTAAAAAAGCAGGATCTTGGTTCTCTTATGGCGACACCAAATTGGGCCAAGGTAGGGATGCCGTAAAACAGCTCTTATTGGACAACCCTGAACTATCTGAAGAAATCGAAGCTAAAATCCGTACCGAAGTTACCGGAGATAAACTGGAAGATAAAGAAGATTAAAACATAAATAACGAGCTATGAAAGAGCAAAGATCAAAAGTCTTTGCTCTTTTTACGCTTTCCTCTCTGCGCTTAACTCTTGGCACCTTGACCTATCTAAAACTGGAAGCTTTTGGTGCGGCCTGCATCTTATCTTTTGCAAAGTTTTTATCTAATGTGATGATGGAATAGGCAGCAATCACCATGCCGATGAGCAAAAGCAATAGGCCAATGTAGTTTTTCTTTTTGTCCTGTCTGATTACCCACACGAGGAAGGCCAGCAAAGGCAATAATAATAGTCCGAAAAAGATATAGCTCGTAGTTCCCATAATCGATATTTTTAAAAATTCATTCTCGCCATTGGCGAAACTTTCTGTCCGACAAAATTTCCCTTCAGGAACTGATGATACCCGGCAATGGCAATCATCCCCGCATTATCAGTACAATATTGGAAGGCAGGGATATAAACCTTCCAACCATGCGATTCTTCCATCGCCAAAAGTGTATTCCTAAGCCCTGAATTTGCAGAAACGCCACCTGCGATCGCAATTTCTGTAATCTGGTATTCTTTTGCCGCTTTTTTAAGTTTGTTCAGTAAGATATTCACAATACTATATTGCACCGATGCACAGATGTCTGCCAGGTGCTTTTCAACAAATGCCGGATCAGCTTTTTCCTGATTGCGGATAAAATATAGGATGGCAGTTTTAAATCCACTGAAGCTGTAATCCAGTCCCTGGATCTGAGGCTCTGGGAATTTATAGGCCAATGGATTGCCTTCTTTGGCATACTTATCAATCAATGGACCTCCAGGATAAGGCAGATTCAGGATTTTTGCTGTCTTGTCGAAGGCTTCGCCAGCTGCATCATCTAAAGTTTCGCCCACAATTTCCATATCAAAATAATCTTTTACCAGCACGATCTGCGTATGTCCACCAGAAACAGTGAGGCATAAAAAAGGAAACTTTGGCATTGGCTCGTCTATAAAATGTGCCAATATATGCGCCTGCATATGGTTAACTGCAATTAAGGGCAGGTCCAAGGCCAGGGCAAAAGATTTCGCAAAAGAAACACCGACCAACAACGACCCCAATAGTCCTGGACCACGGGTAAACGCAACCGCATTTAGCTCATTTTTGCTAACTTTGGCGATAGCAAGCGCTTGCTGTACTGCCGGAACGATATTTTGCTGATGAACCCTTGATGCCAATTCTGGAATTACACCTCCATAATTTTCATGAATTGTTTGGTTAGCAATAACATTGGCAGTAATTTTGCCGTTGTTACAGACAGCAACCGAGGTTTCATCGCAAGAGGACTCTATAGCAAGTATAATGGGCACAATATGATAAATTAAGCTACAAAACTATTAAAAAACTATTAAAAATACTGCTTTGGGTTGTTGCTTCAATTCTATTGTTGCTGGCTATTGTCGTTTTTTCACTACAATTTAAACCAGTACAGACCTATGTAGCCAAAAAAGCAGCCGCTTATCTTTCTAAAGAGCTCAAAACCACCATCTCAATTTCTGGTCTTTATGTAAAGCCATTCAAGTCCGTAGTGCTAGAAAATCTGATCGTGCTTGATCAGCAAAAAGACACACTAGCCAATTTCCCGAAGTTTTTGGTCGACCTTAACAAACTTTCCTTAAAAGAAAGGATTTTGGATGTCAATACCGTTCAGATCAATAATGGCTCCTTTTTTTTAAAAGACCTGAAAAATGGAGCTTCCAATCTAGACTTTATCATCGATTATTTCGATACGCCTGCTCCTGTTAAAAAAAGGCCAAAAAGGAAAAAATTCCAGTTTCTTTTTGATCGGGTAATCTTGAACAATGTAAATTTCAAGTATAAAAATTATCAGGTCGACTCTGCGGTAAATGGTGTCAATTTTGACGATATCAGCCTGAAAAAATTGAACGGGATTTTTGAAAAACTGAATACCAATGGCCACATTATCCAATCCAATATCAAAAATCTGGCATTTGAAGAAAAAAGCGGTTTTGTACTGAAGAATTTGACCGCATTAACTACTGTTGATACAAATGCGATCGAATTAAAAAATCTCTTACTGGTCACCAATAAGAGCAGGCTGACCAATTATTACCAGATGAAGTTCACAAAATATCGTGATTTTAACGACTACATCAATAAGGTGAGGATGAAAGCCAGTTTCAAGGATAGCCATATTGCTTCAAGCGATGTTGCTTTTTTTGCTCCAGAATTAAAGAGCATGAAACTCGACCTTGACATTGATGGCCAGATTTCTGGTTATGTGAATGACCTGAAAGCAAAAAAACTTTCCCTCAAGGCTGGTAAGGCTACTTACATCAAAGGTGACTTTACCATGAAAGGACTACCTGATTTCGATCAGACTTTTATGGACATGAAGATTGAGCTGGCGGGCACCAATAAGAAAGATTTGGATGAAATCCTGACAGACCTTGCAGGCAAGAAAATCAAATCGATCCCAGCAATTGTCAATAAATTCGGCAATATCAACTTCAATGGCTCGTTTACAGGCTTTCAGAATGATTTTATCGCCTATGGCGAGTTCAAGACCAAACTCGGGCGGCTAAAGTCTGATGTGAACATGAAAATCGACAAAAAAGGCGTTCCATCTTATACGGGCAACGTCAAAACATACGACTTCAATATCGGCGATCTGATCAATGAAAAAAGCCTGGGCAAGATCACCTCCGAGCTGTATGTAAAGGGAAAGGGCATCGAAGTAGCTGCACTGACCGAACAACTGAGAGGGAATGTTAGCTATATTGATTTTAACGGCTACCGTTACCGGAACGTAACCATAAATGGCACTTTTGATAAAAAATATTTTGATGGAAACCTGAAAATCAATGACAAAAATGTACAGCTAGATTTCGATGGCGGTGTAAACCTAAATCCAAAATTGCCGGTATTTAATTTTACGGCCACCATTAAGAAAGCAAAATTGAAAACACTGAAGCTCTTAAAGG
Source organism: Pedobacter sp. (assembly GCA_031119475.1). GTDB lineage: Bacteria > Bacteroidota > Bacteroidia > Sphingobacteriales > Sphingobacteriaceae > Pedobacter. The sequence goes on along the minus strand of JAVHXV010000011.1, from coordinate 22,885 downwards.
ATTCCTTGATGATCGATGCTGTTTTCAGTACCAATTTTTCGGGCGACAACCTCAACAACATCCAAGGGAGCCTTGCCATTGAACAGGTTACCCTGAAAAACAAAAAAGGCATTTATCATGTAGATTCAGTACAGCTCAATGCAAGCGGGATTGGCATAGATCGGAGTTTGACCATTAAATCAGACATATTAGATGCCAGCATTAAAGGCCAATATGACCTGAACACTATCGTTTCCTACTATAAAACCATTGCCAAAACCTATGTTCCTTCCTTTAAAACACAGGTATTCAAATACAATACGCAAATTTTTGATTTCAACCTGAAGATCAAGCGTTTAGAGCCAGTGGCCGATCTGTTGGTGCCAGGGTTGGAAATCGAAGATCAGGCCACATTAGTGGGTTCGTTCGATTCGCGAAACAACAAGGCTACGCTTAATGGCTATGTGAAAAAACTGACCTACAAAGGTATCATTGTCAACAACATCATTATTGATGAAAATACGACTTCGAAGCAGCTACAGGCCATTATCACGGCAGACCGTGTAGACCTCAACGATAGTTTGTACATCAAGAATGTTAACATTACAAATATTTTGAGGAACGACAGCCTTGCACTGAACGTCAAACTCTCGAATGCAGACGACGCCAACCAGCTGGACCTGAACGGATTGGTAGAATTTGCATCAGACACAACCGCCAAGATCAGCATTTTGCCATCCAACCTAAAGATCAATAGTGAAGATTGGGCTATTCAAGAAAAGGTAAAAATCAGTTTCAACAATGGCAAAACAGCCATCAGCAATTTTGCACTTTCCAATAACAAGCAATTGCTAAAAGTTGATGGCATCTTATCGAATGACCCTAAGGACCTCTTGCTGGTAGGCTTCGAAAATTTTAGATTGAGCACCTTGAACCCGTTTGTAAAAACACTAGGTATCAAGTTGGCGGGAAATGCAAATGGACGAACAAAACTCTATGATGTACTGAATGCGCCAAGGATTACCGATAGCCTAAAAATCGATTCCCTGACCTTCAACGAAATCTATATTGGTACATTAACGGACACTTCATCCTATGACAAGGTGAAGAATATGGCCAACATCTACACCCAGATCTTAGCCGATGGCAAAGAGAACTTTAAACTCACAGGCAACTTAGACCTTAAAGCTAAGGCCATCGACCTTAACTTAAAGTTGGATGAAAGCAAGCTCACGGTATTAGAACCTTTCGTGAATAAATTGGTCTCTAATCTTAAAGGAAATATTTCTGCCGACCTGACCGTAAAAGGTGCTTTCGACAAACCCCAGATTGACGGGGAGCTTACTTTTGATAAAGGACAGGTCACGGTCAATTACCTCAAAACTGCCTATACCTTAAATGATAAGGTGGTGGTAAACAGCAGTGTGATCGACATCAACGAGCTTACGCTAACAGATATCGATGGCAATAAGGCAGTTGCGAACGGCAAGGTAGACCTCAACAACATCGATAATCCGAACATCCAGGTCGAACTGGTGGCCACCAATTTCATTGCCCTAAACACAACTTCCAAAGATAATCCATTGTATTATGGCAAGGCCTATGCAACCGGAAAGTTTTCTTTTAGGGGGCCAACAGACAACATGTACATCGACATTGATGCCAAAACTGAAAAGGGTACCGTGTTTAATCTGCCACTAAACAGTGCCGAAACGGTTTCTGATAAGGATTTCATCACTTTTGTGAGCAAGGATACTGCGCAGGTAGTTAAACGACAGACCAATTTTAACGGCCTGAAGATGAACTTTAAGCTAAAGGTTGATCCGAACACGACTGCCAACATCTATACCATTTTGGGCAAGCTGAGTGGAAAGGGAAATGCTGAGCTGGAGCTTAACATCAATAGCATTGGTGATTTTGAGATGAAGGGCGATTACATTATCGAAAGCGGGATATTCGATTTTACCGCGCAGGAGGTCATCAACAAGCGATTTGAAATCAGACAAGGCGGTACAATTCGATGGACGGGCAATCCGAATAGTGCACAGATTAACCTTAAAGCAATTTACGCGCTCCGTGCAAGCTTGGGAAGCTTATATACCGCAGCCAATCGTGATGCAAGTGCAAACGCCAGGGAACGTGTTCAGACCGAGGTTGAAATGGGGCTAACAGGATCGCTGCTGCAGCCGGATATCAAGCTAGATTTGTTTTTCCCAAATAACCCTGCCGTTAAAGACGAGCTGCAAGCTTATTTCAGTGACAATGACAACCTCAGGTTCCAAGCTTTTAGTTTATTGATCCAACGCCGTTTTGCCTCAGGGACCGGAAAAGAAAACCTGGGTACGCAATTGGGCAATGTGGGCACGAGCACGGCGACAGAGCTACTGTTCAACCAATTCAATACGCTCTTATCGTCCTTGAACCTCAATTTTGTAGACATCAATGTACAATCGCTGAACGAAGCTAGTGCTTCATTTAAATTCTTCAACGACCGCATCATGATCAATGCGGGCATTGTAGACAATACCAAGTCGGCAACAGATTATTCGGTTGGGTTTAAGGGAGATGTAGGCCGTGAGGTCGAGATTGTTGGCCTGATCAAAAAAGATGGGACATTGGTGGGCAAATTAGCAAATAAACCCCCAACTCAGCAGAGTGTTTTCGCCAATCCGGGAGTGGACCAAAGCCAGAACGTGACTTCATTGGGCATGATCTATACCCAGCAATTTGATTCTTTCAAGGAATTTATCCAGAAAATTACTGGCCAATACCGCAGGGAGCAGAAGCGGAAAGAAGCTGAAAAAGCGCAAAAGGAAAAGCTCGACAAAGAAGCCATCCTGAACGAGACGAAGAAGAACGAAAAGAGAAAGCGTTAGGCGCTTAGCGCTTAGCACAATCCGCCAAGCTATTTCATGATCTGGTGCCCCATCTTATCCCGTTTGGTCTTCAGATAAGATTCGTTGTGCTGGTTGCTTTCGATCTCGATTGGGATATTCTCTACGATTTCTAGTCCATAACCGATCAGTCCTGCCCTTTTTGTTGGATTGTTGGACATCAGGCGCATTTTGCTTACACCTTGGGCACGCAGGATCTGGGCACCTACACCATAATCCCGTTCATCTCCCTTAAAGCCCAATTCGATATTGGCTTCTACTGTATCAAAACCGGCATCCTGAAGGTTGTAGGAACGCAATTTGTTGATCAGCCCAATCCCTCTGCCCTCCTGGTTCATGTACACGATCATCCCTTTTCCTTCAGCTTCAATCATCTGGAAAGCTTTATGCAGTTGAGGTCCGCAATCGCAACGGCAAGAACCAAAGATATCGCCAGTTACGCAAGAGCTGTGTATTCTGGTCAGGATGGGCTCATTTTCGTCCCAATCACCTTTTCGGATGGCCAAATGTGTAGCACCATTGCTCAGTTGCGTATAGGCTGTCATTTTGAAATTGCCCCATTGTGTTGGGAGATTTACGGTTACCTCTTCCCTAATTAGGCTTTCTGCATCGAGTCGGTAAGCAATAAGGTCTTTGATGCTGATGATTTTGAGGTCGTGCTGCTTGGCAATGAGCATAAGGTCTGGCAAACGTGCCATGGTCCCATCTTCGTTCATGATTTCTACCAGTACACCGGCAGGCTCAAATCCTGCCAAGCGGGCAATATCAATTGTAGCTTCTGTATGGCCTACCCTACGTAAAACGCCTTCACGCCTGGCTTTTAACGGAAAAATATGTCCCGGTCGGCCGAGGTCTTCCGGTTTGGTGTCTGGATTGATCAAGGCCTGAACTGTTTTTGCCCGGTCGTGGGTAGAAATACCAGTGGTACATCCATGGCCAATCAGATCAACAGAAACTGTAAATGGAGTTTGGTGAAGGACCGTGTTGTTCTGTACCATCAGATCGAGTTCCAGTTTGTTGCAGAGATCCTCGATAAGCGGAGCGCAAATTAATCCCCTCCCATACTTAGACATAAAATTAATGACCTCGGGCGTAACGTTTCTTGCAGCAGTGATAAAATCACCTTCATTCTCGCGATCCTCATCATCCACCACAATTATAATCTTGCCCGCTTTGATATCTTCCAAAGCTTCGTCTATCGTATTTAGCCTAATTTCCATTTGTATTTAGTTTGCCGATGAATGGCTTATAGCTCCATCTATTACAAAGTTACAACCTTTGCAGAGAAATATAATCATGGGGAAGTAAATTGCTAGGATACAGCAGGACCTCGGACTTACGGCTTCGAACTCCCAACTACTCTTTCTTTTTCCTAAAAAGCCCAACGATCAGTTGCTTATAGTAATCGATATCAAACAATGCAGAGTCTACAGTGGCTTTGTAGGTAAGGAAAACACCCAATGGAGTGAGTACAATAATAGCTGTCCACATGCCCATGATCGGATCAAGGTCGCCTTCTTTTGCCGATTTTTCGGCTACGGTTGAAATGATATGGTAGATGAGGAAGAATACAATTGCGATGACTACCGGCAATCCCAATCCGCCCTTCCTGATGATGGCACCTAAAGGGGCACCGATAAAAAAGAGCAATAAACAGGAAGCTGCAAGGGTATATTTCCTCTGGTATTCGATCCGTGCGCGGATGATTTCCTTTTCGCGGAGGTCGTGGTCGGTTACACGGTTATTGATGACCTGCTTGATGGTTTCGGCCTGATCATAAGCACTCTGCATAGCCACCATGCGCTGGTCTTTTGGGATCAGCGCCAATACCGAACCTTTTATTTTTTTTGGCGGAAGTTTTACTTTCGTATAGCCTTTTAGGGAGCTATTTTGCCTATAGTACAAATTGGTGTTGGCCTTTGTGCTTTTATCTAGGCTATCTAATGAACGTTGTAGCGAGTCCTGCCGCTCGTCCAGTTCCCTCAGGTTGAGCATAGGCGCATTATTTTTGAAGCTTTCCTCATTGGTACGGCTCATTTTACTGAAGCTGGAGAAGTCAAATTTAACTTCTGTTTGCCGAAAACGCATACGGGTAAAGGTCTGTCGGGGATTGTAGACCGGACTATTCGTGGCATTGGACTCCTGATACCGAACACCATTGATAAGTTCTAGCACCAGGTATTGATTGTCATCTGTTTTGGCCATCCTGCCCTTTTCGGCCATGATGATCTGCGAGATGCCATTTCCGCTCTTGTGGTCGTAAATGGTAATCTTGTACAGCGAATCAGAAGCACCTTCGCCTTTTTTTTCTACCAAAAGGGCATAACCTGTAATGCTGTTATTAAAAACACCTGGTTTGATGAGAAAAGATAGTTTCTTGTTGCGCACATCATACAATAGCGAACCATATTTAAGATTGGCCTTGGGCAACATGTAGTCCGAAAAGAAAAAGGAAGCGATGGAGAGGCCAATGATAAAGATAAAAAGTGGTTGCATGGCCTTCTGGAGTGAAACACCGGCAGATTTAATGGCCACAAGTTCGTAGTTTTCACCGAGGCTCCCGAAAGTCATGATGGAGGAAAGCAGTACGGCGAGCGGAAGTGCCATGGCCACATTTGAGGCGGATGCATATAGCATCAGCTCGGCAATCGTATACCATTCAAAGCCCTTTCCGATCAGGTCATCGATATACTTGAAGAGAAAAAACATCAATAGGATGAACATCACAATAAAAAATGTGACGAAAAATGGCCTAATAAATGCCTTGATGAGCAGTAGATGTATCTTTTTCAATATACAAATATAGGCAAAAACGGATAATATTAGCCTCCGATTACGCTAGAGAGGTAGGTAATGGAATTATCCCAGATCTGGATCTTTTCTGCCTTGGTTTCGTCCGTAGCAAAGTCGGTAATGGCCAATGCAACATCATTGGTAAGTTCGTCCTGTACGATTTCCATCTCGAAATAGCAATGCGGGTCATCATCCAACCACTTGAATTTGACCAACTTGTTTTCTTTGACGCTCAGTAATTTTGCTTTTTGTATTTCATCATCCCAAGTAAAAGTATAGACCTGGTCCCTGAAAACTACATCATCCGCAAACCACTGAGATAGTCCATTTGGTTCACTGATAAAACTGAACAAAATTCGCGGAGATGACCTCAACTCATATTCTAAGGTAAACTTTTTCTTTTCTGACATCCTTAAACACTGTTCTTTGAAAGTATGGACTATTTTTTTACTTATTATTTCTAAAGAAAAGTAATTTATTCTATATTTGCAACTCTTTAAAAAATAGTATTCCACAATCGGAAACTATTTCACAATGCCGAAAGTTCGGCGGTATTAAAGAGCATACGGCGGGGTAGCTCAGATGGTTAGAGCGTAGGATTCATAACCCTAAGGTCGGCAGTTCGATCCTGCTCCCCGCTACTGGAATAGAAAGCCTTAAAATTAATTTTTTGAGGCTTTTTTTTATAATATTGTCATCCTGAGCGCCTTGCCTGCCGGCAGCCAGATAGTCGAAGGGTTAGGGCGTCCCGACCTTAAATGTGGAAGTCACGAGTTCAGCTCTCGTTCCGCAAATAGTTTCTAACGGACATGAGTCCATTACTTCTTATCTAATTTATTGCTAAATTTTTTTTATCAGCTCGTCTTGCTGCTCAATTTTCTTATGATGTTCAATTAACAGCAGGGTTAGTTCTTCTATTTTTTTGAGCAATATTTTGTTCATCTCTCCTAACTCAATGCCATTCTGTTCTACTTCTTTTGCCAATGGTACTTCTGGTAGGTGTTTATTATTTTTTATAAACTGTTCTAACTCTGGTAATGATTTGTTGCTATAGGCATCATCAAATACATAGTCGGGCCAATTAGTAGTTTCTACTTTAATTTCTTTTGCTCGTATTTTGCCGTTTACAGATAGCTTTTCACTAGGAGAAATCGTTCCAATGCTAATATTTCCATTTTGCAATGCTTTAATGGCAATAATGGCACTTTCTGATGAGCGGATATTTCCAACATACAGATCCCAATCGTTGGTCATCGGCTGAAACTTGTTTACATTGATATCATTACCTGTATTATGAATGGCAGTAAAAGTATCATTTATATTAATTGAAGTTACTTTAATTTGAACTGTTAAATCTGAATTTCCGCCGAGAGCAGCAATAGCCCGTACTCTAAATTTAGGATTACCGCTCTCACCATTGCAATCTATGGTAAAGTTTAAACTTTCATCTACATATTTGTTGTTGTTGATACGTCCTGTCTCTTTCCACAAAGAGAAGTTGGCATGTGAAATAGCTGCCACGTGTGTTGCCGCTGCTGCCATATTATTTCTGGTATAACTTATAGATATTTGATAATACCCTGAGGCCTGGACAGAAATAGGAGAAACCTTGACAAACTCAATGTAATCTCCAATTACGAAATTTGCTGGAAAGGTTACACTGGTAGTGAAGCTATCATCAAAGGAAGAATTAGCTGCATTTAAATTGGCCAAAACAGGGTTCGTTTTTAAGAATAGAACCATTAGAAAAAAGTAAATAATATTCTTCATTTTTTGTCTTGTGTTATGTTGATATACTCAGCTTAGGACCGGAATTCGTTAGTGCCTTAAACAAATGTAAAGATTTGAGGTCAAAATAAAATTGTCAGAATTTGATTGGGGGGTATTCCAAAAGTGGCTGCATCTTTTTTGGAAAGTGGCCACAACTTTCGCTCCGAAGTGTTCACTCCGTTTTGCTTAAACAGTGTGCGTTTGGCTGATTTTAAGGTGTTTTAAACTTTTATGACGTAACATCTTCTTCATAACCCTAAGGTCGGCAGCCCCCCCGCTACGTCAAACACGTAAGGTCAATTACCTGTACGTGTTTTTTTTGCGCTCAGTTTTTATTTAACGGTTCGCCCAAAGAAACCAATTCGCTTTAGGATTGTTAACCAAGAAATGAGCATTTAAATAGGACCATATGTCGTTACATCCCATTTCCGTTACGCTAGACAATATCACCTATCGATTTGAGGTTGGTGAGTACCCGCATCATGATGAGATGCGCTGTAAATTCAGTGTCTACTATCAGGGGAAATTGATGGCTACTTTTGCACCTGACCGCAATCATATCCTCCATCTTTGCCAAAATTACGGCAACATGAAGGAGCCCATCCTGCATTTGGTAGCCGACCAATTGGAAGCCTTACACCATTACGGCTTTTTTGAACAGCAATGATTTGGGCTTCCTAAAAAGTGATGGGGTTGCCGAGATAATAATCGATCAGTTTATTTTTAAAGATCAGGTCATATTTTGCCTGGATCAAAGCAAATTCCGCAATATTCCTATCGGTCTGTGCAATGTTTACATCCAGGCTATTGACCAGGCCAACGGTGTAGCGCTGCCGCATCACCGTAAAAGCATCAACAGCTGACGTAAAAGTTACCTTTGCAGACTTATATTTCTTTTCGGATGCCTGTATGTTCCACACGGCTTCGGCCACTACCTTTTTCAGGTTATCTTTGGCCAAAAGTTCAGTGTTCACTGCATTTTCATATTCGATCTTTGCCTTGGTGAGGTTGATCCTGGATACCATACCATTGAGAATGGGAATATTGAGCGTAAGACCAATGGCCTGGCTAAAATTACGGTCGATCTGGTTGGCAAAGGAAATGCTATTGGTGTTAAAGGATGGTGCGAGCACACGTTGCTGTGTATTTTCGACAACGCCAACAGGCTGATAGGAAGCAATATCTGAAGTAACCAGACGATTGTTATCAGAATAGCTGGTATTGAGATTGGCAGATAGCGATAGCACAGGAGCCAATCTGCCACGCGCCACCGAAACAGCCTTCTCATGGCCAAGCCGATTGTTGACGGCCAAAAGGATATCTGGGAATTTTTGCAATGACCTTGCATAGATTTCACTTTCTGTATAGGTGTTATTGATGCTTGCCAGTTCCTGTTCCCCAGGTTCAACGACCAGAAAAGGTTCAGCAGGATTTCGCTGCATCAATTGCGCAAGAAAAAGATAGGAACGGTCCATTTCAATCTGGGCATTTGTTTTGTTCAATTCGGCACTGGCCACCTGTGAACGGGCCTGAGACAGATCGGCCAACGTTTTTTGTTTAACCTTGAAGAATGTTTCTTCGGTACTGAGCTGCTGCTTGGCCAATGCGAGCTGTTGCTCGGATGCCTTGAGCAGGTCGCGGTTGATCAATACCTGGAGATAGGTCGATAAAACGGAAAGCGTAAGGTCGTTCCTTACTTTTTTTGTGTTGTTCTTATCAGCTTCCAAGAAAAATTTGTTCTGTTTGATCAGGTTCAGTTTCTGAAAACCCTGGAATAGGGTCACATCTGCCAAAAGGCTTCCCTGGGCAGAAACTATAGAACGATTGGCAAATTGATAGGTAGTTGGATCGAGACTTCTGCCATTGAGCGAATAGGCAGAGGCATTTGCGTTCAGGGTCGGATAAAGTGTAGCCTTGGCCAGACGTAGATTTTGGTAGCTCAACCGCTCGCTAAATTCCGCCTGTTTGATCTGGAGATTATTCTTTAACATGCTGTCAATTGCCTGCGAGAGCGTAATCTGTTCTTGCGCATTGACCTGGACGGCAAAAAAAGCCAATCCAAAAAGGCATGCAAATTTCTTGGCGGTGATATTGTTTTTTTTCATATCGGTAGGGAGTAAACTTTATCCAAACGCAAAAGACCGGTCAAAGTTTTAAAATAACCGTCCATACTAAAAAAGGGCAACCTAAGCTGCCCTTTTTTTAATGGAATATTTATCTTAAGATGTCATCTTTTTAGTCATTGCACCTAGGTCTGCATTGATACCGTTTCCGATAGAAGTTGATGAAGAACTTGATTCATCGCCATCTTGGCTGCTTGATGATGTTGATAATAGATTGTCTACTCCTAATGCGCCAGTCAATGATCCATGGCTTGATGAATCGTCACCGCCCAATAGACCGCCACCGTTAGTTTCTCTTAATTCTTTTTCTGTTAATTCCTGTTTGTTTTCATTGTTCGTTTTCATGGTAAATGGTTCTAAGTTTTGCCTACTCTATCAGGTTTTCGGCTTCCCCTTTTGCTCTAAATTATTTTCCAAACCGCAGTGCCAATTCTTTCGGCATCAATTTGAAGTTTTGGTTAACGCTTCATTTTTTATAAAAAGGGTACTGCTCACAGTACCCTTTTTATGATTAAGCCCTAAGGCTTATTCTGTCATGTTGTGGAAAATTCCGCCTAGGTCAAGGTTGATCCCATTACCTATCGATCCTGATGAATGTGTTGATTCATCTCCATCTTGGCTTGAGTTTTCATACGACAACAAATTTCCGATTCCGATAGAACCGAGCAATCCGCCAGAATTAGACGAGTCATTATTTCCAAACAAACCACCACCATTGATCGCTCTCATTTCGTTTAAATTTAATTCCTGCATTTTCATAACTGTAGATTTTGATTTTGCCTACTCTATTATAGGTTTTCGGCGCATCCCTTTCAAAGTTTCAGAGTTATTTTACTTCCGCTTTGGTATCATCAACTACGATTTACAGCGGATTTGGTTTTATAAACCTCAAGAAATGCCACAACCAAAAGGTTTGTCTGTTACCTATCCTGCTCAAAATCAATTAGTAAGAATTAGAAAAAAAATTTTATAGTCGAAAGAATTTATTCCTATTTGTTCTAATGCTTTATGGAACCGTAAAAACAAAAACAATACAGTTATTCCGCTGTTGTGCAAGCAAAGTCTTTAATTAAAACTATCTACCATGAAACAGAAAGAATTAACCAAAGAAGAAAAAGAGCTCGTAAACGGCGGCGGTCAATCCATGAGCTCGGCAACTGAGATCAGCCTAGGTACAGACAGCCTGCTTTCAATCGGCAGCAGTTGGGAATCTGGCGATAAAAAATCAACCCACAATCTAGAAGTAGGGAAAGGCATCGACATTGACCTGGGCGGCAACTTAAATCGCAGTGAAGGAAACTGATTGCCTGTATTTGTCGTAACTTAATAATGGACAAGCAAGAAAGAATTTTTCCGGCAGAATTTATCTCATCGACCACAGAATACCATTTCTATCGATACAATCCAAAAACGCTGGTCATCTATCGCACGGTATTGGCCCTAGTGATCCTGATTTTTTTGGCCATGTTTTTCATCAAGGTCAATATCAATGTGAAAAGTGCTGGCGTGGTGCGTTCGCAATCTGAGCACAATGAGCTCAAATCTCTGGTATCTGCACGGGTCGATTCGGTGTTCCTGAAAGAAAACATGCATGTGAGCAAGGGACAGATCCTGGTAAAGCTAAAGGCAAATGCGATTACCCAGCAGGATGCCCTTGCACGCACGCAACAATCTGAATTCAATGCCCAGCTGGAAGATTTGGAGAAATTAGTGGCAGCAGCGGCTGATAGAAATTCGAAAAGCCGTCCTGAACTCAAATCATCCCTATATAACCAACAATATGTAGTCTTTCAGCAGCGGATCAGGGATTTGGCAGCCACTGCGGAAGCGGCAGCCAGAAACTATAACCGCTATAGCTACCTATATCGGCATAAGGCCATCTCGGCATCAGAATATGACGGCGCCCAACTTACCCACCAGAATGCGCAAAGTGCACTGAAGCTTGTTTATGATGAACAGGGAAGCAAGTGGCAATCGGAATTGAGCAACTTAAAGATACAGTTGCGCGGACTGCAATCACAGGGCGAATCTTATAAGGAAGAGAAAGACTATTATACGCTGCGTGCGCCCATAAGCGGCACCATCCAGGGCCTAAAGGGCATACAACCTGGGAGCACTGTTGCTGCAAATGACATCATTGCCGAAATTTCACCAGATGGGGGAATGATTGCGGAAACCTACGTGCTGCCCAAAGATGTCGGCCTGTTGAGGATTGGCACTGCGGCGAATTTTCAGGTCGATGCCTTTAATTATAACCAATGGGGCATGCTGAGCGGCAAGGTAATTTCGATTTCTAACGACATTTTTGCCAAAGAAGGCGACCAGCCCTATTTCAAGGTCAGGTGCAAACTCGACGATACCAAACTCAAACTTAAAAATGGCTATGCCGGCTACCTTAAAAAAGGAATGGGCCTACAGGCCAATTTTTATGTGACCAGAAGAACACTTTTCCAACTGCTATATGATAAGGCCGATGATTGGCTGAACCCTAACCGAATGCCAGCCAAAAATATCTGATGACCATGCAAATTCTAGACAAAATATTTAACTGGTTTCAGCAGTTCGGACAGAAATTGGGCGAAAAGATTTCCAGACATCCATTATATAAAAAATGGAAAGCAGCGGCGGCCAGTAAAAAGCTGCTGAAAAGCATCCAGATCCGCCAACATGACATTATGGATTGCGGAGCCGCCTGCCTAGCTTCGATTTCCGCTTTTTACAAACTCGACATGCCCATTGCCCTCATTCGGCAATATGCCTCTACAGATACCAAGGGCACCAATGTGCTCGGACTTTTGGAAGCGGCAGAAAAATTGGGCTTTTCGGCAAAAGGGGTCAAAGGTGATTTCGAAAGCCTAAAGGATGTGCCCGTGCCAACAATCGCACACGTGGTCATCAACGAACAATTACAGCATTATGTCGTCATCTATGAATTTACCGATGAATACATCAAGGTAATGGATCCCGGCATTGGCGAAATGCAGGAACTCAGCCATGAAGAGTTTAAGAAAATATGGACTGGCGTTTTGGTACTGATTGCACCTGCAGATAATTTTCAGGAAGGCGATCAAAAAATCTCGGTTGAGACCCGTTTTCTATTCCTGCTCAAACCACATCGGGCCATGTTGTTCCAAGTGCTGCTGGGCGCAATCATCTACACGATATTGGGCTTATCTACTTCTATTTTCTTGCAAAAGATCGTCGACCATGTGCTACCGGAAGGCAATAGGAACCTGCTGAACCTAATGGGCACGATCATGATTGCCATTATCCTGATCCAGATCTTTATCAATCATTCGCGCACATTGATTACGATCAAAACCGGCCAGCAGATCGATAGCAGGTTGATCTTGGGCTATTACAAGCACCTATTGCGTTTACCGCAAAAGTTTTTCGACAGCATGCGCGTAGGCGAGATCATTTCAAGGATCAACGATGCGGTAAAAATCAGGGCCTTTATCAATGAGGTGCTTGTGATGTTTGCCGTAAATGTATTCATCCTCTTCTTTTCCTTTGCGCTCATGTTTACCTACTACTGGAAATTGGCGCTGATCATGCTCACCATTGTTCCGCTGTTTTCAGTCATTTATTATTTTTCAAACAAGGTCAATAAAATCACCCAGCGCAAACTGATGGAAAATGCGGCAGACCTCCAGACCCAACTGGTCGAGTCGGTAAATGCCATCCCGACCATCAAACGGTTTGGGCTAGAGGATTTTGCCAACTTTAAAACAGAAACCAAATTCATTACCATGCTGCAGACCGTATTCCAATCGGCCAACAACTCGTTGTGGATTGGGAATACCAGCACTTTTATCAGTAGCAGTTTTACGATTATTCTCTTGTGGTCGGGTTCAACATTTGTGCTCAATAAGATCATTACTCCGGGAGAATTGCTTTCCTTCTATTCCATTATAGGTTATTTTATGGCACCGGTGGCCAGTCTGATCGGCATGAACAAGACCTTACAGGATGCCAGGATTGCTGCAGACCGGCTATTTGAGATCATGGACCTTGATCAGGAGGAAGTTGAGAACAGAAGTGACCTTACTTCAGACATGATCGGAGACATTCAGTTCCGTGATGTGCATTTCCGTTATGGAACGCGGGTAGCAGTTTTTGAAGGCCTGAGCATGCGCATCAAGCGTGGCCAGATTACGGCCATTGTGGGCGAAAGCGGATCGGGCAAGACCACCTTGCTATCACTGATGCAAAATCTTTATGCACTGGAATCTGGCTCTATCTATATTGGCAGTTACGACCTCAAATACCTTAGCAATTCAAGTTTGCGGAAAATGGTAGGTGTGGTACCGCAGGATGTACATCTTTTTGCAGGCAATGTGATCGAAAATATTGCCATCGGCGATTTGGAACCAGACATGAAGCGCGTGGTACAGATTTGTACAGAACTGGAAATTATTGATTTCATTGAGCGCCTACCTTCTGGATTCAACACTTTCTTAGGTGAAAACGGAACAAATCTTTCCGGCGGACAGCGCCAGCGCATCGCCATCGCCAGGGCTCTTTACCGAGATCCAGAAATCCTGATCCTTGATGAGGCCACATCATCATTGGATTCGGAATCGGAACAGCATGTGCAAAATGCCATCTCCCTTTTGCGCGAGCAGCAAAAAACAATCGTCATCATTGCGCATCGCCTGAGCACTATTATGAATGCGGACAAGATTGCCGTGCTCAGCAATGGTAAACTTATAGAAGAAGGCACACACGACGAATTGATTACACAACAAGGGCAATATGCCTCTATGTGGCAGAAACAATTTCCACCACTTAAAAAGTCTATCAAAAAAACTAAAGTATCATGAAAAAGATGTTAATGTTCATGGCATTGTTGGGCAACACTGCCCTTTTTGCCCAGACCCAATCTCCTGCACAGGAGCAACGCAGAACCACCATCCGAGATCCCCGCATGGCAGGAACGGCAATCCTAGTCCCTTCGGCCCAACCACAGCTAAGGGATTATTCGAAGCCTATGGTGGCGCCAACCTTGAACCAAGGCCCATATGCCAATCCGGCCTTTATGCTCATGCGGAACACCCCAAGCACCCTAAGCAATGGTTACCTGATGAGTGGACAGACCAACGTGATCGGTTTTTCACTTCCGGCTGCTAGCCAACCTAGTACTGTTCCATCATATGGTTTACCAGCAGTACCTGCATTGGGTATCCCAGCCCTGCCCATCAATCCGCAGACCATTCCATCGGTCATCAATCCCGTATTGCCGATCGTTACTCCTGTGGTCACACCGATTGTCACACCGATCATTACCCCTGTGCTGCCTATTGTTACGCCCATCATCACCCCTATCCTTCCCGATCCCAAAAACCCGATCCTTCCGCCGATCATTCCGCCTGTAACCACACCTGTCCTGCCTATTTTACCACCGATAAAGATAAAATGATGAGTTGATGGTTGTTTAGCTGTTTGGCAATTGCATCATTAAGGGATTCTTTTTGGGCACATCTGGTCTTTGCTCTTTAATCCATGCTCTTGCTACTTGATACTCGATACCAAGTACTTAATAACTGATTCTGTTCATTTTATATTCGCCTCGGGAGCATCGATTTATATTTTTATCTTTGGATATAAATCATCCGAATTGAGCTCGATACACAAATTACAATCCTACTGGTATAGCCTGATTGGCGATAGGTCCCGTTATTCGATGGAGAATAGGATCTTTAATGCGGTCTGTATCTTTGCTTTTTTTGTCGGCCTGATCAATGCTATCATCAACTTTACCCTTGGATTGGTACTATATGGCCTGCTGATGCTGCCCATGTTGGTAATCGTACTGGTCTGCTATTACCTTTCGCGTTATCGAAACAAGCTATCGATTGGGGTAGCCATTACCGCATTTAGTTTTAATTTATTGTGTGGTGGAACGTATTTTGGGAGCGCCGCCTCTGATGGGGTAAACCTCTTCACTTTTATCCTCATCATCTTTATCCTTACCCTGGTCTGTTCAAAAAGGCAATTTTGGATCTGGATTCCGCTTAATCTCTTGCTGATGGTGGTGCTGATCACCCTGGAATATCATCATCCGGAGTGGATCGACTACATCTACCATAACAAACAGCACAAGTTGCTCGACATTGCGCAGACTTTTTTTGAAATCTGCTTTATGGTCATCCTGATCACTTTATTCATGAAAAAGAGCTACAACAGGGAGAAAGAGCTTGCACAAACGAGGTTAATTGCATTAGAAGAAAGCAATGAGACCAAGAACAAGTTGTTTTCCATCGTGGCCCATGACCTTAAAGCTCCGCTTGTTTCGATCGAAACCTATCTTTCCCTGCTGAGCCAGATCGAGCTGAACAATGATGAAAAGGTAATCATGGAAAAAAACTTATTGACTGCAACCAGGCAGACTTCAGAAATGCTGAACAACATTCTACTGTGGTCTAAAGATCAGATGGAAGGTCTCACACCTAATCTGATCCCCATCAATGTCCATGATACCTTAGACCTGACCATACAATTCCAGAAAAGCATGGCTAAAGAAAAAGGGATCACACTCAATTATAAGGCAGATACAGCCATCATGGCACTTGCAGATCCCGATATGCTGCAGCTCATTGTGAGGAACCTGCTGAACAATGCCATCAAATTCTCATCGGCAAATGGAGAGATCGAATTGGCCATCGCCCAAAAAGACCAATCTTGCCTGATCAAAATCGTAGATGATGGGATTGGTATCAGCACCTCCAAACAACAGGAACTTTTTTCGCTGAAAAGCAAATCGACCTATGGCACCCAAAATGAAAAAGGTGTTGGACTGGGCCTAAAACTGGCCAAAACCTATATCGAACTTCAACATGGCAAAATCTGGTTCGAAAGCATGGAAGGCAGGGGCACTACGTTTTATGTGGCATTGCCTATGCCTTGATTGGTCAACTGGTTAATTGTTTAATTGGTTAATTGTTTAATTGCTTAATGGTCAACTTGTTAAATGGTTAATTGTTTAATTGTGTAATTGGTTAACTGGGATTGAGGAATGCCGAATGACCAAATGATTAATGATTAATGACCAATGACAAAATGCCACCAATGTCTAAATGACTAAGGACTATTGACTTAAGACTGATGGCTATTAACTCCGGACTCAAGACTATTTACCTCAGGCTCAAGACTAATTAAAACTACCGTCACCTCTTCTCATCGGCATTCTTCCGTTGCGCGGGCGCACACCTGTCCATTTTTGGAGGTTCACATTTAACCTGAACATAAAATAGCGGCTTAAAGCATTGGATTTGGTATCGGTATAGCCCACATCTGTCTGGTTCCGTTCGATAAAGTTGTTCTGGTTGAGCACATCAAAAACCTGTACGGTCAGCGATGCCCTTCTTTTCCAAAACTCACGCTGCAAATAGCCATTGATGACCAATGGATTGCTGGTAATGTTAGAACCAATTCCGGTTACAAAATTCTTGCTCGCATTATAGCCCAGTTCAAATCCTTTCAAGAAGTAAAACTTCCCATCTAGATTCAAGGCCGTAGTCCGGGTTTTGGTATCGATTGAAGTAGGTAGACTGTTATTCGATTTGGTGAAGTTATAGGAAACCGATGGATTGACTTCTACCCATTCGTAAGGCGTAATGCGTGGCCCAAATTTTTCGAAGAAGACATACGAATCCGTAAAATAAAGAATATTGTTGCTCATGGATACGCCATGATTGTATGACACAATTCCACGAAAGGCCAGGTTATATTTTCGATCATTCAATTGTTTGCTGATCGAATAATTTCCGCTCATGCGATAGGCCCCATTCAAGTTCACATAGCGAGTCTCGTTCACCAGGTTGTTTTTCCCGTCAGATATCAAGACATTGTTCCGCGCAACAGAATTTTTTAGAAACATCACATTTCCGTTGACCGAGTAGTTCAGTTTTGAATTCGCTATATAGTTGTTATAACTGGTATTAATGGAATGGGTAAAGGAAACCTTAAGGTTTGGATTACCAACAATCGGGTTCTGCGGGTTAGATACATCACGAACGGGCTGGATCTGATCAAATGAAGGCTCATTTGCATTACCTGAATAATTGAGCTGTAGGCTATGCTGCCTAGACCATTGATACTGTAACCTGGCAATCGGAATAACATTTAGGCTGTTCCGATGCGTAGCGGTACCAAGGCTTTCTTTGGTCCCTCTTAAAAATCCCGGCACCACCGTTACCCCAACCGAATACCTGATCTTGCTGCTGTTATTGATGC
Organism: Pedobacter sp.; assembly: GCA_031119475.1. GTDB lineage: Bacteria > Bacteroidota > Bacteroidia > Sphingobacteriales > Sphingobacteriaceae > Pedobacter. The sequence continues at coordinate 5,088 of JAVHXV010000011.1, read as the reverse complement.
CATATCGATAGTTCAATGCAATCCGGGATTGTGTGAATGAATAATCGTAGATGTTACTTAAACTATCGATCCGGCTATAATTGTCAAAAGCATCGATATTGCTGGTGGTTGCGGTATTATCGTAGCAATTGTAGTTCACCTGGCTGTTAAATTCGAACTGGCTCTTGGCGCCCAGTGGCTCAACATAGGTAAAACTTGCCCTATAATTTTTCGTCAGGTTCTTCCTTTGTACGAGGCGATGGGCCAAAGAATCATCTGGGATGATCACTCCATTGTCGTCATAATCCACAATGTGGATGTTCTGTTCGCTTTCGGCATCCTGTTGGGTTGAATTGAAGCTCAACTGGAGTGACATATTCCTTCTCGGCTTTGCAAAAATATGCTGATAGAAAACTGTTGCACCAATAGTAGGACGGGAATTATCACTGCTGTTGAATCCATCGCGGTCTTGCCTTCTTTTAATGGTCTGTATGACTGACGATTGACTGGAGATGTCGGAAGAAGTATAACTGAAAGTGGGCGCAATTCGCAAATAGTTGGAACTATCGATATCGTTTTCGTACTCAAAGTTAAAGTTATGCGTTTTGGCATGGTTGCTCCTAAAACTCTGGACAGCCGTATAGATATTTGGCGTACCATAGGTTACCGATTCGCTGATATTGGAAGAGGTGGTGTTCGTAAAATTATACCCGTAATTGGCATTGATCTTTACCTTATTGTTGTTGAACTGGTTGCGGTAAGAAAAAGATGGATTGCCCAAATTGGTCGTACCACCGCTTCCACCACCATTTCCATTGTTGCCACCATTGTTTCCTCCGCCGTTATTACCTCCACCATTTCTGCCACCCCCATTATTGCCACCTCCATTATTGCCGCCATTTCCTCCCCCATCGTTGTTATTGGCAATTCCGGTAATGGTATTGTTGAAACGTGCATTGACGCCGATGACCTCATTTCCATTTAAGCGGGTACCAAAGGCCGAGGCTACATAGCGCTTATCATTCCCAATCCCGGCGGTCATGCGCAAGGTATTGCCAACAGATTTATCGGCCCGTGTAACGATATTCAATATTTTTTCGGGATCACCATCCTTGATCCCTGTCCTTGCCGCTACATCGCCATAATCATCTACCATCTGCACCTTATCTACAATTTCGGCAGGCAAATTCTGGATCGCCGTAGCGACATCTCCACCCAAATAAGTCTTCCCATTAATTTTTGCCTTGGTTACATTCTGGCCCTGGTGCACCAAACTTCCATCTGTGCCCACTTCCATGCCCTCCATTTTCTTGAGCAGTTCATCAACCGTCGCATTTTCCCGAACTACATAATCCTTCGCTCGGTATTCGACCGTATCTGTTTTATAGGTAATGGACGGTGTTCCATTTACGACGACGGTATTTAAAGTCTGTGCATCAGATTTTAATAAGATCGGATCCATCACGATACGTGGGATGGCATCGTTCTGTTTGTATTTGCCGACCAGCGATTTATAGCCGAGGATGCTAATGGAGAGGGTATAAGTTGCTGATTTGACGTTTTTAAAAATGAAAATTCCATCCGGATTGGTGCCGGTCACCAAGGTATCCTTATCAGATGTTAAACGCACGGTTACCCCTGGCAAGCCCAGATCCAAAGAATCTTTAACGATACCGCTGATTTCGCGGACCGGCACAGGAGATGGTGGGGTAGGTTTCTGTGGATTTTGGGCATAACTTGCCATAGCAATCCCAACCAGAAAAACAATAACTGTTAATCCTTTACATAAGGCAGAATAAGAACGTAGGTATAAATTGGGCATAAAGGATTAAGAATAGTCTATTTTTTAAAAAGTGTGTATTTTCCCCAGAAGTCTGTTGGGGACATCAGGTCTTGAAAATTTTGTCCGCCACCATTGCCTCTCATGGCGCCGCCTCTGTTGCTTCCGCCGCCCACTACAAAAGTTTCGCCACCGCCAGATCCATTGGAAAGGCTCAATCCATTCAATCGGATCTGATATTGCAATTCCCTTGAATCTCCAGGCGTTAATTCCAGTAACTGCAGGGGAATGGCCAATTCATAGATCAGGTTGCCCTTTTGGTCGATATTGGCCACCGCTTTCAGGCCATATTCATTATAGATGGAAACCAAAGAATCGGCAATTGCCTTAAATCCGGTTACACGGATTTCTTTAACGGTAGTCAGTGCATTCTTTCGCTGAATGAGCGATGCAGAATCCCTTTGTTGTTGGGTCTGCGCGTTCCGTTGTCCGCCAAAATTGCCCATCCGCTGGCCCTGACCTTGTCCCTGTCCCCTTGCTCCCTGGTTTCTGGACCTGGGCACGAGCGGATAAGTGATGGCATAGGCATCCTTTTCGCGTTTTTTTCCCTGGGTATTAAGGGTGAAGGTAACACCGCCCAACATGATCTTATTGGTTACCGAAGAATTCCCTGCCTTAAGGACGAGATAGAGATTTTTATCATCGTTGGCGATGCTGTAAAACACCTCCGTTCTTTTATTTTCGGCCGCATAGGCATCATTCCATTCATTTGCCTTGCCATCAATCCTGATCCGATCTGGAGCAGACATACTGGCAACCTGGACATCAGGAAGTTTTTGTCCAAAACTATGGAGGGTGATGGTGCACAGCATGGCTAGTAAAATTCTTTTCATATTGTTGCAGGTATTCATCATCATAGACATCATTTTAAGAAAATGGCTTAATGCACAACTTAAAAAATGAGCGTTGAGATTAGAACCAACTCCAAATTTAGCCATTAAACGTACTTTTTAGTTTGTTTTTGAGTTTAATCTCTCTAAATTGTTACCGTTTGAGAGAAATTAGGGACAAAAAAAGTCCCATGAAATTCACGGGACTTTCCTTTTGCAAGCTGATCTTTATTTAGCAAGCTGATAAGTTTCTGCCAATTTTAGTGCATTATAAGTGTTGACGATGCCTCCACTCACACAAATTTCGTTAAAATTGACCCGCACATTTTCATCCCTTTCATTCTTATATTTAACCTTATGGTTAACTTTCGTTACAGATTTCATAATGATGTCACGTACCTGCGCAGGCTTTAGGTCTGGATAATAGCTCAAGATCAATGCGGCTAGCCCTGACACCACTGGCGAGGCCATGCTGGTACCATCATACTCTTCGTATTTCGAACCAGGCACTGTTGAATTGATCATAAATCCGGGAGCAAATACGTCTACGTTATTTTTTCCAAAATTTGAAAAGGAAGCCTTTAATTCATCGTTATCCTTGTATGCGCTTGCGCCAACCTCGATCCAATTACTGGCATGCGGCAATCTGAACTGGGCCGAGTCTGGTGGAATTGGCTTGGCAAAAGGATCTGGCCTTCTTCCATTGCCCATTCCCTGGTAAGGCATTGCGGGCTGCTGACCAGGCATATCACCAGGTTTTGGCGGCACAAAATCGCCGGTGTTCCGTTTTGGATGTTGCTTGCGATAGGCTTCCGCTTCTGGGCTATCATAATATTTGTTCGGATAATTCTCTTCGGTATCGTTGTTTTTATTGTCGTTACCCGCTGCATGCACCAGTAAAACTCCTTTGGATTCGGCATATTTTACGGCCTCATCAACAGCTTTTTTATCCCATTTGTAGGCTTTTCCAAAGCTCATGTTAATTACCCTGGCACCGTTGTCAACAGCATATCGGATGCCATTGGCTACGTCCTTGTCACGTTCATCGCCTTCTGGCACAACCCTGATCGTCATGATGCTCACGTTATTGGCCACGCCTAAAATCCCAAGATTATTGTTCCGATTGGCACCGATAATTCCAGAAACATGCGTTCCATGATCAGCGTTCGGACCAGTGACATCGTTGTTACCATAGTTTCTTTGTGCCGAATTCGAATAATCGTCGCCAACAAGCGCTGCACGCTGGTCGTATTTATCATTCAGGTTATATTTGAGCATCACTTCCAGCTCATGGTATCCCTTTTGGATGTTGGTATAAAATTTATCGATCCCACCATCTTCGTTTGCACCTTTCCTGATAATTTTCTTCACCTGTTCTTCCGTTTCGTCATCGGCTTTGTAGTTGTCGATGTCTTCCAAAGATGGAACGGTCTTCTTGCTGATCAGGGCTACAGAGTCGAGCACTTTCTTGATGGCAATATAAACCGGGAAAGCGGAGCTGGCCTCATCATATTTCTTTCCAAAATCGGCAGATACTTTCTTATACAGGAGATATTCTTTTTTTTCGGTACTGTCTAACTTGGTACTGGGCAGTGTTGACCTGTATTTACCTTCATATTTTCTTTTGATCCTGACCAGTTCGAGGTTATCATAAGCAAGGTTTCCATTTTTGGAACCAATGAAATTCCAGCCGTGCACATCATCGATGTAGCCATTGCCGTCATCATCCTTTCCATTGTTGGGAATTTCCTTCGTATTGGTCCACAAAACATCTTTAAGGTCTTCATGTTTGATGTCTGTCCCGCCATCGATAACCGCAACAATGATCTTTTGTTTTGGTTGTTTTCCTTTTAAGAGTTCGTTGTATGCTTTCTCTGTACTGATCCCAAAATATCCATCGGTGGCCAGGTCGAGATTAAACCAGTTTGGGGGAAGTTTTACATTTTTATCCTGTGCAAAAACGCTACCACATATCCCTATAAAAGCAGTCAGAAATAAACTAATCTTTAATTTCATGATACAAAATTTAGTTAAGATTAACGTAATTTACAATATTACGGTTTTAAAAATTTAAGGATTAAATTTTCGGTTTTTTTAACAAATATTAACAGGGGTTTGATTAGAACGCTGAAGCCGCGGAGTGTACTTTAGCGGTTGTTTGGTTGGTTAGATGTTTGGTTGTTTGGTTGTTTGGTCATTGCGTCATTTGGACTTTTGACTTTTGACTTCTGGACCCCGGTCTTCCCGACCTCTGGACTCTTGGACTCTTGACTTTGGCCATTGGGCATTGGGGGATTCCGTCGTTCGGCACCCGGCTCCGGACCTCTGGACCTCTGGACTTCTGGACTTCTGGACTCTGGACTCCTGGACTCCTGGTCTTTGCGCAAAAAAAAAGCCCCGCTGCATTGCTGCTGCGGGGCCGTTTAAAATTTGGCACCG
>JAVHXV010000015.1 GCA_031119475.1 Pedobacter sp. | reverse complement strand
AAGTATAAAGTATAAAGTATAAAGTATAAAGTATAAAGTATAAAGTATAAAGTATGCTTTACTTAAAAGAGAATTTTGCGATAGCTGCGGTTCGATGTGAATTTGGTCAGCGCTATGCGCTTTCAGCTTTTCCCGAAGGGATGTTCCCAAGGAACTCCTGCGGAGCCTTTTGCACAACTTATAGCTTTCAACCTTTAACCTTCAACTACGCTACTTTTTTATCTTCTTCAAAATTCCTTCTACAATGCGTGGGTAGTGCAGGTGTTCCAGTTGTTGGCCCTTAAATTTGAGCATTTCGAGGTTGTCGCCTTTGTCGATCCGGTATTTTGCCTGATAGATGTACTCGCCCTCGTCGTAATTTTCGTTCACATAGTGGATGGTAATCCCGCCTTCGGTCTCCTCGTTCTGGAGCACGGCTTGGTGCACGAAATCACCATACATGCCTTTGCCGCCAAATTTTGGCAAAATGGCCGGGTGGATGTTGATGATGCGTCCGGGATATTCGCGCAGCAGGTTCTGGGGGATCAGCCATAAAAATCCGGCAAGCACAATGAGGTCAATGTCCAGGTTCTTCAACAGATCGAGCACTTGGTCGGTCTGATAGAGTTCATGCCGATCAAAAATGTGCGAAGGGATTTCAAAGCTATCGGCACGTTGCAGCACATAGGCATCGGAATTATTGGTCAATACCAATGCAACTTCGATCTCTGCATTTCTTTTAAAATGCTCCATTAATTTTTGGGCATTTGATCCTGATCCAGAAGCAAATATGGCGATGCGTTTTTTCAATGTAACTAAGGGCTAGGCTATTTTTCTCCAAAATTAACATTTTACGTTAAGAGTCCAATAGTCCATAGTCCAATAGTCATTGGTCATTGTGTCAGAGATCCCTCACTGCGTTCGGGATGACAATTCGTCTATGCGCTTTACGCTTTCGCCTTCCGCTCTGCGCTTTCCACCTTGCGCGCTGCACCGAAAAAAATATTTCAAAACCATTTTGCATTTTTAAAATATAAGCTCTATATTTGCAGTCCGAAAATAGTAAACATAGCAAAAAAGGCTAAAACAGCATGGCAAATCATAAATCGTCTTTAAAAAGAATTAGAGCAAACGCAGCAAAACGTCTACGTAACAGGTATCAGGCAAAAACTACACGTACTTTTATCAAAAGATTGCGTGCTGCCGAAGATAAAAAAACTGGTGCTGAGTTATTACCTAAAGTAATCTCTATGCTAGATCGTTTGGCCAAGAAAAACGTCATCCACAAAAACAAAGCGGCTAACAATAAATCAAAATTGACGAAATTCGTTAATAAATTGAAATAGTCCTTTTTTAACAATATCTAAACGGCACCATGTTTATGGTGCCGTTTTTTTTTGGGCTTACATTTTTTTTGGACAACAACAATGATTATTGTTTCAGTTGTTATTTTGATTTTTCTTCTCGCAGATCGCCAAAAAATAACGACCTTGAAAGGTATTGATGGATATTAAAAATGAGGCTGGGATGGAAGAGAAGGGACAGAAATTTAACATCAAGGCATTGGCAGTAGAAGACCGGCCAAGGGAAAAATTGTTGCTACATGGAAGAAGGCTGTTGTCTGATGCCGAGCTGTTGGCCATTATTATCGGCTCGGGAAATAAGCTCGAAAATGTACTGGAGCTGAGCAAAAGAATTTTGGGCTTCTATGTAAACGACCTTACCCGCCTATCAAAAGCTACGGTAGGTGAATTTGCAAAATTTAAGGGCATTGGCGAGATCAAGGCAGTGACCATTATAGCCGCACTCGAATTGGGCAGACGGCGTAAGAAAATACCAGACCGCAAATTGCACCTCGTTTCTTCTTCAAAAGATGCCGAGCTGATTATTCGTCCATTGCTTGCAGACCTTATCCATGAAGAATTTTGGATTTTGTTGCTCAACCGGAGCCACCATGTGATCGGTACACAATTGGTAAGCAGGGGCGGACAATCGGGTACCGTTGTAGATCCAAAAATAATCTTTAAACTCGCCATTGAACAACATGCAGCCGCACTGATTTTGGCACATAACCATCCCTCGGGTAATTTGAAGGCCAGCAAAGCCGATATCGAAATTACCAAAAAACTGATTGCCGCAGGCCACCTCTTGGAAATGCCCATTTTAGACCACCTGATCATTACAGACGATGCCTATATGAGCTTTGCCGATGAGGGCATGATGGGCTAGAGTCGGGAAGTCAGTAGTTGGAAAGTCGGAAGGTAGAGTCTAGAGTCGAGGAGTCCAGAAGTCCATGGCTAAGAGCAAAGTGCATGGCGCAGAGAGCAAGGAGCAAAGAAAATGGAACCAATCAGGTATCAAGTAACAGATATTGAGTATCAGGTATCAAGAGCAAGGAGCAAAGAGCAAAGAACAAGGAGCAAAGAATAGACGCGATGAATATCGGGAAATCGTCAACGGAATCTTTTGAATTGGTAAACTGTCATCACCTCAACAATTAGACAATTAACCAATTAAACATTTAGCCAGTTAACCAATATCCATACTTTGTTCGTACATTCGAATATGAAAAAGATTTTTTACATTTTATTGGCCTGTTTATCGATCGGGCAGGTGGCTTTTGGACAGCAATTCCCGATCAATGTTATTTCCTACAACATCCGTTATTATAACAATATCGACGGACAAAATATCTGGGAAAATAGGAGGGAAAATGTAAAGGCCTTGCTCAAATTCTATGATGCCGATCTGGTTGGGGTCCAGGAAGCCATGGCCAATCAGTTCGATTACCTGAAAGAAAATTCGGATTACGATGCGGTTGGCGTAGGCAGGGATGATGGTATTCGCAAAAATGAATTTTCTGCCATTTATTTCAATAAAAAGCGCTTTGAGAAAAAGGCGACCGGAAATTTCTGGCTTTCTACTACCCCAGATGTGCCCAGCCAGGGCTGGGATGCCGCGCTGCGCAGGGTCTGCACCTGGGTACGTTTATATGATAAGCTGAACAAAAAAGAATTCATCTTTTTCAATACGCATTTCGACCATGTTGGTGTGCAGGCCAGGATCGAATCGGCCAAACTCATCAAACAAAAAATACAGGAAATTGCGCCCAAGCTGCCCGTTATCTTTACAGGAGATCTGAATGTCACGCCAGAAACGGAGGCGATTACCACCATCAGGTCATTTTTGACCGATGCCAAAGAAGCGACCATCGAGCCGCCATATGGCCCGACGGGAACCTTCAATTCCTTTAATTTCAATGATCCGCTGAAAAAGAAAATTGATTACATCTTTGTGAACAAAAGCTTTAAGGTGCAGAAATTTGCCGTGCTGTCTGACAGCAAAGACCAGAAATACTATTCAGACCACTTGCCAGTATTTGCGAAAATATATTTTAAATAATAAGGATTGGCTTAGTATTTGGGCGTTTGAACACGCCCCTACAATCGTTGACGCAAAACCATTCTGGTTTCGGGGCTTTAATTTTCTTTTTCTTTTTCCTTTTTCCGAACGAATACCATCGTGTTTTTGCGGGTCTCTGGCCGCCAGTGATCCTGACGGTCGCTTACCGACTGTACTTTTAGTGTGTCAGTTCCCGAAAATTTAATGAAGTAATAAGAAAGTTGAGTCTTCGTCTTGACTCCTTCATCATGTATGTTCAGGACCAACCGATCGATATCGCCTTTTTTGTCGAGCGTAAAATCTCCCGCCGATTTTAATTCGAGTTCCTTGTGCTCGGTAATGGCCACAAATTTTTTTTCAGGCGTAAAATCATAGCTGATCTTATCCTTTCCCTTCGGACTCTTGTACGTCCATTGTCCAAATATGGAATTGTAGTTGATTTCCTGTGCCTTCACCGTTGTCAGCAAAAGGCAACAGCACACTATCGAAAGGAGGCTAAGCGGCTTCATCAGCTTAAGGTTTGAGTTTCACTATAACTACAAAACAAAAGCGAGTTTGTTTGCTTTCTGACTTTACCTTTCAGCTATAAATAATATCTTTGCGGTTGAATGGAAGAGCGTTGGGCGTAAGGCGTTTGCCGGCTTAACGCTTCCCGATTAACGCAATGCGCATAAAATGAAGATATCATATAGTTGGCTTAAACAATTTATACAGACAGAAAAAACCCCTCAGGAAATATCATTGATCCTGACTGACATTGGCCTGGAAGTGGAGAGCCTGGAACAGGTGCAGCCCATTGTTGGCGGATTGGAAGGATTGGTGATCGGACATGTGCTGGAATGTGCTCAGCATCCGAATGCGGATCGCTTGCGCGTGACTAAAGTAGACGTGGGCAGCGGCGAACCCTTGCAGATTGTTTGCGGTGCGCCAAATGTTGCTGCCGGACAAAAGGTGGTGGTCGCTTCGGTGGGCACGACTGTTTTTCCGACGGAGGGAGAGCCCTTTAAGATCAATAAATCCAAGATCAGGGGAGAGGTTTCTGAAGGGATGATCTGTGCAGAAGATGAAATTGGACTGGGCGCTTCGCATGATGGGATCATGGTGCTGCCTGAAAGTGCCGTAATTGGCGTGCCTGCCAAAACATTTTTCAAGATGGAAGATGATTTCGTCTTTGAAATTGGGCTGACCCCAAATCGTGCCGATGCGGCCTCACACCTTGGCGTGGCCAGGGATCTCGCTGCCTATCTGCGCATGGGTTATACCTTGCCAGACCTGTCCGCATTCAAAGTTGATTCCGATAGCTTAAAAATAGACGTACAAGTTGAAGATACCGATGCTTGCCCACGATACAGTAGCCTGAGCATAAGCGGCGTTACCGTAAAAGCATCGCCAGAATGGCTGAAAGATAAGCTGAAAGTAATTGGCATTCGCCCGATCAATAATATTGTAGATGTTACCAATTATGTACTGCATGAATTGGGACAGCCCTTGCATGTCTTCGATGCCGACCAGATCAAGGGCAAAAAAGTTTTGGTGAAAAAATGCCCAGAAGGAACTCCTTTCACCACATTAGATGAGGTAGAGCGGAAACTTTCGGCGACTGACCTGATGATCTGCAATGCTGAAGAACCGATGTGCATCGCGGGAGTTTTCGGTGGGAAAAATTCTGGTGTAACCGAACAGACTACCCGTATTTTCTTGGAAAGCGCTTATTTTAATGCGGTTTCTGTGCGCAAGACTGCCAAGCGTCATGGTTTAAAGACTGATGCTTCGTTCAGGTTTGAACGGGGAACAGATCCCGAAATGACCGTCATCGCCTTAAAGCGTGCTGCATTACTGATCAAGGAAGTGGCAGGCGGAGAAATTTCCTCGCCAGTTGCCGATTTCTATCCAGTGCCATCACTACCATTTAAAGTAGATGTAAACTATGGTAGTATGATCAGGCTAATTGGCCAGGCTATTCCAGCTGCTGAAATCAAGGCCATTATCCAGTCGTTGGGGATTACGGTTGTTTCAGAAACTGCCGAAGGCCTCAGCTTGGAAGTGCCAGCCTATAAGGTTGATGTGACCCGTGAATGTGATGTGACCGAAGAAGTGCTCAGGATCTATGGTTACAATAACATCGCCATTCCTGCAAAAGTAAATGCATCTTTATCATACACCGCCAAGCCAAACCGTGAAAATGTGCAAAATCTGATTGCCGACATGCTTACGGCAAATGGTTTTTTGGAGATCTGGTGCAACTCGTTGACACGGTCGGCATTTTCAAAAAAACCAGAGGAAGCAGTGGAGATCCTAAATCCGCTGAGCTCAGACCTCAACGTAATGCGCCAAAGTTTGCTGCAGCCTGCGTTGGAAAGCGTAGCCTATAATCAGAACCGGAAACAGAGCGACCTTAAATTTTACGAATTTGGCAAGACCTATCATTTGATCGAGGGCAAATATGTAGAGCGGCCACGTCTATTGGTATTGTTGAGCGGAGCGAGCCAACAGGAACAGTGGAACCATGGCGCTGCGGCTACAAGTTTCTACCATCTGAAAGCCACTGTAGATGCCATTATTAATCGTTTGGGATTGGCCAACTACCAGTTTGAAGAAGTTAAGGATGAAAATTTTGCATATGGACTAAAATATTTTCGTGGCGATAAAACGTTGGTTTCCTTTGGAGCGGCCACTGCAAAAGACCGTAAACAGGCGGGGATAGAAAAAGAAGTATTTTATGCCGATTTTGATTGGGCCATGTTGTTGGATGCGATCCGTAAGAATAGGATCATCAACAAAGAAGTACCGAAATATCCAGCGGTAAGAAGGGATCTTTCGATGTTGGTGGACCAACAGGTTACTTTTGATGCCCTGAAGACGATTGCTTTCAAAACAGAAAAAAAACTGATCAAACAGGTACAGGTATTTGATGTGTACGAGGGCGACAAGCTGCCTGCCGGAAAGAAATCTTACGCCCTTAATTTCACGTTACAGGACGAGGAACAAACTTTAACCGATAAGCAAATTGATGCGATTATGCAAAAGATAATCACTAACTTAGCCGAGCAAGCAAAGGCTGAGATAAGAAAATAGCTATCGTGCGGCGAGAATTTAACCCTGTTGTTTTATAATTTAAGGTAAAAAAATGTCTTCAGTTGCTGACCAACTCGATGCCGTAATGCAAAAAACAGATCGCTTAATTGCGCTGTGCCAGGCTTTACAGGAAGAAAATGAGTTGCTTAAATTGGAGAACCGACATACTAAAACAGCATTGGAAGCTGCTAAAACACAACAAGTTGAGCTCGATGAAAAGTTAAGGGTACTTAAGTTGGCAAAGAGCATCGAAGGAACAAGTGAAAAGACACTTGATATAAAGCAAAAAATTAACGAATTTGTGCGGGAGATTGATAAGTGTGTAGTGTTGCTTAAGAAGTAAGGCAACAGAAAAATTGAAACAAAGCTAAAATGGGAGAAATCTCGATTAAAATAACTATTTCTGACCGTATTTATCCCCTTAAGGTGAATATGGAAGAAGAAGAGATTGTAAGACGGGCAGCTAAGATCATTAACGAGCGCATAAAGGACTACCAAGAAAATTATGCGGTTAGGGATAAGCAAGATCTGCTATCAATGGCGGTATTGCACTATGCGACAGCAGTCTTGAAAACGGAGCATAAGGTCCAGAATCAAGACTCCGCAGTTGCCGAGAAGGTAGAGGAGCTAGATAGTTTATTAAACGGATTTTTCGCTAAATAAGGCGTTCTTTATAGGATTTTAAATCCATCAGCTTTAAAATTTGGCCGTAGCTAAGTTTTTATGTTTCAATATTTCCTGGATATTCCATCAGCATTGCTGTAGGGAAGATGCGGATACATGCGACATATAAATTTAGTTACGGTTTTTTATTTTAAAACAAAAATGGATATAATAGATATTTCAGGAATTATTGGAGGTATACTGGCCAGTTTGGCACTTGGCATTGTGATAGGCCGATATTTGTTGCGCAACTTGTTAAAACAACAGGAAATTGCCGCGCAGCACAAAGCCAAAAAGATTTTAAAGGATGCAGAAAGCAATGCCGAAATCTTAAAAAAAGATAGGCTCCTTGAAGCCAAAGAAAAATTCCTTCAGATGAAGGCCGAGCATGAGCAACAGGTTAATGCCAGGAACAATGAAGTGAGCCAACGCGAAAATGGCATCAAACAGAAAGAGCAGTCCCTCAATTCCAAATTGGACAATGTAGGCCGGAAAGAACAGGAATTGGAAACCCATAGGGCCAATCTGGAAAAACAAACTGCAATTGCACTAAAAAAACAGGAAGAAGTAGATGCACTGAAACACCAGCATGTACAGCAATTGGAAACCATTGCCGGACTGAGTGCCGAAGAGGCCAGGAACCAATTGGTAGAAAATATGAAGGACGAGGCCCGCTCGCAGGCCTTGATGCAGGTAAAGGATATTGTTGACGAAGCCAAGCTGACCGCCAGTAAGGAAGCCAAAAAAGTGGTCATCCAAACCATCCAGCGCACAGCGGCCGAAGCGGCCATCGAAAATTCTGTTTCTATTTTCCATATCGACAACGATGAGATCAAAGGTAGGGTAATCGGTAGGGAAGGAAGGAACATCCGCGCACTTGAGGCCGCAACTGGGATCGAGATCATTGTTGATGATACGCCTGAAGCCATTATCCTTTCTGGCTTTGATCCTGTAAGGAGGGAGATTGCACGCCTGGCATTGCACCGCCTGGTAACAGATGGCAGGATCCATCCCGCCCGTATCGAAGAAGTAGTGGCCAAAACCAAAAAACAGATTGAAGATGAGATCGTAGAGATCGGCGAGCGTACCGTAATTGATTTGGGGATCCATGGATTGCACCCGGAACTGATCAGGATGGTGGGCAGGATGCGTTATCGCTCATCTTACGGACAGAACTTATTGCACCACTCGCGCGAGGTAGCCAATTTCTGTGCAACCATGGCTGCAGAACTTGGCCTGAACGCTAAAATGGCCAAACGTGCCGGACTGCTACATGATATCGGCAAGGTGCCTGATGATAATCCTGAACTGCCTCACGCAATTTTAGGGATGCAGTTGGCCGAAAAATACAAAGAACATCCAGAGGTCTGCAACGCCATTGGGGCACACCATGACGAGATCGAAATGACCTCCCTGATTTCTCCGATCGTACAAGCCTGCGATTCGATTTCTGGCGCAAGGCCAGGTGCCCGTCGTGAAGTGGTCGAAAGCTATATCAAACGCTTAAAAGAACTGGAAGAATTGGCACTATCTTACCCTGGCGTAGAAAAAACATTTGCGATCCAAGCGGGACGTGAACTGAGGGTAGTGGTAGAGAGCGAACGCGTTACCGACCAACAGGCGGAACTATTGGCAGCTGATATTTCAAACCGCATCCAAACCGAAATGACCTATCCTGGGCAGATCAAGGTAACCGTAATCAGGGAAACCAGATCAGTTGCTTTTGCGAAATAATTGGCTAATTTGTAAATTGGTTAATTAGTTGATGATATATGGAAAAACGCCAGGTAGATATTTATTTCGATAAATATGCCGATAGTCACCAAAACCATACCAATGAACTGATCCATTGGATCTGTGTGCCCTCGATTGTATTTAGCTTACTGGGCATGGTATGGGCCATTCCGTTTCCCCACCTTGAATTTTTGGGCAAATACAATGGTTATTTCAACTGGGCGTCTTTTCTGATCGCCTTTTCCCTGTATTATTATTTTACGCTTTCGCCGGTCCTTTCATTTTTAATGCTCTGGGTAGTTGGGCTAATGTCGTTCGGGATCGTCAAGCTCGAATGGTGGGCAGCCAACGGCGGTCCGGCGCTTTGGCTATCTTGCCTCGGCATTTTTGTGCTGGCCTGGATCGGCCAATTCATCGGACATAAAATAGAAGGCAAGAAGCCATCATTTCTGGATGATGTAAAATTTTTGCTCATCGGGCCCATCTGGTTGCTGCATTTTATCTGCAAAAGGTTAGGGATCAGGTATTGATCGATCCTGTCCGATTTGGAAAACAATGGCCATTCCTATCCTTCTTTACCGAACCTTCATTTCCCTATCAATTTTTGCTGGGCATTTTCGCTGCAATAAGGTTTAAGGTACAATGGCTTGGCCAACACTTCCACAAATATTGAATCTTTAGATTTTTACGTTTTATCTTTCAGGATATTCCAACTGACCATCCAATCGTTTCGATTCGCTTCGTTTAACAATTAGTTAACATCAGCATTAAGGAATGGTAATTTGCGGCTAACATCTGCCTAACATTGTCTTAATAGTTTTGCCTAAACAAATTATAGGCAAATTGAAATCACAAAAATTTAAAAAAGCGCTCTTTACAATTTTAGTTGTAATGACTGGAATTTCTGCTTTTGCACAAGGTGGAGGCAAAATTCTGGGAACGGTATCTGACAAAAAAACCGGGGAAACACTGATCGGTGTTTCTGTAAAAATTGCAGGGACCACCAAAGCCGTTGGAACAGATGTGGATGGTAAATATACCATCGGTGGATTGGCCACTGGCAAATATAGCCTTGAAGTTTCCTACATTGGCTATGCCAAGAAAATAGTAACAGATATTGACGTCAGAACGGGCGATGTCACTACGTTGAATATTGTGCTGGAAGAAGCGGGATCTACCCTAAGCCAGGTAACGATCACAGCATCTTACAGGCAAGAATCGGTAAATTCATTATACGCCAAACAAAAGAACAGTGCGGTCATTTCTGATGGGGTTTCCAGTGATCAGATCAGGAAATCTCCCGATCGGAATACTTCAGATGTACTGAAGCGGGTAAGTGGGGCCACCATCCAGGACAATAAATTTGTGGTGATCAGGGGACTGAGCGACCGTTATAACAATGCTACCCTAGATGGAGCGGCCTTGCCAAGTACCGAACCCAACCGTAAGGCTTTTTCGTTCGATATTGTTCCTTCAAACTTGGTCGACAACCTGATCATCAGTAAGACCGCTACGCCTGATCTGCCTGCAGATTTTACCGGTGGGGCCATACAGATAATCACAAAAGATATTCCAGACCAGAACTTTATCAGTTTGGGCATTGGCGAAGGCTATAACACAGCAGCAACTTTTAAGGATTTTAAAAGCGGCGCCAGGAATGCGACCGATTACCTTGGATTTGAAAATGGAGACCGCGCCCTGCCCTCCAGTTTCCCTTCTACCAACAAGATTATCAATAAACAATTGACCCAGGCGCAGAATATTTCTGCCATGCGCAGCTTGTCGACAAATTTTAACGTTTACACCAATACCGCACTGCCTACACAAAATCTATTTTTCACCTTGGGCCGCGTAAAGAATTTTAAGGAAAGCAACAATAAATTCGGGGCTCTATTCTCGGTTACCTACCGCAATGCACAGAACATCAATAGCGGCGTGGTACGCGACTACGTAGACCTGCACTATCGGGACGATGTGTACAAATTTTCGACGAATTTAGGGGCCATTGCCAATTTTGCCTACAGTTTTGGCAAGAGCAAGATTACCTTCAAAAATATCTACAACAGGACGTTTGATGATAACTATTTGTCGAGGACCGGTCTAAACACCGCGATAGGTGGTGGGGTAGATGTAAGGTTCTATGCCTTTGACCTGATGCAAAAGGCGCTACTGAAATCGACTTTGGAAGGATCACATCCGCTCGGTGCCAAAGGAAAGATCAACTGGATGGCAAGCTATAGCAACATCTTGAACGATCAGCCCGATCAGAAAAAGGTTTCCTATTACAGGAACCAATCTGATGCAGGCACACCGAATTATTTTTACAATGCCAATGTGACCACCTTGGGCAAGGAAAACACGAGGCTATTCTCCAAATTAAAAGAGGACGGCTATTCGGCTGGCGTAAACTATTCATTGCCTGTTCAAATGTTCGGACAGACCTCAACCTTTAAGACCGGATTGAGTTCTTTATACCGTGACCGTACGTTCGATGCCAGGTTTTTAGGTCTCTTGTTAAATACTTCTGCGCCTGATGCAAACGCAATCAGGCAGCGCCCGATCGGCACACTTTTTGGCAGGGACGTGATCAGCAACGGCAGCTACAGTCTTGATGAAATTCCTGGCCAGGCCGATAGTTATACGGCCAACTCCATGACCAATGCGGGTTACCTGATGTTGGACAATAAACTCGGCCAAAAATCGAGATTGGTATGGGGTGCAAGGGTAGAGCAGTTTAAGGTGGCATTGGATGCAAAGGTGAAAACGCCGGCAACATCCGTTGATGATCATTATGTTGATGTACTGCCATCTGCCAACTACACCTACAGCCTGACACCAAAAATTAACCTTAGGGCATCCTATTACCGCACGTTGGCCCGCCCAGAATTTAGGGAATTGGCTACCTCAGCAATCTACGACTACGAACTTTTGGCATTCCAGCAGGGACGACCAGATTTAAAAGAGGCGAAAATTGATAACGGCGACATCAGGTTCGAATTCTATCCGCAGGCCGGACAGATCTTATCGGTATCCGCATTTTATAAAAAGTTCCACAATGCTATCGAATCATTTAATGATGATGGAACAGGCTCAAGGATCATCACCTATGTGAATACAGATCATGTTGACGTTTATGGTGTCGAATTGGAATTCCGCAAGTCGCTCGAATTCATTTCTCCTTCAGATTTTCTGAAAAAGACGACCATCTATGCCAACCTCGCCCTGATCAAGTCTAAAGTGAACCAACAAAACCTGGGAATCAAATTATTGGAACCTACCAGGCCGATGGTGGGACAGGCGCCTTATGTCATCAATGCCGGTCTACAGCATAGTTTCCTTAACGATAAATTAAATTTTAATGCCCTATACAACAGGGTGGGCCGCAAATTATATGTGGCAGGCGGTGTACTCTTCCATGGCATCTGGGAAAATCCACGTGATGTGGTAGACCTGCAACTGGCCCTAAAGGTTTTCAAGGCCAAAGGTGAATTGAAATTTAACGCTGGCGATATCCTTAACCAACGGATCCTCTTCTATTATGACAATGACCAGGACAAAAAATACAGCATTGCCAAGGGCGATTATACGTTGAGCAGCTTCAGACCTGGTAGCAATTACGCTTTATCGTTTGCCTATACTTTCTAATGTTAAATCATTCGCAGGTTGCCAATCAAAGATTAACAATTACTTAAAATATGCTTAACTGATTAATTATAAATGAAATACAATTTTGTAAAAATAAAAAACTAGAGAAATGAAAAAACAATTATTACTATGTGCGCTGAGCGTATTGGTCTTCTTTGCAAGTTGTTCAAAAAACACTGAAGATGAAGATATCAATCCTCCATTGGATGCAAATACTGTTGAGATCAGTGGTGATGTAACTGCAAATACCACTTGGTCGGCAAGTAAAATTTATCTTTTAAAAGGCAATATTTTTGTAACGAACAATGCTACGTTGACCATTGAACCAGGTACGATCATTAAAGGAGATAAGGCCACAAAAGGTGCCCTGATCATTACAAGAGGTGCTAAAATTATGGCGGTAGGTACGGTTGATAAACCGATCGTATTTACTTCTAGCATTGCAGCTGGTGCACGTAAAGAAGGCGATTGGGGCGGTGTGATCCTTTTGGGCAAGGGCCAGAATAACCTGGGCACCAATGTAGCCATTGAAGGTATTTCTGATGCGACCGACAAGGCCAAACATGGTGGAAACGACAATACAGACAATTCAGGTACAATGAAATACGTACGTATCGAATATGCGGGTATCGCATTGGGGCCAGATAACGAGATCAATGGCCTAACCTTTGGTTCTGTTGGTTCTGGTACTACGATTGATTACATCGAAGTTTACCGTTCAGGCGATGATGCTTATGAATGGTTTGGCGGTGCAGTAAACTGTACACACTTGTTGGCCATCGATACTTGGGATGATGATTTCGATACAGATAACGGTTTCTCTGGAAAGATCCAGTTTGGTTTGGCACAGCGCTTGGCCGTAACTGCAGACGTATCTGGATCTAACGGTTTTGAATCAGATAACGATGCAACAGGAACAAGCAACACGCCTAAAACATCCCCTGTATTTTCTAACATGACGATCTTAGGTCCAGTAGGTTCAGGCGGTAGTAGTGTAAACGCCAACTTCCAGCATGGGGCCCAAATCCGTCGTAACTCTGCCATGAGCTTGTTCAACTCTGTGATCGTGGGTTATACCGAAGGAATTTTTATCGATGATGCCCTTCCTGCCACTGGAAGCAATGCACAGGCTAACTTTGTTGCCGGAACAGCTGTCATCGCAAACAACTTGATCTACAACAGCAATAGCAAATCAAACCAGATCAAAGCATCGAATGCAACAGCTTTAGGGGTAATTTCCCCTTTGCTAACTGCTTCGAATACTTTTGATCCTGCCATATTAGCTGCAGCTATCTTCACTGACCCTTATAAATATTCATCAGATATTGTGGCCACTACAAGGATTGGCACGCCAAACTTTACAGTTGTTGCCGCATCTGCAGCAGCAAGCGGTGCATCGTTTACCAACGCCAAATTGGCTACAGGTTTTACGAGCGTAGCTTACAGAGGCGCTTTTGGTAGTGATAACTGGGCTTCAGGTTGGGCACATTTCGATCCTCAATCTTTGCCTTATACTACACCAGGGAACGTTAAATAATAGTAAAGTCATTTATCAAAAGCCATCCTATCATTTGGGATGGCTTTTTTTATGCCAAATCTTGTCGCAAATCTGGGCTGCCCAACGTATACATAAAAATAGAACAAATGAAAAACCTCAACCTAAAATCTGTATTCCGCCTGCTCATCCTGTTTACCCTGCTGTGGGTACAAGTGTCCTGTAAAAATGAGCTTTTGCGACCAAAGGAATTGACCCTGAGAGCCTACCGCACCATAGGCTATAATTATTTAGATGAGCCCAGTAGGGCGAGCATTGTGGGTGATTGGGGACTGGCACTGGTAACTGACCAAGTTGTTGATGGTAAGAAGCTAAAGGCAGTGATTTTCCACACGAGACATGATTCGATATTGGGCCCGATCGTGGTTTATATATCGCCTGAAACGCATACCGCTTTGGGAATCGCACCACGATTCTGATCGCTGTCCGATCAATCTGATTTTGGATTGTAGGCATACACAACCTCAAATTTTTGTGTCCTGAGGTGAGTGGCCAGATCGCCCAGTTTTAAATTTTCTTTTTGTGGCGTCGGTTCGTATACGGTATATTGCTTTCCATTATAGGTGATCGGTTTTCCGACCGGCTTATCGAACTGTACGGCCATGGTGATGTGCGTAGGATAAAGTACGGCAATCATGGGCAGGTTATAGATTTCCTTAACCAGGTAAAAAAACAAGGCCGCACGATCGTCGCAATCGCTCTGGTTGTTAAGCAGGGTCTGCTCTGGCGAAAAACGCTTTTCCTGGCCAAAGTAAGTTTCATCATCTTCATATATAAAAGCGTACCGTGTAAACTGCATCAGGTAATCGACGCCTTTTTTAACCGGCATCATTTTAACGTTCTCCTTAAGGGCGGGAATGAGCGAGTTATAGGTCTCCCTGCTCATCGGGATATTAAAATAATCCTCGAAACCAACTACTGGATAGTTGGCGAAGATATTGGACACCTCATCCGCCACTTTGATGTTAAAATGATAAGCTTTGTGGTTAAAGTTAAAGGCAACATGCTTGTCGTGATAAGCTTCTGGCTTAAAATCGGGCATTTTGGTTACCTTGTAGCTAAACTGCTCCCTGGCTTCCGGGATATGGAGGGCAATGGGCACGTAAGGTCTGTCCCGGTTAAATAACTTGCCATAATCGTGATAATTGAGGCACATGTACTTGTGGTCGTCGACCATAAAGTAGGGGATGTCGGTGATCTCTTCTGACGTCCGTACATAAAAGATCAGCTGGTTGTTTCCGATCGCCAACCGGGCATCATAGCCTGATTTTGACATGAAAAACCATTTATATAAGGTATAGCGGTTATAGTTTGCTTTTTTCGGACTAATGGCTTCGGCTGTTTTCCTGATCAATTGATAATATAGCCAATCGTTGAGCTGGTGCCTGGTCTTATAAGCAATTAAAGATTGGACAATGGACTGGTCATTTGCAGACGCCAGCTTTTGATAGAAGTATTGGATGGACTGCTGTGATAGGCTGTCTTGCAGTTCGATCTTGAGTTCGGGATCGAGCCGAAAATTAAAGCTGTCATCATAAAAATCAATGGCGATGTTCTGGCTCATCGTAATGATGGGCGAAAACAGTAAAAACAATGTGCAAACACCGCTCAGATGACTATGCCAAATCCGATTTTTCAAATCCTTAACATCTATTTAACATTAAATATACATTAATTTAATTTCATTGCGATATTAACTTTTTTCACTATCATAATCCGCAATTAATACTGATTTAACATCGCTGGGGTAGATTTGCAGAGTCAAAAAGCTGGTTACTTTTGGCAAAAGTTTAGGTTAGTTAATACAAAAAGCCCCGATGGATGTTGGGGCTTTTGTGTATAGATAAGTTAAAAGTTAAAAGTTAAAAGTCAAAAGTCAGAATTTAGCTTTAAGCAGGCTTCATTAACGCTGAACTAAAAACTACCAACTGTGAACTGTAAACTGTCAACTAAAAATTCTTCCCGATCTTCTCTAGCATCTCCGCTGGGATTTTTTGTGTATCGACTACCAAAAAGCCATCCAGGCAATCTGAGAATTTAGGGTCGATGTTGAAACAGATGATTTTTGCGTTCAGGTTCATGTATTGCCTCAGCAGAACCGGGATCTTGATGTGCGAGTTTTCGATTTCGCCGATAAGGCCATCCAGATCTTTCAGCGAGTCGCTGCTTTCTACCAGCACATCTGTATCGATCGGGGTGAGATCGGCCTTGAACTTATTCCTCGGTTTTACATAGTGGGCCAGTTCATAGTCGAAATGGTTTTTGGTAATGTAATCGACAATGATCGATTTAGAAAGCTTAGAGAAACTGTTGCTGATGCTCACTGGTCCGAACATATATCGATATTGTGGGTTATCGATCAGGTATTTCAAAATCCCTTTCCAAAGTAGGAACAGCGGCAACGGTTTTTGCTGGTACTCTTTTCTGATCCAAGACCTTCCCAATTCGATGCCTTGTCGCAATACGGGATAAAAAGGTTCCTTGATCTTAAAGAGTTCAGAAAGATAAAATCCCCTTCTGCCCATGGTATTCAAAATTTCGTCACCTTTTCCAATGCGATAGGCGCCTACAATCTGATTGGCTTCTTTATCCCAGATGAACAGATGGTTATAATAAATGTCATAGTTGTCTAGGTCGATTTTTTTATTGGTCCCTTCCCCAACTTCCCTAAACGTAATTTCGCGCAGGCGGCCAATCTCCCTTAAGATATTGGGGATACTTGCCGTAGGGACAATATAGACTTCATAATTTTTTTCTTCCCAAACTTTATAGTCTTCAAGTTTCGCCACTTCGCCCACGATCAGGTTCTGGTCTGTCTCTTCTACAACGGGTGCAGGTATTTTTTTCCGTTTGAAAAGATTGATCGGATTGAACAGTTTCTTCTCTTGTTCCAAGCTGGTGGCCAGGGCATAGGTCCTCGCCCTTAAAAAATCAAGGAGCTTATTGGTGTCCTTTCTGTAGGAAACATCTTCGATCTTGATCGGCTTTCCGATCCTGACCTTAATTTTGAGCCCTTGTTTATTTAAAAATTCAGATGGCAGTTTTGCGGTACGGAGCGTGGGATGGATGAAGCTCAGGATATTGAACAGTACGCCATTGTTGCCATGGAAATAGATTGGAATGACGG
The DNA here is from genome assembly GCA_031119475.1 of Pedobacter sp. GTDB lineage: Bacteria > Bacteroidota > Bacteroidia > Sphingobacteriales > Sphingobacteriaceae > Pedobacter. The sequence goes on along the minus strand of JAVHXV010000015.1, from coordinate 7,454 downwards.
GAACCTTGGCACGTGCAATCAGTTTTCCCACTACGGGATGCCAAAGGCGATCGGTCACTTCCTGTGTTTCCAGACTAAAGGTAGATACTTCCCCCGCCGGAAAAATCCCGATCGGTGTACCGCTCTGCAAAAGGTCAAAAGTTGTTTTTAATCCGCTGATGCTGGAGGAATGCTGTACATTTTCGAAAGGGTTTACGGCCACAAAGAACTCGCTGAGGTTCGGGATCTTCTTCAGGATAAAATTGACCATCACTTTGGCCTCGGGCCTAACCGTGCACAATAGCTTTACCAGGGCCAAACCTTCTACGCCACCATAGGGATGGTTGGCAATGGCGATAAATCCCCCAGTTTTGGGAATGTTTTTTAGATCGTCTTCATCAAAATCGATCGAAACCCCAATCGTTTCCAAAATCTTATCCACAAATTCAAGCCCCTCAAAATGCTCATTCTGGGAAAAAACCTTGTTGATGTCGTTCAACTTCATTACTTCCATCAATAAGGCCGCTAGACCGGGCACCCCTAACTTATCGATCTTGGTCGCCTTGGCAAACTCTTGTTTCGTAATAATCTTCATCTAAAAAACGCTGTTGTTTTGTAAAGCAATATCAAAAATAAGATTTATATTTAGAGTACCGATGCGATCTATAGATTCATCTTGATTTTTGACATTCGCAACACAACGAAGATACCGATCAGGATGACTCTATGGCTTACAAAAACAGATTGAAGGATGAAGAAGTGGTTGGAAACGTACTTCGGCTTTAGCAGGCGCGAGTACAATGGGCTGTTGGTCTTAATGACCTTTGTTTTGTTGCTGAGCATAGCGCCATATTTTTATGAACGCTTGTTGGACCGGTCTGCGCCAGTTACCGTGGCAGAAAGTGATGCCATACACCAACTCCAGTTGGTAGACCAAAAAGTACCAGGTGGATTTCATTCGGCGGGCAAAAAGGGTTCCACGACCGAAGCGCATTCCACACGATTATTTCCTTTCGATCCCAACGAAATCAATTTGGAACAATGGCAAGAATTGGGCCTATCGCCCAAGCAGGCACAATCCATTGTCAATTATCGAAATAAGGGCGGTAAATTTTATCAGCCCTCAGATCTTCAGAAGATGTACACCATTACGCCTCAAAAATACGATCAGCTGTTGCCTTTTATCAGGGTAAAGGCTGGTACTGGCTCAACGCATCGCAAGTTTGCGAAGCAGCCAATCGCGAAGCCGAGATCCATTATTGAGCTGAACGGTGCCGATACAACAAAGCTGGATGAAATTAAAGGTGTAGGGGCGGCCTTTGCCAGGCGTATCGTTAAGTATAGGGATAGGTTGGGCGGATTTTATAGCATCGACCAATTGCAGGAAGTTTTTGGGATCGATAGTGCCAAGTTTGAGGAAATCAAGGACCAGGTTAGCCTTGATGTCTCGCTCATTCAAAAGATAGATTTGAATACGGCTACCTTTGAGACCTTAAAAAACCATCCCTACCTAAATTATAAGCAGATCAATGCCCTGCTCCAGTACCGTAAACAGCATGGCGCATTTTTAGCCATCGATGATTTGCGGAAAGTACTTATCTTAACGCCACAAAATATACAGAAATTATCGCCTTATCTTGTTTTTCGATGATTGAGACAAAAATAAAAAATACGCTCCGCGATGTGGCCGATTTTCCAAAGCCCGGAATCATGTTTAAGGACATTACGCCCATATTGCAGGATCCAGTGCTCTGTGCCGAAATCAATGAAGCATTGCTGCAACAGTTGCAGGGTCTAAAAATTGATGCGGTTGCAGGCATTGAAAGCCGTGGCTTCCTGTTTGGAATGGCAATGGCGCAGGCTTTGGGCGTACCTTTTGTCCCAGTCCGCAAGCTCGGGAAACTCCCACACCAGACCGTTCAGGAAAGTTATGCACTGGAATATGGTACCGCTACGCTGGAAGTGCATAAAGATGCGCTTTCGCCCGGGCAACAGGTTTTGATACACGATGATCTTTTGGCTACTGGAGGTACGGTGGTTGCCGCTTCAAAATTGGTCCACCAGCTTGGTGCAGCCGTTGCAGGTTACTCCTTTTTGGTCAGCCTTGATTTCTTAAATGGAAAGAAAAGGTTATGGCCATTTAGTGAACAGGTATTTTCTTTGGCTACTTTTTAAAAAAAATTAAATTTTTTTTAGGCGTTCTATTCTTTGAATTTTTCTTCAACAGAAAAGTTTTTGAACCAAATACCAAAACATTCTGATTTTTAGCAGATTATTTTCCTTGTGACTATAATTTTATTTGCTTATCATTGTTTCAAACCAAATATAAATCTTACGAAACTGTTTAAATCCGAATGCTCTTGAATGCGCGGAATTAAACAGTTTCTTTTTTTAATACCATGCTCCTATGAACGCAGGCCTTAACTTTTTAGTGGGCGAAAATCAGAAACTGATCAGAAAGATCGTCCGCGATTTCGCCGAAAAACATATCCGTCCACATGTAATGGAGTGGGATGAAAGCCAGGAATTTCCCGTGCCACTCTTTAAGCATTTAGGCGAACTGGGCCTGATGGGGGTACTCGTCCCTGAAGCATATGGTGGCTCGGGATTGGGCTATCAGGAATATGTAGATGTGATTGTTGAAGTTGCACAGGTCTGTGGTTCGATCGGACTGTCTTTAGCGGCACACAATTCGCTATGTACCGGACATATCCTTGCTTTTGGCAACGAAGCACAAAAGCAACGCTGGCTACCTAAATTGGCTACGGCCGAATGGATTGGTGCCTGGGGGCTCACCGAAGCCAATACCGGGTCTGACGCTTTAAGAATGCGCACCACTGCAGTTCGTGATGGAGATGATTACCTGATCAACGGGGCCAAAAATTGGATTACACATGGCAAATCTGGTGATGTAGCCGTAGTGATGGCGAGGACCGGAGAAGCCGGCAGCTCAAAAGGAATTTCTGCCTTTGTGGTAGAGCGTGGAACACCAGGTTTCAGTGCCGGAAAAAAAGAAAACAAACTTGGTATGCGAGCCTCTGAAACCACGGAAATGATTTTTGATCAATGCCGAATTCCCAAAGAAAATTTATTGGGCGCAGAAGGAGAGGGGTTTAAGCAGGCCATGAAAGTATTGGATGGAGGAAGGATCTCTATTGCCGCACTTTCGCTGGGCATTGCCAAGGGAGCTTATGAAGCCGCAAGGGCATATGCGCAACAACGGGAACAGTTTGGCGTGCCTATTTCGAGTTTTCAGGGAATAAGCTTTAAGCTAGCTGATATGGCCACGGGCATTGAGGCGGCCGAACTCCTGATCCGTCAGGCAGCCGATTTAAAGAACAGGCACCAGCCCGTAACCAAGCAATCGGCCATGGCCAAATATTATGCTTCTGAAATTGCGGTGAGCTGCTCAACAGAAGCTGTCCAGATTTTTGGCGGATATGGATATACCAAAGATTTTCCGGTAGAAAAGTTTTATCGCGATAGCAAGTTGTGTACGATTGGAGAGGGTACTTCCGAAATCCAAAAGATCGTGATCGCGAGAGAGATCATGAAATAACCTGGATCGACCACCTTATCACCTCACCACCTTATCACCTCACCAAAAAAAACACCTCATTAGCTAATTTACAAATTGACTAATGAGGTGATTTTTTGTAGAGTCGTTAAGTTGTAGAGTCGTTAAGTTGTAGATTTGTTGAGTTGTTAGTTTCCGCCTCCCGCTGCGATAATGTTTCCGCCTCCGGCAGCGATGATATTGGCTCCTCCAGGTGCGATCACATTGGCACCGCCAGGAGCAATTACGTTTCCTCCGCCAGCGGCGATGATGCTTCCTCCACCAGGAGAAACCAAACTATTATAGGCTGTTTTCGACTCGTTCAAGACACCTGAACTTACACTGGCAGTAGCCAATAGTGGTGCACTTGTAGATATATTGGTAGCTTGGCTCTGCCCCTGTGCATTTCTGTTTTTCCAGTCCTGGTGACAGTTTACCAATACCATGTAAGAAAAAGTACCCTGGCCTTTCCAATAGGCAAGTTCTCCAGCGTTGGGCTGACGGCCCAGCACGGTCTGGTAGGAGCGTTTGATTACTTTTTCATATTCGGCGGGCTGTCCTTTCACATAGATCAGGTGATTGTTCATCATTTCGGCATAGGTACGGCCAAATTGGGTGTGATAGTTGATCTCAGCCTGTGAAGGCCTGTAACCTAGCGCATCGACATAGCTTTTAATGATCACATCTTTTCCAACAGTGCCCATGTTTCCTTTGATGTAACTTTTATGGTTATCTATCAGTTGCTGTACGCTCTTTTGCCCCTGTCCATTCCAATAGCTAAGCTCTCCGCTGTTTGGTAATCGGCCGAATGCCAACAGATAGGAGGCCTGGATCCTTTCGTTGTTCTGTGCCTGTGCAACTGGTGCAAATGCAGTGAAGGCCAGCAGCCATGTCAGATATAAAATCGTCTTTTTCATGATGTTTGGGTTATTTTTGCTGTTTATAAGAAGAATTATTGATGATAAAGTAAGTGAGCTGATCAGAAATCTTGTAGATGCCCACCACGGCGATATAGGTCTCTCCCGAATTGTATTTTAGCCTGAGCGTATTTCCAGTCACATTGTACGTACCCGCTCTGCTGTCTGCTGAACTTGCACCGGTTTCGGCAGTGCTTACGGCACCATACCTGCTTTCCTTAAACTTGCCATCGGGCGTAAAGACCAAGGTTGAACTTGAAGAAAGATTGGCGGTCACTGCGCCTGCAGCATACTGGCCGTTCAGTTTGTAATTATTGGGCAATGCTGCGGGGCTGGAGAGCAGTCCGCCATCTATTGCACTAAATTCGCCGGCAGTTTTTTCAAACGACCAGGTTGCGGTCTTTCCATTTTTCCAGGTGATCTGCAGGTTTTTTCCCACTACCTTATAATTTCCGGTATTGGCGGCATTGTTGGCCGATTCTACGGCAATGTTAACTGGATTGACCCCATTTTTTGGATTGAAAATAATGGTGCCATCATTGCCCAGGTAGACCCAAGATATATCCAGGCTGCCTCCCCACATCACGGTGCGGAGAAACAATTTTCCATTGGGAGCGGCTCCAGCGGCTTCATCGGAATTTGCTGAGGTGCAGCTCAGGGCACTTAAAAAGATAGCGACTAGTAGGAGGCTAATTTTAGTTTTCATGGCGGTTGATTAGACTGTTTTTGAATGTCTAAAATTCAGCATTTGCCGAAAGGTGTTTATCCCTATCACTAGGTATTTTGATGAATAGGTTCGTTTCTTGAACTCATAAGATCCGCCATGCGCCCAACGCTAAGCACTAATTAGTTAAAACCCCTTGCCAACATCGAATCTTTTCGTATATTTGCATCCCCAAGTATTAAAAGGGCTTAAAAACTACGAGAGGAGGTATTTCACGTTATGATCATTATCAACATTAAAGACGGCGAATCATTAGATAAAGCGCTAAAACGTTTCAAAAAGAAATTTGAGAAAACAGGTGTATTAAGAGAATTGCGCAGTCGTCAGGCATACGAGAAAAAATCTGTAGCTCGTCGTACAGAAATCAAACACGCTGTATACATTCAGAATTTGAACCAAGAAGGATCTATTTAATCAGGTCTTTATCAGATAAACAATGCTTAGGTGAAAACTTAAGCATTTTTTTTTGTCTTGTTTTTTGGTTGGTTGGTTTTTTGGTTGTTTAGTTTTTTGGTTGGTTAGATTTATTTGCTGATCAATTAACCAGTTAAACAATTAACCAATTAAACAATAACCAAAAACGAACTCTTCTTTTGTCGCTGTGCATTTTTTTTCTATATTCACTTTTGTGAACAATCTTTAAGGCTTATGTCCATTAGCCCTTTCCTAACCTACCTGCAACACGAGAAGCGCTATTCTCCACATACCCTTAAATCATACGAAGCTGATTTACTGGCTTTTGAGAAATTTCTATCTGGCGAATTTGAGCTAAGTTGGGTGGAAGTCGAGGCTACGCACGTCCGTTCCTACATCATGGCCATGCTTTCGGCGAAAATCGCGGAAGCCAGCGTGGGCAGGAGATTATCTGCACTGCGCAGTTTTTATAAATACCTTGTGCGCGAGCAGATCATAGCCAAAAATCCGATGGTACTGGTCAAGGCACCCAAAGTTCCCAAAAAATTGCCTGTTTTTGTTGAGGAAGGTAAGATGAACAGGCTGCTGGATGGTTATCTGGAGGAGGATGGAACAGCTATTGATTATTTTGACGAAACTTTTGAAAGCCAGCGCGATAAGCTGGTGCTGGAATTGTTGTTTGGTACCGGGATCCGTTTAGCCGAATTGTTACAGTTAAGGGAGTCTGATATCAATTTTTATGAGGGAACGATCAAAGTATTGGGCAAGCGGAACAAGGAACGGATCATCCCCGTGCATGCTGCCCTGATCCAGCAGTTCAAAGATTATCTGGTTTTAAAATCTCTACAAAAACCAGATAACAAAACACCTGCCTTAATCGTTACCAATAAGGGAGCTACTGCCTATGAAAAATTGATTTATAGAATTGTAAATCGCTATCTGGGCTTCATCTCTACCCAGGATAAGAAAAGCCCTCATGTGCTCAGGCATTCGTTTGCCAGCAGCCTGCTGAATAGGGGAGCGGACCTGAACGACATCAAGTTGCTGCTGGGCCACGCCAGTTTGGCCGCAACACAGGTTTATACACACAATGGCGTTGAACGTTTGAAGTCTATTTATAAACAAGCCCATCCAAAGGCATAAAAAAGGAGGAAAAATGAAAATCAGAGTACAGTCGATCCATTTCAATGCGGACAAGAAATTATTGGCATTCATTCAGAAGAAAGTAGACAAGTTGGATTTGTTTTTTGATCAGATTATAGGAGGAGAAGTTTATTTAAAACTTGAAAACGTTGAAGACGAAGAAAATAAAATCACAGAGATCAAATTAATGGTGCCTGGTGGAACGTTGTTCGCGAAGGAGCAGTGCAAGTCGTTCGAAGAGGCGACAGATTTGGCCATCGAATCACTTAAAAAGCAGATCACCAAGCACAAAGATAAAACGCGTGCTAAGCTGAGCGAACATAAGGCCTTGATGAATGCAGATGAAGTGACTGATTATTAACGAACTATTTCTTATCATCACAATATAAAGGATTTGGCGGGCATCACCTGCCAAATTTTTTTTGAAAATATATTTTGTCGCAAAATTAATTTTTGTAGATTTGCATTCCATTTCAGAAAGGGCGTTTGTGCGTCTGGAATTGGAAGTTCTATGAAAGATTAAATTGTATCAAAAGCGTTGGTTATTTATAATCAGCGAAAGATAAAAGCCTCCTTACCTGCCTGCCGGCAGGCAGGGCTCAGTTGAGACATACTTCAATTGAGCGTGCTTAAGATAAAAGCCTCCTTAGCTCAGCTGGTAGAGCAACTGACTTGTAATCAGTAGGTCATTGGTTCGATCCCGATAGGAGGCTCTTTTTTT
>JAVHXV010000014.1 GCA_031119475.1 Pedobacter sp. | reverse complement strand
ACCTCTTTACCATTGGTTAAACGTACACGTGCTACTTTACGCATTGCTGAGTTTGGTTTTTTAGGGGTAGTAGTATATACGCGTGTACATACACCTCTTCGCTGTGGACAGCTGTCCAACGCCGGAGACTTACTCTTGAACTCCAGTGCTACTCTACCTTTTCTAACTAATTGTTGAATGGTTGGCATTTCTTGCTTTTTGTTTCTATTTTCTTTAATTAAGCCCCTTTTGGCCAAGTTTATCCCGAGCCTACATTAAGGGACTGCAAAAGTACGGAGTTTATTTTTGATTATCAAGGGATTGAATAGAAAAATTGCAGCTTTAAGTGCGATGATCGAACTTTGATCGATTCAATCTTTGAATCCAATCGCAATAAGCTAAGATTTTGATTTACAATGGTCTTTTTTTACCTTGTACTCCTATTAGCTCTAACTGACCATTCAAACGCGCTCAAATGTTCAAGAAAATCTTTGGTAAAAAACCCCAGAGGCCAACATATTCTAGGGAAATGTTCATCGACTCGATCCCAAAAGACATCTCTATACTGGAAATCGGCCCATTTTATACGCCGCTCTGCAAGGGCGACAAGGTCAAATATCTCGATATACTCGATCAGGAAGCAATGATCAAAAGGGCAGAAAGCATTGATGCCCAAATCAATACCAGCCAGATCCCATTCATCCACTATGTTTCTCCACAAGGAGACCTACGTGTGGCCAAGGAAAAGTTTGATGCCATTTTCAGCAGCCATGTCATTGAACATCAGCTAGACCTGATCGGGCATCTCCAACAAGTAAGCCAGGTGTTAAACGAAGGGCAAAGGTATTACCTGAATATTCCGGATAAAAGATATTGCTTTGATCATTTCCATAAAGAATCGACCATTGCCGAAGTGATCGATGCCCACCTTAATAAACGGACAAAACATTCGCTCAAAAGCGTGATCGAGCACAGGACCATTACCCACAACCATCCTGCCGACCACTGGCGGGGGCAGCATGGAGAAGTAGAAGATGTGATCAACAAGATCAAAAATGCCATTGATGAATATCAGTCCAATGATTACATCGATGTGCATGCCTGGTATTTTACCCCAGAATCCTTTTCTGGCCTCATCTCGCTATTGAACGAACTGGGCTATATCGACTTGAAAATCTGCAGGCTGCACGAAACACCCCTGTATGGCATCGAGTTTTATGCGGTGCTGGAAAAATCTAAGTCCTAGGAATGTTTGCCTGAGGCGATGTAATATTTCAGCACCAGGTCCTTATCCGCATCAGAAATCTTAGCCTTTTTGGCCATATTCGGGATGATCTTGTTCAATTGCTCTTCCGTAAACCTGGCCGGATCTTTCATTCGATGGCATTTGATGCAATTTGTTTCCGTCAAGGTCTTGCCCTGTACAAACTGTTCTTTCGTATAGCCTGAAAATTTGGCCTTGGCATATTTATAATTTGCGCTCTCGGTATCGGTCATGGCAACTTTACTCGCCGCGCAGCTGGCCAGGAAAATCCCTAAGCCCAACATAATATTTCTCTTTGTCATGGTTGGTATATCGTTGCCTAAAAATAAGGTTTTGCCCCAAAACCCAAAGTAACATTTTTAGGGAGATAATTTCTCACGTTGTAATCTACTAGCGTTTGGTACTGATGACCCGATCGGTATTCAGATAGAATGAATAGACCTTATACAGTCCATCGTCTGAAATATCGATCCGTTCTACAAAACTGGTCTTACTGAAACCATCGGTAACCATATCGCCAACCTTGATCTCTTCCAATACTTCAACTGGCGTATCCTTGTTTATCCTGATCATGTTACGAAGTTAGCTAACACCCAAATGATTTCAAAGCACAGCTAATGGCTAGATGGGATACTGATGTAATTTTAATATGTACACACATGAAATTCAAGTATTGACAATAATATAAAGAATTTAAATCTTTAAAAATTTTATTTCTTAATATGTACATACGTATGTATATTTAATTAACCAAACATGAAGCCGTTAATCCTTTTGTTCCTGTTAATGTTGACTGTGAGCATGCTCAAGGCACAACATACAGGCGTTTACCGCGGACAGGTCCTCGATTCGGCTACGCATCAGCCGGTTGGCTATGTGACGATCATATTGGCCCAAATTTCAAAACCTGAGCAAAAAAAACTAACCAAAGGCGATGGAAGTTTTCTTTTTGAAAACCTGTCCTCTGGAAATTACCAGTTGACACTGGTTGCCCTTGGTTATCGGCCTTTGCGAACAGGCTTTCATTTTTCGGCAGAGCTCCCCAATGTTGTGCCAATTACATTCCTGATTTCCAATAAGGGCTATACCTTGAACGAAGTAACCATTAAAAGTGCGATCCCATTGGTGAGGCAGGAACCAGACAAGATGATCTATGATATCCAATCAGATCCCGACAGCAAGACAGACAATATGCTACAGATGATGCAGAAGGTTCCGTTTTTAACATTGGATGGCGAAGATCGTCTATTGCTGAAAGGGAGTACGGATTTTAAGGTCCTGATCGACGGAAGATCGACCGGAATGATGGCAAGAAATGCCAATGATGCCCTCCGCATGTTGCGCGCCAGCACCATTAAACAGGTGGAAGTAATCACGGTCTCATCAGCAAAATATGATAGCGAAGGGGCGGCGGGAATTATCAATATCATTACCAGAAAAAACCTCGCCGGCTTGATGTCGTACAATCTTTTACATGCAAACACACGTATAGGCAGAGGATTTGAGAGTTCAGTGACCGCTAAGAAAGATAGGCTCGGGCTGTATGTGTGGAGCGGATATTGGAATCATGACCTCAACGCCAACCGCATCAATAATCTGCGCAGTAATTTCGGGCCTGCTTCCTTGTCGGTAAGGCAGGAGGGCTGGAACAAGAGCGATGGTTTTGATTTTCCCGTAATCGCTGAACTCAGCTATGAAATCGATTCGCTCAATCTGTTAAATGCCAGTATATCTACTACAAAAGATGTAGTGCACAATAGCGGCGAACAGCTTTTCACGGCAATTGATCAGGCTTCAGCAACCCAATATCGATTTAATCTGGACAACATCAATACCACCAGCGTTAATTCATATGATATTGGCCTAAACTATCAGTTGGGCTTTAGAAACAAGAAGAATACCTTGTTAACATTGGCCTATAAATTCAGCCGATCGGCCAATGAATTTAAAGATGAAAGTGCCTACTTAGGTCTTAGCAATTATCCTGACCAACAATTGCTGCAGGAGAACAAATACGGTACTGATGAGCACACCATTCAGCTTGATTTTAGCGGTTCGATCAGCAAGGTAAAATTTGAAACAGGGGCAAAGCTGATCATGAGGGATTATTTTAGCACCGACAACTACAACATGTCCGGCGCTCCAGTGGGCCTCATCAATGATGAACTGACCTACCAACAGCATATTTTAGGCCTGTATCACTCCTATCGGTACAACTATAAAAAGTGGGGCCTATCGGCTGGCCTAAGACTTGAACAGACCCTGATTGGGGCAAATTTCATTTCGAATGGCACCTTGCTCGATAAAACCTTTTTGAACCTCATTCCATCTACTTCGATCAGCTACCGCATCAGTACTGCCTGGAACTCAAGCCTTGCCTATACCCAAAGAATTCAGCGTCCAGCCATTTGGCAGCTTAATCCATTTGTTAATCAGAACAATCCACTGTATTACACTTTCGGAAACCCAGAATTGCGACCGGCACTTTTTCATGTTGCCGAAATTGGATTGAGCAGGTTCAAAAAAACAAGTTATGCCTTTAACGTGAGCTATACTTTTGCCCGGAATACCATTCAATCCATTGCCTATTTAGGGGCCGACCAGATTACCCGCGCCAGTTATGAGAACATTGGCAAAAGCGATCAGTTTGCCTTCAATTCAAATTTAGGGCAGCCTCTGGGGAAAAAACTAAGTTTGAATGCGAATTTTAGATTGCAATATTTAAACATTGAGGGGCGAGCGGGCGCTACAACCTTACGCAACAGCGGATTTTTCGGCAATGGGAACATCGGGCTAGCCTTTAGGCCCACTGCTAACCTTCGGATTACGCCTTCGGTCATAATGAACAGCAGTCAGCCCAATCTGCAGGGCAGGACGAGTGGAAACATCTTTTCCATGATGAACATCCAACAGCTGTTTCTTCAGAAGAAAATGAACATTTCCCTACATGTTTACAATCCACTTGCCAAGTTTTTTTCCGCCAATTCCACTGTAACTGGGGCTGATTTCATCCAACAAAATACCTTGAGCCGTGTGCAGCGGGGAGTTTATATGGGCGTAAACTATACTTTTGGACAACTCAAAGAGCGTGTTAAAAAAACAAAAGCTGTGAACAACGACGACCTGGTTGCGCCGCCAAGAGAAAATTGATGTTCATTTCATCCGACCATCAAGCCTGTTGCATCTATAACCTCGCAGGTTCTTAAGAACCTGCGAGGTTTTTTATACGATATGTAAACCTTGCAGATCAGTTTGTTAACGTTGATGACTTTTTTGAGGATCAAGCAAAAAAAAGTCTATTGATCAATTGACCAATAGACCTAAATCAAACCCTATTTAATACTATTTCTTTGTGGCCGCTTTTTTAGCTGCTTTTTTTGCCACTTTTTTAGTTGTATCTGCTTTCTTTTCTACTTTAGCAGCTTTTTTCTCAACTTTTGCTGCTTTAGGAGCTTTAGCTGGAGCAGTTTGGGCGCTGACGCTGCTTACGGTGAAGGCAGCTACCAACGCGATCATTAAAACTTTGATTGCTTTCATTTTTTTTGGATTAGTGATTATGATTATTTGTTTAACAATACTAATCTCTCTAACCAATATGAAGATTTTGTGAAGTTGCGAATGGATCGATCTACTCCTTATTGCATTACCCATTTAAGGCCTGCCAAAACATGTTTTAAGAACAGGGGATCGGTATAGCATTCTTTGGTATGCCCAAGTGCGGTGTAGAATATCTTTCCTCCCTCAAATTCATGGAACCAGCTAATGGGGTGGTTGTTGTTCATGCTTCCGCCAGTATAAGATGTTTCGTCGATCTTGATCAGCACATGGATCGAGGGGTTTACATATTTGAAGTTATACCACTCATCCGTGTGTACCCAAGGTTGGGGCAGACCGCTGTTGATCTTGTGCTCAGGCATCGTGATGTTTAATTTAGCTTCCTGGATCTTGGGATGCTTTAAAAAGAAGGCACCCATCATTTGTCCGTACCACTCCCACTCATAGCAGAAATCTGTTGCTGCATGTATGCCGAGAATCCCCCCGCCCTGGTTTACATAATACTTCAACGCCTGTTTCTGATCGTCGTTAAAGACACTTGTGCCCGTTGGACTTAAAAAAATCAATGCCTTGTATTTTTTCAGGTTTTCACTGGTAAATGCCCGGACATCTGCAGTGGTATCCACCTGAAAGCCGTTTTCGCTCCCCATTTTCTGAAATGCTTCGATGCCATTGGCGATGGAGGCATGATGGTAACCTTTCGTAAGGGAAAAAATGAGTACGCCCTGCTTCTTCAGGGGAACGGTGGCCCTGCTCTTACAGCTGTGAAATAAAATTGCAGAAAAGAGAAATAATAGTAGCGAAAAGTTTAATCTAGCCTTGTTCATCTTGCTTATCATTGGACATTCACATACTGATAAAATATTTCGGCATATTCGATAATATATTCATTAGTACATCTATTATTTAAATATAAATAAAAACAAATGATAACCGCAAATTAAATGTCGAAGAAACGTTTATTAATCCAATATTTGACAACCTCGCAGGTTCTTAAGAACCTGCGAGGTTTTTTGGCCAGATGATTAAGCAGGATGATTTCTTTGTAGACTTTGGTGAACATGCGCTTCACGAATAAATCTGCAACTGCGCACAGTTGAGCTGAATGTTGCGATCAATACGTTAATGAAATGCTTTGTGCGATTCCCTTAATGAAAAGTATTGAGGTACAGTTTTTCGACCTTTTTTCTGGCCCAATCTGTCTTGCGAAGAAACCTGAGGCTCGACTTGAGCGAAGGGTCATTCCTGAAACAGGCAATCTTGACCAAATTGCCCAGCTCTTCCCATCCATAATGGAAAAACAACTGCTTAACGATAAATTCGAGCGTCAAGCCATGAAGTGGATTATTTTTTTGCCTCTGGTCAGCCATGCAGCAAAGATAGGTCTTTGTGCTGAAAGCGAAAAGACCAAAGCTAAAAGCTTCGGTCTTTGATCGTTAATCTTCTAAACGCTTTGCTAATTGACGGTATTCCTCGGATTGCTCCTTTGGTTCGAAGCTCCTACCTTTGCAATCTTATAGTTTAAAGAAAGATAGAAATAGCGGGTCAAACTATTGAAGCGGACATCTTCTATCCTGGTGTTGTTTACATTGCGTTCAATATTGGTATTTTGTTTGAGGATATCATATCCCTTTAACGCCAAGGTTAACCGGTTTTTCATCAGGTACTGCTCCAAGCCAGCATTCAACAAAAAAGCGTTGTTGTTAAAACCATCCGAACGTCCGGCAGAACCATTGTGTTCCAATTGCGTATCGATCCTAAAGTTTTTGAACAGCTCATAACTGATGTTTACAGAATTGTTAAAGCTGAAATAACGGTTATCTATCGCTGCTGGGATGGAGTTGTTTACTTTGTTATAGCCCACGCTGAGGAAAATCCCGCTGTTCAGTTTTCCATCAACATCGTAGCTCAGGTTCGCATTTGGTCCGAAATTATAACGGGTAGTTGTATTTTTTTCATCGTTGATGAAGCCTTTGTTGCGAGAGGTATAGAAATTAAGCCCATAGCCCATGCGCATCCCTTTTAATTTGGCAGGCATTCCGAAGAAAGTCCCAGTATTGATGTAATAGGTTCCATCAACATTTACAGGCCGCACTACCTGGACACCATTGACATATTTCACTTCGTTGCCAATATCGTCAAACGACAAATTATAAAGGAAATAACCATTCCAATATCTATTGTTATCTGCGCTGAACGTATTAAAGTTAATTGACATGCGATGGCTTTTCCGAGCTTCCAGGTTAGGATTTCCAATCCTTTGGTAAAGTGGATTACTGTTATTCTGTACCGGCTGAAGGTCATTTACAGATGGCAGGTTTACATTCGAATTGTAATTTAACTGGATAGTCTGGTTCGATTTGTTTTTATAGTTTATGGTAAGCCGCGGCAATACGTTGTAATAGGTCTTATCGATGCTGGCAATATTCGCGCCGCTGCTGTTATAGGTATCTGCCGACAGGCCTGTCTGCTGAAGCCCAAACCCAAAGTTGTATGTCCATTCGGTCCGGGTATAGATAAAGCCTACCCTCGCAGCCTGCAGCCAATTGTGGTTAGCTAAACTATTGCTAAAATCTGGCACAATGGCTTCATATCTTCCGGTTAATGCATTGTAATTATAAGTTAACTGTTCTGCATCGACCTGGCCATTGTTATAGGTATAGCCTACATTGGCATTCCATCTGGCATTGAATATTGGCCTTACATAATTGGCATTAATGGTATAGGTTTTTGAAATATTTTCTTGCCCAGTCTGCTGATCAATGGTTTTTAGGACAGCTGCTCCGCTGGTATAGTCGTTAACAGATGAACGGTTCAACCAATCGGAATCGTATGTATTCTGCGTTCCATTTAATCTTAAAGAAACTGATCCCTTCTTATTTCCAAGTCTTCTCAGCACAGAAAATTCTCCAAAAAATGAAGGGGTCACATTTTTCTGGCTGAAGTACTGGCTTCCATCATTGCTTTTTCCAGCGGCATCAAATTTAGAATTGAAATTTTTGGTATTGCTGTTGGTGGTATAGTTGAGGATCACATTTGGTCTAAGCACGATATCTGTTAAGGAATCGGGATGATATTCGGCCTTCAAATTAAAGCGATGTGCCTGGTTGTCGCTTAATCTATTGGAAATTTCTCCGGTCCTTAAGATATCGCCCTGGCTAAAATCCTGTACATTGGAGAAACGGTTGCCATTTCCCCGAGAGAAGTAAGTAAAATAGCTGCTGCTTAATTGAAGATTATTTTTTTTGCCCCAACTGTTGCTATAATTTAATCCTCCACTATGTGTCGTCACATCCCCGATGGCGTTGTTATCGAAGACGCCTGAGCCCCCAATGGTTGTCCGGCCATTGTTTACATTGATAGAAAAACTACCTCCTGCCGGTGGTGCAAATATGTTTCCGATATTCCCGCCCGAAAAGCTGCTCAGGTCTTCAAAGGCAAAGCTTGAATTGTTGATGTTATTGCTCATGCCCAACACCGCAAATTGCAGGTTCTTATTAAAGTGGTTGGCACTGAGGTAGCTGTTATATTTATCGGTGGTCCCTCCGGCAATGCTGGCATTTCCAAACCAACCATTTTTCTTGTCGGCCTTGATGGTCAGGTTGAGCACTTTTTCGCGCTGCCCATCATCAATGCCCGTAGCCTTGGCTTCCTGCGTTTTGCTGTCGATGAGCTGCACCTTTGCAATCGCATCTGCCGGCAAGTTCTTTGTGGCCGTCTTGGGATCGGTACCAAAAAAATCCTTCCCGTCAACAGTCAATCTGGAAACTTTTTGCCCTTGCACCAAAATATTTCCATCGCGGTCGATTTCTACTCCAGGCAATTTCTTCAGCAATTCTTCCACCGCAGCATTTGGCTTGGTCTTAAAGGCTTCGGCATTGAATTCGACGGTATCCTTTTTAACCTGCATGCTTGACGCGGTAATCTGGACCTCCTTTAGGCCAATGGCATCATCTTCGAGCTTAAGCACGCCCAGATCCTGATCAGCATTGAGCGCTACCTTCATGGTCAATGTCTTATAGCCCAATGCTGAAAGTTTGAGCAGGTAATGGTCTTTTTTCAGGTTGGCAAATTCAAATTCGCCAGAAAAATTGGACAACGCCCCTGTTCTTTTGGTAGAGTCTGCCACCAGGGTAAGAACAGCGGCAGCATATCCGATCGGTTCGTTGGTCTTGGCACTTAACAATTTAGCTTTTAAGTGTACCGCATCTTGTGCGAAAGCTTTCGTACATAATCCACATACGATGACCAAAAAGGCCATTTTCTTCATCAATTTCATTTGTTTGTTTGTTTTATTCAGGTTTAACGCTAACCAATCGTCAACCATAAGACACCAAAATATTCGAAACGTGACACTGATTCAGAAAAAAAATAAAAAAATTTGATTAAGCAAAAAGACCAAAGCAAAAAGCTTGTTCCCTATCGTTTAGAACTTGGCTTTTACTTTGGTCTTAGGTTTAAGCTTGGGCTGTCTGCTTTTCGCTATGCGCTATGCGCTTAATTTTTTGGCGCTTCGGCAGCAGGCCATTTATCATTATCTGGATTGCCATCTGGCAACACCTTCTCTGGATCGATTACAATCTCGACAACTTCTTCGGTAGTTGGGTAGCGTACCGTCCAGACCGTGTTCTTCATCCATACATCAACTGGCACGCGAACGGTTTCTGTTTTACCGCTCTTGGTTTTGATGGATAGGATAATTGGCATCGGAAGTTTTTCAAGATTAAGTACTTTAATGGTATAACCTGTAAATTTCTCATCTTTCACGGCTTTCACTTCGCCAATTCCCTGATCGCTTTTCCAGCTGTTAAGGAACCATCCTCGCCAGAACCAGCTCAGGTCTTCTCCTGCCCCATTTTCCATCGAACGGAAAAAATCAAATGGCGTTGGATGTTTAAACGCCCAGTTTTTAATGTACTGCCTGAACGCATAATCAAAACGGTCTTTGCCCAAAATCTGGTTCCTGAGCAGGTCTAATCCCCATCCCGGCTTACTGTAAAGGTTTATACCAATGTTACGCTCTGCCATTCCATCAGGAATTTGCATGATATTGTCTAACCTCGGATTGCCCAAAGCACTCTGTCCGATCCTGTGCATATCGGTTGGACGGCCCTTGTATTCTCCATTGTTGAAACTGTCTTGTGATATGCCATTGATGAAAGTGTTAAAGCCTTCGTCCATCCAGCCATATTTGCGCTCATTGGAACCAACGATCATTGGGAACCAGGTATGCCCAAATTCATGGTCAATTACGCCCCAAGCACCAGATTTTTTACTTTTCCATCCGCAGAATACGATACCTGGATATTCCATTCCGCCAATTGAAGTGGCCACGTTGACCGCCATTGGATAAGGGAATTCATACCACATCTTTGAATAATGTTCAATTGTACTTTTCACATACTCTACGCCACGGCCATAAGAGTCGACACCATTGCTTTCCACAGGCTGGGCTGAAACGGCCAATGCTTTTTTTCCACTTGGCAGGTTGATTTTGGCCGCATCGAGTACAAAGGCCTTAGATGAAGCCCATGCAGCATCACGTGCATTTACGATCTTAAATTTCCACGTCAGCTTGTCTTTAGCAGGGCGCGAAGCAGGATCTAAAACTTCTGCTTCCGAGCGGATATGTACAGTCGCATCGCTCAATTTGGCCGCATTCCATCTTTTTAATTGTTCGGCGGTAAATACTTCCTGCGGGTTGAGCAACTCTCCCGATCCCATCACGATATGGCTCGCCGGTGCAGTAACCGAAAAGTTGATATCTCCATACTCACAGTAAAATTCTCCAGCGCCCCAATATGGCAAGGTGTTCCATCCCAGCACATCATCGTACACGCACATGCGTGGAAACCATTGTGCAATGGCATAGATTTCGCCATTTTTAGTGGTCAAATGGCTTGTCCTATCAGACCCATCTTTCGGTACGATATAAGAATAATCCATTTTGATGGTAATGATGTCGCCCAAAGCTGCCATCGGCTGGTCCAAGCGGATCTGCATCCGGGTGTCTTCTACCAAAGAAGTAAATTTTACTGGCTGCGCTTTTTGAGAGACGGCGATATTCGAGATTTTATACCCACCATCAAATTTTTCGCCCTGCGCACCATAACGGCTCACGGGAGGTGTAATGGCGTAGCCCCTAGAGGTTTCCTTGAATGTATTTTGGTCAAGTTGCAACCAGAGATAAGGAAGCTTATCGGGACTGTTGTTTTTGTAGGTGATGGTAATCGTACCGCTTACCTGATGCTTGGTGTCGTCTAAATTGGCAGTAATGTTGTAATCTACTCTGTTCTGCCAATATTTGGCTCCCGGCGCACCATTTGCCGAGCGGAACTCATTTCCATTCTGTGTATAAAAAAGTGGTCCAAAAGCTTCTGCCGGACTGTAGTTAGTTGGTGTTGCCGCCGGTGGGGCCTGTTGTGCGGAGCTGGCAAAACCCACAGCACACAGCACGGCAATACATAAAAATGTTTTGTCTATAAATCTTAGCATGTTAGTTAATTTTAATGCTAAGGTAAGTGGCAGATCACTAAATTCAAATAGGCACGCAAGATTGTTACGACCAGGGCTAGCTGGTTAGTCGTTCGTTGGTTAGGGACCATAGCGCATAGGGCATAGCGTAAAGCGTATGGCGTATGGCGCAAGGGGCTACTGACCTGACTTCAGTTTGGGCAATGGCGGAAGTTTACGTTGATCTTCAGGCAACAGCATCCAGGAACGATAGGATTTGGCAATGTGCATGGTGTAATTGAACGGCCGCTCCGCCTTGACCATTTCTACAGATGGCCGATAGAGCAGGATAAAATCACGTATACCCGGCCCTTCGAATTTGACCAGGCTCCTGATCGTTTCCTCATTAAAGTTCTTATTGATTTCTTCTAGGTATTGGTCGCGTTCTTCAAGTTCTTGGATCTTAGCCTGCTCCCTTCTGTATTTTCCATAGCCGAGGCTCAGACGCAGTCCGCCTCTTTCCTTGCTGTAATCTACCCTTCTGGCCGGCATGGCATTGGGATCTTTGGCATTCAGGTAGGGCGAAACTTTTACGGCCGCAATATCTACGGCCTTCAATTCGGTCGTTTGTGCCCTGAGGTATATGTTTTTAGGAAAAAGCGAGGTCAGGTAGAGTGTATCGGTATGGTAGCCCACCATTCCAAAAGACACCAGGTCGCCAATTTTTGCATTGATCGCAAAGTGTCCATCCTTATCAGCTATGGCGACAGATTTGCTGTTCAGGTTTTTGATGGTAGATCCTTCCAGGATGATCGTCCGATTGTTAAAATCGTAGACGTTGCCTGTTAGGATGTTGTTCTGTGCCCATAAACTGATCGGAAAAAGTAATATCAGTGCAAAAATTAGTCTTTTAACCATATTCAAATTTAAGCCACTTTAGGCTAGTGCATGTGCTTTTAACAAAATTTAACAAAAGTAGGATGATTTATTAAAACAATAGAAAGCATTTTAAGGTTTTAATACGAAAACTAGTCTTGCATCATTGAATTATGGAAGCGCAGAAAAAATGTATCTACATTTTGGAGGATAATGATGACATTAGAGAACTGATTTCTTACCTCCTCACCGAAGAAAACTACGAGGTACATGGTTATCCCACCATACAATCCTTTAAAAAGAAAATGTCCATTGCCCCACCAGACCTTGTTGTGCTCGATGTGATGTTGGGCGATGGCAATGGCCTGGATGTTTGCGACGAGCTGAAATCAGATCAGCGTACCCAATGCATTCCTGTTTTAATGATGTCGGCGCATGCCGGATTGGCTGACGTGAAACCGAAATGCCGTGCCGAGGATTTCATTAGCAAACCATTCGATATCAATGATTTTGTTCGCAGAATAGATCGTTATCTCCACTAATGAGCCTTGAGCAGGGCATAATCTTCAGCCGAAAAACCTATCAAAATCGCTTTTCCATCCCGTTCTAAAATTGGCCTTTTAATGGCACTTGTATTGGCCTGAAGATAACTTGACACCTGCTCCGGTGTATTGAGCTGCACCTGTTCCTCTTTCGATAATTTCTTAAAAGTTAATCCATTCCGATTAATGACCTTTTCCCAACCAAAAGCATCAAACCACTGATCGAGCTTTTCTGGCGTAACGCCTTTTTTCTTGAAATCATGGAATTCATAGGCAATCTGGTTTGATTTTAACCAGTCTTGCGCTTTTTTGACTGTATTGCAATTTGGGATACCGTAGAGGGTCATGGTGAGAGTTGGAAGTTGAAGGTTTAAAGCGTTAAGCGTAGAGCGTGTGGCGTAGAGCGTATGGCGTAGAGCGTGTGGCGTTAAGCGTAAGTTATTTTGAATACAAATGATCGATTGCTGCTGCAAAGGTAAAGATAGTTTTTTGGTCGGTCAAGCCGGCCTTGATTGCTGCTGCCCAGCATAAATGGATAGGCAATTCATTTTCATCACATTTTTCGGGACATTTGTCACATTTTTTTTCGGGCCGACCTAATCGTGTGTAGAATTGCACCATCAAAAGCAAAAGCGATGAACTTTAAGGATTTAAGAAAGATTGAATTTTGGGTAGCTACGGGATTGTTCCTGCTGACCATATTTTTTATGACAGTCAATATTGATAACGATCGGATCAGCGGAAATTTCTATGATCGATACTATTATTTTAGACAGGCAGGGATTCCTTTTTCCTACGTGTACCACTATTTCATCCCGAAATTGATCAGCGTTTCAGGCCTATACTTCGTTTTTCTGGGCATTAATTTCCTATTGCTCCCAAGATTGATCAGACAGGCCAACGTGATCATGAACAGCGTACTGTTGGTGGCCGTTTTCTTTCTTTATGGGCTAGTGCTCGGCATCAATAAGACCTATAGTGAAGCCTATGTCCTGCTGAATTCAAAAACACTTTCAGATGCTTACCTTCATTTATTTGTAAGGGGCTACGCCAGTGCAGCCTATATCATTCTCCTATTTTCGCTCTATGCCCTGACCAAGGAATTCGCACCAAGGATCTTATCTCATTTTAATCAAAAGTATCGATATCCTAGGATTTTACAGGAAAGTACTATTGCTTTGATCGTTTGGTTTTTCTTGTTGATCATTATCGCTTCCCAGACCAATAAAGATGATTATGCCATTATCTGGGCCTTTGTGGTTCCCATTGGGATTGGCCAATATGCCTTTTCGCTCTACCGTTTCATTCCCGACCTCAAAGAAATGAATGTGGGCTTTTGGGGATATTTATGGCGGAGCATCCTTTTATTGGCACTGGCCAGCTGCTGCATGGGTCTAATTGCCCTTTTGTTCTATCCCGATGGTGACACTTGGCCAGTTATCTTTTCTTTCAATATGGGCGTACATTGTCTTTTCACCACATCGCTCTGCTGGTTGATCAACAATTACAAACAAAAGAACAGGTCTGAAATACGTTCGCTCAAAACCCAGTTGGGCAAGTCTGATGCAAACTTGAGTTTTCTCCAATCGCAGATCAACCCACACTTCCTGTTCAACGCACTCAATACCTTGTATGGTACTGCCCTACAGGAAAATGCGGAACGCACCAGTGAGGGCATCCAAAAACTTGGCGACATGATGCGTTTTATGCTGCATGAAAATGTACAGGACAGGATCTTGCTTACCCGCGATGTAGATTATCTCGAAAATTACATCGCCCTGCAGAAGCTCAGGACGTCAAAATCAGCTGATATCGTGATCGAAACACAGATCGAACCGCAATTGAACAACCTCCAGATTACCCCGATGCTGCTCATTCCCTTTGTAGAAAATGCGTTCAAACATGGAATTAGCCTACAACATCCTTCGCACATCAAAATTACCTTGCAGACCAAAGCCAACACGCTTTATTTTGACGTGCACAACAGCATCCACATCAAACCTGAAAACGACCCTGAAAAGCTCAGGAGCGGCATCGGACTGGCCAATGTAAAACAACGATTGGCTTTATTATATCCTGGCAAGCATGAACTGATGATCAGGGAAAGCGCCAAAGAATTTTTTATCCATCTGACCATCCAACTTCAATCATGAAATTAAAAGGACTTATGTTGGCCTGCCTTCTATTTGTAGTGCAATATGCCGATGCGCAGTTTAAACTTACGGGCAAAATCAGCTCTTATACCGGACAGGAATTAAAAATCAATATTCCAGTGGTATTTGGTTTCCACAGGGAAAATTCCACAGTTATTCCGGTAGCCAAAGACGGAACATTTTCGATCGAACTGCCCATCAAGCAAGCCAAATTTGGCGACCTGATCTATCAGCGCAGATTTTATACCTTGCTGCTCCATCCCAACAAGGCACTTGAGCTGATCATCAACGAAAGCGACTCGTCCATGACCATTGCCAAGGGAAATGCCGCAGCTGAAAATAAGGTGATGCAGGCCGTTGATGTAGAAGAATATCCTTTCTTTTTGGCCAACGAGGGCAAAGCCTATTCCAACTTAAATTATCAAGCTTTAAAAGCCCAGGTAGTCCAGCCTTATTTCGCAAAGCGTGATGAAAAAATCCACCTTGTGCAACAATCAAAAATTGCTGATCAGGATAAATCGCTCATCCAGCTGGAACTTCAGTCCATAGCCTACAATTACCTGAGCGATATGGCCATTGCCGGAGCAAGGAATGCAGCCAGTATTGATTCTCTTTTGACTGAAATGTTTGCGCAGAGCAATCCCAAACAAAGTACGCAATCGGCCGGACCACAATTCTATGCCTATATTTCCAATTACATCAGGCATTTGCAGAACATGGGGATCAAAGCGGCCAGGGCCAATCAGGTTTCTGCCAAGGAACCCATGCCCTATATCGGGATCAGCATGGACAGTGCCAAAAAAATGGAGGGCAAGGTCTCTAAGCCCTATTGGCATTTTAACATTGCCTACCGCAATCTGCCATCGCCAATTGTAGAACAATATGCCTATCAACTGGTCGAAAACGCCCTAAATTATAAGGAACTGCGGCAGATGGAGGAAATGGCACAGGCATTTCAGGCCAGGTTCCCAACGAGCAGATACCTGGCAGAAGTGTCAAGGAAGCAATCGATCCTAAAATCGTTACTTGCCGCCAACGCCAACAATGCCGACATTAAGATTGTTGCTGGCTTTGAAAAAATCAATTCCATTTACGACGTGGTCAAACCCTTCAAGGGGAAGGTAGTTTACCTCGATGTGTGGGGAACCTGGTGCGGACCGTGCAAGGAAGAATTAGCCTTTAACCCGGCACTGAAAGCAAAATTTAAGGACAAGGATGTGGCGTTCCTCTATCTGGATATGGATGAAGAAGACAAGGATACCACCTGGAGGGAATTCATCAAGGTCAATGCGCTCACAGGTGTTCACTTTAGGAAAAACCGGAAAACAATTGTGCCTTTTTGGAAAGAACTGTTAGAAAATGCAACAGATAAGGACGAATATTATCCCCAATATTTTATATTTGATCGAACAGGAAAATTGGTAGTGGCGAAAGCAAATAGGCCAAGTTCTGGAAGTGAGCTCTATGCACAATTGGAAAAATACCTGAGCAGATAATAGTTATCCCATTGTTAAAATGTTAAATTGTTTAATTGTTTAGTTGTTATTTGTTTTACGGAGCTCCCTTGACAAATATTGGAAATTCCTGAACAGATAATGGTTAGTTTCATTGTTAGATTGCTGAATGGTTTAAGGTGCGTTTTGATAAATGATGTTAACAATTGAACACTGTCAACAATTAAACAATAAAACCTCTACACGATGATTGCGATTGCCATCGACGATGAACCCATAGCTTTGGATATAGTAGCTGCGCATGCAAGCAAAGTTCCTTTTATTACACTGAAAGAAAAATTCACCAATGCCTTTGAGGCCATTTCCTACCTCCAACAGCATAAGGTAGACCTTATTTTCCTCGATATTAAAATGCCCGACATCAGTGGCATCGAATTTTTGAAGACCTTGACCAAGGCGCCCATGGTTATTTTTACCACGGCCTATAGCGAACATGCCGTTCAGAGTTTTGAACTCGATGCTGTTGATTATTTGTTAAAACCTTTTTCACTGTCGCGATTCATAAAAGCCTGCAACAAGTCAAAAGAATTGTTCGACCTCAGGAACCAGGTGCCCCAGCAAAAAGATCAATTTATTTTTGTAAAAGATGGCTACGAACAAGTAAAGGTGCTGCTGGACGAAATCCTATATGTGGAAGCTTCAGGAAATTATACCCAGCTCCACCTCGCTAATGAAAAATTGATCACCACACGGATTACCATCAATGAACTTTCTGAAATTCTGCCGGCAAAAGAATTCATTAGGGTACACCGGGCATTCATTGTGGCAAAAGATAAAATCAATAAATATGACCGGTCACAGATCTGGATCGGCCAAAAAAACATTCCTATTGGGAATACTTACCTTCAAAATCTCAAATCGCTATAGTAAATTAGGTAAAAATACCTGCTTTTTTAGGTATAAATACTTGGTTTTTTGTTTAATCAACTATCTTAGCTAGACTAACCGAAGTCTAGATGATTAAACTTACTTTCAAGCAACAGGTATTAACAGGCTTTGCTGTTTCGTTGGTCTTTGTATTTATTTCTACATTTTTTTCCTATTTCAGTATCAAATCGCTTACGGAAAGTTCTGCTTGGGTGGAGCACACTTATGAAGTGATCAAAACCGCCGAAAGTACCAAGACAGAGCTCATTAATGCCGAAACGGGGCTCCGTGGATTTGTGATTACGGAACGCGATTCCTATAAAGTACCTTATACCAATAGCATCAATAAGATACAGATTCAGATCAATGCGCTCAAGATGTTGGTCAAAGACAATGTGGTGCAAAGGCAGCGGGCCGATAGTTTAGAATTCTATGCCCTGCACAAGGTGGAAGACATGAAAAAAATCATGGCTGCAACCACAGGAGGTTACCAGACGGCTAGGCAAATGATATTGACAGATCAAGGGCGAGCATTTAAAATCAATTTCCTGCGCATCAACAATGATTTTGTGAATGAAGAAGCCAAACTTCTGGCGGAAAGGAAAAAAATCAATGAGGCCAGCAGCGACCAGACCATTATCATTGTGCTGCTCAGTTCGGTCTGTATTTTTATCTTGATCTTATTTTTATTGGGCTATATCAGGCGTACGTTCGACCAGCAAAAAGAAATCGAACGGCAAATTCTGGTCACCAACACAGAACTGGGAGCTGTATCTGCCCTCAACGAAAAAAACAACTGGTTGCTTACGGGAGCGGCAGAGGTGAATGAGGCACTTCAAGGCCAACAGGAAATCGAGGAGCTCAGCGACCAGATCATGGCCAAAATCTGCAATTACATCGGGGCTTCTGTTGGTGCGCTGTTTCTGGTTGATGAAAAACTACAGCTCATTAAACGCAGCGGCACCTACGCGCCCAGCGAACTGTATGCCAGAGAGGAATTCCATTTGGGACAAGGTTTGGTTGGACAGGTCGCGGCAGAGAAGAAATCCAAAATCATCCAAAATCTACCACAAGATTACATTAAAGTAAATTCTGGCCTGGGAGCTGCGCATCCTTCCTTTCTTTCCCTGACCCCGATTATTTTCGAATCCAAGACCATTGCGGTGATCGAATTGGGCTTCTTATCGGCGCCACAGGACAAAACCCTGCAACTGCTGCATAACATTGCCGAAAACATCGGTGTAGCGCTGAACAGCGCTTTGGCGCACCTGCAGTTGCGCGACCTATTTGAACAGACCCAGCAGCAGGCCGAAGAACTCGAAAGCCAACAGGAAGAGCTTCGCCTTACCAATGAAGAGCTGGTGCACAAGACAGAGGAACTTCAGGCCTCTGAAGAAGAACTTCGGGTTCAGCAGGAAGAACTGCAGCAGACCAATGTAGAGCTTGAAGAAAAGGCGCAATTGCTCGAGGAAAGAAATGTGCTCATTAACGAAGCGAAGGAGGCCATTAGCCTTAAGGCTGAAGAACTGGCGTTGAGCAGCAAATACAAATCCGAATTTTTGGCCAATATGAGCCATGAGCTCCGAACTCCCTTAAACAGTATCCTGATCTTGGCAAGGATCCTGAAAGAAAACAAGCAGCAGAACCTTTCCGAAGATCAGATCAAATATGCCAGTGTGATCCAAAAAGCTGGAAATGACCTGCTCAACCTGATCAACGACATCTTGGATCTTTCTAAAATAGAAACTGGCAACATCAGCCTGCACCTGGAAAAGATCAAGCCATCGCTGCTGTTCAATAGCATTGAAGCCCTGTTTACAGAACTCGCCAACCATAAGAAAATAGATTTTACGCTGGACCTAACCGATGACTTGCCAACTGATTTTATCTCAGATCAGGGCAGGTTAGAGCAGATTTTGAAAAACCTCCTGGCCAATGCCTTCAAGTTTACGCCTGAAAATGGAAAGATCAAATTAAAATTAGCGCTTAAAAAAGCGGCGGAAGCGAGAAACAGCGAGTTGAAAATGAGCGGTGAGCACGTTTTGGCGTTCAGTGTAAGTGATACGGGCATCGGCATTGCTACAGACAAGCAACAGGTCATATTTGAGGCCTTTCAACAGGAAGATGGCTCTACCAGCAGAAAATATGGCGGTACTGGATTGGGACTATCCATCAGCAAGGAATTGGCCAATCTTTTGAACGGCGAAATCCAGATTGAAAGCGAACAGGGAATGGGCAGTACCTTCACCCTGCTTATTCCCTTACAGTTAACCGAATCAACGACAGCAGAAACTGCACAAATAGCTGAAGTGTCTGTTGATACGGCTGCTCCAGCTACAGTCGCTAAACCTGAGGAACCCCTATTTGCCTCGGGCAACATCCTGCTGATTATTGAAGACGATGTGAACTTTGCTGAAATCTTAAAATCTTACGCCATTGAAAAGGGCTTGGATCCGGTATTGGCGCATAGCGGAGACCAGGGGCTGGAAATGGCCAATGACCTGCTTCCTGCGGCCATTATTTTGGATATTATGTTGCCCGTAATGGATGGATGGGCAGTGCTGAAGAAATTGAAATCCAATCCGAAAACCAAGCATATTCCCGTGCACCTGATGTCGGCCAACAGCGACAAAGCTAACGTAGCAGAGCTGGAGGGCGCCATTGGCTTTCTAAAAAAACCGATCGAGAAGGAAAAGCTCGATGAAGCATTTGAACTATTGGGCAAAGGCCAGCAGTATCCGTTCAAAAATGTGCTCGTTGTTGAAGACCAAGTCCTCCAGAACAATAACCTCACCGAGCAATTGGTTAGCAAAGGCATCAATGTATCACAGGCCTATACGGGGAAAGAAGCATTGCTGATCTTAGAGACCCAACATTTCGACTGCATTATCCTTGACCTCAAATTGCCTGATATTTCAGGTTTCGAACTGTTAGACCAGATCAAATCCAAGGAAAAGTTGAAACACATTCCGGTTATCATCAATACGGCCATGGAACTGGACAAAGATAAGATGTTCCACATTATGCGGTACTCGGAAGCGATGGTGCTCAAAACCGATAAATCAAACGATCGCTTATTGGATGAGGTGAGCCTGTTTATCCACAAGCTCCAAAAACCACAAGCCAGTTTCCCTACCCCAGCTCCTAAGAATAAGCAGGTGAGCACCTTAGAAAAGGCATTAAAAGATAAGACCATTTTGGTTACTGATGATGATATGCGCAATATCTTTGCCCTATCGAGTGCCTTGGAGGCCTATGACATTAAGATCGTGATTGCCAATAATGGTCGAGAGGCGATTGATCAACTGAAGGCGCATCCTGAAATCAACCTGGTGCTGATGGATATCATGATGCCGGAAATGGATGGCTATGAGGCGATGCGCGAAATCAGGCTCAATAAAGAACATGCAAACCTGCCCATCATCGCCCTAACGGCAAAGGCCATGAAAAACGACAGGGAAAAATGTATCGAGGCGGGTGCCAACGACTACATTTCAAAACCAGTTGATGTAGATAAGTTATTGTCCATGTTACGCGTTTGGTTAAGCTGATGAAAAACGCAGTCCAAGCAGCAGCCGAACTTAACGACAAGCAATTGCAGCAATTGATCGACCTGATCAGGCACTTGCATGGCTTTGATTTTAGCGACTATGCCCAAGCTTCGCTGAAAAGGAGGGTGAGCAGGGTCATGCAGCTTAAGCGGATCTCTTTCCCGGAACTCAGCAGCCAACTCATCAATGACCCCCACTATTTCGATTATTTTCTAAGCCAATTGACCGTGAATACGACGGAGATGTTCCGCGATCCCAGTTTTTTTAAAGTACTGAAAGAGAAGGTCATCCCCTACCTAAATTCCTATCAGCACATTAAGGTGTGGAGTTCGGGCTGTTCCAGTGGTGAAGAGCTTTATTCTCTTGCTATCCTATTCAAAGAAGCAGGACTGTATGCCCGAAGTTTCTTTTACGGCACCGACATTAACCAAGAGGTTCTGCAAAAGGCAAAGGATGGGATCTATGACCTGGCCAGGATGAAACAGTATTCTGAAAATTTTATCGAAAGCGATAGTCAGACTTCCCTATCAAACTATTATACTGCGAAGTACGATGCGGCATCGATCAGTAGAAAACTGAAGAAGAACGTGCTTTTCTCCACACATAACCTTGTTTCTGATGGTCCATTTAACGAATTCCAACTTATTGCCTGTAGAAATGTATTGATCTACTTCAATACGCAGCTTCAATCGCGTGCCATCGAGCTCTTTTACAATAGCTTGGCCAATTTCGGATTTCTCTGCTTAGGCACTAAGGAAACGATCAGGGATCCCGAAGTGGCGAAAAAATTTAAACTCATTGATAAAAAACACAATATCTACCAAAAAGTAAATTAACCCTATGTCAGCTTCACCTAAATTAAATCTTTTAATTGTAGACGATAAACAAGAAAATATTGTCGCCCTACAGGCTCTGCTCGACACGCATGACATTCAGATCTTGACGACCACTTCGCCCAATGAGGCCTTAAGGATTTGTTGGGAAAAGGATATTGCTATTGCGCTTATTGATGTCCAGATGCCGGGCATGAATGGCTTTGAGCTGGTGGAGATCTTAAAAAACAATCCACGCACCCAAGAAATCATGGTGATCTTCGTGACCGCCATTTCCCTGGAGGCAAAATATGCCATCAAAGGTCTCCATGTTGGTGCGATCGATTACCTATATAAGCCGCTTGATCCTTATATCACTTCTGCAAAAGTTGATTCGTTTATCCAGTTGATCCGCAACCAGCGCGAGATCAAGGAGAAAAACCGTCAGTTGGAAAGCTTTCAGGCCGAACTGATCAAGGCGAAGGAAGATGCCGAACAGAGCAAAAAGGCCAAAGAGAACTTCATGGCCAACATGAGCCATGAGATCCGTACGCCCATCAACGGCATTATCGGGATCATCCACCTGCTGAAAAAAAGTGAACTCAACAGCGCGCAACAGGAAATGCTCTCCCTGCTTGAGGTATCCTCCGAATCGCTCCTTGGCGTAATCAATGATATCTTGGACATTTCTAAAATTGAGGCAGGAAAATTTAGGATCAACTATGCGGAAACCGACATCCGCTTACTGATGACACAGGCAGCTAACCTATTGAACATTAGGGCGAAGGAAAAGGACCTAAAACTGGTAATGGATATTGATGAAAAATTGCCCAAGATCATTATGGTCGACTCGCTCCGTCTGAACCAGATTTTTATGAACCTGCTCAGCAATGCGATCAAATTTACCGAAAAGGGCCAGGTTACCTTTAAGGCAGAAGTGCTCGACAAAAAAAGCAATACGGCTGAGATCGAATTTTCGGTAGCAGATACTGGAGTAGGCATTTCACCAGAAAACCAGTTGAAGATCTTTGATAAATTTGAACAGGTAGAAGACCATTCTACCACTCACCACGGCGGAACAGGGCTCGGATTGGCCATTGTAAAAAAATTGGTCGAGCTGAAGGGCGGTAAATTGCACCTGATCAGCAAAGAAGGCGAAGGCAGTAAATTCTGCTTTACCAAATGGTATGAATATGTAGAACGGGAACAGAAAATAGAAGAGAAACCGGTGAGCCAACTTTCTTCGCTAAAAGGAATGAGAATTTTAGTGGCCGAAGACAACATGATCAATAAGTTCCTGATCAAAAAAATATTGCAAGATTGGGAAATCGACACCACTTTGGTGGGCTCGGGAACAGAGGTACTGGAAATTTTAAAGGCCCATGATTTTGATGTGATCCTAATGGACACTTATATGCCGGGAATGAATGGACTTGATGTTACCAAGAAAATAAGGAAAGGAGCAATTAAGGGCAGGGAAACGATCCCGATCATTACCTTTACGGCCGGCATTGTTGACATTGAAAAAGAAACCTCAAAAAATGCAGGCGCCAATGACATCCTCAGCAAGCCTTTTGATGTAAACGTGCTGCATGAAAAGATTAAAAAGTATCACCCAAATAGTTAATAGTTGGTAGTTGATAGTTAACAGTTCACAGTTCACAGTTTCCCTGCAGCCATGCTGGTGTACTCACAGGCAGTTAACCAATTAAACAATTAACCAATTACTTATTAAACAATTAACCAATTACTTATTAAACAAGGTCATGGTCTGTGCTGCACCGATCGTGGCAAAGCTTTTGATCATGGTAACGGCACGGTTAATCAGGGTCGGAAGCTCTTTTTGCTCATCTTTATCAAATGGACCCAGCACATAGGCAGCTTGTTGTCCTTTTCTAAAATTGTCGCTGATGCCAAAGCGCAAACGGGCATAGTTTTGTCCGCCGCAAACTTCTTCGATACTTTTTAGTCCGTTATGACCAGCACTACTGCCCTGGAGCTTCATCCTGAGCTTACCAAGGGGCAATGCCAGGTCGTCAACCAGGACGAGCACATTTTCTGGTGCGACCTTCAGTTCTTTCATCCAATAGTTTACTGCCTTTCCGCTCAGGTTCATAAAGGTAGTAGGCTTAATGACGTGGAGTTTTTTCCCTTTGTGGCTCACCTCAGCATAATAGGCCAATTTGAGCAGTTCAAAACTACCTCCCAGATCGGCCACTAAGGTATCGGCAATGTTAAATCCGATGTTATGACGTGTATTTGCATATTCTGGACCAATATTGCCCAATCCGACGATAAGGAATTTCATGTGACAAAGGTAGTAATTCAGTTCTCAGTTTGCAGTTCTTAGTTTGCAGTTCTTAGTTTGCGGTTTGTAGTTTACAGTAGGTGCAAAAGAAAGCGGTGCAAAATTGCTCTTGCACCGCTCAATAACTGTTAACTATTAATTGCTAACTGTTAACTGAAACTGTTACTTATTCTTGGCAGCTTCTGTTTCAGCTTGTTTCAAGGCCCTGGACATACCTACAGAAACGATAGTATCTTCTGCTGTGTTATTTACTTGGTAATCACCCTTTACCAGGTCGCGTACGCGGAAAAGATTACCAACTTCCAATTGGGCAATGCTCACTTCAACTACTTGCGGCATGTTTTTAGGCAATGCTTTTACACGTAGTTTACGTAATTTCTGTACCAACTTACCACCCATTTTCACACCTGGAGAAGTTCCGGTCAATTTAACAGGAATTTCCATCGTGATTTCCTTATCGTCAAACAGTTGAAGAAAATCAACGTGCAACAATAGATCTGTAAGTGGATGAAATTGTGAATCTTTGATGATGGCCTTAGTTTTGGTACCACCGATGTTCAATTCTAAAAAGTTAGCTTCTGGTGTGTAGATCGCTTCATTTAGATCAGCTCTGTTCACTGCAAAATGCACTTGTTCTTTACCACCATACAATACTGCAGGAACTTTGCCTTCATAGCGAAGCTCTTTAGCATCGCGTTTCCCTACGTTCTCCCTAAGAGAACCGCTAATTGCGATTGTTTTCATTTTGATATAATTATAATTAGTAAATAAATTCTTTTTTCTTGCTGGGCGCATGGCGCTTAGCATATTTGAACGCTTTACCCATGACGCTTAACGCTTCACTTGTAAAAAAATTCTTCTTCTATGCTTGGCGCATGGCGCTTGGCGTATTGAACGCTTTACGCAAGACGCTTTGCGCTATATTTCTAAATAAATTCTTCTTCTTTGCTTGGCACTTGGCGCTTGGCGTATTGAACGCTTAACGCAAGACGCTTAGCGCTAAACTCTAAAAAGGTCACTGATCGAGCCATGTTCGTTTACATTGGCAATTGCCTTTGCAAAAAGTTTGGCTGTGCTCAGTACTTTGATCTTTGCATTTTCCTGTTTCAGTGGAATGGTATCAGTTACGATCAATTCTTCCAGAACAGAATTTTCTACGGTTTCATAAGCTTTTGCAGAGAGAACCGCATGTGTGCAGACTGCTCTTACACTATTCGCTCCGTTTTCCATAATCAGTGCCGCAGCTTTGGCCAATGT
The DNA here is from genome assembly GCA_031119475.1 of Pedobacter sp. Taxonomy (GTDB): domain Bacteria; phylum Bacteroidota; class Bacteroidia; order Sphingobacteriales; family Sphingobacteriaceae; genus Pedobacter. The sequence continues at coordinate 804 of JAVHXV010000014.1, read as the reverse complement.
ACCGGCCGTATCGCAGATATCATCGATCAATACCACATCCTGTCCGGTTACATCACCGATAATCGACATGGATTCGATTTCATTTGCACGTTTACGACGCTTATCGCAGATGATTACTTCGGCATTGAAAAACTTGGCGAAAGTCCGTGCCCGATATGAGCCCCCCATGTCTGGTGAAGCGATGGTCAGATTTTTCAGTCCCAAGCTTTTGATATAGGGAACGAAAATTACCGATCCGTCCAAGTGGTCTACCGGAATATCAAAAAACCCTTGGATCTGTGCGGCATGCAAGTCCATGGTCATGATCCGGTGAATCCCAGCAGCTTTGAGCAGATTCGCCACCAGTTTTGCCCCAATGGCCACCCTAGGCTTATCTTTGCGATCCTGTCTGGCCAATCCGTAATAAGGCACCACAGCAGTAATGTAATGTGCGGACGCCCTTCTTGCCGCATCCACCATTAATAGCAGTTCCATTAAGTTATCGGTAGGCTGATAGGTAGATTGCACTAGGAAAACATCGCAGCCACGAATGGATTCATCAAAAGAAGGCTGGAATTCTCCATCACTAAAGCGACTTAATGTAACGTCACCCAATGACTTACCGTAGGCGTCGGCAATTTTTTTCGCTAAATCTTTTGTACCGCTACCGGCAAAAATTTTAACTGGATTAAACTGCAATGGCATGATTCAAAGATATCAATGCTGGTTAAAAAAAATCGGATTGCGGGTTTAGTCACAATCCGAAAAAAATTTGTTGTCCGACCTGGATTCGAACCAAGACAAACGGTACCAAAAACCGTTGTA
>JAVHXV010000010.1 GCA_031119475.1 Pedobacter sp. | reverse complement strand
GGCTCGAACCAGCGACCCTCTGATTAACAGTCAGATGCTCTAACCGGCTGAGCTATTCGGGAGTACCGGTTAACCAAATACGCTTTTCGGTTATGCAAAGAACATAATTTCGTTTGCGATTTGGGAATGCAATATTAGGGCTTTTAAATTATTTATGCAATATTTGCACTGAAAAAATTTAAAATAATTACAACCCAAAAGATATGAGCCTGATTATCATAGGTACTGTGGCTTTTGATGCCATCGAAACACCATTTGGAAAAACCGACAAAATTGTAGGAGGCGCAGCCACCTATGCAAGTTTAGCGGCATCCTACTTCTATAACCAAACTAAAATTGTTGCCGTTGTTGGCGACGACTTTGGCCAAGACAACATCAACATCCTCCAAAATCATGGTGTAGATACCGAAGGCCTACAAGTTATACCTGGAGAAAAATCTTTCTTCTGGAGCGGAAAATACCACAACGACATGAATAGCCGCGATACTTTGGTCACAGAACTCAACGTATTGGAAAATTTTGACCCAATCATCCCTGAAAGCTATCAGGATTGCGAATACCTTATGTTGGGCAACCTTACTCCGCAAGTTCAGCGCACCGTAATCGAGAGGCTAAAGAAACGGCCAAAGCTCATCGTTCTGGATACCATGAATTTTTGGATGGATATTATGCTTGATGATCTATTGGAAACCATCAAATTAGTTGATGTATTAACAATCAACGACTCCGAAGCCCGTCAACTTTCTGGTGAATATTCCTTGGTAAAAGCTGCAAAAAAAATCCTGACCATGGGACCAAAATACCTCATTATCAAGAAAGGTGAACATGGTGCGCTATTGTTCCACGAAGATCTAATTTTCTCTGCACCAGCTCTTCCTTTAGCCGACGTTTTCGATCCTACAGGTGCTGGCGACACTTTTGCTGGTGGTTTTATTGGCTATCTTGCACAAGTTGGCACGGTTAATTTCAACAACATGAAAAATGCCCTGATCTATGGATCGGCGCTTGCCTCTTTCTGTGTCGAAAAATTTGGTATAGAGCGTTTGCTTGAATTGGATCAGGAAAGCATCACCAATCGCTTACAGCAATTCGTAAACCTGAGTAGTTTCGAGATTGTAAAAGGATAGTCGATTAGCTAATTGGCAAATTTGCCGATTAGCTAATTTTTCTCTACCAAACGCTTCAATCCCTTTAATACTTTTTCCCAACCTTTTACCGAACGGGCGTATCGTTTTTCGGCGCCCTCACCCTGTCCAATATCATCGGTAATGGTTAAAGTAGTTATTCCGTTCGCATAGTGCAATTCATCTGTGACGGTAGAAAACGATGTATTTTCTTTATCGCTCGCATTCTTTAGCGTATACTTTAATAACTTTTCTGGCTCAATGGCTAATATTTTTCCTGTTAGCTTAAATTTGATAAAGAAAAACATGTTGCCCTTAAAGGTGATTTTGCTGCCCTCTTGCCACTTGGAGATCACTTTAGATTTAAAGAAATATTTCTTGGTCTTGTCTGGGTTGGTCAACGCATCCCAAACTACAGCGGGCGGCGCAGCAATCTCAATGTGCTTGCTAACAATGTGTTCCATGAATAAAGAACGTTTGTAGGGAATGATTTGTTTGCTAATGATAGTTGTTGGCAAACATTTGTCAGAGATTTGTCATGGACTTTGTCAAAGTCAAAATGGTGAATGGACAGCATAACTGCTTTTATGCGGCTAAAGCGACAGCAGATTGTCAAAGTCCATGGCCATTTGAACTATGAAGCCAACTTCCCTATGACCTCAAATTTTTCAAACACAGTTTCCGTATGTGGAGCATCGGGCAGCTCTTCGGTAAGGTCTTGGCCGGCCCAATGTTCGTAATGTTTGCCATTCTTCCACAGGCGGCTGTCTCCAACGTCGTAAATCAGGCCTTTGTAGGCAATCCAGATTTCAGGTCGATCCTGGCCATTCCTCAAAGCCAATTGTTGTTTGCTATAAACTGGAAGTTCCATTTTTCTTCTCCCGGTTTTTAAAGTTTTCGAGTAGGTAAACACCCAATAATAATATACCCATCAAATAAAATGCAGTTTCAACCGGGGCGTTGACCAGTTTGAAGCCAAGTGTTTCTTTGGCGTTATAGGTAAGGACCTGGTAGTTGGCCAGGATTCCAAATACAAAAAAACTTGGGGCCAGCATGATAAAAAAAACACGATAGAAACGGTACATGAACCTCAATCTGCTTACATATTCAACAATCAGTAAGAGTATGATTACAGCGGCTACGGTAACCATTGGAAACCAGAACCGATGGCCGGCATAGCCAATCGCGATAAAAAAACCGATCATCAGGTTGCTCACTGCCAAGCTATATTTCTGAAAGGTGTTGTCTGGAAATCTAAGGTTTAGGTAATTATAGGCCGATATCCCCGTAAAACCCAATGCGAATACAAGAAGATAAACCTCTAATGGAAGACTGCGGTAACCAAAACCTAAGGTGTAGGCGGGGCTGATTGACCAGACTTTTGATTGCACAAAGAAAACGGCAATCTCAGAAAAAAAAATTGCCTGGATCAAGGCGGGCACAACGGCCGACCTGATGATTTCCACCTGAAAATGTTTGCGATCAATCGCCAAAAAGAATGGCAATACGAATAGACAAGCATCAATTAGAAAAAAAGTATACGTCATGCGAAAATAAGCTTACGCAAAAGTAGATTAATTTTTCAATTGACTGGGCCATAAAAAAATCCCCCTATTTACACAGGAGGATTTAATATGTTTTTCATAGTAGATTTGATTTAATCTTCAGCAGGCACAAAGTCTTTTGCATAAGTCTTAAGGTATTTTTTAAGGATACCACGGGCAACATGGATCCTTGTTTTAACCGTTCCAATTGGAATATCTAATTCATCGGCAATTTCATGATATTTATAACCTTCGAAATATTTGATAAAAGGAACATAATACTCTGGCTGCAAGGTAGCCAAAGCCTTATGGATATCGCCCATTACGAATTTGCTCTCTACAGCATTACGTGTCGCACTATAATGGAGATTAGCAGATGAGATATCATCGCTCTGCGTAATCAGTGTGTTTGTTTTAACCATGCGCCTATAGTTATTGATAAAAGTATTGCGCATGATGGTAAATAACCAGCCTTTTAAGTTGGTACCTTCCTTGAATTTGCTGTAATAGGTCACAGCTTTTAACATGGTATCCTGTACAAGGTCGTTGGCGTCTTCAATGTCTTTTGTAAAATTTAAAGCGAATGACTGTAATGATCCAGAGTAGTCGTGCAATTGGTGGTTAAATTGTAGCTGTGTCATAGTTTTTAGTTTAAAGTTTTATAAAAGAAACAGATGTCAAGCGTGCTGTTCACATTTGCTGTAACTTATTACAACTTTGATACCAAAAATTTGAGAAGGCCTACTTTTTAAGGGAAATTCGCCCTAGGGCATCAAAATTAAAGGTTTAAAAAATATTTACCTCTCGTTCGAGCAGGATACCGAACCTATTTTGAACAGTTTGTATGATGTGTTCTGAAAAACTATACACTTCCTGTCCGCTGGCATGGCCATGATTGACCAATACCAGCGCCTGATTTTTCCATGTTCCGGTTTCGCCAACTGTTTTTCCCTTGAAACCACATTGTTCAATGAGCCAGCCAGCTGCCACCTTTATCTGGTTGTCTGGTGCAGGATAATGGACCATTTCTGGAAACTTTTGATACACTTGTTCAAATTGGGCCTTAGAAATTACGGGATTTTTAAAAAAGCTTCCCGCATTGCCGATGGTTTTTGGATCTGGCAATTTGCTCACGCGGATATCGGAAACCACTGCAGAAATATCGGCTATTGTCGGTTGTACGATGTGCCTTCGTTCCAATTCGGCACTGATGGCCCCATACTTTGTCTGGAGCTTGGCCTTTTTGTTAAGCTTTAGCCGAACTTCGGTAATGATGTATTTATTTTTAAGTTCATTCTTGAATATGCTATCGCGATAGCCAAACCTACAGGCTGCATAATCGAATTTACTCAGTTTTCCAGTTTCGATTTCAAAGGCGGTGCATTCATCGAAAACATCTTTCAACTCCACCCCATAGGCACCAATGTTCTGGATGGGCGATGCACCAACAGTTCCTGGAATAAGGCTCAGGTTTTCTATCCCCGCGAAACCATGTTCAACACAATAATTGACCAGATCGTTCCACACGACACCGCCCCCTGCCGATACTTTTATTTCATCTTGATTTTCTACAGCTCTGATGCCCAAAATGCTGATCTTAACGACCAATCCATTAAAATCTTGAGTGAACAACATGTTGCTCCCACCACCCAGCACCAATAATGGGCCCGATTTGGAAAGTGGATCCTTAAAAATTGCTACCAGGTCTTCGACGTTTTTGGCCTCGGCAAAATATCTTGCCTTTACATCAATACCAAAAGTATTATAAGGCCTTAATGAAATGTTCTCCTGTAAAATGGACATGCTTTGAAATAAAGCTCAAATATAGCCGATTATAGTTTATAGTTGGTAGCCGATAGTTTTATAGTTCATCACTTATGCTTGATAGGTCATGGCTTATTGATAACTATTAACTAAAAACTGATAACTGTGAACTGATAACTATAAACTATCCGTCGCCACGCGTTCGATCCTTTTATCGGGCACGAGCCAGATGAGGGCTACCAAGGTATAGATGGCCGCAGAAAGCCAAACCTGCCAAAAAGCACAGGGAATGGCAATGAGGTAACAGGCTACAGATAGCTTGCCTTTGAAATCGCTGCCAACTGCCTTGTAGAGTACCGATTCATGACCGTGATGCCTGATGAGTAGCGTGGTAAGGATGGAATAGGCTACCCCGTTCATCAAGAGCACAAATCCATAGAGGGCGATGGGCAGGGCCGCAAAATGATTTTCACCCATCCAAGCGGTTGCAAATGGAATCATAGACAGCCAGAACAACAGGTGGAGGTTTGCCCACAGTACGGCACCATTTACCTTGTTCACTACGGCAAACATGTGGTGATGGTTATTCCAATAGATGCCAACATAGATAAAGCTGAGCACATAGCTCAAAAATACCGGCCACAACTGGAACAATGCAGCAAAATCATGGTTATGCGGCACCTTCAATTCCAACACCATAATGGTTATGATAATGGCAATTACGCCGTCGCTAAAAGCTTCAATTCTTCCTTTTTTCATTTGATTTAACGTAGACCGAAAATTTTGTTATTGCAGGTTAAAGGTTGCAAGTTGTAGGCGATAAGTTGAAAGCCATGACAAATCTTAATCTCATTTCGAAGATATTAATTTTTTTAAAGTGAGCAGTTAATTTCCCTTCAAATCCATAATTGTTACTTTGGTCTACGCTGTTTTGGACTTCTGGACTTCCGGACTTTTTGACTGCCATCTCCAGACTTCCCACTACCTTCCCTCCCCATTCACCTAGTTAAATCCGACATTCACCGACAGCGGCTATTTTATTAAAGGCATATTTCTTCTTTTTGTACCATGGAAAATGCAGCAACAGAATCAGAAAGGAGCGAGAAACCGTTATTGGACGAGATGACCTACAAAATTGAGGCCGACTCTATGAATGGACAATTGATTTTCAATGCAGAAAAGCCAACACTCGCAGAAGAATTAAAAAATTTAATCAGGAAACTTTGGGATTAAAAAAAGTTTCCATAGTTTTGCGTCCGAAATGAGGATTAAAAATTGGAAGTAAAAGCTTATATCATTGCTGAAGCGGATAAACTTTTTTGCCAATATGGCTTTAAGAGTGTGACGATGGACGATATTGCCAAACATTTGGGCATGTCCAAAAAAACGATCTACCAGCACTTCAGTGATAAGGATGAATTGGTAACCATTCTGATCCAGGATAAACTGGACAATCAGGACTGTACCATGGATACCTGTGCGACCAATGCGGCCGATGCGGTAGAAGAAATGTTTTTTGCGATAGTGAACATCAACGGATTGTTAGCAAATATGAACCCTAAACTTTTCTATGATCTCCAAAAATATCACCCAAAAGCCTGGCTGATTTTTAAGAGCTTCAAGGAAAAGAATCTGGGTACAACCATTAAAAACAATTTGCAACGCGGCATAAAAGAAGGCCTATATCGATCAGAACTTAACGTTGATATTTTAACCCAGATGCGCCTGGAACAGGTCGATCTGCTTTTTAGCCAACAACATAGCCACTACACCTTGAGCAATAAATACAGCATCGCACAGGTCATGGTCGAAATTACAGAACATTTCCTATATGGCATCTGTAATACCAAAGGGCTGGAATTAATTAAAACATACCAACAAAAATCTACTCAACCCTAATTATATATATGAAACAGTTACTTTATAGTTTAATTTTTTGTTTAGGAATTGCTACTCCCGCTTTTTCTCAGCAAAAAGACACCACGGCAAGCTTTTCTCTTCAAGATGCCATCAACTATGCGCAAAATCATCAGATCAGCATTAAAAATGCCAAGATCGATGAACAGATTGCCATCAACACGGTTAAAAAGACCATTGGCATCGGTTTACCGCAGGTGAGTGCCAATGCAAGTTTTCAGGATTACCTAAAAGTCCCTACCAGTTTGATCCCCGGGGAGTTTTTTGGTCAGCCAGGAACCGAGATCCCGGTTACATTTGGTGTAAAATACAATTCAGGCATTGGATTGGAGCTCAACCAATTGCTATTTGACGGATCTTATCTCGTTGGCCTACAGGCCTCAAAAACCTACAAGGAACTATCAGTGAAGAATACGGCGCGGACTAGGATCGAAACTGCAGTTGCAGTGACCAAGGCCTATTATTCGGTATTGGTAAATAATGAACAGCTGACTTTGATCGACGCCAACATCGAAAGATTGAAAAAATCATTAAATGACACCGAGCAACTGTTCAAAAACGGATTTGCTGAGAAAATCGATGTTGACCGCCTGACTGTACTGAACAACAATTTGCTGACTGAACGTGAAAACGTAATCAGGCTGCTTGCTCTCAATGTGAACCTGCTCAAATTTCAGATGGGCATGAGCATTGGCAGTTCACTACAATTGACCGATCGCATCAGCGATATCAATACCAATACAACCCCCGTGTTAGGCGATGGGCTTACTTATAACAAACGGATCGAATATTCGCTGTTGCAAACACAGAAGAAACTGAACGAACTTGATGTGAAACGTTACAAAAGTCTGTTCCTGCCTTCTCTGGCTGCATTCGGAAGCACATCTGCCAATTTTCAGGCCGATAAGTTCGGAGATCTTTATGACAAACGCTTCCCGACCACGGTGATTGGCCTGAGGTTATCCATTCCGATCTATTCTGGTGGACAAAAGTTATATGATCTACGCAATGCGAAATTGGAATCGCTCAAAACGGACAACAACCTGATCAACCTGCAGAATTCCATCGACCTGGAGGTTTCGCAGGCACGTACAACTTACCTGAATGGCCAGAAATCCTTAGAAAACCAAAAAAGGAACATGGATCTGGCGAAAGAGGTATTGCGTGTAACGAAAGTTAAATATGACCAGGGCGTAGGTTCAAGCTTAGAGGTAACGACGGCCGAAACTTCGCTTAAAGAAGCACAAAACAATTATATTAACGCTTTATATGATATGCTCATCAACAAAGTAAATCTAGACAAGGCTTTAGGAAACATCAATTATTAATCTTACAAAAAATCCCCATACAATGAAGAAGTTATTATTCATTTCAGCCATTGCACTTTTAGCTGCATGCTCACAAAAGAAGGATCCCAAAGCTGAACTAGCTGACCTTAAAAAACAGCGAACCGAATTGGATGCCAAAATCTTGGAACTAGAAACCAAATTGGGCGCAAAAGATAGCGTAAGTACCAAAGAAGTAAGCGTTTTCGACGTGAAGAAGACCCTATTTAACAACTATGTTGAAATTCAGGGCAAAGTAGACGCAGAGCAGAACGTACAGGTTACCCCTGAAGCTCAAGGTGTAGTTACCGCAGTATACGCGGTCATTGGCCAAAAAGTAAGCAAAGGCCAGGTACTTGCACAAATCGATGATCAGGTACTTCGCCAGAGCATTTCGCAACTACAGACCCAGTTGGACTTGGCTACCAATCTTTACAACCGCCAGAAAAACCTTTGGGACCAAAAAATTGGGACCGAAGTACAATACCTAAATGCAAAAACCCAAAAAGAAGGTCTGCAAAGACAGATGGGTGTATTGCGCTCGCAACAGGCAATGTATAAAATCAAATCGCCAATTAGCGGAAGCATCGAACAAATGGATCTTAAAGTTGGTCAGGCGGTAGCCCCAGGTGCCTCTGCCATCCGCGTGGTCAATGCCAATGTATTAAAGGCAAAGGCACAGGTTGCCGAGTCTTATCTGGGCAAGATCAATCAGGGCGATGATGTCAAAGTAATTTTTCCAGATATCCCAGACAGTTTGAACACTAAGGTCACATTTGCCGCCAAGGTCATCGACCCGGCATCAAGAAGCTTCAACATCGAAGTTAAGTTGCCATCGAACCCAAAATATCGGGCCAACATGATTGCCGTGTTAAAGGTGGTCGACTATAAAAATCCGAATGCCATTGTAGTGCCGGTAACCGCCATCCAAAATGCAGAAAACGGACAATATGTGATCACGGTTGTAGGAGGGAAAGCAAAACGCAGCACCGTAAAAACCGGAAGAACAATTGATGGCAAGACTGAAATCCTTTCGGGATTGACCGAAGGAGATAAAGTGGTGGTAACCGGTATCGACGACGTGAACGAAGGCGATCCGGTCAAGTATTAAGCAGATGTTAGACGCGAGATGCGGGACATGAGAGCATATCGTCTCGTGTCTCCTATCTCCATACTCAAATCTTATAAAAATGAAAGACGTTAACAAAGAATTTGGTCCCTCTAGCTGGGCCATAGATAATAAGACGGCTATTTACATCATAACGATCATGATTACGATAGCTGGTCTCTTTGCCTATAATTCTACGCCAAAGGAGAACTTTCCGGAGGTAATCATCCCTAAAATTTTCGTACAGACGGTCTATCCGGGTACTTCTCCAGAAAATATGGAGAATTTGGTGACCAAGCAGCTCGAAAAACAGATCAAGGGTACACAGGGACTAAAAAAGGTTACCTCCAACTCTTATCAGGATTTTTCGATCATTACTGCAGAGTTTGGAACGAATGTAGATATTAAGGATGCCAAGCAGCGGGTTAAGGATGCGGTAGATAAGGCCAAGCAGGATTTGCCAAATGACCTTCCGGATGATCCGACCGTACAGGACATCAACCTTTCCGACCTACCGATCATGTATCTCAATATTTCGGGCAACTTTGACCTAAAGAAATTGAAGGAATATGCAGACGATATCCAGGACAGGATTGAAGCCCTGCCTGAGATCTCTGGCGTGGATATTGTCGGTGCACTGGATCCAGAAATCCAGATCAACGTAGACATGAACAAGATGGCTGCCGCACAGATTTCGTTTTCCGACATCCAGAATGCGGTTGGCTATGAAAACTTGACCGCATCTGGCGGAACCGTGAAGATGGATGGCCTTCGTCGTACATTGAACGTTAAAAAGGAATTTAAAAATGCAGAGGAAATTGCGAACCTGGTAATCAAGACCCCTACTGGTGCAGCCGTTTACCTGAGGGATATTGCCGACGTTAAGGATGCCTTCAAGGAGCAGACCAGTTATGCCCGTTTATATGGAAAGAACGTAATTACCCTCAACGTTAAAAAACGCTCTGGACAGAATTTGATCGAGGCTTCTGATAAGATCAACCAGATCATCACTGAAATGAAGGCGAAATCGCTTCCAAAAACATTGGACATCAAAATTACCGGAGACCAATCAGACCAGACCCGTGTAACTTTGCATGATCTGATCAATACCATCATCATCGGCTTTATTTTGGTTACCATCATCCTCATGTTCTTCATGGGCGTTAAGAATGCAATCTTCGTGGCGCTGTCTGTGCCGCTTTCCATGTTCATTGCCTTCCTTTTCATGCCTCTATTGGGCGGGGTTTTGGGCTTCAGTTTTACCATGAACATGATCGTGCTCTTCTCCTTCCTGTTGGGCTTGGGAATTGTGGTAGATGACGCCATCGTCGTAATCGAAAACACGCATAGGATCTTCGATAACGGAAAAGTCCCAATCGTTAAAGCCGCCAAAATGGCTGCAGGCGAAGTTTTTGTACCTGTATTCTCTGGAACGTTAACTACATTGGCGCCTTTCTTCCCGCTATTGTTCTGGCCGGGCATCATTGGTAAGTTCATGTATTTCTTGCCTTTGACACTGATCGTGACCTTATTTGCCTCTTTGATCGTAGCCTATATCATCAACCCTGTTTTTGCGGTAGATTTTATGGAACATGATGACCACTCGGCAAATAAAAAACCTACCTTCGATAAAAAGACCAAGAAAACAACAATCATATTAGCCATTGCGGCCATTGTGGCCTATGCAATCGGTGCCGCAGCCGGAAACTTTGGTTTTGGCAACTTTATGGTCTTTATCATTATCCTTTACCTATTGAACCATTATTTCTTGGAGAATGCGGTAAAGACTTTCCAGAACAAGGTCTGGCCAGGTTTCCAAAATAGATATGTGAAGCTATTGAATTGGGCTGTTGAGCATCCGAAGAAACTAATCTGGGGAACATTCGGCTTATTTTTTGCCACGCTCATGCTCTTTTTTGCCTTGGTGATGAGCGGCTACCAAAAAGTGATCTTCTTCCCTTCTGCCGATCCGAACTTTGTATATGTGTATGTAGGCCTTCCAGTAGGTACTGATCAGGCTTATACCAATGAAGTGGTGAGAAAAGTAGAGCAAAAAGTAACTGCCGTGCTTTCAAAAGATGGAAAAGTTGATCCCGTTGTTACTTCCATCATTTCGAATGTAACCAAAGGTGTAACCGATCCACAGGATGAAGACCAGGGCGAATATCCAAATAAAGGAAAAGTGACCGTTGCTTTTGTTGAGTTTGGCAAAAGAAATGGCGTAAATACTTCCGAATATCTAGAGAAGATCCGCAGCGCGGTGAAAGGAATTCCTGGTGCCGAAATTTCGGTTGCACAAGAGCAGGGAGGTCCACCTACTGCCAAGCCAATCAGTATAGAGATTACCGGCGACAACCTTGATTCGATTGTCAGCACTTCTGAAAGACTGAAGAAATACCTTGTAGGCAAGCAGATTGCGGGTGTTGAAGAGCTCAAATCCGATTTTCAGAACAACAAACCAGAAGTTGTTTTTGATATCGATAGGGAAAGGGCAAACCGTGAGGGCATCTACTCTGGCCAGATTGCCGGAGACCTGCGCGCTGCCCTTTATGGCCGCGAACTTTCGAAATTCCGTGATGATAATGAGGATTATGAAATTAACGTGCGTGCCAAAGATGAGCAGAAAAACAACCTTGAAGTGCTCCGCAACATGAAAATGACCTATCGCGATATGGCAATGGGTGGGCAGATCAGGCAGGTGCCGATTTCATCTTTCGTCAATATCCAATATGTAAACACATATGGCGGCATTAAGCGTAAGCAGCAAAAGCGGATCATCATCCTCTCTTCTAACGTTCTGGGCGAATTTAACCCGAACCAAGTAGTAGGCAATGTAGCCCAGGAAGTTGCGCAATTTAAGGTGCCAGCAGGCGTAGAGATCAAAATGGCAGGTGATCAGGAAGAACAGGCAGAAACCATGGGCTTCTTGGGCACAGCATTCTTTACGGCCATTGCGCTGATCTTGATCATTTTGGTTACCCAGTTCAATTCGATCAGTAAGCCGATCATTATTTTGGTAGAAGTATTGTTCAGCTTAATCGGGGTACTTGGCGGATGTATCATCTTTAACATGCCATTCTCGGTGATGATGTCAATGTTGGGCATTGTAGCCTTGGTAGGTATTGTGGTAAGGAACGGTATCTTATTGGTAGAGTTCACCGAACTTTTGGTGAGCCAAGGGCTTACGGTAAAAGAAGCAGTTATCGAAGCCGGAAAAACCAGGATGACGCCAGTGTTGCTGACCGCAACCGCAACCATGTTGGGATTGATCCCATTAGCTGTTGGATTGAATATCGACTTTGTGAAGTTGTTTACGCATTTAAATCCGCACATTTATTTTGGTGGAGATAATGTTGCCTTCTGGGGCCCATTGTCGTGGACAATGATCTTCGGATTAAGTTTTGCCACATTCCTGACCTTGATTTTGGTTCCCTGCATGTACATTGTGATGGATAAAAATTCAAGGGCAATCAAAGGATGGTTCAAAAAGAAACCAAAACCGGTTGATGAATTTGAACCGTTGAACGATAAGGATGCTGCACTTGAAGCAGGAAGCTAAAAGCTGAATATAAAACAATAAAAATCCTCTTGGTGTTACCAAGAGGATTTTTTATGCTATAGCGAGCGCTGAACTTATTGTAGCACTTTCAACTTTTAACTTTCAACTTTTAACTTTTATGCCAAAGGCACCCCTGCGGGGCTTTTTCCTGAATTTACCTAATCGCCCTCACCTTAGCAACAAGCAGGCTAATCAATAGTCCGAAGCAACCGATTACAGCATAGGAGTACCTTAAGCTGGAAAGTGCAGAAATATAACCTATCAGTGGGGGCCCCATCAAAAATCCAAAATAACTTACACCAGAAACCATTGCAATGGCAATTCCGGCAGGGACTTTGGTATTGGCACCTGCAATACTATAGACCATGGGCACTATACCTGATACGCCGATACCCACCAACATAAAGCCGAGTGTAGCAGGAACGATAAACGGAAAGCAGACCGAAAGGAACATTCCGGTAGAAATGACCATGCCGCTTACCTGCAACAGCCGCTTTCGCCCATAATAGGCAATTACTTTATCGCCAAGAAATCTTCCAGTTGCCATCATGATCATAAAAGAGGTATAGCCCAATATGATAAGTGCATGTGGAGCTTTTACGATATCCTTAAAATAGACACCACTCCAATCGAACATGGCCCCTTCTGTGGCCATACTACAAAATCCGATAATGCCCAATTGGATCAGTATGCCTTGGGGCTTTGTAAATAATCGGGCAGACTTTGAGCTGGCCTGGGAGGTGGGATTCTTGAGCAGGTAGCGATAATTGATCAGGATCTGTGACCATGATAGGACGGCCACAATGCCGAAGTGGATGAGGGGCTGTAAATGCAGGTTGATCATCAGCAATCCGAGCAATGCTCCCGAAAAGCCGCCCATGCTCCAGGCACCATGGAATGAGGTCATAATGGGTTTTCCATAAAACTTTTCACCAGATACCCCTTGGGTATTGAGTGCAATATTGCAGAGATTGCCGGAGATACCGAAAAGCAATAAGAAAACAGCCAATTGCCAACCTGCAGTAGCTGTGCCCAAAACAATCAGCGCCAGTGCATAAAGCGGCGCACCAATGGTCAACATTCTTCTGCTGCCATATGTCGCCGTTGACCGGCCTGAAATAGGCATGGTGATCAACTGGCCTAAAGGCAGCGCCAATAAAATACTGCCCAATTCAGCATCGGAAAGCTGCATGAACGATTTTAAATCTGGTATTCGGCTTGCCCAGGAGGCGAAACAAACACCCTGCCCAAAATAAAATAGCGATATGGCCAGCCTTACCCGCTTTCTGCTATAGGGATGGTCTTGGAACGAAGATGAAGCTGCCGGATTGGAGGTCGCCATTGTAATAAAGTTGAGAATAATGACAAGCGCAATTTAGTGATTATGATAGACCACCTCGCAGGTTCTTGAGAACCTGCGAGGTGGTCTATCAGTTTTTCGCCAAACGACAGGGCGCTGTAAACCGGGATTAAATATGTATCGCCCTGTTCTCTGTTGCTGCTAATGCTGCTTCCTTCAAAGCTTCGGTATAGGTCGGGTGGGCGTGACAGATCCTGGCAATATCTTCTGCTGACGCACGGAATTCCATAGCAACCACCGCTTCTGCAATCATATCTGCAGCGCGTGGACCGATCATGTGTACACCCAAGACTTCGTCTGTCGCCTCATCGGCCAGCACCTTAACGAACCCGTCTGTGTCCATGCTCGCTTTCGCCCTTCCACTTGCCTTGAACGGGAATGAGCCTACCTTATATTTTGTTCCCTTTTCCTTTAATTGCTCTTCGGTAGCGCCTACCGAAGCTACTTCAGGCCAGGTATAGACCACTCCTGGGATCAGGTTATAATTGATGTGCGGTTTTTGGCCGGCAATGGTTTCGGCTACATAGATTCCCTCATCTTCTGCCTTATGGGCCAGCATGGCACCTGTAATCACATCGCCAATGGCATATACGCCCTTAACAGCAGTTTCCAGATGTTGGTTCACTGGAATTTTTCTTCCCCTCTCCTCTACCGTAATGCCAATTTTATCCAATCCCAATCCTTCGCTATAAGCTGTTCTTCCAACGGCAACAATGCAATAATCGGCCTCGAACTTAACTGGCTCGCCTTTGGCATTGTCTGCAGTTACGGTAACCGTCTTGCCTTTTGTGCTTGCTCCTGTTACTTTGTGCCCCATAAAAAATTCCATGCCCAATGTTTTCTTCAGTACGCGTTGGAGTTCCTTGCCCAATCCGGCATCCATGGTGGCAATAATTGAAGGCATAAATTCAATTACAGAGACCTTTGTGCCCAAGCGTGCATATACAGATCCCAATTCCAATCCGATTACGCCGCCGCCGATAACCACCATGCTTTTTGGCACTTCGGTAATGTTAAGGGCTTCTGTAGAGGTAATGATGCGTTTTTTATCGATGGGCAAAAATGGCAACACCGTTGGCTTCGAGCCTGTGGCAATGATTACATTTTTAGCTGAAAGCGTTTCGGTACTTCCATCAGCTTTGCTTACCAAGATCGTATTTTTATCAACAAAAGACCCTAGGCCTTCATAGGCATCGATCTTGTTCTTCTTGAACAGATAAGTAATCCCAGCGGTGTTCTGGCTCACTACATCGTCTTTTCGTGCAATCATCTGCTTCATATCTACCTTTAGGTCTTTCAGGTTGATCCCATGTGTACCAAAAGCATGGGCTGCATTATGGAAGTGCTCAGAAGAATCCAATAAAGCTTTTGAAGGGATACAGCCTACATTCAGGCAAGTACCTCCAAAAGTCTTGTATTTTTCTACCACTGCTGTCTTCAAACCTAATTGTGCACAGCGAATGGCACCTACATATCCGCCCGGCCCTGAGCCGATAACTACTACATCGTATTGCATATTCAATAATTTTATGCAAAGGTAAGGAATACAAATTAGCTAATTAAATAATTGGCCAATTAGCTTGTGCCGTAGGTAACTTCTTTAAAGTCATTACCTATTTAGAACACTAATCTCTATATTTACTTCCCTAACTAACCACCATGATCAATTTCTTAAAAGGGCCGGCATTTATCTTTTTGCTTGGCGCTTTCCTAAATGTACGCGCCCAGGAAACCGATTCGGCCTATGTCCGCAGCCATTACACCAAAATTGAGCGGCAGATTCCGATGCGCGACGGCGTAAAACTCTTCACCTCGATCTACATCCCTAAAGACCAGAGCAAAAAGTATCCGTTTCTGATGACCAGGACGCCTTACACGGTTGCGCCCTATGGCGAAGGGAAATACAAGACCAGCCTGGGCACCTTTCCTGCGCTGATGCGTGAAGGATTTATTTTTGTCTATCAGGATGTCAGGGGCAGATGGATGAGCGAAGGCACTTTTGAAGACATCAGGCCACAGACCACACAAAAGGGGAACAAGGCCATTGACGAAAGTACGGATACCTATGATACCATTGATTGGCTGATCAAAAATGTACAGCACAACAATGGCAATGTCGGGATCTCGGGGATTTCCTATCCTGGATTTTATTCAACAACCTCATTGCCCAATGCACATCCAGCACTTAAGGCAGTTTCGCCACAGGCTCCGGTAACCGATTGGTTTTTGGGCGATGATTTTCACCACAGGGGTGTATTGTTCCTGATGGATGCCTTCTCCTTTATGAGCAGCTTTGGCGTTCCCCGTCCGCAGCCGATTACGCCCGAAAAGGGCCCAAAAGGTTTGGTGTTCCCCATTAAGGACAACTATAGATTTTACCTCGAAGCTGGTTCGGTCAAAAATTTAAAAGACAGGTATTTTGCCGACAGCATCAGGTTCTGGAACAATCTGTTTAAACATCCTAATCTGGATACCTTCTGGAAATCACGTGTGATCTTGCCACATCTCAAAAATGTTCGGCCCGCAGTAATGGTGGTCGGCGGATTTTTCGACGCCGAAGATGCCTATGGAACATTTGCGACGTATAAAGCCATCGAAAAACAAAATCCAGGAGCCAACAATATCCTTGTGGCTGGTCCCTGGTTCCATGGAGGCTGGGTAAGGAGCGATGGGAGTTTCTTTGGCGATATCCAGTTTGGCCAGGCAACGAGCACCTACTATCAGGAAAATTTTGAGCTGCCTTTCTTCAAATATTACCTTAAGGGCGAAGGAACATTTAATCCCGCCGAGGCCAATATTTTTGTAACCGGAAGCAATAGCTGGAAAAAATTCAAATCATGGCCTCCCGCAGAAACCGAAACCAGGAATCTTTATCTTCAGCCCAATGGCAAACTATCGTTTACCAAAGTTGGCCTTACCGACAGTTGGGATGAATATGTGAGCGACCCTGCCCACCCCGTTCCTTATCAGGATGGCATCCAGACAAAGCGTACGCGCGAATACATGATAGACGACCAACGTTTTGCAGCGCGCAGACCTGATGTAAAAACTTATCAGACTGATGCACTGGCAGAAGACATTACCCTTACCGGGCCCATATTGGCAAATCTTGTGGTGTCTACTACAGGTACGGATGCCGACTATGTAGTGAAGCTGATCGACGTTTATCCAGAGAATGAGCCCGATCCTAACCCCAATCCGAAAAACCTGATCATGGGCGGCTACCAAATGCTGGTACGTGGAGAAATTATGCGTGGGAAATACCGTAACAGTTTCGAAAAGCCCGAGCCTTTTATTCCAGGACAAATTACCAAGGTAAACTATCCCCTGCCAGATATTGCACATACCTTCAAAAAAGGCCATAAAATCATGATCCAGATCCAGAATACCTGGTTTCCTCTGGCCGATCGCAATCCACAAAAATTTATGGACACCTATCAGGCGCAGCCACAGGATTTCCAAAAGGCAACCCATCGAATCTACCATGATGTAAACAACAGCTCCTACATCACGGTCAGCCAACTTAAACCCTAGGATATGAAAAAGATTACCTTAACATTTTTTATAGCAATACTGCTGGGATTAGGTGCCCAAGCGCAACTTGGTAGTATAAAAAACAAATATACACGTGCCGACACCCTTCGTGGCATGCTTACGCCATTGCGCAGCTGTTATAACATTAATTATTATCATCTGGATGTGAAAATTAATTTAGATGATCAATCTGTTAGTGGGAGCAATTTATTTGCTTTTACTGCAATGCAGGATTTCAACAAATTGCAGTTCGACCTTTTCGACAACCTAAAAATCAATAAGATCACCTATGGCAATACCGAGCTTAGCTATACCCGAGAATCGAATGCCGTTTTTGTAACTTTTCCTAAAACCATAAAAAAAGGCAGCAAAGATAGTTTCACTGTATTTTACGCAGGAAATCCGCCAATTGCCAAAAGACCGCCTTGGGATGGTGGCTTCATCTTTAAAAAAGACAAATCCGGCAATCCCTTCGTCTCCGTTGCCTGCCAGGGTTTAGGTGCGAGCGTTTGGTGGCCGAACAAAGATCACCAGAGCGATGAAGTAGACAGTATGCTCATCAGCATCGCTGTGCCAAAAGATTTGGATGAAGTTTCAAATGGCCGTTTGCGCAGCATCGAAAATCTGCCAGATGGCTACCGCAAGCACAATTGGTTTGTGGCCAACCCGATCAATAACTACACAGTATCTTTCTATATTGGAAAATATGCCCATTGGACAGACACCTATAATGGTGAAAAAGGTCCGTTGAGCATCGACTTTTGGTCGCTCAGGGAAGACAGTGCACAGGCACGCCCCCATTGGGATGCAGACGTAAAACCGATGTTAAAGGCATTTGAGCACTGGTTCGGCCCCTATCCCTGGTATAAAGATGGCTATAAACTGGTTCAGGCGCCACATTTGGGCATGGAACACCAGAGCGCAGTGGCCTATGGCAACCAGTTCAAAAAAGGATATTTGGGCTATGACATGTCGGGCTCTGGTTACGGCATGAAGTGGGACTACATTACCGTTCACGAAAGTGGGCACGAATGGTTCGGCAACAATGTAACTACCAAAGATATTGCCGATATGTGGATCCATGAAGGATTTACAACCTATTCGGAAGTGCTCTTTACCGAATCGACCCAGGGCAAGAAAGCTGGAGAAGCGTACCTTTTAGGCGAACAGAAGGGCATTGGTAACAGATTGCCCATTATCGGCCCATACAATGTAAATAAAGAAGGCGATCAGGACATGTATCCAAAAGGTGCTGCACTCATCCATACCATCAGGCAACTGATCGATAACGATGAAAAATTCAGGTCGGTTTTACGGGGCATCAACAGTACTTTTTACCATAAAACAACTACATCTGCCGAAGTTGAGGCCTATATTGCCAAACAGAGCGGACTTAAGTTGGATAAGGTCTTTGACCAATACCTGCATTACAAAAACATTCCGGTATTGGAGTACAAGATCGATCAAGGTATTTTATCGTACCGCTGGGTAACCGATGTCAAGGGCTTCGACATGCCGGTCAAGGTTTCACTAAATCCCGATAGTTATTCGCTGATCAATCCGACAAATGATTGGAAAACGATCAAAGTAGACGCTTCCGTTACTAGCGATACCTTCAAAGCAGATCCAAATTTTTATGTCCGGGTAAAGAAAGGTTAATGCCAAATGGGTTGATCAGTTGATGGGTTGGGCCGTGCAACTTTTTCCATCAAAACAGCGTCTTATCAAAAAACAATTCTCATGAAAAAATTATGCTTATCATTTACCTTGGTGCTTATGTTGGCTGTAGTTGGCAGCACAGCATTTTCGGCGTATCCGATTGTCATCAAGGTTTCCAAATCTAAAAAAGAAGATCGCGACGTCAAAAACTTTACTGGAGTTGCTGCAGGCGGACCATTAACAATTATCGTGACCCTGGGCAATACAGAAGGTTTACGCTTTGAAGGTGATACCGAGGCCATTTCGACCCTGATTACCGAAGTGAAAGGAAATACCTTGATCATCAGGCCAGAAAATAGCTGGACCAGCTGGGAGAGAAAATACAAGGGCAAGAAAATTGTAGCCTATGTTTCTGCGAAAAGTATTAAAACACTGGTAATGAGCGGCAATGGCAGTCTTACGGTAAAAGGCAATATCAAAGGTTCAGCCCTTTCGGCAACCTTGAGCGGATCGGGACACATCGATGCCAATGTTGATGTCGACAACCTCACGGGTGTAATCAGTGGCTCGGGAAACCTAAATATTGCGGGTACGGCAGACCATGCCAGCATAACCATCAGCGGATCTGGCAACCTGGCCAAAAAGGGATTGTCTGTAGGCAGCCTCCAAACGGTGATCAGCGGCTCCGGCTCCGTGAACATCAATGCCAACAATAGCATCAACGCTGTGATCAGCGGATCAGGAAACGTAAACTATAGCGGCAATGCCAGTGTAGAAAAAAGGGTATTCGGTTCTGGAGGAGTGAGGAAGATTTAGTTTACAGTTTACAGTTTGCTAAATGCATTACCTCATATGAAAATGTTGGTCTTTGGCCCATCAGGTGCAGGTAAAAGCTATGTTTGCCGCCGTTTAAAACAGCAGGGCATTCCAGCCTTTGATGAGGGCGACATTGAAGGACTATCTGCATGGTACAACAAGGACGGGCAAAAAATCGAGCCGCCAACAACCGCCGATGAGGCGATTAAAAATGGCTATGCTTTCCTTTGGAGCAAAAAAGTGTTGCGCAACTTCATAAAAGATTTTGACGATGTCTGGGTATTTGGTGGCTCGGGAAATATCTTTAACCTCTTGGATCTGTTTGACCAGGTTTATTTCCTTCAAGTAGCGGCTGATGTACAACTACAACGCTTAAAAAGCCCTGGACGGCCAACTCCGCTGCTCGATTTTAATCAGGATGGAACTGTTATCTGGGGCGCTTGGCTAGAAGCGGAAGCCAAAAAAAGAGGGATAGAAATGACTGATCCAGAAACGCTAGTCCGGATTTTAAATCCGGACTAACAAGATTTTAAACCGGCAATAACATGATTTTAAATCCAGATCAAGGACTTAAAATCTAGTATAAACAGCCAATTGTACCACCCTATTGGAAGTGTTTTTTCCAACATTGTTAATGTATTGGTTGAGGTAGCCCGCTTCCAGGTCCAATTTTTTCGACAGGCGATAGCCCAAAGCCACATAAAACCTGTTCTGGTCGAATACGCTTTGGTTGAGCAGGTCTTTATTTTGGATGTTTAAAAACACCTCATTCTGAAGGGCCAAGAAAATTCCTTCATTGAAACTGTCTTTATAATGGGCCAAAGGCTTCATCACCCTAAAAAAATAGCGGAAACGCTGGGCAAAAATATCGTCGGTAGCAGTTTCGATAAAGCGTTGTTCCAATCTGGCCCTATGGGTAGCAAAAGAAGATCTGATCTTATGGGCATAGATAAACTGTTCCCAAATCCGTTGCTCGAGCAGATCGCTGCTTCCTGTAGCCAGTTTATTGTGCGTATTGGCATATAGATAGCCAGCGGTGATGTTACTCTTATCGCTCAGGTAATAGGTTATTCCGGGCCTGACCAGTACATTTCTAATATAGCTCCAATTATCGGCAGACCGAAATTGAACATCAAGTGCCGCTCCCCATTTTCCGTTAAACTTGGTGTTGTTGATTAAAGTGAGCCAGCCAGAATTCTGTATAATGGTTTGGGAGAACCCTGAAGCGGCAAATAGGCTAAAAAATAGACATAGGATTAATTTTCTCATTATCGGATAGTTATGGATATGGATAATTGCTAAAAAACTTAACATTAATTTAACATGTTCGGACTGGCCATAAAAAAGCCCCAATGCAGAACATAGGGGCTGTAGGTTCGATCTGATCAAACGCCCAACAATAAGCGTGAGGGATCTTCCAACAATTGTTTTACGCGTACCAAAAAGCCTACCGACTCCCTCCCATCAATGATCCGGTGATCATAAGACAAGGCGATGTACATCATCGGACGGATTACTACTTCCTTATTTTCGGCAATTGGACGTTCAATAATATTGTGCATGCCCAAGATCGCAGATTGAGGTGCATTGATAATCGGTGTAGACATCATCGAGCCAAATACACCACCATTGGTGATGGTAAAAGTACCTCCGCTCATTTCTTCGATCGTCAATTTGCTATCCCTTGCCTTCGTCGCCAATTCCACTACTGTTTTTTCGATCTGTGCCAAGCTCATGCTTTCTGCATTCCTGATCACTGGAACAACCAATCCTTTTGGTGCAGACACAGCAATAGATACATCAACAAAATCGTTATAGACAATTTCCTCGCCTTCGATACGGGCATTTACCGCCGGAAAATCTTTGGCAGCTTCACATACCGCCTTCGTAAAGAAACTCATAAAGCCAAGGCCAACACCAAATTTTTCTTTGAACTGGTCTTTATATTTTGCCCTCAGGTCCATAATCGGCTTCATGTTTACCTCATTAAAAGTGGTTAACATGGCGGTTTCATTTTTTACGGTCACCAAACGCTTGGCTACAGTTTTACGCAATGGCGACATTTTCTCCCTGCGCTCATTTCTAGAACCGGCAAGACTTTCTGCTTTTGGCTGTGCGCTTTCCGTTTTTTGCTTTCCGCCATCCGCTTTTGCGCTTTCAGATTTTAGGGCATCTTCTTTGGTAATCCTACCGTCAACACCAGTGCCTTTTACCGAACCTGAATCGACTCCCTTTTCGGCTAATATTTTGGCTGCTGCAGGCGATGGCGTTCCAGCTGCGTAGCTATTTCCAGATTTTTCGGCTACCGGGGCACTGGCCTTTTCAGCTTGGGGTGCCGCCTCCGATTTAGGGCTTTCAGCTTTGGGGCCTTCAGACTTTCCGCCTTCTTCTATCGAGCACACAACAGCGCCAATGGCCAAGGTATCGCCTTCGCTGGCTACAATCTTTAAAGTTCCTGCTTTTTCGGCAGTGAGTTCGAAGGTGGCTTTATCGGATTCCAATTCGGCGATAATTTCGTCCATTTCTACGAAATCGCCATCATTTTTAACCCAACGGGATAAAACCACTTCTGTAATTGACTCGCCAACCGGCGGAACTTTTATTTCTAAACCCATGATTATTTTTGTTTGGCGCAATGCGTTTGGCGATGGCATTGGCATTCTGTACGCTCAATGCTTATCGCTCAGGGCAAAGCGCTAGTCTATATTTACTAATTTTTTTGTTGCTTTTGCTACGATCGCTTTTACTTTTTCGGTAACTGGTATATCAAAGGCAGCAGAAATGATAGCCGCTTGCTGGTTCGAATGCAGTTTGGCATAACCGGTAGCCGTACTGCTGCTTTCTGTCCGTGCAATGACATCGATGTTTTTAAGTGCTGTCTTTCTTAGTCTGCGCAATAAATACGGCCATGCTCCCATATTTTCAGGTTCCTCTTGAACCCAAACCACATCTTGTACATTTTTATATTTCTTTACCACCGCTTCCATCTGATCAACCGGAGTCGGATACAGCTGTTCCAACCTGACCAGGGCTACATCGCCCTTACCATTTGATTTTTGGGTTTCCAGAAGATCATAATAGATCTTTCCGCTGCAGAACACCACGCGTTTTACTGCCGTGGCCTTTACATTTTCATCATCGATTACTTCTTTGAACTTGCCATTGGTAAAATCGCCCAACGGACTAACGCATAGCGGATGGCGCAATAAACTTTTCGGACTGAACACCACCAACGGCTTTCTGAAATCACGTTTAAATTGGCGACGGAGCGAATGGAAAAAATTGGCAGGCGTAGTGCAGTTCACAACCTGCATGTTATAATCTGCACAAAGTTCCATAAAGCGTTCGATGCGCGCCGACGAATGTTCTGGCCCTTGTCCCTCATAACCATGTGGCAACAACATCACCAAGCCATTTTCCCTTTGCCATTTGGTTTCTGAGCTCGCCACATATTGGTCGACAACAATTTGGGCACCATTGAAAAAGTCGCCAAACTGGGCCTCCCAAATGGTCAATGCATTGGGATTGGCCATGGCGTAGCCATATTCAAATCCCAGCACCCCATATTCAGACAAATGCGAATTATAGATATCAAAAGGTGCCTGCTGCACAGAAATATTGGCCAAAGGCGTATATTCTTCTTCCGAATCTTCCAATGTAAGTACGGCATGACGATGTGAAAAAGTTCCCCTTTTTACATCCTGTCCACTTAAGCGTACTCTTTTTCCTTCTGCCAACAAGGTACCATAAGCCAACTGCTCACCCATTGCCCAATCGAAAACATGCGAAGTTGTGGCCATTTTCTGGCGCTCATCAAACAGTTTTTCTATTTTCTTGAAGAATTTTTTGTCTTTTGGCAAGGTGGCAATCCGCTTGGCGACTTCCAACAAGGTCTCTTTTTTCACGGAAGTATCTGGAGAAACTTCGAAGTCCTTGGCTGTAGCCAAGCGCATATCGGCCCATGCCCCGCCAAACTTAACATCGCTATAAGTGGAGGTAATTTCTTTTGCCTCATTTAAACGTTCCTGCAAGATGCCTTTGAACTGTTTTTCAATCTCTTTGGCCAGCCCGGCTTCCAATTCTCCCGCCTTGCTCAGCTTATCGATATAAATATCTCTAGGATTGGCATGTTTCTCAATGGCCTTGTACAGCAAAGGCTGTGTAAATTTAGGCTCGTCAGATTCGTTGTGTCCAAACCTGCGATAGCACAAAATGTCAATAAACACATCGTTTTGATACCTTTGACGATATTCCATGGCCAAATTAATGGCATATACGAGTGCTTCTACATCATCGCCGTTTACATGGAAAACAGGTGACAAGGTGACCTTTGCAATGTCGGTACAATAGGTACTTGAACGGGCATCCTTATAGTTTGTGGTAAATCCGATCTGGTTATTGATGACCAAGTGGATGGTTCCACCAGTCTTATAGCCTTCCAAACGCGCCATTTGGATCACTTCGTAAACAATCCCCTGTCCGGCAATCGAAGCATCGCCATGTATCAATATTGGGGCCAACCTGCTATTGTCGCCACCATATTTAAAATCGATTTTTGACCTCGACATCCCTTCTACCACACCATTTACGGTTTCGAGGTGGGATGGATTTGGACATAGGCTCAAATGAACATTTTTACCTGCATTGGTCGTAATGTCTGTTGAATAGCCCAAATGATATTTTACATCCCCTCCAAATGGAGAGTCGGCACTATAACCTTTGCCTTCAAATTCAGCAAAAATATCTTTATAGGTTTTCTGCATGATGTTGGCCAGTACATTCAGACGCCCACGGTGGGCCATTCCGATCACAAATTCCTCTATCCCGAGTGCTGCACCTTTCTCAATTACAGAATCGAGCGCAGGGATCAACGATTCTGCCCCTTCCAAAGAGAAACGTTTTTGGCCCAAGAATTTTGTTCCCAAAAAGCTTTCAAAGCTTACTGCCTCATTTAATTTCGTAAGGATACGTTTTTTCTCGTCCAAAGAAAACTTAGGTGTATTCCTTTCCTCTTCCATCTTTTGGGTCAGCCATTGTAAAACCTCTGGCGTCCTTAAATAAAGGAATTCGGCTCCGATAGAAACACAGTAAGTCTGTTCCAAAAAGGCAATGATTTCATTCAATTTTGCGGGTTTGCCCAGGCCGGTCTCTACCGCGGAGTTAAAAACCGTGTCAAGGTCGGCCTTGGAGAGGCCAAAGTTTTCTATGGCCAGGGTCGGGCTGTGTTTGCGACGGTCCCTAACCGGATTTGTACGTGTAAAAAGGTGCCCGCGCTGGCGATATCCGTTGATTAAATTTAAGACGTTGATCTCCTTTAAAAAGTGCTCTGGTGTTTCTGCACTCACACTTGCAGCTGTGGACCCTCTTCCAAAATCGAAGCCCTCAAAAAACTTCTGCCATCCAAATTCTACTGAACTGGGGTCTTCTTTATAGCTTTGATATAATGATTCTATATATTCGGCGTTGGCGCCATTGAGATAAGATAAGTTATCCATTATGCTGTAGTTACGATAAGTATTGCAAAATTAGGATTTTACCTTGAAAAAAGGCAATTAAACTTCATAAAAAGCAGAAAGTTTCAAGCCCAAAGCATTTGACCTTTTCTATATCCAAAAATGCCTCATTCCTTTGCTCAAATTAAGCTTTTGGCTTTCTGCTTCACCTTTGACTTTTCGCTTTTTTGACCTTTTCACCTATGCCCTGACATCCTGCAGGTACAGTCCTTTAGGATCGACCACTTTCAGCTGTTTTTCGAAATCGAAACTGTTGGTCAGCCTGGCATCATTGCCCACACCTGCCACGTTGGCCCAATTGCCCCAATTGCTTGCCGGTGTATAGTCGAGCAGTTTTTCTTCGAAATAGGCTGCCCCAAATACCCAATTGATCTTCAGTTCATAAATCAGGTATAGCGCAACCAAAAGTCTTGCAGCATGGCTGATGTAGCCTGTCGTATTCAGTTCATAAAGCATGGCGTCTACGAGGGGATGGCCTGTGTTCGCATTTTTCCAGGCCGACAATTGCAATTCGTCTACCTGGCCGACGGGCATCTCGGCATGTCCAAAACCTGCAGGCCTAAAAAAAACATTGCCATATTTTTTGAACATGAAACGATAATAATCCCTCCACAACAGCCCGACTACAATCTGGTTAAAATAGGGCTTAAGGCCATAGCTCAATTCAGCTTCCTTCATCTTCCAATAAACTTCGCGCGGCGATAGGCAGCCCAACGACAACCAGGGCGAAAGCTTGGACACGATCTCGTTTTTCTTTAGTGAAGCATTGGCCAGGGCCATGTCTTCACCAGTATGCAGAAACTCATATAAATGATTAAGGGCTTCCTGCTCACCGCCCTTGTAGGCCGAAGTAGGTAGCGTGCCAAGATCAACGTGGGGCAAAAGTTCAGTGAGTGCAGGTAACGCGCCCCATTCATCTGTTGGTACAAAGTTGATTTTCTGGGGAGTTAAGAAACAGGGCTTTACCCCGGCATCACGCTCGGTTTTCTTTTTAAATTGCGCAAAAACATCCGGAATATCCTTGATCGGGAAAGGAAGATCTTCCTTATTGTAAAGCGTATGGCCGATAAAATGCTTCAGGTTTACCCTTTGCTTCCACAACGCATCCTCCACATGGGCCGATACATCCGTCTCTTCACTGGCCACTTCACGGTGATGATAGACTTCCGTGATCTCATATTTGGATACGAGAACGGGCAAATGATCTTCAGGTTTCCCAAGAAGGATAATAATGTTGCCTCCCAGATTTTGGAATGATTGACGGAGTGCGGCCACACTTTCGATCAAAAACTGTGCACGGAGCGCACCAGTTTTTAAGGTATGATAGCTGGTTTGTTGGAAATGTCTAGGATCGAAAAAATAAACAGGTAAAATTTCATCTGATTTTGCAATGGCTTCGACCAGCATTTCATTGTCATGCAAACGAAGATCATTCCTAAACCAAACCAAAATCTTTTTGCTCATCATCCAAAGCCATTTATATTGGCTTGCAATTTGCACATTTTATAGCAATTAACTGTTTAAACATTAGATTTTTTACATAGTGGTGATCGATAAAAAAATTTAACAAATCGCTAAATCGTGACGTTCACCGCTATGAAGTCTTAGCCAGAATGCATACTTTCGAGCAAAAAAAATCGGAGTAGAAAGGAAGTTCATCATGTCAAAGCATATATTGATAACCGGCGCTACAGGAATGGTAGGCCGCAAATTGGTTCCGGCCTTACTTGCGCTTGGCCACCAGGTTACAATCTTATCAAGGAATACGACCCAATTTGAAGGCGCAAAGGTCTTTTTATGGAACGTTGAGCGGAATGAAATCGACAAGAACGCCTTTGAAGGAATCGATACGATCATCCATCTGGCAGGAGCCGACATCGGTGAAAAAAAATGGACTCCCGAACGTAAAAAGGAAATTACTGATAGCCGTGTTGAATCGGCAAAATTACTTTACCGTACCATACGCGAAATTCAAGCACCCGTTACCTCATTTATTTCGGCTTCGGCAGTTGGTTATTATGGAGATCGGAAAAATGAAATCCTAACGGAAGATTCTGATCCTGGGAAAGGATTTTTGTCCGAATGCTGTGTGAAATGGGAAGCGGCAGCAGACGAAGGATTGTCGATGGGCATTCGTGTTGTAAAAGTACGCATAGGCCTGATCTTGAGCAGGGAGCATGGCCTTGTAGCAGAACTTGAAAAACCAATCAGGTCTTTTGTCGGCGCCCCTCTTGGCTCTGGCAAACAATGGGTACCATGGGTCCATTTGGATGATGTGGTCAAAATTTTTGTAACGGCAGTTGAAAATCCTTCCTTTGTTGGCGCCTATCAGGCCTGTGCGCCATTTCCGGTTACCAATAAATTCATGATGAAGACCATAGCAGGACGTGTAAATCGGCCAATTTGGGGAATCCATGTCCCTAAATTTGTATTGAAGGCGATGCTTGGTGAAATGAGCATCTTACCGCTAATGAGCAGCAACACTTTGGCCCGTAAGTTATTGGATACCGGATATAAATACGTTTATACCAATCTCGACGCAGCGATCGACTCCCTTTATCGTCCCAACCGGAATAGGCTGCAAATCTAGCTCGAATGACAAAATCATCACCTGAAAACAAAAAAAAATCCATCAGCATCTGCTGGCTGCGAAGAGATTTGAGGCTCAACGACCATGCCGCGCTCTATCATGCGCTAAAAGGAGATCATCCCGTTTTGATCCTATTTATTTTTGATCAGCATATTCTCGAACAACTATCCAACAAAGCCGACGCAAGGGTCACATTTATCTATCAAACGCTGGCGAAGATCAACCAAGAGCTTCAACAGCAAAAATCAGCCTTACTTGTAAAATATGGCCGTCCCAGTGAAGTATGGAAAGCCATAGTTGATGAGTTTGATGTGAAGGCAGTTTATGCCAATCAGGATTATGAGCCTTACGCCCGGGAACGGGATGCTGAAATCCACAAATTGTTGGCCAGCAAGGATATTCCATTTTTCACGTTCAAGGACCAAGTAATTTTTGAAAAGGATGAAGTAGTCAAGGCAGATGGTAAACCCTATACCGTTTTTACGCCCTATTTTCGGATCTGGCAAAAAAAATTAGATGATTTTTATGTAAAATCCTACCCTATTAAACATTACCTGAAAAATCTTTGCCAAATCGATGTACCTCCAATTCCTTCATTAAAGAAAATCGGCTTTGAGGAATCTGAACAAAAATTTCCGACTGTACATTTCGAGACCAAAGTTGCAGATTATGACCAATTTCGTGATTTTCCAGCTAAAGATGCGACCACGCGAATAGGCATCCACCTGCGGTTTGGC
This sequence comes from Pedobacter sp., assembly GCA_031119475.1. Lineage (GTDB taxonomy): Bacteria > Bacteroidota > Bacteroidia > Sphingobacteriales > Sphingobacteriaceae > Pedobacter. Next base: position 89,225 of record JAVHXV010000010.1, on the reverse strand, counting down.
ACGGTGAGCATTAGGCAGGCAGTACAGGAAGCATTGCAACAAAAGGCTGACAAATGGCTTTCGGAACTGGCCTGGAGAGAATTTTACATGATGATCTTGTGGCATTTCCCTTCTACCGTTTCCCATGCTTTCAAACCAGATTACGATCAGATCCAATGGCGCAATGATGAAGCAGAATTCGAAGCATGGTGCCAGGGCAAGACGGGATATCCGCTTGTAGATGCAGGGATGCGCCAGTTAAATGAGATTGGATTTATGCATAACCGGGTAAGGATGGTTGTGGCCAGCTTTTTGTGCAAACATCTTTTGATCGATTGGAGATGGGGAGAGGCTTATTTTGCAGAGAAGCTCTTAGATTATGAGCAGGCAAGCAATATTGGCGGATGGCAATGGGCCTGTGGCTCAGGAAATGACGCTGCTCCCTATTTCAGGATCTTTAATCCCGAAGCTCAGCTCAAAAAATTCGACCCAAAGATGGCATATGTTTTTAAATGGGCGCCGGCATACCGCTCGGCAATTGCACCTGTTCCCATTGTAGAACATACCTTCGCCAGAGACCGTGCCTTAAAAGCCTACAAAAAGGCGCTTCGCTAAAGCGATTGTAATTTTAGTTGGTTACGCTGACGATTTCAATATCGAAGTCCATAGCGGTTCCGGCTACCAGATCGCCAGGAAGGACGAGCCTAAGCTTTCCACCTGCAGTAACGCGTCCGGGCAAGATCTTCTGCCAGCCGGTGATCAGGTCAGCGACCACACTACTGGTTACACCGCCCGTGCTCGACTCTGCCACTGTACCATCTAAAAATCTCCTTGTATAATTGAATGTAATGGTCGAATTTAAGGTTATGGCATCAGTTCCGGTACCAGGTGTAATAATTTGGTACCTTGCCCGTGATGGATCTTTGGTAAGGGTGAGTTTATTGGCCGCAACAAAATTGTCAATTTCCACCTCATTGATTTCATGTTTTTTGGCCTGGGCATAAATTCCCAAATCCAATACAATGATTTCATTAGATTCAATATTTACTGGCGATGAATTGATCCCATTTTTGCCAAAAGCCATATAGGAAGGTAAAATGAGCGTAGCTTTGCCGCCTCTTTTCAATTTTGAATATACTTCCCTGATAGGCGTAAAGAGGTAGGAGGCCGACCCTACCACAAATCTATCAGTATAGCCCAAATAATCGCCTGGGATGATCACATTGCTGGATTGATTGAACACCGTACCCGACAGGGATTTAAAATTATAGGAATAAAATACAGAATCGGAGTTTTTGAGGTCTGCACCATTGCCCGGATCTGTAATTTTGTAGTAATAACCAGACGGATCCTTGGTAAAACCTTTACCTGCGGTAAAAGCCTGGATTTTTGCATCATCAATATTTTGGATGGTTTCATAGTCCTTCTTGCAGGAATTGAAAAGAACAAGAACGCTTAATAAGGAAGCTAGGTATATGGTTATATTTTTACGCATTTGTAATTTATTGTGCATTGATTAAATCGATAGTGAAATCCAGTACGGCATTTTCTGGGATATTGCTACTTGGTGATTGATTTTTGTAGGCCAAGGTAGATGGAATGATCAACCTGATCCGTCCCCCTTTTTGGATCAACGGAATACCGATCTGCCAGCCCTGAATTAGCGTTCCAAGTGCAAAAGTTTTAGCTGAGGTAGATTTATCGAAAATAGCTCCGGTCAACAAGCGGCCTTCGTAATTAACGGTAACATTGGTTGAAAGACTAAAAGAAAAATTTCCACTGCCTGGATTAATGATCTGATAATAGATCCCAGAGCTATGTTTAATGGCTACGATGCTGTTTTTAGCAATAAAATCAACAATTAATGCATCATCTATGTTTGCTTGCTTTTCTGCATCATATTTGTCTTTTTTGCAGGCAGAAAAACTTCCAACCACCACTAAAAGCCCCACTAGTACGCTCATTTTTAACATAATTGCACAAAAATAAGCTTTTATTGCCGACGGCGCAATTTTTAACCAATTTTAACAATTGATTTGGGGAAGCTCAAAAGCGTAAAGCAGAAAGCGTTTGCCTCAAACTAGCAAGTACGGTATTATTTATCTCTAACCCCTCTAGCACACCCAATCTTGCTACCTGATACTTACTACTTGATGCTTAAAAACAATATCTATTTGCCTCAATCATCTGCAAGGCCACATTTTGGCGTGATTGCTTCACATTAAATGGTTCTATTTTTGTAAATCTACGCAGACCAACCAACATCATCCTAAGCTCGTCACCTTCAGCAAATGCCCATAGTGCTTCCTTTCCAGCCTTTTGCAGTCCATCTACCGCTTCTACAAAATAGATCCTCATCAGGTCGAGCTGTCCCTTGCAGGCTTCTTCGCCACGTAGGCTGACTAATTTTTCTGTTCGTAACATCACGGATTCAGCCACATAGGTATAACTGGCCATATCGGCAATGTTCATTAATATTTCCTGCTCCTTGGACAGGCTCATCATCAGTTTTTGCACGGCGGCGCCAGCAACCATTAAAGTTGCTTTTTTTAAGTTTTGCAGGATTTTCTTTTCTGCAGCAAAAAGGGCGTCATCTTCTTCTCCAAATTCTGGGATCGACATCAGTTCGGCAGCAACAGCGGTGGCTGGTGTCATGAGATCAAGCTCGCCTTTCATGGCACGTTTCAGCATCATATCGACAGTTAAGAGCCTGTTGATTTCGTTGGTACCTTCAAAAATGCGATTGATCCGGGCGTCACGGTAAGAGCGGTCCATGGGTGCATCTGCTGAAAAGCCCATTCCACCATAGATCTGAACCCCTTCATCGGTCACATAATCCAGCACTTCCGAGCCCCAAACTTTTAAGATGGCGCACTCTACGGCAAATTGTTCTGTAGACTTTAATTTTGCCTTTCCGGCATCCATCCCCTGTTCAACCAGTTCATCGTAGGCATCATCTATATTTTGTCCGGCACGATAATTTGCCGATTCAACTGCATAGATTTTGGCTGCCATTTCAGCTAATTTGAAACGGATGGCCCCATATTTTGAAATCGGCCTTTCGAACTGCGAGCGTTCATTGGCGTAATTGATGGCATGATTGAGCACCTCTTTTGAACCGCCGATTGCCGCAGCAGCCAATTTGATCCGGCCTATATTTAAAATGTTTACGGCAATCTTAAATCCATTTTCCCGTTCAGACAACATGTTTTCTACGGGGACATGGCAATCGTTAAAGAAGACCTGTCGTGTCGAAGAGCCTTTGATGCCCATCTTGTGTTCTTCAGGATTCATGGTTATTCCGCCAAAGTCTTTTTCTACAATAAATGCCGTCAGGTTTTTATCGTCGTCAATTTTTGCAAATACGATAAAGATGTCAGCAAATCCGCCATTGGTAATCCACATTTTTTGGCCATTGATGACGTAGTGCCGGCCATCTGCTGTTAACCTGGCTTTTGTCTTGCCAGAATTGGCATCAGAACCTGCATTAGGCTCTGTGAGGCAATAGGAAGCCTTCCATTCACCAGTACCCAGTTTTGGAATATATTTGGCCTTCTGTGCTTCATTGCCGTAATAAAGGATGGGTAAGGTCCCAATTCCCGTATGTGCAGAAAGCGCGACAGCGAAGGAATGTCCCGCTCCACAAACGTCGGCCACCAGCATCGATGTATTAAAATTCTTTCCAAATCCCCCATATTCTTCAGGAATTGAAACGCCCAACATTCCCAATTCTCCAGCTTTATCCATCAGCGAAGGCATCAATCCTTCTTCCTGGCTATCAATCCGATCGAGGATGGGATTGATTTCCGCAGCCAAAAAATCGCGGCAGGTCTGCGCAATCATCTGTTGTTCTTCATCAAATTCCTCAGGTATAAATACATCCTGATAAGCAGTTTGAGCAATTAGAAATTCACCACCTTTGATTGTTTTTTTTTCTGGATTTTCCATATGACTAAGAGACTTTCATGGTAGCAAGTAGCAAGTATCAAGCTACAGACTACCTATATCATTTAATTTTTAATTAATTTTTCTAATGAGTAGATCATTTTCTGGATCTGTGTTGTTTGTGCAAGCAATTTAGAAACCACTTCTTCTTCTATTAACTTCAATCGAGCAGAGATCATCAATTGTGTTTCCAATTCAAAAGCAGAGCCTTGACTAATAGTAAGGAAATATTTAAATTGAGCTCCTGTACTCCTTCCAGCACCTTCAGCTATATTTGAGGAAATGGAAATTGAGCACCTTTTCATTTGGGCTGTCAAACCATATCGCTCATCAATCGGCAAAACACTTAGAGCCTCGTATACATCAACTGCTAGATCAATTGCCTTTTGCCAAACTTTTAAATTTTTAAAATTATGCATCTTCTTCACCCTCACTTATTCTATTGTTCTAACTTACTATATTTTGCTACCAGAGACTAGATACTTGCTACCTGATACTTAATACTTGATACCCGTCACTCAACATCAAACCCTATCTCAAAACACCTCAAACACTCCTGCAGCGCCTTGTCCGGTTCCGACGCACATGGTTACCAGACCAAATTTTTTGTTCTGCCTTTTCAGTTCGTTAAAGAGTTGGACCGACAGTTTAGCGCCGGTGCAGCCTAATGGATGTCCGAGTGCGATTGCTCCACCATTGACATTGATCTTACTTTGGTCGAGTCCTAATGTCCGAATGATGGCCAGTGATTGCGATGCAAATGCTTCATTAAGTTCAATCAGGTCGATGTCATCTTGTTTCATTCTGGCCTGTTTCAATGCTTTCGGAATGGCCTCGATAGGACCAATCCCCATAATCCTAGGTGGCACTCCCGCTATGCCATAACTCACCAACCGCGCTATGGGTTCGGCACCGAGCTCCTTCATTTTCTTTTCAGAAACCACTAGGACAAAAGCGGCACCATCTGAGGTCTGCGATGAATTACCTGCCGTAATGCATCCATTTGCCGCAAAAACAGGTTTTAATTTCGCCAGCTTATCTAGGGCAGTATCTGCCCGGGGCCCTTCATCGGTGTCAACCACATAAGATCTTGTTTTCCGTTTATGTTGCTCGTCCAGGTAATTTTCATGTACTGTTACAGGTAGGATGCCCGTTTTTAGGAATCCGTTCTTTATGGCTGCAGTTGCTTTTTGATGCGATTGGAATGCAAACTCATCCTGGTCAGTCCTATTGATCTGGTATTCGTTGGCCACTGCTTCTGCGGTTAGCCCCATCCCCCAGTACCAATCGGGATTATTTTTGGCTACTTCCGGATTGGGAACGATCTTCCAACCGCCAAATGGCATGCCCGACATGACTTCAACCCCTCCAGCAACAATGCAATCGGCCATGCCGGACCTGATTTTGGCCACAGCAGTAGCAATGGTATCCAGTCCGGAAGCGCAATAACGATTAATGGTAACCCCTGGAACTTTATCGGTATCCAGCCCCATCAGACTGATCATCCGGCCAATATTCAAACCCTGCTCCGCTTCTGGAGTCGCATTCCCGACAATCACATCGTCGATCTGTTCTTTGTCAAGGTTTGGTATGCCCGCAACCAGTTCGCGGATTACAGTTGCCGCAAGTTCATCGGCTCTCATGAATCGAAATACACCTCTTGGTGCTTTTCCTACCGCGGTTCTTAATCCAGCAATGATGTATGCTTCTTGCATCTTTTTATGATTTATAGATAAAGGAGCAAAGATCAAAGACATTACTACTTCATCAATTTCTACTCTATTTAACTACTCCAATACTTATCATCCTTTTTTCTTTGCGCTGTGCTCTTTGCTCTTTATTCTTTGTTCTCTCTTCCCTATCAATTTCTCAAAGGCTTGCCCTTGGTCACAATAGATTGGATGCGTTCTAGGGTTTTACGTTCGCCACATAGGGATAAAAAGGCTTCACGTTCAAGGTCCAACAGGTACTGCTCGCTCACTTCGGTAGGTGACGACAGGTCTCCCCCGCACATGACCCATCCTAATTTTTCAGAAATCTTTTTATCGTGTTCCGATATATAGTTGCCACTGTACATGGTATTTGCGCCTGCGTAAACAATGCCCAAACCTTGTTTTCCGAGTACCCTGATATCTTTTCGTTGGATCGGCATGGTATATCCCGCTTCTGCGATTGCTATCGCTTTTGCTTTCGCATCGGCAATCAATCTGCTCCTGTTCATACTAATGCCATATTTTCCTTGTTGGAGATAGCCCAGCTCAAAAGCTTCAGCGGCAGAAGTGGAAACTTTTGCCATTCCGATCGTCAAAAACCGATCTTTCAATGTGTTCTGAACAATCTGATCGGCATGATATTCGTCAGATGCACGCAAGGCGAATTCTTTTGTTCCGCCGCCGCCTGGGATCACACCAACGCCAAACTCAACCAGTCCCATATAGGTTTCCGCATTCAACTGGACAAAATCGGCATGCATACTGAATTCGCATCCCCCACCCAATGTTAAATTGTGCGGCGCAATGACAACAGGGATTGATGAATAGCGGATCCGCATGGCCGTGTTCTGAAAAACACGTATAGCCATGTTCAATTCTTCCCACTCTTGCTCTACGGCCATCATAAAGATCATTCCCACATTGGCCCCGGCCGAAAAATTTGCACCGTCATTACCGATCACCACCCCACGATAGTTCTTTTCTGCCATATCGATGGCCTTGTTAATGGCTGTTAACGTATCGCCGCCAATCGTATTCATCTTGGAATGGAATTCTACATTTAGAATACCATCGCCCAGATCGATAATCGAAGCACCAGCATTCTTATATAAGGTTTTTGTGGCCCTCAGGTGATCTAAAATAATATAGTCGTCGGTACCTGGAATGGCTTTGTATTGCTTTGTCGGGATATCATAGTATTTTTTCACCCCATCTTCTACTTTATAAAAGGAAGTATGGCCCGCAGCCAACAGCTCATTTACCCATTCGGCAGGCGCATGTCCATATGCTTTCATCCCTGCGATCGATTCTTGGAGACCAACTGCATCCCACACTTCAAACGGACCCAGCTCCCAACCAAAGCCAGCACGCATGGCATCATCTATGCGATACAACTCATCAGAAATTTCAGGGATCCGGTCTGAAACATATTCGAACAGTCCAAAAAATGATGCCCTGAAAAGTTCCGCCGCCCTGTCTTTCCCTGTGGCAAAGACTTTCATCCGATCTTTAACCTGATCTATTGTTTTGGTCAGCTCCAGTGTAGTGGACCTTACCTTTTCTTGGCGTCTATAAGTTAATGTATTGAGGTCCAAGGCAAGGATTTCAGTTTTCCCTTCGGCATTTTTTGTCTTTTGATAGAATCCCTGCTTTGTTTTATCGCCAAGCCAGTTATTGGCTTCCATTTTTTGTACATAGCTTGGAAGCTGAAAAAGATCATGAGCCTTATCGTTCGGACAATTATCATACAATCCTTTTGCAACTTTGATCATGGTATCTAATCCAACCACATCAGTTGTGCGAAAAGTTGCCGATTTTGGACGGCCCAATGCCGGACCGGTAAATTTATCCACTTCTTCTACGGTCAATCCCATTTTTTCGACCAAATGCAGAAGTGACATGATGGAATAAACACCCACCCTATTGGCAATAAACGCAGGAGTATCCTTACACAAGACTGTTGTTTTCCCTAAGAATTTATCTCCATAGGCCATCAGAAAATCAACGATTTCAGGTTTTGTATAGACCGTTGGGATAATTTCCAACAGCCTCAGGTAGCGCGGTGGATTAAAGAAATGTGTTCCACAAAAATTGGCCTTAAAATCATCACTTCGTCCGTCCGCCATCATCTGGATCGGGATGCCCGAAGTGTTGGAAGTAATAAGTGTACCGGGCTTCCGAAATTGTTCTACCTGATCAAAAACTTTCCTCTTGATGTCCAGGTTTTCGACTACAACTTCTATGATCCAGTCACTTGCAGCTATTTTGGGCATATCATCCTCAAAATTACCAGTAGCAATGTGCTTGAGTACATTTTGGGTATAGATGGGAGATGGATTAGCTTTTACGGTTGCCTGCAGTGCGGCATTTACGATGCGGTTTTTTACTGCCGGATGGTCCAGTGCCCATCCCTTTGCCTCTTCTTCTGGAAGCAGTACTAATGGGGCAATGTCCAACAGCAGCACTTGCACGCCTATATTGGCGAAATGGCAAGCGATGCGGGATCCCATGATTCCAGAACCCAAAACCGTAACGCTATTTATTTTTTTGTTCATCATTGCTGGGAGAATAAGCTAAGGTGAGCTGGTTTACTTTTTCTAAGGTGGCGATCAACTGCTCTTTTTCCTTTTGATTTAATTTTTCATTCAAGTATTCATTGAAGGAGACAACGACATTTCTAGCCAGTTTTCTTTTTTCGATCCCAAAAGGGGTCAAAAAAACCTTGACAGAACGTTTATCACCAACGGAGGTTTCCCGGTAGATCAGCCCGAGCTCTTCCATATTATTTAACATTCGCGATAAACTTGTAGCTTTAACACCCAGCAGGGCGGCCAATGCCGAAACTGCTGTACCATCTGCCTCGATGTTGATGAGGACATATCCGATGGCCTGGGTGATGCCAAATCCGGAGGCAATCTGGTTATAGGTGTTCGAAACATTTTGCCACACCACCTTTAAAAAATAATCGACTGTATCTTTTTGCTTCATTATTACTATGCTTGCATAACAAATTTAACGCTTTAGATTTAATCATGCAAATGGAATTTTATTTTTCTCAACCTACCTGTTCACCAGAGGCTACCATTTGGTCATGCTACTTGATAATCGATATAAAAAACCTCGCAGGTTCTTAAGAACCTGCGAGGTTGACGCAAGGGGGAATAGGATTAAGGTTGTAAATGTCCGACGTCGTTGGATCAATGCAAAAAAAACGCCCCATAACAACTTGTGCTACGGGGCGTTTCGATAAGAGATTTAATTTGACTTAGTATAAAGTAAATTCAACCCTTCTGTTTTTTTGACGGCCAGCATCTGTGCTGTTGGTCGCAATTGGTTGGCTTTCACCATAGCCTACTGCTTCGACCCTACTTGCATTGGCACCTTGCGATACCAAATAGCTTTTGATCGACTCGGCCCTATCTTTTGATAATTTTAGGTTATAAGCATCACTACCTTTGTTATCGGTATGGCCAGCTAGTTTCAAGCTAAAGTTTTTCTCGATCAACAAGGCCGCCACTCTATTTAAAGTTGGATAAGATTTGGCACGGATCGTTGCTTTATTGAAATCAAATTCAAGGTTTCTGATGGCATCAGCCACTACCTTACGGTCGGCTTCTGTAACGATCACTTTTTCGGTTACCTGTGGAGCAGGAACTTTTAAAGGACATCCAGAACCATCTACAACTGTTCCAGCAGGCGTACCGGCACATTTGTCCAATTTATCTGCCACACCATCTCCATCGCTATCTTTTAACAAGTCGTTCATTTCTGAACGCAACCTTGCATTTTCTGCTTTTTGTGCATCCAGATCAGATTTCAATGCATTAGCGGCATTTTTCGCAGCTACAGCTTCATCATAAGTAGCAGCAGTTGGGCTATAGAATGCCAATTGTTTACCTTTTCCAAACGCATATTCCAATCCGGCATAGCCGTAGGTATATTTGTCATTACCATTTGCTGTACGGCCATCGAAAGTATCATCATCAAGATAGTTCATGGTTGCACCAATATCTAGGTTCAATCCTTCAGACAAACGGAATTTTGCGCCCAGACCAACCGGGATATTAATCTTAGTCCTGGTTGGATTTTCGGTAACCACTCCACCTGTAGATGTGGTTGTTGTTGTAAAGTTGGTAAATCCACCACCGGCCATTACAAAGAAAGTGGCATTGTTAACTTGTTTGAACATGCTCCAGTTGAACAAGTTGGCTACGGCACTTAAACTACCGGCATAATTGATATCGGTCCTAAAAGAGCTAAATGGACTTGCAACAGTAGATCCACTGTTAAAGGCTTGAGTATTGTCGCCTTTTGTGGCCCCTCTAAATCCATCTAAGCGAAGGCCGAAGAAAGGGGTAATCTGCTTTTTGATGTAAAGCCCGTATGAAAAACCTGTTTCCCAATGTGAATAATCATTTTTTCCACCTAGCGGAGATACAGGAATAGTGGTACCAGCGTTCACACCGATAGACCAAGTTCTAAAGGGTTCTGCTGAAGAAGTGGTGGTTTGTGCAGATGCACTGCCACCCATAAATAAGCCAGCTAAAGCAACTGGCAGATAGGTTAAAAATTTCAGTTTCATAATATTGATTTTTTGGGTATTTTTTGTAAAACACTTTATTGGCTCCTATCAGTCAATACCTGTACCAAATCCCTTACGCAAAACTGGAATAAAGTCCATTTTATTAGCCCACAAGCATTTATATGCATTTTTATACTCCTGAAAGACAAGATGGGAAAAATTGAAAAGTGTTCAGTTTGCTAGACAAGAATCAAGCTAAAGTGTTGGAGCACACGGAAACAATAAAACCCTGTTTTTGTTTGGTTTTAGAACATATGAAGCAGAAGCTGTTAGTAGATCTGGATGATCAAAGGTTCCCCGCAAATCTCCATTTGGTATTGAAATTCTCTGGCAAGCGTTCATTTGTCAGAATAGCTCTCACCATTTCTACTGGCATGTTGTTTTCCTTTAAAATCCGGTCATGGAATTTGAAATTGCTCATCTTTCCGCTACCAACGAGTTCTCGATGAAGGGCACGGAATTCGAGTCCGCCCAACATGTAACCGATCTGATAAAGTGGACCATAACCACCGGTAAATGACCGACGGACTTCGGCTTCGGCATTTGCCCGTTCAAACCCCACCCGATCGACCAGAAAATCGATACATTGTTTTGGGGTCCATTTGCCCAAATGGTAGTTCATGGAAAATATGATCCTTGCGCACCTGTGCATCCGCCAAAAAAGCATGCCGATTTTGTCTTCTGGAGTTTTCGCAAAACCTTTGTCCCAAAGCAGCATTTCCCAATAGAGCGACCAGCCTTCGGTCCAAAATGGCGTTCCAAAGCCCTTACGATAGGTCTTATATCTATTCTGCATAAAATATTGCAGGTTATGCCCAGGAATAAGCTCATGAAAGACGACCGCTCGGGAGAAGTGCCTATTATTTCCTTTTAAGGTCATCAGCTTTGCATCTTCGTCCATGCCTGAAGTGGGATACGCGATCAACACCGACTCTCCGCCAAGGAAAAAAGGTGCATATTGTTGCTCTTCAGCACTTAACATCCGCATTCGCCATCCCTCTTTTGCCAATTCTGGAATGATGATCAACTGTTCCCGTTCTACAAAACTAATGGCTTCATTGGCCAAGGCATAAACCAGTTCTGGTTGTTTGCCCAAGTCCGGATAATCAGATTTAACTTTTTCCAACGCCTTTTTCCAGTTTTTGCCAAATCCCATTTCGGCAGATGCCTTTAACATTTCGGCATCGCACCAGGCAAATTCGCGCATTGCAATTTTTTCGATTTCTTCTGGCGCATAGGCAATCATTTCCTCTTTCAGCAAGTTTAGAAAAGCTGTCTTTCCGATGGGATTGCCAATAATTCCGCTTCCATCATCTTTTGACATGGAAAGCTTCGCCATTTTGCTCAATTCGTCAGCATAGTCTTTAAGCGCAGCATTCACTTCTAGATAAATATTCTTGGTGGCTTTCGTAAACTCGGGATCGTAACCATCATAGAATTTATAGGCCTCTGCAAATACAGTTTGATATTGGTCTACGGTCTGTCGGGCCCAGTTTGCCTGTGGAGGCGATAGGTTGTCAATGGCTTTAATGCTAACCTTGATACCGTTTTTTAATTTTTCAAAGGCTTCGGAGATCAACCGGCCATCTTGTTGTTTTCCTATCCTTCTTTTTTGTTCAAAATCGACGATTGTGCCTGCAAATGGTATGCTGAAGCGATTGGCCTTGAAATCGGCATGCGCTAAGTTGATGCCTCTTAGGCTAGAATTGATATTCCTTTTCAGCAAGATATAATCTACCCTTTCATTTACGGTAAGTTGATTAAACTTAAGCGAAGTTAATTTAACCAGCCAATCCTGATAGAAGCGGCCCATCCGCAGAAAATATTCGTCTGCCCGTTTTAATGGATATTTCCGATTGAGCATAACCTCATCAGCCTGATATTGGGTAATGAGCGGTGCCACGGCAGATCCATGATCCTGCGCTTGCAAAGTTTTGAGCACAGAAAAGAACAATAGCAGAAATAGGTATTTTTTCATGGGTTAATAGTCAGGAAGATTGTCTAAAAGTCCAAGAGTCCAGAAGTCCAACATCTTTCATCTTTGCTCTTCGCTCTTTGTTCCTTATTCTTTGCTCTTTGTTCTTTGTTCCTTGCTCTTTGCTCCTCTTCTCACCTCACCAGCCGATAGCTGTATCATCGCCCCGAGGGTCGGCACCACCTTGGTAATATCCCCATTTGGTCTTTAAGATCGCATCTACCCGGCCTATGGCACCCCTCGGCACAATCTTATAGCCTTTTGCGGCCAGCTTAACCTTGGTGAGGCTATCCAATGCCTTATCTTCCACATCGATCTGATCAGGCAGCCATTGGTGATGAAATTTTTTTGCATTTACGGCAGCCTGCATAGACTGGTTGAAATCGATTACGTTTACGATGGTCTGAAATACGGAGGTAATGATCGTAGAACCTCCTGGCGTGCCCACAACCATGAACAATTTACCATCTTTGGCAATAATTGTTGGGGTCATGCAGCTTAACATCCGTTTGTTTGGTGCAATGGCATTGGCTTCTCCACCAACAAGTCCATACATGTTTGGTGCACCTGGCTTGACTGAAAAATCATCCATTTCATTATTCAATAAAAATCCGGCACCATGCACCACTACACCGGCACCGTAAGAGCCGTTCAGGGTTGTGGTAATGGCCACCGCATTTCCATCCCTGTCAACAATGGAAAAGTGGGTTGTTTCTTCGTGCTCAAGTGGTGCAATTTCTCCTGCACTGATTTCGGCACTGGTACTGGCCTTTGCCCAGGTAAAATTGCTCATCCTTTTTTTAAGGTAGGCATTTTCGATCAGGCCTGCCTGTGGAACAGGATAGAAATCAGGATCGCCCAAATGGCTAGCACGATCGGCATATACCCTGCGTTCTGCTTCTACCATTAGCTGAACAGTAGAATCGGTATTATAGCCCCATTTGCCCAATGGAAATGGTTCTACCGACTTCAGCAATTGGATCAAGGCGATCCCTCCGCTTGATGGGGGCGGCATGGTCGTAATCTCATATCCACGGTACATTCCCGTAACCGGCTTGCGCCATACGGCCTTATAGTTTTTAAGGTCTTCCTTACTAATAATCCCATTTCCCCTTTTCATTTCTGAAACGATCGAATCGGCAACCTCACCCTCATAAAAACCACTTCTTCCTTTCTCTTGGATCAGGGAAAGGGTATGCGCCAGGTCTTTTTGTACCAATGCATCGCCTTCAGCCCATTTTGCTTCCTTGAGCATGGCGGTTCCCAATGGATTGAGCTTGGTAAATCTGGCTTTCATGCCATTGAATTCGCGTGCCTGACGTGCGGTAATCTTAAATCCGTCTGCGGCCAATCGTATCGCTGGCGCCAATAGTTCTTCCCATTTTAGCTTTCCATACTTCTGGTGTGCCTCTACCATTCCGGCGACAGAGCCCGGAACCCCTGCCGCCAATTGTCCATATAAGCTCTTATCAACGATTGGATTTCCCGCTTGGTCGAGGTACATATCCCGATTTGCATTTCCAGCTGCTTTTTCACGAAAATCGAGCGAATTGATTTCGCCCTTGGCGGAGCGGTACACCATAAAGCCTCCGCCGCCGATATTACCTGCGTTTGGATGGACAACGGCCAATGCAAATTGTACGGCAACTGCGGCATCAACTGCATTTCCACCTTTTTTTAAGATGTCGATGCCCACTTCTGAAGCCAACGCATTTGCTGAAACCACCATTCCATTTTTATATTCACCACTGTTATTTTTGCCCAATTGATGTCCCACACAACCAATGAGGCAGCTGCCGGCAATAAAAAGGGCACCTATCGCCTTGAACCTAAACTTTATAGTTTTCTGCATCTTTGTATATTTTTTCGATTGTTGCTGCATTTTTTTCTAGAATAATTTTTCGTTTAAAACTTAGTTTTGGTGTCAGTTCCCCACCTTCTATGCTAAATTCCTTTGGCAAGAGCGCAAAACGCTTTACTTGCTCCCACTTTCCAAAATCGACTCCCAATTGCGCAATGGACCTTTCAAATTTATCGAGTACCTGTGGATGGCAGATCATTTCTTCATTGGTGGTATAAGTGATTTCTTTTTTCTCGCACCAGGTTCTTAGGGCCGGAAAGGTAGGCACGATCAGCGCGGCGGGAAATTTCCGGTTTTCTCCCAAAACCATGATCTGCTCAATGAGCGGCGATTCCTTATATTTATTTTCCAACAGCTGGGGTGCTACATATTTACCTCCGGCTGTTTTAAAAATCTCCTTCTTGCGGTCGGTGATCTTCAGGAAATTACCCGGCAAAATCTCACCGATATCTCCGGTATGGAACCAACCGTCTCCATCGATACTTTCTGTGGTCAGGTCGGGGCGAAGATAGTAACCTTTCATGATGTGGTGCCCACGGGTTAAGATCTCTCCATCTTCTGCAATCTTAATTTCTACACCATGGATCGGCGTGCCTACCGTACCAAACATGGTAGCATCGAAATGATTGACCGTGATCACTGGCGAAGTTTCTGTCAATCCATAGCCTTCGAATACGGGCATGCCTGCCGCCCAGAAAATCCTGTTGAGCCGTGGGTTCAGCGCTGCTCCGCCCGAAGCCATGACCACCAAACGGCCTCCGAGCGCTTCCTGCCATTTTTTGAACACCAGTTTTCTTGCGATCCACAACTTCAGGCGGTACCAAATCCCATTTTGTTGGTCATACTTTTCGGCCAGGGCCAATGACCAGAAGAAAAGTGCACGCTTGATTCCGGTGAGGGCCTTGCCCTTTTCAAGGATCTTATCGTAAACCTTTTCAAGCAGACGTGGGACCGTAGAAAATGAATTTGGCCTGACAGCCTGGATATCTGCCACGATGGTATCCATGCTTTCGGCATAATAGATGGATACATTCGAATAGACATATAGATAAGCGATCATCCGCTCAAAAATATGGGAAAGCGGAAGGAAACTAAGCGCCACCTTAACCTTGGGCGGAAAAATAACGGCCGAATTCTTAATGTTTTCTACCAGGTTTCGATGGGTGAGCATCACCCCCTTGGGCGTTCCCGTAGTGCCCGATGTGTAGATGATGGTTAAAATATCATCTTCGGTAACGGCATTGCGATAAGGCTCTAGGTCTATCGGCGTGTTACGGCCCAGCTGGATCAATTCTTCCCAATTTTCTGCACCTGCAACAGATTCAAAAGTATAGACCTGCAAGGGACGTTCCAGCAGCTTGGCCACGGCCTTTATTTTATGGTACAAGATTTCATCGCTCACAAAGACCAACGTAATTTCTGCGTTTTCGATAATGAACCTGATATCGTTTTCTCCTAATGTAGGGTACAATGGAATTTGGTAGGCACCCAATTGCATGATGGCATAATCGCAAATATTCCATTCGGGCCGGTTTGCAGACATGACCGCCACACGCGAACCTTTTCCGATACCCAAAGTGGTGAGGCCGGCACTCAACTGATCTGTGAGTTCACAAAATTGCTGGGTACTATATTTTTTCCATGCGCCTTTTATTTTCCCGCTGATAAATTCTTCCTTCGGAAAATCAAGATTGTTAGCTAACAGATCGAAAACGCGCGTGATGGGTTTAGACATTGATGAGCAGTATTTTAGGCACTATTGGGTGCTGCCACTCAAATCTAACAATTTATAACGGCTAATAAAACCATTTTTGAATTTATAACGAACTACTTTGGCGGCGACATGTTTTCCTTGACAAAGGCTAAAAAATTGGCCTTATAGCTCTCCCCGATCTGGAATGTTTCTCCATTTTTTAAGCGTACGCTGTTCCCTTCTATCTTTCTAATTGCATTTTTGGCGATAATGAAAGACTTGCTGATCCTAATGAAATGGTCTACGCTCAATGCGGTTTCCATGTGGTTTAGGCCCATATGGGTGATGAAGCTTTCTTTATCGGTATAGATGTGGACGTAGTTTTTGGCGGCCTGAACAAAAATGATCTGTTCAAGATCTAGGTAGTGATAGGAGTTTTTTTGGTCTGCCTTGATGAACTGCAATCCCTTTGGCTTTACGGTTGCCGATAATTTTCTGGAAGGTTCGAGACTATTCATCAGCGCATTGATCTTGAGCGCAAAGGTGGCAAAAGAAATGGGCTTGAGCAGATATTGGTTAACATCCAGGTTATAAGCTGCCAGGGCATGTTTGGAATGGCTGGTGGTAAAAACCAGAAACCGCGTCTTGCTGCGCAAGGTTTCGGCCAATTCCAGTCCAGAAATCTCTGGCATTTCGATATCCAAAAAAATAAAATCCAGATCATCTGCCGCCGAAATGCCCTGCAACGCCTGAAGTGCACTCGTAAATGTCTTGCTCAAGATCAGATTTGGCATATCGGCAATGTATCGTGCCAATGCATCTACAGCATATTGCTCATCGTCTATAACAACGCATCGAAAATCCATATCAGCTAAAATAATAGAAAATATTTGAGATAGAGATAATTGTCACCTTCGTATATTGTGACAAGGCTTTCGTATATTAGAAGATAGGTTTCGTATAAGGTTTTGGGTTGTGGGTTGCGGGTTGTAAGATTGTAAGGTTTAAATGTTTAAACGTTGCAATGTTCACGCAGGCTGAAAACTTTCAACTTTAAGCTTTGAACCTTAAACTTTCAACCTGGAACAACTTTAACTCTAAACTTTGAACCTTCAACTTTGAACTCTCAACTTTGAACTTTCAACTCCTTACGCCATGATTCCTTCACGTTTAAGAATATATTCAAAGATGCCCTCGATTGGTTTTTGAAGGATCTTGCCAATCCGGAGCCCATTTTCGGCAAAGACTTCCCGAAGTTCGTCCTGATAAAAAAAGGCAATCGATCCCACAAAATTACAGTCGATAGACTTATATCCTTTGTAATCTTTTACGTTCGTATCGATGAATTCCTGAAAGCCATCCTTCAACACCTTTTTAATAAACGGGTGATTTTTATGGGCGACCATAAAACGGCTAAAAGAGGCAAGGTAAGAATTTGGAAAAGGTTTTTGATAGATGTTCTGGATCACCGTTTCCTTATCTGCTACAAATGCTTTGGCAAAATGTTCCTGAAGGTCTTCGGGCATGGTGCGATAGAGGTAGGAAACAAGAATTTTTCTACCGAAATAGGTGCCCGAACCTTCGTCTCCCAATACATAACCTAGCCCATGTTTTCCATCATGTACTTCTACACCATCATAATAGGTAATATTTGATCCGGTGCCTAAAATACAGGCCAATCCTTTTTTATCACCACAGGTGGCATACGCCGAACCGAGCAGGTCGTGGTCTACACTGATGAAGGCCTTTGGGAAAAATGAGGATAATCCGTTCGAAATGATTTCGTGCTTATCTGGAGATGAGCAGCCTGCTCCAAAAAAGTAGACTTCCCTGACCTCATTGGCATGGGCAGATAGCTCTTTATTTTTACCGAGGATCTTCACAATATCAAATGCATTAACAAAATAGGGATTAATGCCTTGCGTGCTGGTTTCCAAGGTCTGTTCAGGGCTGTAGCCCATCCAATCTGTTTTGGAAGAGCCGCTATCTGCTACTAAAATCATGCACTAAAAATAGGAAATTATTGAATATTTAAAGTGCCGCTGAGTTCTTTTAATGTTATTTCTGCCAATTTAGCCTGAAATTGGGTTTCAACATATCGGCTGTCCGCATCGATGGCATTCCTTTGAGCCTCTCTCAGTTCCAATGGGGCAATGCTCCCCAAACGGTATTTGGCCAAGGTAATATCCAGGTTTTCTTTGGCGTTTTCTACGTTACCACGCTCAACCTTGACCAAGTCGAGATAGGTCGAGTAATTTTGAAATGCCGTAGCCAATTGCGCATTGATAGCTGTTCTTGTCTTTTGCAGGCTTAATTCTGCAGAGCTGATGCCAATGTTGGCATTGCGTTCATTCTGTCGCTGTAAGAAGCCATTAAAGATGTTGATGCTTGCTGTTACGCCATAGGTAAAACCTTTGGCCCTAAAATTCGTATTGAATCCGGTCGGAGTAGTGCTCCTGTTAATGTCATAGCCTGTATTTAAACTGACCTGCGGATAGCGCTGCGCTTTCACTACTTTTAGGTTCAGTTCCGCAATTCTTTTGTTCAGAACAGCATTCTGCAGATCGGGGTTCAATTGTTGTGCCTGTGCGGCCAATTCGGTATAGTTCAATTGGCTGTCGATGGAGAGGTCTGGATCTACCGTAAACCTGATATTGACATCCCTTGCCATCAGCTGATTGAGCGTAACCATATAGGTACCCAACAGGTTTCGTTGCTGCAGATAATTCGAAGTATCGGTGTTGTAATCTACCTTTGCGGCCAACACATCCAATTTTGATCCCCGCCCGATTTCAAGCTTATTGTTCGCAATCGTTAGCCGGAGCTTCGACACATCGATCGCACTATCGGCCGCAATAACCAATTGTTGTTGTTTTGCCAAGTTATAATAGGCAGTAAACACATCCGAAATGGTGGTTAGGATCTGGCCTTTCACGTTCAGCTCTCCTTGTTGCGATAAGGCTTTCAGCCGATCATAATTCGCAAACATGGCAAAGCCATCAAAAATGGTCCAGTCGAGCCCTACGCCATAGCCAAAGTTGGTGCTCCTTGCACCGTTGGTAACCCGCTGTGTGCCTGTAGATTGTGTCTGCACGGTATTCTGCCTGCTTCCACCTGTGCTAAAACTACCGCTAACCTGTGGCAGTACGCCCGCATTGCCCAAATTGACGTTATTTTTGGCAATGAGTTCATCGTTGCTGACCAATTTGATATCGTAATTATTTTTTAGGGCAGTACCAATGGCCTCTGCCAGTGTCAATCGATCTTGCGCGAAGATCGGGGCACTGATCAGCCAAAGGAGCATCAAACCTAAGCCATATTTTATTTTCATCTTAATCATTTAATTTACGTTGCGCATTTTCTTCTGCAGAAACTGCTGCCAAAGATTCTTTCAGTTCTTTGTTTTCTTTGTGTTCCTTAGACCAGAAGGAATAGATCGCCGGAATAACGAATAAAGTCAAGATCAACGAAAATAAAGTACCGCCAATGATTACGGTTCCCATGCTCATCCTGCTTTTTGCCGCTGCCCCAAGAGCCATGGCAATTGGCAATGCACCAATGGCGATTGCCATACTGGTCATCAAGATTGGCCTAAGCCTCGACACCGCGGCTTCCCTAATGGCATCGTGGACAGATTTTCCCTCGTTTTCCTTCAACTGGTTCGCAAATTCAACAATCAGGATACCATTTTTAGTAACCAGGCCAATTAACATGATTGTTCCGATCTGACTAAAAATATTCCAGCTCTGTCCACATAGCCACAGCGACAAGAAGGCTCCGGCAACGGCCATAGGTACAGTTAAGATAATGATAACGGGATCTTTAAAACTCTCAAATTGCGCAGAAAGGATCAGGTAGACCAGCAAAAGGGCCAATCCAAACGCGAATAGCGTATTGGAAGAACTTTCCTGAAAGTCACGTGATTCACCACTTAAATCTGTCGAAAACGACTCATCCAATACTTTTGCCGCAATGTTATCCATCGCCTTGATCCCATCGCCTATGCTTCGGCCGGGAGCCAAACCTGCTGAAACAGTAGCCGAAATGAAACGGTTGTTGCGGTACAGTTGGGGCGGACTACTTTCTTCCCTGGCACTCACCAAATTGTCGAGCTGGATGAGCTCATTTTTATTGTTCCTCACGTAAACCGAACTCAGGTCTAGTGGATCTTTGCGATCGCTCACATCAAACTGTCCGATTACCTGATATTGCTTTCCATTCATAAAGAAATAAGAAAAACGTTGTCCGCTCAAACCCAGCTGAAGGGTCTGTGCAATATCGACGATCGACACTCCGAGATTATTGGCCTTATCCCGATCAATAGTCAGGTTGATCTCCGGCTTATTGAACTTCAGGTTCACATCGGAAGTTGAAAAGGTAGGGTCTTTGGCAACCTCATCCATAAACACAGGCACCTTTTCCCTCAACTTCTCAAAGTTTTGTGCCTGGATGATGTAACTGATCGGCAATCCGCCCCTACGGCCCACAGATATGGTCGGTTGTTGGTTAACAGTAACCTTGCCTTCAGTATATTTTTTTGTAGCCTTGGTCAGCTGGTCGGCAATCTCTTTTTGGGAGCGCTCACGGTCTCCGGGATCAACCAGTCCCATCCGCAGAAAACCAGAGTTGGTAGAACCTGCTCCACCAAATCCGGGCGAAGTAATGGTGATCAGCACATTTTTTTCCGGTACCGAATCGATCACCATTTTGCTTACTTTCGACATGAAACGGTCGGTATAGGCAAATGATGAGCCTTCTGGTGTACTGAGATTAAGATTAATTGCACTCCTATCATCATAAGGCGCAGTCTCTTTGGGCAATAAATTCCAGAACAGCACGATAAAACCAACGCAGACCACCAGAATGGGAATGGCGAGCCAACGGCGGTTCAAAAATTTATTGAGGTTTTCGGTATAGGAATCATTTAACTTTACAAAATAAGGCTCTGTCCAATTGTAGAACTTGGAAGGTTTGTGGCCACCCTTTTTCATCAGATAGGCATTGAGCATCGGTGTAAGCGTAAGCGATACGAAGGCCGATATCAATACCGCGGCCCCTATCACTACGCCAAATTCCCTAAATAACCGCCCCACAAATCCCTGTAGGAAGATCACCGGCAAGAATACAGCGGCAAGGGTAATCGAAATGGAGATGACCGCAAAAAATATTTCGTTAGATCCTTTAATGGCGGCCTCGATCGGTGAAAGCCCTTCCTCCACCTTTTTGAAAATGTTTTCGGTAACCACAATCCCATCATCTACTACAAGACCGGTAGCCAGCACGATGGCCAGCAAGGTGAGCACATTGATCGAAAATCCGAAAATGTACATGATAAAAAAGGTCGCGATCAGCGAAACCGGTATGTCGATAAGCGGGCGAAAGGCGATTGCCCAGTCCCTAAAGAACAGATAGATGATCAGGATCACGAGGATGAGCGACAAGAGAATGGTTTCGGCCACCTCGGTTACCGATTTCTTGATAAACTGGGTCGTATCCAATGAAACCTTCAGCTTGATATCCGATGGCATATCCTTCTGCAGTTTCTCAAATCGATCGTAAAACGCCTTACTGATGTCGAGATAGTTGGCTCCTGGTTGGGGAATGATCCCCACTGCCACCATCGGAATTCCCGACTCGCGCAATACGGTTTCCTCATTTTCGGAGCCCAGCTCTGTCAATGCCACATCTTGCAAACGCACCACATTATTGCTATCGGCTTTGATGATCAGGTTGTTAAATTCTTCTGCCGTAGTGAGCTTGCCCAAGGTTTTTACGGTCAGTTCGGTCGCTGCTCCCGTGAGCTTGCCTGATGGAAGCTCAACGTTTTCATTGTTCAGTGCGGTAACGATATCCTGCGAAGTCAATCCATAAGAAGAAAGTTTATTTGGATCAATCCGGATACGCATGGCATATTTCCGCTGTCCCTGGATTTGAACACTACTTACGCCAGGAATGGTCTGGATGCGGTCTGCAATCACATTTTCGGCAAAATCACTAAGGTCGGTCACGCCCCGCTTATCGCTCTGGATGGTCATGGAAATGATCGCATCAGAATTGGCATCGGCCTTGGTCACCGTTGGCAGACCATCGATATCCTTCGGCAAATTACGTGCCGCCTGAGAAACCTTGTCCCTCACATCATTCGCAGCTTCATCAATATCTTTCCCCAAGTTAAACTCAATGGTGATGTTGCTCGAGCCCTGGTTACTGGAAGAAGAAATATTTCGGATCCCATCAATCGAGTTGATCGATTTTTCAAGTGGTTCAGTAATCTGCGACTCGATGATATCGGAATTCGCACCAGGATAGGACGTACGAACGGAAACCACCGTAGGATCGATGGATGGATATTCGCGTATGCCCAGAAAATTATAGCCGATGACCCCAAAAAGGATGATCACCAGGTTCATTACAATGGCAAGAACCGGTCTTTTTATACTGGTGGTTGAAATGCTCATTGTTTAGATTTTACCAATTTAACTTTAACAGGGGCATCTGGCTTTAGGGACATGGCGCCTGTGGTGAGTACCGTATCGCCAACTTTCAGTCCAGAAGTAATCAGGACACTTTCTGCTGTCCGTGTTCCGGCATCAACATTTACCTGTTTGGCCTTTCCATTTTTGCTTACATAGACTATTTTTCCTTTTAGTACAGGGATAACCGCCTCTGAAGGAACCAAGATCGCATCGTTCAAAGTGGCCAGGGCCAATTTGATCTTGGCAAAAGATCCTGGCAACAGTTCTCCACCAGGGTTTGGTGCCAAAGCTTTGATCTGCAGGGTACGGGTCTGCAGGTTGATGCCAGGCTCGATGGCAAAGACCTTGCCCGAATATTTTTTGCTGGAAGCATCGGTATTGAAAGTAATTTCTGATCCGATCTTGATCTGTCCAACATATTTTTCGGGAACAGAAAAACTGATCTTTACAGGATTGATGCTCAAAAGATTGGCGATCGTTATCGAAGGCGTGAGGTATTCCCCAACAGAAATAGACCTCAACCCAATCTTACCGCTAAAAGGGGCAACGATAGATGTTTTGGCCAACTGTGCACGGATCAATTGGGTCTGCGCCTTTAACGATTGCAGATCAGCCAATGAGGTATCATATTCTTCCTGGCTAATTGCCCCCTTTTGCAGGAGCTGTTTCGCCCTGTTCTCATTGGTGGCCGAAAGGTTTACTTTGGTTGCGATTTCCCGAAGCTGTGCCTGGATATCACGATCATTTACCTTGACCAAAAGCGTACCTTTGCTCACATTGGCACCTTCCTTGAAATAGATGCCCGTTACCAGCCCAGAAACCTCACTTCTCAAGGTAACCGACTCATTGGCCTCAATGCTCCCTGTAATTTCTAATTTATTGTCGAATGGAATGGCTTTTACCACAATTCCTTCCACAGACAATCCCGGACCGCCCTTGCCCCCTTTTCCTTTTCCGCCTTCTTTACCTCCACCACCTTTTTGGGCACCTTCAGCGGCTATTTTTTTGTTTTCAGAAATTCTATGGTATACCCAATATGCAACTCCAATAAGCAGCAGGGTGTAAATAATATATCTAATTTTCATTGTGCGCGTAGTGCTTGGTTAACGTACAAAATTATCTATTTGTTTCTCTTATCTTTTGATGTAGTAAGTATGTTACAACATGAAGTGTAGCCACCCAACGCTCCATAGGCGATGCGGCATGTAAAAAATCTGTGAAATCCCTTCCCAGTTCTGAAATCATGCCTGAGAGCAAAATAAAATCCTAAATTTGCCAAAAAGGTTATCACTATGATTAAAAAATTTATATCTGGATTAATATTCCTACTCACATTGACCATGGCCGCCAAATCTCAAGTAAAGATCGACTTCGAAATCAGCTTTAAAGAACCCCAAGCACATTATGCCGAAGTAGAAATGAATTTGGCAGGACTGGCCACCAAAAACTATATTGATGTTAAAATGCCAGTGTGGACGCCAGGATCATACCTCGTTCGCGAGTTTGCCAAAAGTGTGGAAGGCTTTACGGCCAGTTCTGCAGGCAAAGCGGTAAAAGTAGAAAAGGTTACCAAAAATACCTGGAGGATCTACAATGCGAAAGTGAATGCAATAAAAGTAAATTACCGTGTATATGCATTCGAAATTTCAGTGCGCACGGCATTTATTGATATATCACATGCCTTTCTATCTTCGGCCAACATTTTCATGTATCCTGCCGGGATGATCAAAACACCAAGCACTGTGAAAATTGTTCCTTTTGAAGGCTGGAACCAGGTCAGCACTGGACTGGAACCTGTTGCAGGAAAGAAATTTACGTATACCGCACCCGATTTCGACATTTTGTTCGATAGCCCGATTGAAGTGGGAAACCAAGATGTCTTTGAATTCAATGCTGCAGGCGTACGTCACGAAGTGGCCATGTACGGTGGTGGAAATTACGATAAGGAACGCTTAAAAGTAGACATGGCCAAAATCGTAGAACAGGCCACGGCCATTTATGGCGAAAATCCAAATAAGCATTACACTTTTATTGTACACAATTATGCCCAAGGTGGTGGTGGATTAGAACACCTTAACTCTACGGTACTTGGCGCCTCAAGAAATGCTTATGCCAGCGAAAGGGGCTATAAAGGATTTCTGGGATTGGTTGCCCATGAATACCATCACCTTTGGAATGTAAAAAGATTGCGCCCCGTTGCCCTTGGTCCATTTGATTACGACAATGAGAACTACACCACAAACCTTTGGATATCAGAAGGGTTTACCTCATATTATGAAAATAAATTCATGCACAGGGCTGGCTTTAACAATCCCGAAGAATTTGTAACTGGTCTGGCAGGTGCTGTAGGCACAGTGGTCAATACACCTGGCGCCAAAATCATGTCGGCCGCAGCTTCTAGCTTCGATGCCTGGATCAACGGTGCCTACCGTCCAAATGAAAATTCTAGGAATACCTTTGTTTCCTATTACAGCAAAGGCGAAGTGATCGGACTGTTGATGGACCTTGAAATTGCCAATGCGACGAAAGGCACAAGGAGCTTAGATGATGTGATGAAAGCCATGTACTATCAATGCAAAACATTGAAAAGAGGTTATACAGATGCCGAATTTAAGGCGATGGTCGAAAAAGTAAGCGGAATGAACTTTACGAATTTTTGGGCAAAATATGTAACGGGAACCGATGAAATCGAATATGCCAAGTATTTCGCCTATGCAGGAATTGATGTGACCACAGAAAATGCCACGCCAAACAAACCTGTGGCTGGCGCAAGTTTAGCTGTTGGCAGGGCTGTTACCGTGTCGGGCGTGACCAGAAATTCGGCCGCATGGATTGGCGGATTGAATGTCAACGACGAAATATTGAGCATTGATGGTGTAAGTATGGGCGATATCATGAAAGATGTAAGGCCTAGTCCGATGCTGTCTATGGATAATCTTAGTGCCATAAACGGCAAAAATATAGGCGATCAGGTAGTCGTTAAGGTTAGACGGGATGGCCTGGAAAAAGACATCACCCTTAACTTAAAAGAGAACCCTAATGTTCGTCTAAAAGCAAAAATCAACAGCAATGCAAGCCCTCAGCAATTGGCGGTTCGCAAGAAGTGGATGGAAGGATAGTTAGATAGAGTAAGGATAAAAGACAAAGAGCAAAGATAAAAGATGTGAGATGTAAGATGTAAAATGTGAAATAGGAGATATATGAGGCGGATGTGAGATCAAACGGATCTTTTCCTTCTTACCTTTTCCTTCTTACCTTTTCCTTCTTACCTTTTCCCTTAAAAAAAACCCTGATGGACAATCAATCCATCAGGGTTTTTTATGCGCTTTGTAGAACGTTTTGCGCCAGGCCGCTTTCCGCTTTTTGCTTTCCGCTTTACGCCCTTCGCTCAGCCTAAAACGTATACCTAAATCCTAGGCCAAATCTACCTGCTTCAAAATCGGTATCGCTATCGCCAAAAAAGATCGATGGACGCCAATCAAATGCAAAGGCAATTGGTGCACCTGAAATTTTAAAATCAAGTCCTGCCATTGGTTTCAGGGCGAAAGTTGTGTTGCTAAATCCTGCATAATCGAAAAAATGTAGAGATGGACCACCACCAACAAACCATTTCAATCCAGAAGCTCCAGAAATATCACCATGGTACTGATAGAAAACATTGATGGCCGTAGTGTGGTTGCCAAAAACAACTTCTGCCTGACCTGCATCTTTCGCGGTGAAGAAATGTTTAAATGAAGGGCCAACAAGCGTGGCTCCATTGCCGAAATCAAGGCCTAGGCCCAGTCCATTTTTGTAATCTTGTGCTTGTACTGCCGTAAATAAGGCGGCGCTTGCAAAAAGGGTTAAGAGTAGTTTTTTCATTTTTTGTGCTTTTTAATTCTTATAAGTTGTTAACTTCACATCAACTTTTATGCCGATATTGAACTAAGAGCAAAAATTTTGAAAGAATTATCTTTCGAGCACATCCGCAAGCTATCGGCCAAAATTCAAATCGACTTTAGGTCAAGTCCACGTCAGCTCCACTCCCACATGGCGATTACAGTGCTGACTCAGGTCGGGTCAACTTTGATGTGCTATGAATCTGCTTCACAAGAACTAAGCACCCAAATTCCTTTTGGATCCTGCGCATAGGTAGCCCTGTAATTTGAACCAGGAGGAATGGTAAAGTGGAAACTGAAAGATTTTAGGCCAGGGTCTTTTGGAATAAAGTTGTCCTTGATCGCATTCGCGGTTGCCTCTACCAATGCCTGAGGATGTTGCTTCATCTTTAATTGCCCGCTATCAGGTGTTCTTCAATTGTACTTTCATTACCGCTCCGGTCCACTGCCGTAACCGCATAGGCCTTTAACCTAATTTTATCTGCTGAATTGGTCGTCCTGCTGATCTCACTTAAAACGCTTAGCGAAGTGTCATTTCGGTTCATGACCTGATAATTCCACTTTTCGCCATACTTAAAATAGACCACATACTTGAAAGCGTCATTCTTTTCGGGATGGCTCCATGAAATCAGCCAGTTCTGTTGATCTTTTGAAGCACTGACCACTGGTTTTTGAGGAGCTTTTTTATCCAGCCATTCGCTGGCAGGAGTGATGGCCTGTTTCTGATATGGTCCATCTATGAGTGCCTGTCTCAAATTGGCATGTCTGATCAGGCCTGCAATACTCCAATGGATTGTTCCTTTGCTATTGGGTGTAATGCCCCTGCTGATCATGATCTGGTTGACGAGTTCATCGGCATTTTTATCGTCGCCGCCACGGCTAATGCTCATGCCCGGCCATAAGTGTCTGTTTTTTGTATTTTCAGATTGCCACCAGCCCAATAATACCGGGAAGCTTACTTTTGCCGTATTGATGGTCCAGTATAGCTGTGGACTGAAATAATCGATCCATCCTTTGTTTAGCCAGAGCTTGGCATCTGCATAGAGCTGATCGTACTGGTCCATCGACTCGATCGACTCCGGATAGCCTGGGCGCCATACCCCAAAAGGGCTGATCCCAAACTTGACCCATTTTTTTTCTGCATGGATGTCTTTATACAGGCGCTCGATAAACGTATTCACACTTGCCCTTCGCCAATCGCCACGAGACAAGCGGCCACCACTCTGCTGGTAGGCATTCCAGGTCTGATCATCTGGAAAATCGGCACCGCCATTATAAGAAGCATAGGGATAAAAATAATCGTCAAAATGGATGCCATCAATATCATAGCGTTTCACCAGATCTTTTACCACGGCCGCAGAATGGTCTTGTACCTCTTTTTTGGATGGATCCATCCAGTACTGGCCATCTTTTAGCTTAACTACCCAATCTGGATGTGCCTTTACAATCGAATTTGGACTTTCTTCGCCACCTGAAAGATGGTGTGCACGATAAGGATTTAGCCAAACGTGTAGCTCAAGGCCTCGATCATGTGCTTCCTTGACCCAAAATTCAAGCGGATCATAAAATGGTTCCGGAGCTTTGCCCTGTTTTCCGGTCAGAAAATAAGACCAGGGCTCGAGTTCGCTTTTGTACAGGGCATCACCCTGTGGCCTGACCTGAAGAATGGCCGCATTAAAATTTAGGCGCTGCAACAGGTTGAGCAAATTAATGGCTTCCTGTTTCTGCTCGCCTACAGTTAATCCGGGCTTACTCGGCCAGTTGATGTTGGCTACTGTTGCAATCCATGCGGCCCGAAACTCGCGCATCACTTTTGGCTGAACGGGCATTTGTGCCATCGTAAGCTTGGCACTGACAACAATTAGCGCAATCAGAATGAGTTTTTTCATGGCTTGATCATGGCCATTGGTTAGAATGGCCCAATAAATGATATAGAATTAATTTACTCCGCCTTTACGGTTGGCTTTAACAGGTGCCGGCCAGGTAGCAGGCTTTCCAGTCCTTGGATCATTGCCCAATGTTGCTTTTTCGTTAGAAGTTCTTTGCGGATCTTCGCAGGCCATATAGACTAAAATGGCCGCTAGCACGACATTGCTCCTCACTTCGTCAAATACCACTTTATCATAGCTATCGCGATTGGTGTGCCAGGTATAACTGAAGTAGTCCCATGGCAATGAGCCCAATGAAAAGCCAAGTGCACCTGCGGCAACAAAGGACGCATTATCTGAGCCGCCTCCACTTGGAGAACCCGGGAAACTTGTTTTGATCTGATTTTTGATCGTATCAGGAACAGCAGCCAACCATTTCGGTAAGAAATCTTTGGCACTGGCAAAGCCTTGTCCTGTAATGTTCACTACGCGACCGGTGCCATTATCCTGGTTAAATAGGGCCTGCAGGTTGTTCACAATTTCTGGATGATCTTCTACGAAAGCCCTAGAGCCATTTAATCCCTGTTCTTCACTGCTCCAATGGCCAACTAAGATAGTACGTTTTGGATTTGGATAGAATTTTTTGAGCAGGCGCATGGTTTCCATCATCATGATGGTACCTGTGCCGTTATCTGTCGCACCACTGGCTGCATCCCAAGAATCGAAGTGTGCAGATAGCATCACATATTCATTTGGCTTTTCTGTGCCCTTTATTTCAGCCAAGGTATTGAAGGTCGGTACCATGCCCAATTCCTTAGATTCAGATTGGATCCTTAATTTTGGCTGATGCCCGCTTTCTGCGAGACGAAAAACGAGCCCGTAGTCTTCCACGGATAGGTCTACTGTTGGAATTTTGGTCGTATTGGCACCAAATACCTTATCTACGCCCCATCCTGCCGACCAATTATTGATGATGATGCCAGCTGCCCCTGCCTTTTCTATGGCCAAAGCCAAATTTTTGGCGTTCAGACCGGTCTTCGACATGCGGTCGCGCCAAGCTTTATTGGCATCTTCCTTATCTTTCTTAAATTTTGCCAAGCCATCTTTTGTGGCAAATTCTTCAAAGTTTTTATCTGGTCGTCCAGAAATCTGCGGCATGGAAATCAATACCAGTTTACCTTTTACGTTGGGCAACCAGGCGGCGAAGGCAACAGAATCTGTGACTTCTGGCAGAACAATAGCTTCTGCGTTGATCCCTTTTCCTTTGGTAGATGGGCTCCAGGCCAATTGGGTGCCTTCTAGTGTCCGCAGCCTAGGACTGATCAGATCGATATGGGTAATGCCACGTTCCCATCCACGCCATTCTCCCCATTTTTCTGCCCTTGCACTGATGCCCCAATCGCCATATTGCTTAATGGCCCAATCGCTGGCCTGCTTTAACTGGGGTGTTCCCACCAATCGTGGCCCAACAACATCAAAAAGTTCATGTGCCAGTTTTTCAAGCTGCGAATTTGTTTTCGCTTCTTTCACCACATTGTCTACAAAAGCTTGCTTATTCTGTGCAAAAGTTAAGCTAGTGCTGCACAAAGTGATTGCAAACACCAATTTTTTGACCATATTCCTGGTTGGAAAACCAGTACGTTTTAGCGCATTCTTCATGTTTTGCCTTTTAGGGTTTAAAGGCGAAAGATAAGGTTTTAAGGCAATTCCAACAAAAAAGCTCAAATCACGCTCGGTAACATCTTTGTTTGGAAATATGATTAGCCCTTCATTACCCCAATCTGCTTCCCATTCCAATCAGGGAACAAAATCTTATCGTTATGGATACCCAGATGTCTATCGGCCACTTCACTGAATACGCTTCTGAAATCGGTAGTTACGGCCAAGTCGCGGCCATCTTCCAGGTTTTCTTTAGACAATGGATTTACGGTGCCATGTACCAATCCGCCGTTTACATCATTTCCTAAGATGAAATTACATGAAGCACGGCCGTGATCGGTTCCACCGGTACCATTTTGGGCAACGGTACGTCCAAACTCGGTCATGGTCATTACGGTAACATCGTCCTGGTACCTGGCCATATCGTTCCAGAAGGCCATGATACATGAACTCAGGTCATTTACGTTCCTCGCAAAAATTCCATTCTCAGTGCCTTGGTTAAAATGGGTGTCCCAACCTCCAGATTCGGCGAATGCCACTTCCATGCCTACATCCATCTTGATCAATTGGGCGATCTGTTTCAATGAATTTCCAAGCGCAGTATTCGGATAAACGACATTATTTTCTGGCGTATAACTTTTCGAATCTATTTTTTGGAGCATTTTTATGGCATCAAAACTTTCCTTTCCGGTATTTTTGAGCAGTCCAGATGAAGTCTGGTCATATAGGTCCTCAAAGCTTTTGGCGGCCATGGTTGCACCGGCCTGGTTTCCGCGCAATTGAATATTAAAATCGGCCAGGTTGCGGATGGCAACTGCCGGATGGTCTCCATAGAAAGAACGTGGGAGTGATGAGGTTAAGCTAACGCCCTGAAACGGAGTGGTTGCGGCATCGTGGCCAAGTAGCCCAACTGCCCTGTTCAGCCAACCACTTTCTGTTCCTTTCTTAAATGGTGTCCCCGATTCCATAAAGTCCTGAGCATCAAAATGCGAGCGGGTGTTGTTTGGCGAGCCGATACCATGTACAATGGCCATTCTTTTTTCGCGGAACATCGGTTCGAAAGCACTCATGGCCGGGTGGAGGCCAAATTTTCCATCAAGATCGATCAAAGGCTTATTTTTTCCACCTTGCGCCGCCGACATGAACAATGTCGGACGTGCAGCTTTTAAGTATTGGTCGGTAAATGGCGTTACGGCCATTAGGCCATCCATTGCCCCCCGCTGAAAGATGCAGACCAGAATCTTTTTGCGCTTAAACAATCCAGGTGTAGTGGTTCCGGCAACTGCATCAGTCAAAAAGCCTGGAATGCCGCCTAAACCAATTCCGAATAGGGCCAATCCCCCAGCTTTGATAAATCCTCTTCTTGATGTCATGATAAGTTTATTTACGTTGAAATTCTGGTGAACCGATAATTACGCCAACAACCTGCGCCAACATGGTATTGGTACCCTTTGCCTGCACTGGTTGGGCATTGACGAGGGCTTTCTTTCCCTTGTTCTTTTGTTGTCCTTTGCCTGCTTCCATGATATTTGCATCTTCATTGACCATGGTATTCATTTGTTGGGGTGGTGCTGTACGCTCTGCAGCCTTGGCTACCTTTTCTTCCAGATCTGGATTATTCAGCAAAGGTTTCAAGCGTTCGATCGTAGCATCCAATTTTCTTTCTGGCATGATCAGGCGGCTATAGATGGCCAGCGCGGCCTCTGCGCTTTCTGGCTCGTGGTTATTGTTCATAGCGGCCAGGTTAAAGCTAACGCCCGGGATTCTTTTAGAGGCCAATGCCAATCCGAAATTCATGCGGTTGAGCAGTGAGCCCGTATTGATCCAATATTGCCCACGATCTGGAAATCCTGTCGGCGCCTGATAATAATACATCTGTTGGCCCATTTTATTGATCCAAGTATACAATTGATAAGGCTGTGTAACCGTTGCATTCAAGCTCCTTACCGCGCTGATGGCCAGTTCGAAGGGAGATTTTGTTTTTTCACGAAGGGCATCGGCCGACCAGAATTCAGGTGCGCTTGCCATGGTGACCATCACACTTTTGAGGTCTCCATTGGTCGATGAAAATGTTTTTGCCATTTTATCAATCAACGTTTGCGGCGGATTATCGCTTACAAAGCGGATGGCCAATTTCTTTGAAATAAATTTTGCGGTAGACTGGTGGTGGGCCAACATCTGCAGCAAAGCCACACCTTCTTCATAGCCTCCTCCAGCAGGAAATTTTCTGCCCAATACAGTTTTTTCGCCATTATCATGTCGGTTTACCGCAAAAAGGAAATCGCCATCTCTCACAAATCCGCGTTTGCGCAAATTTTCAGCACCCGCATTGTCCAGTACTTTTTTTATGGCGGCGCCGTAGCCATTTTCGCCCATTGGAGCAATGGTCCATCCGGTCAATACCCGTGCAGCCTGTGTTACATCACTTTGGGTATATCCGCCATCAACACCCAAAGTATGCAGTTCCATCACCTCGCGGGCATAATTTTCATTCAGCCCTTGTTTACCTTTTTGGTTTTTTGCCTGTTGTAGCTTAGGTCGGCCTTTTTTGGGCTGATTTTCCATTTCCATGGTGTTGGCCAACATGGGATCGTTCGTACCAGCGCTGGTAAAGTTGTCCAAGTACATCAGCATCGCTGGCGATTTTGCCGTGGCCAACAATAAGTTCTCAAACTTGCCGAAAACATTTGGCCTGATCACATCGCGTTCATACGCCGGAATAAAGGACGCACATTGGTTTTTGCTCAAAGAAACATTAAAATGGTTGAACCAAAAATCGGTCATCAACTCCCTCAACTGGTTATTGCTATAGGTAGCCCTCAAAATTTTCTGATTGATAAACTGCCTATATAAATCCTGTTGTGGCTTATATCCTTTCTGTTGCATGTAGGCCGCAAGCTGATCCCTATATCCTTTGCCCTTTGCGTTGTTCACCGAGTCTTTGGGTATCACTCCATCGCGCACAGCAAACCTTACCAGCTGCGCGTTTCTTGGATAGATATTTTCTACTTCGGTATTGGTCAGGTTAATCGCATCCAGCTTACTTAACATGCCGTTCAATGCTTCGTCTTCAATGGTTCCATCCAATTGCTGTTCGAGCCATTTATCCAGTCCCATTTTCACCACACGATCTACATCGCCTTCCTTGGCACCATAGGTAAATCTGTTGAGCAGATGTGCCGCAGCCTGCTGGGGAGTTAAACCTGCCTTTTGGTAAGGCAACAAGATTTTCTCATCCTGCTTGTACCTCACAAAAGAAGAACAGACGATTGCAAAAACAAATGCAGATAGGAAAAGATAGCAACGTTGTATTTTTTTCATGTCCTTAGGTCGTTTACATATCTATGACAAGATAATTTGGTGAAGGATTAATCGCAACTCAAAAATTGTCCTGCAGGTAAATGATCAACAGGCAATGAAATCAAAAAAGTGGTGCCCTTTCCGACCTCGCTTTTAAAAGTCAGCTTTCCCTGATGGGCTTCGATCATCTGTTTGGCAATGGCCAATCCCATCCCAAAGGACTTTTCGCCTGCCGTGCCTTCCCGTTTGCATTCTGCGGTCAGGTTAAAGATTTTATCTCTCAACTCTTCAGGTATGCCTATTCCTTCATCTTTGATCGATATCACGGCCCATTGGGGGATGAGCTCCAGTCCTACTACAACGAGACTTTTCTCCGGACTGAATTTCAGTGCATTCGAAATCAGGTTGTGGATCACACGCCAGAGTTTCTCCCGATTGATGTTCAGTTCGATGCAGGGCCTGCCTTCCAACAAGATCTGTTGCCCTTTTTCCTGCGCTTTGTATTTGAGCTGTTCAATGCAATAGAACAACAATGCATAGAGGTCAATGCGCTGCAGCGTGTTTTCATTCAGGCGGCCTTCCCTGTCCAAGATGCCATTGATGAATTTTAGCGAGTCGACACCTGAAGTATGCACCAGCCTGATCACTTCCATATCCTCTTCTGCAAGTTTATTTTCATCAACCATAAAACCTGATAGGCCTACAATTGCCGCCATTGGGCTCCGAAGATCGTGGGCGATGACCTGGAACATCTTCCTATTGTCTTCCCGACTGTCTTCCAATGCCTTTAACGTCTGCTGGAGGTCGAAGTTCTGCTTGATCATGACCTTATTGTTGAGCAGGAGTGCTTCGTTGTGCCTTTTCACCACTTTTGCATTTCTGGACAAGGCGACTTCCAGACAGATCGAGAACAAGGCCAATAGTAGGGTAATGCTCATATAGAATAGCTGAAAACCGTGCATACCCGTTGAACCCACACTTCTCCAGCCCAAATCTGGCAGGGCCGATTTTTGCACCAGGAGCTGTTGCGAAAAACTAAGTTGAAACACATTAAAAAATGATGTTTTCTTAATTACAAAGCAACTAATTTTACCAATAGTTCTATTGTAAAACCAATGATTAAAAAAATGAATTGAGAAGCGAAAAATCATATGGTTACCTTTTGAAATTCAATTCCTTATCGAATTCGAAGGTATCCATATTCAGGATATGGCGCATGAAAAATCTTGTTCATTCTTTAGGATGGAACTACCAATTAGGTAATCGAAAAAAATGAAATTACTTTCTTTAAGGTTTTCTTAAGATTTAGCTTTTAAAATGTTAATCTGCCAATTTGCTAACGCGGTACATGAGGAAGATACTGATCAGGGAGATGACCACAATGACATATCCGACCAGGTTGTAGTTTTCCAACGGACTGTATTTGGTTTCCTGTACAACGATCATTCCTGAAACTGCCGCGGCGATGCCTCCTGCAAACTGCTGGAGCGAAGAGTTGATGCTCATGAAGGCTCCACGGTCTTCAAGGGATGGAATGGCACTGGTGAGTGCTGAAGATGGCACCATCCTGCTCATTACACCGATCATCATCAAAACATTGAGGATGACGACGATCCAAAAAGGTGTTTCGCCCAAATTGGTATAGACCACGCACATGATCATCATCCACACCGAAGCGATGGCAAAAATCCTGAACTTATTGATCCGGTCGCTCAATCGGCCGATCAGCGGCATCACCAATAACGAACTTACTCCAGAAATCATAAACAGCAAGGGCAGTTGCTGATAGGTAACCTTAAGGTTGTTGATGGCGAAGGCGCTGCCGAAGGGCATCATCATAAAGCCACCGATTGATAACAATGCTGTAGCGGTAAAACCTACCCTGTGACGTTTATTAGTCAGCGCATGCCAAAGATGGACAATGACCGATTTGTCTCGCTGAACCGCCAGGTGGTCGGTTACAGGTTTCAGCTTGAATAAAATGATGACGGTAATGATCACGCCTAGTGCAGCAACCATCAAAAAAGTGGCTTCCCAACTCCATAAGTTGGCCAGATATAATCCAATGGGCACGCCAAGCACCTGGCTCGCGCCAAATCCCATCGAAATGAACCCCATTACCCGGCCGCGTTGCTGTAGGCTAAACAGATCGGCAACAATCGCCAATGAAATCGAACCAATAACACCGCCGAACAGACCAGTAATGATCCTGGCCACCAACAATTGAACATAAGTCTGTGACAGGCCACAGAAAATGGTGCCCCCAATAAATCCGATATAAAAAAATAACAAGAGCTTTTTCCTGTCAAATTTGTCGGCAAATCCGGCAGTAAGGAGTCCAGAAATTCCCGCACAAATGGCGTAGGCCGATACGGCAATGCCAAAATCTGCAGGTTTGAGAGATAAGGATTTCATCAACATATCGCCCAATGGCGACATGACCATAAAATCGAGGATGACCGTAAACTGTGTAATGGCCAATAGAAAAATAACCAATTTCTGGTAGCCGGTAAAAGGGATCACTTCTTGTTGTGGTTTCATGAGATCAAGTTAATTCGCAGCAAAAGTAGCCGTGTTTGTTTATTAAGTCAATAATTTCCTGATGGGTAATGCTGTAGGAGATGATGCGCAGCACACAATCCAGATCATCCATGTCAATACTCCATTGCTCGATGCCGGCATAACTATCGAGGATTGCTTTAAGCTTTTCCTTGCAAGCCTCGGTGCCGATATCGGTCCTGAACAAAAGTATATGGTCAAAATTCTCCACGGCTCAATTCTTTAAAGCTTTGATGACCAGACCAAATGTTTGCCATAAAACCTCGTCTGACATTTTAAAAGGCTTTCCGCCGATGCTCTGGCCTTCCTGATCAAAACGTACCAAAGAGTAAAGCGGACCATAGGCAATAGACCAGAATACTTCCAGGGGCATGGCATTCATTTCGCCTCTGCTCACTACGTTATGCATAAAAGCACTGATGACGACTTTAAATTTGACCATAAAGTCTTCCAAAAACCTGACCTGATAAGAGGAAGTTCGCAATTGCTCAAAAAAAAGATAAGTAATGGGGTTTTGCTGCAGATAACGGTAGCGGTTGATCCATTGGATGCGCATTCCCTCTTCAAAAGAAAGGTCGGGATGAAAATTCTCGATAAAGACCGCAGCCATCCGATCTCCCTCCTCCCGGGCAATGCTGATGATCAGATCGTCCTTCCCCTTAAAATAAATATAAAGTGTCGCTACCGAAATTTCACAAGCCTTGGCCAGTTTGTTCATGCTAAAGCCCTCAAAGCCATATTCTACAATGCCCTCTATCGCCTTTTGCTTGACCAAGCTAACTTTTTCCTCATCTCTAATTCGCATGTCACAAATATAAATGAATATTCATTCATTTAAAATTTTTTTGTCAAATTTTGCTGGACTTAGGTTTTGGGCCTTTCCGAAAATTATTTTCGGACCAGGCAAGCGTTTTCGCATCAAGCTTTCCGCTTTTAGCTTTTTACTTCCTCACCCATCCCACCTCATTTCCATCAGTTAAGACCAGTTGATAATGGTCAAAACTTCCCAAGAC
Source organism: Pedobacter sp. (assembly GCA_031119475.1). Classification (GTDB taxonomy): domain Bacteria; phylum Bacteroidota; class Bacteroidia; order Sphingobacteriales; family Sphingobacteriaceae; genus Pedobacter. The sequence continues at coordinate 52,725 of JAVHXV010000010.1, read as the reverse complement.
TTCCACTTTTTGACCTGATCTTAAAGTTGATTTAACCGCAGCAGAGTCGCTTGGCCTATCCAAAATTTCTTGTGCCGCCTTTACTTGGTATCGGCTCAAAGCGGTAGTGGTAGGGGAAATTGCCTTGCTGGCTATAAATCCGGTCGTACCGTCGGGCAAAACGACCCGATAGGCATTGGAAGAAGCTGCGCTGACCTGCATCACCGTTCCACGCAGCAAAATTTTTCCCCCAAAAGAAATATTGGCAATGGTTCGGATGGTGGTGTTCAGCCATTCAGTTTAGACGTTGATTTTTGGGACTTCCTGTTGCGATGGATTGATAAATGGGAATGGGTCTATCGCGCCATTATTGGTATAAATGCCAAAATGCAAGTGTGGGGGTGTGGTCTTTGCATTTCCGGTATTGCCCATCAGTCCCAGGGTATCTCCTATTGCAACGGTTTGTCCCTGCTGCACCAGTTGTTCATCTAAATGTGCGTAATAGAGCGTAAAATTTTGTTGGTCGGGCCGCAACCAAACGACTTTGCCGCCCAAATTATTCATATTTACACCAGTAACTACGCCAGGGGCAGCGGCTATTACCGGAGTCCTAAATGGCGCAAAAATATCAACGCCTTCGTGCTTTCTTGCATTCTCATCCCTGCCATCGCCATAAAAGCTTTGGATCTGGCTTCTTTTCATCGTCTTTAACGGTGCTGCTAATGATGGCCCTTTACTGATCATCAATTCATAAGAGCCACTACCAAGCAATTCTGGCTGTAGGCGCAGCAGGTAATCCCCGGTTTCTGCAATGGGCACTTCCATCTGGTTCAGGAGTGTATCGGCCGTGGCCACAAACTTCAAGGGCTGCCCCTGTTGATACGACCACAGATCGATATAGATCTTAAATCCATCGGAAGGTTTCTTGTTAAGTGCTATTTTCAGTTTTTCCCCTCTCACAAGCTTAAATCTAAATGTAGCAGCATCTATTTTCTCCGCTGCAAAATATCCTTTTTCCTGATAAGGGACCGTGATCAAAAGTGCCTTTTGTAGGCTTTGTTGTGCCGTAGCTAACCAGGCCGCACCCATGGCCGAACGGTCAAGTCCGGCATTGATCAGTTTCCGCTCATATTGCTCATGCGGGGTTGCCGGCTTGATCAAGTTAAAAGGTCCGCTTTTACAGCTCCATAGGAGCAAGGTTACAGACAAACAGCTCAATATATTTTTATATTTCATAGTTGCGCCGATGAACTTCTCCTTGCCTAACAAATAACCTGATGTGAAGTTTGGACCATTTAGGTCAGCTTACCATCCTGAATTATGTAAAGCCTGTATTACATGAGATCAAAATGACAGCTTGTCATTGAGCTTGTCATTTTAATTTCCGACATTTGCAGCGATAAGGCCATACTTACGCTCCATGAAATTTAAATTCATTGATTACTATGCACTCGCTTCCAATTTGGTATTTGCTACCTTTTTGATCGGGATTGCCATTATCTTCATTCGTGGCCTTGATGAAGTAGCGGATCTGATCATTTCGGCTGTCATCTTATCACTCCGTTATTTTTCTGTGGTATTGATCAGGAGGCGTTTCGAATTCGGAAAATACCTTTTGCTGATTCTGATTGCCAGAAACATTTATCGTTTGATCCATGCCCCCGCCATTCCAAATACATTGGCCACCTATCTCATCATTGCCCAGATTATCTTGACCGGCATTGCTTTTATCCTCATTTCAAGGGCACCACAACGGATGCTCGACGAGCTTCGGAAAAAAATCCATCACAAGATGGAAGAAAAAAAAGACCCCACTTTATAAGCGATTGAATTTCTTTTCGCACCACATTTTCAGATCAATTGCGTAACTTCATGTTGTGACCCTATCGCCATGAACATGAAAAAAAATCATTACCTCTTCTGGATCTTGCTTTTTGTTGGTTTTTCAGCCAATGCCCAGCAGGCCAAAAATTCGCACTATGTCATCCCTGAATTTACCGAGGCTACCGTAAAATTCAAAACTGGCCCCGATCTTAAGGTCAGGCTCAATTACAATACCGTAACTGAAGAAATGGTCTATTATCAGAATGGCCAGACCATGGCAATTGCAGAAACGAGCAAGATTGATACGGTTTATTTGGGCGGACATAAATTCGTACCTGCTAACGATGTATTTTATGAAGTGATCAAGGTAAAGCAGATGGACCTCTATATCCGCCCCTTATCAAAAGCCCTGATGCCAAACAGCAACGCTGGCATAAATATTTCGCAAACAAGTGCACAAACGGCTACAAATAAAGTACGTACTGAGACCATATTGGACAGTCTGAATTTGCCCAACTACAAGATCATCAACAAAAGCGAGTTCTACCTTAAAAAAGACGGGAATTTTGTGCGTATCGAGCATATAAACAGCTTAGTTAACCTCTATCCTGAACAATCCAAGGAAATTAGGCAATATGCCAGGGCCAACCATTTGGATTTTGCCCAAGTGGCGGATGTGAAAAAGATATTGGCGCACATCCAGGACTAACAGGCTCGCTTATCTTTTCCTGAGTTAAATTCGCTCACTTCCTTTCGCCATTTAGCATTTAGATGTCCAGTAACTTTGGTTTATTCTCGCCTGATGAGGATATACTTGCCCGGCTTGGGCCCGCCAGCCGCTTTTGCTAGGATTTTTTTACCGAATAGTAAAAGCCCTATCCTGTAACCAAGCCATCATTTAAAGAATGGGCTGCAATTTTTTCCACACGGTTTGGGCAATGATCTGGTAACCTTCAGCCAAAGGATGCAGGCCATCGGGCATATTCAGGTGCCTTATGCCTCCAACCCCTTCCAATAAAAAGGGGATAAATTCAAGTTCATGGGCTTTTGCCAAACGGCTGAAGAGATTTCGGAAAGCTGCTACCCGCTCGCCGGGAATCCAGGCTGGCAGCTCCATCCCAATCAATAGGATTTTAGCTAATGGATGGGCCAACTTTACCTCCATCACTATTTTCTCCAGATTACGATAGGTAGCTTCAGGTGGGATGCCACGAAGCAGGTCGTTGGCACCCAAGGCCAACACGAAAACATCGATCTGCTGGTTCAAAATACGCTGTAAGCGCTGTAGTCCTGTTAAGGTGGTATCTCCGCTCAACCCGGCATTAACAACCTCATAGGGAAGTGCTGCCTGCCTGATCAGTTGCGCGATCAGCGCTGGAAAAGACTCATGCTCGGCTCGTTTCAGACCATAACCTGCAGTTAAACTGTCACCAAAAAAAAGGATGTTCTTCATGACTATACAAACCAAGAATGTACCTCGATGTTTTTTGGCAAGATCAAAAAAATGTTTAATATCTTGCGTTTTACTAAAAATATTAGTATTATTGATTTTGAATGAAGTGAAATGAAAAAACTAATACTTTCTCAAGACATTGATACCAAACTATTTGAATACCTGATGCTGATTTCTCCTAGCGAGGAAGTAAGCAGGAAGGTTAGCGAGGTCAAATCGATTTTTAGCGAAACCTATGGCTGCAAACATGCTGCACAGCTTGTTCCACACCTCACCATGATCAATTTTTTACAGCAGGAATCCGCTGAATTCAGGTTAATTAATTGCTTTGAGAAATTTACGCAATACGTGGCGCCATTTTCCATAGAACTCAATGGTTTTGGTGAATTTGCTCCGCATACCATTTACCTTAAGCTAGCAGAGACACAGCCGGTGATCGATCTGGTCAAAGACCTGAGATCAAAATTTCAGCGTATCCTGAAGATTTCCGAACAGCTCAAGCCGAACTATACCTTAAAGCCACACCTCACCATTGCCCGCCAGCTCACGCCCGAGCAGTTTGAAACGATATGGCCAACCTATAAAAAAGAACATTTTAGCGAAAGTTTTTTGGCCAAGGAAATGATTTTGATCAGGCGTGAAGTCGATCCGTTTACACGAAAGTCGACTGGCAAATACAAAATTGTCCATCACTTTCCATTTTTGGGCAAGCAGCGGGAAGCGCAATTGGCAATGGCCTTCTAAACCGAGTTAAGTTAGCTGATACCTCGTCCTTAAAAAATCTTTCATCCAGCAGTTCAGTTCCCATTGGCTGGCAATTGGCCGATTGGAATTTGTATGATAGCTCATGTAGGGATAAGGACCAAATTCTGGGGTAACGGTACATTTTGAGATTCCCTTCGACCGTAAAAGATCGATCCAGCTGTCCCAGCACTTCAGGTGATGATCAAGGGCCTCCCTGTTTTCTTCAGCGCGGGGATCGGTAACCTGTGGACCTTCCATATGGCCAACTCGGGCATGGAGGTGCACGGTATGTTCAACTGCCAGTTTAAGCGCCTCCTGCTGATCTTCGAGATAACCTTCCGATACACAAAACCAATGCGAAATATCTAGGGCCAACTGAAGTGACGGAAATTTTTTAAGGTAAGCGGCCACAATATGCGCCGCATAAGACCATTTGTTACGGTGGGTTTCCTGGATGATGGGGATGCCGATCTCCTTACTGATCCGGTCGCACAACTCAAAACATTTTGCCATTTCTTCCATCCCATAATATTCCCTACCCGTTTGTGAAGTAATAAATTGTGGCCTAAGTTCTCCCAGCTGATAATTCGCCAGTTGATATAGGTTTCTTTCGAGCGCATAGAGATAGCGCTTTACATCTTTACCTTCTACCATCTCTGCATGCAGCAGGGAAAATTCCAATCCCTTCGCCGCCAACAAGTCCAGCATTTCTGGCTTTTCCTTTGGATATGGTAAAGGATAGACCTCAACCCCATCAAAACCTGCGGTTTGTATGTTGCTCAAAAAGTCGTTCCATGGCAGGTGTTCGGCACCCCATCGCGGACAATAAAATTGGATATCGAGCATGGGCTACGGTTTTGAATAGATCAATGGATTTTGCCCATCGTTATCCAAAAGATCGCCAATTTTCAGCGTATTGAGATAAAAATCCGGCAGGATATTTGGCTCTCCATTAAAAACATTGCCATCGGGCATATAGGCACAGGTCATTGCCCTTCTAAAGCCGGGGGTCATATTGGCATGAGCGCCATGAATGGTAAGTCCATTGTGGAAAGAACAGCTTCCAGCCTTCATGGGTGCGGCAACAGCCGATGTTCCCTTGAACTGGGGATAGATCCCGAAGATCTCGCCCATGTTTTTTCCGATGCCAGGATTTTCAAAAGTGGTCTCGTGGCAGGAGCCGGGAATAAAAAACAGGCAACCATTTTCATAGGTCGCATCATCCAAAGCCACCCAGATAGACAAGGCACGACGATCTGAAAAGGACCAAAATGGTGTATCCAAATGCCACGAAGTCGGGTTTGCCCAGGGACGCTTGATGAGGGCCTGATCATGCCAGATGCGGATGCCATCAACTCCTGCTAATTCGGCAGCCATTTTTCCTATCCTTTCATCGAGCATCATGTTCTTGACCTGATCATTGGTCTGCCACAGATTAAGCAATTGATCGAAAACCTGATTAAAATAAGCTGCATCGGCATTGATTCCATCCTCTTCATTGATGTTGATGTCCTTTCCCGGCATCTTCAGCCCATTGCGATCTGCTATTGCCTGTGTTACAGCAGTCCGCCACTGCTCCAGTTCTTCCGCATTTAAAAAGTCATCGATAATCAAAAACCCATTTTTTTGATATGACTGGATCTGCTCCGTTGTTAATGATGTGTTCATGTATAAATATTTGGTGATTTAAATTTATAAATGCTAATATTGACTAGCGGGCAATTTCTGCCCATAAACTTGTACTTTTTGACATTTATCATGAAGAATTTTAACAAGTACCTTTTGCCGGGACCTGCAGAAAAAAATTGGGGATTTTATGTAACCAGTGCAGGTTACACTAAAATTGACAGCGATCAGCCCTACCCATTGAATCATCAGCACCCAGATAGCCATCGGTTCAATTGGGATAGTGGTCGGATCTTAAATGATTTTTACCTCGTATTCATCTCCATGGGCGAAGGCATCTTTGAATCTGCGCTCAGCACTTCGAAAAAGGTAAAAGAGGGAACCTGCTTTCTTTTGTTCCCGTCTATTTGGCATCGCTATAAGCCAAAGCGGGAAAGAGGCTGGGAAGAATATTGGATTGGCTTCAATGGTCCGTATCCAGAAATGTTGATGGCCAATTTCGATCCGAAATATCCATTGATCAACATTGGGCGCAATGATCGCTTCCTTCAGCTGCTGCATTTGCTGCTCGACCAGATCAGGCAGGGCATACCAGGCTATCATCAGGCAATTACCGGGCTGACCTTACAGCTGATGGCCATCATCAAAACCGCCTCTCAAGATCAGCAATCGAGCGTTCATCCCACCATGAAATTGATAGAAGCCATCAAATTTCTATTGCGGGAGGCAATAGCCGGCAATGAAAGTACAGAACAGGTCTTGGCCTGTCTCCCGGCAGGTTATTCAAAACTTAGGCGAGATTTTAAGGCTTTTACAGGCATGTCTCCACACCAGTATCTGCTGGAGCTGAGGCTAGATAAAGTTAAAATATTGCTGGCAGGAACAGGATTGGATATGAATGAAATTGCCTATCAGACAGGATTCGAATCGGCTTCCTATCTGTCTAAGCTATTTAAAAAGAAAAATGGCATCGGCCCGAGAGAATGGCGAAAGCAGCAAGAGGTATTATGTCATTGATCATTGGTCATTGATAATTGGGCATTGGGCATTGGGCATTGGTCATTGGTTATTGGTTATTAAAGTCAATCGGAATTCATTATTTTTATTACCGACCAACTAAACAACTAACCAACCAACATCTCAACAACCAAGCACCTAACCAATCTCGATCCATACCGGACAATGGTCACTTGTTTTTTCCCATCCGCGGACATGCCGATCTACCGCACCAGCCTTTAAACGGCTGGCCAATGATGGGCTGAGCAGGAAATGGTCAATGCGCAGGCCGGCATCCCTGCCATAGGCATTACGGAAATAATCGTAAAAAGTATAGATCTTTTGGTCGGGATAAAGTGTTCTGATGGCATCTGTCCATCCCTGGGCCACCAATTCCTTAAATGCTGCCCTAACTTCTGGCCTAAAAAGTGCATCATCTATCCAGCGTTCCGGCTTGTAGACATCCAATTCTGTCGGCATCACGTTATAATCACCTACCAAAACCGTAGGCAAGTTATAGGATAGCAGCCGTTCGGCATGCGCGCTGAGGCGCTCGAACCAACGCATTTTATAATCGAGTTTTGGTCCGGGCGCCGGATTGCCATTGGGGAGATAGAGGCACCCAACGACGATTCCCTCGATCATGGCCTCGATGTAGCGGCTATGCAGGTCGTCTGGATCACCATCAAGGCCACGTTTAAGTTCTTTGATTTCTTTGCCCCTTGCCAGGATGGCCACACCGTTCCAACTTTTTTGGCCGTGCCAGATGGCATGATATCCAGCATCTTTAATGGCCTGCAAAGGAAATTTTTCCTGGGGCGCCTTTAATTCCTGAAGGCAGACCACATCAGGTTGGGCTTCCTCGAGCCAGCGCAGCAGCACGGGCAATCGGCCGTTGACACCATTCACATTATAGGTAGCTATTTTCATTGCTTTTAATTCTAGACGATTTAACTGACAATTTATGGCCGGGAACTGTTTGGCCTTTTTTGACTTACCCTCCTGATTTAGGATATTGCCCTGGATAAGGACCTGGTCCATAAGGAATTTCTCCATTTTTTGGCCGCACTTTGAATCCCCATTTTTTCAAATAATAATCTTTAGGTTCAAACGTATCCTTCAGCGCAACCAGTTGCTGCTGTAGTTTTGCTTCCAGATTGTCCTGCAGTGCTTTATACTTGGGCAAGTTGACCAGGTTATTGAGCTGATAAGGGTCTTCATCATTATCAAAAAGCAGCCAAGGGCCGTCCAGGCTTTTCACATAGGTATACCTTGACGTTCTCACGCCCCGAAATTCCTTTCCCATAAAGTTTTCAGAAAATGGGGAAATATTCATGATCAATGCTGCCCTATCACTTAGCTTCAGTTTTCCCGTGACCAAGCCTGACAGGTCTTCACCTTCAATGGTTGCGGGCTTTTGTATGCCACAAATGGCGAGTAAGGTTGGAAGAATATCAGGGGTATTGATCGGAACGGAAATTTTTTTCTTGCTATTGGCACCGAATGCTGGATAATGCAGCAGAAAAGGAACTTTGATGGATTCGTCCCAAGGCCGTTGCTTGGCTTCGGGATGGATGTTGTGCGAACCCAGCATCTCTCCATGGTCGGAGGTGAAGACAAAAATGGTATTTTGCGTTATACCAGCCTTTTGTATAGCTTGCTTGAGCAGCCCGATACAAGAATCGATGGCGGCGCAATGTGCATAATAGCCCACAGCTTCCTTTCTGGCTTCTGCCTCCATTTCGGGTGGAACATTTTTTCTCAATTGCAGGGTTGCCGCGTTGAATTTTCTCTTCATGTTTTCTGGGGCGGTATCGTGGGGGAAATGCGGGGCGCCAATGGCCAGCACAAGGATGAAAGGCTGTTTTTTGGCAGCTTTTTGTTGAATATATGCACTGGCGTCAGCAGTTTGTGCATAGGCATCGTAACCCGGCCAAATTTTTGCAACGGTATCTTCATTGGCAAAATACTTTGACTTGTTATAATTATGCGTGCACTCCAATACCTTCCAATAGTCAAATCCTTGACGTCTTTGTTTAGGGATGTAGCTCTGCCTGCCATGTCCATCCAAATGCCATTTGCCGATATATGCCGTCTGGTAGCCCGCTTTCCGATAGATTTCGGCCATGGTGAGCTCACTTTCAGGAAGGGCCGCATCGTTTAAGAACATGCCCGTATGCTGTGGATAGCGTCCAGTTAACAATGCTGCACGGTGCGGCGTACAGACCGGCAAAACAGAAACCGCATTTGAAAAATTTACGCTCTCCCTGGCCATTGCATCCAAGTTCGGCGTTTTTGCATTGGGGTCGCCGGCGTAACCTGTGGCCTGTGCCCGCCATTCATCAACCAGCACATAGACCACATTTGGCGCCTTGGGAGCAGCTTTTGGGCGGTCGGCATGTCCAGGTGCTTCCCGCAAGGCGGATAAAAGGGCCAGCAGCAGCACTGCAGAAAGGTAAAATCTCAGATCTATTTTCATCAACCTAATTTAAGCTAGAAAATCGGCATTGCCTAATGTACTGCTGACATCGGCCATTTTTTTAAACCAAAAGGAAAATTTATGGTCTAAAATTCATGAAAGCTAAACTCCTTTTTATAAAATTTCTGTTCATTGTCGTTATCGTTTCGGTTGTTTTTGAAACCAAAGCTGTTGGTCTCGGTAGCATAAAACCGGTAGAAATGGAATGGACAGTCAATGGCGTCGTTAGAAAAGCGCTGGTCTATATCCCAGAATCGGCGAACATACATGTTACTCCACTTATTTTTGCATTTCATGGACATGGTGGCACGATGAATTCCATGTATACGACAAGAAAATTTGACCAGCTGTGGCCGGAGGCTATATTTGTTTGCCCACAGGGCCTCAACACACCTGGCAAACTTACTGATCCCGAAGGCAATAGATCGGGGTGGGCGATGAATCCTGAAGGTCAAAATCGGGATATTGATTTTTTTGACGCCATGCTCAAAACATTTAAAGAGGACTATAAAGTTGATGAGAAAAGAATATTTGCCACAGGACATTCCAACGGTGGAGGCTTCACCTATCTGTTGTGGGCGTTGCGCGGTGATAGATTTGCAGCTTTTGCGCCAACGGCTACAACGGCAGGAAAGTTAGTCGACAAATTGATACCGAAACCTGTACTCCACCTCACTGGGGAAGCCGATCCGCTCGTAAAGCCACTGTGGCAAAAACAGACTACAGATTACCTCCTCAAATTAAACCAATGTACTGGCGAAGGGAAAAAAATAGATACATATACAACTGCTTATTTCTCAAAAAGCAAAAACCCGGTACTTTTGTTCAGCCATGCAGGCGGACACGTTTATCCAATTGCCGCAAACCAGACGATCATTACCTTTTTTAAGGATATATCTAAATAATGGCCATTACTAATAAAAATACCTGAAAAAAGTGATCGCAATATCATTTCTTCCATTGCTGGCCATCACTCCGCCCTATGCTCTTTGCCCTGAGCGCTTGTCGCCTTCAAAACAAAAAGCCCGCAGCTATTAGCTACGGGCTTTTCTTCAGCCGAAACGGATTAATTATATCCCTGGTTCTGCTGTGGTTTTAGGGTTGCATTAGCCTCAAGTTCTGCGGATGGGATCGGCAATCTCGTTTTAAAGAATGTCCGATCTATGGTTCCAGGTCGGTTGACTACGGCCAGGTTACCAAATGCATCATCGAAAGTAATCGATTTGTTCAACCTGATCATGTCGAAGAAACGTTGGCCCTCACCATACAATTCTTTGCTTCTTTCTTCCAAAATCATATCCATTGTTACGTTCAGTGCCGTAGCAGGCGTAAGATTTGGTGCCCTTTTGCGGATAGCCTGTAAATAGTTCGCCGATTTGAGCTTGTCTGTTGGGAATGCGGCCTCGGCAGCAATCAGGTAAATTTCCGATAACCTGATTACCTTGATGTTTACTGCTGTTCCTCCAGTACCTTTGCCATCTCCTGCCAATGCCGTGTTACCGCTATATTTGTAAAGTGCACCCAATCGTGTTGCAGAGCTCTCATCTCTTCCCATCACGCCCCACCTTACATCGGCCGCATCCTGGTTTAACCTGTTCAAGAATGGTGTGCTGGCATAGTAATAGCCAAGGATAGCCGTAGAACCTGCCCCTTTATTTCTGGTATAGGCACCTAGTGAGGCTGTACCCAAATCTCCTTCACTAGGGAAAATGCCCAGTTCAAAAATCGACTCCGTATTGAACTGCGTGGTCCATGATGTGGTCCAGTTCGTATTGGTATAAAGTGCCGAAGCTGGATAGACCGTAGACGTAATGATCTCTTCTGCAGCTTTTAACGAGTTGGTATAATCTTTCATATAGAGATATACCCTGGCCTGGATTGCCAAATTTGCCCAATAGTTTAAGTAGCCATTTGTTTTGGTCTTCACCATTAAAGGAGCGGCAGCTTTAAGATCGTTTAGGATCTGTGTATAATTCTGCTCTACACTTGCACGGCCCGGCTGGTCAAAAGGTAACAATGGCGCCGTGATGTTGGGCACGCCGTAAGAGGCCTTATCGTCGTCATATGACTTGCCATAAAGGCGTACAAGGTCAAAATACATCAATGCCCTGGCGGTGAGTGCCTGCCCTTTGTAATTATTAAAGGTAGCATTCGTTCCCGAAGGATCTAGCGCGCTGATATTTTTCAATAATGTATTGGCCTGGAGAATGCAGAAGTAGATCTGCGACCAGAATCCGCTATAACTGTTTGTGGTGGCCTGATGGGTGAAGTTGTACAATTGGTCCAGCCCGCGTCCCTGCGAAATAATGGTCATATCTCCACCTTTCGCATCTCCGTACATGATGAAGTCCCTGCCGTAATAGCTAGAACTGGTCATGTTGCGCATCATTCCATTGATGATGACCTGTGCATCGGCAGGTGTTTTAATGGCATCTGCAGAGTCACCTTGATTAGTTGGCGTTACATCCAGAAAATCCTTACATGAAGAAAAACCGATGATGAGCAGCCCTGTCAGCAATATATTTAATTTTTTCATCTTTTAAATCTTTAAATCGTTAGAAACCAAATTCAATACCAAAAGTATAGGTTTTGCCATAAGGCACTTCCCATCCCCTTGTACCATACTGGCCAACCTCTGGGTCAGCGGTTTTATATTTGGAGAAGGTGAGCAGGTTTGTACCATTGAAATACACCCTTGCATTCGAAGCGTGGATTTTGCTGGTCAAAGTTTTAGGCAAGGTATAGCCAAGCGTAACATTCTTCAGCCTAACATAGCTCGCGCTGTGCAATTGACGGCTGCTGATCTGCATTGGATCTGTCAAATCTACGCCCCTCAATTTTGGCAATGTTCCAGAAGGATTTTCGGCGGTCCACATGTTATCATAGGTTTCCTGTGCCCTGATCCTTTCGAAATAATATCCATCATCTGCTACATCCTTAAAGGCACCGTCGTAGATCTGTCCGCCAATCTTATAATTGATGTTCAGTGCGAGCGTAAAGCCTTTCCATTCTACATCGGTATTAAGACCACCATAAACTTTTGGCATCGCTGTTCCGAGTGGTACCATCGATGCCTTTGTGAACGAGTTGGTTGCCGGACGGCCGTTGAAGTTGAAATCTCCGGCTACGGCTGGATTATTGATGTACCAAACATTGTTACCATTTGCCGGATCTACCCCAGCCCATTCATACCCATAATAGGTAAGGTTGGCCAAGCCTTCGCGATAGATGAACCTTGCCCTGCCATCGTTACCAGTTGGATCAGACCAAAGGATGTCTTGTGCGGTCGCCTGTCCAGGGATTTTGTAAAGCTCGGTGATCTTAGACTTGATGAACGACGCATTGACGCTCGCGCTCCATCTCCATCCGTCTTTGCGGATCAGGTCGCCACCAATTTCAAGCTCCAATCCCCTGTTGTTGATTTCTCCCACATTTTTCAAGATCCGGCTAAAGCCTGTCAATTGCGTAATGCTTACATCCTGCAATAGGTCTTTCGAATCACGGTTGAAATACTCGATCGTACCCGTTAATCTTTGTCCGAACAAACCAAATTCCAACGCTACGTTGGTATTTACGCTGGTCTCCCAGGTTACATCAGGATCACCGATGGTGCTATATACCCCACCTGGCTGCTCCATGTACTTGCTTGAATACGAAGTCAATGTCCTCCATCCGTTCAAGCTAGATGGATAGGTACCGTTTGTTCCATAAGAAGCCCTTAAACGAAGGTTGCTGATGGTCTGCATATTTTTCATGAAATCTTCAGCACTGATTTTCCATGAACCGCCCACTGAATAGAAGTTGCCCCAACGTGTAGCTGGTGCCAATCTAGATGAACCATCGCGACGGAAAGACGCCGAAGCAAAGTATTTTTGGTTGTAATTGTATTCGGCACGGGAAAGTATCGACATGATCGAATTGCCCCATTCGTAGGCATTCGCATCCAATTTACCGGCTGTAGCTACGGTGTGCAGCGCACTTGATGGAAGATCTGTTCCTGTTGAGCGCTGGAAATCGGTCGTATTGTCTTCAGCCTCGAAACCTGCCAATAGGCCCAGTCCGTGCGAACCGAACTGCTTATTAAAATTCAAGGTGGTAGAAGAAACCCATTTGCCATAGTTGGTGGTAATTTCGGTGACCGTACCCCTCGTGCTCGATCCGTTGAAATGTTCTGCACTGTAATAAAGGTGTTCTTTGATCTGCGAGTTATCCCACGAGAATATCGATTTTAAGGTCAATGAAGGCAGGATATAGAGCGAAGCCGTTTCGTTGGCAGTTAGCCTACGGGTAATCGAACTGTTTTCCCACTGGTTATCGTAATAGATATTGTTCTGTGCCAAACTTCCAAACCTTGCGGTAAAAGGCTGACCGGTTTTATAGTCCGTTGGCCAATAAAAAGGAAATAATAAGTTCCTGGTTTGGAAAAAGTAGTTTGCTCCCGTGTTCCTACTGTCGTTAAAGCCCTGTTGTTTGCTTCTTGCAAGGTTTACATTGGTGACAAATTCGAAAACCTTGCCCACTTTTTGACCGACATTGATCCTTCCAGAAATACGGTTAAAGTCGTTTACCTTGATCCGGTTCTCGTCTTTGGTATAAGAGAATGAAGAGTAATAGGTTGTATTATCATTCCCCCCGCTCACCGATAGGTCATTTGTCTGGTATTTTCCTGTCCTGAACAGGGCATCGTCCCAGTCGAAATAAGTACCTTCACGGTTCACGAGTCCGTCGGTCATTCCACTAATGATTACATTCTCTGCCAAACCGGTACCAGTTGTTGCAAATTTATAGCCATGCTTGTTAAAGCGGGTATTCAGCTGGCCAACGGCATAAGTATTGGCTGCTGCTTCTGATTGGCCTGCAGATGTACGCGAATCATGGAAGATGCGGTACAACATATTGGTCTGTTCCTGAACGCCCGCAACTTCATAGTTGTCTGTTGCCCAAGATGGCGTTAGGCCGATAGAAGATTTAAAATTAATTTTTGGTTTACCTGTCTTGCCACGTTTGGTAGTGATGATGACCACGCCATTAGCAGCCCTAGAGCCGTACAATGAAGAAGCTGCGGCATCTTTCAAAATGGTGATCGTTTCGATATCGGCCGGATTTAAGCTGCTCATGATGTTGTTGCTCGTGAGCACATAATCGCCCATTTGGCCTACACTTCCAGATACGACCGGAACCCCATCTACTACATATAAAGGCTCATTTGAGGCGTTCATGGAACCGATACCTCTGATCCTGATATTGGAAACCGCACCCGCCTGACCAGAAGACGTAGTGACCTGTACACCAGGTACCCTACCGGTAAGACCAGTCTCGAAAGAAGTGATCGGTGTGTTTTTAAGCACACTGGCATTGATCTGATTGGCGGAACCTGTAAAGCTTTCTCTTTTAGCTGTTCCATAGGCTACTACCAATACTTCGCCCAGCGACTGCTCAGAGTCTTTTAGCGAAATATTGATCACTGATCTTCCGTTTACTGCTGTTTCAAATACTTCATAGCCGACAGAAGAAAAGACAAGAACGGCATTGGCCGGAACATTGTCTATGGCATAGGCGCCATTTGATGTTGACGAAACGCCCTTTGACGTTCCCTTGATGGTGACACTGGCAATTATAGCTGTGCCATCTTTTGCGGAGGTAACCACACCTGTTACCCTCGTTTGTGCTTGTGCAACTACTGAAAAGCAAATCAGAAAGCTGAACAAAATAAGTAGAGTTTTTCTCATCATGTTAAAAATTAACTTTAAAAAAATACGTTGGCGCAATCCACTAATTACGCAAGTAAAGAATTCATGCCCTTATGATCAGGAGCAAGCAAGAAAATAGAAACGGGGTGGGCGCTAATGGATCTTGGGATGCGCGGGGATCAGTTTTGCCTTCATGGTTGGTTTTTTGTTTAGGTTACAAATTGGTTGGTTGAAGCGATTTGGTTGTATGATTAGCATGAACTTGCGGCATTTTCCCGCAAAATCTTGCTAATTAACGCACCAATATAACTTTATTATTAAAAAATAGCAATGAAAACAACATTTTTTTGTTAAGAATGAAATCGAATGACTGCAGAAGAATGAAATAGGATGATAGAACAAGGATTATGGAGCGATAAATAGAGATTATGTTGTAATTGAGCTGCCCGACCAAATCAAAAAAAGTGATATTCGCATATTTTCTGATTAATTATCGTTAATTCCGATCAACATCTTGGTCAGAGTCTTTGCATCAGCATGCATCTATGATTAATAGAATAAACCACTGATAGGCACAGATGAACACAGATAATAATCATCCGTGTGCACCAGCAGGCATCTGTGGTTAATAGAACAAAGCACTGATAGCCATCACCTAGTATCAACTTGCGTATTTTTGCGGGATTAATTGGAAGTCTTTTTAAGAACGGGAGCTTCAGCATGGACATCCCGCTTCCAAGTTTCGAGTTTGCGTTTCAATTCTTCCAATTTTTCTGGAAATTGATGGGACAGCTCGATCTGCTCCCTGATATCGGTTTTAATATTGTAGAGCTCAAAACGGTTATCTTTATAAAAATTGATCAACTTGAAATCGCCCGATCGTACTGCGCTTGCCATTCGATTGATCCACCCACCTGTTTCAGAAGGATAATGCCAGTACAACGACCTTGGCTTCATTGCCTTTCCCTGTGTGAGGAGCGGAACGAGGTCTACGCCATCTAATTTGGCAGTTGGATTTGGTTTAATCCCGGCCAAACTGATAAATGTAGGATAAAAATCGATGCTACACACCGCTGCATCGCTTGTGGTTCCGGCTTTGATCTTTCCAGGCCAGCTCACCAACAAGGGTTCTCTGATGCCTCCCTCGTACAACCATGATTTTCCGGCCCGCAAGATGCCATTGTTTCCCGCATCAGGTGCTCCCCCATTATCAGAGAAGAAAATAAATATGGTATTCTTATCCAGCCCATTTGCGATCAGTGTTTTCCAGACTTCGCCAACTCCGGCATCGATACGCTCTAGCATGGCCGCGAGGTAAGGATTGTCGGGATGGGGCGATTCATGGCGGATATTTTGGGCCCCGAAATATTTTTCGGCTTCGCCTTTGCCGTATTTCTGGTCAAACTTGGCCTTGTACTTATTAACCAAACTTTCTGGCGCCTCTAGCTTGGTATGTACACTGTAATAGGTCAGGTATAAAAAGAAAGGTTTGCTTTTATGGCGCTCAATGAACCTGCTCGCCTCCTGGCTCTGACGATCGGTCAGGTATTCCTGATCAGCACCGCTAGGAAAGGTTGCGATTTTATCATATGGAAAGAAATAATCTCCATCTGCAATATATTTCGTTTCTGAGCCGATCACTTCATCAAAGCCATGCGCCTTTGGGCTTCCCTTGCCGGTCTTATAATCCGTATCCAAGTGCCATTTTCCAACAATTGCGGTGGTGTAGCCTGCGGATGAAAGGGCTTCGTTTATGGTGTAGTACTTTGCGGGATCGAGCCACCTTTCCGTTTTGGCCGGCAAGAAATCTGTGATGCCTACCCTGGCCGGATATTGGCCGGTCAAAATACTGGCACGCGTAGGCGAACAGATCGGGGCCGCAGCATAGGCTTGGGTAAAACGCAATCCAGACTTGGCCAAACGGTCAAGATTGGGCGTCTCATTAAACTGATTGCCGTAACAGCCCAATTCCCCATAGCCAAGGTCATCGGCCATAATGAATACAATGTTCGGTTTTTGCTGGGCCTGAAGCTGATTAACGCCGACCAACAGTAAAACAAATGCCAAAAGTTTCATGAGCAGGTTGTATTTCCTAAATATAGAAATAAATCATGGTTTATAAAGGCGTCTTCGACAAGCTCAGACTGACAAGAAACTTTTACTAAGATATCTTGTGTATTCAAACTAGCTATCCAACAATAAAATAATTGTTTAACAATTCAATATCCTACCCGACAGTACATGACAGTTGGTCAAAAATGCTTTGCTAAATTGTTGCTAACCAAATATATTTCTGGCGGGTCAATGCCCTGGAATGATTGATAGTATTTATTTAACAAATCCCTATTTAAATGAAAAACTTAAATCGAGTCCTCATCTTGCGCCTTCAGCAAGTCATCGTTCAGCTTCTCCATCGGATCCCAATACCCATATCCTCATCCTGCTCTAATTTCCCAAATTTATTTAGGCAACGCTAATCATTTATCGATATCTGTTTTTTGAGCCTGTGCATACTTGCCAGGATGGCCTATGCCCTAAAATTATCAATCAATTCAGTCGCCCTACAACCTTCATCCGCATATCAAATCACCAAATTATAACCCTAAAACGTAAATTATGACAAACCCAAATCAATCCCCACCCCAACATCCTTTAGCAGGAATGTTCAAAAAAGCCTTATTGATCAGTACCATGGCACTCAGCCTTGCGGCCTGTAAAAAAAACATCATGGAGGAACCTACCCTAGGTGCTCCCGATGGACAGGCGGTTGCGGGCGACAACATGCAGCTATTGGCCATCGCCAGCAACAGTTCTTTCAAGGTCATGTCTTTCAACATCCGCCATAACGATGCTGCCGATCCGCAGACCATCACCCAAAGGGCGCCTTTGATCAAGCAGATTATTATTGACAACACGCCCGACATTGTCGGACTGCAGGAATACTCAGACCAAAGTTTTGAAAATTCCTTTAACATCGAAATGGCCAATCTCGGTTATGGCAAATATTACGACCAGGCATTGACAGGTTCTCCAAAAGTAATCTTTTACAAAACCAGCAGATTTACGCTAAATAGCAGTGGAACATCTAACATCGGCGGAACCAACACGGCGACCTGGGCAATCCTGACCGACAACACGAACTCCAAAAAATATTTCGTAAGCAACAGCCATTGGCAGTTTGACTCACAGCCGATGCGCGAAACCAATGCCGCCAATCTGGCCAACATGGTCAATACCAAAAACACCGAAAACCTCCCAGAAATTGTATTTGGTGACTTTAACGCCCAGCCCGGCGCTCCTGAGATCGGTATATTAAAAGATGGCCTTGATGTGGTTGATGCGCTCGGCGATAGCGAGGGAGACCTGACCTTCCACGGATGGAGTGCGACCGGCACCAAAAAGCTCGATTGGATGATGAGCAACCGCGACATGGCCTTCCTTTCCTGGAAAGTGGTAAACACCAGCTACAGCGGCAACTGGCCATCTGATCATTGGCCGGTGATGGCAACCTATGTACCTGCAATCTTAGGCGGTGCACATGCGGATGCCAATGGCCTAAGTGCCGTGGCCAGCACCAATTTTTCTTTTGGCGACATTAATGGCGATGGCAGGGCCGATAAAATCTTCTGGCGGAACAGCTATAGCAGTGGACAGCCATTGGTCTACCTTTCTAATGGGAATGGCACATTTGCATCGCCCGGAATTGCCCACACTGCTGGAGCTTCGACTTTGTCCAGTACCAAATACTACTATGCAGATGTAAACGGCGATGGTAAGGACGATGAGATTCTATGGGACCCGACCTTGAATTCGGGCAAGACCATGGTCTATCTTGCTACAACCAATGGAAACTTTAGTGGTACCGCCATCAACAACACACAGGGTACCAGCGGAAGTGCGGCCACCAGTTTCTATTTTGCCGATGTGAACGGCGATGGCAAGGCCGATAAGATCTATTGGAACAATACTTTCGACAGCGGTAATACACGCGTCTATCTCGCTACCAGCGGAGGAGCCTTTAGCAATACCGTAGTATCTGACCCAGTTGGTGCAAGTACCACCGCAGGAACTACCTTCTATTTCAAGGATGTGAATGGCGATGGCAGGGCGGATAAAATCCTGTGGCATCCATCGCTCAATAGCGGCAAAACCATGGTATACCTGTCTGACGGCGATGGTACGTTTACCGCTTCCAGTAGCTTTAGTAATTCAGGCGCAACAAGTACTGTTTCGAGTACTACTTTTTACTTTACCGACATCAATGGTGATGGCCGGGCCGATAAAGTATACTGGCGCCCCGATGCCTACCTTGGCAAGCTAAAATTCTATTTATCGGATACTGATAATACTTTTGATGGCCCAATCTATTCGCTTCGCGGCACATCGCAGAGTGCCAACACACAATTCTTCTTTGCAGACATCAATGGTGATGGCAAAGAAGATCAGATCCGTTGGAACTATGGGGAATATAGCGGAGAACTCCGAAATTATTTTGGAAAGTGATGAAAACGTTAAGCGTTTGGCGTTCAGCGTATGGCGTATGGCGTATGGCGCTCAGCGTCTATTCAGATTACATTTGTTTAACTTCAAAGCCTCGACCTGTCGGGGCTTTGATTTGTAAATATCACCCGTTTGAGGATTTGAATTTTTCCTTGTTTTTTCCTTTTTCCAATCTTTTAGTTATCATTACCACATGAAACTTCGTTTATTAACCCTCTCTCTCCTCCTATCCACCTCACTTTTTGCTCAGACCAGTTTGAACAGCGGATGGGAACTATTTTTTAAAAACAACAGATCTGCCGCACGCGATTATTTTTCTAAAGCAGTACTCAAGCCCAGCACTGCCGATGAGGCCAATGTTGCGCTTTCCATGCTTGCCGAAATGGACCGCTCTAGCGCTGAAGGTTTTTCTTATCTCACAAAGTTATACGGCACCAGCAAAAATCCGCAGCCCTATCTTCTTGCTTTGTGGAGTGATGCCCCAAATTATGGCAGCAAAGTGAAATCAGCGGAACAACTGGACCTTTACAAAAAGCTGGCCGCCAGGAAAGATCTAGATGGATCGTTAACGGCGATGGCCAATTCCCTAATAGGTGGCCATTTTGAAGACAAAAAGCAATATACCGAAGCAGACCAATACTACCTTAAAATCGGCGAAATCGAAAACTGGTTGATTACCGGTGAATATGAAAATATTTCTACTAGTGGTTTTGACAAGTCGTACGACGAAGTGATGAACCATCCGGAACTCAACTACGTATTTACGGGCAAAAAAAATCGCAAATTTAGCTGGCGTACTGTTCCTTATCTAAGGCACGATAGGTGGTTTGACTTTAGCTATTATAACACTTATGAGAATGCGCTCCAATTTGCGCAAACCTTTGTCAATAGCCCGGCAGCTACCGATGCCCAACTCAGGATCGGTGTATCTGGATCTGTAAAAGTATGGGTAAACGACCAACTGGTGCTTTCTGAATCTGAAGAACGAAACAATGATCTAGATAGTTATATCGCTGGCATTAAACTTAACCAAGGTTACAATAGGGTGCTGGTACAAATTGGCGAAAGCTATGCGGGCAGATCCAACTTTATGTTGCGCCTGACCGATAGCAATGGAAATCCTTTGGGCAACCTCACTGCGTCCAGTACTCCGCAACCTTATACCAAGGAAACTACTTATAAGCCGGCAATGATCAAATCTGTAGGATTCAAATATTTTGAAGATGCACTGAAACTTCAACCAAATAGTTACCTCGCACAGCTGATGATGGCCAAGACCCACCTGAGATATGGAAATGTATTTGATGCAAGGACCATCTTAGAGCCATTGAGAAAACGTTTTCCGGAAAGTACATACCTCAACTTGCTCATGATCGAACTCTTTGCCAAGGCCAATAACAGGACTGGCATTGAAACATTGAGGGAAGAGATCAAGCGCCATGACCCAGAATCAAGCTTGGCGCTCGAGCTGCTCTACAGCGAATATTATGACCAGAATGATTTGGTGAACAGTAAGGTCGTGCTCGATAAGCTTGAAAAAATCTACGGCGAAGATGAAGGTGTAGTGATCAAAAAAATCAATGTGCTGAGCAAAGAAAAGAAACAGCCCGAACTGATCGATCTGGTGGAAAGGGTATATCCAAAACTGGCCACTGCACCAGATATTGTCAACCTCAAGTATATCATCGAATCCCAGGTCAGGAAGAATCCAAATGCCATAGACATTCTCCACAAATATGTGGCTGAAAAAGACGACTACAAAGGCGCAAAGTATGTGGCCAACATCCACTTGGAAAAAGGAGAAACCGAGGCCGGATTAGCAATCTACAAAAAGGAATTGGCCAATGATCCCATCGGCTATTCTATCTATACCGATCTGGCTGCCATTTACTATAAACAGCAGCAATACGACGAGGCAGAGAAATTATATACCAAAGTATTGGAAATTGACCCAAACAATGCCTTCGTATATTCGCAATTGGGCTTACTCTACAATTCGAACAAACAACAGGAGAAAAGCATCAAGGCCTATGAGAAAAGTTTGCAGATTGACCCCAATAATTATGATGTGATCCAGTCGTTGCGCACCATACAGGGCAAGAAATCGGTATTCGATTATTTTGAAAAACCTGATGTAAGTGCGATCATTAGCAAGGCACCTGCAAAAACGGCTTTTCCAGATGACCATGTAGTGGTACTGAATAACGAAGTACAGAAGGTAGTGTATGAAAATGGCGGATCTGAAGAAAAGCATTTCTTTACGGCCAAAGTGCTTACGCAAACCGGTCTTGAAAACTTTAAGGAATATACCGTTGGCTCCGATGCCGATCAGCAATATAACATAGAAATTGCAGAGGTCATCAAGTCCAATGGCACAAAAGTCCCGGCTGAAACCAATGGCAATGAAGTGGTGTTTACCAACCTTGAAATCGGCGATGTCATTAACCTGCGCTATAAATTAGAAGATTATCATTTGGGCGCCATGTCATCGCATTTCTGGGATTCGTTTTATTTCAGCGATGGATTGCCGCACGTAAGCACGAAATATTCCCTATTGATCCACCGGGGCAAAGCATTCAAATCTGTGTTTTCGCAACAGAACATTGAGGCCAGTAAAACTGCAAAAGACGAATTTGACCTGTATATCTGGCAAAAAAATGGGCAGGAGGCACTTCGTTATGAAGACAAGATGCCACCGATGGACGACGTAACCAACATGCTCTATCTCTCGAGCATACCAGATTGGAAATTTATTTCGCAATGGTACAACAATATTGCTTCGGCCAAGGCCAGAAGCAGCTACGAAATCAAGAAAGTGGTAAAGGAACTTTTTGAAGGCAAAGAAAATACTGATCAGCTCACCAAGGTAAAAATGATCTATAATTACATCACCACCAATATCGCCTACAGTTCAGTTTCCTTCAGACAGAGTGGAATTGTTCCGCAAAACCCGGCTACGGTAATCAATACGCGTATTGGTGATTGTAAGGATGTGGCCACACTTTTTGTAACCATGTGCAAAGAGGCCGGCATTACCGCTTCGCTTGCACTGGCCAATACCAGAGACCAGGGCCAGAAAACTTTGATGCTGCCCAGCATTGAATTTAACCATTGCATTGCAAAGGCTACCGTAAATGGCAAAGATTATTGGGTAGAATTAACATCCGGCACCTTGCCATTCAATACGTTCAACAATACCTTTTTAGGATCGAATATCCTTGAAATCGCCGACCAGAACAATGCCCTCATGCCTTTTTATCCTGGCATTAGGGGATACAATACCATCAATTACAAAACAGACATCAAGCTCGAAAATGCAGACATGATGATCAAGGAGCGCAATTGGAATACAGGTTCAATGAGCAGCTATGTGAGGGATGTCTATGGCGACCTTAGTCCTTCGGAACAGCTTAAAAAAATGAAAGAACATGTAGGCAGTGTTTATCCGGATAACGAAGTCTACCAATTAACTTTCAACAACCTTAAAGCGGACAAGTTTAATGCCGACACCGTACATGCAGAAAGTACCTATAAGCTGATCAATGTGAGCAAGCCTGTTGCCGGCATGTCGATCTTTTCTATTCCATGGTCTAACAAGACCTACGCCACTGGCCTACAAGTGGTGGCGCCAAGAAAATTTGGAATAGACCTGACCCAATTGTTTGGGGTAGATTCGTCGACCGAGGAACTGGCATTGGAAATACCTACCGGCAAAAACATGGTACAGCCCTTCAAGACCATTAATTTGAGCAATGATTTTGTTGATTTTAAACTGGAAGGCACCCAAGTTGGCAATAAACTGATATTGAAACGTACTTTCGCACTCAAAAAGGATTACGTGCCATTGGATAAAATCGATGCATTCAAGTCTTTCTACAAGGAAATGGCCGAAGCCGACGAACAGCAATTGGCGATGAAGTAAATAGTTGAAGGTTGTGGGTTGAAGGTTGAAGGTTGAAGGTTGAAGGTTGTGGGCTAACTTCTCTCTGGTGTGAGCCGTCATGCTGAGCGTAGTAAGGCATCCCTGTCGATACCTTATGGCAACCCAAGAGTTAGCCTGCCATTTTTTGTAAGAGCCTCAATAAAAATTCCTTTTGCCTTTCGTTGATCAATAAAGATGCTTCTGCAAATGCATACCATCCGGCACGATCAATTTCTGGAAAATGCTTGATTTTGCCCGATTTGGGAGGCCATTCCAAGGGAAAAGTATTGCTCTTGATATTTTTTGCATCGATATTTTTTTCGATGGCCCAAGCCTGCACTGCCTTGCCTCCCTTTTGGACGATCTCTCCCAAGGAAATAAAATCTCCATTTAGTTTTACGCCCGTTTCCTCCTCAAATTCCCTGATGGCAGTGTTCAATGGCTCTTCCCCTGCTTCGATCAATCCCTTGGGAATGGTATATACGCCAACCTCTTTCCTGGCAAAAAAAGGTCCGCCGGGATGAACTAAAAAAAATTCGACATGAGGATTTCTTCTATAGACCAAAATACCTGCGCTCTGCAACATGTTCATTAAACATGCCCCATGGCGCATTTGTTTATCATCTTATCCTAAACCGAGCCTATTTCTGGACATCTTGATCCAGATCTCCATCATCCAGTCCCAATTCGAATTCTTCCTGGTCCAGATCAAAACCTTTCGGGGCCTCATTTTCCGCTAGCTGCGGATCGGCTGCATCCTCATCTATGTCATTCACACCAGAATCGGCGGCAGCCCGATTGGTCGGCGCTTCGTCTACATTCGTAATCTGTTTGGGATCCCTTGGATCCTGTAAAACACTCAAATCTTCCATTGCTATACTGATTTAAGGATTCAATTTATCGCTGTCAATCCGGTTTTTGTTAGCTTGGCCCTCCATCTGGTTGCCCTTGCCCAATGTGGTATTGGTTGCTGGCTCTTCGTCGATATTTTGCTCCTGCCTATTCTGGAGCGCATCCTGTTCCTGGTTTTTCTTTTTCTCTGCCGGACTTTGGAAAGCCGCATCAGCTACATGTTTTTCGCGGAGATAATTTTCTCCTTCCCTGTTTTCTGTTTTCATAACTATTGATATTTTATTTTTCAGTAGTTCCAAAGCAGTTACTTTTTACTTTGAACTTCTCACTTTCGACTTTTCGACTTTTGACTTTTGACTTTTGACTTCTAACTTAAACATAGGTATCCCTCACCATCTGCCCTAAGGTATTCAGATTGGCAAGGGCTGCTCCCATGGTATTGTTAAAATAGACGAACACTTTTTTGTCTTCCTGAAGCCATTCGGTAATGTAGCTGGCATAATCATACAGCACATCGTCGCTGTACGTTCCCCTATAATCTCCGTTCGGGCCGTGAAAGCGGAGGTACGCAAAATCTGGATGATGATTGGTCATGGTGGTCTGTGCAGGTTTTTTGTCGTGCAGCACCATGCCCAACTGGTAATTTTCCAAAAGCTCCTCTACTTCATCCACGTAAAGGGATGGGTGCCTAAATTCAAAAGCAATTTTCCACTGCAGGTCTGGATCCTGATCACGCAGCATGCGCATCAGTAATTTCAGTTGTGACAAGTGGCTGATGCGGACACTCGGGGGAAATTGGACCAACAAACATCCCTTTTTCTCTTCCACATGCGCAATCACGTGCATGAACCTGGCCACTACTTCCGGATCGAAGGCCAAGTCCTTATTGTGCGTAACCTCCCTGAACAATTTAAAGGTAAACCTAAAGTCTTCGGGCACATCAGCAGCCCAACGTTTCATGGTGCTGGCTTGTGGCATCTTGTAAAAAGAACTGTTGATTTCGATGCTGTTCATCAACGAAGCATAATAGCATAGCCTGCTCCGGTCCTTATAGGCTTCCGGATAAAAAAGCTTGTTCGGAACGGGGAGCAATAGTCCGCTCGTTCCGGCATAATAATTTTCGAATGGTATAGACATCGCCTAGTAAACAGCGGAGCAGGGATTTTGTTGAGCGGAAAGCTGAAAGCAGAGGGCATAGCGCAGAGGGCATAGCTTGTATTTAGGTCTGGCTTAAAGGTATCCCTTTGGGACACCTTAACCCACAACCTGTACCCTGCAACCCACAACTCATACAAAAATGCAATATCTTACAATGGCTCCCGGCAACATTGTATTATTTTTGCGACAATTCCAAGGTTCAATTATCCTTTGGAAATCAATCATTTCTAATTTATATACACAATGAAAAAATTTGTTATCGAAAGAGCGCTGCCTGGGGCAGGAAAATTAACACAAGAAGAACTGGCAGGTATTACCGCTACTTCATGCAATGTAGTCAGCAACTTGAATGAGCCCTATCATTGGGTAGAATCATTTGTAACCGACGATAAAATTTTCTGCATCCATATCGCTGAAAGTGAAGAAGTTGTGCGCGAACATGCCAAAAGAGGAAATTTTCCTGTAACTTCGGTCTACGAAGTGAAATCGATCATCGATCCAACCACAAAGTAAATGAGTTCAACGCCCTCAAAATATTATAAGTTAGGTATTGGTGAAGGCCTGGAGGCACTATATGTAAAAAATTACAATAGTTCTTTCCCTTTTCACTATCATCCTACTTATAATATTACGTTGGTGTACGATGGTTCCTTCAATACCCAGCTGAGCGATAAGCTGCTGGTTTCACCAATGGGGACCATCCTCATTACCAATCCGCAAGAAATACACGCCAACCCTTTTGAAAAGCACAGCAGTGTTTCTTTTTTCACTTTTTATGTGAGCCAAGATTTCATGGAGTACTGCAACCAGGGCAGGCCGGTAGTCTTCAACGAAAAAGTAATCTACGATGTGCTCCTCTTTGCGGCACTGCATCAGTTGGCCACGACCATCCACCAGACCAAGATCGGACCAAGGCATGAGCAGGAATTGGGCAAAATGCTACAACAATTGGCCAGCAAACATGGCGACGACCACGTGGAAACGCCAGACCTGCAGATGAAATCAATGTTCGATGACTTCTTTGCCGAGGAGAACATGAAATTTTCATTGGCCGATGCCGCCAAAAGGTTTGGGATCGATAAATTTAAATTTATCCGGCTCTTTAAATCACAGACCGGTCTTACGCCAAATAACTATTTCATCCTTAAACGCATCGAAAAAAGCAAGGCCATGCTTGCCGAAGGGAAAGATCTGTTGAGCATTGCCATAGATCTCGGCTTTTACGATACAGCACATTATTGCAATCATTTTAAGAAATTTACGGGCATCTCTCCCATTGCCTACAGCACCAATCTATAGCTGCAATATCGTCCAATTCTTTTTCGTGGGAACACTATAATTTTGCTTCAGCATTTATATAAAATTCCTCCCAAATGAAAAAGTTGATCTGCTTAATACTCTGTTTAAGTTCCCTTGCTGTTTATTCGCAAACGTTCAAACTCAAGGACTATCAACAGGATTTCGATTATTTCTGGCAAAGCATCAATGACAATTACTGCTACTTTTCAAAAAAAGGCATCGATTGGAAATCGCTCCGCGCTACCTACCAGTCTGAAATCGATACCGTAACCTCAAGAAATGCCTTTATCGGCATACTGGAGAAAGTATTGAACGAACTACACGACCACCACAGCTCATTGAATACAAATACGCCCTTCTCTCGAAGGTTGGTGCCCACAGGAGCAGATCTCTGGGCCGAATATGTTGGCGATCTGCCCATCATTACCGAAGTTAGAAGAAATTTTGCGCCCGATAAGCTGGGCATCAAAGCCGGTATGCAGGTGGTCATGGTCAATGATGTTAAGGTGGAAGATGCCATTCGTCCATTTTTGGCACATACGATTACTGCCGAATCCAAAAGCTATGCCCTGCGCTTATTGCTAGCTGGCGATCACCGTACGCCCAGAAAATTGACTGTAAAGACCGATAAAGGATTAGAAGATTTTTATCCCGATCAGCAGGGAATGATGCTCGAAAACATCAGTTATCCGGCCATGGTTGAAGGCGCTGATCTGCAAGGCATTGGTTACCTGAAGATCAACAATTTCCTGTATGACAATGCATTGATAGCCAAGTTTGATAGCGTGCTGAATACACTCCTGCAAAAGAAGGCGTTGATCATCGATCTGCGGGAAACGCCTAGTGGCGGAAACACCAGCGTTGCCCGGGCCATTTTGGGCAGGTTTATTACCAAAGACCATTTTTATCAGAAACATGAATATTATGCCGAAGAAAAAGAGACAGGTATTAAAAGGAGCTGGATCGAAATCGTATCGCCGCGTGGCCAAACCTACACCAAACCGCTAGTCGTTCTGGCCGACCACTGGACGGGCAGCATTGCGGAAGGCATCACCATTGCATTCGATGGCATGAAAAGAGCCACGGTAGTCGGTACGCAATTGGCCAGGTTAAATGGCGCGGTGGAAAGTTTTAACATGCCGAATACCAAGATCAGGTTTAACATTGCAACCGAGCGCCTCTATCATGTAAATGGCACACCACGCGAATTTTATCAGCCCACGGTGAAAGTAGACATGACCAAGCAGCAGCCCGGAAAAGATCTCATTTTGACCACAGCACTCCAATTTCTCCAGCAAAAAATCAAATGATCAACTTTTCGAGCGAAAATTTCGATGGTGTGCACCCCCAGATCATGGCTGCACTGGCACAGGCCAATCAACACTTTGTTGCTTCTTACGGAAATGACCCGTTTACGCAAGCATGCATACAAATGCTGAAAAGCGAGATTGGGGATGCAATCGATGTCTATTTTACCTTTAATGGAACGGGCGCCAATAATTTTGGTTTCAGCTGTGTGACGGAAAGATATCAATCCATTTTCTGCTCAGATGTGGCACACTGTTATGTAGATGAGTCGACTGCGCCCGAAACACTTACGGGCTGTAGGCTTTACCCCATTCTATCGGTACATGGTAAGATCAAGTTCGAAGCGCTCCGAAAAGCAATCAAGAGGAAGGGAGATGTGCACCATCCACAAGGTGGTATACTGACACTTACGCAACCTACTGAATATGGTACAGTCTATACGCTAGAAGAACTCCAGAACATTGGTGCATTTTGCAGGATGAATGGAATCTTATTGCATGTGGATGGAGCACGCTTTTTTAATGCTGCAGCAGCGCTGGATGCCTCATTGGCAGAGCTCACAATGCACGTTGATCTCCTCACTTTGGGCGGAACAAAAATGGGCATGATGTATGGGGAAGCAGTCATTTTCCTTAACGCGCTGTCCAATCATCCTTTCAAATTCATGCACAAGCGGAGCATGCAGCTGGCCTCAAAGAATAGGTTCATCTCCGCGCAGTTTCAGGAATTACTCAACAACCGACTGTGGAAAGAGATTGCCAGCCATACCAATGAACTGGCCAAATTTTGTGAAAGTGAAATCCTAAAGATTGGCAAGATTGAAATTGCACACCCTGTAGAAACCAACATGGTCTTTTTAAAGATGAACCAGAAACTGTACAAAAAAATGCAGGAGCACGTTCAATTTTACGATTGGGACCAGGAAAAAGAAGAGGTTAGGCTGGTGTTTTCCTTTAGTCATACCAAAAAAGATGTTAATGAATTTGTCCATTGGTTAAATCATTTTGCAGACAATATTTAAAAATGGCCCATTCCACATCCATGGAATGGGCCAAACCTAAACTTTGTTGCTTAACCCCTACTGATGCTGCCTCCTGTTTGCGATACAGTGCTCGTAGTGGTAAAGGTCGTATTGGATTTTGTTCCACGATTATAGGTACCCTCTGAGTATAATCCATTAAAAGATGTGCCGTTGCTTACACTGCCTCCCGTCCAAATGGTGTAGGTTGTGCCCGCTTTCAATTTCGGGCTCGCGAAGATCAGGGTAGTGTAATTCTTTGGTGCCAGAAAAGTCAAGGCTTCAGTGCCATCGGCAGTTTCCAAATGTATAATTGTATTTGCCGTACCGCTGCCCATTACTACAGATCTCACTGTAGAGGTCGTGCTTGGTCCGCTTGTGGCTCCAGCAATGCCAACCAATGTTCCTCCTGTAATTTTAAAAGCACGGGCATCGCAATCAAAACTTGCTTCGGGCTGATTTGCACCAATGGCCACAATAATTCCACCAGTTACCGTTAAAGTTCCATTTGAATCGATGGCATCATTATTTGTGGCATTGCAATAGATGTTTCCTCCATTAATGTAGATCGCCTTTGCGGCATTGATGCCATCATCATAGGTAGTAGTAACAATGGTCCCTTTGTTTATGGTTAACATGCCCTTGCTTTCAATGCCTTCGCCAACTGTAGTCTTGATGGTGAGGCTGCCACCGTTGATATTCACATAGGGAACAATCGAAGTATCTGTGCCTTCATAAGACGCAGCAATACCGTCGTCTCCAACTGTGAGGTTCAATGTTCCATCGTTAATGATCACATAACCCTCTTCTGCTTCGATACCATCACTTGTGGCCGTTACCTTAATGGTACCACCATCGGCAATAAAGGCATCATTGGTGTGAATCCCATCTGTTGCTGCTCCTGTAACCGTAATTGTTCCACTGGTTATGCGGATGTAATCGTCACTAGCAATGGCGTGTTTGTTATTACCTTTAACCACTAGCGCGCCCGTTCCAACAAAGATAAGTTGCCCTTCACTAAAGATCGTTCCTTTTTGGTCTTCTGATGATGTAGCATAGGTAGTGCCATCGGTTAAGCTATTTGTAGTGCCAGCCGCCAGATCGATGAAACTGCGTTTGCTTGATTGGATGTTAAGGGCAGGACCATCTGCGTTGGTGATGGAAGCACCATTTAAAGTAACCTTAAATTTCTTTTCGCTATAAATCTTGACCGACCCATTAGCGGTTGTTCCCGAAAGCTGGAAATCTACTCCTGTTGCTGTAGAAGTAATCGTTACATCACCTCCGCTCTGGGCAATACTTACACCTGCGGCCGCTAGCGGGTTATTAATGGCGATTGTGGTGCCAAAATTGATTGTTACGACAGTTGAAAACGTAGAGTTGGCAATCAGGTCATCGGCATTGGCCCCCACTTCTGTTGAACCTTCTGCAGTACCAGAAATTGCTGTGGTAGAGAGAATCGTTGAAGTTCCTCCTGATACCGTACCTGTTGTCGAGGTGGAAGTAGCAGTTGAATCTGTCACTATACTGCTCTTTTTACAGCTGGTGAAACAAGCTACTGTTGTCAGCACAAGAATTGGGAGGCAAAATACGCTTAAATAGTTGTTCAGTTCTTTCATACAATTTTTCATATTTAGCTGTTTAAGTTACAATAGTCCAAACTTACCAACCAAACATACACTGCGGTATAATGTCTCGATTAACGGGATGAATGTATCGTTGAATGGAGCGAGAAAGAGGGCCAAGAGGAAAGCGCATGGTGCAAGGAGCATGCTTGGCTACAACTATGAACGATCAGCTATGCGCCTTTACCTTTGACCAAATTCAGTTGCGCGGCAAAGGCATCGCCAATGGGCAGTTCAATCCCATCTAGCTGTATTTTTTTGTGTTGGATGGATTTTATTCTCGATAAAGGGACGGCATAGCTCCTATGGATCCTAGCAAATTTATTTTCGGGAAGGAGCTCCAATACCTTTTTCATGGTCATGAGCGTGAGGAGCGGTTTCTGATGGTCACGATGGATCTTGATGTAATCTTCCATGCTCTCGATATAGGCAATTTCCCTGGTCAGCACTTTTACCTGGCGGTATTCTGCATATACAAAGAAATGGGAATCATCATCTACCTGATGAGGGCGATCCTTAAATTGCCGATAGTCGATCGCCTTTTGACATGCCTTAGAGAAGTTTTCGAATGAAATAGGTTTCAAGAGATAATCTACGGCTTCCAGCTCAAATCCCTCAAAGGCAAATTCTCGATAAGCTGTGGTAAAGATCAGCAAAGGTTTTTTCTCTAAGGCCCTAGCCAGATCTAAACCAGAAATATCTGGCATATTGATGTCCAAGAAAACCAGGTCTATTTCATTTTTTGAAAGGTAGGCAGCACCAGAAATGGCATCTTCAAAAGTGGTGACCAGGTCGATGGAAGGAATGCGAGATGCATAGGTCGAGATCAGCCTCAAGGCCAAGGGCTCATCGTCAATTGCCACACATTTTAAAACCTTCATGCTACTTAGCGTTATCGCTAAGATATTATTTTGATGCCAAAACTAAAAATACCGTAAAATATCCCCCTTCATCTTTAATCGATAAAGTATGTTGCTTGGGATAGAGGAACTTGAGGCGTTTTTTGGTGTTCTCCAGACCAACACCCTTACGGATTTCAGGATTCCTGTGCTCAAATACCTGATTATTGGTATACAATGAAATTTCTTTATCCTTGATTTTAATCAAAATATCTATGACAGAGGCATAGTGGTTACTTAATCCATATTTAAATACATTCTCAACGAAAGTCATTAAGACCAAGGGGGCAATTTTATGCCCTTCAGCATGACCCTGCACATCAAAATTCAAGGTCACCTTTTCACCCAACCTCAATTGCTGGAGTGCCACAAAATTACTGGTGCATTCAATTTCCTCTGTTAAGTCCACAAAATCGGCAGCCGCCTGATCTGTTACGTAACGCATGATATTGGAAAGCTTCAGGATACTTTCTGATGCTTCCGGACTTCCAGTTACGCTTAATGTATAAATGTTATTGAGCGTGTTGTATAAGAAATGTGGATTAATCTGTGCCTTTAAAAAGGAAAGTTCGGCGTTGGAACGTTCCTTCTCAGCCAATATGGCCCTATTTTCATACCACTGCCGCTGTTTGATGGACTGTAATGCAGTACCAAGGCCGACCATCGTAATCAGGATAAATATACTCGTGATGTCAAAATGCATCTGACCGTCTTTTGGTTGTGGCCGAAAGTCT
The DNA here is from genome assembly GCA_031119475.1 of Pedobacter sp. Taxonomy (GTDB): domain Bacteria; phylum Bacteroidota; class Bacteroidia; order Sphingobacteriales; family Sphingobacteriaceae; genus Pedobacter. The sequence goes on along the minus strand of JAVHXV010000010.1, from coordinate 20,619 downwards.
TGTTTTGGCCCTGATTCCCCATGGTCCGGAGGTAAAGGGAAATGAGCATCTGGCGGTGGAGGGGGCATGAGATAGTCTCTTCCATTAAGCTGGCCCATCTTTCTGACATTGCTTTTCATCAACGTATCAAACGGCTTGATGTAATAAATGGCCATGGCAATTAGTACAATTGCCAAGCTATAGCTTAAAAACTTTCTTTTTAAAAATAGTTTTGGAAAAAGCAGATAGGCATTGAGGTAAAAAACAGCAAGATAGATACCTACGAATAAAAAATAGGAACTCCATGTATGTTCAGAAAATTGAGAAAAGGACCTTCCCTGACTCATAAATACCAGCGGCAGGCACATGAACAGTAGCCAGCCCAATGCATGGAGGATAAATGGAAAGACCTTTGAACGCAGCATATACAAATCAACACACTTTTAGCGAAATATAAAAAATGTATCGGCGAATGTGCCAGATCTAAGGATGAATGGTGGAAGCAAGGAGCAAGGAGCAAGGAGCAAGGAGCGAGACTTACCTTATTTAAGGGTTTTCTAGAATTAACCGACACTTATCTAAGCCTTGAGCCTTATGCTTTTAGCTTTTTACTTTCTGCTTTCCACTATAACATGGCCAATATTTCCGCTAGGTACCTGAATGTGCAGCAATGCAGCAATTGTAGGTGCGATATCGCAAATGGCAACAGTTTTATTTAGCGTTCCTTTTTTGATGCCCCATCCCATAAATATAAGCGGGATGTGGCTATCATAAGCATTCCATGCACCATGTATCGATCCGGTCTGGTCTGTTGAGCGCTGAAACCAGCCGCTTTCGGGAATGAGCTGCAACATTCCGCTCCGCTTGGCATAGTAACCATTTATAGCCTTAGTTTTAAGTGGCTCGGGGAGCGTAGCTTGTTGTAGTTGTGCCAAATCGATGACATTGGCCATGCCAGGCTCTTTGATAATCATGTTGATACATTCTTTTTTGATTTCATCCAGGTCGATCCCTTTTTTTAGTGCCCGATCATTGAACTGAAGCTGGTAGTTCAGAAATGGCCTAACCAAATCCTTTATGCCATATTTAGATTCAAAATAGTTATTCAATTGAAGTTGAAGTGCTTTCGCATCCCAATAGCCTCCCGGAAGCTGATGGTCTTTTAGGAAAGTCGGATTATGTGCGCCTCCATGGTCTGCCGTTAAAAAGAAAGTGTAATTTTCTGCACCAACGGTCTGGTCCAGGTAATTTAGAAAGTCCTCCAGATCGTGGTCCAATCTGAGGTAGGCGTCTTCGATTTCAATGGAATTCGGTCCAAATTGATGCCCAATATAATCCGTTCCCGATAGGCTGATGGCCAAAAGGTCTGGTATTTGATCCTGGCCCAAACTTTCAGCCTTCAGGGCTGCTTTTGCAAATTCAAAGGTCAAGGTATTGGCAAAAGGCGTGCTCTTAAAAAGTGGATAGGGAATTGCTCCATTTCCAATAAACCGATGCGGAAAGACGGGCTTTTCTTCATTTTGATAAGCCCCTTCGTAACTGTTCCCATCAATTGTGCTCTGCGTATAGCTTTGGATAGGGTAGCGTGTATCCCAGCCTTGCTGCAAAAATCTATCGGCCATTTTTAGCCGATTAAAATCTATTGCCCAACCGGGAAGTGATGAACGATAATAGCTTGAAGTGATCCAATCACCAGTCGATTCATCAAACCAGTAGGCTGCATCGGCCGCATGGCCTGCAGGCAATATTGCTCCCCTGTCTTTAATCGCAATACCGATTACCTTAGCCCTAAAATTCGTGGCCAATTTCAGTTCATCGCCCAAAGTGGTTACCAATAGGTTACGGGGCGACATCAATCCAGCCTTGGAAACACTGCCCACTGGATTTACAGTGCTGTCAGAAACACAATATTGTTGGATGCCCGTTTCTTGTACAATCCACTCATTGCCCGTAATGCCATGGATAGCGGGAAACGTTCCAGTGTATATACTGGCATGGCCACAGGCCGTAAAAGCGGGAATATAGTCTAAAGTGGCATTTTGGCAAACAAAACCATTTTGCAGCAACCTCCTAAATCCACCCTTCCCAAACCGGTCGGCAAAACGATAGAGATAGTCCCAGCGCATCTGGTCTACGACCAGTCCAACAACTAGCTTTGGCCTAGCTAATGGATGTTGTGCCTTGACTATCTCGTTCATAAAGGACAGGGCCAGCAAGAAAACGAAAAAGTATTTATGGGCTTTGAGATTTAACATCTGCAGATTACAAAATAAAAGCCCCCAGAAGAATTGTCCAGGGGCTTTTAGCCGATTAGTCAATTATTGGGCCAAGGCTCCGATATAGGGTTTGGTGGCCCTGCTCAGTCCAATCTGGTCGAACGCAATGATTGAAGCTGGAACAACCGGTGATAGTCCATTTCCCAATGTGGTCAATGTCCCAGCACTCATGCCATTGGTGGTGGCCGGATTATTGGCGCCTAAAAGTTTGATGGTGGCTACTGATCCGCCATTATTGGTCAATGTGCCCAACATGGTCGTAGGGTCAAACGTTGTTCCGGTCAGTGCCGAGCCATTTGCATCGAATACCTGTCCAGAAATAATAGTTGATTTTTTGGTTACGGTAGATCCTGCCACGCCCTCCACATCAGATACTGTTCCCGTTCCTGCTGCGCCACGTGTATTCCCTGAAATAATCGAATTGCTGATGGAGACTGTTGCATCGGCTGCGTTCAGGTACACTCCGCCACCAAGGGCAGAAGTACTCTTTACCATATTGCCCGTAATGGTACAGCTTACGAGCTGGAGGCTTCCAGGTGCGGCTGCCGTTCCGTATACGCCCAATGCACCGCCAATATTCGATGCGGTATTGCCCTGAACTGTACAATTCACCATTTCTCCTGTACCTTCCCTTAGGTAGATGGCACCGTAGGCCTTGCCTGTTGTGGTAGAGCCCACAAATCCAGCACCATTGCCATTGATTGTAGAATTATAGATGTGGAAAGCCCCAGTATATTGGTATAGGGCGCCTGCAAATGATCCTGCACCATTTGCAGATATCGTCGAATCATAAATGAAGAGGTTGGCCTGCTTTTCAAAAAACATTCCTCCGCCATTGGCCGCCGTAGAACTGGTCGTATTATTTTTAAGCACCGACTCACGCAGGGTTACCGTAGCATTGGTAAAGGCGTAGATGCCTGCTCCTCCTGCCCAACAGGTATTGTCGGTAATTACACATTTGTTCAATTCTACCACAGCCCTGCCCACAATAATGCCACCTCCATTCGTTTTCGAATAGGCCAGGCCGTTTATGGTCGTGCTACTTGTAGAGGTCGATGTATTCCCTTTTTGAATGGTCAGGCCAGAGATGTTAACTTTTTGGTTGGCCGTTAATGGTGCAGAAACCGTAATGACGTGGTTGGCGGAATTGTTACCGTCTAAGATTGTCGCGTTTGCACTTGGATCGGCCACTGCACCAGTTGTCGCATTGGCAGGATAGCCACCGATCAGGTTAATGTTCTGCCTGATCTCAAAGGTCTTGTCGCCCGCAGCTGCCGCTGAGCCACCAGTTACTTCCTTGTCCGGAACGTAGGTTCCTGCAGCAATGTGTATAAAGTCGCCCTCAACCAAATCGATGGCCAAAGCTCCGGTGAGTGAAATTGGGTTTGACCACGAAGAGCCATCGCCCGTGGCACCAACTTTTACGTATAGGTTTCTTTTGATAATTGGCGGTGGATCACCTGCTGCCTGATTAACCGTAAACACTTTTTTGTAGCTATCTGTAATCCAGATGTCTATGGTTCCGCTTCGGGGCTGTATGGTCGGGTTCTTCGATACCTTGAATTTGATCAGGTTATCCTTTTCGGTAGTACCCGCATCGGTAGCCCCATCTACAGTAATCCAGTCTACATTTGATTTAGCGCGCCAGGGCAGATTTGAGGTCAGGGCAAGCTGATAATTGTCTTCCACCTTGGGCACAGCCAATTGATCGGCACTGAGTACCAGATTGGGATCTTTTGGGGTAAAGCTCTCCAATTCGATCGCCTTTTCACATCCACCAGAAAGCATGCCCAAAAGCAGCAAAAGGAAACAGGAAATACCTGTATATTGTCTAAGTTTCATGGTCTATATTTTTTTAATGATGATCATTTTGATATAATTAACAAGCTATTGCTCACCGGTCTTTCATCGCCTCCGTTCTCGCTAGGCCAATTTCTAAGCTTAAAGCGGTTGGCTGTGAAAGCAGCCGTTGTCCGGGTGAAAAACGTGGTCGACCCCCCTCCGTCCAGGTTCAGCGCATCTTTGGCGCCAAGGGCAATCATACACTTGCTCAGTTCCTCATAGGTCATTCCATTCGAATAGTGATATTGCCGCCCATCAACCGCCATTAAAAAAACTTTCTTCTGATCGGCAGATACGCCAATACAAGTACGGGGATTAACAGAAGGGGTAGCTTCGGTCTGTGGGGTGATGATGTTGTTGCTCACCAGCATCACGCCTCCACCTATGGCTTCATAGATATTGTTCTTGAAAGCGGCGTCGTCCTGTAAGGGCATCGTACCAATTACGGCTTTCTTGTCTTTAGTGATGACAAAAAAGTTCGGATAGGCCGCAACCGGAGTTTGGCGCACTACGCCATTGTCATACAGCAGCCCATAAGAAGCGCCCGTGGTGGTATTAAAAAAAGAGCCATTGGTTCCGCCCCAGACTAGGTGGCCCGCAGCATCATCATAAACTGCCTGCTGAGTTGGCCGTTGTAGGCCAAGCGGGTCGGTCGGACTGGTGGGCCTCGCTACTTCAAGGCTTACGTTCGGATTGTTGAGGTCGATTTCGAAAAGGAACAGCCGCATGGCATATCCTTTTTTCGAAAAATAGAATATTTCAGAGGTGCTTACACCAGGAGTTAAGGTGTAGGTCGTATCCGAAAAAACAGTGGCGATCAGATCAGTGGTTACCAACTTTGCGCCTACCGCGGTTTTCGGCTCAGCCTTGTAAGCTACAATTCCTGTGTCTTCCTTCTGGCAGGAAACCAATGCAGCCACAACAAGCAGGCATGAGCCGTAATATTTGATGAAGTTACTTTTCATGATAATTTTCTAAATAATTAATAGCCTGGGTTTTGGGTCAGGTTTGTATTGACCCTCAGTTCGGTGTTGGGAATAGGCAGCAACAGCTGATAATCCAAGATGCCCAATACCGATTTCGCCCTTCCTGTGCGGATGAGGTCTACATACATGAAGTTTTCGGCCAATAATTCCAATCTCCTTTCGTTGATGATGGCATCAATAAATTCGGCATCTGTTGCCGGAAATACTGGTGTTAGTCCCCTAAATGCCCGCAGTTCATTTAGCCTTGATAATCCGGCCGACCTTCCCTTGGCCTCGGCACTAATGAGATACATTTCTGCCAGACGGGAAATGATTACAGGGTCCCTTCCGCCCTGTCCGCTTGGATATTTGTTGATCACATTGTTGCCTGCCACCACATCAACCGAAATTGCCTTTCGTTTATCGTCAGAAGAATACATGTTCATTACTGCTTGTGGGGGCCGGTACAGGTAGCTGCCTTTATTGGTGTGGGCATAGGTGTAAAACAGGTTGCTGATGGCAATGCTCGACTCCTCGGTATTGTTCACAAAAGCAAAAATTACTTCCGTATTCTGGATCTTACGAAAAATCTTTTCAAAACCATCTAGGCTATATTTTCCGTTGGTAATGAGTGATTCTGCAAGCGGTGCTGCTTCGCTCATCTTGTTCTGTGTGAGTTTTACCCTCGCCTTTAGCGCTGTAGCGGCATCTTTCGAAACATAATAGTAATTGGTAGAGGTACCCAGTAGTGAGATGGCATTGTCCAGGTCTTCCTCGATCAGTCCCCAAACTTCTCCTACTGAGCTACGCGGCACCCCATCTAAGGTATTTTCCCTCAATAATGGCACGGCACCCCATCTGGTCACCAGATAATAATACATCAAAGCCCTAAAATAATGCGCCTCTCCTTTTACCCGATTTCTGATGGTAGAAGGACTAAGGTTGGAAGTGATCTTTAATACGTTATTAACCTGATAGAGCGCACTAAAATAGCCATTCCAGCTACCTGACACGCTGCCACTCAATGGACTGAGCGTATTGTTGATGAGGTCCAACGGGGTCGAAGTGCTGCTCTGTAGCGTACCGCCGATCAGGTCGTTCAGGATCCATGATTCGGTCGGCGGAGCATTTTGCACCTTGTTGTACATCCCTGTTTCGAGTGCCGGAAGGTCTTTTTCAGTAATGCTTTCTGGCGCAACAGCGGAATGCGGATAGATATCCAGTTTATCCTGACAGGATGAAAACACGGAAGTGGCAATCAATAAAAATAATATCCTTTTCATAACTGTATGTTAATGGGTTAAAGGCCAATGTTTAAGCCGAAATTGAATGTTCGTGGAGCTGGCATCGAGAAGATGTCCACTCCAAACTTGCTCGGATCCAAGTTGTTGCTCACTTCTGGATCATATCCGGAATAAGGGGTAAGCAACAAAAGATTGTCTGCCTGCGCATATACCCGCAGCGATTTCATTTTGATCTTGCTTAGCACCTTTGGCATAAAATTGTAGGCCAATGTTACCGTACGCAACCTGATGAACGAACCATCTTCCAGGAACCGATCGGAATTTAGCGTGTTGAATCCACTTCTTGCCGCCCCATTGATCGCACGTGCGTATCTATTGGTCGTACCGGGCCCTGTCCATCGATTTTCGGCATATTCCGTTAGTACGCCCGCCAAGTAGCCAACCCTGGCCAAAGAGGTCTGTTTCCATTCAGCATATGTATTGTTTCCGCTCATAAAATGCGCAAACACATCCAATTGGAAGCCTTTGTACTTGAACGAATTGTTCCAACCACCCGAGAATTTTGGATTGCTGCTGCCCATCAGTATGCGGTCATTGTCGTTAATGATGCCATTGCCATCCAGGTCCCTCCATTTAACATCGCCAGCCCTTACGCCAATATCGTATTGCTCCTGTGGCACTTCTCCATCATATTGATAGATCCCATCCATTTTATAGAGGTAAAATACACCCAGCTCTTCTCCTACCTTTAATGCCCTATTGGCCCCAATGGCAATCAGGTCTTCGCCCAATAAGGAAGTCAGCTTGTTCTGGTTAAAGGCAATATTGAATTGCGAACTCCACTGCACCGGACCAATACCATAGTTCGTGTTGAGCGAAAGTTCGACCCCACGGTTGCGCATCGACCCAATGTTGGTAATGTTGCTCGTTACGCCCGATGTGGCCGGAGTAGGTTTGTTGTACAGCAGGTTATCGGTATTTTTTTGATAGATATCAAAGATGATGTTGATTTTCCCGTTCTTAAGGCCCAGATCGAACCCAGCATTATATTGGCTGGCCGTTTCCCAGGTCAGCTGGTCGTTTCCAAAGCTGGTTACACCTATCCCAACGGCATATCCATAGTTCAATCCACCGCTCATCAAGGGCAATGAGGCATAGTTGCTAATGGCTTCCTGGTTTCCTGTCTTTCCATAACTGGCCCTGATTTTTAGGTCTGTGGTGGGCGATTTGAAAAATTCTTCTTTCGAAACATTCCATCCCAGGGATACCGATGGGAACAGCCCCCAACGTACACTTGGTGCAAATTTAGAAGAGCCATCGGTCCTGATCAGTGCGGTCAGGCTATACTTGTCCTTGTAGGAAACAGACCCCCGTCCGAAATAAGATTCCAAAGCAAACTCCGAAAGTGTACCATTGGTACCAGCAATCTGTGCGGCAACCCCAATTACATCAAACGCCGGGGACGGAAAACCGTTTCCATCTATGGTAGTCGACCTGCTTGTCGATTTCTGGAACGAATGGCCCAACATCCCGCTCACGGCGAAATCGCCAAACTGATCGTTATAATCAAGCACATTATCGATGGTATTGTTAAAGGTAAAGCGGCTGTTGTCAATCAACCTTCCTGTTCCCAGACCATAAGGATGTTTTTCGTTATACAGCATATAATCGTAGGTATAGCCGATATCGGAATAGAGCGAAGTTTTGAAGGAGAATTTCTTTGCAAATTTGATCGTCGTATAAAAGCTGCCCAAGAAGCGATAGTTGTCGATCCTGCTTACTTCCTCATTTAAGATCTGGAGGGGATTGTGGTAGGCCAGCTCATCGGTACCGCCAACATAATAATCGCCATTTGGCTTATATGGCAAGTCGAATGGACGCTTCTGTGTGGCACGTGCCAGAATGGTGGCCCCACTATTTGGACCAGGCACCTGAAAATTCTGTAGAAACCCGCCATTGATATTTGTGCCCACCTCTATCCAGGGTGCAAACTCATGGCTGACCTTCAGGTTGAGGTTTACTTTCTCAATCGCATTTGTTTTTACAATGCCATCCTGATCACTATAGGCCAATCCGGCATAGAACTTGGTCTTGGCAGAGCCGCCAGCAAAAGAAACGTTGGCATTGGTCTGTTTGCCCTGTTGCAGGATCAAACCGAGCCAATCTGGATCAGGAATGCTCGGATGTGGGTTCATGGCCGGTAAAATAAATGCAGGATTGCCCACAGCATAGCCATATTCTTTGTTATAATTGGTCGCGCCCTCATTGTACTGTTCAATGTAGAGCTTCGAATCGGCATATTTAACTTTGTCGCGGTCAGCGAAATTGGAAAGGCCCGTACTAAAGTTTACCCTGATATCGGTTTTGCCCGCTTTTCCAGATTTGGTGGTGATGAGCACTACACCATTGGTAGCGCGCGAGCCATAGATAGCTGCAGATGCTGCATCTTTCAGCACATCGATCGATTCGATATCGGTCAGGTTCAATGTGGCCAATGAGCTCATGGTCTCTCCAAAATCAAAAAGATTACCGTTGGAGTTCATGATCGGAATGCCATCCACCACATATAAAGGCTCGTTACTGGCGCTCAATGAAGATGCCCCCCTGATACTAACCCTTTCGCGGCTGCCCAGATTACCAGAGCCGAGCGACATGTTCACACCCGCCAGTCGCCCTTGGAGCAATTGTACTGGCGACAAAGCCCCAATGCGCAAATTTGAGTCATCAACCTTGAGCGAACTGATTGCACTTGTGATGTTGCCCCGCCGTTGGGTACCATACCCGATCGCTACCACTTCGCTTAAGGCCAAAGAGGCTTCCTGCAAAACCACATCTAGTTTGGCATTGTTGGTTACCGGAATTTCTTGCGTGGCATAGCCCATGTATGTAAACACCAGGATTCCGCTTTCACCGGGAATATCGAGCGAGAAAATCCCTTCGCTGGTGCTGGTCGTGCCCACATTGGTATCCTTAAGCCTGATGCTTACGCCCGGAAGTGGTGCACCGTTTTTATCGGTCACCTTTCCTGTAATCCTTGCCCGGAGTCTGGATTCAGTTTCTATAGGCTTCCGCCTGATGATGACCGTTTTTTGTCGGATGGTATAGGTAAGCGGCTGGCCATTTAAGCATTGATCCAATGCATCTTCAATCGATGTATTGCTAAACTGTACACTGATCGGCCTGAGCTGCCTAAGCATTTCTCCGGTATATAAAAATTTATATCCCGTCTGTTCGCTCAATATGCCAAATGCTTTTTCCAGCGGGATCTGCTGCGCATTGATCGTTGCCCGCTGTGCATTGGCTGCTGATGATATCTGGATGAAAATTGTGGTAAGCAGTAAGAAGGTTAATTTCATGACCAGGAAAATTTTCGAGGTACGGACCCATGGCCTGTACTTCAATGAAGAACAAAAATTCATATATTTGAAGGTTTGGTTATTGGTATAGTGGTAATGACTTTATATGGGTAGCCTAACATTCAGTATCTTGCCTGCCAGCAGGGTACTGTTTTTATTTTAGGGCTACGTTAGCTAAGGACTATGGCATAACGGTAACCCTCCTTCCCTCAACTTTAAAGTGCACCAGACCAGTAAGTTCCAGTGTAGATAAGACTTCGGCGATTTTTTCATAACGGGATACCGATCCCACAAAGCCTTCTTTGGTGATGTTGCCCTTGTACACAACTTCTATATCGTACCATCGGGATACTTTTTTCATCACGTCTTCAATGTTGTCATCCGAGAAAGAAAAAAGGCCATTTTTCCAGGCCACCGCATTGCCTGTGTTGACCGCCGAAACAAGAATGGGACCATTGTCCTTAACCCTGGCCTGCTGCCCGGGCACAAGCAATTCCGATTGGTTGGTGCCTACATTCGATACCTTTACACTGCCTTCGAGCAAAGTGGTCCTGATATTGTTTTCGTCGGGATAGGCACTTACATTAAAATGTGTGCCCAATACCTGAACGGTCTGATTGCCCGAGGCCACTAAAAATGGCCTTTGTTTATCTTTGGCCACTTCAAAATAAGCCTCGCCAACCAACTGGACTTTACGTTGCATACCTGCAAAAACAGTTGGGAAGGTAAGTTTTGATCCCGCATTCAGCCAAACTTTGGTGCCGTCGGGCAGTACGACCTGATAAGTCCCTCCGCGAGGAGTTTCTATCGCATTGTATGAGATTGTGGTCGCACTTGGATTTGCCGCCAGGTCGTAAATCAGCTGTCCGTCATCCGCCTTGCTGACCATTGCACTTCCCTGCTGTGCAAGCTTACCGATCCTGGCATCGTCCAAATTGATTTTCCGGCCATCGGCCAAAGTTAAAAACGCTCTATTTCCACCGGGATTAATGTTGCTTCCATAAGAAATCGATGTTGTAACAGGTATTTCCATCTTTCTGTGGAGATAGAAATAAATCGATACCGAGAAAATAACCGCCAGTGCAGCTGCTATCTTGACGACAGGATAAAGTCTATGGAATTTGCGTTTTTCTGCCTGGAAGATTTTCTGGTCGATGCGCGCCTTGGTCTCCTGCTCCAGCAAAGCCCGATCTGCCTCGGTCAGTGAAGATAGGATGTCTGGGCGCTGATCAAAATGTTCAAAATATGTTTCTAAAAAAGCAATCTCTGCCGGACTGGATTTCCCGGCGCGATACCTTTTGATCATTTTTTCGAGTTCTGCCCGATTGTTTAGTTTTTTCATTTGTCTTAAGTTTTTCGTGCGGCATTCTTTGAAGAGCTGCTTAAACGCTATGTGCTAATCGCCACACGCTTTTACCTTATCTATATGTCCCACAATCTCTTAAAACTCCCAAAAGGAAGTGAAGTATTTTATGGTGAGGCGGAAAGCGCGAAGTGCATAGCGATAAGCGTTTGCCGTTTGGCGATCAGCGATAAATAAGGGGAGTATTAGGCGCGATGCTGATGTCCTTTCCAGCCATAAAATACGATATAGAGATAGCATATCAGCGGAATTAAAAAAGCAATCTGCCATGTGTATTGGTCCCTGATTGCTCCTTGCACATAAGAAATCACCGCGCCGCCTACAATGGCGGTCGATAATAATCCTGAGGCCTTTGTGGTATAGCTGCCCAATCCGCTTACGGCAAGAGAGAAGATAACCGCAAACATAATGGAGTTGCACAATCCAACTGCCACCATGCTCCACACAGCGAGCATGCCCGAACTGCAGATCGACACGGCAATCAGGGCCATCGCCAACAGGCCAACTGCGACCAAAACTTTTGGCGGGTCGATGGCTTTGAGCAAAAATGAACCGATGAGCCGGCCGATCAGCATGCCGCCCCAATAAAAGGCTACATAGGAATTGGCCAAATTCTCTGGCAACTGTAGGGTATCGGCGATGTAATTGGTCAGGAATGTACCGATGGAAACCTCGGCACCCACGTACATGAACAGGCCAACAATGCCCCACTTAAGGTTTTTATGGGCAAATATGCTTTTCTTTTTTCCTTCGATGCTGGGATTGGCTGTAGGTATGTGCTGTATCGCCGGAAGCTTTAGCCTGGCTACAACAATGGCGATGGCAAAAAGAACCAGGCCGATAAAGATATAGGGCATCCTGACGGCTTCGCTTGATGCACTGGACTCTTTAAGGCGCGACAGAATAACTGCCGCACCAAATACTGGTGCAATTGTAGTTCCAATAGAGCCCACACCCTGGATCAGGGTCAAACGGGAGGATGCGGTTTGGGCCGGTCCCAATATGGTGATGTATGGATTGGCTGCTACCTGCAACAGTACGATGCCAATGGCAACAATAAAGAGCGCCGCCAAAAAAAGGGGATATTGGTGGTATACCGAAGCCGGATAAAATAAAAACGCTCCCAGACCAGCAATAAAAAACCCGGCCACCATGCCCATTTTATACCCTGTTTTCTCTACAATCTTTCCCGCAGGGATGGACATCAGGCCATAGGTGAGGAAAAAATAAAATTGTACCAGCGACGACTGCGAATAGCTTAGCGTAAAGCCCTTCTTAAAAAAAGGCACCAAAGTATCGTTTAAACAGGTAATAAACCCCATCATAAAATAAAGGACGCCCAAAGCAATCAATGCTGGCAGATAAGTTTGACTCTGCGTTGGAGAACCCTCGTTATCGCTGTTGTGGATCGGAATAAGTGGCATTGGTTTGTAAGTGTTTAGTTATAGGTTTGATTAGTTGTAGGTTGTGAGTTGTAGGTTGCAGGTCTGAGTGATGTGTTGGACTTCTCGACTCTTGGACTTCTGGACTCTATCTTCAGACCTACCGACTTCCGGACTTACCGACCCTCTATCTGCTCCATCGTTGTCCAGAGTTGGTATAATCCTCTAGGCACGTGGAAACAGCCTTTCCATTTGCCACCTTTTAGCGGTAGCAGTACCTTTCCTTCCCGGTTGAGATAGCCATACCATTCCCCTTTTTCTTCATCAACAAAATGGTTCCAGGTATAATCGTGTACTTTCTCGAACCAGGTCCAGCATCTTTCATCGCCGGTATGGAGATAACCTTTGGCAAGGGTAATCAATGTTTCCACATGTACCCACCACAGCTTTTGGTCCCATTCCAGCTGTTGTGGCGGATGACCCTTTACATCCAGAAAGTAGAATATCCCACCATGTTCCTTATCCCAGGCAAATTCTAAGGTAGAAAGGGTAATGTCTATTGCTTTTTGGATAATTTTCATGTCTTCTTTTTTCTTGGCCAGGTCCATGATGAACCACATGGCCTCGATGCCATGGCCCGGGTTGACCAGCCTTCCTTCAAAACAGTCTACTATACTGCCATCCAATCCGATATTTTCTAAGATAAGGCCCAGTTCGGGCTTGTAGAAAAGCTCCATCACCGTCCTGATCCCATTATCTATTGTTTCCTGGATCTGTTCTTTTGGCAGCAACGCTTCGATTTCTGTTACCAAATTGCACAGGATCATGGGCAGGGAGAAGTTCTGGAGGTTGCGCGTACCTGGATAGGCCTTGGTATATTTGCCTTTGGGATTATCGGCACGATTAAGGATGCTGTGAAAGGTTGTTGTAGCAATCTTTGCATAGGCTTCATTTTTGGTGGCCATGTACAGTTGGCCAAAAGCCATGGTGGCAAAACAATCGGAGAAAATGTTATAGGCCTGGATGAGCGGCCTGCCTGCCCGGTCCAGGGAGAAATACCAATTCCCTTCAGGGTCCCTGCCATGTTCGATCAGGAATTTGGCACCTTGTTCGGCAAAAGCCAACCATTCCGGGTTTTGCTCAACTTTGTTGTACAACATGGAGAAGCACCAGACTTCACGGCATTGCAACCAGATAAATTTATCGGTATCGTAGACCTTTCCTTCGCGATCCAAACAGGTGAAATAGCCGCCATGTACGGCATCACCAGAATTCTTCAGCCAAAAGGGCACCACGTCGTTCAACAAGCTGTCGCGATATAGGTTCGCATAAGCGCTAAAGTTTTTTTTCATGATATTGATTACAAAAGATTTTAGGTAATTAAATAGATGATTGCACAGATACTTAGCGTAGCCTACTTTTGCACTTGCCGATTTCCCGATTTTCTGGACAAACTATCCACATACTTTTGATAGGACTGGAATAATTTGATCGTCGAATTTTCGCCAACCTGGATCGAGGCCTTCGGGTTGCTGAACACACCTGGATATTGATAGCAGATGACGCGCTCAAAGTTATCGTAATGATCAAGTTCATATTTGATTTCGCTCATTGGCCTTGGGTACAGGTAGCCTTCCTTTTCCTTGAACAAGAATGCCTCCAGGTCAAGCCACAGATGGGTCTGCGTTTCATCGCAGTATTTTTGCAGCAGGTCTATTGCGGCTTTTCCTGTTAGGTCGCCCTCTGGCATACGGTTAAAGGCAAAAGGGCTGATCATATCCACATTTTTGAGCAGTTCGTAATAGGCATTTCCCGCACGGCCTACACCCCATCCGTTAGGTGCGAACATAACAGGTTTATCTGGTGCCAATTGCTTTACAAAAGGCCTAAATGATTTGAAAAAATTCAGTACTTCCTGGCGGCGGGCTTCCTGTTTTGCAGGCTCCGTTTCAAAACAATCCAAACTGCCCATTCCTTCTTCAGACACATAAAACCCATAGAATGAGTTGTGCTGTCCATACATTTCATAAAGTTCCTGCGCCACTTTTTTATGCCATGCCAAGGATCCCGGGGTATAATCGAACCAAGCATACATGCCAACGCCCATCATCACGTGCATGCCCAATTGATCAGCTTCCGAGAGCACGGCCTCAATCGGATCTTTTGCCGCAATCGGCATGCGTGCCGGAAATAGTTTTGATGGATAGAATGCCTTTCCGGTATAACCTGTCCTGTCCATGTTATGCTTGCCCACATATTCCTGGTTCCGGAAAGATTCCTGGATCACGATGATGTCCATGCCGAGTTCGTGCATCGAGCGCACCAGTTCTTTCCACTGTTCATCGGTCATTTTTTTGAGCGCTGGATTCCACATCTTTCCTTCTTCCTCGCTCCAATGGTAAAAACTGATCCATGCACCGCCTATCTTTTTATTGGAGCGAACGGTCGATGCCACTATTTCAACTTCTTTTTCCTTGCGGGCTTCAAAACCATCGCCCTTAACCTTTAAGATAATCTTGTTCATCCCTACTTTATCTTTTGTCGGCATCGAAAACTTGACAAAATCTGCTGCATGTGCCGCCAACTCCAATTTTGCCTGATGGATGATATTTTCTGGTTTTTCTGCATTCAAATAAAGGGTTACTTCCACCGTTGTGGCATTGGCCGATTTATTTTTGAGGCCTGCCCTGATGTCGAGGTTTACCAAGTTGGTAATCTGGGTTGGGGGAATGAGGGAAAGCCCGATTTCTGGGCCATTTTGCTTGT
Organism: Pedobacter sp.; assembly: GCA_031119475.1. Taxonomy (GTDB): domain Bacteria; phylum Bacteroidota; class Bacteroidia; order Sphingobacteriales; family Sphingobacteriaceae; genus Pedobacter. Next base: position 5,446 of record JAVHXV010000010.1, on the reverse strand, counting down.
TAGGGCCGCAAGAAAAAGAGAATAGGCTGGCCAGTAACGCCAAAAAGGCGAGAGTTTTTAAATGGATCTGGTTCATTTTGCTGGGTTTAGGTCTGGAGTTGGTTAGGGGTTTTTGGGAACGAGCAGGAGCACGTTGGCAACATCACGCTCGCCCATATGGTCAAATTTTTTATTGTCGGATGGATGGTTTACTACACCATGATCGGGCTGTCCTTGAATATACATGGTCGAAGAACCGCCACCATCGAAATTGATGGCATCTATGCAGCCCAGCCAACGCATGGTTTTTTGCAGCTCGATGATGCTCATGCCCGCTGCTTCCTTAAACCGGCCATCGACTACAAACAGTACAATGGTACCGTCTTTTTTCTTTCCCACAGCAGTTCGCGGATGGCGATCATTGCAAAATGCATCATTGGGAATGGGCTGGTCCTTCCCGTCAAGGAGCATTACAGGCCCCGTGGCGATAATATCGTTGGCCCGTACGTTTCTTTCCCAGTACAAGTTCTTGGCATCGGTGTTCAAGATCGCCAATTTGCCCTTTCTGATGGTTATGATGCCTTGTTGGTGGCGCCGCCTAACACTATCTTTTGCAAATGTATTTTCGGCAATCAGGCTGTCGGCCACACGCAGGTAAACTACAGAGCGGTTATGGTCGAGCTTGGCAGGCTCAAGCTTCGGAACACCCGTCAGGTTCTTGTTGTAATCTGGATCGGCTCCCCTCATCTTAAAAAAAGAACCATTTATTCCTGCCAGCGCGTTTTTATGCAACGAAATGTCTGAAGTCTTTTCTAACGAATCAGAATAGGCCAAAACCAGTCGATATGCCTTGGCTTTTTTGGAGACTTCCACAAGTGTGATGTACTGATTGGCATGAAACAGTTGGCCTTGCGTAAACTGAGCAGTTTTCCAGTTCACCCCTTTCGCAATTTCAGTCTGTTTCCAACCGGCATTGGTTACGGCAAGGGAATCGCTTTGGGCTAAAGCAGCAAGGGATTGAGCAAGGATAAATAGCAGCAGGAACAGTTTTTTCACGTATGATTACATTTAATACACCAGCTGTAATGATGGTGCTTCATACTAATGTGCAGAAAAAACAAAAAACTCCCAAAGGCAATTAAAAAAAATCGAGATGGGTGTTTTGGTTCAAAGTTGGAAAGTTAAAGGTTGGAAAGTAGAGGTTGAAAAGTTAAATGTTAGAAAGTTGAAAAGTTAAAGGCTGGACTTCTGGACTCTTCGACTCTGGACTCTATCTCCCCACTTACTTGATCATAAAAGAAGCAACAATTCCTACTGAAAGCAGGTGGGCAAAGCGGGCTCGGATATAGGTGCTGGCGGTGTTGAGCTGGTTCTGGACCGTCTTTTGTGAAATATTCAATTGTTTGGCGATTTCGTGGGTGGAGAGATCTTCATAATAATGCATTAAAAAAATCTTTCTCCTCTTTTCGGGGAGGGCCATGATCCAAAGTTCCACGATTTTGCCCAATTCTTCATTGATCAAATTGGAGTCAGACCGGAATGGGGATTGCAGAATTTCTTCCAGTGCAGTAAATAGTATGGAGTGCTGTGGTTTTTTGGCCGCTTGTTTATAGACCTGAAAACGAACCGCGGTATGGAGGTAGGCGGAAAGATTCTTGATGTCGAGCTCCTCACGCCTGAGCCAAAGGTCGGTAAAAAGGTTTTGGATTACATCTTGGCTCTGCTCTCGATCATGGAGCCTTTTATAGGCAGCATTGTAAAGTGGCGACCAGTATTTTTGATAAATCAGGGCAAAAGCGTCTCTGTTATCTTCCTTAAGGAGATGCAGGAGTTCATCGTCATCATGTGAAACTTTTAACGCTTTCAATATCTTGAAATTTCTTTGAGAAAACCAAAAGTAGCGATTGGCGATTTAAAATTTAAAAAGCAAATGTTAAGTTTTTGCTAAGTCAATGCTACCAATCTTGCTAATATACGAGCGGAAACTAATTAGCAAAGGAAGAAACGGCAATAAATAGGTTTATAGTTGGCTAACCTAAGGTAATAGAAAAAAATGAAATATGAAAGAAATTGACTTAGTGCTCCAGATTTCTGGACTTTGGACTTCTGGACTTTATCTTCGGTCTTCCCGCCTTCGGTCTTTCAGACTAAACACCAATCTCAAACAAACTCAACTCAATCCCCTCATAGTGCTTTGGCAATCCACTATTTGCAGTAATCAAGATATTTCCAGCGGGCTGAAAGCCGAAACGCTGATAATATTGATTCAGCTTCTCATTATCGGCCCAGGTATCCAATCTCACAAATTGTAGTGCATGCTGTTTGGCGTAGCCGATCGCCCAATCCGTAATGTGGCCCACAAAGCCCAGTCCCCTATAAGACGGATGGGTAACAATGCGGTGGACATAAATTGCAGGATCATTGCTCCTTTCTTTCCAGATCTGCTTATCGTTAAATGTAACCACAAATACACAGGCGACTTGGCCATCTACCAGCACCTGGTATTGCCGGCCTTCCGCGATTTCCTGCTTGACCAACACTGGATCAAACCCTTCCCAATGCTGATCTGATACTTCCTTTTGGTGTGCAACTGCATAACCATAGAACTCAAAAATGAGTTCAAGATCTGTAGGTGTACTCTGTTGTATCTGGATGTTCATGCAGTTGGAAGGTTGTAGAGTTGAGTTTTAATGTTGCAACATTGGAAAGTTGAAAGGCTGGACTTCTGGACTCTTGGACTCTGGTCTCTATCTACCGACTTCCCGACTCCCGACTTTCGGACTCAATTATTTCTGCCTAAAATAAATCTGTATCGGCACGCCCGCGAAATCGAAATTTTCCCTCAATTTGTTTTCCAGGAAACGTTTATAGGGCTCCTTGATGTACTGCGGCAGGTTACAGAAAAACGCAAACATGGGCGATGAGCCATTGATCTGGGTAATGTATTTGATCTTGATGTATTTTCCTTTCAGTGCCGGTGGCGGATAGTTTTCGATGATTGGCAACATCACATCGTTCAATTTCGAGGTAGGAACTTTTTTGCCGCGGTTTTTATAGACTTCGAGGGCAGTTTCAATGGTCTTGAAAATCCTTTGCTTGTTCAACGCCGAAATAAAAATGATCGGAATGTCGGTAAAGGGCTGTAGTTTATGACGGATCTGATTTTCGAACTCATTGATGGTCTTGCTGTTCTTTTCGACGAGGTCCCATTTGTTGACGAGGATGACAATCCCCTTTTTATTTTTTTCTGCCAAGTGGAAGATGTTCACATCCTGTGATTCTAGTCCCTCGATGGCATCGATCATCAGCATCACTACATCCGCTTCTTCCAAGGCTTTGATCGTCCGCATCACCGAATAGAATTCGATGTTTTCCTTGACCTTGGTCTTTTTCCGCAGTCCGGCCGTGTCGATAAACATAAACTCGTGGCCGTATTGGTTATAATGGATGTGGATCGAATCGCGGGTGGTTCCGGCAATTGGCGTGACGATGTTGCGTTCCCTGCCGATGAGTGCATTGATCAGTGATGACTTGCCCACATTTGGTCTACCCACGATGGTAATCTTTGGCAGCGCATGCTCTTCTTCGGGCGCATCTTCAAAGTGTTTGATCACCTCGTCCAATAACTCTCCGGTTCCCGAGCCGGTCATAGACGAAATGGTATAGATTTCTCCCAATCCGAAGCTATAGAACACGGCCGCCTCATTTTCAAGGGAAGTGTTGTCAACTTTGTTCACCACAATAAATACCGGCTTGCTGCTGCGGCGCAATAACTGTGCAATCTCATCGTCGAGGTCGGTGACGCCCGTGGTTACATCGACCATAAACAACAGTACGGTTGCTTCTTCGATGGCAATCACCACCTGCTCACGGATAGCGGCTTCAAAAACATCCTCAGAATTGGCCACGTATCCACCGGTATCGATTACCGTAAATTCTTTGTCTACCCATTCTGCCTTGCCATAATGGCGATCGCGGGTTACACCGCTGAAGTCATCAACAATAGCCTTCCGGCTTTCCGTTAAGCGGTTAAAGAGGGTCGATTTGCCTACGTTTGGCCTGCCTACAATTGCGATGATGTTGCTCATGGTGGTGGTGTTTTTGATCCGTAGTCATGGCTACTGCCTATAAGCTACGATCTGATAAGTTGCTTTCCTTTAATGAATTAAATTCAGAAAAGGAGTGCAAAGGTAGGGAATTTAATCCATAATCGGAAGTATTTGCTGTAGTTGCCCTCTTGGCTACTGAGGTGTTTGAATTGATAAGGGCAAGGAGCAGGGCGCATTGCTCTTCACTTTGTACCTTTGTGGTTGATACCACCTCAGCCGACTAAGGTGTTAAACTAGTTTGTATAAATGGACTTTTCGACTCTTGGACTCTTGGACTAAAACTAATTGTCGTAACCAAAATTCTTCAGGTAATTCTTTTTGCTCCGCCAGTCGGGAATAACTTTCACGAAAGTTTCGAGAAATATCTTGCTGTCCAAAAACTTTTCGATGTCTTTTCTGGCTTCCATGCCCACTTTTTTCAGCATGGCACCACCCTTACCGATCAGGATGTTCTTTTGAGAGTCGCGCTCGACCACAATTTCGGCGCTGATGCGGATGAATGGCCCATCTTTGCGTTCCTCTTCCTTAAAGGACGTTACAACTACTTCTGTGCTGTAAGGGATTTCCTTTTGATAATTGGTAAAAATCTTTTCGCGGATGATCTCCGACACGAAGAAGCGCAGGTTGCGGTCGGTCAGGTCTTCCTTATCGTAATAGGCCGGATGTTCGGGCAGGTATTCGAGGATGAGCGGCAAGAGGCCATCTAAGTTGTACTTATGCAGTGCGGAAATGGCCAGGATCTGCTTCGGATTTAGTTTTTCCTGCCAGTAGTTTTTCTTTTCCTCCACCTGTTCCTGCGTAGCGTTGTCTATCTTATTGAGCAGCACGATCAATGGGATGTTGGAGTTGGTTATTTTTTCGAGCACATCGTTCTCGTCGTGCTTTTCATTGATGTCGGTGACGAAGAAGATCAGGTCGGCATCGCTCAATGCACCGTTCACGGCGTTCATCATCGAATCCTGCAGTTGATAAAGCGGCTTGATGATGCCCGGCGTATCGGAAAATACGATCTGGAAATTCTCTTCGTTCACGATGCCGAGGATGCGGTGGCGTGTGGTCTGGGCCTTCGGTGTAATGATCGAAAGCTTCTCGCCAACAAGGGCATTCATGAGGGTAGATTTGCCTACGTTTGGCTTTCCGATAATGCTGACAAAACCTGCTTTGTGCGACATAAAAATATTTTTTTAAATAAATTTGCACTACAAAGAAACGAATTATATCTTTGCATTCCAATTCGGAACAAGGGTTAAGGATTTAACGAAGGCTTCCAGAATTGTATAGCGTGCGGGGTGGAGCAGTTGGTAGCTCGTCGGGCTCATAACCCGAAGGTCATCAGTTCGAGTCTGGTCCCCGCTACC
>JAVHXV010000002.1:481232-646761 GCA_031119475.1 Pedobacter sp. | reverse complement strand
CAAATGGCCCGTTCGTCTAGGGGTGAGGACGCCAGATTTTCATTCTGGAAACAGGGGTTCGATTCCCCTACGGGCTACTAGTATTTATCAAAACGTTTAAACGGCTGTAAATTTAATATTTACGGCCTTTTTTTTGTTTTACGAGCAAATCAAAAAGCACACGAATTCTCATAAAACCAGTGAGTAATTCTTTGAGTACCTTTAACGAAAACAAGTACTCACTGAAAGCCGATCATATCAGTGCTTGTGCCTTCCCTAGTTCGCAAGTTTTGTATAGCTCATTTAAACTCTCAGAAGATAAAATTGCATATAATGTTGAAACGACTTTAAAATTAGGGTCAATAACTAAGGTCAGTCTTTTTTCGACAGAAATCCGTGAAAATTCTATTGGTAGTTCAGGCCTCGCGGAGACCAATAATTTTCGAGTATCACTAGTGTTCTATGATTCCATATCAATGATCCCCATCCTAAAATTGCAATCTTCATATAATGAGAAATCTATTTAAATAGTTAAAGTACAAGTTGATATTTATCAATTAAAAATTCATTAACTTGTTCTTTAGTAACTCCATTGGACAAGAAGTGACGCTCTTCTTCGTTAAGGTCGCAGATTCCAAAATTTTGGACATAATTTTTGGCATAAGAGAAATAACCTGAAGAATATGGTTTACTTGTATTCGCGATATAATACTCAAAAACTGATGATTCGAGGATCCTTTTCAGGATTTTTAGCTCTTGTTCAGATTCATTAAACACAGCATAGCCGCAATAAATTAGCATATCTATATCATCTGTAAAGACGAAATGTGGAGATTTTGCCATGTAAGGAAACATAAGCTTATACCCACTATCAGTCAATGCCTGTGTACGTCCAAAGGCATACCATGCTATGTATTCACCAATCCCTTTATCCCTTTTTTGTAGTTTGATTTTGTTATCTAGAAGATATTCATAAGCACCGGGAAATTTTTTCTTCAGTTCATCTTCTTCAATAATGGATAGAGCATTCACACCCCCTATATAAGGAAAAATCAACTGCTCTTTAACACTATTGATCTCATGTTCATATTTGAGGATATTTGGTTTGATTATATCTCTACAGATAGCTTTTTCTATTTTGTATTTTTTCCCAGTTGTCTCCAAAATATAATGTTTTTTTATTGTAGAGACTGGTTTGAATATATATATATCGTTACTCAACGTTGCGATTCCATTTCTGATTTTATATCTGTCTCCAAATGAAATGCCCGCAGACTCGATTCGTTTAATGTTATCTATAATTAGCTGATCATTTATAAGCCATCCGCGATGATTATCAAGATCTTTGTAGTATATGCAATTGAATCCTTCTAATCCACTTCTAATAAGAGTTGAGGCGTTTTCTTTTTTAAATTTTACGCTCGAAGACTGCTTTTTTGAAATTAGGCAGATGCAGGTATATGCCAAAATTCCAGTAAAAATTCGTTCGTGACCAAAATCAATAATGCTAACATCGTATTTTGATTCCTTAAAATATCTTCTCAATTCCCTAGCGTTTACACTTTTATAAAAGGAATTTACCGTGATATAGCCTAGTTGTCCACCATTATTAAGAATGGACATACCGATTTCAAAAAAAGGAATGTAGAGATCAGGATTGCCCGATTTGGTAACTTTCCATTTCGGAAGTAGTAATTTTGATGCAAAATCTATATTTTTTGCTCTTACGTAAGGTGGATTGCCAATGATAAGATCAAAGCCTTGGTTCTTACCTACCTTTTTTTCTTTGGCTTTCCAGTCAAAATCTAAAGCATTTCCTGTGTGTAGGTTAAACTTAAATTCCTCTAAGTCTTCCCCTGCAGATATGGCTAGGAGAGAAAGTAAGATTTTAGCCCTATTAATGCTACTTTTATTGATATCAAGACCAAAAACATTATTTTTAAAAATTTTGTCGAATGATTTTCCAGTTTCAGCTTTTAATTTGTTAGCAAAAGTATAAAGGAATGCGCCACAACCGCATGATATGTCTGCGCACAAAATCCGGTCTAATGGTCTAGATAATTTTATAATTGAGCTATCAACTATAAAACTTTTAATATAATCTGGCGTGTACACAGCACCATTCACGACTTTGTCGGCGGAAGGAATAGCAAGTTCAAATGCCTCAATTACATTTTCTATTGTGAAACATCCTTTTACCTCCGACACGATTTTGTCAAGTGTGGAGTCTTTCTGTATTAAGAGAGATGCTATCAGTTTATTATTCTTGACCGAAAGACTATTATTGCGTAGGTAGACTGAGACAATAATTTTGTTTATCAAATTATCATTCTCTCTATATGTATTTATAATGTGCTTTAATTCCTTTTGCATTTCTGATTAATTGAGACTGTCGATCCTATTGACATTACGCCCCTTGTCTTGGAAAAATTGTATTTCCTCTGGCTCAAGCTCATAAAGCAGGTAACATAGATCATCAAGTTCCTGCCAAGACCCATTGAGTAGTCTGGCATATATTCGTTTTTGATTGGGTGATCCTTGTTGATATTTCAACTGTTGATTTTGAATCTTTTTTACAACGGATGCCAATTTTATTTTGATTGGTTCATTCTGAGCGAAATTTTCACAAGGAAAAGGAGTGGGTTCTAAAAACTGTTTATTGAATTTAAAATAACCATTTGATTGCGGCATTGCAACTGATCTAGTTAGAACAGAATATACGGTTGAGTTTATAATCGCTGAAAGCGCAAGAATTGTAAGTTCATCATCTAAAGGAGATTGAATGAAGAACACATTGGCATTGTCACAATAAACTTCGTTCGATGAGCTGAATGTAGCAAAGGTATCTAAAGCGGTCATGGGAACTATTATCTTGGGATACGTTGCCCCATGGTTCTGTACCCTTGTATATAAATGCCAATGTTCATTTGTATATTTTTCAGGAAACTTTTTCGGCAAAGTTTCTACTGCCTTTTCTATAGCGTTTCTATGTCGATTTAGATAGTCAGCTGCCAATGGAAATCTATCTCGAAATTCATCAAACAGAATTTCAGTAACATTGCCATCAACAACATCATAGGGAAACAATACATAAACATCCGCAGAGTCCTTTCTATAGGAATAAAAATTTTCATTACATATTAACGGTCTACACGCTTGTATTTCCAACTCAATATTTTGTTCCAAATGAGAGCTACAAGTTAAAATCCCATCTTGTATGTTGATCGGACGTAGGTGGTATGCTCTATCCCATAAAACCTGTATGCCGACCTTCACTTTTGCGTATTGCCCGAAGCTACCTTTCTTTAATAATTTCGTTCTGATTTCAATGAGTAAATTATCTTCAAAACTCCATGGTGTTCCTGTTACAGCCGATGAGGGAAGCAGGGCGTAGCTGTTAGGATCAATTTCTGGAGTTTCTAACTGTCGAAGTTGTGCTGCTAAAAATTCAACATTACCAACAATCTTTTTATATGCGAAATTTTCAGGTGCAGACTTATCAAGAATAAGTAATGCAACATAGGTCATTCGACCTTTGAAAATTGTTGTCGCTTCGAAATCAACGATTTCAGAAAGATAGCTTTGGGAGGTAATGATTTCCCTTATTTTTTTGCCATAATCTGTCTTGAAAAATCTTTTTTGAATGATGAATCCCATTCTTCCGGTAGGATTTAATAATTCTATTGCTCTTTCTACAAATGGTATTGCCAAATCAACTTTGCCGTTTTTGGATGATGGATATCGATCTTTTATATAACCATGCATAAAAGGCAAATCAACATTGTAATTTTTGACTTCAACATACGGAGGATTACCTATTATATAATCGAAGCCCCCCTTTTCTTGAAATATAGATTCGAATCCCTGGTCGCTACTCCAGTCAAAAATGTTAGTTTGGATTATTTCTTCCTCGAAATCATTTATTCCAGGATAAAGTTCAATTATGTCGGATTCTACGAGTGAGTTTCCACACTTGATATTATCACCGATACCATTTAATATCCTTTGTCCAAAAACACCTATTTGATGATAAGAATCGATATATTCTACCGTGTCAATAATCTTAAATGACAATGAAACTTTCGCTACTTCAACAGCCTCTGCATCTATATCCACACCAAAAATGCAATGGTCCATAATTGCTTTCCTACCATTTAGATTAAGCATTACTTCCGTTTCGGTAATAAAGAAATACTGTCTAAAATCTGGATTTCTATCTATGTCGAAAAGATAAACAAATATTTCTTCCAGATAATCATAGGCCTCAATAGCAAAAACTCCACTCCCGCAAGCAATATCCAAAATTTTCGTATTCAGAAAATTTGTGATTCCTTTATCAATTATTTGATTTCTAGGAATTGTTCGCTTTATGATTTCTTGTACAATATATTGAGGGGTACTTACAGCACCCTTTGTTTTTAGATATTCGCTTTTGATTTCATCAATAACCTCATCTTCAACAATCACTAATTTCTTTGCTAGGAAAATTTCGTAAATATCACTTAAAAGTTTAGTCGGAATTACATCAAATCTGTAAGGGGATGGGTAGTACAGCTGCTGTAATAATCCATTAAATACTTCATTTGAAATATCAATTTCATGGATTGACGATATCCTGTTAAATAGAGGACCATCGTAGTGTTCGAAGAAGTCAAAATAAGAAGATTGCTTAAAAGCATCCCAAAATCCTTGCTCTTGAAATTGTTGCAATAGCCCTTCCGTTTCGATCATACGTGCTTCGCAAACTCTTATGAAAAGGATTCTATTAATTATTATTTGGACGATGTAACTCAGGTTAGCTGTATTTCCACCTATTACCGCTCTATTATTCTGCAATATATCAGTAGCTAAAGCCAGTCTAAATGTAGAGAGCTGATCTGCAAACTTCTGATCTGGCGTAACCCTTTGGATATAGCGGTTGCCCTGCATCGTCGACGCATACAGGTCATTAAGTCTTCCGTTATAAATGTTCTGCTTAAGTAGATGTAATTCAAGGATCTCAAAATTTTCAACCAGATCGTCTAACTTGAAATAGATTCTCCCAAGTGTGGGAGATTGCCCGACTTCTGGGATATAGGTGCAGTCATAGATTGCAAATTCTTCAAAATTTGAAATAAAGGCACATGGAGCTTGCACTGACCATCCATAAGATTTTATCTGAAAAGCGGCATCTGCATCATTCTCCAGGTTAACTGTAACATCCTTAGCATCTAGAAACGATAATTTTTGTTTAGCGACTCTAAATGTATAATCAGGCCTAGTGTTATGGGAGTTTATTTCCTTGATTCTTTTCTGTTCTTCTTTCGAGAGAATCTTTTCTTGAAGTATTTGTGAAGTATCCCTGACATCCCAATCAAAAATCTCTAATAACAAATTTAGCCAAGTTCGAATAGTCTCCTCAGAAGTTAGATCTAGCCTTCCTTGCTCCTTGAAAGTCTTGTATTCTTCTAAGAGATTGAATAATTTTATTTTACGTTCTGCTGAGGTCATATAGCTTTTGTAATCATTTTTACTTCTTGTTCAGCAATACGCATAGCCTGCAAAGCATAAGTTTCGTTAGCCACTATTTTAATCAACTGATCTGCAAGCCATAGGGTCATCAATTCGCCGTCATTTGCCCCAAGTAGCTCTGAGAATAAGCTAATTTGTTCTTTCTTCGCTCTACGTTCACCACGTTCTATTTTGCTCAACATCGGTGTATCTATCGATACTTTACTAGCGATATCTTTTTGTAATAAAGAATTTGCTTCTCTTAGTTGTTTAATTTTCTCCCCAAATTGATTTCCCATAGAGTATAGACTTGTCAAATAATGACAATTATACACTAAAAATCTTAGCAACTAAATACTTTTTATCAACATGTTTTAATTCATTTTTTAAACTAGGTTGTGAAAAAGCATTATAATGTGATTTCTTGTAATAAAACTCATTGGAATAGAATAGAATATTGGATTTAGATTAAATGAAGATGTTCGAAAACAAATTGATAATCAATTCCTTAGTCTTCTTTTCAGTTTCTATATCAATGTTGAAGCCCGGATCATCTTTTTTGCGAAGCATAACTTCGACAATAAGGCTAGCCATTAGATCTAATAACTGCTTTTTCTTCATTGGTAATTTGTTGTGGTTTTTGGGTGCGTTTTGCTGGACGTTTTTTCATTTTATACAGTTTAAATATTAGCTAAACTAAATACGCTATATAGGTAGACTGCACTTTTGAAGATAAAAAGGGAGATGGAATAAAGTCAATTAGTTTAATATATTTGATACTATAAATTAAACGTTATGAACTTCTTCGAATACTACAATGTTCTATCAGAAACATTACCACATTTACAATTAAATGGAGCATATTCAGCAGACTATAAAGAGAGAATTTTTAAGGGTCAAAAAACACTAAAAAAATATATTGAAAATCTTGAGGAGATAGAGATATTGTCTACAGAAATAGATCTAATAAAGAAGAGTTTAATTTATTCAGGTAAAGATGAAATTCAAGTGGCTAATAGTGAAGCTGAAGATTTGATGCAGACAGTTGTCGCGCTACGAAATAAAGTTGAATTAATTTTAGATATTGTTCACTCTTCAAATTTCGTCGGCAAAGATGATTTATTATTTATTAAGCTGCCTGAATTTAAATCATTTGAAGAACTTTCTAAGTATTCAAGTGATCTCAAAAAAGCTATTGAGATTCCAATTCTTGATGATGCAATTAATGGAGAAGTTAGCATAATTGGTGCGGACAAAGGCTCTGTAATTTTATATGTTACGTTAGGGACTATTGCCGCGGTAAAACTTGTGGCGGGTATTTGTTGGGCAGCCGCAGTCTTAAGAAAGAAAAATGCGGAAGCTAAAGCCTTTGAGGAACACGCAAAGACCTTAGAGCTTAAAAACGATGCATTATCTTCTCTGATAGGCGCTCAAAAACAACAACTTAAGAATATTGCTGATGCTGAAGCAACAGCTTTAGCCAATGGGCTATTAAATCATAACGACCCAGAAACTGTTGCAAGATTGAAATTATCTATGGAAATAATTTCAAATATGATTGACAAGGGGGCGAAAATAATACCTATGACCACGGATAAAGAAGTTCAAAATTCTTTTCCTAATTATAATGAATTAAACCTTATTGAATCTTCAATTCGCCAACTTCAATCTGGAGGGTTAAATTAACCTTCCAATACTATTCAAGAGTTCGAACAAACTCCCATAATCGCTACGGAAAAACCATCAATTGTGTGATTGATGGTTTTTTTTATGCATCGTCTTCTCCATATTTATTTCGCTCAACACCCTTTGTCGCAATCGCCCCCATAATTGTCATTTTCGCACAAGCCTAAATGCCCCAATCTACCTCATCTTTGTATAGTTAATCAATAAACACTAAAACTTAACTTATACCACAATGAGAAAAATCAGGATTTTTGAGCACATTTCGCTCGATGGCGTAATCGAACACGATGGCGACTACACCTATGGGGCTTGGACCACACCCTATCGGAGCCCTGCCGGAGCAGCCATGCTCTTTGAAGCCTATGGAGGCAACTTTGACCTTTTGCTCGGCCGCCAGACCTACGATATATTTGGCCGCTTTTGGCCAACCGCAGGAGATTTTCCGATGGCCAATACCATCAATGCCGCAACAAAATACATCGCTACCAATAGGCCTGATAGCCTGGAATGGGGACCAGTTAAAGCCTTGGGCGACGACCTGATTGCAGGCATACGAGAACTTAAATCAACAGCTGGCCCTGACCTGATCGTTGTAGGTAGCTCAACCTTAACTTCATTGCTGTTGGAACAGGGCTTGGCAGACGAGCTGGTATTGATTACCTATCCGGTTTTGTTGGGCAAGGGCAAACGCCTATTGTCAGACTCGATTAGCGCGCAGGAATTGGCCTTTGTAGGTTCACAATGCACACCAACGGGCTTATTGCTAAATACTTATCGCTATGTCGGGGCACTGAAGGCTTAGTTCAAACACCTAAGGCAGCTATTTATAAGGACTACAAAGACGCAAAGGGCACCAAGTTATGGGCTATGCACCCCTTTGCTCCATGCTGGTTAACGTTTAAAAAACGAATCAAAGAAAATGAGCTGATATTTCAGTGAATTGCCCCAGTATTCGCCGGTGTGTCCGCCGGGCCTTTCGGTGTAATCATGGTCGATCTTCAGTTCCAGCAGTCTCTGATGTACATTCCGATTGACTTTAATGAATCCATCAGCTACCCCACAATCAATGGAAAGGGCCAATTGTCCGTTTTTCAAAGAATCTGCTAAGCAATAAACACTATGTTTTTTCCAGATTTCAGGATCATCTTTAATATCCGGTAAGACCATCCGCATAGAAGAATCAATCTCCCGCATGTCCAGTCCGCCACTGATGCTGGCCGCCGCACCGAAAACATCCTGATGTTTGATCGACAGGTAAACTGCACCATGACCGCCCATGCTCAGTCCTGCAATTGCCCGATGGCCTTTGTCGGCTATGGTGCGATAGTTTTTGTCCACAAAGCCGATCAGTTCATTCGCGGTAAAGGTCTCGTAACGAAAATCCTTCAGCACCGGACTATCCAGATACCAGCTGTAATCGCCACCATCCGGACAGACCACGATCAGCTGATACTGATCTACATATTTTTCCAATGCCGGAGAAATCGACAGCCAGCTGGTATAATTTCCACTCCGCCCATGCAAGAGATAGACCACCGGATAACTGCTTTTGCTGGTTTTGTAGCTATCTGGATAGATGATCGTGCATGGTATTTCTTTCTGCATGCTGGCACTATGCACCTTTATGGTTTCAATCTGCCCCGCAAAACAGATGGAGCACGACAGCAGCAAAGCGACATTCAATAAGAGGCTTTTCATCAACGGTTTAAATTAAATGGGTATATACAAATATATCATAAGTCGTCATCACCTGAAACAAAATGGACTTCACAGATATTTTTTCTAATTTTAGGTTTCAAATCAAAATCCTTTTCAAATGACAAGATTATCTGCCATCCTCTTTTTAACGCTGTTGGCGATGGGAAACCTGAAAGACCGCAGCCAAGCTGAACCTGCTCCTGCCAAAGGAATTATGACCGGTGCCGACCAGACCGAAAAATACCTGCCCTACCTTAAAGGCAAGCGGATCGGCCTCGTAGCCAACCAAAGCTCCATGATCGGTAAAAAGAGCAGTGTGGATAGTCTGTTGAGCCTGGGCATCAATATCGTAAAAGTATTTGGCCCAGAGCACGGTTTTAGGGGCAATGCCAGCAACGGCGCCGTAGTGAAAGATGAAAAGGATGCGAAAACTGGCCTGCCGATCATTTCCCTATATGGCAAAAATGAGAAGCCTACAAAAGAACAGTTGGCAGATGTAGACCTGATGATTTTTGACATCCAAGATGTGGGCTGCCGCTTCTATACTAACATCAATACACTTGAATATGTGATGGAAGCCTGCGCCGAGAACAACAAGGAGCTGCTTATTTTAGACCGGCCAAACCCGAATGCCTATGTTGTGGATGGGCCGGTCATGACCGACGATAAGTTTAAATCGGGTATCGGCATCCATTATACACCGATGACCCATGGCATGACCATCGGCGAATTTGCACAATACCTCAACGGCGAGGGCTATCTGAAAGACAAAAAATGCAAGATCAAGATCATTAAAGTGGCCAATTGGAACCATGATATGCCATACGAATTGCCGATCCATCCTTCACCAAACCTGAATACACAGCAAGCGGTACAGCTTTTCCCTAGCCTGTGCATGTTTGAGGGCACCTCGGTCAATGAAGGCCGTGGAACCTATATGCCATTTACCATCTTAGGCTCTCCGATGCTGAAGGGCAAATATGATTTTTCGTACAAGCCGATAGGCATTCCGGGCATGAGCGAAAAACCGATCAACAAAGATTCGGTCTGCTATGGCCTCGACCTGCGCAAATATGATGTTGGGGAGCTGAGGAAACGTCGCCAGATCAATTTATCATGGGTCATCGCCCTCTACAATGCCTATCCCGATAAGTCAAAGTTTTTCAATCCGGAAAGAAGTACCGGCGTATCTGCCTTCGATCTTCGCATCGGTACCGACCAATTGCGCAAACAGATCATCGCCGGAGTACCAGAAGCCGAAATCAGGAAAAGCTGGGAACCTGGATTGAGCAAATTCAAGGCCATCCGCAAAAAGTATCTGTTGTATCCAGATTTTATCAAATAAAAATGTACACATCAAAAGGCTGCAATTCATATTGCGGCCTTTTTTATCCGCTTTCTCAATCTAAGATTTCTACGGATCCTATTTAGCATTTTGGTTCCCCTGCAGCCTTTTTAAAGCAAAATAAATTACTTTTAAAATAAAGTCTACAATTTTAGTAGACAAAATAAAATTTTGTTATATTTGTGCCGTAGGGCAATGGCTGCTCGGCTGTTGTTCCCTACGGTTCATACACATTTATATTTGGTTTGATAAGGGAAAGGGTCCGGATGGAACTTTCCCTTTTTTTTGAGTGGGCTTTAAGCCTGAATATTTTTCTTCTGGATCCTCACCGCATTGAGGATGGCCAATAGGGCCACACCAACATCTGCAATCACGGCCTCCCACAGATTGGCCACACCAAAAGCACCAAACGAGAGTACGGCAATTTTGATGGCCATGGCCAAGATGATATTCTGCCAAACGATGTGCCGGGTAAGCTTTCCGATCTTGATGGCGGCCACGAGTTTTCCGATCTGGTCATTCTGGATAATGACATCTGCCGTTTCAATGGCCGCATCACTCCCCAATCCGCCCATGGCAATTCCTGCATCGGCGAGTGCAATGACCGGGGCATCATTAACTCCATCGCCAACAAATGCAATGTGCCTTCCTTCCTGTATAATTTCTTCTACCTTTTCTACTTTTCCTTCTGGCAATAAATCGCCATAGGCCGCTCCGATCTTCAACTGCTCAGCCGCCTGCTCTACCACCGCCTGTTTATCGCCCGAAAGCATGACGGTTCTGATATTCATGTCATGCAACCGTTTAATGGTCTCTTCGGCATCTGCTTTAAGCTCGTCTGCAATGGTCAGGTATCCAACATATTTTTTGCCCACGGCAACAACGACCCTCGTATCTATTACCGATTCTATTTCCTTTGGAAAATCGACCTGGTGTTGTTGGAGCAATTTGACATTACCGGCCAGCACGGGCAAGCCACCAACAGTCCCTTTCATGCCATGCCCAGGAATTTCTTCAACAGCCGTTGCCTGTGGTGTGGATGCCATTTTTCCGGCATGCGCAACAATGGCCTGTGCGATGGGATGTGTCGAATTTTTCTCCAATGCTACGGCATATCCGAGCAGCTCCTCTTCCGTTATTCCTTGTGGCACTATTTTCTGTACCTTAAAAACACCTTTGGTCAGTGTTCCCGTTTTATCCATTACCACCGTATCGATCTTGGTCATTACATCCAGAAAATTTCCGCCTTTGAACAGGATGCCATTTTTGGAGGCCAGGCCTATTCCACCATAATAGCCCAGCGGAATGGACACGACCAGTGCACAGGGGCAACTGATCACCAGAAAGACCAATGCACGGTACAGCCAATCGTTGAAAACATATTTGTCTATGAAAAAATAGGGCAATAAGGCCAGGGCCAAGGCCAGAAAGAATACGATTGGCGTATAGATTTTGGCAAACCTGGAAATAAAGAGCTGCGTCTGCGATTTTCGGGCGGAAGCATCCTGTACCAGCTTCAAAATCTTGCTCAGCTTACTGTCCTTGAATAAGGCGGCAACCTTAATTTCAACAACTTTGTTGAGGTTGATCATCCCGGCGAAAATGGTTTCACCTTGATGTTTGGTATCCGGACGGCTTTCTCCCGTAAGGGCAGCGGCATTGAACGAGCCGCTTTCGGTAAGCAGTTCGCCATCAAGGCCTACTTTTTCTCCTGCCTTTACCAAGATATGGTCACCTAAATTTACTGCTGCAGCGGCTGTCGCCTCTGTCCTCCCATCCTTCAATACCGTCACTTTGTCTGGCCTGATGTCGAGCAGGGCCTTGATACTGGCCTTTGCCCTGGATACTGCAGCATCCTGAAACCATTCGCCGATGGAATAGAAGACCATGACCGCAACGCCCTCGGCATACTCGCCGATGTAGAACGCGCCAAGCGTAGCTACGCTCATGAGCACAAATTCGTTAAAAATGTCGCCCCTTAAGATCTTACGGCAGGCAAGCTTTAACACCTCCCATCCCGCAAGCAGGTAGGCCAAAATACTTATGCTCAATTCATACCATTTGGAAAAGGTAAAACCAAAACCATATTCCAGCGTCAATAAGGTGGCTAGGATCAATAATCCGCAAAGCAAACCAAGGTGCTGCTTCCAAGACCCATTGGAATCTCCATGGGCGTGATCATGTCCGTGGCCGTTTTCTGTATGGTGATGTGTTTTTTCTACCTGTTGTGGTGAGTGGTGGGCGCAGCAATCTTTCATTAAATCGTATCTTGTGTCATTCTCTTTTAATATCACAAAGATACGGCCAAGCAGATGCAATCGTATTGCAAATTAAGTAAGGCAAGCCTGGCAGATCCCCTTCACAATCAATTGAGTTTCTACCAATTGATAGCCCGTTGGCAGCTTAACTTCGGGAATAGTAGTTTTGGGCAGGCAATGGGTTTCCTTACATTCGCTGCAATAAAAGTGAAGGTGCAGATCGTGGTGGCCAGCCACATTGCAATCTGCGGCGCAAAGTGCAAATTTGGTAATGCCACTGCCATCGTCTATTCGGTGTACCAGTCCATTTTCTTCGAAGGTCCTTATGGTGCGATAAATGGTAACCCGATCTGTACGTTCCATCTTGAGTTCGATGTCGGTCAGGCTCTGTGCAGCAGATTGTTCCTTCAGGAAATCCAATACCAGCAATCGCATGGCAGTAGGTTTGATCTGTTTAGCTATCAGCTGTTGTTCCAGGTCTTTCATCTCTACCCTATCAGGATTTCAGTCCTCCAGAAACCAGCGCGGTCCCTACTATGGCAATGGCGGATACAAATGAAATTCCACCAATAAGCAGGTAGTGTCCGACTGTACGTCTGGCTTTGGTACGCTCGTAAGCTGCAGTGCGATAAGCCGCTACATAGGCAGAATCTTGCAGCAAAAGTGGATTGCTCACATTTTCTCGGCTTGGCCTGAAATAGTCGGCATTGCTGGTATGCTTATATTTTTTAAATTTTTTGAGGGCTGGTTCAGGGAGGCGATAATATTTTTTCACATCAGAGCGGGCAATTCTCGCTACCGAATCCTTCGCCGACTGTGCATTTAAACTATTTGGCATGATTAAAAACACCAATAACACAAAAAATAGGACATATTTCATACTTAAATATAAGGAAAAAATTTAAGGCTAAGTAACATTATGCTTTCCTTCTTTGGAGGGGCAGGTGGATACATGATGCCTATAGCAAATCGCAGACCTCTATCTCAGGGTAAACCTATGCACCACGCTATCCCCCTTTGGAAGGGGCAGGGGGAGGATGGGAATAACAAAAGCAATTAAACCCTACACAATCTTCAAACGCTCTTCTTCCAGGTCGATCTGGTAGAGCTGCTGCCTGATGATCTCTTCATCGATCAGCGGATCTTCATTGAGCTGGGTAAGGTATCGGCGCTGACATTCGAGGAGTTCTATAAAGATCACTTTGGTCTTTTCGTTCATCCAATTGTCTTCGGTAGCTTTTGCACGCTCTTCCCACTGGGACAAAAATTTCTCCATGCCGTGGTCCAAGAGTTCATTTTCATATTTCTCTTTGAGATATTGGTGCACATGCTGTTTTAGTCCCTGCTTCATTTTCTTCCTGCTTTCCTTTTCAGAAAGTTCATGGAACATTTCATCGAAAACATGCGTCTTTTTAATCAGATAGGGCAACGTAAGTCCATGGAGCAATAAAGTCAGCAAGATGACCACAAACGTAATGAACAAGATGAGGTTGCGGTGCGGAAAGGCAATTCCATGATCTAGCGTAACCGGAATGGCCAATGCCGCAGCCAGGGAAACCACCCCGCGCATGCCGGTCCAGCCCAGCAGTAGCGGCATCATCCACCTTCGCCGCACAGATGAAGCATGTGGCGTTACTTTCCGCCTAAAGATCAAGGTGGCCACAAGGGCAGCATAGGAACTGATGATCCGCGCCAAGATCAGCACGCCGCTGACCAGTATGCCATAGCCAATTGCGGTAGACAAAGGGATGCCATCATCCCGAAGGCCCTTTACGATTTCAGGCAGGCCGAGTCCGATAATCAAAAATACAATGCCATTTAAGATAAAAACAAAGCTTTCCCATACGCTATATCCTTTTACACGCGAACTGCTGTCGAGAAAAAATAGGCGGTGGGTAGACATGTACAGTCCACCTGCCACTACGGCCAGTACGCCGGAGCTGTGTACCTGCTCCGCCACCCAATACATAAAATAAGGCGCAATCAGCGTCAGCGCGATGTTCGATGGCGTATCTATGGGCAGGATACGGTGCGTGCGGACAAATAGCCAGGCCAGGAGCAGGCCGATGGCAAATCCACCAATAACCATCCATAAAAAACTCAGTGCTGCCTGGTGCCAAACAAATTGTCCTGTCCCAACGGCCACCAGCGCAAAGCGGAAGATGATCAGCGAAGAAGCGTCATTTAACAAGCTTTCACCTTCCAGAATGGCCGTGGTAGACCGCGTTACCCGTACAAATTTCATAATGGCCCCTGTGCTCACGGCATCTGGGGGAGAAACAATTCCGCCCAACAAAAATCCCAGTGCGATCGAAAATCCCGGTATCCAATAATTTGCCACCAGTGCAACGGAGAGTGCCGTAAAAAAGACTACCAAGAAAGCGAAACTGCTGATAATGCGCCACCATTTTTTCATTTCCTTGAACGAAATAGACCAGGCCGCTTCAAACAACAAGGGAGGCAAAAAGATGAAAAAAATAAGATCGGGATTTATTTTTACTGCCGGTAGCCCCGGAACAAAGCTGACCAACAGGCCCGCAAGCACCAATAAAATGGGATAGGCAATTTTAAGTTTGGTAGCCAACATATTCAGCAGCACAATGGCGGCCACCATGGCCAAAAGGAAAGGTAAAATGGTATGCATCAGTGACGTCGATTTTTTCGGTATCGGGATTCAGACCTAAACTACAAAAGCAGTTGTACATTGCCTATAGTTTTGGCAAGAATATTTCCTACTCCAAAAATGTTTTTAGACGTGATTATCCATCCCACTACTTTGATAGCTTACAGAATTTGCATAAGTTAGTAGCTTGACAAAGTGCCTGGAACAGGTGAAAGTGCCGTGATCCATGCGCTCTGCAAAAACAACCTATTTATAAAACAATGAAGAAACACTTACTCATTTGGGCCTTGGCCGCTACCCTATTGGTGCAGCCAGCTTTGGCCCAACAAAAAAAGGCCGCTCCAAAAGCTCCTGCGGCAACAGCCATCCCATCTGACCCAAGCGTTAAGATTGGCAAACTGCCAAATGGCTTGGTCTACTATATCAAAAAAAATGTAGAGCCAAAGAATAGGGCCGAACTTTATCTGGCCAATCGCGTAGGCTCGTTAATGGAAGACGATGCCCAACAGGGCCTTGCACACTTCACGGAGCACATGGCCTTTAACGGCACCAAGGATTTCCCAAAAAATGAGATCATCAACTACCTGCAAAAAGCTGGGGTTAGATTTGGTGCAGATTTAAATGCCTACACCGGCTTTAACCAGACCGTTTATCAGCTGCCGATCCCAACAGATAGCACGGCCGTTTTTAAGAATGGATTTAATATCTTGGCCAATTGGGCCGGAAAAGTGAGCATGAACGGCGCTGACATCGATAGTGAGCGTGGTGTAATCGTAGAAGAAGATCGCCAGCGTGGTAAAAATGCACAACAGCGCATGAGCAATCAGCTTTTACCTTTGTTATTGGCCAATTCGAGATATGCTGCGCGCATCCCGATCGGCAAGGTAGACATCCTGAACAATTTTACGCACGACAAGATCCGTTCATTTTATAGCGATTGGTACCGTCCGAACCTACAGGCCGTGATTGCCGTCGGCGATTTTGATGTAGCCCAGGTAGAGCAGTTGATCAAAGAAAATTTCTCCGGATTTACCAATCCAAAAAATGCAAGGCCGAGAACAAATTACACCCTGCCAGACCAGGCTGCACCCGTAGCAAAAATCGTGACCGATGCCGAGCAGCCTTATAATGTGGCACAGGTCATCTATCGCCAGAAAGGAAATACCATTAAAACCACGGCAGACTTCCGGAAAAACCTGATTACCGGTATGATCAACAGCATGTTTGCGGCACGTCTGCAGGAGATCATCCAAAAGGGAAATGCGCCATTCCTATTTGCCCAGGGTGCTTATGCGCCCTATCAGGGCGGATTGGTTTGGGGCTATGATGCTTTTACAATCGTAGCTGTGGCGAAAGATGGAAAAGGCCTTAAAAATGCGTTATCAGCTGCCGTGTCGGAAGCCGAAAGGATGAGCAAGTTTGGATTCGTAGGTTCGGAACTCGAAGCGGCCAAAAAGAACATCGCCGCAAGCAACGAAAAACGATTTAAGGAAAAAGATAAGACCGCTTCGTCAGCGTTTGTCCAAAAATACCTGAACAACTTTTTGGAAGGCACGAGCATGCCATCTATCGATTATTCGTATGAGCTCACCAAGAAAGAATTGGAAAGCATTTCATTGGCAGAGGTGAATGCAATGGCCCAAACCTTCCTGACCAAAAATAACCAGGTCATAGTGGTGCAGGCACCAGAAAAGGAAAAGGCCAATCTGCCGAGCGAGGCTGAATTGTTAACTGCGGTACAGACTGCAGGAAATGGCGTTACGGCCTATGTAGACAACCGTGTCAACAAACCGCTGATCGCTACTGCCCCAACTGCCGGAAAAATCACCAACGAGACCAAAAATGATAAGATCGGCATCACCACCTTGACATTGAGCAATGGCGTTAAAGTAGTGTTGAAGCCAACTGATTTTAAGAACGATCAGGTCATCTTTACTTCTTTCGCCAAAGGAGGTTCTTCTATTGCCAGCAATGACGATTTCCTCTCTGCCGAAAATGCAAGCCTGATTGCCCAAAGTGGTGTCGGTGATTTTAATCCTACGCAGTTAGACAAATACCTCGCCGGCAACACGGCCAGTGCAGGTGCCTATATTGGATCTGAATATCAGGGCTTTTCGGGAAGTGCTGCACCAAAAGATCTGGAAACGGCATTCCAGTTGATTTATGCCTATGCGACCAATCCACGCAAGGATGCCGAAATCTTCAATAAGAACATCAGCGACATGAAGGTGATCCTGGCCGGAAAAAGTGCCAGCCCTAGCAGTGTATATGCCGATACGGTGCAGGCGGTATTGGCCAATTACCACAAGCGTGGGATGCCAATTACGCTTAGCGATGTAGATCAGATCAACTTGGATAAGGCCTATGCATTCTATAAAGATCGATTTGCCGATGCCAGTGGCCAAACTTTTGTATTTGTCGGAAACTTCGACATCGAAAAGATCAAACCATTGATTATGACCTATCTTGGCAGCTTGCCAGCCCTCAACCGCAATGAGAACTTTGTAGACAACGGGGTTTATCCGCCGAAAGGCAAAGTAAGCAAGACCGTAGCGAAAGGGATTGAAGACAAGGCAACCGTTCAATTGTTCTTCCATGGTGATTATGCCTATACGGCAGAGAACAATGTTCAATTGGATGCACTAAAGAGTGCCTTAGAAATCAAGATCCTGGAACGTCTCCGCGAAAAGGAAAGTGGGGTATATAGCCCGAATGTTGGCCTGAGCGTAGATAAATATCCGGTTGGCCATTATTATTTCACCATCTCCTTCAATTGCGCCAAAGCCAATGTCGAGAAATTGATTGCCGCAGCATTAGATGAAGTGAATCAATTTAAGCAAAGTGGTGCAACAGCAGATGATCTGGCCAAATTCAAATCGGAAGAACAGCGCCAGCAAGAACTCAACCTTCGAAACAACAATTATTGGTTAGGCTATTTGAGCACCAGGTTAAAATATGGCGACGACATCAATATGGTACTGACCGAAAAAGAGAGGTTGGACAAAGTAGATGTGGCCAGCAGTAAGGCTGCAGCGCAACAATACCTTAACGGCGACAATTATATCCGTTTGGTATTGGTGCCAGAGAAATAGTTAACAGTTGGCAGTTCATAGTTCATAGTTTATAGTTCATAGTTCGTAATTCATAGTAGGCAACAGTCAACTGACAACTGAAAGCTGTTAACTGCCAACTAAAAAGGCCGGATGAATTCCGGCCTTTTTTAGTTCAATATTTACGAAAATATTCGTAGATTGTTGAAACATTTGCTTGGTCTTGAAGTCTAATTTATAGTTAAATCAACCCATCACGATGAAAAGAAGACTACTAGCCCTACTTTGCTGTGCGTTATCCATAAACACCTTTGCCCAACAAAAGATTACAGTCCAATTGGCGCCAAACCTACACGGGCCCTACAAAGGTCGCCTAATTATCTATATGCAAGCCGATACGAGCAAGCCTTTTGGGCAGGCAGCAGAAGGCCCCGCCTTTGCGATAGACGTAAAAGATTGGAAAAATGAAGAAAGCAGGACATTAGATAAGCATTCAATCCGCCTGAACAGATCTTTAGATTCTTTAAAGGGCGCGTATAAACTTGTCGCCATTTTAGATACCAATATGCAGGAAAGGGGAACCAGTGCATCGGGCAACCTGTATACACGAGAAGAAATTGTAGGCCATTTTGGTCCTGGAAATACTTCGCCGGTTACCCTTACGCTATCGAATGTTTTTCCCGTGAGAAAATTCAATGAGAGCGATTCGGTAAAAGAAGTTGTATTCAGGTCCAAACTGCTCAGCACTTTTCGGAAACAGGCCATCGAAATCAAGGCTGGCGTCATTTTGCCACCATCCTACCATCGGGCAGAAGGACGGATCTATCCAGTAGTCTACATCATTCCGGGCTGGGGCGGCACACACCACCATGCCTATAACAAAGGCCAAAAAAACAGCTATGGCATAGGTCAGGGCGAGGAAAAGATCTATGTGTTTTTAAATCCGGAAACACAAACGCCATATGGCCTACATGCATTTGTCGATTCGCGGGTAAATGGTCCGTGGGGCACTGCCCTGGTTAAGGAACTGCTGCCATTCATTTCCAAAAACTTTCGCGCGAGCAAGCAGGCCGACTCAACTTTTATCACCGGACAAAGCTCTGGTGGCTATGGGGCAATTTGGCTGGCACTTCATTTTCCTGCAAGTTTTGGTGGATGTTGGGCAACATCGCCAGATCCTATTGATTTCAGTAATTTTACTGGCGTAGATATCTATCGTGACGACAATTATTATGTATCGCCATCGGGCGAAGAGCGGGGCATTTTCTTTGTCCAAGGGAAAGCCACCTCAAGTTTAAGGAACATGGCACAAAAAGAACAGTTGGAGGGAGATGGCGGCCAACAGCAGTCCTTTGAAGCCGAGTTTGGCCTTCCATCCCCAATTGGCAGGCCAATTCCGTTATTCAACCCCCAAACGGGAATAATCGATCACCGGGTTGCCAGTTCTTGGAAACCTTATGACCTGGCCTTGTACGTGCGGCAGAACTGGCAAAAAATCAGAAAGGATGCGGCCAATAAGATCAGGATCTATGCCGGTGAAAATGATAACTTTTTACTTCAGCAGTCCGTAATTGCCTTTGGAGAAAAAGCTAAAAAAGAAGGTGCTGAAATCAAGGTCGAGCTCATCAAAGGAGCAGATCATTTTAGTACAAGAAATACTGCCCTGACCAAACAGATCCAAGCTGAAATGGATCGTGTAATTCAAAAAAGGTAGGGCGTGGCCATTAATTGACCTGATATGTATAGGTTTTTCTTGCCAGGTTTCCATTGATGTCAATTCCTTCAATGGTGATTTTATAAGGCCCTTTGCCATCGGCATTGAAGAATTCAAAGACAGCCCTGCCATCCTTGACCATCACATTTGGATTCCAATAGACGGTTGTTCTCAGGTCTGCAGTCTGTGTCTTTCTGGGCTGATCATAATTTGGCGAATAGAATTCCCTAACCCGATCATATCCTTTAGGCGCATAGGTTAGCACTCCTTCCGTAAAATCGGGACGTGCAGCAGGTCCGTTCGCGCTTTTTGTGGTGATGATGAGGACACCTCCACCCAGCATCCCATACATCGCAGAACTGGATCCTTTTAATACTTCAATTCCCTCCACATCGTGCGGGTTGATTTCGGCCAATCTGGTTGGGTCTGCGAGCCTCATCCCATCTACGATCAAGGTCATTGGCGTACTTTTGGTAAGGTCGCTGTTCATCCTTCTCATCAGATAGGCCACACTATCCCTAATGACCAGGCCAGCCACCCTTCCGATCAGGAATTGGTCAAGCCCGATAGTTGGGGCATTTTCAAGTTCTTCGCCCGTAATTATTACATCTGCTGAGGTCGCAAGATTGGAAGAACCTTTGACTGTTTTTTTCTTTCGCTGCATGATGTTTACTTCACTGAGCTGTATCCCTTTCTGGAGCCAATCTGAGCGGTAAGCAGCAAATTGCAAACGGCTATTCTTCAAGTAGGCGGATAATGCCTGATCGATATTTATCTCAGCAACAGCTCTATAATTATGATGCAAAACCTGCTGTGGCAAGATGTTGTCCAGTTGTATATCTACTACATCTTTATTTTCTGCTGTTCTTGCCTGGACAACAAATTTGGTACTGTCCAGAAAAATGAGGTTTTTAAAAGCAAATCGGCCATTGTTGTCGGTGAGCGTATCTAATGCCAACAATCCTCCTTTGGCAGATAGCAGTGTAACTTTTCCTCCTGTTACAGGTTTGCCATGTCGGGTTACGCGGCCGCTGATGCTTATGCCCTCTTCTACCTGATAATTTAGGTCAGGATGCTTATTGTCGATTACATTTTTCCAGGAGAACCTGCGCCATCCCTGGGTCAACATGAGCTGGTCGAGTTCCTGTGCTTTCTTTTCATTACTGTTGACAAAGTAATAGTTGGGCTTTTCGATGTAACCTTTTAGGTCTGAAGTGAGCAACAGGTTACTGAGCATGGTCAGTTCACTGTTCTCATCGACAGGCATCTTTGTCGCATCGGTAACCGAAACTGAAAAATTTCCTGTGACCGGTTTCCCGAAATGGTCTTTTACATCCAACATCATCTTGACCTTTTTACCTGTATTGGCTGATTGTGGGCCGTTTACCTTGACCTCCAAATTGTCGTTGTGGTTAATAAAGACCAATCTTTCGGCAACAGGTTGCTGTTGCTGATCGAATAAAGTGAGTTGCACTATTCCTGTCGGGAAGCGGCTTTTGGGAATAGTGGCCGTGAATATAGCATTGTCGAGCTTGTTCTTTGCGGCGAACTTGATGACAGAATTGCTCTGGGCCACGAGGTAAACTTCACCTCCTTTTTCTACTATGGTCGGGCTAGCACTGATCTTGACCAGCAATTGGGTACTATCGTTGTTGTCTGCGCTCAGCACAAATCCATTATCCTGTGCTTTTGGCAACGGTATTTTTCGTTCCGACCCATCTTCGAAGACAACTGTGGCCATATAGCTTTGTCCGGGGATGGGCCTCATGACAAAAGCACCCATTCCAGCATGTCCCGTTCTAAAATCTACGGTCTTTTCTCCCTGGGAGTTGCTGATGTATCCACTGGCGTTTTTCCCCAATCCGTTTGAAGCGATTACCTTAAAAGCCACTTTAGACCGGATACCATTGACGAATGTTCCCCCCTCAGGAAAAAATTGAATATCGGTTTCGTTGGCGGTAGATTGGATTGGAAAATTCTTAGTGAACTTGATCTGATTGTCGAGGGCGATAACGGTTCGAATTTGCCCATAACTTGTTCGCCGTGGAGCACTTGCGAAACTGAAGGTAATGTTGCCCTTTTCATCCGTGATCGCCTTTCCCCTCATGAGCTGATCGGCACCAAGCTGAACCTGATAGCTCACCGGTTTACCTATCATAGTCCTGCCATCCATATCTTGGTAATTAATGGTCGTTTTTATTTGCTGTACACCATGATCGGTGCCGTATTGATAGGATGCTGTGGCCTTGATGTCATTTGAAATGGCATTTCCGACCATAAATAAATGATCAAAGAAAAACGCCTCATCAAAATTGCGCATGTAGTTGGTATAGGCCCGGATCCTGTAATGACCTTCTTGGAGGTCTGCGGTCAACTCGAAATCGCCCCATGCCAATCCGGCCCTAAGCGGCAGGAGCAACTTTTTTTCGACCGAATCACGATCGTTGATGAGTTCGACATGAATGATCTTGCTCAGTGCTGAAAGCTGATGTGATTCAGCATCGACCACATAGGCCTTGAACCAGATGGTATCGCCTACTGCATAATAGGGCTTATCTAAATGTAAATGAATCTTTTCTTGGGGATAATCGGCCCTAAACCTGTCCATCTTCGAAACGAGGTCTTGCAGTGCCTCATCGGCCGGAATAAAAGCCAATGCGGCACTTAGGCCCAATGCGAGGAACAACAAAATGGCCAGCTTTTTCATGGACAGAGGGAATATGGTCAGAATAAATATAAGGAAATTTAGTTATCCTTCTTCTTGCCTAGACAGAAATGGGAAGATAAAAATCATTAGATAACCGATTGTCCACTGATTATCAGATTTATCCCTTTCCTCCCCCTGCCCCCCTCCAGAGGGGGATAGGTATAATGCATAAGTTCCTTCTAACTTATCATCGATATTCCACTCATATACCAACGATACTTTTAACCAGAATCAAACCCGTACCAAACCCGCATTTAACCCGGACTTAACCCGGATAAATGCGGGTTTATCCTGATTAAAGCCTTTGTTCATTTCGTTCAATTTCCGTTTTAATAGTAGAGTTGAACACTTGCATTGCTATATTAGATAGTGATCTGGCGATCAGGTATTTGAATTAGCTAATATTAACTTAACCACTCAAAAAATGGCAGTATTTAAAAACGGACTATTCAACGGTTTATCAGGTAAAGTTGGCAATGCCATTGTTTACCCTTTATATGGTCAGAATGTGATGCGGTCGCGGCCAGGGAAACGGACCAAAAAAGCTGGGCCAAATGAACAGGCTACACGTGACAAGTTTGCGCTCATGCAACATTGGCTGCAGCCTTTATTACATTTCCTGAGAATTGGATTTAAAAATTATGCCCAAACCTTTCAGGGCTTTGTAGCCGCCAAATCTTATAACAGCCGCTATGCCTTCAAGCAACATGAAGATGGCTCCTGGTACATTGATCCAGCCTGCATCTTGGTGAGCCATGGTGCGCTGCCGCTACCCCATACCATGGGCATGGAAGTTGCTGAACAAAACCTCACCATCAGCTGGAGCGTAGATCCACACGATCATGATCGTGCACTCGATGGTGCAATGATCGTCATGTACATGCCCGATACCAATTGGGTAGATGGAGATTTTGCCGCATCACGCAGGCATACGGGGCAAGCCGTTTTCCCTTTGCCGTTGAACCCAGAAAATAAAGAGATCCATGTTTATCTGGCCTTTGTTGCCTATGACCATAGCGCACAGAGCAAAAGCCATTATTTGGGCACAATCGAACTACCTGAAAAATAATATCTTTTAGCTTTGAACTAACAGCTAATGATCATCGCTGGTCTGGACTCTTGGACTCTGGACTCTTGGACCCAAACCTCGGTCTTCCCGACTTTCCAACTTCCCGACTCCCTTATTGCAAACTCAACAGCCCCTGTTTCACCACATTATCTGTGAGGTTGTGGGCTTTGTAATAGCCCAGGTCGCCAAGGTGATATTTGCAGAGCATTACTTTGAGGTCATTGTAGATCAAAGTTTTCGATTCGGCCATCTGTTTGGCATCAATGCTGATGTTCCGGCCCTGGATATACTTTTGCAGATCTTTATAGTCGACATCGCTGATGCTGAAGCTGCCCAAGTTCTGGCTAAGGTAAAGGGCCGAATAACGGTTGGCCAGTACATCAAAGACAAAGTCGATCAAGATCTTTTTGCGCAACAGATTGGCATACCATCTGGTATAGCCCGAGGTATCTAATTTTACATAAACATCTGGTTGGATGCCACCACCCCCGTATACTTTCTTTCCACTGGAAGTCACAAAGGCCGTAGCGCGCTGAACGCTATCTTTTGCCTTATGGTCTTTTGTCATTTCACCATCCTGATAGCGGTCTTCTAGTTCATGCTGATAGGCCGCATACCCGCGTTTATACGATTTTTGAATACTGCGCCCCAATGGCGTATAATACCTGGCGATGGTCAGGTTAAGTGCAGACCCATCCTCAAAGGCAAATTGTTCCTGGACCAGCCCTTTCCCAAAAGATCTTCGTCCTACAATAGTCCCACGGTCAAGGTCCTGCATGGCACCGGCGAAAATCTCGCTTGCCGAAGCTGAATTTTCATTGATCAGCACCACGAGTTTTCCCTGCTCAAACTCGCCGCCACCGGTTGCAAAATAATCGGTACGTGGCTCATGTTTGCCCTCGGTATAAACGATCAGCTTATTTTCTGGCAGGAACTGATTGGCCAACCCTGTTGCTGCGGTCACATACCCGCCACCATTATCGCGCAGGTCGAGCATCAGTTTCTTCATCCCTTTGGCCTTGAGGCTACGGATTGCATTGACAAAATCTTCATCGGTATTGGCCCCAAACTTACTGATGCGTACGTAGGCTGTTTCGTTATTGAGCATATACGCCACATCCACACTGCTTACCTCTACTTTCCCGCGTTTGATCGTATATAGGCTTGGGCCTGATGTGCCGGGATGTACAACGGTGAGCTGTACGGGCGTACCGCTCCTGCCCTTGATCTTGCCGATCATCTCGGTCCGCGGCAATGATCTTCCGCTTACAATGGTACTATCGATCTTGATAATCTTATCGCCCTGTTTTAAGCCGGCAAAAAACGCCGGACCATCTTTGATCACGTTGGTGACCAGCAGGGTATCATTTAAAATGTAATATTCTACACCAATGCCTTCAAAGTTTCCCTCCAGGTTATCAGAAAATTCGCCGGCCTCATTGGCGGGCAGGTACATGCTGTGGGGATCGAGCTGATGCAATAGGCTGTCGATCGGCAAATGCTGGAGGCTATCTGCATTGACTTCATCTACATAGTTTTTGTTGATGATGTGGATGATTTCTTCCACTTTTTGGGCATTGTGGTCTGCCAAACGCACATCTCTCTTGAACTGAAATCCCTGGTCCTTTAAAAACTTGAATCCCAGATACATCCCTCCTATCAGGGTAACGGCATAGGTGAGGGCAATCAGAAAATTGATACGGGTACTTTTTTTCATCGCGCAGGTGCGTTACAAAGGTAATGAATACAACGCGTAACGTGAAAATAAGTTTGCAAGTGCAGGGCGCTATGCGCCGCGCGTTGAGAAAATTCTCCGCTAAAATTTGCTTCGCAGTAATCTTCTCTATAAAATTGCATGAATAATGAAAAAATTTCAGGTTAAGGGATAAATTAACCATCTTTACGCTAAACAACATCCATGAAGAGAATTACCGAGCAGGAATCCAGATACAAAGACATTGACCAAATGTCGGTGCTAGAGATTTTGACCAGCATCAATACCGAAGACAAACTTGTACCATTAGCGGTAGAAAAAGCTTTACCACAAATAGAAAAACTGGCATCGGCAGTGGCCGAAAGAATGGCTAAGGGCGGACGCCTATTCTATATTGGCGCCGGAACCAGTGGCCGTTTAGGTGTAGTTGATGCCTCAGAGTGCCCACCAACATTTGGCGTACCTTTCGACCGCGTGGTCGGCATCATCGCCGGAGGAGATAGCGCCATTAGGAAAGCTGTCGAATTTGCAGAAGACGACTCAGAACAAGCTTGGATCGATCTCCAGGAATATCAGATCAACGAAAAGGATTCATTGGTAGGATTGGCCGCATCGGGGACAACACCTTACGTCATCGGTGGACTAAACACTGCACGCAAACATGGTATATTGACCGGATGCATCATCTGCAACAACGGAGGACCCATCGTTGCCGAGTCTGATTATCCGGTAGAAGTGGTCGTTGGGCCTGAGTTCCTGACAGGATCGACCAGGATGAAATCTGGCACCGCACAAAAATTGGTACTGAACATGCTGAGCACCACCGTAATGATTAAATTGGGACGTGTAAAGGGCAATAAAATGGTCGATATGCAGTTAACTAATCATAAATTGGTTGACCGCGGAACCCAGATGGTCATGGACGAACTCCAGATCGACCACGACCAGGCAGCAGACCTATTGAGCAAATATGGAAGTGTACGCAAAGCGGTTGAAGCCAGTAAAGGTTGAGTTGAAAGTTGAAGGTTGAAGGTTGAAGGTTGTCCCAAAAGGATGCCTGCGGCAAAGGTTGAAGGTTAACATACTGACCAGAATTTTTCTTTTTATACGATTTACTTTTTGCACCTAGCCTTGTAACCTACAACGCACAACTTACCACAGATAGACCATTTCATCACCAGAACAAACCCTAATGCACGAAATCGAACCCTTTTATGCCTGGAGAGATGATTATATTGCTGCAGAAGATGAGCGGTCGCCTTTCTTCAACACGGAATATTCGGAATTTTACTTCGATAAGCAGCTCTATAACTACCTGATCCATCCACAATGGGATGCATTCGGCTCTAATACACTGTACATCAAGGTTATTTATGTCGATTACGACCGTGGTTTTGCCATCATCGAACTGATGGGCGAATGGAACGACACCATCAACAACGACATCATGTTGCTCAAAAGGGAAATCATTGAGCTCATGATCGACGAAGGGATCAACAAATTTGTGCTCATCGGCGAAAATGTACTCAACTTTCATGCTTCAGACGACAGTTACTATGAAGAATGGTTCCAGGACGTGGAAGAAGGATGGATTGCCGGGATCAACTTCAATGAACATGTGATCCAGGAATTTAGGGAGCATAACATCGATTATTATCTCAATTTTGGCGGAGAATTGGACCAATTGCACTGGCGAAAACTGAAACCGATCCAATTCTTTAAAAAAGTTGAAGAACTGTTGACAAAAAGATTGAATTAAAAGGGTATTTTTAAATGAACATTTACCTATCCATATACATGTCAGAAATGCAGATGGGGAAGCAAAATTCGAAGTTGAAGAAGTGAAACTTGTCAGTAATAAAGGTCTTAAGAATAAAGATGTTAACTTAGCACAGTCTTTGATAGAAGAAAACAAGGAAATTATTATTTCAAAATGGAAGGAATATCATGGAAAAACAGATTAAAGTCTGGTTCGAAAATGATAACATATTTATCATTAATCCGACTGGCGAGCAGAAAAGTCACCCTTTAAGTTGGTTTCCTAAATTGATGAATGCCAGCGATGAGGAAAGAAAAAATTTTACCATTTCTCCTTATGGCATCCACTGGGAAAAAATTGACGAAGACCTAAGTTTTGAAGGATTTAACACATATCAAAAATAAACGTAAGCACAATCATATGAACGATCAAAATTATAACTACCAAGACGATAGCGTAATCGTCATCGAAGAAGGAAGCGTATCGAAAAAGTTTTTCGCCAATGTTTTCCTGTGGATGTTTGTTGCCCTATCCCTATCAACCTTGGCTGCCTATTTGTTTGGCACAAATGAAGGGCTCATGCAATATCTTTTACAAGCGAACCCCGCAACAGGTAGGCTAAGCCCAACCATATTTGGTTATGTGGCCATGTTTGCTCCGTTGGGATTGGTGATGCTGATGAGCTTTGGTCTTAGCAAGTTGTCATATCCAGCTCTGCTCGGTGTATTTATCCTATATGCGGCATTAACGGGAGTTAGCTTGAGCTTTATTCTCTTGGCGTATACTACTTCATCAGTAGTTGCCTGCTTTGGTGCCGCAGCAGGTATCTTTGGCATCATGGCATTTTTAGGCTATACTACCAATGTTGACCTGAGTAAATTCGGCCCAATTTTAATGGTTGGCTTGGTTGGGCTCATTATTTCTAGCTTCGTCAATTACTTTGTCGGAAGCGAGAAATTTGATTACATCATGAGCTTCTTTGGTGTCGCCATCTTTACGGCATTAACAGCCTACGATGTTCAAAAAATCAAAAGGATTGGCCAGGGCATCGAAGCCAATGGCGATGAAGTGCTCAGTGTAGATGCCAATAAAACCGCTATCGTAGCTGCGCTATCGCTCTACCTAGACTTTTTAAACATCTTTTTATATCTGCTCCGCCTATTTGGCAACAGAAAATAATGGTGCGTCGATAAACGCTTACCGCTTTACGCCAAACCAAACCTCATGCAAGGCCGTGCAGATTTGCATGGCCTTTGTCATTTAAACTGTCAAAATCCCAATCGTTTGGAATTGATTTGCCTTTGTTGTATTTTTGTAGTGCTTATAAAGAAAGGCGGAGGGATTAGACCCGATGATGTCTTAGCAACCTGTGCCAACAAGGTGCTAAATTCTATCCTGATCTAGTTTGGGAAAAGATAAGTGTTTAGAATATATCCTGTTCCATTCATTATAGGCATTAGAATAGCGGTAAGCGAAAGCGTTTTGAACGCTCTACGCCCTACGCTCTACGCTAAGACACATGGATATTAGAAAAGAACTACAAAAACGCATACTGGTTATTGATGGGGCGATGGGTACGATGATCCAACGTTATTCCCTAACGGAAGAAGATTTTAGGGGCGAACGCTTCAAAGACCATCCCTGTGACGTAAAGGGAAACAATGACCTGCTGAACATTACCCGCCCAGACATCATCAAATCAATCCACTTGGAATACCTAAAAGCGGGCGCAGACATTATTGAGACCAACACTTTCAGTACCCAGCGTATTTCAATGGCCGACTATCAGATGGAAGATCTTTCCTATGAAATGAGCTATGAAGGTGCAAGGGTTGCCAAACAGGCCGTTACAGAGTTCATGGCCAGCAATCCTGATCGGGTTTGCTTTGTTGCCGGTGCAATTGGTCCAACCAACAGGACACTATCCATGTCGCCAGATGTGAACGACCCAGGCTATCGGGCCATCTATTTCGATGAATTGGAAGCGGCATACGACGAACAGGTCCGTGGACTGGTTGATGGGGGTGCCGATGTGCTGCTCATTGAAACAATTTTCGACACCTTGAATGCCAAAGTGGCCATTGTGGCCATCAAAAAATATGAAGAAATAATTGGTAGGAAACTTGAAATTATGATTTCGGGCACCATTACCGATGCTTCAGGCAGGACTTTATCTGGACAAACAGCTGAAGCTTTTTTGAATTCGGTGAGCCATGCCAAGCCTTTGAGCATCGGTTTTAACTGTGCCCTGGGTGCAAAAGAAATGCGTCCACACATCGAGGAGCTTTCGGCAAAGGCCGGATGTTTTATCTCGGCCTATCCAAATGCCGGCCTCCCCAATGAATTTGGCGCTTATGATGAGCTTCCCCATGAAACTGCCCATCTGGTAGAAGATTTCATTGCATCAGGCTTTGTAAATATTGTTGGGGGCTGCTGTGGCACCACGCCCGATCACATCGGATGCATCGCCCAAAAAGCAAAAGGGATCCCGCCACGCAGGATTCCTGAAGTGGAACCTTATCTGCGGCTTAGTGGACTGGAACCAGTAACCATAACGCCAGAAAGCATCTTTGTCAATATCGGCGAACGGACCAACATCACGGGCTCCCCGAAATTTTCCAAGCTGATCTTGGGCGGAGATTATGAATCGGCATTGGCCATTGCCCTGCAACAGGTAGAAGGCGGTGCACAGATCATCGATGTAAATATGGATGAAGGAATGATCGATTCGGAAGCGGCAATGACCAAATTCCTGAACCTGATCGCATCTGAACCTGACATCGCCAAATTGCCGATCATGGTCGACTCTTCGAAATGGACGGTCATTGAAAGTGGATTGAAATGCATGCAGGGCAAGGGGATCGTCAATTCTATTTCATTAAAGGAAGGCGAGGAAAAATTTAAGGAAAGCGCTAGCAAAATCATGCAATATGGTGCGGCAGTGGTCGTGATGGCCTTTGATGAACAGGGCCAGGCCGATAATTATGAACGCCGTATCGAAATCTGCAAACGCAGTTACGACCTGCTTGTCAATGAAATTGGCTTTCCTCCCCAAGATATCATCTTCGACCCTAACATCTTAACGGTTGCTACGGGATTGGAAGAGCATAACAACTATGCCGTAGACTTTATCAATGCCACCCGGTGGATCAAACAAAACCTTCCCTATGCGAAAGTAAGTGGGGGCGTATCAAATATTTCTTTCTCCTTTAGGGGCAACAATACGGTACGCGAGGCCATGCACGCCGCATTTTTATACCATGCCATCCAAGCCGGACTAGATATGGGCATTGTGAATGCCGGTATGTTGGAAGTTTATGAAGAAATTGCTCCTGAGTTGCTCGAACGTGTAGAGGACGTACTCCTTAACCGCAGGGAAGACGCCACAGAGCGCCTGGTTGAATTTGCCGATACCATTAAGAGCAAAGGCAAGGAAGTGGTACGCGATGAGGAATGGAGAAAGGGCACCGTAGAGGAACGCTTGTCGCACGCCCTTGTCAAAGGAATAGTAGAATATCTTGATGATGATGTGGAAGAAGCGCGTCAGCAATATGATCGCCCGATCCAGGTCATTGAAGGCCCGTTAATGGACGGCATGAACATCGTAGGTGATCTTTTTGGTGCCGGAAAGATGTTCCTTCCACAGGTGGTCAAATCGGCCAGGGTCATGAAAAAGGCCGTGGCTTACCTTTTGCCCTTTATTGAACAGGAAAAACTCGATAATCCAGATCAGGACCAGAATTCATCTGCAGGCAAGGTACTGATGGCAACCGTAAAAGGGGATGTGCACGATATCGGCAAAAATATTGTCGGCGTAGTTTTGGCCTGTAATAATTTTGAGATTGTTGACATGGGCGTCATGGTGCCGGCGCAGGATATTATCCGCAAGGCAAAAGAAATCAACGCCGACATTATTGGTCTTAGCGGATTGATTACACCTTCCTTAGATGAAATGGTGCATTTTGCCAAGGAAATGGAGCGTGAAGGTTTTACCATTCCGCTTATTATTGGCGGGGCAACTACTTCCAGGATCCATGCCGCCGTAAAAGTGGCACCAAGCTATTCTGGACCTGTAATCCACGTGCTGGATGCCTCCCGAAGCGTAACGGTGTGCAGTACATTGATGAATAACGAAACCAAGGACGATTATGTTGCAGGCATTAGGGCAGAATATGACAAAGCACGCGAAGCCCACCTGAACAAACGTTCTGATAAACGTTACCAAACAATAGACGAAGCAAGGGCAAACAAATTCCAGATCGACCTTGAAAAAGGAATAACCAGACCATCATTTATTGGCACCAAGGTTTTTGAAGACTTCCCATTAAAAGAGCTTGTTCCCTATATCGATTGGACACCATTTTTCCACACTTGGGAACTCAGGGGAAGCTATCCGAAGATCTTTGACGATAAATTTGTTGGCACCGAAGCCAAAAAACTCTATGATGATGCCCAAGTATTATTGAAACGTATCGTCGACGAGAAACTGCTGACCGCAAAAGGTGTCATCGGGTTTTGGCCTGCAAATGCGGTTGGGGACGATATTGTTCTAGAGGTAAAAGGTGAGATGGAAAATGGAAAAGGCGCAAGCGACACATCTTCCATCTCCCCTCAAACAGCTTCCATTGCCATCCATACCCTTCGCCAACAGGCAGAAAAAGTAGCCGGAGAGCCTTATTATGCCCTGGCTGATTTCATAGCGCAAAAAGAAACTGGCATCCAAGATTATTTTGGCGGGTTTGCGGTAACAACGGGAATAGGCTGCGACGAGCTGGTGGCTGAATTCGAGAAGAATTTCGACGACTATAACAGTATTATGGCAAAAGCATTGGCCGATCGTTTGGCCGAAGCTTTCGCAGAGCGGATGCACGAATTGGTAAGGAAAGAATATTGGGGCTATGCTGCCAATGAGAATTTAAATAATGAAGAACTGATCAAGGAAGAATATGCGGGCATTCGTCCGGCGCCAGGCTATCCTGCCTGTCCAGACCATACCGAAAAAGACACCTTGTTCAACTTATTGGATGCGGAGAACAAAATTGGCCTTCACCTGACCGAAAGTTTTGCCATGTACCCAACAGCTGCGGTGAGCGGCTTTTACTTCGCCCACCCGCAATCACGCTATTTTGGACTAGGTAAAATTACCAAAGATCAGGTCACGGATTATGCCCAACGGAAAGGAATGACCCTTGAAGAAGCAGAACGATGGCTGAGCCCGAATTTGGCGTATTAATGTTGATTAGATGTTTTGATGGTTAGGTGTTTAGTTGAGAGGATAATAGAGAGGGAGATAAGATGGGATATCAAAAATACACCGAATTGGAAGTTTGGAAAGTTGCACGAGCATTTGCCAGTAAAATCTATTTGCTCACTGCAAAATTTCCAAGAGAAGAACAATATGGACTTACGTCACAAATTAGAAGATGCGCAGTCTCTATACCTTCAAATATTGCTGAGGGTTGTGGCAGGCAGCATCCGAAAGAAACAATTCATTTTTTAACAATAGCCAGAGGTTCATTATATGAAATTGAGACCCAACTTTACATTTCCAAAGATATTGCCATCATTACTGATGATCATTTCTGCAATTGTCTTGGTGAAATCGAAATTTTGGGCAAATTAATTAATGGCTATATTAGGTTTCTCCATACATTGGATCAGAACAAAACAACCAAAACCCAAACAACAAAAAAAACACAATGAAGATTACCGAACATATTGCCAACGCTAAGGGAAAACCATTATTTTCATTTGAACTCCTTCCGCCCGTAAAGGGACAGAGCATCCAGTGGGTGTATGATGCCATCGATCCATTATTGGAATTTAATCCGCCATTTATTGATGTAACTTCACTTCGGGAAGATTATATATTCAAGGAGCAGGGCAATGGATTGCTGCAAAAGGTCTCTTACCGGAAAAGACCAGGTACGATTGCCATTTGTGCGGCAATTATCAATAAGTATAAAATCGATGCGGTTCCGCACCTAATCTGTGGCGGATTTACCAAGGAAGAAACTGAAAATGCCCTGATCGACCTTCAGTTTTTAGGAATCGACAATGTATTGGCCTTGCGGGGAGATGCACGTCAGGCAGATCCGTCTTTTGTACCCACGCCGGGCGGCCATACCTATGCCACTGACTTGATTCAGCACATCAAAAACCACAACGATGGAAAGTTTTTGCACGAAGATGTAGAATCGTTTAAGAGCGACTTCTGTATTGGTGCGGCAGGTTATCCCGAAAAACACTTTGAGGCCCCTAACTTATCGACCGACTTCAAATACCTAAAGCAAAAAGTAGACATGGGCGCCGAATTTATCGTTACGCAGATGTTCTTCGATAACCAAAAGTATTTCAACTTCGTGAACAAATGCCGTGAAAATGGCATCAATGTTCCCATTATACCTGGGTTAAAACCAATCAGCAGTGCAAAACAGCTGGTTTCCTTGCCAAAAATCTTTCACATCGATCTACCGGAAGACTTGAGCGATGCCGTGCTCCACGCCAAATCGACAGCAGAGGTTAAAGAAGTAGGTACAGCTTTTATGATCAAACAATGCAAGGAACTGATCGAATTTGGTGCACCTGTACTCCACTTTTACACCATGGGCAGGCCTGAACAGACGAAGGAGATTGCCAGGGCCGTGTTTTAATGCGGATTGCAAATCCGCAATTATTTAGGTCGAGATTATAAATCTCGACCAACAAACGGGAAAACATTTCTCGACTAACTACTTTCTTGCTGGTCGAGATTTGCAATCTCGACTTTGTTTCCTGCGGATTTGCAATCCGCCATATCATATCAAAAGCACCACTTCCAACAATCCCTTCCCACCAAAATAGTCAATTGCAGAACTGTATTGATAATATTCTTCCTGGGTTACCAGTCCCGCTTTTACAGGGTTTTGATGGATGTAATCCAACTTTTGTGCTGTAAAATAACTGCTTTCCAATAAGATAGGATGAAATCCATCCCTCCAAAATTTATATTGATCGCTCTTGGCATGGATCCGGGCGGCAAATTCAAATTTATTGATCATCCATGTTCTACTTTCCCTGATCGATCTGATAGTCTCGATTACTTTTTTTGCGGTAAATTTCTTAAAATCACGCATGATGTCGGAAATGTTGATGTTTTCCTTTGAGCCAATGATCATGTGCAAATGATTAGGCATTAAACACCAAGCATAAATGACCAATCCTTTTTGTTGCTGACAATAGGCCAGACTATCTATCACAACAAAGGCCAGTTCCTTTCTGGTAAATACATCAATCCAGTCCACTACGGTTGTGGTGATGAAATATAATCCCTGCTTGTCATAAACCCGATATTTAAAGGCCATCTCGGAATATAACGCAACAGTTGGCAAATCCTGGAAATTATCTGCAAATAGATATTTTAAGGAGAAAATTTTGTTTATGGAGTAATATTTTATCGCGGATTAAAAATCCGCAGACATTTAGGTCGAGATTGTAAATCTCGACCAACATAGTCAAATAGGCAAATCTCAACCAGCATAGTCGAGATTGCAATCTCGACCTGCAGAAGATTATAAATCGCTCAGCAAATAAAGCTTAAATCCTTCAAAATCCTTACCTAACTGTTCATACTTTTCTGGGTGCTGATAAAGCTCATCTACCTGCGCCGGCAATTTAATTTCCTTTTTGATGTTTCCAGGGAATATATCAGGAAATTTGCACGGATGGGCAGTAGAGAGAAAGACATTTGTAGATTGTAGTTTGGGGTTTTCCTTAACATAAGCCTCCAAAGCCAGCCAGGCAATAGCGGTATGCGGACAAGCTACATATCCATAAGAGTTGTAAATCCTGTTTATGGCAGCTAAAGTTTCAGCATCTGTAAAACTATAGCCTTTTACAAGTTGTTGAACGGCGATCTGGTCCCGATCAAACAGCTCCATAATGCGGACCCAATTGCTTGGTGCTCCAACATCCATGGCATTGGCGTAAGTCTGGATCGAGGGCTTTTCTTCATAATTGCCGGTTGCCAAAAAGCGTGGCACCGTATCGTTCG
Organism: Pedobacter sp.; assembly: GCA_031119475.1. Taxonomy (GTDB): domain Bacteria; phylum Bacteroidota; class Bacteroidia; order Sphingobacteriales; family Sphingobacteriaceae; genus Pedobacter. The sequence goes on along the minus strand of JAVHXV010000002.1, from coordinate 611,637 downwards.
CATTTGTTGCAGCAATAAACTGTTTGACGGGCAATCCCATCCGATAGGCCAATAATCCGGCACCAAGGTTGCCAAAGTTGCCACTTGGAACAGCAAATACGATATCCTTTAGTCCGCGGCGCTTCAATTGTGCATAAGCATGAAAGTAATAAAATGTCTGCGGAATCAACCTTGCAATATTGATGGAATTGGCAGAAGTCAATCTCAATTTTTCATTTAGCTCAGTATCGGCAAATGCCTTTTTGACCAAAGCTTGGCAGTCATCAAACGTTCCATCTACCGCTATTGCCCTGATATTTTTGCCATTTGTAGTTAATTGCAGCCTTTGGATCTCACTCACCTTTCCCTCAGGGAACAAAATGGTTACCCTTGTATTTGGCACACCCAAAAAACCAAGTGACACTGCTCCACCAGTATCGCCAGAGGTTGCAACCAGCACATCCAACTGTTTTTCGTTATCCTGTAAAAAATAGGCCATGATCCTGCTCATGAACCTAGCTCCAAAATCTTTAAACGCAAGTGAGGGGCCATGGAATAGTTCCAGTACAAAAGTGTGCCCGTCGAGTGCTACAAGAGGCGCATCGAAGCTAATGGCATCATTGATGATGTCTTTTAGTACTTGTGTTGGGATGGCATCACCTAATAAAGTATCCGCCACTCGAAAAGCGATTTCCTGAAAGCTAAATCGATCAATATTTGCCATGAAATCGGGATCAAGCATCTTAATGTGCGCTGGCATGTAAAGTCCTCTATCCAAGGGCATGCTGTTGAATACGGCATCCTGAAAGGAAACACGCAGTGACGGATTATTGGTAGAATAAAATCTCATGATCTGATATGGAGGTAAGAGGTAAAATGGAAGAAGGAAGAAGGAGGAAGGAAGAAAGAAAAAGGAAATGGAAGTTGAACACACATCTTACCTTTTCCATCTTACCTTTTCCATCTTACCTTTTCCATCTTACCTTTACAATACCCTGGGCCCTACTGCATTTACAGCAGAAACATAGGCATTGCTCTTAATATTTAATTTTTTTAAATGTTCTTGTTGTACAGCGGTAATCTGCTTTGCGGTTTCAAAATCTTTGGCCAGTGCAAATACGGATGGCCCGGATCCAGAAATCCCAAATCCGAGCGCGCCATTGTCCATGGCGAATTCTCGGAGCAGGTAAAAATCTGGGATGAGGATCGAGCGGACGGGTTCAATAAGCACGTCCTTCATGCTCCTCCCAATCAGTTCAACATCATTTGAATACAGTCCGGCCACGATGCCTGCCACATTTCCCCATTGCACTACTGCGTCTTTTAAAGGCACTTTTGATTTGATCATTTCCCTGGCATCTTTGGTCGGCACATCAACTTCTGGGTAAACGATACCCGCATATAGCCCATTAGGTGTTGGGAGCGCAATCAAATCTAAAGGTTCATAGCTGCGCACCAGTACAAATCCGCCCATCAGCGCTGGCGCAACATTATCGGCATGACCATATCCACAGGCCAGTTCTTCACCTTTCATGGCAAAAGGAACCAATTCCTTAGTAGTCAAAATATTGTCCATGAGTTGGTTGATGGCAAAAAGCCCTGCTACCGTGCTCGCCGAGCTAGAGCCAAGCCCACTGCCGATCGGCATTTTTTTATGGAGCGAGATCTCCACACCGATATCTGGGCGTCCGATATGGTCAAGGTAGTGCTGCACGCTGGCACTCACTGTATTCTTTGCCGGATCCAAGGGCAACCGCCCATCATCACCGGTAATGTTGATCAGTTTTACACCCGGCTGATCTGTAAATCGCATCACAACCTCGTCGCCAGGCTCATTTACCGCAAATCCGAGTACATCGAAGCCACAAACTACATTGGCAACCGTGGCAGGAGCAAAAACTTTTATCGATTCTTTCATTTTAATTTAATGTTCCAACATTGATGATATCAGAAAATACGCCCGCAGCCGTTACTTCTGCACCTGCCCCCGGACCTTTGACCACCATCGGCCTGTTGTTATACCGATCAGTGGTGAACGAAATGATATTATCACTGCCAGAAAGCATGTAAAAAGGATGGCTTTCGTCTACCATCTGCAGGCTGATCGCCACCTTTCCATCTTCTAATTTCCCGATATAGCGCAGCACTTTTCCCTCGGCTTCAGCACGGTTCTTAAGTTCCTCGAAATAAGCGGCATTCTGTTGTAGTTCGACATAAAAATCTTCCACTGTGGCCGCATTTAGGCAGGCTTCAGGTAAAATATTATCGATTTTTACATCCTCCGCTTCCAACGCGTACCCGGCATCGCGGGCCAAGATGAGCATTTTGCGCATAAAATCCTTTCCGTTCAGGTCATCACGAGGATCAGGCTCGGTATAGCCCAGTTCCTGGGCCTCCTTTACCGTTTCATAGAAGCCTGAACTGCCCTTAAAATTGTTGAAGATATAGGAAATCGTTCCAGACAAAATGGCTTCGATGCGGGTTAGTTTATCCCCACTCATCATCAGGTCCTTTAAAGTACGTATAATCGGTAAACCGGCGCCTACATTGGTCTCATAATAAAAGTCGACGCCAAACTTCCGTGCAGTATCCTTAAAATCCTCATATTGCTCAAAACTTCCTGAATTGCCGATTTTATTACAGGTTACAACAGATATATTCGATTCGAAGACTCCTTTATAATAGGGAATCGGATCGGCACTTGCCGTATTGTCTACAAATACGCAGTTAGGCAGGTTCATGGCTTTCATTTTTTCTACAAAAAGTGCAAGATCTGCGGGTTCCCCTTGATCTGCAAGTTCACCTGCCCAATTTTCGAGTGCAATCCCTTCTGGTAAAAGCAGCATTTTTCTGGTATTGCTGATCCCCATTACCCGCACCTGCAGATCGTTGTTGGCGGCAAGAAAAGGCATTTGGTCCTGTAACTGTCTAAATAAAGTCTTTCCGATATTTCCGGTGCCCAGGCAAAAAATATTTAAGGTCTTGTTCAGTTCAGTATAAAACGCATCGTGTACGGCATTAACTGCTTTGGAAAGATCAGACTTGGCGATGATCACCGAGATGTTATATTCTGAAGATCCCTGTGCGATGGCATGTACATTCACGCCATTTCTGCCCAGGGCATGGAATAATTTTCCTGAGATGCCAGGCGTGCGCTTCATGTTCTCGCCAACAATGGCCAATACAGAAAGTCCATCTTCGACCTCTGGTTCCTGTAATTTTTGTGCCTGAAGTTCAAGATCGAATTCTTTGCTGATCAGTTCAACCGCTTTGACCGCATCGCTTGGCTTAACGGCAAAAGTGATGCTATGTTCTGAAGAAGATTGTGTAATGAGCACCACATTGATCTGCTCGCGCGATAACAGGGAAAACAGTCTTCCGCTGAAGCCTGCCTTACCTACCATCCCGCTGCCGGCCAGGTTGATGATGCTGATTTCGTCGATCGATGAAATTCCCTTGATCGGAAAGGCCGATGCTTTTGCGCCATGGCGGATATAAGTACCCTCAAAATCTGGATCAAAGGTATTTTTGATCACAATTGGGATTTTTTTAAGGAATGCCGGGGTCATAGTTGGGGGATAAATGACCTTGGCACCGAAATACGATAATTCCATGGCTTCGATATAACTCAGCTCGGTCAATGGAAATGCCTTTTTAACGATCCGTGGATCGGCGGTCATCATACCGTTTACATCGGTCCATATCTGTATCTCCTGAGCATTCAAAGCCGATCCGAGAATAGCCGCAGTGTAATCGCTGCCTCCACGGCCCAATGTTGTTACCCGATTGGCTTCATTGCTGGCGATGAATCCGGTAACGAACAATAACTTTTCAGCGTTTTGGGTACAAAAATCCCGTACGAGTAACGCTGTAAGTTGGGCATCAACTTTGGCCTGTCCGAAATTGCTATCGGTTTTGATAAACTGGGCCGCATCTGCAAACAGGGCTTCCGGAAATTGCCTTTTGGCAATCTGGCTGACCATAAAAGTACTACATCGTTCACCATAGCTCAGCACGAGATCTTTGGCCTGTAGGCTCAACTCGTTCAGGTTATAGATGGCCTGTAGCAATTCTTCGAGCTCGTTAAAGTAAAGTTTTAACTTGGTGAGTACGGGGTTTTGAGCAACAGCAGGCAGCAGTGCCCTCACCACCTCAAAGTGCCGATTTTCTATGGCCTTGAGTTCCGAGGTATAATCTTGTCCGAGTGCGGCTTTTTCGGCCATTGCCGTGAGCAGATTGGTTACGCCGCTCATTGCCGATAAGACGATTACAGGTTTTTCGGGCTGTTGATTATGTTTTGCGATGATGCGCAGCAGGGCGCTGATACTTTCAATGGAACCTACGGACGTTCCGCCAAATTTGAGTATGTTCATGTTATCGGATTAAAAAAAAAGCGCTCCCGAATTCCGGGGGCGCTTTTTGTATATTTTTTGTTCAATTATACCACTAGCGTATCCCCATCCGGTATTGGCCGGTTGTTGATGTTGTTGTGGTGGTAACTGAATGGTTTAAGTTCATTTTTTTCTTAGTGTATGATCTACACCGCTAAATAGCTGATAATTTTTTACAATGTCAAGAATTATTTAAAAATAATTGAAAAATCCTAAACAAACGCTTCAACATTTGCAAAATTCCAAATACACTTTGTCAAACTCCATTATGGATTATACGTCATGGAATTGTCATTGACTTTGTCAAAGTGTCCAGCTACTAATTGTAGGCTAGTTTAAAAAAAGCATCCTTTATAATATAGAAAAGCATAAACACATGAATGAGATTGTCAAAGTCAATCTTAAAAATCACCACTTCTGTCAAAATCACTTTGTCAAAGTGGTGTTATGCGTAAAGTGTTTATCTTTACGGCTTATGCAGGGATTAGTCATCAAAAGCACGGGAAGTTGGTATCAGGTTTATGCCGAAGATGGGCATTACTACGATTGTCGGATCAAAGGAAAATTTAGGATCAAAGGTATCCAGACCACTAATCCGATCGCTGTAGGCGACAAAGTCGATTTTGAAATGGAACCCAATGCCGAAACCGGTGTCATCGATCGGCTGCATGACCGAAAAAACTACATCATCCGCAAATCAATCAATCTCTCCAAACAGGCACAGATTATTGCTGCTAATCTTGACCAGGCTTTTTTGATCGTAACCTTGGCCTCACCCCGCACTTCATTGGGTTTCATCGACCGATTTTTGGTCACCTCGGAAGCGTATGACATCCCAACTAGCCTAATCTTTAACAAACTAGATCTATTTAGTCAGCAAGGCTTAGAAATTTTGGCCGAATACAAGGCCATTTATGAAAAAATCGGCTATCCGTGTTATGAAGTCTCGGCATTAAAAGGCACGAATATCGATCAGATTGAAGCCCTATTAAAAAATCAGACCACACTTTTTTCTGGTCATTCGGGTGTAGGCAAATCAAGTCTGATCAATGCTTTATTGCCGGGATTTGAGCTCAAGACCGGCGAAGTTTCTGAATGGAGCGACAAAGGGCAGCACACCACCACTTTTGCCGAAATGCATACCCTACCTTTTGGCGGCTACTTGATTGATACCCCCGGCATCAGGGAATTGGGAATCTTCGACATCCAACCGGAAGAATTGAGCCACTATTTTGTAGAAATGCGCGAACGGCTCAATCAATGTAAGTTCAACAATTGCCGTCACGTAAACGAACCAGGCTGTGCGGTAATCAAGGCGGTAGCGCAAGGCGATATCGAACTGAGCCGCTACGAAAGCTACCTGAGCATGTACCACGGGAATGATACGAGGGCTTAGTTAGTTTTCAGTTCTCAGTTTTCAGTTTGCAGTTACAGTTGATCCTGAGCCTATCGAAGGATGAAGGTCAGTATTCGACAGGCTCAGACTGACAATTAATGTAATTTATCTATAAGGACCTCTAAAAATTAGTTCCTTTCTTTAATCGCAAATTTTCTTCCTGCGATGAAATCCCTTAAATAGCTGCATTCGCCGACAGCAGTTTTAAAAAATTTAGTCTTGGCATAATCAAGCTTTAATTCCTTGAAATATGGATTGGACTGGTTCATCGCCAAATATTGGTTGCTATCATATTCCCAGCTCCAAATGGGCGATTGCGGATTGCTGAACAACAAATTGCTCATTCGCTTCTGCTCGCACTTGGCCAACATAAAAGTACATTTTGCCCTAAATTCGGCATCATGGCTCAATGACCTGGCCTTGAGGTACCAGGCTTTGGCTGTTTTGGCCTGACGGTAATCCAATTGGAAAGGATATTTTATGGGCCTTGATAGCTCATCAGCATTCCAAATGTAACTGATAAAGTACCAGCCATTTCCATAATGACTGGTCTGATAAACCCCATTCGCCATTTCAAAATAATACTTGGCTGCATTCTTGGGATCGGTCTTGATCAATTTTTGCAATTGGACCATTTTCCGACAAAATTCAACAGCCGAATATCCGCCCTGTGACACATATTGCTTTGGATAATCATTGATCGTTGTGCGGAATGGGTTGGAGGCCAAAGGAACATCATCGCCATCTGAAGGTAAAAAATATTCCTTTTTATCCTTAAGTTGGGAGAAGCACCAAAGCGCCTGATCATAAGCATGGCTGCGGATAAAAGCGGTGGCATACAATCTATAAAAACTATCCATATCCAAGCTCTTTAGATTTTGAGCCAAGAAGCTTTCCAGTGTTTCTTTTTTGGACATTTTTTTCAGCTTTAATAAACGCAGCATCGTTTTTGGGCCCAAGGCCTGCTGATTGAATGCGATGGTGGCAAAGCTCCCTTCGTCAATAGCTTTCATCCGGTAGTTGGGATCTTCCTGATCGCCCTTCATCATAGCCAATGCCGCCTTCGCCGTATCTCCCAATTTGAGGTAGGCCGGGGCCAAGATCTGTTGGTACAGATTTCTTGTCGTGGTAAAGAAGTTTTTTGATGCCGGCGACCAATAGAAGTCTTTATATTTTAAAGAATCGGCTTTTAACTTTCTAAATTCAGCAAATTTTTTCGAATCGAGCCATTTCAAGGCCGGCAGGAGTTTTTGTTCGTTGATCGGATTGCCATTTTTGATCCGGTTGGCCTTGATCAGCAGTTCTATGATGCGATATTGGTCTTTTAGTCTTTCAGGTAATCGATTTGGATCAAGGCGCTCCAAATAGCTCAGCGCAAGCGTATCGTTATGTGCCAGCCACATTAGGTAGGCCGCAGCAAGTGTACCCAATGCAGGCTGTGGATATTTCTTTTCATCGGCAAGCTGGAGCGCAAAATTGCGGACTTCATTAAGATGGAGCTGGTTTTTTTTACGTGCAGCTACTTCTTCTGCGCTTCCAGAATAATAAGCCGTGTAGTTGATATTTTCCATACCGCCATCCCTGATCAATGATTGCTCCAATTTGTTCACCTCCCTGACCAACAAGGTGCCTACCATTTCACTTTCCGGCAGGTATTGATAAACACGCTGAAGGTTTTTTAGGTCAGGCAAAGGATTACCAAAACCATGAATGGCCCAGATATTTGCACGTTCTTCATCATTTTTCGCATAACGCAATACATTTTCTATCGATGGATTGATGTAATAATAATTTTTATAAGATTTTATCCTTCGTTCTGGGTTAGCATTAAAGACTTTGGAAAAAAGATAGGCAGCTTCATTTTGATGTCCGCTATGGCGCATGGCTCCTGCATAGGCGGCCATCGCCCATCCTTGTGCGGCACTTTTGGTCGGGTTTGGCAACACCAATTGTTGATATGCCGACATACAGTCCTGAAAATTATGTGCGTAATGATAAAGTCTCACCACTTGATAGCCATACCGCAATTTCAAGAACGGGTCCTGTTCGGCAATGGCCAATTTGGCCACCTCCTTTGCTTTTTTGATCATCATGCTACTATCCCTAGCTGCAGGATCCCAACTGTCATAGTCTGATGTTACATAAGGTTCGCAGCTTTTGGCAGCGCGGAAATATTTGGCTACTTGCTGATTGGCATATAATGCGCTTAGGAAAGTATTTTGCTGCCATTCCTTCGAGAAATCTTTCAACCTGAATTTTTGGAGATTGGCCAATTTGAGTTCGGTCAGGCTATCAGCTTCATACATCACCTTTCTTACATCATTAGGGGCTACCTTCAGGTATTCAGACCACTCCTTGCTGTTAATTTCAGCTTCATCGGCTATCTCTTCATCATTGTAAAGAAACATCCAGTCGTTAAAAAGAAAATTGGCATACCGATCTCCGGCCAGGTCGTTGTGGAAATAGGAAACAAAGGTATCATATGGATCCTGTTCTGGACCACAGGCTACATTGAGCACAATCTGTCCAAAATATACAACCATAAAACTAATGCAGTAAAGCAGCGATTTCCTTAAGCTCATAGACTTTAAAATTTTTAAGCAGATCTTCATCCAAATGATAGAATACAAGGTTAAAAGGTTTTCGAGGCAAATATTTGGCGAGATGTTTGGCGGTTTCCTTAACATCATCAAGTTTGCTCTCTTCCCATCTTACTTCATCGGATTTCCACAATCCAAATTGAGGAAGGTCCTTTTCGGCTTTGTATAGTCCGTTAGGTTGTTTCTGGAACATTTTGCGGTCTTGCAGATCACTATACTTTAACCTTTTGGATATTCCATTGTAGTCTTGATATCTGAACACAACCGCCCATGAAAAAATCGGCAGGGCCATGTCCAATTTCATTGGATAGGCAGCAAGGTTGTCTTGGGCATATTTTTTTAGTTCCTTAACATCGAGTACAGAATTTTGGGCGCCATATTTCCGCAGGTTGCCCATGTTATAGCACATCAGCAAAGCCTGATCAACAGGTGGGATACCATTTTTAGCCTGATTTTTAAGCTGATGGAGGCGCAACGTAACAGAAATAATTTTATCTTGGTTTAATTTTTTAATGGTTTCGAGTAACGTAAAATAGGTATCACGGGTAGATTCTGTCCAATCGCAATCGATCTGCAGTTCCTTAAACTGCTTTTTTCCGCCCTGCAACATTTTTGCCTGTACAAATTTGGTAATCTTTGCCGCCAAGACTTTGGGGTCGGGCTTGTTCTCTGTTTTTAGTACGTCGTTCATGATGTAGACTACGGGCACTGACTCAAGGTGTGCCGGAAGTTTATCTGCAAAGCTGATCGGCGCGATAGGAATCGGCTTGTATTCATCATTAAGGTCTACATCCATGATCCGTACATATAAGCGCTTGGACCCCAATTGTTTCAGGTAGCTGTTTTCGGTCTTGTGCTGCTTATACACAGTTTTCCAATAATAGAATGAAGTATCGACCTCCCGTTTTTGTCGGCAGCCCATTAGCAGAATTATAAAAAACAATATATACTTGTACTTCATTAGTTAAAAATAAGATATATTCCACGGTTTTTATTCGATAAAAAAGAAATTAGCATTAAAAATGAGAGCAGTTATTCAACGCGTAACCAGGGCGAGCTGCACGGTAGGCAAAGAGGTGACCGGCAAGATCGGAAATGGATTTTTGGTGCTATTGGGCATTGAAGATGAAGACACACTGGACGACCTGAACTGGCTGGCTCAGAAAATCGTGAACATGCGCATCTTTGGCGATGAAAATGATCAGATGAACAGGTCGTTACCAGATGTAGATGGGAATATCCTATTGATCAGCCAATTTACGTTATATGCGGCCACCAAGAAAGGAAACCGACCTGGATTTACACGCGCCGCACGACCAGAAAAGGCCATCCCGTTATATGAAGCCATGATTGGGCAACTTTCGGACCAATTGGGCAAAAAAATTGAAACCGGCCGTTTTGGCGCAGATATGAAAATTGAACTCCTTAACGATGGCCCGGTTACGATTTTTATAGATACGAAACAGAAAGAGTAGATGAGTTGAAGGTTGCAAGTTCAAAGTTGTAGGTTAAAGTTCAGAGTTGTAAGGCTGTAAAGTTGAAATGAAAGCATTATGCTGCGAAATATAGTCTTTACTTCTTGATACTTGGCTCTTGATACCTGGTTCTTGATACTTGTCTCTTACTCTATGCGCTTTGCTCTTTGTTCTTTGCTCCTTACTCCATGTCCCACTTAAAATTTAACCCTATACATACATGAAAAACATCACCCTTACCGAGGCGCAGGCAAAAGTAGATGATTGGATCAGGACCACAGGCATCCGTTATTTTAACGAACTGACCAATACTGCCATCCTCATGGAAGAAGTGGGCGAAGTAGCACGCATCATGGCCAGAAAATATGGAGAACAATCCTTTAAAAAAAGTGATGAGACAGTAGACCTGGCCGATGAAATGGCCGATGTACTCTTTGTACTGATCTGTTTGGCCAATCAGACTGGGATAGACCTAGAAGCAGCTTTCCACAAAAATTTGGTGAAGAAAACTGTTAGGGATACAGACCGGCACCAGAAGAATAGCAAGTTGAGATAAAGTCCAAGAGTCCAGAAGTCCAAGAGTCCAGTTTTTATCGAAATGCTGGACTTTTGGACTCTTCGACTCGAATCATTAGTAACGCCAGCAATAGGGTCGATGAACAACCATCGGCCTTATTGCATTTTTAAGATATTTCTTATTCTTTCGGCTGCCGCAGCCAATTCTTGTGGGGATGGCGTAAGTTTGGGCCGGCTAAAATTCATATCATCTACTTTATTCATCGGAATGAGATGGATATGCACATGTGGCACTTCCAATCCAACAACAGCCACACCTACTTTTGTGCAGGGAAAGGCTTTTTTCACTCCCTTGGCTACGATTTTTGCAAAAAGGGTCAATCCCGCATAGGTTTCGTCATCAAGATCGAAAATGTAGTCGACCTCCTTTTTAGGAATCACCAACACGTGCCCCATTACCAGGGGACTGACATCTAAAAACGCTAAAAAATCAGCAGTCTCCGCCACAATATGCGCCGGGATTTCCTTGTTTACAATTTTTGAAAAGATGGTCATGGTATTGGAAGTTGAAGGTTGGAAGTTGAAAGTTGAAGGTTCAAAGCTGAACGTTGTAGGCCGCGAGAATGGATCTTTCTTCTGGAACCCAAACTTATAACCTAAAACCTGCAACCTACAACCATATATTACCTGGAAATCTCTAATATTTCAAATTCAAGCTTTCCAGCAGGTACCTGGATTTCGGTCTTATCGCCCACAGATTTGCCCAATAGGCCTTGTGCGATTGGAGATTTGACCGAAATTTTGCCTGTTTTAAGGTCAGCTTCACTTTCGGCAACCAACTGATAGGTCATGGTTGCGCCATTCTTAATGTTTTTGATCTTTACGATGGATAGGGCAAGGACTTTTGATACGTCCAATTTGCTTTCGTCGATCAATCTTGCACTCGCCAACGTGGCTTCCAATTTGGCAATCTTTGCCTCGTGCATTCCCTGTGCCTCTTTGGCCGCATCGTATTCGGCATTCTCAGATAAGTCGCCTTTATCACGCGCCTCGGCTATTGCCTTAGATATGGCAGACCTGCCTGCCGTTTTTAATTGGTGTAATTCCTCTTTGAGTTTATCTAAACCATCTTGGGTATAATAAGTTACCTCTGCCATCATCTTATGCTTTCTTTGTAAGTCTCCTAAAAAACAAACAAGACTATATCGGCATTTAGCCTACATAGTCTTGCTTGAAGTAAAACGAAGATATAAGCCTATTCTTACAAATACAAATATTTATGTTAAAATATCCAACTATAGAAGCGACCCACAATTTAGGATTGCACTTTATGTGATGGACCAAATACGGGACGAAAATGTGCAGGCATCCCCTAAATTGAAATCGATGTTTATGCTGTATTTAATTTTAACTAGCTTAGCTCTTGTAAAACTGATTAACAATGAAAAAATATGTAATGCTATTGCTGCTTACCGTAACCATGGGACGGCTTTTTGCGCAAGAACTCTATATGCCACGCAATATCAAGATGGCCTATCAGAAAGGTACACGGGCGATGGATGGTAAGCCGGGGAAAAATTATTGGCAGAACCATGGCAAATACAACATGCAGCTTACGGTTGACCCAACAACCAAGATCGTAAGTGGCACCGAAACAATCGACTATTCGAACAACAGCAGCGATACACTGAAAACCATTAGCATCCGGTTTGTCAATAACCTCCACAAGCCCACTTCCCCTCGTGGAAGCAGCGTGAGCGAAGATTTTCTGTCTGCCGGACTAACAATTACCGCTTTCAAGGTCAATGGTGAAGTGTACAATGTCAATGCAAAAAATTGGGGCACAGTGGGCGATGTTCGCTTGAAAACCCCATTATTGCCCAAACAGAAAATCTTATTGAATATCGATTGGAACTATCCATTGTCGAAAGAAAGCGGCCGTGAGGGCCAGATTGACGCGACAAGCCTATATGTGGCTTATAGCTATCCAAGGGTTTCGGTCTATGATGACTATAACGGATGGGACAGGCTGCCACATACCGACCGACAAGAGTTTTATAACGACTTTAATGATTATGTGTACTCGGTAAAGGCACCCAAAAATTATGTCGTTTACGGAACGGGCGACCTGCTTAATCCAGATGAAGTACTACAACCTGAATTTGCTTCCAGGTTAAAAAAATCATACACCAGCAATGAAGTTATCCACGTAGCTACAGAACAGGAAATGAAGACCGGGAAAGTTACGCTACAGAACGATTGGAATACCTGGAAATTCTCGGCGAACAACATTGTAGATGTCTGTTTCGCGCTGAGCAGCACCTATATTTGGGATGCGGGCAGTGTAATTGTGGACCAAAAGACCGGCAGACGGGTGAGTACACAGGCCGCATACGATGTGAAAGGCACCGACTTTGTGAATTCTGTAAAAAACAACAACTATGCACTGGCTTGGTTCTCCAACAACTGGCCTGGAGTTCCTTATCCATTTACCAAAATGACCGCCTTCCAAGGATTTGCAGATATGGAATATCCTGGAATGGTAAACGATTCTCAGACAGGCGATGCCAGGTTTGCCCAACTGGTGCAAGATCACGAAATTGCACACACCTATTTTCCATTTTACATGGGCATTAACGAAACCCGCTATGCCTTTATGGACGAAGGATGGGCAACTACGCTAGAATATTTGATCGGAATTGCCGAATATGGCAAAGCGGAAGCTGATAAGTTCTACAAAAGCTTTAGGGTGAACAACTACATCCGCGATCGATCTACAGAAGAAGACCAGCCGATTATTACCTTATCTACCCAGGTTTCTGGAGCGGGATACGGCAATAATTCTTATGGAAAGGCTTCTTTATCCTACCTTGCCCTAAAAGACCTTTTGGGCGATGCAGTTTTCAAAAAAGCACTGCACCATTACATGGACAATTGGAATGGAAAGCATCCCATCCCTTGGGACTACTTTAATTCGATGAATGCAGGCTCGGGACAAAACCTCAATTGGTTCTTCAATAACTGGTTTTTTAGCAATCATTACCTTGACCTTAAGATCGGCCAAGTTCCAAGTAAAGTCGCCGGAACCTATGCGCTCCAGATTGAAAATATTGGCGGTTTCGCTATTCCTTTCGACCTCCTGATCACCTATCAGGACGGAAAAACTGAAACCAGGCATTTTACACCAAGTGTTTGGAAAGCCAATCAGAAATTATTTTCTACAAAGCTGACCAGCAAAACAAAAATCAGATCGATCGCGATAGACAACGGTCTATTTGTAGATGCTACACCGGCTGATAATGTGTTGATGGTTAAATAGAGCAAAGAGTAAGGAGCAAAGAGTAAAGAGTAGGAGCAAAGACTAAAGACTAAAGATTAAGGAGCAAGATGATTGAGTCAATCATTGTTCCTTAATCTTGGCTTTATCATTCTGTTTCCTTGCTCTTTGTTCCTTGTTCCTTGCTCTTGTTTCTTGCCCTCACCCATTCACCGCCTTACAGGTCGCCTCGTGTTTGACCGGAAAATTTAGGGAGTTGGCGATAAAGCACATTTTATTGGCTTCTTGGTGCAGGGAATTGGCCAGGTCTATCTGTTCCTTATTCGAGATCAGCACTTGCGGGTTTAACGTCACTTCCTTGAATTGTCCACTGCCATCTACATTTTCGATCATGACACCGGTGGCATCATCACTATATTCCATAACCACGATGTCGTGCTTGGAGCAGAGATGCAGGTACCATAACATGTGGCAGGATGAAATGGAGGATAGCAACAGGTCTTCTGGGTTATACTTTGTTTTGTCGCCCAAAAAGGCAGAATCTGATGAGCCCGCAATCGGCGCCTTATTTGCAATCGACACAACAAAATCGCGATCATAGGAACGATAGTCCATTGTTCCAGACCCTTTATTGCCTGTCCATACCAAGTTGGTTTTGTATTGATGTTCTTTTGACATATGTTGAGTAGCAAGTGGTGAGTATCGGGTAACAAGTATCATGTATCGAGATAAGCAGCACGTCTTGATACTTGATACTAAATTCTTGATACTAATATAACCATTACCAGCTCATTTCCCTTAGCTTCTGTGCCAAAACTTCAGAAATTTTTCGATAGGAATCGAATGTCCATCCGCCTACATGCGGTGTTAAGATAACTTTATCGTTTGCGATGAGTGCTGGATACCAACTTTGTTCGCCAAGGGCCGGAAATTTCTCTGTTTCCAGCACATCAAGCCCTGCACCTAAAATCTTACCGTTGTTGATGTTGTTCAACACAGCTCTGGTATCCACAATTTCTCCCCTAGCCGTATTGATCAAAAAAATTGGCTTTCTGAAATGAAACAAATATTCTTCGTTCACCATTTGCCGCGTTTCTTTCGTTAGCGGAATATGCAGGCTCAGTACATCGCTTTGCCTGACAATCTCTTCCATGCTTACTTCCCTTGCGTAGGCATCACCAAAAGCAGTTTTATACTTATCGTAGGCAATTACATTCACTTCAAATCCTGAGAGCTTACGTGCCATTTGCTGCCCCATAAAGCCGTAGCCGATCAGTCCGATAGTTTTTCCTTTGAGTTCGTAGCCCCTATTGCCTTCGCGGTCCCAAATTCCGGCCCGTATTTCCTGATCGGCCTTGCGGAAATTGTTCATCATCGACAGCAACAGACCGATGGCATGCTCTGCCACCGCATCACGGTTCCCCTCTGGCGCATTGATCAATTGGATTTTGCGATCCATCGCTACTTCCTCATCAATATTATCCAGTCCCGCTCCGGCACGGGCTACAAACCGCAATGCAGGTGCCGCATCAAATAATTCCTGGTCGATCCTAAATTTGGTCCTGACGGCTATTCCAATATAATCCTTAATAATAGACAAAGTTTCGGCCCGAGTAATATCTGGCCTATCGTGCACTTCAAAGCCCAAACTTTCAGCTTCTTGCTTAAATATGGGATGGAGGTCGTCGACAATTAAGATTTTCATATCAGTTTTGCTTAATGTAATCCATTACCTGTGAAACCCAGTCTTTTGTAAAGCCGTTCAGCCATATCTGTGGTTCTACACCATAGCTTTCGAAAGGTATATATTTGCTTTTAGGCTTTAGGTCAGTGATATAAAAACTAAATCGTTTGCTCGGCAAATCTATAATCGTATCTACATTGTTTCCGTAGCAAATTACGCCAGCTGTAGTTTCGCCATAGCGGACCAAGTTTTTTTGGTCCATTAGTTCTATCGTAAACTGTTCCGCATTGCTGCCGGTATAGGCATTGGTCATTAAATGTACCTTACCATCAAATCCTCTAACGAAATCAAGAAATTTCTTCGAGTTTTTGAAAGCGCCTCCCCGATTATCCCTTAAATCTACGATCAGATGCTTCGTATTTTTTGGCAAAACCACCTGTTTAAAGAACTGGTCGGATTCTGCAATGATTTCGGGACTGGCATAAAAGCTGCCTAAACGCAAATATGCAATTCCATCTTCCAATAGCTTAAATTCATATTTTGGTGTTCCGCTTGGCAGACTAAAAAAATCAGCCCCTCTATATTTTCTATAGGGGGTACCTACCAATCGACCACTAGCAAAAGAAACATTCCGGTACAGAAAATATCCGCCTCCATCTTTTACAAAACCGATCATATCGAAATGGTTGGGTATGGTTTTCAGTAAAACAAATCTGGTTTCAAACTGCTTGTTGTGCTGTGCAATACCAAAGTATTTTTCTCCCAGTTTGATGATCTGGATCTGATACGCCGCGGCATAATAAGTTCCACAGATGCTATCATCACCTGATTTTTGCAGCGCTGAGTCGATCAAACTCTTCTCCAGATGGAGCAAAGCAGGTTTGGCGAAAGCAGAATCGCGATTGGTATAAAAAGTTAAGTGGTTATCTCTAATTGGTGCGATCAGGCTATAAAACTTTAAAAAGAGCTCAAAAGTCGTTTCATTATCTGAGAAGGGGATTTGATTGATATCATAGCGCAATTTGGGATTGTCCTTTACCTGATCCTGATAGGACGGCAGTTTTTGGATGGTCTTTACCAAGAATTCCAAATCTTTGCGGTTTTGGTCTTGTGCCTTAGCCCCAATCCCAAGGATCAATAAAATGAATAGCAGATTTCTTTTCATAAACTAAAGATGAAAAATAAGCCTTTAATGTTGCATGAGTTCCGAAAGATGTTGGGTCAGCGTAACAAAATCATCAACGGTGAGCTGTTCTGCCCGCTTATCAAAAAACGCATGGTGATCCATTCTATCTTTAGGGATGGTTCCCGATAAGGCATTCCGCAATGTCTTTCTCCGCTGGTTAAACCCCGCCTTCACCGTTCGCCAAAAAAGTTTTTCATCGCATGGCAGGGCGGCCACCTGGTTTCTGCTCAACCTGATCACGCCAGAATTTACTTTTGGAGGCGGATTGAACGTTCCCGGTTTTACGGTAAAAAGATAGTCGATGTCATAATACGCCTGGATGAGCACGCTCAAAATCCCATATTCCTTGCTACCTGATTTGGAGGCACAGCGTTCGGCCACTTCTTTCTGGAACATGCCCACCATTTCGACAATGCTGTCCTTATGTTCCAGGATCTTGAACAAGATCTGAGAAGAAATGTTGTAGGGGAAGTTTCCGATGACCGCAAACTTGCCTGGAAAAATAGTGGCGAGATCGAGTTTCAAAAAATCACCGCTGATCAGGCGGTTGCCCAATTGGGGATATTTTTTATCCAGAAATGCAATTGATTCCAAATCGATATCGATCAAAAAGGTTTCCAGGTCTTTCCTTGCCAACAAAAAATCGGAAAGAATGCCCATTCCCGGCCCAACCTCCAGTACCTGATGGTATTGATCAGTATGCACCAATCCGTTGACAATCCGCTCTGCAATATTTTTGTCGGTGAGAAAATGTTGTCCTAAATGTTTTTTTGCTCTGACTTCGGCCATGGTTGGATGTTATGGCGTAAAGTTAAGTTTTATTTTTGTTTTGCGCTCGGCGTGTCAATAGGGACATCATGCGCCAAACGCTAAACAATTGCGGTTAACCTTAAATTTCTCTAAATTGCACCAAATTCTAAGAGATACATGAGCGATAAAGTTAAAATAGGAATCAGCATTGGCGATGTAAATGGGATAGGGCTAGAAGTGATCCTAAAAACATTTGCCGAAAATAAAATGCTCGATTACTGTACGCCAATCCTATATGGACATACCAAGGTAGCCTCATTTCATCGCAAGGCATTGAAGATGGAAGAAATCAACTTCAATGTGATTACCCAAGCAGACGCCGCCAATCCGCGTAGGCTCAATATGATCAATGCGTGGGACGAGGATGTGAAGATTGATCTGGGCATAACGAATGAAATTGGCGGAAAATATGCACTGCTTTCTCTCCAAAAAGCTACAGACGACCTTGTAAAAGGGGAAATTGACGCTCTTGTTACGGCACCGATCAATAAAAATAATATCCAGTCAGAAAACTTCAGCTTTCCGGGCCATACCGAATATCTGCAGGAACGCAGTGGCAATAGCGATGTACTGATGTTCCTGATCAGCGAAACTTTGCGCGTTGGGGTGGTAACGAGCCACATCCCCGTTAAGGATGTGCCACAGACCATTACCCAAGAAAAGATTGTAAGAAAACTGCAGCTGATCAACGACAGCCTAAAAAAGGATTTCTGGATCGAAAAGCCAAAGATTGCAGTCTTGGGATTAAACCCACATGCCAGCGACAATGGCCTTTTGGGCAAGGAAGAGGCTGAGGTCATCTCTCCAGCTATACAGGAGGCCTTTGATAAGGGGATTATCTGTTTTGGCCCATATCCCGCCGATGGTTTCTTTGGCAATGGGACTTACAAAAAATTTGATGCCGTACTGGCCATGTACCACGACCAGGGCCTCATCCCCTTTAAAACGATTGCATTTAGCACAGGGGTAAATTATACGGCCGGACTTAAATTTGTCCGTACTTCACCAGATCACGGCACCGGTTACGATATTGCCGGAAAAAATATGGCCGATCCAACTTCTTTTATGGAAGCCGTTTTTGCGGCCATCCACATTGTGAAGCATAGAAGGGAACAGGAAAAGATGTTGGCCAATCAGTTAAGAAGTGGCGGAAAACTGGTAGAAACGGCAAGTGATGTTAAGGATGATGCCAATTAATAGTTAGTAGTTTATAGTTGATAGTTAAGAGCTTAGACTTCTCAAAATAACCACACCATGTCTCCAATTATCGAACCTGCTGAACTCCTGAAACTTGATCCATTGGATTATCTCTTATTTGATGCGAGCGCAGGTGCCAAAGTCCGTTATGCAGAAAAGCACCTCGCGGGAGCACAATATGTAGATCTGGATGAAGATCTGGCAGCAGTCAGGCCAAATGCTGCCGAGGGTGGGAGGCATCCATTGCCCGATCCTGTGCAATTTGGCAAGTTATTGGGCAAATTGGGTATTGACCAGTCTGCACATGTAATCGTGTACGACGACAAACAGAATTCGAATGCTGCAGCTAGGTTTTGGTGGATGTTAAGGGCCGCTGGACATCAAAAAGTACAGGTCATTAACGGTGGATTTGACGCTGCTGTTTCTGCGGGGTTTCCTGTCAATTCGACCATAGTGATCAAACCTGCGGCAGATGATTACCAGATAACCCAGTGGAACTTGCCACTGGCCGATATGGATGAAGTAGAAAAGGCCAGCAAAACTGGCAACCAAACCATTATTGATGTACGTTCGAAAGAACGTTTCGATGGGATCAATGAGCCTATAGATACCGTTGCCGGCCACATCCCGGGGGCGATTAACGTGCCCTTCACCTCAAATCTTGATAAAAATGGGGCGTTTTTGACGCCAGGAAATCTAAAAAAACAATTCAAAGGCTTATCTGAGCATGACCATCAGTCTACCATCGTACATTGTGGCTCAGGGGTTACGGCCTGCCACCTATTGTTGGCGATGGATCATGCAGGCTTGCCCCTTCCAAAATTATATGTAGGTTCTTGGAGCGAATGGAGCAGGAATGGAAAGGAAATGGTTACGCTTTAAGCGTTTGGCGATTAGCGACTCACACTTCTGACACAAAGTGCCATACACTAAACTAATTTTTTAATTAATTTCCTCATTCCAATTTATTTCTGATGCTGGTCGAGATTTTAAATCTCGACCAATGTATCCGCGGATTTTTAATCCGCCAACATCACAATTTTAGAATATTATTTCCTCATTCCAATTTATTTTCCTACCTTTGCAGGCTAAAATTTAGTTACAATTGAAGGCATTAAAACAATTTTCAATCCCTTTCACAGGCTTAAAATTGGGCAAACATCAATTTGATTACGAAATTGACAAAAGCTTTTTTGATGCATTTGAGTACTCTTTGGTCAAAGATGGAGCACTTAAGGTTACGGTTGAACTGGATAAACAAGAAACCATGTTGATCTTGCATTTCCATATCTGGGGCACTATTCAACTGAATTGCGATAAGTGTTTGTCTGAGTTTGCACAGCCCATTGAACTAAAGGAGCGGCAGATTGTAAAATTTGCAGAAGATGAACTGGAGAGCGACGACCTGGAAATCGTAGTGCTCAACAGAAAGGAGAGTGAAATTGATGTGTCGGAAATGATCTACGAATTTATTACCGTATCAGTCCCTTACATCAATAACTGTGACCAGGCAGGCGATGGCCAGACATGCGACCCGGTAATGATCGCCAAACTGGAGAAGTTAGCAGGCAGCACAGCCAACGAAGAAGAACAACATGAGGACCCAACTTGGGCCGCATTAAAAAAATTAAAATAAATAATTAAACAAAGCAGCAATGGCACATCCAAAACGCAAGGTTTCTAAACAAAGAAGAGACAAAAGAAGAACGCACTATAAAGCTGAAGCGCCTACCTTGGCTACTTGCCAAACTACCGGTGCAGTGCACGTTCCTCACACCGCCTATAACGTTGATGGCAACTTGTACTATAACGGTAAATTAGTGATAGAAAACACGTCAATAGGATAGTTTTCTAAGAAAATTTTTGTGTTTTCTATTGGTTTAAGTTTAACTTAGATTCATAGAATGAAAAAGCATATTTTGCTTGCACACAAAAGATTTTTACGATGAAAATAGGTCTCGATATAATGGGCGGAGACTATGCTCCCGAAGCAATTGTTTTGGGGGCAATAGCTGCCCATCAATCCCTTACTCCTGATCAGCACCTCGTGTTGATTGGAGATACCAAGCAGATTAAACCGCTACTTTCAGCTCAGGGATTCAATCCCGAACATTTTGAATTTGTTCATACCGAGGAAGTCATCGGCATGGGCGAACACCCCACAAAAGCCATTCTTCAAAAACCAAATTCGAGCATTGCCGTTGGTTTTCAACTCCTAAAAGAAGGCAAGATCGATTCTTTCGCCAGCGCAGGAAATTCTGGAGCCATGTTGGTAGGCGCCGTGTTCAGCGTCAAGACCATCGCAGGCATTATCCGCCCCTGTCTATGTACCATTGTGCCCAAACTAAAAGGCGGCGTAGGCCTCTTATTGGATGTTGGGGCAAATGCCGACTGTAAGCCCGACACCTTACTCCAGTTTGGAATTCTGGGCAGCTTATATGCAGAAAACATCATGGCAATCGACAACCCAAAAGTGGCACTGATGAATATTGGTGAAGAAGATGAAAAAGGAAACATGCTCTCTCTGGCTACTTTCCCGCTCATGAAAGAAACCCAGCTTTTTAATTTTGTTGGCAATGTTGAGGGAAGGGATCTTTTCAATGACAAGGCCGATGTGATCGTGTGTGATGGATTTACCGGCAATGTGATGCTTAAACTAGCCGAATCATTCTATGTCCTGACTATTAAGAAAGGCCTAAAAGACGAATTCTTTGATCGCTTCAACTATGAAAATTATGGCGGCAGCCCTGTGCTCGGCATAAATGCACCCGTGCTGATCGGACATGGAATCTCAAGCCCAGAAGCCGTAAAAAATATGATTTTCCAGTCGAGGGATATGATCACAACAAGGCTGGTCAAAAAAATACAAGCCGCATTCGAATAATTTAATTTAAATACAATGAGTAAAATTCACGCTGCTATTACGGCAGTCAACGGTTATGTTCCAGATTATGTAATGACCAATAAAGAGTTGGAAACCTTTGTTGACACTTCTGATGAATGGATTACCACGCGGACTGGCATTAAAGAGCGCAGAATATTAAAAGGTGAAGGTTTGGGCACATCTGACATGGCTGTACACGCGGTAAATGGATTGCTCAAAAAAAGGGGAATCGATGCAAAGGAAATCGACCTGATTATTTTCTGTACCACTACTCCTGATTTTACCTTTCCGGCTACGGCAAACGTATTGGCCGATAAAGTGGGTGCCACCAATGCTTGGGGCTATGATCTCCAGGCCGCCTGCTCGGGCTTTATCTTCGGACTATCCACTGGTGCACAGTTTATCGAATCTGGAAAGCATAAAAAAGTTTTGGTGATTGGTGGCGATAAAATGTCATCGATTATCAATTACCAAGACCGTACAACCTGCATCATTTTTGGTGATGGCTGTGGATGTGTGCTTTTGGAGCCCAACGAAGAGGGCTTAGGTGTACAAGACTCGATCTTAAGATCAGATGGTTCGGGAAGAGAATTTTTGGGCATGCGCGCAGGTGGCTCTGTGAAACCTGCCAGCCATGAAACCGTAGATGCCAATGAGCATTTCGCCCATCAGGAAGGCCCGACCGTATTCAAATTTGCAGTAACCAACATGGCCGATGTAGCCGCAGAAATTATGGAACGCAATAGCCTGAGTGCCGATGATGTGGCCTGGCTAGTGCCACATCAGGCCAATAAACGCATCATCGACGCCACCGCATCCAGAATGGGCGTAAGCACAGACAAGGTAATGGTTAACATTGAGCGCTATGGCAATACCACAAATGGCACCATCCCACTTTGTTTATGGGAGTGGGAAAACCAGCTTAAAAAAGGAGATAATCTCATCCTAGCCGCATTTGGTGGTGGTTTTACCTGGGGCTCTGTATACCTAAAATGGGCTTACAATAGTTAGCTTAAACGCCTAGTGCCATGCGCTTAGTGCAACGTTATTATTTAAAACAAAAAAACTATAACTTAGTTAATTCTAAAGACACCAATTTTTTTAACATAACAACAAAAGAATGGATATCAAACAAATTCAGGAACTCATCAAATTTGTTTCTCGGTCGGGCGTAAACGAAGTTGCCATTGAGCAGGAAAACTTTAAGATTACGATCAAAACCAACCAGACACCGGTTTATGTAAATGCCGCTGTACCTGCCGCACCAGTGGCCGCAGCACCACAACCGGCACCTGCCGCAGCACCGCAACCCGTTGCAGAAACCAAGGCAGCCAGCGCTCCAGAAGCTGAAGATACTTCTAAATACATCACTGTAAAATCGCCCATGATCGGTACATTTTACCGTTCTTCAAGTCCAGACAAACCATCTTTTGTAAACATTGGCGATGAGATCGGTACTGGAAAGGTACTTTGCATTATCGAGGCCATGAAATTGTTCAATGAAATCGAGAGCGAAGTTTCAGGCCGCATCGTTAAGATCCTTGTAGACAATGCTTCTCCGGTAGAATACGACCAGCCGCTGTTTTTAGTTGAACCCATTTAATTAGCTAATTGATCAATTTGCTAATTAGATAATTAGAAGATTATGTTTAAAAAAATATTGATTGCCAACAGGGGCGAAATCGCCTTGCGTATTATCCGTACCTGTAAGGAAATGGGCATAAAAACGGTTGCCGTTTATTCTACGGCAGATCGGGAGAGCCTACATGTACGCTTTGCCGATGAGGCGGTCTGCATCGGCCCACCACAAAGTAAAGACTCTTATTTAAGTATTCCGAATATCATTTCCGCAGCAGAGCTGACCAACGCTGATGCCATCCATCCAGGTTACGGTTTCTTATCTGAAAATGCGAAATTTTCATCTGTTTGCCGCGATTACGGAATTAAGTTTATTGGCGCCACACCTGAACAGATCAATGGTATGGGCGATAAATCATCGGCCAAGGAAACCATGAAAAACGCTGGTGTTCCTACCATCCCAGGCTCTGAAGGACTATTGGAGAGCGTGAAGGATGGGATCAGGATCGCCAACGAGATGGGCTATCCAGTCATCTTAAAAGCTACTGCCGGCGGTGGCGGCCGTGGTATGCGTATTGTATGGAAAGATGAAGATTTCGAAAATGCATGGGACAGCGCCCGTCAGGAGTCTGGTGCAGCATTTGGCAACGACGGATTATATCTGGAAAAATACATCGAAGATCCTCGCCACATTGAAATCCAGGTGATCGGCGATCAATATGGAAAGGCCTGCCACTTATCAGAACGCGACTGCTCTATCCAACGTCGTCACCAAAAGCTGGTAGAAGAAGCACCTTCGCCATTTATGACACCAGAACTTCGAGAGAAAATGGGCGAAGCAGCTATTAAAGGTGCTTTGGCTGTGAACTACGAAGGCGCTGGCACAGTTGAATTCCTGGTAGACAAACACCGTAACTTCTATTTCATGGAAATGAATACCAGGATCCAGGTAGAACACCCGGTTACCGAAGAAGTGATCAATTTTGACCTGATCAAAGAACAGATCAAAGTGGCTGCAGGTATTCCTATTTCTGGAAAAAACTATGTGCCAGATATGTGTGCAATCGAATGCCGCATCAACGCCGAAGATCCATTTAACGGTTTCAGACCGTCACCGGGCAAGATTACCAATTTTCATTCGCCGGGAGGCCATGGCGTACGCGTAGATACGCACGTTTATGCAGGCTATCAGATCCCACCAAATTACGATTCGATGATTGCCAAATTGATCTGTGTAGCACAGACCCGTGAGGAAGCCATCTGTACCATGGAAAGGGCATTGAGCGAGTTTGTAATCGAAGGCGTAAAAACCACGATTCCTTTTCACCTTAAATTAATGAAAGATCCAAACTTCAGGGCTGGTAACTTTACCACGAAGTTCATGGAAACATTTGAATTTTCAGCTTAATCTAATCTTTTTTTAGAATAGGCCCGTAAATACCATTCACTTCGACCACTTTGTCAAAGTAAATGGTATTTTTGTTTATAACAATTTTCAATGAGCACGTCCAAAACCCAAGACCTAATCGACTCCATCAAAAACAAGGGAAAATCCCTTGAAGCAGAAATGTCCTTTTTCGATCATATCGATGTATTGAGAAAGCACTTGCTCCGTACATTGGCCGTGGTAACCGTGTTTGTTTGCCTTGCATTTTGGTATACCGACTTTCTCTGGAACAACATTATCATGGCGCCGAAAAATGCCCATTTTTGGACCTATCGGATGATGTGCAGGCTTACAGAAGTCCTTCCTTCCATTATCCCCAAAGAATTTTGCATCAAGGCTATTGACGCGAAACTGATCAACTTGGAAATGGCAGGCCAGTTTACGCTCCAGATGAACTCTTGTATCACCGCGGGACTCATCCTTGGCGTACCTTATCTCCTGTTCGAAATCTGGCTGTTCATTAAGCCTGCCCTACTCGAAAACGAAAAAAAATCGGCACAGGGATTTGTGCTTTTTGCCTCAGTACTCTTTTTTCTGGGCGTTTTATTTGGATATTATATCATTGCTCCGCTATCGATTAACTTCCTATTAAATTTTACGGTAGATCCGGCCATTACCAATACCATTACCATTGATTCCTATCTTTCAACGATATTGACATTAACCTTGGGTTCAGGCATTATATTCCAATTGCCAGTGGTCATCTACATCCTTTCTAAGCTAGGTGTCATGACCCCTAAATTCATGCGTAAAAGCAGGCGCTATGCAGCGGTCCTGATCTTGGTCGTAGCAGCTGTAGTTACGCCTACTGCAGACCCCTACACCATGATGATCGTGGCCTTCCCGCTATTCCTGCTATATGAGCTCAGCATCATGATCTCTGCCAATATCGAAAAGAAAAAACTAAAAGCAGAGGTAGATTTTTATAAAAGCTAGTGATAGTTAATAGTTTATAGTTTATAGCTGACAGGCCAATCGCGTACCGCTTACATGTTTTTAAATTGTAAGGATTAATTGTCCATAAATTAATCTGCTTTGACTTATTTGGGATGTACCAACAGCTAAGGTCCGCCAGTCACCGACTTTAACACAAATTTTACGCATAACTACAATTATTCTATCTAAATTTGAGAGATGTCTATAATCCATAAACTAAGAATAGCGATTGGTGCCGACCATGCCGGTTTCGAATACAAAGAGGTACTCAAAGATTACCTTTCGGCCTATGAGCTGAAAGATTTTGGCACGTACTCAGCCGAATCGGTCGATTATCCAGATTTTGCCCATCCTGTTGCAAGCGCAGTCGAAAATGGCGATTTTGATTTTGGCGTGCTGGTGTGTGGTAGTGCTAACGGCGTAGCCATTACGGCAAACAAGCACCAAGGTATCCGTGCCGCCATCTGCTGGGAAAATGAATTGGCTTCCCTCGCCAGAAAGCACAACAATGCAAATATCATCTGTATCCCTGCCCGATTTGTATCTGCCTATCTGGCCAAGGAAATGACGACCACTTTCCTCACCACAGCTTTTGAAGGTGGAAGGCATCAGAACAGAGTAAACAAAATATCCTGCTAAGGGAAATTCACCCATGGCAATTAATGAGTTAACTAACTAAACGAAAATTTATAAAAATGAAAAAACAATTTTTATACACCGGCTTTGCAGTCATGTTGAGCATTGGTGCGTTTGCCCAACAAGACCCTACTGCGGTTACGTATGGCAAATTTATTACGCCAGAGCGTGGTAGAAGCCACCTGTCTATTTTGGCTTCTGATGAGTATGAGGGAAGAGAAACCGGCAAAAAAGGTGCTTGGATGGCTGCAGACTACATCAAAAAGCAGTTCCAGAGCTTTGGATTGGTAGGCCCGGTCAAAGATGGTTCGGATCCTTATTTCCAAAAGATCGGCTATGCGGCCATTACCTTGTCAAAATCGGTATTCTCCATCAACAACCAGGCTAAGGAAAACCTGAAAGATTATTATATCTCCCCAAATAGCGTTGGTGCAAAGGGATATGATATCAAAGCTGCTTCGGTTCTATTTGCTGGTTACGGCGTAAACAAAGAAGGCTTTAATGAATTCGCTGGTCAAGATGTAGCCGGAAAAGTGGTCATGTTGATCGGTAACGGTGATCCAACCGTTAAAACAGCACCTGCCCAAGGCCGTCGTGCACCGCAGGGTCCTGGAAGCTTGCAGACTAAAATCAAGTATCTTTTGGATAACAAGGCTGCCGGCGTATTGGTAATCAACCAACTCGGTGTAGATAACATTTCTCCACAAATGAAAGATGGCCTGGTAAATGGTAACCCCTACCTAAAAACCCAAGACCGCATGAAAGCGATGGCCGCTGCCGCAAATTTACCTGTGGTAACTATTGGTACCGCTGCTGCCAACCAGATTTTGGCTGCCGCAAACCTCAACATCGACGATTTTAAGAAAAAAATAGCTGAAGACCAAAAACCTGCTACTACAGTAATCAATGTACCGGTAGCTTTTAGTGCCATCAG
Organism: Pedobacter sp.; assembly: GCA_031119475.1. GTDB lineage: Bacteria > Bacteroidota > Bacteroidia > Sphingobacteriales > Sphingobacteriaceae > Pedobacter. The sequence continues at coordinate 584,711 of JAVHXV010000002.1, read as the reverse complement.
TGTAGAAAAAGACGTAAGGGCAGAGAATGTTTTGGGTTACTTGGAAGGTTCTGATCCTAAGCTGAAAAACGAAGTTTTGGTCATCACTGGCCACTATGACCACATCGGATTGGTAAGAGATCCAAATGCAACCGATAAAGTGAACAACGGTGCAGATGATGATGGTTCTGGTACGACTGGGGTTCTTTTAATGGCCGAAGCATTCACTAAAGCCAAAAAGGCAGGTAAAGGTCCAAAAAGAAGTATCCTGTTCATGACCGTAGTGGGCGAGGAAAAAGGATTATTGGGATCTGAATGGTATTCTGAACACCCTGTTTTCCCTGTAGAAAATACAATCGCCGATCTGAACACAGATATGATCGGACGTGTAGGCGAAGAGTATTTGGGCAAACCAGACAGTGCAAACTATGTGTACTCTGTAGGATCATTTAAATTGAGTACCGAATTGGGTAAAATTGCTGAAGACATGAACAGCAGATACACCAAAATGAAAATTGATTATAAATTCGACGATCCTAAAGATCCTCAACAGATCTATTATCGTTCTGACCACTACAACTTTGCCAAATTGGGCATCCCTGTTATTTTCTATTATGATGGTATGTTAGAGCAGGATTACCACAGGCCTGGAGATGAAGTCAGCAAAATTAATTTTGACCTGTTGGCAAAGCGTGCACACCTGACGTATTATACCGCATGGGAATTGGCCAACCGCGCCAACCGACCTGTTGTAGATAAAAACAGTGACGGTTCGCCGAAAACTAAATAACCAAATCTAAACCATAATAAAGAAGCCCGATCGTGAAAACTTTCGGGCTTTTTCGTTTAGGGAGACGTGAGATTTGAAACTATTTCTCACTAATAAGGATTCTCTTGGTTACTTGATACTTGCTACTTGATACTTGATACTTGCTACTTGATACTTGCTACTTGGTACTTGAACTTCCCCTTGCAACTTTTAACTTTTAACTTTCAACTTTTAACTTCAACTAGGTATCTTTGATCATGATGAATACGGCGGAAGAATTTTTGGTAAAATCTGATGAAAAAGCTTTTGATCTACCCCATCGGAAGACCATTAACCACAACATCGGTAAATACAATGCTGCGGTTGAACGGGGACTTTCGAAGTTCGAAAACTTGGAGGCATCTAAGAGAAAAGCCCATACCCTAAAATGGCGGGTTATCGAAAACCTTGATAAATTCCTCCCAGAATTCGAATCCAATTTTCAGAAGCGCGGAGGAAAGGTAATCTGGGCCAACGACGCTGCCGAAGCCCAAAAGGAAATCTTACAGATTATCCAAAAGAACGGAGGCAAATCTGTCATCAAATCCAAATCGATGACGACAGAGGAAATCCACCTCAACGAATTTCTCGAAGAAAACCAGATCGAGTCGTTAGAAAGTGACCTTGGCGAGTATATCGTCCAACTGCTCGACCAAAAGCCATATCACATCGTTACGCCTGCCATGCACCTGAGCAAGGAGGAAATTGCGCAGTTGTTCCATGAGAGATTTGGCACGCCTGCCGATGCCACTCCTCCACAATTGGTGCAAAAGGCAAGGGAACTCCTCCGGGAAAAATACCTGAAAGCCGATGTTGGGATCACAGGTGGAAATTTCCTGATTGCAGATACCGGCAGCATCGCACTCACAGAGAATGAAGGGAATGCCCGGTTGTGCATTACATTTCCAAAAATCCATATCGCAATTGTCGGCATTGAGAAAATTATTCCTTCCCTGGCAGACCTCGATCTGTTCTGGCCCTTATTGGCCAGCCATGGGACCGGCCAGAACTTAACCGTCTACAATACCATCCTTAGTGGCCCAAGACAGGAAAATGAGACCGATGGCCCAGAGGAAATGTACGTCATCTTGCTCGACAATGGCCGTACCAACCTTTTAGCGCAAAAAGAACAGCGGCAAGCCTTATATTGCATCCGTTGTGGCGCTTGCCTGAATGCCTGTCCGGTGTACAAGAACATCGGTGGCCATACCTACAATACCACCTACAGCGGACCGATCGGATCGATCATCACACCACATTTTAAGGGCATGGCAGCATTCAAGCACCTGAGCTATGCTTCCAGTCTCTGTGGAAAGTGTTCCGAAGTCTGTCCTGTAAAAATAGACATCCACAAAATGCTGTTGCTCAACCGCCGTGATGCCGCCGCAAATCACGAAAACAGTAAAAAAGAAGACATGGGATGGAAATTATGGAAAAAGGGCATGAGCAGTCGAAGGCTGATGGACATGGTGAGCGGCAAGCTAAAGAATTTTTTCCTGAAAAGCTTTTTCAAAAAAAGCTGGGGCAAATACCGTGCAATGCCCGAAATTGCACCCAAATCCTTTGCCAAACAATATACAGAAAGGCAAAAGGATAATACCGATACAGCTATTTAACTCTACATCTAAACCAAACCCATGCAATTCGATAGAAAAGATAAAGGTGATGCCCAATTAGTAGACATTTATAAAACGTTACTTTATCCGCGAATGGTTGAAGAAAAGATGTTGATCCTGCTTCGCCAAGGAAGGATTGGGAAGTGGTTTTCGGGCATTGGGCAGGAAGCCATTGCAGTGGGCAGCACGTTGGCCATGAAGCCAGAGGAATACATCTTGCCCATGCACCGCAACTTGGGTGTATTTACGAGCCGGAACATCCCGTTAAAGAAACTGATGGCGCAATGGCAGGGAAAAATATCAGGATTTACGAAAGGCCGGGATCGTTCATTCCACTTCGGCACCCAGGATTACAAGATTATCGGCATGATTTCACACCTCGGTCCGCAGATGGCCCTGGCCGATGGGATTGCACTAGCCGATGTCATTTCAAAACAGCAGCGTGCCACCTTGGTTTTTACGGGCGAAGGTGCCACTAGCGAAGGTGATTTCCACGAAGCCATTAATGTGGCCGCAGTCTGGAATTTACCGGTTATATTTTTGATCGAGAACAATGGCTACGGATTATCTACGCCGACCAACGAACAATACAAATGCAAAAATCTGGTAGACCGGGCACTTGGCTACGGCATTGAAGGCCTTCAGATTGATGGAAACAATGTACTTGAGGTTTTTGACACCATTCATCAGGTTGCATCTTCCATACGTGAAAATCCACGTCCGGTGCTCATCGAGTGCCTGACCTTTAGGATGCGTGGGCACGAAGAGGCCTCCGGGATCAAATATGTTCCAGAACAGCTGCTCACAGCATGGGCCACCAAAGACCCGGTCAAGAATTTCGAAGATTTTCTGGTCGCACAGGGCCTGCTCAACGACGAATCGATTGCCGTCATTAAACGCACGATCAAAACAGACATTGAGCAGCAGGTAGAAGCGGCTTTCGATGAACCTGAACCTACTGCCGATTCGGCTACGGAAACTGCAGATATGTATGTTCCTTATTCACCGGCAAATCATGCTCCCACAGGTGAAAATGAAGAAAAACGCTATCTCGACGCCATCAGCAATGGATTGCGTTTAGCGATGGAGCGCCATCCCAATTTGGTGATCATGGGACAGGATGTTGCTGAATATGGCGGGGCCTTTAAAATAACAGATGGTTTTGTGGCAGCTTTTGGAAAAGATCGCGTACGCAATACGCCCATCTGCGAGTCGGCCATTGTAGGTGCCGGACTTGGGCTCTCTATTAATGGCCATAAGGCGATGGTGGAAATGCAATTTGCCGATTTTGTAACCTGCGGCTTCAACCAGATCGTAAACAACTTGGCCAAAACACACTATCGCTGGGGCGAAAAAGCAGATGTGGTGGTCAGGATGCCAACAGGTGCCGGTACAGGTGCTGGGCCTTTCCACTCACAGAGCAATGAAGCATGGTTTACAAAGACGCCCGGCCTGAAAGTGGTCTTTCCGGCTTTCCCATATGACGCGAAAGGCTTGCTCCTGGCCGCCATCGAAGATCCAAATCCAGTTATCTATTTCGAGCACAAGTACCTTTACAGGAGCCTGACTGGCCCTGTTCCGACAGGCTATTATACCGTAGAGATCGGCAAGGCCAATGTTTTAAAACAGGGCAGCCAATTAACCATCATCACCTATGGACTAGGCGTACATTGGGCCTTGTCGCACATGGCAGACCATCAGGACCAGGATATTACCCTGGTTGATCTGGTGAGCCTCCAACCGTGGGACAAAGATACAGTAGCCGAAACGGTAAAGGCTACCGGTAGGGCACTCATTTTGCATGAAGATACCTTAAGCAGTGGTTTTGGTGCTGAAATTGCCTCTTGGATCGGTGAACATTGCTTTGAATACTTGGATGCCCCGGTGATGCGCTGTGCAAGTTTAGATACCGCCATTCCGATGCACACAAGTTTAGAAAACGATTTTCTCGCCAAAGCAAGGTTAAAAGAAACGATCGGAAAAATCTTGGCCTATTAAATGCTGTCCATAGATCTATCCAGTTTTGCTTTTACGGTAGACAAATCATGTGCCCAACAACCTCATTTCCATTTTAAACTGAAAGAAATACCATTGGCACGATAATAGCCCTACAAACGCGACACTTATGGGTATGCGTATGAAAATTGTATATGCTTTCGTTTTAATGGTCTTGCTGATCAGTCAGATAGGCTGTAAGCAATTTAAATCTGATCATCCACAGGCAACGTTAAATGATGCCTTTGCGACCGATCTGACAGCCAAATCCATTGCCAAATACACCGACTCTATAGACAAAACCATCACGCAGCTGAACAAAACAACCAGTCTGCTCTATTTTTTGGGCGATGTTTCCTTCTATGCAGAAAAATATACCGGCAACAATGGCACTGTACTGATGGTAGAACATGCCTTTAATGGCGGCAACAGCAAGAGCCTTAAAAAATATTATTTTAGGAATGATAGCCTGATCCTAGAGCGCGTAAGTACGGAGATCGATAATGGCGATGGGATGATCTTTAAGGATTCACAAACATTTTTAAGGAGCAATACCGTATTCAAGACGGAGAGCAGAACATCGCCAGCACTGACTACCTTACGCTCCATGCCCTTTGTTGATGTTCCGTTAAGCCAGAACCAAACTCCCGACCAAAGTTATTTGAACGATGTCAATTCACTAAACGAAGTCATCAATGGACAGAATAAGTTCGACATGGTATTTGACAACATCACCACCTACCCCGATTCCAGGTACATTATCTTAAAAAGTAAAAACCAGAATGGATACATGGCCACGGTCCTGGTCAGGGAAAAAGATGCGCTGATCGATAGTCTTTTGAACGATCCGATCAACTTTAAGGATCAGAAATTAAAGATCAGATGGGAAATCAAAGACCATGAAGCCGTGTATGTGCCGAAGTAGGGGCACAGCGCTAAGCGCTTAGCGCAGAGCCTAGGCTACAAACACTTCTGCCAGGGGATTGAACAGATAGGTATTCCCATTATCCAAGCACACGCACCGGTAGCGTTTCCTGAGCCGGTCTCCTTTTTCAAATTTACGTCCATCCTTTAAGCTAAAAATGGTATGTTTCTGCAACTCCTCTACTCTTTTGGTAGCCAATTGAAGGTCATACTTCTTTAGGGCACGGGCCAGCGTTAAATCTGTACAGCTAGAGGCCGCTGGATTGTTAAGATAGCTTACAATGGTCTGGTGGATATCTGAAGGGAAGGCATCAATGTCGAAAAAGGGCTGCATCATCCGCTTAAAGTTCGACTTCCATTCATTGCCATGGGGCTTCACTTTATTTTTATAGTCGTTCCAAGTCAGCAGGTGTGCAAATTCATGTACGGTAGTTACCAAAAAGGCGTACGGGTTGAGGTCGTTGTTCACAGAAATCTTATGCCCCTTATCTTTGAACGGATGGCGGTAATCGCCGAATTTGGTAGACCTGTTTTTGGAGATCTTAAATTCGCATTGGAAATAATCTATCCATTTCGCAATGATAGGCGCGGCCGGGGCAGGCATATATTGAGCAAGAATTGATGTTTTGTCCATGTGAAATCCAAACTTACGAAGTTTTTAAAAATTCACCGTCATTTTAGCAATTGATAGGCAATTAAGCTCGCCACATAAGCCATGGCCGTCATGTAGATCAGCTGGGTAACTGGCCAGGTCCACGATTTGGTTTCACGGTAGACGACGGCGACCGTGCTCATGCACTGCATGGCAAAGGCATAGAACAGCATCAGCGATAAGGCCGTTGCAAAGGTAAACACGGGAACTCCAGTTTCTGGATTGGTGGCCAGCCGCATCTTATCACGGATGGTAGAGGTATCCTCATCACTGCTATCTACGCTATAAATGGTCGACATGGTGCCCACAAAAGCTTCGCGTGCAGCAAAAGATGTAATCAGGGCAATGCCGATCTTCCAATCAAAACCGAGCGGCTTGATCATCGGCTCAATGGTTTGCCCGAGGAGGCCCGCATAAGAGTTTTCCAGTTTCTCTGCAGCCTTGTCTCGTTCAAAGCTGGCCAATTTCACAGAATCCTGAACATTTGCAGTCAGTGCAGTATATTTCTTCTCAATGTTGTCCATTCGCTTGCTGGGCCCATAAGTGGCCAATACCCACAATACGATCGAAATGGCAATAATCACCTTCCCTGCCTCCAGTACAAAGGTCTTTGATTTTTCGTACATGGTGTAGAGCACGTTTTTCCAGCGTGGCATCCGATACACCGGCAGTTCCATAATGAAATAGGATTTTTCTTTGGCCTTGATGATCAATTTCATCACCAGAGCGACCAAAACGGCAGCTACGATGCTGATGACGTACATCGCCATGAGTGTAATTCCCTGCAGGCTTAAAAATCCAATTACAGTCCTATTCGGTACAACAAGCGAAATCAACAGGGTATACACCGGCAATCGTGCCGAACAGCTTACCAACGGAGTGACCATAATGGTAATCATCCGATCTTTCCAGTTTTCAATATTTCTGGCACTCATGATCGAAGGCACGGCACAGGCAATTCCGCCGATCATGGGTACGATAGACTTTCCGCTCAGCCCAAATTTCCGCATGACCTTATCGAGCATAAAAGTTACCCTGGCCATATATCCTGTATCTTCCAGAATAGAGATCAGCGCAAATAAAATGGCAATCTGCGGAATGAAGATGACAATCCCGCCAAGGCCCGCCAAAATACCATCTAAAAACAGGTCCGTCAACAAGCCAGCCGGCAGATGGGCATGACCGAATTCGGTGAGCCAAACGAAGCTGTTCTCGATCAGTTCCATCGGGTAGGCCGACCAGGAGAAAATGGCATTAAATACAAAAAATAAAATGAGGATGAAGATAAAGAAGCCCCAAAATCTGTTGGTCAGGATCTTGTCGAGCCGATCGGTCACCTTAAATTTCTTTTCGGCCCCGGTATCGGTAATGAGGTCGGTCAGGATCCCACTCAGGTACCTGTATCTGGCAATGGTTTCTGCACCCTGGATCTTTGAAGACTCAAACAAGTTGATGGTCTCGATCGATTCAATATCCTGTTGTTCCTCTGCGGTAAAATAAGCCAGGTTCTCGTGCTGGTGCAGTACCTGCAGGGCATAATAATCGTTATCGGTTCGTAAGCGTTGCTTGACCGCCGCAATGGCTTCTGGCGCAAAAATAGTCACGTCGATGCCCGTAACCTGCGTACCGATAGCAGTGGTATGGGCAATGGCAGCCTTTAGCTTTTCCAGACCTTCGTTCTTGCGTGCCGACATGGCCACCACCTGAATGCCCAATCTTTCAGCGAGTTTATCGACATTGACGTTTATTCCCTCTTTCTTCGCAAGGTCAGTCATGTTCAGCACCAGAAGCATGGGAAGACCTAGGTCGGCCACCTGTGAACAAAGGAGCAGGTTACGCCTTAGATTTGTCGCATCTGCAACCAGTACAATCACATCGGGATGGCTGGGATTATGACTGTCGGCAAGGACCTGGAAAACGATGCTTTCGTCCTTACTTTTAGGATAGAGGCTATAGGTTCCCGGAAGGTCGATTATTTCGGCCGTTTTGGCATTTGGCAGTTTGCAGTAGCCGATTTTTTTATCAACGGTGATGCCCGGAAAATTGCCAATCTTCTGGTTTAATCCCGTCAAGAGATTAAAGAGAGTAGATTTCCCCGTGTTGGGATTACCAACTAATGCAACTTTTAAATTGGACAATGTACTATTGAATTATAATCACGGCAGCCTCACTTTTACGCAGGCACAACTGGTATCCCGCAACGCGGATGGCCATTGGATCGCCAAGTGGCGCAAAACGTTCTACTTCTACCACTTCCCCTGGCAGGCAGCCCATTTCCATCAGCTTTACCGACATTTCAAGGTCCGTAAAAGCTACAATGGTACCGCGTTCTCCTGCATTTAATTGTGAAAGTTTCATAAAGTATGTAGTCTGATCAATCGATGGAATTTAACTGGAAAAAACCTCCAGCAAACAAATCATCCATCTCTTAAATTTGGTGCAATTTACCCTTTATTTATATTAAATCCAAATAAGAGAGGACATAAAAAAAATCGCCAGCCATAAGGCCAGCGATTTTGGTTAATTGTTGAAATTGGTTAACGTTAATTGTTAAACTGGTTAATTGTTAAACTGGTTAATTGGTTAATTGTCTAGTTGCTTAGTCGCTTAGTTGTGCACTGCCAACTATCAACTGTGAACTGTCAACTACTAACTAATTCATCCCTCCCATTCTCATGCGCTGACCGCCACCAGGGCCGCCCTGCATGTTCATAGATCTTCCGCCAACGTTTCCTAAAGAATAGGTAAACGAAAGCATGTAATAACGTTTCAATACATTAAAGTTTGAGTCAACAATCTGGTTATTGCTTACCGTTCTTGAAATACCTGTATTTTCATTGAACAAATCATTTACCGATAGTTTAAATGTTCCCTTATTTTTAAAGAACTGACGGCTCATATAGGCATTGACCAAGGTATATTTGGTATTAAAGGCTTCGCCCCTACCTGTAGTCTGATTGTAGGTAACGTCGGTCTGCAAACGGATGTTTCCAGGGAACAGATAACTGATATCGATATTTGGCGCCAAGGTATAGGCGTTGGTGGTAGGCGCAAGCGAGTAATTTGCATGTGTCCAAGTTCCCGAAACTCCTGCAATCAGGTCTAGCTTGTCCAGGTTGGAAACCAATTTATAGCTATTGGTCAATAAGGTCGACTTGGTCACATTTTCAACACCTTCGGTCAGGTTGGTCGCCTTGTCGTAGTTTGCATTTAAATTGATCTGCAAGGTCAATTTATTGCCTTTGATGATCGGTTGACCAACACTTCCAAAAATAGCTGCGCTAAAATTACCGTCTACGTTGGTGTAACCATTTTCTACAACACCAGTGTTGCCGATCACCCTTTGGTCGTTCGCAATGGCATTAAAGTACTGGTTAAAGAATCCACCGATGAAGAAAGTCCTAAACGTAGCAAAATTGAAATTGTTATAAAAAATATTCAAGCTGTTCTGGAACGCTGGCCTAAGGTTAGGGTTTCCACGTGGGATTACCTGTGGATTGGTATTATCTGGAATAGGCTGGATCTGCTCAATGGTTGGCTGATTGGTCCTACCGTTGTACCGAATGGTCAAACGTTTGCTGTTGCTAAAATTGTACCTGAACTGTGCACTAGGCGTAATGTTAATGAAATCTTGGTTCAGCACATCGCCGGTAGTGATGTTTACATTTTCGCGCGTAGTGTACTGTCCGGCTACACCAATGTTCCAGTTGTACTTTTTCTCATTTTTCTGCAAGCTCAAACCTACCGAATTCGTCCATGTGGTGTTTTCGTATTCGTTGCTATAGGTGTTATCCTTCACATCATAGTTTTGGGTTGCATTGTTAAAGCTATAGACCAAACGCTCCTTATTATCGAAACTATAGCCGTTCTGATAGTTCATTTCCAAGCTCAATGTTTTTGACAAAGGCTCTGTGAACACCAAACGCGAGGTATTGTTCAATGAATGGGTGTTGTTGTCGTTCAATTGGTTGATCAAGCTTGAAGTAGTTACCGTACCGATCTTGATGTTCTGCTGGATAAAGTTGAAGTTATCTGCATCGTTATCATTGATGTTGGTATTGACGTTCAACGACAAGGTACGGCCCCTACGTTGGAAACGGTGACGGATCAATAGATTGTTGCTCACCGATGGGGTCTGCGAATTGGTGTTATAACGCTGGTTACCGATCGTATTGCTCGCCGCGGTCGTACGGTTAAAATTGTAAAGGCTCAATCCGCTATTGTCTGTATAAGAAATATTAGGCTGGATCCTGATCGACGTATTGCTATCCAACTTGGTATCGATCATAAAATTTAAACGGTGGTTGGTCCGGTCCGTTGTGCTGTTCTGATCGCTCAGGTTATTGATCGTGTTGTTGGCCAACAAGCTTTGGGTAAAGGTATTGTTGGTATTGAAAAGCGAAGTTTTGTTAAAGAAATAACTTCCGTTAACCTGGGTGCCATCATCGTAGGTATCGCCAAAGTTGATACCCGCCGCATTGGTTGTAGTAATGCCACCTGTTGAAGCACCACCGCCACCACTGAACTGTGGTCCACGGCCTCCGCCGCCAAAACCACCGCCAGTAACACCACCGCCAAAGTTCTGTTTGTTTACGTTATTGAACTGACCGATCAATGAAACCTGCTGGCTTTTGTTGAAATAGTTGACGTTGATATTCACATCATAACGGTCGTCAGTGCCATATCCCGCTGTACTATTTCCAACGAAACCTTTGTTCTTCACACCGTTTTTCGTCACAATGTTCAGGATCTTCTCACGGTTACCATCGTCAACACCTGAAAATTTAGATTGCTCAGATAGATCGTCGATGACCTGGATTTTATCTACCATGTCTGCAGGTAAGTTCCTAGTAGCCAATAAAGGGTCGTTGCCCATAAAATCTTTACCATCAACCCTTACTTTTTTAATGGTTTCGCCCTGTGTGGTAATCGTACCATCTTTGGCCACATCCACTCCTGGCAGTTTTTTGACCAGGTCTTCGACCACAGCATTTTCTTTTACCTTAATGTTGGCCGTGCTGAACTCAAGGGTGTCTTTTTTTACCACTACCGGTGGAATTTCACCTTTAACCTCTACGGTCTTCAGGTCCACGCCAGTATCCTGCATGGATAACGAACCAAAGTTGATGCTTGGTTTTGCTGCCGTTAATTCGAAATCTTGGGTAATGGTCTTAAAGCCGATATAGACCACATATAATTTATATTTACCTGGGGCGAGGCCAGAAATGGTAAATACGCCCGTAGCGCTGGTGTTGGAACCGCCAACCACGCTCGAATCGCTGACTTTTTTAATGGCAACAGAAGCATAGTCTATCGGCGATTTATCCTTGCCGCTGATGACCTTTCCTGTTGCAGTCCCCGTTGATTGTGCATGTGCAAATGCACTGAGCAATAAAAAGAATACAATAATTGACTTTCGTAAAAAAATGTTCATTTCAGTTTTTAAATAATTTTGTAAAGTTACCTATCAGACTGCGCTAAGCGACAAAAGTTTGTTAATAAGTGTTAAAATGAGGGTAACATTTTAAATACAACTAACTTTATCGTTACAGTCAATCCTAGAATCCTGTTTTCTGCCCTAATTAGCGGTGTTCCATGGTTTTATAGGCCCTGGGCATTTTTGGGCAATGGCAGGAAGGCCTAAAGATACTGCATGACGACAGCACGAGCAGCAGCACAAACAACAGCAGATGATTAAACCTTTTGATCATTGTAATTTGATAGGTGTAACAAGATGTAACTGACCACGCCCATCAGGCAGCCGATCAGGTCGCAGCTAAAGTCCCACCATTCCGCAGAGCGATAGGTGAAAACTTTCCATTGCAGGAGCTCTATTCCTCCACCAAGCAGTACATTGATGCCGATGATCTTAAAAATAGTCAGGCTCCTGAACTGATAACTGTGCTGGAAACTGATCTTTCCATAAAAGAGCAGCACCGTTAAAATATAAAAAAAGCCCAGATGGACCATCTTATCAAACCCTGCAAAAAAGAAACCAGGGCCTTCAGATGGCGGCATCTTGATGTTACACAATACTAAAATAATGATCGACCACAGTAAGGCCGACCATTGTGATTTTAATGCCTTGTATAACATGGCCGATTAAACGCCGATCAATGCCTTATAATCGTCTGCACTGAGCAGACCATCCAATTGCGATGCATCAGCAATCGTTACTTTTACCATCCAGCCTTGTCCATAGGGATCAGAATTGACCAGTTCAGGATTGTTGTTCAGCTCTTCGTTCACTGCTGAAATCGTAGAAGTGATCGGCATAAACAAGTCTGAAACCGTTTTTACGGCTTCAACGGTACCAAATGTGCTTTCTTGGGCAATTTCTTCACCAACGCTGTTTACTTCGATATAAACAATATCTCCAAGCTCACGCTGTGCGAAATCGGTAATGCCAATGGTAGCTTCATTACCAGAAATGCTAACCCATTCGTGATCTTTTGTGTACTTTAATTCTGAAGGAAAGTTCATTATAATAATATTAGTTTTATAAATCTATGTTTATGTACACCAAAGGTAACTATTAAACCGCAGAGTGCAAAGTGGTAAGCGGAGGGCGATGGGTGATGAGCGAAAAGCGAAAAGCGATAAGCGTGAAGCTTTGGGCGCGAAGCAGTTAGTTTAAGGTAACCCTTAAACTGAAACCAAAGCTGCTGAACGATGTATTGAACGACTGCGAGGTATAGGGCTTGGTGATGTTCGAATCGTAGAATAGCTTTACGTTGAACCTTTGGTTGAGCATGTAATCTACACTTGGCCGCAACGTAATATTTTTTGCACCGGATGAAACTTCGGCCTCTTCGATATCGGCCCTGTAAATAACCGTTTTGTTGTCCCTCACCGAAACATCCAACTTAAAATCCATGTTATTGTCTGTTTTCAAATTGCTGAACAGTCCAAATGGGAACCTGAATTTTGTAGTGCGGTAGCCCAGCCCGAATACCAGGTTGTTCTCCGATAATTGCGCCAATTGGCTGTTCGATAAGCTGAGGGCCATGATCCTCGTGCGGTTAAGCTCAAAGTTGGCCGTCAGGTTGTTCCTCAACCTCGTGTCTACACCAATCAGTGGCGCAAATTGCTCGGCAATACTCACCTGCTGAAATTGATAGAGCGGCAGGAAGTTCTGTGAAACATCCCTTGAACTGACGTAACCATTGGTTTCCTGATATTTCAAGAGGCTATTGAACCCGTTAACACTGTAGCTCGACCGATAGGTATGGCGCAGGTTCAGTTCTGAGAAATTGGAAGAAACAAAAGGAAGCTTGGTCAGGCCACCATAGGTAATCCTCCAGTTTGGCAACGGGATTTTCGGCATGCTCCTTAAGCTTACCGTACTAGCATCTTTTCCTGTATACGCAGCAATAAATGATGAAATGATCACATCCTGTGAGTTTTTATCATACCCATCGGCAAAACCATTGGCCGCACCGGATGAATTTGGGTTTTGGCCGCCCAATCTAGCCGAAATGACAGCCCGATTGGCCATGAACTGGTTAAATAAACTAGATACGGTACTGCCATTTTTATCTTTGAATGCCGTACCCAGGGTAATCACAGAAATGCTATAATCGCCAGTAGTGGTTGGGCTCAAATTCCTGAAATTACTGATCGAACTGTCGTACCTGAAATTTGTCGAATAGTTTAAGGTCCTATTTTTGGTGGCGCTCAGCACGATCCTAAAATCCCGCAGCGGCTCGATCGTACCCGTCATCTGGAAATCTTCCCTCAGCGTATTGATGTAAAGCTGGTTCTGGTTCTCATCGGTTGTGAGCCAGCCATTGCGCAGGGCCATTTCCCTAATATCCCGTTGGCTGCCAAACACAAAGCCAAGTCCGGGCGCTCCCGTAGCATTGTCAATCCCAAAGTATTTTGTTTTAGGCAAATATCCCGGCAGGAAAGTGCCTTTGGTCTGGGTAAAATTGATATCCACTTTTTTCACACTGGTCAGTACACCGATCATCAGGTCGCCAAAGGTCCGGGTCGAATCGGTGCTGTTCAGGCTCCTTCTGGCAAAACCAAATTTCTGGTACAGCCGATCCATATTCACGGTCGGATTGAGCTGTACGGTCCTGGAGTTCTGGATGGTATTGCCCAGGTTAATGGCCGGGTCCTTTAAGGTCGAAAGCGGTTCTGTCTGCCAGTTGAAGTTGGTCCCATAGACGGTAGCTACGTTGATAAAGTCCAATCCAGGGATCTTGTTGATCGGCAGGTTATACCTGATGTTCAGGTTATGGTTATAATCGGTGGTGCGGCCCAACGATTTTAAATTTTGCCACAAGGTATCCCGCTTAAGGCCTTCGATCCGCCCATCGGGCTCATCGACAATCGAATAGTTGGTCGCATCAAAATCGAGGCTCAATGAATTGGTCAGATCCCATGCGATGCCATACACTCTCGATATCAGGAAATTTTTATTGAAGGTGGTATTGATCGGGATATAATTGTTCGGATCATTGTTCCGCAGGGTATTTTCTGCATAAAAACGGTCTACATCAATCCTGAAATTGATCGATTTTGGCAACAGGGTGAGGTTAAAATCCTTCAACAGCTTGAGATTGTTCGATTTGATCAGTTTATCAAAAGGCATGTAATTTCTCGGACTGCCCTCGTAGTTATAGCCCAGCGAAGCACGATAGGTATGCTGAAGGCTGCTTTCGTTGATAAAATCGCGGTGGCTGAATTTCGTTTGGGCATAGGAAACATTAAAATTCTCAATGTCCCACAAATGCACTTTGGTATCTGTCGGTGCCCTTTCCTTACGGACATTGGTAAAATTCAAGCTGCTTCTGGTGGTGTAATCCTGGGCAAAGTTCAAGATCGAATCTTTCTGTGCCTTGGTTGCTCCCTTTAAAGCAGTCTTTAACTCGATATCTGGTGTACGTGGGTCAAATTGCGGCGTCAAAACCTGTTTGGAATAGCTTACGTACATCGGAATTTTGATCCCGGTTTTTTGAGGGAGAAACTTGCCCAGTTCAAGGCTCGATGAAACATCGAAAAACGCATTATCGGAACGGTTGCGCTCACTCACCCTTTTCTCCAACGAACCAAATCCGATGGTAGACTTGCTGCCGGAAATATTCACGTCGGCAAAGTCGGCCAATTTGGCGTTCATCCTTGCCGTTGCCGCCCAGCCCCCACGCTCGTCAAATTCTGTCAGCCTAAGCTCATTGAACCAGACCTGTGCTGATTTGTCAAAACCATCATCTCCTGCCGGAGAAGACACATTGCGCAATGGATTTTTTAAGCCCAACATGTACACCCTGACCTTGCTCATGTCTGGCTGGCCCTTTACAATAATCGTATTCCTGCCATCGATGTAGGTAAATGGGATGTTGATCGGCCATGGGAGGCCACCCGTAGTGCGCGCTGTATTCCTGGCCATTTTGGCTTTCTGGAAAAGCTCCAGTTCAATGTCCATCTTATTCTGGTCTGGCCAGATGGCATAAGGGTCGCTGGTATTAAATGGCGTCACCTTAAGCGGCATATTGTACTCATAATAGTTGTCCTGGTTATCGGTACCAATCCTCAGGAAAGCGCTCAGGTCATTGTCTTTCAGGTCTGATTCTGTGGTCACCGCTTCGAGGTGTACATACATTTCCAATCGTTTATAGGACCTAAAATCGTTATTGATCGCCGTCTTGAATGCCGCACGGCCATAGCCATCTTTCAGGTCTTTGACAATAACGGCCAACGATTGCTCATTTTGGCGGGTATCGCCACGGTAATTGCTAAAATCGCGCTCACGCTCAATCCCTGGGGGAACAACATATGGGATCGGTGTGCGCTTACCGTTCTCCTCAATATTTACCGTGGCCACTTCCAATGTTGAATTATCTGGACTGGCAGGCGAAATGGCCGGATCGGCAATCACATACAGCGATTCATTTTTGGCATTATACTGGCGCCATTCGCCTTTTACCAGTTGGATTTTGGCAAACCTTAAGACCACCGTATCTGCAAAATTGGTCAGGAACATGCGCATAAAGCGGATGGACTTAAAATCCTGGATGCCGCCAACTTTTTGTTCATATTGCGATAGTGGGATCCTGATCTGGTACCAAGTGGCATTCTGGGTCGATCCGTTCAATAATTTTACCGGCGTGGTTACCTTATCGGTTACATAACCTTGTCCCACCTGCAGATCGGCTGGGCGCATGGAAATCTTATATTGGAAATATTCATCGCTTTGGGTCATGTTATTGTCCCTGTTAATGTCCTCTCCATCGGGCAAAGAAGTAGATGCAGAGTTTTCGAGGCCGAGCTCTGCCTGTGATTGTTGCGAGGTCTTGGAGTTCCCTTCCGGACCATTGTAATTCTGGTATCGCTTTAGGATGCCTGCATTTGAGGCGTCAAAATTGCTGCCCCTGAAGTAGGAATAGTCATCTGATGAAGGATCGTTATCAAAAGCCAATGCGGCATCTGGGTTCAATTGTGCCTTTACCTGGGCAATAAGTGCCGCAAACTTGGCCTTTTCATTGGCATTGGAAAGACCGTCCAATCCCACATCCTGTGCCTTTCTCGCATCTGGATCATTATCAAATGCCTGTACCACCGGTTGGAGCTTGGCTACCCTGCCCCAGGTGGTCTCATCGAATTTAGTGGGATCGCCATTGGCAGGAAGACCATTTTCCAGTGATTTTCTGCCATCCCTCAAGATGTCTTCTGAAATATTGCCAATGTTGAAATAAAGGTCTCCACCCTGTGATCCCGGCTTGTACATAAAAGGATCCATTACCCACAGCTCGATGTACTCGATGTTATTGGCCTCAAAATCGTTTACATCAATCCGCCTCGAAATCCCACCCCAGCGTGACCTCGGATTGTTCAGCTGCCCATTTGGCGCAAATCCGGTAGTGACATAGTTATACGGGCCACGAACCGTCGGATAATAGGCGAGATCCAATGTTGGGAGCCTGATCGATTGGCCAGTGGCAATTTCCTTGAACGGAAACACTTCCTGTTCTATAATTTCGCGCACATAATGGTTGGACAGTTCAGTCCTGTTGTTCCTTAAACTTGCAGGTAAATCTGTAGAACCATTGGTATAAAATATGGGGTCGATGTTGTAAAAGGCAAGCTTGGCCCGGTTATAGCCATAGGCCAGGTTGTTCACCAATTGCGACTCGGTGAAAAACTGTGGCGTAGAAGATATCTGCCAAGGCACAGCACTCTTAAGGTCTACGATAGATCGCGAGGCTTCAAAGTCGTCGAGGTAACTCGATCCGCCCCGGCCACCGCCAGAATTAATGGCCTTTGGATGGCCTGGAATAAGTTGGGCATATTCTCCGGCAATGTTGATGCTCGATGGTGCCTTGGTAGAAATGAAAGGCAGCTTATCGACCCATTTGGTCAATAGGCGCGAAGGCGAGCTATAGTTGAAATCGAACCCAAATATGGTGTTGGAAATGGGCTCTTCCATAAAGTTCACTTTTTCGGTAAGCGGTTTCTCAGAAAGGCTCATGAAAGTTCCCCCCAAACTCAGCTTTTTATTGACATGGTAATCAAATCTGGCCCCGAAGAGCGACCGTTGCTGGAGGCCAAACAGCTCATTGTTTTCGGTAGTGATGCGGATCGGCTGCCCCGAAATCAGGATTGCCGTGTTGATGATCCTTACACGGCCCCCTTGATAGTCTACTGTATAATCAGATCCCTCGATCAATGGAATGGTACCGGCGAAGACCTTAACGCTTCCTTCGGTTACATTAATGGCATTTAGGGCGAACTCTGAAGATATGTCAGACTGGTAATTTCCCTTGATCACATACAGGTTTTTATTGCTGAACAACTGTTGCGCCACTACTTTGGTCGAATCGTACAGTTGCGGATAAGTGTACTTATCGGCCAGGGGCTGCTCGCCCGGAAGATTAAATTTTGTTGCCAGATCGGCGCCAAAAGGTTCTACTACCGGAAAGATAATCCGGCCATATTGCGGGTCGATGGTCACATAGCCATTGCTGGTGTTGTTGATGAGCGTATTGACCAATGCGCCAGATGTACTGAGCGTACCCGCATTTCCGGGCAGGATATTTTGCGTGGTAGGCGGCTGTGGTAGGGTAAAAGGCTTATCTTCTGCCTCAAAATCAAATATTCCGTCAGGTTTTCTTTCGCGCTGTTGGTTCAACTGGTCGAGATTGGTCAATGAAATGTATTGTTTCAGCGCCGTCCGGGCACCCTCCCTGATCAAGGGCATCTCGATACCCGTCTTGTCGTCGATCCTGAAAATATCAAGCTTAAAGTTTTGCCTGCTGATCTGATAGCCTCCAATGGCATATATATTTTTCATCATCAAGTCCCATGTTGGCAAATTGGTCTTAATGGTCTCGTTTTTTAGCAATTTGGCAAAGAGCACTTTCGGTGTCGCCTCATCAAAGGCAATATCGGTAGAAAATTCGCCCACCTGATATTCGATGCCGTTAAAGGTATACCGATACGCCACAGCGAGCACCTCGTCTGCATTGAGCGGGTTGTTAAGGGAAATATAGCCCAGTTGCGGCTGATAGGTAAACTCCCTCTCCGTTAATTTTCTGGCATAGGTGAGCTTGGCAAAATTGTCTGTTGCCCCATTGGCCTGGAAATACGTAATGACTCCATTGCTATTGGTTTCGCGCGCATCTGGCGGAAGATTGGCCAACAAATTATTCGATTGGGTCGGGAAGGCCGGATTGGTAAAGGCAGATGGCAGCACAGAACTACCGCCCGTAACCTGTGCGGTATTGTAGGGCTGGTTTTCGCCCAGGTCTAACAGGGCCAGTACATCTCGTGAATCTTGTGTGTTGCCTGTTTTGTTGGTTACCCAGACTTCGATCTTGGTAATGAGCACTCCCGAAAGTACGGTAGGCGGATTGGCCAATGCCCGGTTATAATTATCACGGAAATAACGGGCCAAAAAGTAATGCTTATTGGCCTCATATTCGCTTCCGCTGATGCGGTACTCATTCTGTTGCGCACCATTGTTGATCTGCAGTTCCCTGGTCTGCGACTTTTGTTGCGAAAATACCGCCGCCACATCCAGTTTACCGAACTGCAATTGCGTTTTTACCCCAAATAACGATTGTGTGCCGTTAATGAGCGTGCTGTTCAAGGGCAGGCTTACGTTACCGGCCTCGATTTTTTTGATGATATCATCCTTGCCGCCAGTATAATCCAATTTAATCTGGTTCTCGAAATCGAATTGGGCCTCGGTGTTGTAGTTCATCTTTACCTTGAGCTTGGTACCAATGTTGCCCAATACGTCCATACGGATGACCTGGTTAAAGTCGAAATTACTCTGTACCCGCTGGCGCTCGTTAAAAAGGGGGTTTTCATTTTTATTTACCCTACCCAGAAAAGTAAGCTCTGCATCGCCCCTTGGCTGGATATCGATGGTATTGCCGCCAAAAATCTTGTCGAAAACCTTACTGTTTACTTTTACCGGAGGGATGATCCCCGTTGTCCGGATATCGTTGACTTCGGTATTGGACAGGTTGCGCCAGTTTTCGCGTTTGATTTCGCTGTTCACCAGCCTGAGGTACTGGTCTATGGTCAGGTATTGTGGTGGCGAATATTGGTAGTCGCCGATTTTCTCGGTTACGATGTAGCGCTTGTTCAGGGCATCATACGTAACTTCCCTTTTAATGTTGCTGGGCAGGCTCAGGAATGGATTGGCGTAATTTCCCAATCCCAAGTATTTTTTTTCACGGATGTTAAACGAATTTCTGGTCGAATCGCTCCCCGATTTCGTTGGTGTGACCTGTGAATAGGCGGCTGGTCCGACGAAAAGAAGTAATAAAAAAACAATTTTGGTAAGTTTGTTTTTCAATCGCGTTGACTTATAAGTTCTTTAATGCACCCTTGATCATCTGCTCCACAGAGAGGTCCTGTCCCGCTTGTCTGATCACCTGATCGATGGCTTTTTCGGCCACCTGTTTCCCAAAGCCCAACATGATCAGTGCAGACAAAGCTTCATCTCTTGCATTGTTATATTGCGGCATCGTGATCAACGAATCCGATCCCTCCTTCTTCAGTTTATCCTGCAGCTCGAGCACAATCCGTTGGGCAGATTTCGCACCGATACCTTTTATCCGCTGAATCAGCGCCACATCTGCCTTTACAATAGCTGTCTGTATTTCGGCCGGGGTAATGGAAGATAACATCATCCGGCAGGTAGTTGGACCGATACCCGAAACCGAGATCAGGTGAAGGAACAACCTTTTCTCACCTTCATCTGCAAATCCATACAGTGTATGGGCATCCTCTTTTACATGCAGCCAGGTATAGATTTTACACCTTTCCGTATCGGCCAGTGCCGAATAGGTATGCAGCGAAATATTGAGGTGATAACCTACCCCACCCGCTTCGACCACGATGTAAGTTGGGCATTTAAATGTTAATTTACCATCAATATATGCGTACATAAATTATTTTTTTGCAATTCTGTTCAAAAGCCCCCTTCTCTTGACCGGGGCGGCATCGGCTTCCTTACCTTGTACATCTAATACTGCAATAGTAACCATATTTACGATTTCTCGAACAGAACTTCCTAATTGAACAATATGAACAGGTTTTTTTAGTCCGAGCAATATTGGTCCAACGGCCTCTGCTCCGCCCAACTCCTGCAACAATTTATAGGCGATGTTACCTGATTCGAGGTTAGGGAACACCAAGGTGTTGGCAGGCGCATCAGCAATCCGACTAAATGGGAAGTTTTCCTTCAATAGGGCATTATTGATGGCAAAATTGCCCTGCATGTCGCCATCTACCACAATGTCGGGATGCTTGGTATGCAAGATCTGGACCGCTTTACGTACCTTATCTGGCACAATGCCTTCATTAGAGCCAAAGTTGGAATACGAAAGCATGGCAATGCGCGGATGGATATTGAATTTACGAACAGATTTGTCCAACAGCAAGGTCAGGTCTACCAGTTCTTCGGCAGATGGATCTACATTTACGGTGGTGTCGCCAAAAAATACTGGTCCTTTTTGGGTCATCATCATGTACATGCCCGCCACACGGTTCACACCTTCTTCGGTACCAATTACCTGTAGGGCAGGTTTAATCGTAGACACATAGTTTTTGGTCAGTCCGGAGATCATGGCATCTGCTTCGCCAAATTCGACCATAGCCGCACCAAAATAGTTACGGTCGCGCATCAGCTTGTTGGCCTCAAAAAGGGTAATGCCCTTGCGCTGTCTCTTTTGATAGAGCAGCTCGGCAAATTTTTTCATCCTTTCTGGCTCCAAGGTAGGCTCGATGATCTGTACACCTTCCAGTTCCAGAGCATTTTCTTCAATAATCTGGTTGATGACTTCTTTATTTCCCAATAAGATCGGGATGGCAATGTTATCATCTTTAACGATCTGTGCGGCCTTGAGGATCTTATAATTATCAGCCTCTGCAAATACGACACGTTTTGGTGCCGATTTGGCCTTGTTGGTGATGGCACGCATGATCGAGTCGTCCATCCCCAGCCTGCGCTTCAGTTCCTCGGCATAGGCATCCCAATCTACGATCTGTTTTCTGGCTACGCCCGATTCGATGGCAGCTTTTGCAACGGCCATCGAAACGTTGGTCATCAGCCTAAAGTCCATCGGCTTCGGAATGATGTAGTCTTTTCCAAACTTGATGTTCCTGGCGTTATAGGCCATGTTTACGGCTTCTGGAACAGTTTTCTTGGCCAGATCGGCAATTGCACGAACTGCGGCAATCTTCATGGCCTCATTGATGCTGGTCGCACGAACATCTAAGGCGCCCCTGAAAATGTAAGGGAAGCCCAAAACGTTATTGACCTGATTTGGATAGTCGGAACGACCGGTCGCCATAATGATATCCTTACGGGCACTGATCGCTGTTTCGTAGGCTATCTCTGGGTTCGGATTGGCCATGGCAAAAACGATCGGGTTTTTGGCCATCGATTTCAACATTTCGACCGTTACGCAATCTGCCGATGAGAGTCCGATAAAAACATCCGAATCCTTCATGGCTTCGGCCAAACTGTTCACATTTCTGCCTGTGGCAAATTCCCTTTTGATGTCGTCGAGGTTGTCGCGGGTATTTTTGATGACCCCGCTCCGATCGCACATCACAATATTTTCTTTTTTTGCGCCTAGGGCAACATATAGTCGGGAGCAGGAAATGGCCGCAGCACCCGCACCATTCACCACAATCTTAACGCGTTCTATTTTTTTCTTCTGGAGGTCGCAGGCATTCAGCAATGCTGCAGCAGAAATGATGGCCGTACCATGTTGGTCGTCGTGCATCACAGGGATGTTCATCTCCTCTTTGAGGCGACGCTCGATTTCAAAACATTCCGGAGCTTTGATGTCCTCGAGGTTTACCCCGCCGAAAGTTGGCTCCAAGGCCTTAACGATCTTGACGAACTCATCTACGTTTTTGGTATCCAGCTCGAGGTCAAATACATCAATATCGGCAAAGATCTTAAACAACAGGCCTTTCCCTTCCATGACGGGCTTACCCGCTTCCGGACCGATGTCGCCCAGTCCAAGTACCGCAGTACCATTACTGATTACAGCAACCAGGTTGCCCTTGGCCGTATATTTATAGACGTCTTCTGTATTTTCGGCAATTTTTAAACAAGGCTCGGCTACCCCAGGCGAATAGGCCAAGGTAAGGTCTCTCTGTGAAGAATAAGGCTTGGTGGGCACCACCTGGATCTTTCCGGGACGGCCCTGCGAGTGGTAATCTAAAGCGTCTTGTTTTCTATTGGTTTTGCTCATACGATACTTTTTGGTAACGTGCAAAGTTACGATTTTAACCCTTAAACTGGCGAAGTTTAACAAACTTCGTTTCCCTGATTACAAGTCTTATGCCCATACAATCTAGTAGCTAAAGTCGTGTTCTGTTCGGGGTTTGTTCGGAGGACCTTCGTAAAAACGCACTTTTTCCGAACAAACCCCGAACAAATCCCTAATTCTTCCGAACAAATGGCCGAATTTTCTCAAGACCAACCACACCTTTTTAACTTTTAATTTTCAGTACCATGCCGGGTTGCAGGACAGCTTTGGTCAGCTTGTTATATTTTTTTAGATTGGCAACTGTAGCGCCCTCAAACTTTTCGGCAATGCCGGAAAGGGTATCCCCAGCCTTTACGGTGTAGGTTAAAAAGACAGGCTTAGCCAACTTTTGTGCCGTTTCGCGTTCTATCTTCAGGCTTTGCCCTGGGATGACCGTATTGCTCTTTAGCTTATTCCAAACTTTAAGGTCCTGGACCTCCACCTGGTACAGCTGCGCAATCATTGTCAGGTTTTGGCCAGGCTTAACTTTATGATATCGGGTTTTGGATTCAGGCTTGTGCAGAACTGCCTTTTTGCGCAGGTCCCTCACATCGTCCGTAGAGACGAGTACGATATCTGTATTGGTCTCGAAATCGATATTCAGCAAGTCGTACAGCTTGGCATAGTCACGCTGGTCTACTTTTGGCAGGATAATCCTTTTGGGCAGGTCGACCGTTCCATTAACGATTTTCTTTTTATAGGAAGGATTGAGCCCATACAGTGTGGTTTCATCAAAATTGATGGCCCTTGCCACTTCAGCCAGGGAAATAAAGTGGTTGACCTGGATCGTATCGATTTTCAAGGTCATCGCAGGGGCCTGCGCAACAATCTGGTGTACACCGGCATAGTTCATCACATACATGGCCGCAATAAACGCGGGCACGTAATCCCGTGTTTCCTTGGGCAAAAATTTCCTGATTTCCCAAAAATCCCGAGACTGTGCCTTTTCGATTGCCCTAGTTACATTTCCCTTGCCACAATTATAGGCGGCAATGGCCAACAGCCAATCGCCCAGTTCCTCATAGGCGTCCCTAAAATAGGCTGCCGCTGCATAACTGGCCTGGATCGGATCTTTTCGTTCGTCTACAAAGTTGTCCATGCCCAGTCCATAGGCCTTTGCCGTCCCGAACATAAACTGCCACATGCCTGTTGCACCGACCCTAGAAATGGCGTGTGGGTTCATTTCGGATTCGATAATGGGCAGGTATTTAATTTCTTTGGGAATCTGGTAGGCGGCCAGTGCCTTTTCGAAAATCGGAAAATAATAATTGGAAAGGCCGAGCATCTTACCGATCAGCTCTTTTCTTTTGCTGTATCGATCAATAAAATCCTGCACATAGGCATTGTAGCTGAGCGGTACGGTTTGCTGGATGGAATCCAAACGGAGCTTATAGATGAGGTTCTGGTTAAAAAAGAGTGGGTTCTCGATGACGGGAACACCAACTGTATCTGCCTGTGCGGCAATGGCGATTTTTTTGAGCAGCGAGTCATTGGGCACGGGCCTGACCGGCGATTGCGCGGTAGCTATAAAGGCAGCGATAAAACCCAGTAAGGTGAGTAATATTCTCTTCATAGGCGTCTGATGGACGAATTAGCCAACTAGCTAATTAAGAAACTTTCCGATAAATTTAATAGTTCTTGTTCGTTAAAATGTTTGGCCATTAGCTGAACACTTAACGGCAAGCCTTCCTTATTATTGCCCAAAGGCAAAGAAATTGCTGGAATGCCTGCCAATGAGGCCAATACGGTATAGATATCTGCCATGTACATGACCAAGGGGTCCTGCATGTTTTCGCCCATCTTAAATGCCGGTGTTGGGGTAACGGGGCTTAAAAGAAAATCGCACGAGGCCAGCAGCGACACTACTTTCTCCCTGATCAATCGGCGTACCTGCTGTGCCTTTTGATAATAGGCATCGTAATATCCTGCGCTCAGTACAAACGTTCCCAATAAGATCCTCCGTTTTACTTCTTCGCCAAAACCCTCTGCACGCGAATCTTTATAAAGTTGGTTCAGGCTTTCGGCCTGACTATTCCGGTATCCATAATGTACCCCATCAAACCGGGAGAGGTTAGATGAGGCTTCGGCAGTAGTAAGTACGTAATAGGCCGGAACAAGGTAGTCGAGCAGGTCGAAAGAATGATAGCTGATTTCGTGTCCCTGTTTCTCCAATCGCGCAATAGCCGCTAAAATAGCCGCTCTGATTTCAGGGTCTAGCGCCTCATTTTCGATCGTTTCGGTGAGCACAGCAATTTTCTTTTTCTTGGTTGGTTTAAGCTCCCTTGCATAATCTGGCACGGGTAAGGTCGAAACCGTACTATCGGCATGGTCTGCTCCGGCAAGTACCGACAACAAGGTTGCCGCATCAGTCACAGAAGAGGTCAATGTACCTACCTGATCAAAAGAAGAGGCATAGGCAATGACGCCATACCTGGAAATACGTCCATACGTAGGCTTGAGCCCAATAATTCCGCAGAAAGCGGCTGGCTGGCGGACTGACCCCCCAGTATCGGTACCAAGAGCCGATAAACATAGGTCGGCCTGGACAGCCACGGCCGAACCGCCCGATGAGCCGCCGGCTACCCTATTCGCGTCTGCCGCATTTTTAACCGGACCAAAGTAGGAAGTCTCGTTTGATCCGCCCATGGCAAATTCGTCGCAATTGAGGCGTCCGATAATGATGGCATCTTCTTTTAAGAGCCGTTCTACAACAGTAGCAGAATAAGGGGAAATAAAGCCTTCCAGCATTCTGGATGAGGCACTGACCTGGTGGTCTTTGTAGCAGATGTTGTCTTTGATGCCGATGACCATTCCGGCCAACCTACCGGCCGTGCCAGCATTAAGTTTTTGCTGTATGGCATCCGCCTGTGCGCGTGCAGAATCAAAAAACACCTCGTTGAATGCATTGAGGTGTTGATTTTTTTCGATCTGACCAAAATAATAGGAAAGTAATCCTGGTAAATCGAGCTCCTTTTGCGCAAGTTTTGCTTGTATCTCTGTTAAAGAGGTATATTTCTTCAAAATTTGAACTTAAAAGACAAAAAATGAATAGACTAGAGCGGTCTGTTGTCGTTATTTGGAGTTGGGTTGCCGTTTGAATCTAAACCGTCCTTGCCGTCCTTAAATTCTTTCACACCTTTTCCCAAACCACGCATCAGCTCTGGAATTTTCTTACCGCCGAACAGCAAAAGTAGTGCTAGAACAATTAAAACGATTTCTCCTGTTCCTAGCCCGGCTAAGATAATTGGTTGTGCCATGTTATTTTTATTTAAAATGTTTTACTATGTAAAGAAACTACAGTTCCGCTTCCTTACTTTTTTTTCGGTTTGATTTCTTTACAGGAGCCTTAACCTCGGGCGCAGGCTCATCGTTAACGATGGCTTCGATCGGCTCGTCGGCTGTTGAAGGGTGGTGGTATTCGCTGTGGTTTTCTGCCACATCGGTAATCGATGGATCCGAATACCCGTCATCCTTCTGCTCATTATCTAAATCTACGGCATTAATGTTCCGATGGATTTCTCTTTTTACACCTTCAGAGGCATCTTTAAATTCCCTGATCCCTTTTCCCAATCCCCTTGCCAGTTCGGGCAATTTTTTACCTCCAAACAACAAAAGTATGGCCACCATGATGAGTGCAATCTCACCTCCGCCCATGTTTAAGAATTCTAATAACAGCCCTGAATGCATTTTTTATTGATTTTATACAAATATAGACAAATATAATGTGGAATAGATTAACGAGACAACCAACTTTCTGGATTTTGTGGGGTACTTACCCTTCTGATCTGGAAGCCGAGTTCGCCTACACCGTCGGTTGTGCCCACTATGCCAATGTTCTGACGGGCACTTACACTTTCGCCCTTAGCCACACTGACCGATTTGAGGTTGAAGTAGACCGAAAAGTATTCGCCATGCTTGATGAGGACAATGTACCTGCCCTGAACGGGCGTGATGCTGGTAATCTTGCCACTAAACACTGATCTTACCGCTGCACCTTCTGGTGTCTGATAGGTAACCCCTTCGTTATCGATCGTGGCCTGGTCTACTTTCCCCCGCCCAAAATGGCTGCTGATGTAACCATTGGTTACCGGGGCGGGCAAACTTCCACGGTTGTTTTCAAAGGCCTCTGAGAGCTTGTTCCCATCAGAAGTAGACCTGAAAATTTCGCTGTTCGATTTATTTTTGGTTTCACTAGGTGCAGCTGCCACCGGCTTGTTTTCTGCCTTGGCCTTTGCTGCCGCGATGCGCGCCCTTTCTCTTTCTTCTTCTTCGGCCTTTTTACGCGCAATTTCGATCTCCCGCTGGATGGCAATGTGGATGGCCCGGTCTACCGCTGCCTGTTGCTGCTTTTTACGCTGGATATCCTGCTTATATTGTTTTTCCTGCCTGCCCAACTGGTTGAGCACCACCGCCTGTTCATTTTTATTTTTGTTGAGCTTGTTCCGCTCTTCTTCCTGTTGTTTGAGTAGGCTGTTTTTGTTTTTCAGGTCCTTGTCCAATACCACGATCTGGTTGCTCAGGTCTTTTTCGGTGCCCTGGATATAGGCGGCCTGTTTTTTACGGTATTGTCCGAACTGCTGAAGGTATTTGATGCGTTTGTAGGCCTGATTAAAGTCTTTGGCCGCAAAGATGAACATCATCTTGTCGTAAGAATTGCGGTTGCGCTGAGCAAACCTGATCATCTCGGCATAATTTTTCTTGAGGTCTACCAACCTGCTCTGCAGTGAATGTACTTTTCCTGTATTTTCGGTAATCTTGTTATCGAGATTCCGCATCTCGGAGTTGATGGTAGAGATCTTTTCCTGCCTCAGCCTGATCTGGGACTTGATCGCATTGATCTGGGTCAGGGTCAGTTTCTTTCCATTGACCGTTTTGCTCAGGTTTTTTTGTGCAAGCTCGATTTCGCGCTGAAGGGCTTCCTTTTTCCGAGTTAGTTCCTTACTGCTTGGCGTCGATTGTGCAAAGGCAACCGAATATCCCGACACCAGAAGCATGAAAAGAAATAGTCTGTTTAACTTCATCGAACCAAAAATATAAAAATTAGTTGATTAGCTCGTAATTTTTAGGCACGCTAAAGGGAAATTCCAAAGGAATATTGCTTTCTATTTTATTGAATTCAATGGTCAGGTCAATTTTCTTTGCGCCAGACATGGAACTGATTTTCAGGCTAGAAGGGAACAGGGCAGCATTTACTGGCGTATAATTTCCGTAGGTAACCTTAAGGGCCTGGCCTGCATTGGCATCGTTCAATGTGGTTTCGGCCACTTTTAATAGCGTATTGAATACACTTTGGTAATTGAGGGTGCCCGAAGTTCCGCTCAACACCCACACGCCATTGTCCTGCACCAGGGCAGATTTTTCGGTGGTAAATTCGGCGATGGTGTTTCCGGCAAAAATAGATTGCAACAGCCCAAAGTTGACCTGCTTATTGGTAAAGCCATAGATATAATTGAACGGCTTTTTGAGATAGGTTTTCTGGAGGTTGTTCCGCATCATCAGGCTATCTGGTGTAATGACCGCCCTAACGCCCTCAATGCCCGCCAATCCGGTTACGCTTACCCATATCTTTTTGTCTTTCAAGATCCTGATGGACAGGGTTACGTTCTGATCGTCACCATCTAACGTAAGCTTGGTTTTTCCCTTGAGCGAAAGGGTATTGAAATTAAGGTTCTTGCTTTTTAACAGGGCAAGGTTCTGGGGTTTTTCATCAGCCTTGACGACGGCCGGTGTAGTAACAACCGGAGGGGTTTCTACGATTACCTTTTTTGGGGTACAGCCAACTACCAGTACCAAAGCTAGGCCAAATAGGCTATTTAATGTATTTTTTTTCATTGATCTTCTTATTTAATTTATCAGAACTGCCTCCGGCCTGCTTCGCCTTTTGCCATTGGACTACCGCTTGTTCATGTGCGCCCTTCATAAAAAGGATATCGCCATAATGTTCTAGATAAACAGGGTTTGTTGCTTCGTTGTTTTGCAATGCTTTTTGGATGTTGAGCAGGGCCTGGTCATATTTCCCCAATCTGAACAACACAATGGCATAGGTATCCAGTACCGAAGCATGGTTGGGCATGGCGGTAGCAGCTTTGGCGGCCAATGCCTCTGCCTTGGCCAGGTTCTGATTTCTTAACGCCAAATAATAGGCATAATTGCTCAAGGTGAGGTAATTATCTGGTGCAAGCTCGATGGCCTTGTCAAAAGCCGCATCGGCCTCTTTTAACTTTTCCTGATCGATGAAAACTTCGGCCTGGAGCGCAAAGATCATCGCTTTGAGGCTTTTATCTTCGCCATCCAGTTGCAGGGCAGACTTGATTTCCAATCCTGCCTCGGCATTCTGTCCATTCCGGTGAAGTGCAAAGGCACGGTAATAATACAGGATGGCCTGATTGGGATAGATCGCCAGGGCATCTTCACCGGTTTTGATGGCCTCCTGATATTGGCCCAACAGGGTTTGGATGGCAAGCAGTTTTTCCCAAGCCACATAAAGCTGGTCTGATATCTTTAAAGCTTCCTGGTATTTGAGCTTCGCCTGTGCGAAATTGCCTTGCTGATAATACACATCCCCCAATAACACG
Source organism: Pedobacter sp. (assembly GCA_031119475.1). GTDB lineage: Bacteria > Bacteroidota > Bacteroidia > Sphingobacteriales > Sphingobacteriaceae > Pedobacter. Next base: position 555,378 of record JAVHXV010000002.1, on the reverse strand, counting down.
ACGAGTTTGGCCTGACCAGGGTGGACCTGCTCTGCCGCTTGGGCGAGTGCTGTTGCATTTTTTACGACAGCCGGATCAGCAAACTTCGGCAACATGGCCGACACGATCTTGATCTTGTTCTCTAAAGGCATGGATGCATTTGCGAAAGCTGAACGCAGGGCTGCCATCGCCAGTTCATTTTTTTGTTGTGCTTTGTAGGCATCGGCCAAGGCCAGGTCGATTTCATATTGATCTGGGGCAATGGTTTTGGCCTTCAGCAACAAGCTCAGCGCCTCCTCATTTTTATTTTTCTCTAGCAAAAGTCCGCTCAGGTAGAGGTAATTTTTAATATCAGCAGGATTTTCCGTCAATTGCTTTGACAGTTCATCTACATTGGCCGCACCTCCATTCTGTACCGATAGGCGCTGTTTGGCCATTTTAAGTTCATCTGATGCGCCAAATTTGCTTTCCAATTCCTGATAGGTCTTCTGGGCCTCTTCGAACTTTCCGGCAATCTGGTAGGCATTGGCCTTGTCAAAATACAGGTCGCTATTTTCTGGTTCAAATTGGATCAATTGGTCAAAAACGCCTACCAGGGCGTCCATGTTTCCATTACGTTTATAGATTTCGGCCTGGAGTTTTACGTACCAACTATTCTTCGGCTCAAGGCTGATTGCCTTTTTGATGAATACCTCGGCTTCCAACAATTTCTTTTGCCGATAATTCAGGTTCGCCAGTTCGTAATAGGCCGCGGCATTTTTAGGATCGATGGCAATAATCCTATTGAAGCTGTTGCTGGCATTGCTGTAATTTTCGACCAGTTTTTCTTTCAGCCCCGCAAAAAACAATTCCTTGATGAGGTTATTCTCCCTTCCCTCAGGAATGGTCTCCTGGGCGTATCCAGAGGGCCCACAAAGAATTAAGAACAGGAAAAGGATTGGTTTCATTATTGGTTGTTGGTTGTTTGGTTGGTTAGGTGTTTAGATGATTGGGGCATTGTTCATTTTTCATTCGGTCATTTAGCGTTAGATTGTTGGTTGTTGAACTGTTGAGGTTGCAAACTGAGAACTGATAACTAAATACTATAAACTACCCGTATGTCCATAACCCCCTGATCCGCGGGCGGTATCGCTGAGCGATTCGCTGGGGGTCCAGGTTACGGTTTCATGGCTGGCCACGACCATCTGTGCAATCCGGTCGCCATCATTGATCACAAAATCGGTATCAGATAGGTTGATCAACAAGACTTTGATTTCTCCCCGGTAATCTGCATCAATGGTGCCAGGTGAGTTCACGATCCCAATCCCATGCTTAAATGCCAGTCCGCTCCTTGGCCGAATCTGCGCCTCGAAACCGATCGGCAGTTCGATATGCAGTCCCGTAGGTACCAGGATGCGCTGAAGCGGCTTGAGCGTAATGGGCGCGTCGATGGCTGCACGGAGGTCCATTCCCGCAGCGTGGGCCGTTTCATAGGCCGGCAGCGGATGGGAAGAATGGTTAATGATATTGATTTTCATGGCTTAAGCTCGTTTTAAGATTTTCATCAGTTCATTTTTTTCAACATAGACAATCCCCAAGATAAAAACGATCAACATGGCATTGCCGATATAAATGTTTCTTTTAAAGATAAAAAAGGAAGTGAAAACAATTGCGGTAGACAAGATCAGATAAGTGGCGACCCGTTTCAGGTTATAGGGGATCGGATAATATTTCTGCCCCAAAACATACGAAATGACCATCATGGTAAAATAGGCAATCATGCTTACCCAGGCAGATCCCATGTAGCTGTAGCCTGGAATGAGTATAAAGTTGAGTACAATGGTCAGCACGGCACCGATTACCGAGATATAGAGGCCAAAGCGGGTCTGATCAGACAACCTGTACCATACCGAAAGGTTCATGTAGATGCCCAGACAAACATATCCCAGCAATAAGTACGGAACTGCAGGTAGCCCTGCCCAATATTCGGCCACGTGCTTGGCATCACGACTGATAAAATGTTTGAGGATTTCGATGTTGGCAATCAGCGCCACAAAAATGATGGCCAGTGCGATGACAAAATAATGGAGAATGGTGGCATAGGTTTTTTTGGCGCTCTCATGTTTGGCATGGCTGAAGAAAAAAGGTTCGGCGCCCAGCCTAAATGCCGTGATGAAAATGCTCATAAAGATGGCGATCTTGCAGACCGCACCGTAGATCCCTACATCGCCCTTGGCAATTTCTGGCGGCAGCAATTTTCCGAGCACTATTTTATCCAAGTTCTCATTGATGATAAACGACAGGTTAGCCACCAAAATTGGCCAGCTGTAGGCGAACATGCTTGCGAATAATTTCTGATCGAAACGAAATCTGAGCTTCAGGAATTCGGGCAGCAACATTAGAAAAGTGGCGATGCTGGCAATGAGGTTAGAAAGGAATACGTAGCCGATCCACCTGTCCCTAAACCAGCCTGAAAACCAAGAAGCACCAATCCAGTTGTGCTTGATGATGGCCGGAATAACAAAAATAAAGATCAAATTAAAGCCCACGAAACAGCCGATATTCAGGAATTTGGTTATGCTGTACTTCATGGCCTTTTCATCGGCACGAAGTTTTGCAAAGGGTATCACGCAGATGGCATCTACAAATAGTATCCATATAAAATAGGTGACATACCGTTTATAGTCAGCAAATTCGCTCGGTTGGTCGGTGAGATAGGCCGTTATCGGATTGCGAAAAACCAGCGCCGTGATCAAAAATAGGATGGAAATAAATGCGATGCACAAAAATGAGTTGTTGTACACCTCCTGTTTTTTATCCTCGTGCTTGTTCAGGTACCTAAAATAGGTGCTTTCCATACCAAATGCCAGTACCGCATTGATCAGGGAAGCATAGGCATACATGTTGGTGAAGATACCATAGACGCCCTTCGCATAGACCTTGGTGTAGATGGGCGTTAAGATAAAATTGAACAGCCTCGAAAAAACCGTACTGATCCCATATACCGCTGTCTGGCCAAGAAATTTTTTATAAACTGACAATCAATTTTAGATTTTAGATTTTAGATTTTAGATTTAGCAGCACCTGCGGTCCATCGTAAATCATCAACCGTAATTAACATTACCAAAATAAATTCTTTTTAACCACTTCAAAGTTGCGATAATTTTTGGGTTCTCCGGCTGCTATTTCAACATTTTCGACCTTTGCCTTTTCCGGGCCGGTTTTGCACCAATCTACAAATAGTTCCAAGGTGAGCGCATCGGCCTCTGCCTCTACATATACGCTGCCATCTTTTTCATTTTTGACCATTCCCTTCACGCCCATCTGGTCGGCAACGGCCTTTGTGCTTGCCCTAAAAAATACGCCCTGTACTTTTCCGGTGATTTTGAGATTGATGTGCTTCATGGATGGATCTGTGATTTGTTGTTTGTGCCCGGTTGGAGATGTGGTTTTTTGTTTTTGATCAGCCAGATGGCTACAATGATCAGCAATAACGTAAACAGGGCAAATATTCTCTTGGCTTTCATATAGCGGTGCTGATGTGTTGTTTGGTCTGCAAAAATTCCTTCCATATTTCGTCCAGTATACTTGCCGCTGGCCTGATGTCTGTTAACATGGCCGACACCTGTCCGATTTCAAGTTCGCCCTGCTCCAGGTCCCCTTCGAACATGCCTAATTTTGCCCGGCCCCTACCTAATAGCTGCAGCAGCGATTCGGTGTTCGCTCCAGCTGCTTCGGCCTGTGCCACCGATTCGGCAAATTCATTGTTGAGCAATCTTACCGGAACAAGCTTTTTCAACCGAAGTTTGGTATCACCTTCAGTGGCCTGGATAATTTTTTCTTTAAAGTGTTGATGGGCAGATGATTCGCTGGCTACGGCAAAGGCCGAACCTATTTGCACGGCTTCTGCTCCGAGCGCAAATGCGGCCAACATGGCTTTTCCACTGCCGATGCCACCAGCGGCGATGACCGGGATATGGACGACAGCTTTGACCATGGGGATCAGGCAGAGGGTGGTGGTTTCTTCCCTCCCATTGTGTCCGCCAGCTTCAAAGCCTTCGGCTACAATGGCATCAACCCCACAATCCTGTGCTTTTAAGGCAAATTTTGTATTGGCAACCACATGCACCACAACCATGCCTGCGGCCTTAAGTTGGGCAGTCCACGTTGCCGGATTTCCTGCGGAGGTAAAAACAATCTTGACCTTTTCTTCGATGAGGATGGCGATGATTTCTGCAATGTTGGGATAGAGCAAGGGCACATTGACTGCAAAAGGCTTTGAAGTGGCGGCTTTGCATTTCCGGATGTGCTCGCGCAATATTTCGGGATACATGGAACCTGCGCCAATAACGCCCAATCCGCCAGCATTTGATACGGCAGAAGCCAATCGCCATCCACTGCACCAGATCATTCCCGCTTGTACAATGGGATAGTCGATCTCAAAAAGTTGGGTAATCCTGTTCGTCATGTCCTAAAATAAACGTTGTATGGCCGCATTTTCTGGGATGGTATCTCCATCAGATAAGTTCAATAGCAGTATGCCCGGCCTTTTTCCTGGTGTTAGGCTGCCATAAGTTGTGGCGATGCCCAAAAACTCGGCGCCATTGCGGGTAGCCCATTCCAATAAGGTATCAAATGGAATTTGCTTTTGATCCTGCAAGGTTTTCATTTCAGCTAAAATATTCAATTGATGGTTACTCGCCAAACTATCCGTACCTAGCGTAACCTTCAGCCCTTCTGCAGCAAAAAACGCTACATTCGGCAAGGTATCTTCAATGTAGAGATTGGCGTTGGGACAGAGGCACCAAAATACCTGTTGATGGATTTTCTTGGAATTTTCCAGATCGCTTTTACTGGTGAACGTATTGTGTACCAGTAAAGTATTCGCCTGTCTGGATAGCTGTGGGAGATGATAGGCCAATGCATTTTTCCCTTGACCATGGGCTTCACTTTGGGCAATTCCCAGTTCGGCAAAAAAATCGGCAAAGCGGCCTGTCCCTAGCTCAAAAAGCTCATTTTCTCCCTGCGTTTCCTGATTATGGATGCTAATGGGATCAGTTGCCCCATTCACTTCCGCAATTTTTTGAAACAGGGCCGACGATACCGAATAAGGCGCATGGGGAACAATAGAGGCCTTGAGCGGCGCAAAAGCCAGTTTTAGTTCAATTCCGGAAACTATGGTCTTTTCGGCAGGCGCATTAAAGCCAAAGACCTCTACAAAGGTGTGATAATAGATTTTGCTCTTTAATTTAATCTCTTTCGAAATCAGCTTATTGGAGATATCCCCAACTGCCACGATCCCATTGTCGTACATTTCCTGATCGGCCTTCTCCATTGCGGAAACGATGTCCTCCACTGGCTGTTCGCGCAGGGCCAAAATACCTTTGATGAATTCGGTCAGTCCGGTTTTTTCCTGGATCTGCCCAAGCAGGTGCGACAATTCCAAATGGCAATGGGTATTCACAAATCCCGGAACGATTACACCGGGGTAATGTTCGATTGCCGTTATCTCCTGATCTTGGGCTTCCTGCGGTGTAAGTATGGCCTGTATGGTTCCATCAGCTGTGAGGGCAATCACCCCGTGGTCAATTGAAGGCCTTTCGACTGGATAGATCCGATCTGCAGAAATGTATCTTAGCATTTCACAAATTAAGTCATAATTAGCTAATTTGCCAATCCATAATTAGGGAAATGGCTAATTAGTTAATTGTTAATCCATGAACCGCATTGATCGACTTTTCGGGATTTTAGTCTTGTTGCAATCGAGGAAATACATCATGGCTGACCATATTGCGGGGCAGTTTGGCATCAGCATCCGTACGGTATATCGTGACATGAAGGCGCTCGGTGAGCAGGGCATTCCGTTAAGTTTTGAGCCCAACAAAGGATATTGTATTGTACCGGGTTATTTTTTGCCCCCTATTTCCTTTAAATCTGAAGAGGCAAATGCATTGCTCCTCATGGAAAAATTTTTGGGCGGATTTGCAGACCAATCCATCCTACAGCATTATACTTCGGCACTCAATAAGGTAAAGGCGGTGCTCAAAAGCAGTCAGAAGGAAAAGCTGGACTCGCTGAACGAGCAGATCAGACTACAGCTTCCGCATCGGATGAAGAACGATTTTGAGTACCTCTCTGCGCTGCAAAATGCAATTTCGGCAAAGCTGCTCATACAAATTTCCTATAAAAACAATAAAGAAGAGGTAAGCAAAAGGGAGCTTGAGCCCATCGGATTGATTTTTTATGCGTTCAGTTGGCATCTCATCGGCTGGTGCCATTTGCGAAACGCCTATCGCGATTTCAAGGTGAACCAGATCCTTGACATTAAAAATCTAGGCCTTCCCTTCAAAAAAACAGACCACATCACCGTAGACGATTACATGATGTACCTACCCGTTAATTATTAATTGCCGCTCTCTTTCTTTTTTGCTCCTTGCTCTATGCTCTTTACTCTTTGCTTTTTTTTTAAAGGGCCTGCCATAGGGTTGTCAGTAGCCTGTATTTTCTTTGCATCAAACAGAAACATTTAAACCCTTTAAAGCAATGAAAATTCTAGAATTATTAAAAAATGAACTGGAGCAGGAATCCAAAGTGACCCGAAAAATGTTGGCTTTGGTGCCAATGGACAAATTGGATTGGGCACCGCACGAAAAGAGCATGAAGATGGGCGCATTGTCTACCCATATTGCCGAGTTACCAAGCTGGATTACGTTGGGACTTGACACGGCGGAATTGGATTTTGCCGCTGCGCCCTATGAACCGAAAACTGTGGCTACTTCTGCACAGCTACTGGACATATTTGAAGAGAGTTTTGCCTCGGGCATGAATAGCCTGAACGGTGCCAAGGAGGAAGACCTAACTGGGAGATGGGTGTTGCGCACCGGAGAGCAGATCCATGCCGACATGAGCAAATATGAGATCATCAGGGTTTCGATGAGCCAGGTTACGCACCATAGGGCACAATTGGGTGTTTATCTGCGCTTGCTCGATATTCCGATCCCTGGCACTTATGGGCCAAGTGCCGACGATATGAATTTTTAGGTGAAATGTCCTGGTGCGTGCCTGCGCATCAGGGCTAACTATTTTCGTTTCGGACTTCTGACTTTTGCACCCGGAGTGCCCGATTTTCCATTTGAAGGCCTGCTTGAGCGCCTGCTCGGGCCATTATTCTTAAACCAATCGTTGGTATTGGACTGCTGTTTTGGGCCCGGTGCGCTCCGACGCTCGTCTTTGTTTTTTTGAACGGGCGTCTTGCTTTTGGCATAGCGCTGGGCGGGTTTTTCTGGAGCAGTTTTTTTGGCCGTCTTTTGTGGCGCAACTGGCGCCTCAGAGCGTGACTTGGCCACCAGCTTATTGATTGCTTCTTGTTCTTCTGTTGTAAGTTCCCTCCAATCGCCCACTGGCAGACCTTTAAGGGTAATGTTCATGATCCTTGTTCTTTCGAGCTTCACCACTTCATATCCGAAATATTCGCACATCCTGCGGATCTGCCGGTTCAGCCCTTGTATAAGGATAATCTTAAAAATAAGCGGACTTTCTTTGGTTACCTTGCACTTCTTGGTCATGACGCCCAAAATGGGAACACCTTTGGCCATTCCTTCGATAAACTGATCTGTAATCGGCTTATTAACAGTAACCAAGTATTCTTTCTCGTGGTTGTTTCCGGCCCTCAAGATCTTATTGACCAGGTCGCCATTATTGGTGAGGAAAATCAGTCCTTGGGAGTCTTTATCGAGCCTTCCTATTGGGAATACCCTTTCGCTATGGTTAACGTGATCCACAATATTTCCCTTTACGCTTCCCTCAGATGTGGTGGTAATGCCCACGGGCTTATTGTAGGCAAGCAAAATTGAATTTTCCACCTGTTTTGGCTCGATCATGTTGCCATTTACGCTCACCAGATCGCCAAAATAGACCTTATCGCCAACTTTCGCCTTGCGTCCATTGATCAATACCTGCCCAAGTTCGATATACCGATCAGCCGCCCTTCTGGAACATAAACCACTTTCGCTAATATACTTGTTCAATCGTGTTGCTAAATCGGCCATAGAAGTGTTTTTTATGCAAAGATAGCATTTATTGATTGGTTAAGCGGTTAACTGTTGAATTGGTTAATTGTGGGGCCTTACACTGGAAAATTAGCTTCAGAATAAAATAAAGCACATGTTAGTTAAACCATCTTAATCTATAAACAATAATTAGCTAAAAATCAGCTATTTACAACAATAATTCTTATCATCGCTTTTAATCTTATTCATAACGTATGCACAACTATTCATTTGAAAAATTAGATACTTGGCAAAGAGCACGGCTATTTAGGAAAGAAATTTATCAGCTTGTAAAAAAGTTTCCGAAAGAGGAAGTTTTTGGCTTGGCAAGTCAGATCAAGCGCTCTTCGAGCAGCATTGCTGATTGTATTGCTGAGGGTTCGGCACGAATAACGAGCAAAGATAAAGCCCATTTTATTACGATGTCATATTCCAGTACGATTGAAACACTTAACCACATTATAGGCGCTTATGATTTAGGATATATCGATCAACAAGAATATACGTTGCTCAGGTTATGGGTTGATGAGCTCTCAAATAAGTTGAATGCCCTAAGAAAATCTATTTTAAAGGGTAACCTTGGCAGTTAACCGCTTAACCAATTCAACAGTTAACCAAAACTTCGTATCTTTGCCCCCATGCCCAATTCTTCAAAAATTGATATCCGGTCGTTAGATTTAGTTGCTTTGCAGCAGCATTTTGTGGCGATGAATGAGCCTGCCTACCGGGCCAAGCAGGTCTATCAATGGTTATGGGAGAAATCAGTGCGAAGTTTTGAGCAGATGAGCAACCTATCGAAGGAACTCCGCAAGAAACTGGATGAACAATTCCGCATCAATGCCGTATCCATCAGCAATGCGCAGTTTAGCAATGACCATACCATCAAAAATGCCTTTCGATTGCACGATGGTAATATTGTGGAGGGCGTGCTGATCCCGACCGACGAAAGAATGACTGCCTGTGTGAGTTCACAAGTGGGCTGTAGCCTGACCTGCAAATTTTGTGCAACAGGCTATATGGACCGCAAACGCAACCTTAATGCAGATGAAATCTATGACCAGGTGGTGCTGATCGATCAACAGGCGAAAGAAAATTACCGCATTCCGCTGACCAATATTGTGTATATGGGCATGGGCGAACCGTTGCTCAACTATGCAAATGTGCTAAAATCGATTGAACGGATTACGGCTCCAGATGGCCTGAACATGTCGTACAAGCGGATTACGGTTTCTACGGCGGGAATTGCCAAAATGATCAAGAAATTGGGGGATGATGGTGTAAAGTTCAATTTAGCCCTTTCCTTACATGCAGCGAATGATGAAAAGCGGCATGAAATTATGCCCATTACGGAGCATAATTCCTTAAAGGCCTTGGCAGAAGCCCTAAAATATTATTTTCAAAAGACGAAAAATCCGGTCACCTACGAATATATTGTCTTCAATAACTTCAATGATGAAATTCAGGATGCCATGGAATTGGCTAAATTCTGCAGGCATGTACCTTGTAAAGTGAACCTGATTGAGTATAATCCAATACAATTTGCCGATTTCATCAATGCCGAAGGCGATAAGATCGATGCCTTTGCAACCTATCTGCGCAACAATGGGATCAACACCAACATCAGGCGTAGCCGTGGAAAAGATATCGATGCCGCCTGCGGACAGCTGGCAGTTAAGGAAAGTTAGTTTTTGTCAGCACCTAAACGACTCAACAACTCTACATCAAACTCTTTTCATAGAAAATTACATTTCCTAACCAGAGGTTAAATCTCAAATTTTTCCATCTAACTTACTTGTTATTTTGTTAAATTAGAACATGAATGCCTTGCAGCGCTTGATGTTGGATTTTGTCGCTCTGCTCTTTCCAGAGCTGTGCCCCGCCTGTGGAACTGGTCTCCATCACGGTGAGGGCGACATCTGTCTGCATTGCTTATTCGACCTGCCCTATACAGATTATCACCTGCATCAGGATAATCGGGTGGCCAGGCAATTCTGGGGCCGGCTTCCCCTCCATGCAGCAATGGCCATGCTCTATTTTAAAAAAGGGACGAAAGTGCAGCACCTGGTGCACCACTTAAAATATAAGGGCAGAACAGCTGTAGGCATCAAGCTTGGGCAATTATTGGCTGAGCGATTGAAACAGAGTGAGCAATATCAGGATGTGGATCTGATTATCCCAGTGCCGTTACATCCCAAAAAGCAGAAACTACGTGGCTATAATCAAAGTGAGTACATTGCCAAAGGCATGGCCGAAGAAATGAATATTCCCTTTAGCACGCTTCATCTGCGACGATTGAAGGCATCGGCAACACAAACAAAAAAATCACGTTATTATCGTTATGAAAACATGCGGGATATTTTCAGCCTATCAAAAGCTGAGCAGATGCAAGATCTACACATATTGCTGGTTGACGACGTGGTCACCACGGGAGCAACACTTGAGGCCTGTGGTCAGGTTCTGTTAAATTCACCGATTAAAAAATTAAGCATTGCGGCGGTTGCTTTTGCAGAATAGGCATGAAGATTAAACTTTTACTTTTCGCGATTTTTATCAGCACACTTTTTGCCGCCTGCAACAAAGATGAGGAATTGACTTTTGATCCCGCGGCCAAGCTGAGTTTTTCAAGCGATAGTGTTTTGTTCGACACCGTGTTCACCTCCATAGGCTCTAGTAGCCGAAGACTAAAAATCTATAATCCAAATGGCAAAGCAATCCATATCGATAATATTAAATTGAGCGGAGGAGTCAATTCTCCTTTTAGCTTAAACATTAATGGACTTGCCGCAGCCGAAGCGAATAACTTAAAGTTAAATGGAAAGGACTCCCTGAACATTTTCGTTAAAGTACAGATTAATCCCACTGTGCAGCACCTGCCTTTTATTGTAGAAGATTCGATTCTGCTTTATTTTAATGGCAAAAAAGAGCGCATACCTTTGGTGGCATTTGGTCAGAACGCAAATTTTGTGAACGGGGCTACCATTGCCAGCAACACGACCTGGAACAGTAAACTTCCTTATCTGATCTATAAATCAGTAACCATAGCGAAAAACGCAACGCTTACGATCGAACCGGGCACAAAAGTCCTTTTCCATGGCAATGCTTCCATGAGCATCAAAGGGACGCTAAATGCGATTGGTACAAGGACAGACAGCATCTTATTTGCCGGAGACCGCCTTGAAAAGCTTTACCGGGATCAGTCTGGCCAATGGAACGGACTTCACTTTTACCCTGAAAGTACGGATTCCCAGCTCCATTATACCATCATCAAAAATGGAGTAACGGGCATTACGGTCGATTCCTTAGGGACAAACGGGGCTCCTAAAGTTCTGTTGACCAATAGTATCGTCAAAAACATGGAGGTGGTAGGCTTTTTAGGCTATCAGGCAGCGTTTACTGCTTTTAACAACCTGTTCTATAATTGTGGCCAGTACTTGTTATATGGTGCTGGTGGAGGAAGCTACAACCTTAAACAAAATACCTTTGTTGGATATAATCCAAACTTTGCCCGAAAAACGCCCATTATCTATCTTTCAGACTACATCAGCACCTCACAATCGGCCAACCTGAGCATAACAGTTGTGAACAACATTATCTGGGGCACGCTCAAAGACGAATTCAGTATAGACAAGAAAACAGCTACCTCGATTATTACATCCGATATTAAAAACAACCTGCTGACTACCACAAACACTAGCTATAACAGCAATGGGAATATCCTTAACCAAGCGCCACTATTTATCAGTATAGAAAAGGCCGATTTCCGGTTAGGCCCTTCAAGTCCGGTCCTGAACAAAGGAGCAAATTTAACTGGAGATTTATATTTCAGTTCCTACCTGAACCGTGACTTAGCAAATAAATCAAGATTATTTCCCTCAGAATTAGGGTGTTACGAGAATAATTAAAAAAATTAACTTTTTTTAAAACCTTTTATACCTACTCTTTGTTCATATATACGAGAGCGTTAATTTAGATGGTAAGGGTCGATATTTCACTAGAAGTATCGGCCCTTTACTTTTTGGGAGCAGAGAGGAAAGACCAAAGACTAAAGAAAAAGAGCAAAGAACATAGATTAAAGACTAAAAGATTAAAGAAGAAAGGTGAAAGGAAACGATAGCTCACAGTTATGGAGGAGTCATTTTGAACATTCTTCGGGGCTTTCGGCTTTCGACTTTTGACTTTCTACTTTTTACTTTTTCAACCCTCAACTTCTGCTCCAAAGAACTTCGCTAGGACGCCTTTAATTTCTTCCGGATTAAATGGCTTTAGGATATGGCCGTTCATCCCTGATTCCTTGAATTTCATGTTTTCATTGTGCAGCGTAGAAGCCGTTAGGGCAATAATGGGAACGTTCGCATAATAGTTCCCGGGAATTTCGCGAATGATCTTGGTCGTGTCAAATCCATCTATCCCAGGCATCCGGATGTCCATAAATATCAGGTCGTAGGTATTTCCGACCACTTTATTAATGGCTTCTTCGCCATTGGCCGCAAAATCGATATCTAGTCCCCACTTGCTCAAAAACCTTTTGGCTATGAGGATATTGACTTCATTGTCGTCGACTACTAGAATTTTTTTGTCCGTAAATAAATTGGGTACGATCGGTTGTTCAGCTACGGGCAGGATGATCGATTGTTTGGCAAACTTGATGACAAAAGAAAATACGGTCCCTTTTCCTTCCGTGCTTTCGATTTCGATTTCCGATCGATAAAGCTTTAATAATTTTTTGGTAATGGCTAGTCCGAGGCCGGTACCGCCATATTTTCTGGAAATATCTGTTCTGGCCTGTGTAAAGGTTTCGAAAATATAAGATTGTTTATCTTTCGGGATACCAATTCCATTATCTCTTACCTCGAAATAGATTTCTACTTCTTGGGCTACATTCCTTTTCAATTTCACTGAAAGCTCTATCCTTCCCTTGTCCGTAAACTTGATCGCATTGCCCAGAAGATTGATCAGGATTTGATAAAGCCTGGTTTTATCGCCCAAAATCTGCTCAGGTACCTGATCGTCATAAATAAGGATCAATACATTGCCTTTTTTACCGGCATTTACCTGCAGTGAATTGATGATATCGACGCAGAGTGTATGCAGGTCAAAAGGAATGGTCTCCAAATGCAGGTTTCCTGTTTCTATTTTGGTAAAATCAAGGATATCGTTGATGATATTCAACAGGTTTTCGCCAGAAAATTTGAGGATATTAAGGTCATCGATCTGGGAAGGCTTTGGCTGGTTGTCCAACAGCAGGTGGGTCATACCAATAATGGCATTCAATGGTGTCCTAATTTCATGGCTCATCACTGATAGGAACATTTCCTTGGCTTCGCTCAATTGTAAGGCCTGCTCCCTAGCTTCCAGCATTTCCTGTTCCACCTGTTTACGCTGGGTAATGTCGTAGATGAGCTCAACCTGACGTTCCAATTGCCCTTGCGAGTTAAGCACGGGCGTATTGGCAACGGCCAACCAGATCGAGGTACCATCGCGCTTTTGCGCCAACACCTCAATGGTATAGGCCTGTTTCTTCAAGGCGAGTTTTCTGGCATTTTCGATCAGCCGTTTATCGGTCTGTTTTGTAGATAAAAGATCTCCAAGTAGTTTTCCCGAAAGTTCGTCAAGAGAGTAGCCGACCAGGTCTTCGAGTGCTTCGTTTACCCAGGTGATTTCACCTTTAGCGTTGGTAATGCTTACGCCGGTATTGGTCTTGCTGGCTACCAGCGATAAGATCTGGAGTTCTTCTTCGGCTTTTTTCTTTTCTGTAATGTCAATAATGATCTCGACTTCGGTCTCTACTTTTCCTTCCTTATCTAATACGACCGTGTTATAGATAGATAGCCAAATGGGCTTTTTGTCTTTGCGGTAGGCGAGCAGATCAACTGTAAAAGATTGCTTTTGCTGGGTAAGCCCCCTGGCATTTTCAATGAGCGACCAATCGGTATCAGGGCCACTGATCAGATCGCCCAATGGCTTTCCCTTGAGGTCATTCAATGTAAATCCAGTAATCTTGGTAAAAGCTTCGTTTACCCAGGTAACATGATTATGCGCATCATTGATGACTACGCCATTATTTACCTTGCTGGCCACAAAAGAGAGCTTGGTCAGTTCTTGTTCCACCTTTTTTCGTTCGGTGATGTCCCTTCCATAGCAATACCAGCGGTTATCTTTGGCCACCATGCCCCAGCTGAGCCATCGGATGTCGCCACGTTTATCGACCAATCTAAAGTCGATACTGAACTGTTTATCTTTATTTTTTAGCCCTTTTTCAATAACATAAACCGTTTTCTCAACATCTTCATGATAACAGTAATCCCACATGCTTTTACCGATTACTTCGTTTACTTCATATTGTAGCATGGAAGTTACGGCATTGTTGATGAATAGGACATCGCCATTTCGGTCGAGAATACAATGGATTTCGGGGGAAACCGTAAAAATATCTACAAACTCATCAAAGCGTTTGGTTTGGGCCTCTAACTGGGAATTTTTCCTTTTTAGGGCCAATTGGGCAACTACCTGAACGGCTAAGGTGGCCAATGCCTCAATCTGATGGGCACTTAAAACCCTAGGTTCGCGATCCAACAAGACCAGACATCCCAGGGCAAAGCCATCGGCATCTTTTAGGGGCGCTCCAGCATAAAAACGAATTCCCTTTCCTTGTGAAAGCATGGAATTGCTGGCCAATTCGGGATCAGCTTCCACATCGGGCACTACAAAAACACCCGGATGGAACATGGCATGTTCACAAACGGTTACCTTACGTGGAAGAGTGGTATAGGTATGGTCGATGCCAACCTTGGCCTTTAAGATCACGGTTTCCCGATCTACGAATGAAATGTAGGCCATTGGCACATTCGCAATCTGCGCGGCCAATTTAGTCAGGTTATCCAGTTCTGATTCGAGTCCATTTGCCAGAATATCATAAGAATATAAAGCTGAGAGCCTTAGTTCTTCTTGTTCAGCAGATAGCGCGTCGACTTTGAGCATAGTTAGCGAGAAATCTCCCTATTTGTACAGTGAAAATCTCCCTACTAAAGTTAATACCTTTTTTCTAACTTGTGCGAGATTATTTTCGTCTTCGGGATTAGAGAGCACTTCATCGATCAGCGAAACAATTTCTTCCATTTCGGTCTCCCTAAAGCCCCTACTGGTAATTGCTGCAGTTCCGACACGCATGCCCGAAGTTACAAATGGCGATTTATCATCAAATGGCACCATGTTCTTATTTACGGTGATGTCTGCCTTCTCCAAAGCACCTTCGGCAATTTTACCGGTGATATTTTTATTGCGAAGGTCGATCAGCATCAAATGGTTATCTGTTCCACCAGAGATGATCCCATAGCCCTTGGCTACGAAAGCTTTCGCCATCGCCTGGGCATTTTTGCCTACTTGTTTAATGTAATCTGCATATTCATCTGTTAAGGCCTCGCCAAATGCAATTGCTTTTGCAGCAATGATGTGCTCCAATGGTCCGCCTTGCGTACCTGGGAAAACAGCCATATCTAGGATGGCCGACATCATCTTGATTTCGCCTTTCGGTGTTTTTAATCCCCAAGGATTTTCGAAATCTTTGCCCATCATGATCATTCCTCCACGAGGGCCCCTCAAGGTTTTGTGGGTTGTAGTGGTTACGATATGGCAATGCGGAAGTGGATTGGTGAGGAGGCCTTTGGCGATAAATCCGGCGGGATGCGAGATATCTGCCAGCACCAATGCACCAATCTGATCGGCAACCTTACGAATAAAGGCATAATCCCATTCCCTAGAATAGGCGGAAGCACCACAGATGATCAACTTTGGCTTTTCGGCCAAGGCTACTTCTTCTAGCCGCGCATAATCGATGAGGCCGTCCTCTTTTTTTACACCATAAAAATGAGGCTGGTACAATTTTCCTGAGAAATTAACCGGAGATCCATGGGTTAGGTGTCCGCCATGGGAAAGGTCAAAGCCAAGGATCTTATCGCCCGGCTGGATCACCGCCAACATGACTGCAGCATTGGCCTGCGCGCCCGAATGGGGCTGAACGTTTACCCATGCAGCACCGAATAACTGCTTTGCCCTTTCGATGGCTATATTTTCGATCTCATCAACAACCTGGCAACCGCCATAATATCTTTTTCCAGGCAGGCCCTCGGCGTATTTATTCGTCAAGACCGAGCCTGCTGCTTCCATTACTTGTTTACTAACGAAGTTCTCTGAAGCAATGAGCTCTAATCCGTGCTCTTGTCTGTTTAATTCTTTGTTGATCAGGTCAAAAATTAGCGTATCTCTTTTCATTATTGGGGAAGGTTATTTTCTGTAAAAATAAGGATTTAATTGGGAACAGAGAAATCGGCCGGATGTAAATCGCTAAGCACTGTCCACCACAAAATCCGCAAGAGACATTGGCCACAGCCTCAAATAATTTGAAATGATTTTTAGTGAAAGTATGAAGCAAAATACCGTAATTTGTATTTTCAAAATGTTGCATGGAAGTTAAGACTGGAGCACTGTTATCTACAATAAATTATCCTGCTGATTTAAAACAGTATAGCGAACAAGATTTAGAGCAAATATGCCAAGAATTGCGTCAATATATCATTGATGTGGTGAGTGTAAATGGCGGGCATTTTGGCGCAAGCTTGGGCGTTGTTGAATTAACTGTTGCGCTCCATTATGCACTAAATACACCTTACGATAAACTGGTGTGGGATGTAGGCCATCAGGCTTACGGGCACAAGATCTTAACTGGTCGCCGCGACAAGTTCCATACCAATCGGATCATTAATGGAATAAGTGGTTTTCCCAAGATCAGCGAAAGCGAATACGATACCTTTGGCGTGGGCCACTCTTCTACCTCCATTTCTGCAGCGTTGGGAATGGCCGTTGCATCGCACTATAAAGGTGAAAAAGATAGGCAGCATGTAGCCGTTATCGGCGATGGTGCCATGACAGCTGGCCTTGCATTTGAAGGACTAAATCATGCGGGGATCGAAAATTCCAACCTGTTGGTCATCCTCAACGACAATTGCATGTCTATCGATCCCAATGTTGGTGCCCTAAAGGAATACCTGACCAGCATCACCATTTCCAAATCCTACAACCGTTTTAGGGAAGATGTGTCACAAGTGTTGACCAAATTGGCAGCCTTGGGACCCAATGCCCATAAATATGTAAAGAAAATTGAGAAAAGCATCAAAGGGACATTGCTCAAACAGAGCAACCTTTTTGAAGCCCTCAATTTCAGGTATTTTGGTCCGGTAGATGGCCATGATGTAAAACGTTTGGCGGCGGTAATCAAGGATCTTTCTGCTATTCCAGGCCCTAAACTGTTGCATTGCGTAACCGTAAAAGGCAAAGGTTTTGCTTTGGCCGAAAAAGACCAGACCAAGTGGCACGCGCCAGGTCTGTTCGATAAAATTACTGGAGAAATCAAAAAATCGGTTTCCGATAAGCCACTGGCTCCTAAATATCAAGATGTTTTCGGACATACCATGGTAGAACTGGCCGAGGCGAATGACAGGATTGTTGGGATTACACCTGCCATGCCATCGGGCTCATCACTCAACATCATGATGAAAGCAATGCCAGACAGGGCATTTGATGTGGGCATTGCCGAGCAGCATGCTGTTACTTTTTCTGCGGGGCTGGCCACACAAGGATTGGTGCCATTTTGCAATATCTATTCGAGTTTTATGCAAAGGGCCTATGACCAGGTCATCCACGATGTGGCGATACAAAATTTGAATGTGGTATTTTGCCTAGACCGTGCAGGTTTGGCAGGAGCCGATGGTGCTACCCATCATGGCGCCTATGATTTGGCCTTTATGCGTTGTATTCCGAACATGGTGGTCGCTTCTCCAATGAACGAAGAAGAACTGCGCAATCTGATGTTTACCGCGCAACAGGAAAATGTTGGTCCATTCACCATCCGCTATCCGCGAGGAAATGGGGTAATGCCAGATTGGAAAAGGCCATTCAGGGCTATTGAGATTGGAAAGGGCAGAAAAATTGCTGATGGAGAAGATGTAGCTATACTATCTATCGGACATGTGGGGAATTTCGCGGTAGAAGCTTGTCAAGAATTGAACAGTGAAGGTATACATCCAGCGCATTATGACCTCCGCTTTGTGAAACCTTTGGACGAACAATTGCTCCATGAGGTATTTTCGCGCTATGCGAAGATCATTACCATTGAAGATGGTTGCTTACAGGGCGGTATGGGCAGTGCGATCCTGGAATTTATGGCCGATTATAAATATAAAGCCGAAGTGGTACGTTTAGGCATACCAGATGAGGTGGTAGAACATGGAGAGCAGCCAGAATTATGGGCGTTATGCGGCTACGATACCAAAGCGATCATTGCGGCAGTAAAAAAAAGGGCAGTGAGCAGGACGACCAAAACCATGGCATCTTAATTTATCGATAACATTGGAAAAAAACGCTAAAATATATGTGGCCGGCCACAGGGGAATGGTTGGATCTGCAATTTACCGCAAGCTTCAACAAGAAGGATATCAGAACCTGATCGTAAGAACATCAGCAGTGCTCGATCTAAGAAACCAAAAAGCCGTTGAGGACTTTTTTGAGGAGACCAAACCCGAGTATGTTTTTTTGGCCGCCGCGAAGGTAGGCGGAATTCTGGCCAACAACTGCTATCGCGCAGACTTCCTCTATGAAAATTTGGCCATCCAGAATAATGTCATCCACCAAGCTTATGTCAATGGCGTTAAAAAATTAATGTTTTTGGGCTCCAGTTGCATTTATCCAAAATTGGCACCTCAGCCCTTAAAAGAAGAATACCTACTTACAGGCCCCCTGGAAGAGACCAATGAGCCCTACGCCATTGCAAAAATTGCGGGTATAAAAATGTGCGATGCCTATCGTGCACAATATGGCTGTGATTTTATCTCCGTGATGCCGACCAACTTATATGGCTACAACGATAATTACCATCCGGAAAATTCACATGTGCTACCAGCACTGATCAGGAGATTTGACGAAGCCAAAAAAAGTGGTGCTAAAGAAGTCGTAATCTGGGGCTCGGGCAAACCAATGCGCGAATTCCTTTTTGCCGATGACCTTGCGGATGCCTGTTATTTTTTAATGCAGACCTACAGCGAGCCGCATCTGATCAACATTGGGACAGGAGAAGATCTGACCATAAAAGATTTGGCACTGCTGATCAAGGCCATTGTTGGCTATGAAGGTGAACTTGCTTTCGATAGCACTAAGCCTGATGGTACCCCACGTAAGCTGATGGATGTTTCTAAGCTTCATGCACTAGGCTGGAAACACCGGATTGAACTCAGAGAAGGGCTAAAATTAGCTTATCAGGATTTTCTGGACAAGAACTGATCAATTGCCAAACCAAAACTTAGCGGCCCGCCTCTGCTGAACGAGGCCTAAAACCAAACCAATGGTTTTTCCAAGCTACATTGCCAAAATATTGCGCCCCTTCAATAGTAAAATGGCCGCTATCAAAAATATAGGCAATCTTATCTTTTGTATATAGTAGGCACTCTTTCCTTGCTGAATTACAAAACGCATCTTCTTTATTCAACCAGGTTACATTTGAAATCTTGGTAATCATTTCATGCAGGTGGTCACTTTGCCTTTTCCAGTCCTCCCTGATGTTGTGATAGAAAAATGCACCGATTTCATTATCAGTCATATTCGATTTCGCCAGCTTAAATGATAAGGAAGTAACGTCATTCCAGTTGGCCGTGCTCACTACATATAGGCTATTGGCTTCTTGCGATAGTGATTGGATGAGCTTGGATACGCCCACGTTCGAGTCATCCTGCCAGGTACAGGTGAGGATAATGTTCTTGATCCCCAAGACTTTTACTTGCGAAAGGACTTGATAGGCTTTTTTATTTACTTCGGATAGGCCAGCACTTGATCTCTTTAAAAGCGCATCATTCAAAGCACCCATATCTTCATCATCGGCACGCAGCTGATAAAATGTATAATTTGTTGAAATATCCTTGTTCAAGGTGAATGCCGTCAGCATATCTTCAGATTTTGAATCACCGATAATCAGGTAATCTACATTCTTTAAACTACTAATAGGCCTAGCTTCATTCTTATCGAGCAGCGATACCCAAACTGCTTGCCTCTTGGCCATAACCTCATCTTTCTTTACTACCCAGGCTTTTCTTGCTGGCGGGATGCGGTTCATCAAAAAGTTCATAAAACCATTTGAAATATGTCCGTAAGCACCCAAGAGTACTAGGGAAGCACTAAAGATGAATGTTGCGACCCAAATCCGGGCAGGCTTGGTTTTCAATTTCCTAAACGGCTGCTCGACCAGTTTCCAACTTAGATAGGCCGCTATAAAAGATAGCACAACAATCAGAAGTTTACTTGTCGGCAACAACGACTCATCAAATGTATACACAATGGCAAGAATGGGCTGATGCCATAGGTAAAGACTGTAACTGATCAAGCCGGTACCAACCAGCAAGCTACTTTTAAGGGGGTCAAATCTGTAATCGCTTGTTCTGCTGCCCGCCAAGATGAAGCAAGTGGCCAATACTGCTGGCAATGCTCCGAAGTTAGGGATATAGCTGTAATCACGGCAAAAAACGATGCTCAGCAAAATTATGATCAACGACAAATAATAAAGCCATGTCAAATTCTGAAAGCGCAGCTTTGGAGATATGGCAGGATCAGTTACCAGTAAAAATGTAATTCCGCCAAGTCCAAGCTCCCACCCCCTAAACCATGGATAATAGAAAGTATATAGCGGATCGATATGGTAGTAATAAAAGGAAGCTCCAAATGAAATGATTGTGAGGGCCAATAAGATCAAAATCCTTTTTTTTGTCGCCACCTTACGCAGCAAGATCAGGATAAATGGATAAACAAAATAAAATTGCTCTTCTACCGATAGGCTCCAGGTATGTAATAAAGGAGATTTGGCATGGAATGTATTAAAATAATCCGTTTCCCTATAATTAAATATGTTGGAGAGGTAAATTGTTGTGGCTACGATGGCCTGATAGATATCTTTGATTTCATGGGGCAAAAACCAGAGCAGGGATAATCCTGCAACAATAAAAAGCATGACGTACAAGGGTGGCAGCAATCTCTTGATCCGGCGGAGGTAAAAAGAAAAGACATTAAATTTAGATTTGTTCAGTTGGTCCTGTATTACACCCGTGATCAGGAAACCACTGATGACAAAGAAGATGTCGACCCCGATAAAACCACCTTCGAATAAGGCAAAGTTAAGGTGGAACATCAGTACGGCTAAAACGGAAATACCCCTTAGGCCGTCGATACGCTTAATATATTGCATGGATTATAGGAATGAGCGTGAAATTAGATTTATAGCATACTAAATTATCAGTAAATATATGATTTTTAATAGGTTATCTATTATTAGTTGTTCTATTTGGGAACTTCCGGCTTTTCACAGGCTGATTGCCTTGTTAAAAATCCTGATAGGTATTCCTGAACGTACTTCTTAGTCCGAACGTAACCTGACCAGTTCGATCTGAGCCAAGGCTATTGGTCTCTGTCCGCAATATACCTCCCAATTCTAGCCTCAAGTTATATTTTGGATTGAACAGATACGAAATCCTTGCATCGCCATAATAAAAATTCGTTTTTAATCCGCCTGCAGTCTTGTAGCCCAGATTTCGTTGCCGGGTATTGTAGGATTCGTTGATATCTTTCCCAAAGTTTTCACCTTTCACGTTCAGTCCATACTGTGCGAAATTACCTTGAACATATAGTCCCCATCTACCTTTCTGGTAATTCCAGATGCTCAGAAATTCCCTAAAATTGGCTCCCATGGGATGCGCCAGCGCTTCGGCATAATTTCCGTAGTTCAAGAGCGAGAAACGCTGTGAATAGGTAAAGGGCCTAGCTGTGTTAAATTCGATCAGATAATTCAGGTCGCGAACCTTAAATGCATCAAATCCTTTTATTCCCAATTGATACCCTGATTTATTGGCCCAATATCCATCTCCTTTAAAGACATGTTTGGCCGTAAATTCATCGAGTGCCAACTGACCATAAACTGTACCATTCCTGAACAATTTATATTTTGCAGTAAAGCCCAACAGCGCATTGTCTGGTGATCCATTCATCCCTTCAACTGTTCTCAAAAAAATCACTGGGTTTAGATAAGAAACATCAAAGCCTCTTTTCGTACCGTTCTGATCAATGTCCTGCCAGATAATCGAATCAAAAAAGCCTACCGATAAACGGTTATTAACGTTCCAGTCCAGATAATGAAATGCCCCCCACTTTTTCCTAAATACATTATCGCCAGAAGGAATAGGCTCATTAGGGTCCTGAAACTGCGACCATAAGGCCATGTATTTTACTTGGCCAAGTGTTGCGGTAATCCTGAAAAAAGGATAGGCTGCCGAAACATCCGATAATAACATGGAACGATAGCCGTCGCCAATAAAATTTTTGTCATGCCCTAGTGTAAAGGAGAAATATCGATTGGGCGTATAATTTAGAACGGCTGTTGCATAGGCCCAATCTTTGGTATTTTTGGGTATGCCGGTCCTATTTTTATCGTTCACCATTCCGGGGATTACATGTTTTGCATTGATGTAATTGTTGAGGTAATGGTTAAATCTAGCTTGGTTTTCGAAGCCGCTACTGTAGAAAGAAAATTTCTTGCCAATATTTCCTCCAAATTGAAATCCCCTGGTGTTGAGCCAGGTTGTGATGGCAGGTTTACCAAATTCCCTCCCGATCTGAAAGTCCGGAAGAAAGTCGAGGTAAAACGTATAATCTTGCTTGTTAACTTCTACAAGATGCTCATTGAACAGTTTTCTGGTTACCCATGAGCTGCGGGCCTGGCCCGTTCCAATGAACAGCAGCGAGTCCAACTGGCGTACAATTGTACTATCATCACCGATTACAGGTTTCAGGGAGGTATGATAACGGGTATCAAAACTGTATAAGGATCTGTTTAATTTTTGATATTGATAATAGCTATAAGGAATAATTTGCTGTGTTTTTCCGGCCATAACCGAAAATATGAACAAGCTACAGAGTATAATTTTTTTCATGAAGAGGGTTGGCTTAAAAACCGTGCCATCGAATATTAGGCCTGTTGATCTAGTTGCTCGAAAATGGAATTTTTACTTTTGTACTCCCGCACCATTTCCTTCATGGCAGAAACAACACTTCTATCGTCGTTTTTATGTGCATATTCGACCAGTTTATAGATTTGGGTTTCAATTTCTGAAAAAACATATTCGCGTACCTTTCCAATCATGATCTTCTCATGATGGGTGGGCATGGTATTTTCATTGTCATTCAAAAGTTCTTCGAACAGCTTTTCGCCAGGCCGCAATCCGGAATATTGTATTTTGATATCTTGATTAGGTACCAGACCGGCCAGTCGGATCATTTTTTTGGCAAGTTCTACGATCTTGACAGACTTGCCCATATCGAAAATAAAGATTTCCCCACCTCTGCCCATGCAACCAGCTTCGAGTACCAGCCGGCAGGCCTCAGGGATTGTCATAAAATATCGGGTAATTTCAGGGTGGGTTACGGTAACAGGGCCACCTTTTTCGATCTGCTGTTTAAATCGTGGGATCACTGATCCATTGGAGCCCAATACATTACCAAAACGCGTGGTAATAAATTTGGTAATCGGCTTCACATTCAGGTCATTGATATAACTCAATCCATTGCTAAATACAAAATCGTTCCTGCTCAAGGAGTTGTTCAGCGATTGGACATAAATTTCTGCAATCCGCTTAGAAGCGCCCATTACATTTGTTGGATTCACAGCTTTATCTGTAGAAATCATCACAAATTTCTGCACACCATGTTTAACCGACAGGTCGGCTATGGTTTTGGTGCCCAATACGTTGGTCTTAATGGCCTCTGCCGGATTATCTTCCATCAGGGGAACATGTTTATAAGCGGCAGCATGGTACACATAATGTGGCTTGTAGGTCTCGAACAGATAATCCATCCGTTTTTCGTCCTTTACATCGCCCACAAAAGCGTGGAAGTTGGTATTGGAATGCGTCTCTTCCAATTCCAGGTAAATATGATGGAGTGCGGTTTCAGACTGGTCGCATAAAATGATCAATCCCGTTTCGAACTTCATCAATTGCCGCACTACCTCGCTGCCAATAGATCCCGCAGCACCGGTAATCAATATCCTTTTGTCTTTCAACTGTTTCTGGATCCCCTCGATATCAATCTGGATCGGCTTCCGATTTAGGAGGTCTTCAATATTGATGTTCTGGATCTGTGTGGTATGCAATTTTCCCCCAGCCCATACATCCGCCGGCGGGATGTTCAGTACAACGACATCGTTCTCCAGACAGACGTCTACAATCTGGTTTTTACGCTCATTGGGGATGGTATACGATGCAAATATAATCTCATCTACTTCATGTTCCTTGATCAGGTCTTCTAGTTTCACTGCGGAAAGGATCTTGATGCCATCTATCGTTTTGCCAACTTTCCGGTCATCATCATCAACAAAGGCCATAATGGTCTTGTTCACCTTGGCATCGTGGTCAAATGTTCTTTTGGTTGCCAGGCCAGCCTCTCCCGCACCATAGATGATGACCTTTCTTTTATCGAGGTTCAGGTTCTTGATGTACATGAAAAAGTACTTGATCATTACCCGATAGGTTATCAGCAGCAGAAAGCTGGTCAATCCATTAACAATGATGACAGAATTTGAAATATATGCTGCGTGGTTAAAGGCGATTACGCCAAGGTTCAGCAAGAAGAAAATGCCATTGCTGATCGTAACCGCAAATAAAATTCTAAATGTATCCTGGGCACTGGTATAGCGGATAATTCCAGAATAGGTTTTAACGTTAAAGAAGACGATCACGTTGATCAACGTTAAAATGAGTATATTCCGGCTGTATTCTACAAAATTCAAACCCGATAAGTCAAGATTGAATTTTAGGAAATAAGCGATGGTAAGTGCGATGATGCACATGGCTAAATCCAAAAGGAAAATGATCCATCGAGGAACGATATTTATTTTACCAAACACTTATTGGATAGTTTAATTTAACTGTAAAGATAGGATAAAAATTGCTTCCTACTCAAAATATTACTTTCAATATTTTGAAATGGAAGATAAAGTGCGCAAATTATCAGCCCCTAAATCAATTGATTAGCTATTCTCTTGACTAAAAGGACTATCAAATAGTTCCTTTCATGAGGTGTGCGGTTCCATCAGGTACTTTTTACCTTCCACCAGAAAGCGCAGTACCAAGAAAATTATACTGACCATAGCAATGAAGAGCAAAAGCAGGGCCAAGTTGTCGATGATGTTGACCAAAATAACATTCAGTAAAAGCTGTACCACGAAATATAGACCAGAAATGATCAGGTGGTTCCATTTTAGCTGGTTGGCCAAATATTGATAGAAATGGCTACGATGGGCCTCAAAAATATTTTCCTTCCTTATTTTCCTGAAAAATACAGTGGTAGAGGTTTCCAATCCATATATCAATAGGAGCAGGATATACCCAAAGTTGTGGGTAACCAGGATCAGTTGTCCGATCAGGAAGATGAGGATAAATGCTATGCTTACGCTTCCTACATCGCCTGCAAAACATTTGGCCTTGATACGGAAATTGAAAAAGTTGAACACCAGGAGCGCCAGCGCTGTAATGACCAATAGGTTGGTTGAGGTAAAGGCAATGATATGGGTATGGATATAGAACAATGTTGCGATGGCAAGTAAGCTATAAGCTCCGGTTATGCCATTGATCCCATCCATAAAATTGTAGGCATTAATGGTTCCGATCACAAAGATCAAAGCCAATGCAAGCCAATACCAGGGAAAAGAAAATAAGCCCCATTGCTGAAAAAGAAGGACAACCGCCGTAAAATGTATGGCTAACCTTAGCTTATTGTTAAGGGTGAAGATGTCATCTAAAAAAGAGATGCAGGTGATGGCCACCAGACCAGCTATAAAGTAACTATAAGATAGGCCATTCACAAAATACCAGGTGATGGCCGCAATGCTGAAAATAATGCCCCCACCGCGGATCGTAACCTGATGATGGGAACTTCGGCTATTTGGTTTATCGATGATATTGAAATGCCTGGCCAGCTTAAAATAGCCAAATTCAACAATAAAAAAAACAAATAGATAAATTAGCGCAATCCACATAAGCCCACGAAGATAAGATATAGTCCTTGTAAAATCGAAAAGAAATCTGGTTTAGTGTGGCCAGATAAGCTGGCCATCTGGTCGCAGTGATGATTGTAGTGATTTGCTCGCCATCTGTTTGCTTATTAAATTATTCAGGTTGTTTTTTGCCAAATGATCTGGCAGTAAACATTAGTCCTTCTTCTGAGCTGACGGGCAATTTTTCCTGAAGAACTTTAAGGATCTTCTGGTTGCCGACGACATAGCTTTCCGTCAATTTCGTTAAACGTTCGGTATTCAATGGCAGCGAAAGCCGATCGCCAAGTTTAGCCAGAAAGCCTATTAATTTTGGACTGATCTTCCAAAGCCTGACACGTTTGTCTTCGGCCTTGGCCAACAGGGCTACAACCTCATTGGTTGACAGCGAAGTATCGTCTGCCACCTGATAAATCCCTGTGGGGATGTCTTTTTCGAGCAGCCGTTTGATCACGAAACACAGGTTTTCTATACTCAGGAAAGAACGTTTGTTTTGAAAGCCCGCCAATGGGAAAGGAAGGCCCCTCTTTACAAATTGATAGAGCAGATTCAGATTTCCCTTATTTCCTGGGCCGTGGATCATACATGGCCTCAAAATATAGTAGGACTTAGACGGAGGTAAATCTTGGGCCATGATGTAGGCTTCGGCCATTAATTTGGATTTCCCGTAATCTGTTTTTGGATCTGGGATAGCTTCTTCCGTTAAAACTCCATCTACAACGTCTGCTACTGCCTTTACTGAACTGATGAAAATAAATTTCTTGGCATCAGACTGTAAAAAAGCATCATATAATTTTTTAGTGAGCTCAAAATTAACCTCATAATAGGCTTCTGGTGCCGATACTTTTTTTAGGTCATGCGCTTTACCGGCCAGGTGCACAATCGCTTCACATCCTTCCAAATCTTGAATAGAAAAATCAGCAAGCTGTTGACGGTCAATCTTTGCTATGGTAAAACCTGAAAGGTAGGAAAGCAGATTTTGACCAACAAATCCAGTAGATCCCGTGATTGAAATTTTCATTTCGGCAATTGTGTTAATGTCTCTTGATTGATATGTTTTCTTTCCTGATCAAAAAACCATCCCCATTTATTAAAATAAGTGATCATTGATTTGATGAAGATCTTGAACAGCTTGAAGTTTTTATTGGCGCCCCCTTCATATCCATGTACCACTGATACCATTGGGTAATAAATGGTCTTATATTTTTGGTGCATCCTTCTCGATAGATCAAAATCTTCAAAGTACATGAAGAAATTTTCGTCGTACATGCCAATTTCACGGATTGCAGCTAACCTTAACAAGGTAAAACAGCCCGATAAAATGGGAACATTTAAAATTTCATCTTTATTGGCATTTCTCAGTTCATAGCTCGTCATGAACTGATCGCCCCAAGGATCAAATCTTCTGAGCTTCCTCCTAAAAATCCAAATTGGATGTGGCAAAAGCTTGGGCAGGTTCTGGATGGTGCCATCAATATTTAAGACCTGCGGCATCATCATGCCTACATCTGGGTGCTCTTCCATGTATTGGACCATTGGGATGAACAAATCTTCGTTCAGCTCAATATCAGGATTGATGATGAAGTGATAGGCTGCCCCTGATCCCATGGCCTCCCTGATGGCCATATTGTGGGCGGCACCGAATCCGGGATTAGCTGGCTGATGGATGTAGGTTAATTTTTTATCGCCAAGAAACCTGCCAATTTCGTCGCCCGGCGAGTTATCTACAACATACAAGGCGACCGAAGTATTTTTAAGCACTGTCGAGATAATCTTTTCTACATCCGAAAGCTTTGTCTGATAGAAAACAATTGAAGCACTGATTTTATTCATTTACTTTGATTTCAATAACAATATTCCCATTGAAGTACACCTGTTATTATTCGTTTAATTTAGTTCGCCAAAATAGCAAGATTGGCAGGATCATCTACAATTTTGAATGGACTGCGCATCAAACTTGTGCATTAAGAAAATTTAAGTCATTCTTGAGTTTCTTATTTAATTTTCCGTAAAAGAGCAGGTTTTTCACTTTAGCAAACAGTACCTTGAAATGGGGCACTGCTCCTACGAGATAATAATATAGCAAGAAAAGCACATCTTTTACAACTGATGCGGAGTAGGGCAAAACCTTAACCCTGTACATCGCAATCGATGTCTTAAATCTACTCTCCTTAAAAAAAGCACCAACTACGGGCAGCCACATCCGGTGGACGACCATTTTGTATCGATCACCGCTCAGGGCATTGATATCGGCACTAAACTTGTCGACAAACATATTTTTCACAACCAGGGCACGATCTGCCGACGGGAAGTTCCTAAAGCCTTCAACCTGCATCACCAATTGGAAATCTTCAACAAAGGTCATTTTAAAATCCCGGAAAAACCTGACCAAAAATTCAAGGTCCTGGTGGCGATAAAATTGTGTGTCGAAGAGTCCTACACGATCAAAAACACTTCGCCTCACCAGTAAGGTGGAAGAGGGCATACTGACCTGCTCACTTAAAAATTCTGCAAGGTAATTGCCGTTATCCTTCCGATTAATGGTAATCGCCTTATAGATGTATTTTTTATACCTTCTGATGTGATAACAACTTGCGCCACCCCAATCTGGCCCTAAAACCGTTAACTTGCTGATCTGCTGCTCAACCTTAGTGGGAAGAAAATAATCATCGTCATCTAAAAAGGCAATAAAATCTGCCGATGAATGTAAAATGCCCGTATTTCTGGCGGCTGCGCCATTCTGGTTCTTTTGATGCTTTAGATAAACGACCCTTTCGTTTTGTCCATATTGCGACATTAATTTTTCTGTCTCCTCCCTGAACACATCCCCATCGGAATTATCATCTACAACAATCACTTCAAGGTTTGTATAGCTTTGATGAAGCGCGCTATCAATCGCCCTTTTCAGCGTGGTCGGCCTTTTATAAGTCGGGATGATCACCGAAACTTTATTATTCATGCAAGTTAAAACAGATTGAAATCAAGGGTGTATGGGATCAAATTATACTTAGCCCCATTAACTATGATATATAAGAAATACGACACAAAAAGTGAAAGGATTACTGAAAGATATAAATACCGCAAGTTAGTATTTTTAATCGTCTTTAAAAAAAGCGGGATAATGATTAAGTACGATAAGTTAAAATAGGTACTCATCCGCAGTGCGATCTCACTTGGGATCGGTGAAATATAGATGGTCGTGATCACGAGGATGGAAAAGAAGATCAGGTTGATGTAGATGGCTGCATGCGCACTAACCTTGAAGAGCCTATCCTTATAAAAAATCAGCACCATACCGATCAGGCCGAAGGCGATGAGCACCATGTTGTTACTGGAATTGTCTGTCTTGACGAAATAATGGGCATAGCCCAAAATATCCTTAAAAACAATCGTAATCAGGTTCGTCCCGATCGTATAGAGGAGAAAAGCGATTGCATAGTGATAGAGCTTAAATTTTCTACGGAGCACAAAATAGAGCGGCCAAAGGAGGATGAGCGTTACATGCACGCTTGACCCAATCAGCATGAGCAGCGTATACAGCCAAAATCTTTTCTCTGAAATCAATTTTAGGGAGGCCGCAAATAGGCCGACCGCAATAAACTGTCTGATCGTGGTAAAAGTTGCTAAATAATAGATGGATAGGACGACATAAATAAATAGCGATAAATTGGGATTGGGGGAATTTTTATAGATAAAATATCCGATCAATAGATTGGTGAGCAGCGAGGAAACAAAGACCAGCAACTGGTATTTGCCGCCAAAGAAAATGATGGTCTTGATCAGGACTACATAGCCGTATTCAAGCGGCACGGAATATTTGAGCCTGATCAGATCAAAAAGTTCCAGGTAATTGAAATAATCGAACCCGACACCTTTCGCAAAGCCAGAAAAAAATATCAGGATTACAATCGTAGAAAAAAATGTATATCGCCTTACCTCCTTAAATAGTGCTCCGATCGAAAGCAACATCGTGACGAAAAAAAGAAGGATGAGATAAGGAAGCATATTATATTACATGGTTCAACGAACTGATTTTTTTGGCGATGAAAGCCAAATTGACCTCATCTACTGAATTTGATAGGTTTTCGCGTGCTTCTTCCATAATTTTTTGGTCCGATCTTAAATTTTTGAACTTGGCCAATAGATCGGATGCACCATCAAAATAAAAAGTACCTTCCCGCAAATAATCTAAATTAGAAAATTCGGCGTTTAAAAAAGCAGGTTTGGCAAATTCATACATCAGGTAACTGATCCCTGAGTCTTTGGTTATTCCATAAATTTCACTAAAGTCTGAATTTTCATATTCGATGACCAGCTCGGTAAACAAGATCGAGCTCTGGCTCATGTGTGCGGCGAATTCCCCAGGCTCAATGTAGCTCAAAAAGTACCTGATATTTTTGATGCCTTTTGCCAAAATTTCTTCAATAACCTGATCACCGCCTTCTTTCTTGTTAGGTGAGCCCAGCAATACAAATTGGATGTCGGGATTATCAGCAGCCAAAAGAAGGAAATTGTCGTACTTTTTTCTTGTTTTGCTGATCATTCCCGGATAGACTACCGTAAATGGTGCATCGCTGTTTTTTTCCAAGTGACTCCGGCGCATGGAAAATGGCATAACCAGCAGCTGCTTTTTAACGGCAAAATTGGTCGATACGTATCGGTTCATGGCCTCACTATTGACGATAAAAAACGATGCCCTTTTCATCCAGATTTTTCTGATGATCCTTTTGAGCAGATGCGTTGGCTTGGAAATCTTATTCTGATGAAACCAGGTTCGCGCATTGTGGATCGTTACTCCAATTTTCGTACTGAACAATAAGATGATCAGGTATTCGATAAAAAAGGTCTGCATCGTTAAAACGACCAGAAAATCGACTTTATTTTTTTCCAGATGCTGTTTGGTTCTCCATAAAAATTTCGGGAGCGATTCATCGCCATTTTTAAGAAACAAGGAAAACTGCTCGGCTTCAACTTCTTTTCTTACATTTTGGTAGAGATCATTATCGGTAATGAGCAGCAAGTCCCAGTGATTTAAATTGGCCACACTGATCCAATTGTAGATCAAACTCGAATGGTTTTTATTATCTAATTCTAAAATCGCTATTTTCTTTTTCCCCTTTTCCATTTTTGGCCTTTAGCCCCAGTTCCTGGAGCGCTGATCAAATTTTATCAAATGTTTCAAAAAGTCTGCTTCAGCAACATTTCGCAGATCGTCATAATAAGCCAACCGCTCTTTCCCCTTTTCGATCAGTACGGCTATTTTTTCCTGATCGAATACGTCAATTATCGCATTCGCTATGGCCTGTGGCGAATCTGGATCCACACAGATCGCCGCATCGCCAACCTGGGCCTTTAAATGGTCAGAATAGATGACTGGTTTTCCGTAAGACCAAGCTTCGAATGGAGGAATATTGGTAGGGCCAAAATAAGTAGGCATGATCAAAGCTATACAAGATTGATATAATCTCTTGATTTCTTCTATCTCTACAAAGCCCAAGATCTTTACCTGGCTTTCCAGTTTATTCATGGCGATAAAATTCCTGACATGTCCTTGGTTGAGTTTATCTCCACCTACAAATACCACCTTCACGCTACGGCCCTGCTCTCTGAGTCCCAGAATTGCTTGTAAAATCCTGATGTGGTTTTTATGTGGCCAAAATTGCGCCGGATAGAACAGAAAACCTCCTTCTACATCCTGGTGTTCGACTACTTCCTCTGCCGATGTTTGGCCCAAAAGCGGGTTGATGTTAAAAGGCATGGCCAGTAGCCGTTCGCGGTCCAGGTTATACAAATATTGGAGCCGCGCTGAAAGTGTATCAGAATCGGTAATGGTCAAAAATGCCGCGGGGAGGATATTTTTATAGGCCGTTTCCCTGTCCAAGAAAACACCTTCCCTCCTAACTTCGGGGAATTCAGGAAAATCGCGATGCCCTACGTCCCATAATGTATAGATGAAATTGATATTCTTCAGGTATTTGGGGATCCTGGATGGTTGCAGAAAATATAAGATATCGGGCCTTTGCTTCGTCAGGATTCTTTCAATCGGATACAACCAATTTCT
Organism: Pedobacter sp.; assembly: GCA_031119475.1. Lineage (GTDB taxonomy): Bacteria > Bacteroidota > Bacteroidia > Sphingobacteriales > Sphingobacteriaceae > Pedobacter. The sequence goes on along the minus strand of JAVHXV010000002.1, from coordinate 523,181 downwards.
TTTGTACATGAAATCGAGCACCTTCTTTACCATGAAACTACTTTCGATCAGGTATTGGAAAAACTTGGTATAAGATGGCATCCTATAAACGGTACAATCGATGGCCAAAGAGTGTAGGACAGCTATGTTTCGCTCTTCTGAAGTGACGACCTGAAGCGTATAACCGTTCTTCTCCGCAATTTTTTTGATCTGCAAAATGGCCGACAGTGCTTGGCTAAAGCCCCCTCCTGCAGAGATGGTATTTTCTAAAACCGCTACTATTTTCATTGGGTATCTTGAACAATTTCCTTAAGAACGGAACAAACGGTACTGATATCATCAGCGCTCAGTCCCAGACCACTAGGCAAATAAAATCCATTCCTAGCTATTTTTTCTGCTATTGGATAGCTTTCGTTTTTAAACATGCCCTTGTTATTGAACACTGGCTGCTGGTGTATCGGCCAAAAGAATGGCCTTGTTCCGATACCTTTTTCAGCTAGTTTCCTGCAGACCTGTTGGCAGTCAGATTCGCTTTCGGCCACAAGTGCGAAAACCCAATAAATATTATCCGCATATGCTGTTTTTTCCAATGGAAGCTGAAATCCTTTCAATCCTGCCAAGTTGCTTTGGTAGGCCCTACCAATTTCTCTTTTCTTTTGGATGTGGTAATCGATATTTTCCAATTGGGCAACCCCGATAGCAGCCTGAAGATTGGTCATCCTGTAGTTCCAGCCCATTTCATAATGAATAAACCTTGGCTTATCTGGCTCAAATGAAAGGTTTCGGAGTTTTTTGCATTTATTGAAGAAGAATTCATTGTTACAGACGATCATTCCGCCCTCTCCAGTAGTGATGTGCTTGTTTGGATAGAAACTGAAAATACTCATGTCGCCGAAAGAGCCACATTTTTTTCCCTTATAGGTTTGCCCGTGCATTTCGGCAGCATCTTCGATGAGCAATAGGCCATGTTTTTCACATAGTTCCAAAACTGGATCCATATCTACGGGGAACCCATAAATATGGACCACGATGATCGCTTTTGTTTTTGGTGTTATTTTGGCCTCGATCAAAGAAACATCCATATTGAATGTTAGCGGATCGCTCTCTACCAATACCGGCACAGCGCCTACCCTCACCACCGAAAATGCCGGAGAAATGATCGTAAACGCTGGCATGATCACCTCATCTCCTTCTGCCAGGCCAAGAGCCTGAACGGCGATGTCTAAAGCTGCAGAGCCATTTGCCACCGCTACACCAAATTTACGGTCAACATAAGCAGAAAATTCTTGTTCAAATCTTTCTACAAATGGGCCTTCACTAGAAATCCATCCGGTTTCAATGCACTCGTTCAAATATTTTTGTTCGTTCCCGTTCAGAAGCGGTGTATTCACTGGTATCATGTATATAATAAGTTTATGGTGTATAAAAAACGAATGCCTAAATCTTTTGTAGTACGAAGCATACGCCCCATGTGTTTTCTGAAGCTGCCGATCCCGTTAAAAATTCTTCAGATTTTATGACCTTAAAGCCGGTATGGGCGGCCAATAATTCGATTTCAGGAAAACTAAAATGACGCATGGGATGGGCCTCAGTTAACTCATTTATTGTTGAATCCTGCAGGTTTCGAATAAAGATATCGAAATTTACGATAACCGTATTGGTATTGGCTTCACTCAGGGAATTGGCGAACCTGGTCACTTCAAATTCATTGTTACGGATTTTCTTTATTCTTGGCAAAGCTTTTTGGGTGTAGACTGCAGGGCTGTACCAGATGTCGAACAAAAACAGGCCGTTTTCTTCCAAGTGGTCGTAGGCATTTTTAAAGGTTGCGATCAACTGATCATTACTGGTGAGATAACTGATGACATGAAACAGGGAAATGATCGCATCAAACTTCTTGTTGAGCGAGAAAGCGGAGATATCAGCGGTAACGATCTCAAAATTTTTGATTTCTTTTGCGATGGCCTGCTCCACCATCTCCTCACTTCTCTCTATACCAGTTACCATCAGGCCCTGATCGGCAAAATACTTTGCATGCGAACCGCTTCCGCAGCCAAGTTCGAGCAAAGAACTTAAATTAGGAAGGTATGTTTTTAACGTCTTTACCACGTAAGCGCTTTCCGATTCATAGTCTTTGTCCCGGTACAACAAATCGTAATATTTACTATAAAGGTTGAAATTGCTCATAAATATTTGATATATAATCGATCTTGAAATCCATGTCGACTTCAATAGTTATTTACTGTAATTTAAAATTCTAAGTTTAAGCCACTAGGCCTAATGTATAAGATTCAGCTGATACATCTAATGATCGAATTCAGGAACATCGTTTTTTGAATATAAATCCTTTATAATAGATTTCAGTTTGCCGATCAATAGATGTAAATGATTCTATGAGGTCGTAACCTTTAAAAAGGTTCAGGAACTGGTCCTCAGAAAAAAACCAATGGGCATAAGAAGCAGCATAGATTTCTGGCGAAACCTCCTGTATCGTAATCCTATTTTTTTTATCGTTGGCGAAAGGGGTCCTATCTAACAAAATGTATTCAAAACCTTTATCCAAAGCTTCAGTCAGAAATTTGAAGGGCTCTTCTAAATATTGGATTACACCAGATAATAATAAGGTTGATGGACTATGCTCTTTTAAACAATCTTCAATGGTATAAAAGAAACTAAGCCTACCATCTTGCAATTCTTTTTTACCAAATTCTACGAAGTGATGCTGTTCAACGACATCCCAAGTTACGTATAGGTCACTTATGAAAGTCCGGTTTTGAAAATAGGTACTTCCAAGCGCTCCACCAAAATCCAGCACAGATAGATTCCCTTTTTTTTGGGCTGCTATCCAAAGTAACCCAGATAATAATGGCCATGAGTATTGTATTTGATCAAAAAGAACTGAATCTCTTTCATACACTGCTTCACCAGATTTTATTTTGAGTGCTGCAATTTTAACCTGCTCTAATATGGCCGGATTGTCATAACCTCCAGTCTGACTTTTAGCTTCTGCCCAAGTTTTATAATTCCCTGAAAAGCCATACGACTTTTGGCCAAAAAGCTTTTTTAGCACATCAAAAACCACAGGGGGTGTAAGGGCTTTTATTATTTTTATCATATAGGTGGTATTTTAAAGAACCGGAATGTATTATATAGTTTCTTACAAAATCAATCGACTTAAATCATATCAAATTAAGTTCAGAATCAGGAATTGGCTCGAACCGCACTTTATCTTGCTCACCACAATATGGGCCTTGCTTCACTTCTATCATTTCGCTAGGCTCGATCATTTTAAAACCGTGCCCTCCATCCATCAACAAGATCACATCGCCGGGCAAAAGGATACTACTTTTCAGGTAGGCCTGTTCATTGTCGTAAAAATCGACCCTCACCTTGCCACTTTTTATAAACAGTACTTCTTGTGTGAGGTGTACCTCCCTAGGAACCAGGTTATGTCGATGTGGTGCGATCACGTAATCTTTCGGACGGTTCATGTAGCCCAATTGTTGGGAAGAATCATCATCCGTAAAAAATTCTATTCCTTGTTTGTTGAAGGAATTGCGAACAATTACGCCAAGCTGTAATTGATTGTGGTTTATTTTTTCTATCATTTTTTTTTGAGTCCGACAATGACCTTTAGGTTGCCCACAAGTTCATTGAACATTAATCTATCCAGTAGCATATACGAAACCCCATAACTCACCATACCGAAAATAACCAAGATAGCAAATAGGTAATAATTAATGGCTTGCAAATACAATTTAAATATATGTATTCCGAAAAATAAAACTATACCCATTATCAGGCATGACAATAGGGTATATTTAGAAATTCTAAAAAAAGAATAAAAAGAAAAACCAATATATTTTTTTACAAGTTTCATTTGTATAAATGTATAAAGGAAATCGTTTAGCATTCTGGTGATGCAAAAAGCTAAAATTCCAAACTTAGCCGCGATTGGAAAGGAGACCACGGCAAAGAATAAGTTAATGATAAAAGCTTTTGGATAGATTTCAGGACGATCGATAATTTTAAAAATATCTCTTTGTAAGGATAGGTTTCTGATGGTTCCCTCGCCAATAACGATAATCCCTATGATCAAAGAGACATTTTCCCATTTATTTGGTAAAAACAGTGTAACTGCTATCGGTGCCAATAATACGGTCCCTACAATAATTGGTAGATTTAGAAAAATCATCCGCTTTTCAATATTCTCGAAAATGATACGGATTTGATTGGGGTCTTCTTTATAATGGTGCAGGGAAGGATAGATGATGTTGCTGATCGAGCCGTTGATCGCATTGAAGATAACCTGGATCCAGTTCTTGGCGAGAAAGTAGCTTCCGGCCACCGTTAAATCCAAAAAATAACCGATCAATAGCACATCCAGGTTTCCATATAAAAACTCCATCAATTGTTCCACCACAACGAATTTCCCGAATTTGAACATCTTTATAAATCCGGTGCGATTGAAGTAAAAGCGTGGCTTCCACTTCAGCGTAAAGATATACAGCACATTGACCAGAAGTGCCTGTACCAATGACCCGATCACCAGTGACCAAATTCCATAACCAAAGTAGGCAAATGGAACCACTAGCATAATATTTACGAACATGGGCACAAACTGGATAAAAAAGAGCGCCTTGAACTTTAAGCTTTTTTTGAGCAAGCTATTGGGTACCAGCCCTATGGCATTGATTAGCAAGGTAAGGCTCAGCACCGGGAATACTTTGAGCAGCACTGGCGATGAATAGATGTGCGCCAAGATTGGCGATAGCAGCACCAATATCAGATAAAAAATTATACTGATTCCTAAATTTCCCCAAAATGCATCATAAAGGGTCTGTTGCTCTATTTCCTTTTCCTTAATGATATAGTCCGTAAATCCTAATCCCTGGATCAGGTTAAAGAACGAAATAAAAGCCGTACAAATGCTGATGATGCCAAAATCTTTTGGCAAGAGCATATTCGCAAGGATAATCGTGGTCAGCGGACTGATCAGTTTGGGCAGTACGACGCCCAGGCTTACCCACTTGATAGACTTTAGGGATTTGTCTTTAATTGTATCTGCTTGTTGCACCATTACCTTGCTAGATTAGTAGTTTGACCCATCATTATGTTTTCCCATTCCTGATACAGCTCAGACACTGGCAATGAAATTTCACGATCAGTCAACTGTCCGATGTTGTCCAATTGATCGACGGAATATACGGTGCGTATATTTTCGCCCATTGATACAAAAATACGAAACCTTTCTTTCAGCAGTTCGGGAAAATGATAAAGTGCCGAAAGGTCAACTGCGTGGATGCCCAACCAACTTGCTGTTAAAAGGGCCGTAGATCCATATCCACAGATGGCCTTGATCTCATCTTTATAGCCCAAGAACAGTTCTTCAATATGAAGTTTGCCGGGTATGATCTTTACTTCTTCCGTAATCACATCCTGCAAACGGACAGTGGACAGGGGATGGTCCTTTAGAAAAAGTTCATAACCGTTCATCCTTAGTTTCCTGATCATGGTGCCCGTATCTTCCCAATAATCTTTTATCTGATGTGCGATCGTACCATCAACCAATAGGATGATGTTCTGGGTCCCTTTGTCAAATAGGCCTTCTTGGGTTTCAAATTCATTTTTTCCGCTAAAAAAGATGTTTGGCGGATAATTCACCTGCCTGATTACCTGATCTGGAACAGATTGATATTTGGATTGCTTGATACAGACCTGTAGATCACATCTCGTTCTGGTAGAATGCAGGCCCACGAAATTCGTGCCCCTGGTTTTATACTCGTAAAAAAACTGGTGCGCAAGTGGAAGGGCATAAAGCGATTTCAAAACAGTTCCCTTGATTACCAGTTCCTTCCTGTTCTTTTCGAGCTCTCCATTATTGAATGCCGTTAAAATATTCAATCTGATCCGGATCTTCTTTTTGAGGTTCCTAATTTTTCTGTAGAACAAAAGTTCGGTCAGGTCATAAACATCGAACATAAAACATACTGAACCAGGAGCAAATCTGATGTTGTTCAGTGCCTTTAAAAACCTGACTATTTTCGGAAGCGTTTTAAAGATATTATAGCCGAACGAGCAGTACGGAAGTTCCTCTAACTGATCAAAAAAATGGTAGTAACGTTCCATTTTACCTTTTACCCTTACGTGTGCAGGCAGTACCAAAACGGTATGGTAATTTTGGTCCAGTCCCTTTAAAATCTTACTAATCCCGGCACAGATCAGTAGATCACCACCTATGCAGCAGTAGAAATAGACATTTTTTTTGCTTTCGACTCTCTCGCCCATGTAACGACTACTTTTATCAGATTATACTCCAGCCCCCATCTACTATCAGATTATGACCGGTAATATAGGATGCTTCGTCGGACAGTAAAAAATATACCGCAGCCACGATGTCTTTCGGTGCGCCCATTCTTTTCATGGGCACCTTAGATTCATAATTGTCAACAAAAGGTTTTGGCTGATGATTGAATATCCCCCCGGGAGAAACCGTATTGACCCGAACCTGGTCAGGGCCATAATATGAAGCGAGATATCTGGTCAATGTATTCAATCCGCCCTTAATGGCAGAATAGGCGGCAGGCATCGTCATATCGGTACCTTCATAAACTGAAAAATCGGGACCGACCAGGCCATATATAGAAGACATGTTGACCAGTGAACCAGAGCCCTGTGCCTTCATTTTTTGGAGCACCAGCTGGCAGCACAGAAAATAGCCATTCAGGTGCATATCAACATTGCTTCTCCACGACTCGAAGGGAATATCTTCGAGTTTATTTCCCCAATCATTAGTTCTGGGATAGGCATTGTTCACCCATCCATCTATTTTGCCGTGTTTCGAATAAACGAATTCGATACATGCTGCTATGCTCTCCTGGCTGGTAATATCGACCACCACATCGTCATTGGTCTGCTTTTCAAAATGGATATCCGCACTGATCACAACAGCGCCACCTGCTCTGAGACCCTCCACCAACTGGCGGCCCAAAAGACCGTTTCCGCCGGTAACGACTATAACCTTATCTTTAATTGAAAACATATTATTTAATGATTTGAAGTACTGCCCAATTTAAAAGCTGTCCAGCCGAAATCTGAAGTCTGCCCCGGTCACTATTAACGGTAAATGTTCCTATTCCCTTTCCCTCATACTGAAAATCGATATTGGGGATAAACTTTTCTAACGTCAATTCTTTTACTTCCTTTCCGATCCATTTATGGATCGTATAAGATGAATAGGTATTGTAGGAGAAAGGGATGCCCTGATTACCGCTTTCCAAGGTATAATCTAAAACCTTGGAGTAAATATCAACGTCGTGGTCCAAATTGAAAAGCGAACTCAAGAATAGCTTTCCTCCAGGTTTGGTAATTCTGAGCAACTGTTGAAGTGCGGCTTCAGGATCTTCTAACCAGGATAAAGTCTGCCAGCAGAAAACGATATCAAACGTATGGTCTTCAAAGTTCTCCAAGGTGTAGATGCTGTTGTTCAAAATCGTGAAACGCTCGCCCTGGTTCAGGTCTTTCGCCAGATGAAGTGCTTCATCAAAATAGTCAACCAAGCTAAAATTGGCCTTTTGATATAGGGAAGATAAGTGGTGTGTCAAGGTTCCGCCCCCACACGCGATATCTGCAATGTTCAATGACTGATCGAAATCATCGCCAAATCTTTCGTGAAGGATTTTTTCAAGGAATTTCTGTTGCTCAGTTTTTTCTATAGATTTCCTATAATAGCGATCCGTATTCTCCTTATTCAGCTCTAAGGCTTTTTTATAGTCTTGATTCATAGGTAAAAAATTAATTAAACTGGCGAAATACCGGTTTAATTGCAGGCCCAACCAAATATTTTTCCAATCCTTCGCCAAGGGCTTTTTTTACAACTGCAAGCGATTGCGCCACCGCATCTAATGTAAATTGGAGTTCCTCTTCACGGTGCATGAAGCTTGGGGCGATCCAAGGGATCAATACACCATTTCTGATCATTTCTTGAGAGAAAAGTGTCCTAAATCCTAAAGAAACATTTCCTTCCTGATCCTTGGTTACATAGTTCATGGATACGGCATTGCCATCCATATAGAAAAAGTCCTTGAGGTCCAGGCCAGCACTGATCTGGTTGATCCCATCGAACAGCTGCGCCCCATATTTCCATAAATGGTCAACTACCTGCTGCTCTTTATAGATTTTTACGGTTTCCAAAAAGGCCCCCAGACCGCACATTTCAGCGCCATGCGTTGTTGATAGTAAAAAAGTACGTTCAGAACCAATTTTGTCGATGCTTCCCACATCCATCAGTTCCCGTTTCCCTACCAGGGCGGCAACGGCAAAACCATTGGCCATTCCTTTACCAAAAGTAGAGATATCTGGTTCGATGCCATAATAGGCCTGCGCCCCGTTCAGGTGCCACCTAAAACCAGTGATCATTTCATCAATGATAAAAATCGTTCCATTTTTATTGCAGATGGCCTGTACCTGTTGGAGAAAATTAATCGTTTTCCCATCTTTTTCGCTCATATTGGGAAGCAAGGTAGTGGCAGGCTCCATGATTACGGCCGCTATCTGATCTGGATATTGGTCAAATAATTGTTGTAGCGATGCAATGTTATTGTATTCAAAAACCAGTGTGGTAGAATGGTGCTCTGAAGGAATACCCTTTAAAACAGGTGTAGTTCCGATAAACCAATCATCAAAGGAGAAAAAAGGCTGTTGCTTGGGCACACATACATATTTTCGTCCGGTGTAAGACCTGGCGATCTTAACTGCAGCAGTGGTTACATTCGATCCATTTTTAGCAAATTTGACCATATCGGCACCTTTGACCAGGTCGACCATGGTCTGTGCGGCTTCCAGTTCCAAGGTCGTTGCTCTGGTCAGGTTAACCCCTTTTTCCATTTCCCTAAAGGCGGCTGCGTTCACCTGTTCATCGGCATAGCCCAAGGTAACGGCCCTGAGTGCCATGCCATAATCAAGGTATTTTTTCCCCGAGGGATCCCAGATATAGGCACCTTTTCCACGATCTAAAATAGCTGGGGCATTACTTGGATATTGATCATCTCCACGGCTATACGTGTGTGCCCCTCCTGGGATAAGTGCCCTTAATCTTGCTTTGTAATCTTCATTTTTCATTTCGCTGTTCCTCGGCTTTTAGTGAATTAAAATTCTCCCAATACACATCAAAAAGGTGATTGTTTATTTCATCAAATTTATTTGCCCTGATCGTACTGATCAGATCTTCGTCGTCGATATCCATAACCTTATCTCCAAGAAAATTAATGACAGCGGTAAAAAACAGCATGTCATCTTCATAATCAAGTGTCAAGCGCAGTTTGTCGTAAATATCATGGTTGCCACATTTGATGATTTCTTTCTTGGGATCGATAAAGACCCTGCCCCAGCCTGTTTCTATTTTTTCTTGCTGGTAATTCTTCAGGGACCGATCAAGATAGGCTACCGTATAACCAGAACAGTTCATGCCCAATGGAAGGCCGGCCGTTTCTACAATATCACTCGTTGTCCCCTTGGTAAAGGTTTCAAAGATTTTTCTGGCGGCCTGGGTCGAGCACAAGATATCATCACCATCTATCGAGATGATCTGGTCCATCTTAAACTTTTGTGCACAGCTCAGGTGCCGCTGTGGGATGTTTGAAACGGCGCCGTAAAATACATCTACACCAAGTGGGTCCAATACCTGTTGGAAAGCATTGTTTTCTGGCTGGTCTGAAGTGGCCAAGACCAGTTTTACCGCGCCATTTTCGATTTCAGTTTTAAACTCGCGGATAAAACGTCCGGTTAACCATTCGATAAACGTTCGGCCCCCCGCCTCAAAGAGATGTTTTCTCGAAAGCCTGCTCGACCCCAACCTTGCTGTAAATAGAATGCCTACCACTTGATTTCAATTGTTTTTGATTGATCACTTGACTCTTCTAGGGCGTACAATAGTTTTAGCACTTTGTGGTCTTGGCGCAAGTCGTTTACAAATGGCTGTTTTTTATTTACGGATTGTATAAAAGTATCCATTTCTTCGATATACATCTGCTCGGTGATGTTCTTGTTGTATCCTTCCTGGGCTTCGATCACGCTGAAATGATGTTTCACGCTTCCTGAACCAGGTGTATACACCGTTACAAAGTCATCATTCCAATCCCATTGCAACTGGCCTTCTGCTCCATTGACCAGCAGCTTTCTGGTAGCCACCCTCGAAACAACATCGATGGTCAGGTTAAGGATGAAAGCGCCATAATCAAATAATGCATTATAGGTATCATCTATTTCTTCAGCACCTTCAATGGCGATTGTCTTTTTATATAGACCTGAAACCGCTGTTGGGAAACCCAATAATTTCACCAACCATGTCAGTTCAAATGGTACGATTTCCCTTGCCCCACCGGTAGCTTTATTGGAAACATAAAATTCCTTTACGCTTTCATAGACATGCCAATCTGGTAGATATTGTCCAGAGTGATAAATGATATTGGTAATTTTTCCCAAAGTTCCATCTTTTACAAAGGACATGATCTTTTTAATGGCAGGGTGAAAAATCATGGTAGAAGATGGTGCTGCCAGTATCCCCTTTTCCTCAACACCTTTGATAATGAGATCCATATCGTCATCTACCACACTCGCTTCCACAAAAAAGGGCAGTCCGTGTTCAATGGCCAGTTTCATGTAAATATGATGGATATCTGGCGGTACAGAGATGACAAAAGCATCAAATTGATGTGCAACAGCCTCATCAAAGGTTGGATAGGTTTGGATGCCGTACAATTCTTCCGCCTCTTTTCTCCGGTCTGGCCGAGGATCAAATCCCTGTATTTCTGCTATATTCAAGGCTTTAAGGTTTCTGATCCTACGTTTGCCCATAGAACCCAGGCCAATTATCAATATTTTCATTTTAATCAAATTTCTTTATAAAACCTTTTATTGCATTACAGATGTGGTCAAGTTCTATCTTGGTCAGGTTTACCGACGATGGCAAGCTCATGCCACATTGCGAAAGCTGGGCCGACACCGTGAGGTCTTCCGGCTTCCCAAATTTTTGGTATGGTGGCATGTGGTGCATCGGAAAAAACACAGGCCGGGTCTCTACTCCTTCGAGATGGAGATAATCGATCAGTTCATCTCTCTTGAACGGTGCTTCCGGCCTGACCATAAAGGTGTATAGCCAATAGGAATTAACTGCCCCTTCCTTCTCGTCGGGAATCTGAAAATAGTTAATCTTTGACAAGGTTTGGTTATAGGTATTGGCAATGTTCCTTTTTGCCGAAACAAATTCATCCAACCGCTCGAATTGGGCTACGCCGATGGCGGCCTGTAGGTTGGTCAGGCGATAGTTATAGCCTACTTCGGCATGCCAATATCTCCTGGTTTTTTCCATTCCATGGTCGCGTAGCATCGCTGCACGATCAGCCACTTGATCGTCCTTAAAAACAACCATTCCGCCTTCACCAGTGGTGATGGTTTTGTTCCCATAAAAGCTGTACGTGGCCACATCTCCAAAGGTGCCTACAGATTTTCCATTGTAGTAGCTTCCCAGGGCCTCCGCACAATCTTCGATGATCAACAGCTTATGTTTTTCCGCAAATCTGCAGAGCTCATCCATGTTACATGGGTTGCCGTACAAATGCACCGGCATAATCGCACGGGTATTTGGGGTAAGGAGTGCTTCGGCCTTCTTCAGGTCGATATTCCATGAATCCTGTTCAACATCGACCAACACCGGGGTTGCGCCCGTATAGATGATGGAGTTTACCGAGGCGGCAAATGTTAGATCGGGCACAATTACCTCATCGCCAGGGCCAATATTCAAGGCTTCCAATGCCAGGTGGAGTGCTACCGTGCCGTTGCTTACCGCCAACGATTTCCGGCCCTGATGGTATGCTGTAAACAGCTGTTCAAATTCCCTTACATATTTCCCTTGTGAAGAAATCCAGTTCGTTTTGATACAATCGGTTACATAGGCCAATTCGTTTCCGTTCAGCAATGGCGCTGCAACAGAAATTCTCCTGATCTTATTGATCGAGGCGTAGTCTATCAATTTATGGCTAGCATCTATCAATGGGATAATTTTAATATTGGAATTGATCGCCTCCAAAATAACCGCATTGTCTGTTTCGATGGGCAGGGCCGTATAGTTGGTGTTCATCACCGATACAATGGGCTCATCTAGGCCGTTACCTGTTAACAATGCCCTTCTAATGTCTCCATCAGTAAGTACACCTACTAATTTATCATTGCCATCGGTTACAAAAAGCGTCCCCAAGCCTGTCTCGTTCAAAACCACCAGGGCCTGTTTAACTTTATCGTCTACTTTAACCTTTAATGTATTAATATTCATTTTGTTGCAGCAATTTTACTTGTTCGCTTATTTCTTCTAAGTTGATTTTCTTTACTTCCAAAACTTGGGGAAGGTGGCTATATTTTTTGAGTGATGGAAGGAACCAATATCCGGTATCCAATTTTTCATTGCTATCAGCTGCGCCATCATTATCGCTATGGTGAACAGCCCTGATAAATGGCTCAATTTTGTTCAGTTCTTCGTTTAAGTCCAGGGATAAGGTCTGACAGCTTACCTTCAGGTGTGCGGTATCCAGCAACAGTCCCAATCTTTGATGTTCAATTTCACTGAAGAGCCAGCTGATCTCTCCACTTTCGCAGCACAACAATGGATTTTGACCATCAATAATGTTGAAACTGGCAATTACATTATTTTCGATCAGGAAATCTACCGCTAGTTCTTGGGCTTTTTTCAAGATCAGCCTCACCGAGTCCAAGAATAGTTGCCTGTGTTCTTCCCGGTCAAAAGTTGCACTATATTTAATTCTTTTACCAAGTTCATTAGGATCTGGATCAATGCAAAATCCGGCATGCGCGGCAAAAAAAGTGCTCCCTGATTTTTTTGACAGGATTAACCCATTGATGCAATGTGCAATAGATTTTTGCCTGATCTCGGTATCCTTACTGGCCAAATTTAGTACAAAAGGAATTTTTGGGGCTGGAAAGTAGTTATGGAGTATCCTTTTGAGATCGGTCCCCAGATAAAAGTCTTCCATATCTTCCCTATAGTCCATTCCCGAACTAAATTCGATGTTCAGGTCATTGGCTTTTGCCATTTTGACTATATTTTCAGGGCTTTCTCCTAAAAAAGCAAGAGAACTGATATAGATTTCTAACATTGGGCGTCTGTTTTGCACTCCATTAAATATACATTTTCGTTTAGGTTCCTGATGACCTCAAAACCAAGTCTTTTATACAGGGAAATGGCTGCCAGATTGGTCACATCAACACTTAAGCTCACTATTTTTATATGTTCCGCTTTAGCTCTGTTGAGCAGGAAGCTGACCACTTTCGAACCTAATCCCTTGCCGAGGTGCCCCTCCCCAATCGCTACGCCAAGCCATACCCTATCCTTTTCTGCATCCAAGTGGCCATAACCAACCGGCTCGCCATTAAAAAATAAAATGGCAGTAACCACATGGTTTTTCAAGACATCGAAATCACGCCGCTCAAAATACCTGAAGGTCTGGAGCGATGTTCCCGCTTCAGATAGGAATTTTTTGATCACTTCCTGATCTCGCTCAGAAACTGCCCTGATTTCTGTTTGGTCTGTTTTTACCATGCAATTGACCCATATTGTAGGGCTTCATCAGCTACCACATCTTTTGTTAATTTTTTTCCGATTACCTGGTTCAACATATTTGGAGACAGTCCCGAAAACGGACGCTTAAATCCTATAAACTCTTCTCGGAGTACTTCACCTGCTTTCAGATCTTTTAAGGCGACAAGGCTTCTTTTCATCCCGTAGGCATTTTCAGATTCGATCTTCGAAGGAACCTTTAATCCACTTCCCAGTGCCATTTCTATATTCCTGATCCCCAAAACCAGCTCTTTAAATTCTGAAGGGTTTAGTGAAGAGGAGTGGTCTGGGCCTTCCATATTTCTGTCCAGCGTAAAATGCTTTTCTACAATTTCGGCCCCAAGTGCGGTGGCCGCAAAGCAGGCATAGTTGTTTTCAACATGGTCTGAATATCCAACCCTGACCTTGCAGGCTTCCTTCATGCTCAACATGGCCATCAGGTTCGCGTCTTCTATTTTCGATGGATAGTTTGTGGTACACTGCAGAACAATGATGTTATGGTTGCCTGTGCTCCTGATTTCTTCTACCGCCGAAAAAACGTCGGCTATATTGGCCATCCCGGTAGAGATGATCATCTGCTTTTGCTTGCTGGCCACATAATTCAGGAACGGGAGCTCTGTCAACTGGCCAGATGCGATCTTATAGCCAACCACATCAAGCGATTCCAAAAAATCTACATCTTCTTTATTATAGGGGGTAGAAAGAAAATCGATTTCCAATTCCTTGCACCTTTTTAACAGTTGGACATAATCAGCCCTTTCCAGTTCCAATTTTTTGAGCATATCAAATTGGGATTCGTTTTTATCCGTAACCTTCATCTGATAATTTGCTTTTGGAGAAGTTTGTGTAACGATCTGGCTAGCCTTGAATGTTTGAAACTTCACACAATCCACACCTATTTCTTTTGCCTTTTCGATCAGTTCCAAAGCAATATCAACACTGCCATTGTGGTTTACCCCAACTTCTGCGATGATGTATGTCCTGTTTCTTATATTTTCAACCATTCTAAAATTGATTATTGGTGGGGTTAGGTATTAAATGATAAAATTTTCTTAAAGATCAATACCAACGCCGCAAAGAACCCAAAAAGAAATCCCCCCAAAATAATTCCCTTCAATTTTCCAAATCTTTCCTTTGGCAGCGGGAAAATCGGCTCATCTACCACCTGTATCAAAGGTGTTTCCTTCAATAGGGCCATTTTCGACATTTCCAGGTTTTTTGCCAATTCGCCAAGCATGATCCTATTGGCTTCGGCCGAAAACTGCGAACGTTGCATTGGAGCCACTCGTTGTGCCTGACGGGTTGGGTTTAAATTGGGCGTAGCATCTGCAATGGCAGCGGCAGAATAAATAGAACCGTACATTCCGGCCCTTACAGAATCGGTCTTGTGCTGTAGGATCGTTACGTTCGTCAGGGATTTCTTGGTTTTGGTGAGCACATAAAAATCGTTCACGTTCTTTACGATCTGATCGTTGAAAGCTTTGGCGAAGGCCTCGTCTGTCGACTTCACTTCGGCCTTGATGATGCTTAATTTTTTATCGGGCTTGCCCACGTTGAGGTAATGGGTATTGATGTCATCTACAATGACACCCATGATGCTATCTTTGATCCGTGTATTGTTATTTAGGGATCTAGGAACCGAAGAATTGAGGTCTTCAGGCTGAAGCTGATCGTCTGGCGCCCGATCGGCAGCTGAAAAGGAAATGCCCTTTAGTTGGGGCTTCTCTGCCCAAGCTTCCCTTAGCTTATTAAAGTTGATGAAATGGTCAATGAGCAATTGTTTTTTACCCTGGATCACGACTTCGCTTAGCAAAGTCTTTTCGATCATCTTTCTGGACTTATACAGTTCAACGATGTTATCGCCCTGAAAAATGCCACCTCCACCTCCGCCCACATCAATACCCGCCATCGATGCCAGGCTGCTCAAGCCACTGCCCTTTTCTTCTTCCTCTAGCACAAAAGTGGTAACCGCTGTGTAGGTAGTTTTGTTGAAATAGGCATATACGAATCCCAGACCTGCGCCCAATATCCCAAAAATCAGAATCACCAGCCACTTGGACAACAGGTAGCGCCACCATTCCTGTATCTTAAGTACGAGTTCTCTCAAAGAAACTTCCTCGCCATCCTTATTTGTAGCCTGCCGACTTTCTGTTGTCATATCTTGCCGTTCGTTTTTTTATTGGGGTGCCTGTTATTTTGACTGCTCCCAAAAGTGATTGCTTTCCGCTCTCCAATATCCTTACGCCCCCTGAACCTAAACTTCTCCTACCTTAATAAACTCACAATAATGGCAGCTAAAGATGCCAAGCCCGTACCGATGCCGATCCAACTTTGGGCGGTCAACTTTTCGCGGTCTGGTCTTTTTGGTACCAAAATTTCTGCACCTGGTTTAATTTTCGGGTAGTTATTAAAGAAAAGGAATTTCTTTGCCGCTTCGGCAGAACCATTGGCATACTTCACATAAACTCCGCTCGTTAAAGCTGTCGTGGTAAAGCCGCCCGCGCCATTGATATATTGACGCAAAGTTTTGCCCGTTAAATACACAATGCTGTTCGGGTTGAGCACCTCCCCGGTAACCTTAACCGTTTGCAATTGCTTAGGGATCCGAATAATATCGCCTTCCTCTAAGATCAGGTCTTGTTTAGACAAAGGTTTTTGGAGTATCCTATCCAGGTTGATGCCCACCAGATCAGATTGTACGAGTTCCATGTTCACTTTGGCTTTTTCAACTGCCTTATCACCAGTTTCCTGTACACGCTCCAGATTTAGGAATTTCTTGTTCTCTTCCTCTTTGTTATTAATGGCATTCTTATCTGCCGGGTTTACCTTTTCAGCGCCAGGCCTTTTGAGCGAAGCTCCTTCAGCATAAGCTGATGTTGTCAGCCCGCCAGCTCGTTTAACCAGATCCGAAATCCTATAATCTTTACTGGTGATGGTGTACGATCCTGGAAACATGATTTCGCCTTCAATCCTAACCTGCTTTTGGATGCTATATCCTTCCGAATTTCGGACAGAAATGATATCAAAAGGCTTGAGTTGAAAAGTCTGGTCCAGGATCCTCAGATCCTGATCTACAGAAAGGACGAAAAGTTCTGCGGTCCGTGCAGATGAGGAACTCACATCGGTGTTCTTTACCCTCCTTGAAACCTCTATCCTATTCGGTGTTGCTCCTTCCCTTAATCCTCCGGCCATCTGGATCACGTCTTCAAGTTTCAGGTTATCTGCATATTGAAATGTTCCCGGGGCCCTCACTTCACCTTGGATGCTGACCGTATATTCTTCGCGCAGGTCAAAGATGGAATTGATCGTAATCTTATCTTCGCGGTTCAATGGAATGTCTGGAATTGTTCCCGCCATTAATTTAGCCAGGTCAAAAGAGATAAAGTTTTGTGTCTGGTCTGGGTTGAAGCGGTTGATATACGCCCGATTTAGAAATGCATCTTCAGTTAACCCATCTGCTTTTAAAATCAATTGCTTCAGTGTTAGTCCTTTTTCGAGTTCATAAACCCCTGGCCTAAAAACAGACCCAAAAATCTCTACCTTATTTTCAAAACGGTCTAAGATTGCTTCTACAACAAACTTATCACCATTTTTTGGCACATAACGATTGAATTCAGCATTAGGGATATCCATAATCCGGCGTTCACGATCCGTATTCTGGAAGACCTTGATTTTTGCCTGATAGGCCAAGGTGGTATATCCGCCTGCAAAATCTATTGCATTTTGCAGGGTTTCTCCATTCACGAGTTCAAATAATGCTGGCTGCTTTACTTCCCCAGAAACCTCAATCCGTTTATTATACACCGGGATATTGATCACATCCTGATCTTCGAGTCTGATGTCATTCTTTTTTATCCCCTTTAGGATAAAATCATAGACATCGATCACCGCTACGATCTTGTTGTTCCTGATCACTTGGATGTTCCGGAATGATCCGTTCTGACTTGGTCCGCCTGAGGCACTCAGCGCATTGTATACCGATGACAAAGACGAAACCGTAAATGTCCCTGTTCTGACGGCCTGGCCCGTAATGATCACTTTTATACTTCTGATGTTTCCCAGATTAACAGCCAGTTGTGTTCTGCCAGAAGCTAATGCCGGATAGGTGCCGCGCATGTTTGCACGGATTTTTGAAGTGGCCTGCTCAATGGTCAGTCCACCCAAGGCTATTCTGCCAACATAAGGGATGGCAATGGTACCTTCGGGAGATACGCCAAGGTTATAGGTAACCTCATTATCGCCAGTCAGGTCTATGATCAGTTTATCGTCGGGGCCAATAATATATCCTTTTGGAGTGGCAATACGCAAATTGGGCTCAAAGGTGATGTTGCCGTTCCGGAATAGGTCGGATCCAAAAATTGGCAGGCCCTTCTGTATTTCCCTGGTCTGGTTGTTTACGTCTCCCCCTTCTGTGGTCTCACTATTTTCGCGGCCGGTTGCCGCCGGCTTATTGGCCGTTTGAACAGATGATCCCTGCCCCTTTAATTTTTCAGCGCGCAGTTTAAATTTTTGGACTTCTTCAGCTTTCATGCCCCTGGCCAACGCCATCTGTTCCAATTGTGCCACTGTAGTTACCCCTGTCACTTCCGCCTGCTTCATGATCTGCAAGATCTGTGCATCAGAAAGTTCATCAACCTTTAGGGTCGCGAAATTAGTTTGTGCAATGGCGTTAATTGTGACCATCATGCCTATAAATAAAAGCATGATGACCTTTACAATTTTTTCCTTCATAAATCTATATCCTCACCTAGCACGCTAGTTCTAAATTTTCTAAAATAGTAAGCAAAAGCTTATTCAAAATAATTTAAGGTCTTAAACCCGCCAACTTTCAAATGCTCATCTTTTTTCATCAGGGTAAGATCAGACTTCATCATGTCCTCTACCAGTGCAGGCAGGTCATATTTAGGCTTCCAGCCCAATTGAGTTTTTGATTTTGTTGGATCGCCCAACAATAGATCTACCTCTGTAGGCCTGTAATATTTAGGATCAACCTTAACAACGGTTGCACCCAACTTCAAAGATTCCATATTCAGGCCAAGTTCATTGGCTTTGGCTTCGTCGATATCAATGATCACACCTTTTTCATTTTCATCTTTGCCAGAGAACTCGATGGTAACGCCCAATTCGGCAAAGCTCATTTTTACAAAGTCGCGGACAGTCGTGGTGATCCCTGTGGCAATCACAAAATCTTCTGCCTTTTCCTGTTGCAGGATCAGCCACATCGCCTCGATATAATCTTTCGCATGGCCCCAATCTCTTTGTGCAGACAAATTGCCCAGGTACAGGCAATTCTGAAGTCCCAATGCAATTTTACAGGCCGCCCTGGTAATCTTCCTGGTAACGAAGGTTTCACCCCTCAACGGACTTTCGTGGTTGAACAAAATCCCGTTGCAGGCATACATGCCATAGGCCTCACGGTAGTTCACGGTAATCCAATAGCCATAGATTTTAGCTACAGCATAGGGAGAGCGAGGATAAAAAGGTGTGGTTTCGCTTTGTGGTACCGCTTGAACAAGTCCATAAAGTTCTGATGTAGAGGCTTGGTATATTTTGGTCTTTTTGGTCAGGCCTAAAATCCTTACCGCTTCAAGTAGCCTTAGGGTACCAATACCATCAGCATTGGCGGTGTATTCCGGCATTTCAAAGCTCACATGCACATGGCTCATTGCTGCCAGGTTATAGATTTCATCCGGCTGGGTTTCTTGGATAATCCTGATCAGATTGGTCGAATCCGTCAAATCGCCATAATGTAATTTAAAATGTACATTGTTCTCATGCTGGTCCTGATACAAATGATCGATACGGTCAGTATTGAACAAAGAACTTCTTCTTTTTATGCCATGTACAAAATAACCTTTTTTCAATAAGAACTCGGTTAAATATGCTCCATCTTGCCCTGTTACACCAGTTATAAGTGCTACTTTCATAATTTTTTACGCAGTTTTTCTAGCCTGCAAACATACGCAATAATTTTGCTGTCACAAAAATGTTTCTAGCTATGGGCAAACTTTTTAAATCTCTAATTAAAAGGGGATTGAAAAACCAAATGCACATCAACCTTTACCACAACTTCATCGACTAAAAGCGACATTTAATCGACTAATTATATTTTTCTACAAAAAAAATTATAGCCTCCCGTGTACAAAATTTCTATCTATAAAGCCTTTGGTATCAAAAATAATGGCCCCGCTATTTTTCACATTTTCGAAATCAATGGCCAAAAACTGTTGATGCGGAACGGCTAGGATCAGTGCATGATAGCTTGTGGGCTCCAGATCGTCGACGAGGTCTATGCCATATTCTTTTTTTACCTTCTCTTTGTTCACCAGTGGATCATAAATGGCAACAGTGGCGCCAAATGAGGTAAGTTCATCATAAATGTCGATAATCTTGGTATTGCGTGTATCCGGACAATTTTCTTTAAAGGCAAATCCCAAGATCAGGATCTTCATCCCAGTCATGGTTTGATGTTTTGACAGGCACAGTTTGACTACTTTGTTTGCCACAAATACGCCCATGCCGTCGTTCACTTCCCTCCCAGAAAGAATAACATTTGGCGTATAGCCCAATTGTTCTGCCTTGTGCGCCAAATAGTAGGGATCTACACCAATACAATGTCCTCCCACTAGTCCGGGCCTATAATTCAAAAAATTCCATTTGGTCGCTGCCGCATCTAGGACATCATTGGTGTCGATGTCCATTTTGTCGAAAATCAGCGCCAGCTCATTTACAAAAGAGATGTTCACATCGCGTTGGGCATTTTCGATGGCCTTCGCAGCTTCGGCCACCCGGATGCTCGGTGCCAGATAGGTACCCGCCACAATGATACTTGCGTAGAGCTCATCTACCATCTTGGCAATTTCAGAATTGGAACCAGAGGTTACCTTCTTGATATGGGGAAGTGTATTGATTTTATCGCCGGGATTGATCCTTTCGGGGGAATAGCCACAATAGAAGTCTCTGTTAAATAGCAAACCTGAATTTTCTTCGAGCACGGGTACGCACATTTCTTCCGTACAGCCAGGATAGACCGTAGATTCATAGATGACCAGATCACCTGCCTTTAAATGTTTACCGATCATGGCAGATGCGGTTAGCAGGAAGCTCAGGTTAGGCTGCTTTTGCGCATTGATAGGTGTGGGTACGGTTACGATATAGATATTGCAATCGCTGAGATCTTCCAATTCAGCGGTAATCTTTAATCCAGTAATAGCCTTTCGATCTGCTGTGAGTACGGAATTTAGCTCTACAAGGTCCGCTTCGTTGGTTTCGTCAACTCCTTTCAATAGCTCACCTATGCGCTGACGATTGATATCAAAGCCAACCACGCGATATTTCCTTGCGAATGCTATGGCCAGTGGCAGCCCCACATATCCCAATCCAATAATGGCAATCTTTGCTCTATCCATTAAAAATCCAGTAAGTTATGATCAAAAAGCATATTTAGGACGTTCAGACCAAAAATGGCCACCAAAGGCCGAAGACCACCTTGCAGCTATATTTAGGCATGTTTGATTACCCTCAACAGGTATTCTCCATAACCGCTTTTGACGAGCGGGGTGGCCACTGCCTTTAATTGTTCGGCGGTAATGAAGCCCATACGGAAAGCGATTTCTTCGATACATCCAATTTTGAGCCCCTGTCTTTCTTCGATGATCTGAACAAATTGTCCTGCCTGCATCAAGGAAGTAAAGGTACCCGTATCCAGCCAGGCGGTGCCCCTGCTCAATACCCCAACTTTTAGCTTCCCCTGTTCCAGATAAACCTTATTTACATCTGTAATCTCATATTCTCCCCTTGGAGAAGGTTTGATGTTCTTGGCAATTTCTACTACAGAATTATCATAAAAATATAAGCCAGGTACCGCATAGTCTGATTTTGGGACTTTTGGCTTCTCTTCTATGGAAATGGCATGTTGATTTTCATCAAATTCTACCACACCGTAACGCTCGGGATCGGCAACCTGATAGGCAAAAACAACTCCCCCATCGGGGTCTGAACACGATTGTAGCAGCTTCGCCATTCCATCACCATGAAAAATATTATCGCCCAATACCAAGGCTACTTTATCATTTCCGATAAAATCGGCACCAATTACAAAGGCTTGCGCGAGTCCGTTGGGCTCATGCTGTACTGCATAAGTGAACTTACAGCCAATGCTCGACCCATCGCCCAGCAGCTTCTCGAAATTGGGAAGGTCATGTGGAGTCGAGATGATGAGGATTTCCTTGATACCGGCCAGCATTAGGGTCGATAATGGATAATAGATCATCGGCTTATCGTAAACCGGCATCATTTGTTTGCTCGTGGCCAACGTTAGCGGATGTAAACGTGTGCCGCTTCCGCCGGCGAGGATTATACCTTTCATGTTATGGTTAACTGGTTAATTGCTTAATTGGTTAATTGTGCTGAAGCTGCTAAATATGTTGTGGCTAATATTAGGGATACCCCATGGAATATGTAAAGATTAATCACCTCAATACTTAACCAAAAACTGCTATTTTCTATTAATTTGTCTGATACATTCCTCAAGGCTTTCGCGCCAATAAGGGATGTCTACCCCAAAAGTACTTTTTATTTTGGTCTTATCCATTACCGAAAAAGGTGGACGGGTGGCGCGCGTCGGATAGGCAGATCCTGGGATTGGGTTCAACTTTAGCTTCGTTCCACTGATTTCAAATATCGCCTTGGCAAAATCGTACCACGAGGTTACGCCCTCGTTGCTGTAATGGTAGATGCCAAACTTCTTGCTTCCGCTCGCTACCACATCAAAAATCATATTGGCCAGATCGATGGCATAGGTCGGCGTGCCTACCTGATCGGCAATTACGTTCAGTTCACCACGTTCTGCCCCGAGCTTCAACATGGTCTTCACAAAATTATTACCATATTCAGAGTAAAGCCAGCTGGTCCTGATCGTAAAGTGTTCGTCGAGAATGTTTGCAATGGCGATCTCTCCATCGAGCTTGGTCTTGCCGTATACATTAATCGGATCGGCGAGATCGGTTTCATTTAAAAGTTTGACCACGTCGCCCTTGAACACAAAATCAGTTGAAATGTGGATCAGCGTTGCTCCCACTGCCCTACAGGCTTTGGCAAGGTTTTCAGCTCCGGTCGCATTCACATCAGCGGCAAGCTGTACATCATCTTCTGCCCGATCTACTGCAGTATAGGCAGCGCAATTGATCACATACGCAGGTTGTTCAGCTTTCAAAAGCCCATTTAGTGCATCAACATTTAAGATGTTGGCTTCCTGTTCACCAGGAAACACGATATCAGCAATGCCCCTTCTTTCCGCAGCAATCTTAAGGCATTGCCCCAATTGGCCTGCAGCACCGATCACTAGTAATCTACTCATTTGATAAGGATGAAAAGGAATCGAGCACCTGGTCTTTATCAGATATCAGATGATGCGTTTCTGGGATCATCCAATCGATATTTAAGGTAGCATCATTGTACATGACACCCTGCTCTGAATCTTTGTTATAATAATTATCGACCTTATAAGAAAACGTTGCAGTCTCGCTTAAAACGGCGAAACCATGTAAAAATCCCCTAGGGATATACAACTGCAGCTTATTTTCGGCACTTAACCTGATAGAGAAGTATTTGCCATAGGTTGGCGAACCTTTTCGGGCATCGACCGCCACGTCCAAAACCTCACCAGACAGCACCCTCACCAATTTGGCCTGGGCAAACTCTCCTTTTTGGGCATGCAGCGCCCTGATTACGCCATAGGAAGAAAAGGATTGGTTATCCTGAATAAAATTGCCAGAAGCGCCTGTTTTTTCTTCAAAAGTCCGTTGGTTAAAGCTTTCAAAAAAATAGCCCCTTGAATCCTCAAAAATTCTTGGCTTAATGACCACACAGCCTTCAAGGCCTGTTTCCTGTATTTCCATTAGTTTTCTAGATACTGTTTTTTATAATAGGATTGGTAATTGCCAGAGGTTACCTGATCTAACCAGGCTTCGTTCTCCAGATACCAATCAACGGTTTTGGCCAATCCCTCTTCGAATTGTAAACTTGGCACCCAGTTCAATTCTCTCTGTAGTTTGGACGAATCGATGGCATACCGAAGGTCGTGCCCAGCCCTGTCTGCTACATACGTAATCAGCTTTGCCGACTCCCCGGCCGCACGGCCCAATTTTTGGTCCATAATGGTACAGAGGAGATTGATCAGCTCAATGTTCTTCCATTCATTATGGCCCCCGATATTGTAGGTCTGCCCAGATTTTGCCCGATGAAAGATCACATCGATTGCCCGTGCATGGTCTTCGACCCACAGCCAGTCGCGTACGTTCTCCCCTTTTCCATATACCGGCACAGGCTTATTGTTCTTGATGTTGTTGATGGCCAGCGGGATCAGCTTTTCGGGAAAATGGTGCGAACCATAATTATTGGAACAATTGGAAATCACGCAATCCATTCCATACGTATCATGATAGGCCCGTACGAAATGATCTGAACTGGCCTTTGAGGCTGAATACGGACTATGCGGATCGTAAGGGGTTTCTTCCGTGAACATGCCGGTTGCTCCCAAAGCGCCATATACCTCGTCTGTGCTTACATGGTAAAATCTCTTTTGACCATAGCCACTTTCCCAATACTTTCTGGCAGCATTTAAGAGGTTTACCGTACCGATAACGTTGGTCAGCACAAATGCGGTAGGGTCTGAGATCGAACGGTCTACGTGGCTTTCTGCGGCAAGATGGATGACCGCATCAAAATTTTCTGCTTCAAAAATGTGATTAATTTTGTTCGCATCCGTGATGTCGGCCTTGATGAAACGATAATTAGGCTTATTTTCTATATCAACCAAATTGGCGAGGTTACCAGCATATGTCAATTGATCAAGATTGATCATCTCATATTGCGGATAGTTGTTTACAAAGCGGCGTACCACATGCGATCCTATAAATCCGGCACCGCCAGTAATCAAAATTTTCTTCAATTTAATTGGATTTGAGTTTTTAAAACCGCTAAAATACGTCACAATCCTTAAACATACAAATGATAGTTGGTGAGTTGATGAGGCCATAAGTTGTTGAGGTGTTTGAAAAAACCAAACAACTCAACACCAAACAACTCTACATATTATCCTTTACGCTCTGTTCCAGTTCGCTATACCATTCCTTCCCATATTTCCTGATCAATGGATCTTTTAGGAACTGGTAAACGGGGACTTTCAGTTCTCTTCCAAATGTGCAGGCATCATGGCAGATGTGCCAGCGGTCGTAGTTGAGTACGTCAAATTCAGGATATTTGGTGATACGGATCGGATATAAATGGCAGGATATCGGTTTCTTCCAATCGACCAGTCCTTGCTCATATGCCTTTTCTATGGCACATTTGGTAATCCCGTTTTCAAACGTGACATAGGCGCATTCCTTATGTCCATCAACGCAAGGTGTAGTCAGGTCACCATCTGCATCTACCACAGACGTTCCCTGCTCTTCAATGGCCTGGATACCTTTTGGAGCCAATAGGTGTTTGATCTTGGGATAGATCTCGGCCAGTATCTGCGTCTCGTTTTGGTCCAGCGGAGCTCCCGCATCGCCTTCTACACAACAAATGCCCTTGCATTTGTTGAGGTTGCAAACGAAATGCTCGCTGATCAGGTCTTCGTGAACGAGTGTGGATTGGATTTCTATCATCAGGCGTTGGGCGTTAAGGGTTGGGCGTTTGGCGGGCAAAATGCCAATCGCCGTGCGCAATTACTTTCCGATAGGATATTTCAGTCCATCGGCGGATTTGATTTCTAGCGTAACGGAACCGACCAGAATTTCTACTTCGGCCTTAACAGGTACGCGGTTACCATCGTCGGTGATCCATAAATAGAGCCGGCTGTCTTTTTTGAATACACGTCCAGGGGCGATGGATGGACTGAACTTAAGGCACTTCAAGGTCCCCAATTTGGTCTTGATCGTTTCCCGTCCCACAAACTGGATTTCCAAGGATGAAATTTCATCGCCCAGAAAATAGTTCAGTTTGAACTTATCGTTGATCTTCAATTTTGAAATATCCAGGCTCCGGGCAAAATAATAGGCCGAAACCAGATCGAATGTCTGGGTGGTCGGCGTATTAAAAGTTCCCCTATTGGCCACAACTTTTTTGGCATCCTGATGGAACCTTGCCTTATCCTGGCGACGGTAACTGGCCTCGCGGATATTTTCCTGATAGAAATAAGGCGTAAGCTCCGTACGGTCGATATAGGAATCGTAATGGTCGCGGATTTTATAGAAGATATCAAATGTACCCGATGTCTGTGCATCGACAACCAGCCTATAGGTCGGCTTGTTATCAAATTTAAGGTCTGAACCCAAAACCTTGATGGTCGCTTCGGCCGCGGTCAGGAATCCATATTTCAACTTATAGGTGAGTACTTCGCCTTCTTGGAAGGCAGGCTCCTTTTTCAAGGGCAGTTCCTGTGCAAAGCTCATCAGGCCAATTGCAGAACAGGTTAGAAATAACAATATCGCTTTCATCTGTGTGTGTTTTGTCATGTAAAACAAAAAGCAATCCAAACTTTTGCCCATAGCTGATAGTCAATAGTGATATAGCTTAGCGCTACTGAACAACGACCAATGACCAATGACCAATGACCAATGACTATTGACTATCACCTTTATCCTCTTTCCGCTTAAATATCGGCACGGTAGAACAAGGCTCTCCGTACATGATGCTCTTAACCACAGGTGTAAGCAAGGCGGTAATCTCCACATAGGCCGAAACCGGCACCTCAATGTCGGCACATCCCTTGATCACTACCCTTTGGCCAGCAAAATCATCAACGTTGACCTTGGCCAGCGCCTTGCTATAGAGTAACGTCTCTAAGGTCTCCAGTTCGCCAAAAACAATTTCGTTGGCATAGGGCTGCATCTTATTGGCCAGCAGCATGTATGCCCATGTGGGTACGATCGCATCGGCAGTACACGTAATGGCGATGTTCTTGCCGGCATACTGCGTCCAGTCATGTGCTTTGATAAAGGCCCTGAAATCTTGTTCCTTTAAAATCAGGCCATGGAACAGATTGTCTTTTATATCATACACCAAGCGTTCGCCTTTGTGGAAATAATCTTCCAGGTTCAAAGTGACCAATCCGCTCGAAGCTACCTTATTGACTATATTTTCCTGAATATCCATATGTATCAATAAAAAACCGCCCCGAGCAAATGCTGAGGCGGTACAAAATTACATATAATTTTTAAAGGAATTTCTAATAGAAATTCACACGATTGTCTTTAATGTCACTCTTATCCTGCAAGGCAGAGAATGCCAGTCCGAAAGCACGCTGCGTAATACCCATCAGCATGGTTTCTTTTTGCTTGAATGTGTTTGGCATTGGTGCAGGATTGGTAAAGGCATCGACCCTGATCACGTATACGCCACGATCACCTTCGATCGGCTTAGAAACTTTACCTACCTGTGAGCCAAATATCGCACCGACCACTTTATTTTCCTGGGCCAGGCCTGGAATAATCGGATTGGCAAATACGATATTCTGAACCGGAGCTACAGCTTTTCCAACCTTTTGTGCAACCTGCTCTAAGCTTCCAGCGCCAGCTTTATCAAATTTAGCGGTCAGGATCTTAGCCTTTGCCGCATTGAGTACCATTGGTTGGATCTGTTTTTTCACATCCTCAAGTGACAACTGCCCTTTAGGCTTTACTGCAGTCAATTTGGCTACTACAAAGGCATCTGTCATTTTATAGACTTCCGGCAGTACATCATCCTTATCGCCTTTGTAGGCGGCCCTGATCAGTGCACGTGGATCGTCAAGTCCTGGCGCAAAGCCTTGGGTTGGTTTGATGTTATCGGCCACTCCTACGGTATATCCTTTTTTCTTGGCCAGGTCTTCGAAGTTTTTCGAATCGGCTTCATCTTTAAAGGCAATAGCTTTTTTATAGGCCATGTCCCTAGTTTTCGAGCTTGGTGCCAAAGATTTTTCGATATAGGCCAACTTCGATACTTTAGAAGAACCGATCTGCTTGTCGATTTTGATGACATGTACACCAAATTGTGTTTTTACCACTTTGATGTCGCCGGTGCTGCCTTCAAATGCCGCATTAAGGAATTCTGGAACCATATTGGCATAACGGTCAAACGTTCCCAGATCGCCACCATTATCTTTTGAGCCATCTACACTGTATTTTTTGGCCAGTTCGGCAAAATTACCACCACCTTGAACCAATTTCTTCAACGAGTCGGCCAACTTAAAGGCCTGGGCCTCTCCACCTACAGTGGTAGGATTGATCAGGATGTGGCTAGCTTTAACCGAGTCGGGAGACATGCGTGATGACACCACTTTGATCAGTTTGTAAGAATTGCCAGATAAGGTTGGTCCGTAAAAACTGCCTGCAGGCAAATTGAAGATGACAGAGTCTACTGCCGGATCTAACTTTCCTTTGCCCAAATACACAAAAGGAATCTTGACATCAGAATTGTTTGCCGCAAAAAGCGAGTCGTTTGGCGTCGTTCTAAAATCTGCGGCCAATTTATCTACCTGTGCTTTGATTACTGCTGTATCGGCCGCCGTTGGCTTAATGCTGAAAGAGACATAGGCCAAACTTCTGGTTTCGGTAGGGTTTACGAAAGCCCCTTTGTGCGCATCATAATAAGCTTGGTAATCGGCATCGGTTAATTTTACCCCACCATCTAAAATGCTGCTATAATCAAGGTTAACATAGCTAAAGTTGGCCAATTTGTTCCTGTTGGTATAATCGTCATTGGCCTCTAGGGAAGTTACGTAGATCGAGCTGCGGATCAGGCGGTCATATTTTGATTGCAGCACCTGTTTTTCGATCTGGTCTTCCAACAAGATCCACTGTTGCTTAAGCTGTGGATTGGTCTTCCTTGCATTTAACGACGCCAATAGCGCATTTTTATCAAATTGACCAGTTTGCTGGTTGGTAAACGACTGAAGGATCAATGGACTTGGATTTGCACCATTGACCAGGTCGTATAGTTCTGTGCTCGAAACGATGATCCCCAAACGTGCGTACTCCTTAGTGAGGAGGTGCTCTGCAATCTCTGCATTCCATGCCTGATCTAATGCCATAGCCTGGATCTGCGGATTGCTCACGCCATATTGCGAACGGTATTGGTTGACCGTCTGGTCATATTTCGCATTAAAATCTTCATATTTAACATCCTCACCCTCGATTGTTCCCACAACATTTGAGGCACCCATAAATGCAGAGCCCTGTTGAAGCAACGGCTCCAAAACAAATAATGCTAATACCACTGCGATACCTCCTACTAGAAAATATCCCATTCTGGTACGCATGAAAGTCATTAATCCCATATTACTTTTTATTCTTATTTATAATTTTTTTTAAGAGGGCGCAAGATACAAATTTGCAACTAATTAGAAAATAAATTTTTATGGCCGCGATGGAAGGATAAAGTAAAAGGGAAAAGGGAAGATGGAAGAAGGAAAAAGGAAGATGGAAGATGGAAGATGGAAGATGGAAGAGGGCCAATGGATGATAGGCAAAAGATAATAGATCGTGGATTACATGAATACAGCAATGACTAGTGATCAATGACTAATGATTATTGACTATTGATTATTGACTATTGACTAATGACTACCAACTAAGGACTGCCGATCAGGTCATTTTTAACATTGGCGCTTCCGGTTCCCTGCACGATCTTAAAAGTGCTGAAATCCTGCGGTGCGCTGAAAGCTGTTCCGGTGAGTACGTTCCCATCTTTGGTGGTGACGGTACCGGCAGGTGAGGTATAGTTGCGTTTATTTTCGTCCCAGGTGAGCTGTTCGGTGGTAAAGGTGATGGTTTCGGTTACTACGACTACATTTTTCTTGAATACGGTCACCTTATCGCTTTCCCTGTTGATGGCATAATCAGACCGGATGGTGCCCGTACTTTTGAGCATTTCGTCAAAAAATTCAACCTTCACCCCTTTTGGCATCTCGTTATATTTCATGCCTTGCGAGGGGGTAACCTGATCCAATATGGGCGCAAAACCTTTCGCCTTTACTTTTGCCGAATCGCTATAGATAATCTCAACATCGTAAGACCGGTCTTTGCTCAAGGTTATTTTTTTGGAAGAAATGGCTGTGGCATTCTGCAGGTCATCATCAGTGCATGCCAACAACACTGCCATGCAGAGCCAACTGATGCTCAATATAATGCCCCTACGCCACATTAATCGAACCTAAACCTACTGAACCACTTGTCGTTAAGCGTAAAGCCCAAATGGAAATTGAGGTAACGCTCTTGGATCAGGCCATTGCTGACAGTTCCCCGCTGACCGATTTCTGCAGCGAAATTCATTTTGTAGAACGATGATCTCGAATAAGAAGAAAGCGGAAGCCCGAAACCTAAGGTGATGGCCTTCTGCGTCACATCATGCTGATTGAGCTGGATATAGGTTTTATCGTAAGTAAAGCCGAACCTGTAATCTACACGTTTAAAATATCCGCTGATGGCGGTAATGTCTGGCGTGAACTGTCCGCCAACAGAAAAACCTCGGGTATCCTGTAATCCCTGATTTACGTGATCAATGCTCAGGTCAGACCATTTTCCGATACGATAATCGGCTCCTACCAACCATTTGTTGTCTTTTTGGATGCTCACCCCAAAATTATGGAGCAGAGGAAGTTTCAGGTTGGTCTTGGCATTGTCTACAAAAAGCAAGGTATCCAAAGCTGGCTGTTCGTTGCCCTGCGAATCGTTCAGGTACTGTGTAACCACCTGTGTCTTGCGCGAATTGATCTTCGATGAAGAAGAACCCGAATAGCCGATCACCAACGAAGTTTTGCTCGCAATGCGGAAATCATACTGGGCACCATAAGAATAGGCCAATCCACCTACACTGTTCTTGTTCTGCAACTTCGAATTCATGGCCCCAGGCTCTAAGATATACTCCGTAGACCTGCTTTCAGAAAGGTTGCCAAATAAGTATTCTGCATTGGCCCCCACCCTGAAGTGATCGCCAAACTGGATGCCGTAGCCAATGTACGCTTTGGTCAATCCGCCTTCGCCCAAATATTTGAAATCAACCGTTTTGCTGCCAATGGTCGTCGTATTTTTAAAGTCGTAGCCCAATTCCGAATAAGGAAGGATCCCGATGCTCAAGGCCGATTTTGCAGAAATGGGAAAGGCCATCGCCACATGGCTGAGCGTAGCATTAAAGCTATTGGCCGTTTCGGTACTGTTCTTCAATTCGGTAAGCCCGCCAGTTAAACCAATATCTAATGTAGTCAATGTAATTCCAGCATAAGAAGCTGGGTTTTGGATGTTGATGTTGTTAAAGAAGCTGGTCTTGAATACCCCGGCTGAAATGCCGCCCATGGCCCTAAACTGTGGTGTCGCTGAGCCCTTGATGTTGCCCAGACCGAATTTCGAGTAGGGAGATTGTGTGGTAACCTGTGCATTTGCCGCCATGCCCATTACAACCAGGCAGGCTACAAACGTATATCTTATTTTATTGAACATGATGATGTATAGCTTCATTTAATCCTTTAAGTACCAAATGGGGTTCTTGTATAATTTGGGATGCAAAGATGCTGTTTTTTAATTGTTTGTTCAAAAAATCTGCATCTCCACCTGTTACAATCACCGTCAGGTCTTTATATTTCTTATTTGCCAAGCTGATAAAACCTTCAACTTCGTTTATAACCCCCTGAAGTACACCACTTTTAATTGCATTGATGGTGTTGTTACCTTCGGGGATATTTATTTCTTCCCTAGTCCATGTCACCAAGGGCAACCTTTCTGTGAAATGGTGCAGCGCCTCAAATCGCATTTTGATGCCCAAACTGATGCTCCCTCCAAAGTAGGCCTTTTCTGCAGTAAGCACATCGTAGGTAATGCACGTTCCAGCGTCGATCATCAAGCAATTTTTGCCGGTAAACAATCCATTTACTGCTAAAACCTTAGCCCAGCGGTCCTGGCCAAGGGTATTCCTTGTGCCGTATTGATTAGCTATGCCTGCCGTAATCGCAGTAGAAAATGGGATATAGTTGACGGCCTTTGCCAAAAAAACGCCCAATTCTCCAATTTCCTGATTTACGCTCGACACCGTAGCATGGCTCACCTGGTAGTTATCGATCAGTTTGTTCAGCACATGCTGATCAAATTCTTTCAGCTGTTGCTCATGGACCAGCTTTTGTTGGTCAAAAACTGCCAGCTTCGTGTTGGAATTTCCAATATCAATTACCAGATTGGCCATCAAAAGGTACTATGCCTAACTTTACGGCACAAAGCTATCAATCTTTAGCAAGTTTTAAGGTGTGTATTTGTTAAAAAAGGTTAAACGAACAAAAAATACTGGATGCTGAGCACCAAAATGGCAAAGAGCGATTCGTATATCCATCTTTTTTTGGCATTGGAAAAGTAATAGGCCAGCAATACCGCCCCCGGCGGAACACAGAGCAGAAAATGGAACAGCCTGAAATCTGGTTTGGTGTAAAAACTCAGTGCTGCGATGACGAACATAAAAAACAGCATCTGAAAAGCTTTCCTTGTACTGATAAAGCTTCTGAAGAAGTTTTCCCGCAATTGCAGCGTGGCCAGGATCATGATGATCCCCACTGGAACGAGCACGATATAATCGTTGTACTTGATCTGCCATTCTGATGGGAATTTATTGACCAGTGGTGTCCAGATCCTGTAAAAAAAATTCAGGTTATCATTCCAATAATAGAAAACGGCGATAAAGAAAAAAATGACCAGAAAGCCGATCAGTCCGGTCAGCCATTCGCGCCAGTTAAAGGACCGGTAAAGCATCAGGCTCAGCCAAAGCATAATTAGCAGCACAATAAATGGAAAATAGAGCAGCGTGCCCAAAGCAATGATGATCCCGATATCGAACATCGCCATCATGGCACTGGGCGTTTTGCCAATCTTTAGAAACTTGTCCATCATCCAGATCAACAGGAAATTGCAGATCAGCGGCGGACTGAGCACCATAAATTGAAGGAAAAGGCTCGATCCCGTCACGTAGAGCAATGCCGGCAGGTAACTTGGCCTGGCCAGCAAATTGTGGTTGTTAATGATGCGGTTAAATAAGATGGCCTGCACAAAAACGATTACTGCCGCAAAGAAGACATTAGCCTCCGTGGTCAAGGCATTTTGTAAGGGAATTTTGACCAATAGCCTGGTATAGGGCTCCAGAAATTCGAAATTGAGTGGCGGATGTACCTTTAAAAGCATTGCCAAACGCATAAAAATTGTATATGCGGCTAAAATCACAAGATTGAGCGGATGTAGATTTCGAAACTGGTTGATCATGCCGCTGCAAAATAAAGAAAAAGATTGGAAGAGGGAAAAAGGAAGAGGTAAGAGGGAAGATGGAAGAGGTAAAAGGGAAGAGGAAGAGGAAGAGGAAGAGGTAAGATGGAAAAAGGTAAAAGGAAAAAGAAGAAAGACCATCATCTTTTGTCTTTTATCTTTACGCTTTGTTCTTTTGTCTTTGCGCTTTAGTCTTTAAGCTTTAGTCTTTGTTCCTTCCTCTTTCATCTCGTCTCACATCTCCAATCTCGCATCTCATCGGCCATATTTATTCACCACCTGTGCAATAATATCTGCCGTTTCATCGGGGAAATTAAACTGGTGCCGTTGTGGGGTATCCACGAAAGACTTCAAGGCCGGAAGCCAATTGCGGTTACTGCCCCAAATTACGGGAAGTCCCAATTTTTTTAGGGCATAGGCATTGCATTGTTGCTCATATTGGAACCGCATCGGCGCAACCAACAGTTTCTTTCCCAGGAAAAGCGCTTCGGCAGGGCCTTCAAATCCACCGCCTGTCAGCAATCCTTCGGCGCTGGCCATGCTCTGGTTAAAAAGTTCATTGTTGACGGGATGCACGGTTACATTTCCCTTTTCATATCCATTTTTTGCATGTTTGGAGAATACTTCCCACCTCACCTGCGGAATTTGCTGAAGTAGTGGAACGAGATGCTGATCATCTATCGCCGGTAGGTAGACCGTATAATGACCTAAGTTCGTAGGATTAAGCTCCCTGATTTCCGACCTGATGACGGGCGTGAAGATAAAGTCGTCGTACCGCTGAAAATGGAATCCGATATGATGGGTTGTTGGCGCATAGTGGCTCAGGATCAGTTTCCCCCAATCTATGGTCTGTGGGCGTGGAACGCGCCTTGATTTAAAAGAGGCCTGGTGACTGAGCGAAATGCTTTCGATGCCCTGGCTCCGACAGGCCCAGGCTGTAACCGGCTCAAAATCATTGATGATCAGGTTATAGTCACGGAGCGGCACTTTTTTCATATCCGACCTGAACCTGAAGAGGTCCATATTTTTCCAGGTCTGATAATGGTCTACCCCTCCTTTTTTTCCGAAGATAAAGCTGAAGCCATGGAGCTGATATTTTACCTCCTGGGTTAATCTCACATCGGCCTGCGTGCCCGAAACGAGGATATCCAGATCTCCATGCTGCTGCAACAAAGGTATAATTTCCCTTGCCCTGCTCACATGTCCATTTCCGGTACCCTGTATGGCGTAAAGTATTTTCATTTAGCAAAGTAAGAGGTGAAAGGTAAAATGGAAAAGGTAAGAGGTGTGATGGAAAATAGAAGGGTTTTCTACCTTAGCGGGGTGATTTGCCTGATCTTTCACGACATGTTTCTTCCATCTTGCATGATCCATCTTACTTCTTTATTTGCTCCTAATATCTGTATTTTTTTAGACATTAATCAACCGCAAGTTTAATTTGCTGCAAGAGGATGTTCACGTCTAGCTTGCCCTGGAGGTCATCTCCATCGGCTAGAACTCCGGTTTCCTGGTCATCTTGCTCAAAATCTGCCGGATGATATTTGAAAATGCTCCACTTCTTCTTGTGGTATTCGAGGGCAGTAAGGCTTTCCACCCAATCTCCGCTGTTCAGGTAGACCACCTGCCCATCGTCGTTGGCAATGGTCCTGATTTCGGGCTGATGGATGTGCCCGCAGACTACATAATGATAACCTTTGGCAATGGCCAGTTCAGCAGCAGTTTCTTCGAAGCGGTTAATGAATTTAACTGCATCTTTAAACTTGGCTTTGACCTTTTTTGAAAAACTCATCTTTTCCCGACCAAAAAGCGCCAATATCCAATTCACGATGCTGTTCAGGATAATCAACGAATCGTAGCCTACGGCGCCAAGTTTGGCCAACCATTTGGAATGCTGCATGGTCACGTCGAAAATATCGCCATGAAAAAACCACGTTTTCTTGCCGTCTAGGTCCAGTACCAACTTGTTCTGGAGATGGAAATTGCCCATCCGTAGATCGGCAAATTTCCTGAGCATTTCGTCGTGGTTTCCGGTAAGGTAATAAACGGATGTGCCTTCAGCGATGAACTTCATGAACTTTCGGATCACTTTCATGTGGCTGTTGGGCCAGTATCGTTTGCTAAACTGCCAGATATCGATGATGTCTCCGTTGAGGATAATTTTCTTGGGCTGGATGCTTTTGAGATATTTCAACAATTCTGAGGCATGACAACCATAGGTACCCAAGTGGATATCCGAGATCACGACCAATTCAACTGTCCGTTTTTTCATCGCTATCAATCTTTTTCTTCTTCGACCCGTAGCTCGAAAGGACTAAAGAAAAATGCCGCTAGGGCGAAAAGTCCAACAAGTAATATAGCTTCCATAATCATTAATTGTTAATGTAAAAATACAAGCACAAGATTAACAGTAAATTAAGCAAGTATTAAGTGTGATGCGGCTACTTGGATGACCCGAGCGGTAAGCAGTAGATTTTTATCGGCAAACAGCAAGGGCACAAGATTTCGAAACATCTGAGCAACCAGCATTAATGGCCTTAATGTCTAAATGGTTCAATTTTCACCACAAAAACACAAAGCCCACAAAGATTTAAGCATCGTTAGCAATCAACATCAATGCCTTAATGCCTTCGTGGTTCAATCTTAACCACAAAGACACAAAGCCCGCAAAGATTTAAGCATAGTTAACGACCAACATCAATGCCTTAATGCCTAAATGGTTTTAATGGCCTCATACCAACAGTCGGTTCAACTTCGAATTTGGTTCGTACCAACTGTGCAATGAGTCCAGTATAAGTCCAGGTTAAATCCAGTATAAGTCCAGTATGAGTCCAGATTTATACTGTAAAAATCTAGACTTAATTTGGAGTTTTTCTGGATTTAAACTGGACTTATCTGCAACGAGTTTCGAACATGTCCCAAATGAGACATCAAGCAGAACGGGATAACTATCAAATAAGTTAGGTGGAGCTAACAAAAAAGCCCCTGATGCAGCAATCTGCACACCAGGGGCTTGCCTTTCTTACAAATTAGATTATGCCGTTTTCTTTTTGCGGTTTTCCGTGTATCCTGCGAAACCAAGGAAGCCCAACAACAATATAGAACCTGCAAGGGATATTTTTTCGCCCAAATAATAGGACTTTGGTTCGAACTTAAATTCTACCTTATGGTTGCCCATTGGCAATTGTGCGGCGCGGAGCACATAATTTGCCCTGAAGTAAGGTTTTTCTACGCCATCGATATACATGTTCCAGCCCTTATTGTAATAGATTTCAGAAAACACGGCAATCACGTCCCTAGGCGCACTATACGAATATTCGATGTGGTCTGGGTGATATTTTTCCATTTTGATGAAGGCAGATGGATCGGCTCCCAATCGCGTGGTATCGATCATATTTTTATACTGCTCATCAACAATGGCCTCCAGTTTTGGATCAAAGCTGCTGATCGCTTTCATTTCCTCATCTGCATCTTTGGCAAACTGTACACCTTTTACCAACCAGGCATTCCCTAGGGCGGTAGGGTTCCTTGTCATTTTGTAAGAACCATTCTGTGGATCTTGGGTAATGAAGTATTTGGTGTTCAGCATATCAAGCACATCCTGGTTGACACTTTGTGACAATTGGTGTTCGATCAGTTCATCATATCTCTTCAGCTTTGCTGCATGGTAGCCACCGATTGTTTTATGGAAGCGGGAACCATCTGCCCTACCGAAGTTAGGTTGGTCAAATACCCTGAAATTAGGGTCCTTATCTGCATTGATAAAGGCATCGACTTCCCTTGGCTGTACATCTTTGGCCATTTCGCTAGGCGATACAAATCTATCATTGTTCAGATAACGGCGATCGACCTGCCACATGTCAATGAGGACCGCAACCGCCAACAGTCCGAAAGCCAATTGCGGTTTTAATTTCTGATTGATGAATGCCCAGATGATCACAAAGCCTATAATTACGAATACTACAGAACGCAATGCATCTGCTCGGGCAATGGAAATACGGTCTTGCACCAATGCATTGGCCACCTGTTGGGCAAAGCTTCCATCGCCAAAAGCTTGGGTCAGCTGTTGCAAAAAATCCTGATGGGTGCTGGTCTTAAAGCCAAAGAAAAGCGTTGGGGCCAAAGCTACAATGAGTGAAAACCCACCAATGATTGCGGCAGACCAGCCCAATTTCTTGATCAATAGTTTCCGATCGATCTTTGTTTCCTGGATTTCCTTAACGGCAAGGAAAGCCAAGATCGGCACCATCAGTCCTACAACGGCCAAAATAGATTCAACCGCCCTGAACTTGCTATATAATGGAAAATAATTGAAGAACAGATCGGAAACAAATGGGAAATTCTTGCCGAACGACAACAGCATGAACAATACTGTTGTAGACAAGATCCACCATTTGAGACGGCTCCGAACAATGAACAGGCCAAATACATAAAGGAAGCAGACCAGTGCACCGAAATAATAGCCACCTGAAGTATAGGTTTTTTCTCCCCAATAGGTGGGCATCTGCTGTGTAATGTTCATGGCCTGGTCTTGCGGAACGCCCCGCTCTACCAAAGTCTTGAATACGTTTGATTTATCGTCCAATCGCTTTTCATGGCTGCCGCCATAAAGGTCAGAAATAAAGAAAGTAAAGCTCTCCCCAACGCCCTGGCTCCAACCATAGGCATATTCGCGGGCGCGATCTGGCGTGGAAGTGGTCAGGTTTGATTTGCCGCGATTTGTTTCCTTTGCATATTCGGAGGTAGTCCACAACAAGCTGGCATTGACCATCACGGCCAGTACGACCGCAGCTGCCAAAAATCCAAATGCCTTTCCGAGTAGGGGAAGTGTTTTGGTCTTATAGGCATGATAGATTTCTATGCCCACAAAGATCAGGATACAGATCATCAGGTAATAGGCCATCTGCACGTGGTTTGCCCTTACTTCTAATGCTAAGAACAGGGCAGTCAGCGCGCCGCCCAGCCAGTACTTGCCCCGCAACGTGATGATGATGCTGGCAATGATCGGCGCAAAAAAACCAATGGCCAAGGCTTTGTTGTTGTGGCCAGTGGCGATGAGCACAAAATTATAGGTGGTAAAAGCGAAAGCGATGGCTCCCGCAGCCGCCAACCATGGATTAATTCTCAAGGTAATGAATAGAAAATAACCACCAACCAAAAGCAAAAGCACAGTGCCCACCGGACTTGGCAAAGCTTTGGTAATCAGGGCAATTCCATAGGTCGCTCCATTATAGGCATATTGTACCCAGATCTGATAGGCAGGCATCCCGCCAAACATCTGGTTGGTCCATAATGGGCCCTTGCCATCCTTGGCCTTGTAATCCATAATTTCTGTTTGCATGGCCCTGGCCTGCACCACATCACTTTGGTAAGGCACACGCCCATCAAGCAGTGGCTTAAAGAAATAAGCGAAAGAAATGACTACAAATATTGCGATAATGGCCAGATGGGTGCCATTTTGTTTAAACCAATTGTTCATTTAGGTTATTTTATAAAATTAAATTAGCCCAAAAATATAAAATTGGCAGAGATATAAAATGTTTTTTTTACGCTAGGCGATCGGCGCAGGGCGAAATTACTTTACCTCTTCATAATCGACAAAATCGCCAAGCTTATCGGCGTTGCCCTTCTTTTGTGGTTTGGGCATATAATCGATCGATATGGAGCCTTCTGGACGTGCAGACCGCTGCTGTTGTCCCGCAGCTTGGTTTTGCATCTGACCAAATGCATTTTTAAGTACGACCGGAAAAATCATCCGAACCAAGAGCCGGATAATCCAGAGTACCATGATCGTAATGAAGAGGAATTTTAAAAGTCCCATTGTTAGGTTGTCGTGTTGATACACAAATATAGACGTGCCAATTAATTTTTTGTTACTTTTTGCAAAGTAAATTGCACTTTGATTACAAAGCGATGAGCGACTAGCGAGAAGCGGAAAGCTCAAAGCTTAAAGAGTTGGCTTGATCAATCTGTGATGAGCAGATAATCGCCTGTCACCTCCTTAATCTGCTGGTTGGCCTTTAATTTCTGGATGGTATACCTATCTTTTTTATTGACCATGATCGAGTCGGCGTTTATTACCTTGGCCAGATAGACAATCGGCAGTTGTCGATCCTGCTCAGCGATCTTGTGTTTGGCGAGCAGTTTTTGGATGGGCAACCAAAAGGTGCCTTTCTTAAATTGGATTACAATTGCTCCCCTCGCAGCTCTGGAACCATATAAAGCTGTAGCGGCTGCCCCTTTCAACACCGTAATTTTTTCGATAAAATTCGGGTTGATTGCTTCTTTTTGTCCTTTAGACATCGGTTTACCATCGCCAATGTACAAAGGGGCCAAAGAGTCTGGCAAAACAGTTCCACAGCAGATTAATCTGATAGTCTGCGGTTTTGGAGAGGTATCGGCCTGTTGCGCAAAACATCCTGCTGCAGCAAACAAAAGGGAGAAAGTCAGGGCAATTGATTTCATCAAAAGTATTTTAAAGCAAGATGCAGATTTTTGGCATTTTCCATAATCAATTTAATCGCCTACAATTTCTGCTACCCGGCCTATCTGCCCATCTTCTAAACGCACCTTTATGCCACGCGAATGAAAGGCTGATGAAGTCAACAGGTCTTTCACTTTGCCATAAGTAATATTTCCAGAACGCTGGTCCTTCTTTAAAATGATGCCCACTTCCAATCCGGCGTAGATATCTTTTCTGTTTTGTCCATCCATAGCAATTGGTTAATTGTTAAATTGGTTAACTGGTTAACTGATTATTGGTTAACTGGTTAATTGGTTAACTGATGAGTTGTTGGTTGTTGAGTTGTTTAGCATACTGACAATTAACCGATTCAAACGCTTAACCAGTTAACCTTTTCCAAATCTTTCTTCGAATACTTTTTCTAGGGCGAACATTTCATCGCGCAACCTGGCGGCCATCAAGAAATCCATTTCTTTTGCGGCCTTCTGCATATCTTTTCTGGTCTTGTCGATGGCCTTTTTCATTTCATTCTTATCCATGTACTGCACGATCGGATCGGCGGCAATGCTCACCTCGTCTACTTCAACATAGGCTTTGGTCCTGGCCTTGCTTTCAGAGAAATCGAGTACAGAACTCTGTTCAATAATTTCTTCCTTGGTTTTGCCTACGGTTTTAGGGGTGATGCCATTTTCGAGATTGTAGTTGACCTGTTTCTCTCTCCTTCTATTGGTTTCATCGATGGTACGCTCCATTGATTCGGTGATGCTATCTGCATACATGATTACCCGCCCATGGTCGTTCCGTGCGGCGCGGCCGATGGTCTGGATCAATGCCCGGTCTGATCTTAAAAATCCTTCCTTATCCGCATCTAGAATGGCCACCAAGCTCACTTCTGGCAGATCGAGGCCTTCGCGCAGCAAGTTGATGCCTACCAATACGTCAAATTCCCCCAAGCGTAGTCCGCGCAAAATCTCTACCCGTTCCAGGGTCTTCACTTCCGAGTGGATGTAGCGGCATTTGATGTTCAGGCGGTCCATATATTTGGTCAGCTCTTCGGCCATGCGTTTGGTCAGCGTGGTCACCAACACGCGATCGCCCATTTTTATGGTCTTATCGATTTCATCCAATAGATCATCAACCTGATTAATGGCAGGCCGTACTTCAATGATCGGATCCAGCAATCCAGTTGGCCTAATGACCTGCTCGATCACCACGCCCCCTGATTTTTCAAGTTCATAATCAGCAGGCGTAGCGCTTACATAGATGGTCTGTGGTGCCAAGCGCTCAAATTCGTCAAAATTTAATGGGCGGTTATCCAATGCCGAGGGCAAACGGAAACCATACTCGACCAAGCTCATCTTTCTCGAACGGTCGCCGCCATACATCGCCCTGATCTGTGGCACCGTTACGTGGCTTTCATCAATGACCATGAGGTAGTCTTCCGGAAAATAATCCAACAGGCAGAAAGGCCGCATCCCTGCTGATCGGCCATCAAAAAACCTCGAATAGTTTTCAATTCCCGAGCAATAGCCCAGCTCTTTCATCATTTCAATATCGAAATTCACCCTTTCCTCCAACCGCTTGGCCTCCAATAACTGCCGGTCGTTGATCAGTTGGTTTTTGCGCACTTCCAGTTCTTCCTGGATGCCCCAGATTGATGAATTGAATTTTTCTTTCGGCGTCACGAAAAGATTGGCCGGGTAAATGGACATGTCTTCCATTTTCTCCAATGTTCTTCCGGTAACCGGATCTATCACCGTGAGCTCTTCAATATCGTCGCCAAAAAAAGACACCCGATAGGCATGGTCGAGATAGGCTGGATAAATGTCTACAGTATCTCCTTTTACGCGAAAAGTGCCACGTTTAAAATCGTTAATCGTTCGTGCATAAAGGATTTCTACCAGGCTGTGCAAGAATGAATTCCGGCTGATGCGTGTGCCCACGGCAAAGCGAAATACCGAACGCGAAAAATCTTCTGGATTTCCCATACCGTAGATGCAGGAGATCGAGGAGACCACGATCACATCCCTGCGTCCCGACATTAGGGCCGAAGTGGTACGCAGGCGCAGCTTTTCGATTTCCTCATTAATGCTCAGGTCCTTTTCAATGTAGGTATTGGTGGTAGGCATGTAGGCCTCTGGCTGATAATAATCGTAATAGGAAACAAAATAGTTGACTGCATTCTCAGGAAAGAACTGCTTAAACTCCCCATACAGCTGTGCAGCTAAGGTCTTGTTATGGCTGAGGATAAGCGTGGGCTTCTGTGTCTGCTCAATTACATTGGCCACCGTAAAGGTTTTGCCCGATCCGGTAACGCCCAACAAGGTCTGGTAATGTTCTCCCGATTGTACGCCCTCTACCAATTGTCCGATGGCGTTGGGCTGGTCGCCCGTCGGCTTATATTCTGATACAATTTTGAATTTCATAGTCAGGTAAAGATACTAGATAAAGAGCGGAAAGCGAAGAGCGGAAAGCGGAGAGCGGAGAGCGAAGATGGCAAATAGACTATGCGATTCGGACTTTGTGACTTACTGATGAAATTGAACTGGACTCTTGGACTCTTGGACTTTTGGACTCTATCCTCGGACTTCCCGACTTCATCCAAAAACTTCGCAAGTTGGGAT
>JAVHXV010000002.1:0-481132 GCA_031119475.1 Pedobacter sp. | reverse complement strand
TGCTGGACTCTTGGACTTCTCGACTCTTGGACTCCATCCTCGGACTTCCCGACTTTCAGACTTTCAGACTTTTTGGACTTCTCAACTCTAAGCAATATCTTTAGCTAATGATGCGCTTGTTGATCTATTGCCCTCAGGTAACGCCCAGGATAAAGTATATCTTCAACTTTATTTTTAGGGAAGTCTTATTATGTGATTTTGAGCTGATCAGTATCGCTGCCGATTTTACCGCGAGCGACCAACCTAAATTCAGTTATGCGGAAAAGCCTTTGGGCGATGAACTTTTCTTCTGTTGTTCGTCCCTGCTTGCCCAGCATAAGATGCAGGAATTGACGCATCAGTTCGCCCAATTTGGCGACCAGCGAGTTCCATTTGCCGTAGACCAGGGCGCTTTACCTTTTGATGTCTTTGCCGCTTCGTTTTATTTCCTGAGCCGCTATGAAGAATATCTTCCCTTCTCCGCTGACGAACATGGCCGTTTTCCCGCCGAAAGCAGCCTTCTGCATCAGTTGGGATTGCTGGACACGCCCGTAATCGATAATTGGGCGATGATCCTCAAGAACATGCTGCTCCAAAAATATCCCAGGCTCACCTTTGGAAAGCGAAAATTTCAGTTCATCCCGACCATTGATGTCGATCGGGCCTACCATTTTAAATCTAGTGGACTGGTTAAAAATACGGCAAGGATTTTTAGGGCGGCCGCCAATCTGAATGCCGAAAAGATCTTCGACATCATCAAAACGGGCCTGGGCCAGCATGATCCTTTCGATACCTACCATTATTTGTCGGCAAAACATGCTGAATATGGGCTAAAGCCGATCTTTTTCTTTCTTTTGGCCAAGCACGGCCATCAGGAATTTGACCAGAACATCAACCGCGAAGAAGAAATTTTCAAAAATCTGATCATCGATGTAGCCAAAGAAGCACAAGTTGGGCTACATCCGTCTTACGCTTCCAGTACCGAGACCAAAAAGATAAACGAAGAAC
Organism: Pedobacter sp.; assembly: GCA_031119475.1. Lineage (GTDB taxonomy): Bacteria > Bacteroidota > Bacteroidia > Sphingobacteriales > Sphingobacteriaceae > Pedobacter. Next base: position 480,145 of record JAVHXV010000002.1, on the reverse strand, counting down.
TGGTCTTTCTTCAAGCACTCACCCAGAGAAAGATCGATTCCTCGCGACAGCATTTTTTAAAAATACATCTGCCACATACTTACCTACAGCTGCTCAAGGTGGGCATCAACCATGATTATTCCATGGGCTATGCTTCCCAGCTCGGTTTTAGGGCGGGCACCTGTACTTCTTTTTTCTGGTATGACCTCCAACTGGAAAAACAGACCCAGTTAAAGGTCTACCCATTTGCTGTGATGGATGTTACGCTTCAGCAATACCTCAAATTAGATCCAGCGGCAGCCATTCAAAAAATAGGGGAACTGATTTCCAATGTCAAATTGGTCGATGGCCTATTCTGTAGCCTATGGCACAACGAATCGCTCTCAGAAACCGGCCGCTGGAAAGGCTGGAAAAAAGTCTACGAGGAGATGCTGGCAATGGCGTAGCAGATGGAAAAGGGAAAAGGGAAGATGGAAAAGGGAGGATGGAAGATGTGAGATGGGTTATAGGCATCGGACTTTTCGACTTCTGGACTCTTGGACTCTATCTTCGGACTCCTGACGTCCCGACGTTCTGACTTTACCACAACTCACGAAGTTAAGCTGGACTCTTGGACTATCTCCGGACTCCCCGACTTCCGACTTTCGGACTTTTTCCCCTATCTTTATCTCATGATCTTCGACCTTAGCCAAACCAATTCTATTGCCAATACCTATGTTGCCGAGTTAAGGGATGAACGCATACAAAAGGATTCAATGCGCTTTCGGCACAACCTGAAGCGTTTGGGCGCCTATTTCGCATTGGAAATCAGCAAAACGCTCACTTATCAGGACTGTGCAACGCAAACACCACTCGGAGTGGCCAATAGCAGGGTGTTGACCGAACAGCCAGTTTTGGCTACGATTTTAAGGGCTGGTCTGCCCATGCAGGAAGGCCTGTTGGATATTTTTGACCAGGCCCAGTGCGCATTTATCACGGCTTACCGAAAGACCAAAAAGAATGGGGATTTCGTTATTCAGATGGAACACATTTCTGCACCAGACCTTGAGGGGAAAACGGTTATCTTGGCGGACCCCATGCTGGCGACCGGCATGAGCATGGTCTTGTGTGCAAAGGCACTCATTGGCACGGCTAAGATCAAGAAACTTCACTTGGTTGCTGCCATTGCGAGTACCGAAGGGATCAGGCATGTTAAAGCCAACTTGCCAAAGGCCGATCTGTGGGTGGGTGCCATCGACGAAGAAATGACCAGCAAGTCTTACATCGTGCCCGGATTGGGCGATGCAGGAGATTTGGCCTTCGGGGAAAAGAGATAAGATTAATCGACCCTGCAACCTTCAACCCTTATCACCACAAAGACACAAAGAAACACAAAGGCAGAATATCTTAACTTTACAACCTTTAACTTTGCAACCTTTCCCAAAGGGATGCCTTTGGCACAACCCTTATCACCACAAAAGCACAAAGAAACACAAAGACAGAATATCTTAACTTTACAACCTTTCAACTTTACAACCTTTCAACTTTACAACACACAACTTGCAACGCTAACCGTCCCATGATCAAACACATTTTCTTCGACCTTGACCATACCATTTGGGATTTTGATCGGAATGCACAGGAAACTTTGCTGGAGCTCTATGAAAGCTATCAGCTTCAGGCGCTTGGCCTATCCTCTGCTGTTGAATTTATAAGTTTATATACAGCCAATAACCATCGCCTCTGGCAGCGTTACCATTTGGGAGAAATTACCAAGGAAGAGCTGCGCCAGGAACGTTTCAGGAGTACTTTTTTAGAATTGGGCATTTTGCCGGAAAATGTGCCACATGCATTTGAGGAAGATTATGTAAGGATGGGACCTATGAAGACGCACCTTTTTGAAGGGGCCATCGACGTATTGGGCTATCTGCGGAAGAAATATAAACTCCATATCATTTCCAACGGCTTTAAAGAGACCACTACTACTAAAATGGAGCGATCTGGCCTTAATCCATACTTTACCGAGATCATTATTTCAGAAGACGTAGGCGTGAACAAGCCACACTACAGCATTTTCGAATATGCACTGAACAAGGCCGGAGCCAATAAGCACGAAAGCATCATGATCGGCGATAGCATCGAAGCCGATATCCGTGGCGCACAAAATTTTGGGATGCAGGCCATCTTTTTCAATCCGCTAAAGGCCGACTTGCCCGACGATGTGAAATGGCAGATTTTCAGGCTCGATGAACTGCTGTTGCACTTTTAACATTTCTTAACATTTTATGGTGTGATGTTTGGCATAAAAAAATAACACGCACAATGAAACTCACATGAAAAATTACGTCCTTTTAGGTATGGCACTCCTGTTGGCCAACCTAGGCTTTGCCCAACGCGGCCGCAACAACGCCGAAGTCTTCATCCAGATAGCCGATCGCGGAAGTTATACCGTTTATCTCGACAATGAATTTATTGGTTCGGCCAGTGGAAAATTCAGGTTCTATGAGGTCTATCATCCTACGGCAATCCTATCCATTAGCGAAAATAACCGAAAGATCTTCAGCAAACAGATTTCGGTTAGGCCTAATGAGCGGCTAATTTTAAACTACAGCCAAAGGCAGGGGCTTACCGTTATCAACAGCTTGCCCATGTACAGGAATGGCCAATATGTGCTGAACGATTTTGATGGCTACCTTGGCAGCTACAATACCGGGATTGTTCCGCCAAGAGAGGTAAATAGCGAGTATAACAACCTGAGCGAAATGGTAAGAAAAGCACCATTTGACGACGATAAGGTCAATGTCCTCCAATCCAATAGCTACAACATCCGCATGACCACCGACCAAGCCGCAGCGCTGCTAAAAAGCTTTATGCGGGATGAGTACAAGCTGACCGCTGTCAAGATCCTTTCCAGATCAATTACCGATTTCCAGAACATGTACCATCTTCAGGATGCCTTTACCTTTAATGCCGGAAAGGAAGAATTGTTGGCCTACCTCAAAGGCAGTCCAGACAGCATCCATGTATTGAACAAACACGATTTTGAGGCCTTGTTGGCCAATGTAAAAAAAGAAGCCTTCGACGACCAAAAGACAAAGATCATCCAAGCGGCGCTAAGCTCTGCATCACCTAGTACGGCCCAGGTTGGGGAACTGATCAAAACCTACACTTTCGACGACAATGCCTTAAACTTGGTGAAATTACTTTACCGCACCGTTTCCGATCCACAGCGCTATTACAGCCTAAAAGATTCGTTTAGATACCTTAGCAACCGTGAAGCTTTTACCGATTTTTTAGGCCAGCAATAAAATCCTAACTTTAGCCCATGACTACGTCCAGCCTACTTCGGAGTATCCAAAAAAATGTTGCACACTACCAATTGAGGTTGGACGAAATAGACGAAGCGCATTTTGTGCATTCGCCACCCATCGGAGGTTGGAGCATCAGTGAAGTATATGCGCATATTTTTGACTCCAGCCTGCTCTCGCTCATGGCTATTGCCAGGATCATCAAGGGCGATGGGGAGCTTCAACCTACCCATTGGGCGGTCAGGCTGATCTTGTTTTTCGGGTCCCTGCCGCCAGGAAAAAAATATGAGGCACCGGCAAGGCTTAAGGAAAGGGTCAAAAAAATAAATAAGATGGCCGCGCAACAACTGCTCACAGATTTCGAACTGCAGCTGGCAAAAATATACCCTTTGCTCGAAAAGCCTGTAAGTGGGCTTAAAGTAAAGCATCCCCGATTGGGCTATCTGGATGCCAAGCAATGGTTCAGGTTTATCGAAATCCACCTTAAACATCATTTAAAGCAAATCAAGAGGATCGATAAAAGTTTTGAGCAATAGCATAAATTTTCTTCATCTTTGTGTTCATGAGATTTCCGACCATAAAAGGTTTTGATGAAGCTGCATTCCAAAAATACCTGAAAAACACAGGCTGGTTAATGGCAGGCCGTGTTGGAAGTCTGATCATTAAAATGGCCATCAACATCAAAGTGGCCAATTACCTGTTGCCACAGGGCAATGGGCTATTAAATTCGTCCACATCCTATATTTTTCTGTTTACTGCCCTTGCTACGCTGGGCCTCGATAGCTTTATTGTTAAGGAGCTGCACCAAAGTCCAAACCAGCGCGATTCGATCTTGGGCACAGCACTTTGGATGAAGATCATGGCCGGCGCAGCCTGCATGCCGCTCATTTATCTGGCCTGGCAAGTGGTGCCGCTTTCGGGTATTCCCTACCTTTTTATTTTCATTCTCTCATTTACAGGCCTTTTCCAATCCTTTACCATCATCGACTCTTACTTCCAATCTGAGGTGAAGTCGAAATACATTATGCAGGTGCAGATTGTTGGGAATATCATTTCTGCAGCCATCAAGCTCATCTTGATATTCTGGCTTTCAGCAGAACTCATCTATTTTATTTATGCCTACGTTTTCGATGTGCTCATCCTATCACTAGGCTACCTGATGGTCTATCGGAAACAGGGCCTGCACCTATCTACCTGGAAGTTCGATCGTGTACTGGCCAAAAAACTATTGGGACTTTCCTGGCCTTTGATCATATCCGGCATCATGGTATCGGTCTACATGAAGATCGATGTGCTGATGTTAAAAGAAATTTTGGGCGGTAAGGGGGCGGCCGAAGCCGGAGGATATGCAACGGTAGTCATGTTCAGCGAGGCTTTGAACTTTGTGCCCGTGGTCATCGTATCGTCCTTATTTCCGGCCATACTCAATGCCCGAAGAGATGATGCCATCCGTTATAAAAAGCGCTTGGGCGATCTTTTCGACCTCATGGTGTGGCTGAGCCTGGCCTTTGCCCTGTTCATTACCTTTAGTTCGCCATTAATCTATAAGCTCTTTAAACCTGAATATGCCAGTTCGGCACCCGTATTGGCCGTGCATGTCTGGGGAAGTATTTTTGTGTTCCTTGGCGTAGCGAGCAGTCAGTTTCTGGTCGCAGAAGGACTGAGCAGGCTTACCTTTGTCCGTTCCACCATTGGCGCCATCATCAATATCGCCCTCAATTTGTTAATGATCCCTACCATGGGCATGATGGGCACGGCCATTGCTACGGTAACCGCCTATTTTGCGTCTACTTTTTTAATTATCCTCATTCCGAAGACCCGGCCACAGGGTATCATGATGCTGAAATCACTTTTATTGATTACCCTGGTTCGGCGAATCTTTTCAATAAAGCCTTAAGCTAGCCGATAGATACAGGTCCGTAAGGTCTTGGCAAAGAAATGATATCCTTTTTCCTTTAAGAAAAGATAAATGGGAGAATCTTTGATCGCGTCAACATCAATGCTCTCTTCCACCAAGAGCACATCAGGCTTGTATTTATTCCAATCGTTGGACAACAATACCTGAAAGTCCAGCCCCTCTACATCGATCGACATAAAATCTATTTTGGTGTTGGCCGGGAGGTGCCGGTCGAGCACTTCGGACAAAGGCATAATCGCAATATCCAGTTTTTCGATGATCTTATATTTCGATCCATCCTGGTCGATCCGCTCAGAAACTTCTTTGGAAAAGCTGTTCAGGGCAGGCTCATTGAAACAGTAGAACGTAAGTGTGGCCTTTTCTGGTCCGATACCAATATTCAGGTTAATGTCCCCTTTTCTAAATAGGTGAAAAGCTTTTATCGCAGCAGGCGTGGGCTCGATATTGATGCCCCTCCAGCCTCTTTTATAAAAATATCGCGTATTGGAGAACCTAACGGGATGGTGTGCACCAACATCAACATAAAAACCCTTATAGCCTTTCTTTTGCTCATAAATTGCTTTTAATATCATATCTTCACCATCCTGTGAATAAGATTTGCTGTACTCGAAATAATTAAGGGGTAGGTATTTGATCAGCTGCTGCTTGATATATTTAAACATGGCTAAAAATATGGATAATTAATAAACAAAAAAAACGATCCAGTTTTTGCCCGATACAACAGATATCGTTAATTTACGCCTAAATTATAAGCTCAAATTGTTAACGCTCCATAAAACCCTAGTCAGGCTTTCATTTTTCCTTTGCATGGTTTTTTGTTCCATTGGCGTGGTGGCACAAACGCCCATTCCAGATTGGGTAAAGGATATTGGCGGAACCGGTGAGAGCAAACTGACGGGCATCGGTGTCGATCAATCCGACAACGTGTATGTGGCCGGTAATTTCCAGGGAACCCTGACTGTTGACCATTCTGGCGTATCCACTCCCGTGCCGCTTTCTTCGGTGGCCAACTATGATATTTTCTTGGCCAAATATACGCCCGATGGTAAACTGCTGTGGGCCAAGAGCATCGGTGGGAATGGCCTCGATCAGGTCAACAACCTTACCATAGACCTGAATGGGAATGTCATCATCAGTGCATCGACAACTTCATCTGTGATCGATTGTGACCCGGGGCCAGGTACAACGAACCTGACGGGCAATGGCGCCGAAGATGCCCTGGTCGTTAAGTTCGATACCAATGGCAACTTTTTATGGGGGAAAAATATTGGGGGAACACAAACCGACCGTGGCCATGTGGTTACCACCGACAAGCAGAACAACGTCATCTTTGTGGGTTCTTTTTCTACTTCCATTACCGTGGGTGGTTTTCTCTTAACGAACAAGGGCTTGCTGGATGGTTTTATGGTCAAGTATGACCCCAATGGAAACGTATTGTGGGCATATGGCATGGGCACTGCTTCAGACGACGAGATCAAGAGTGTAAAGACCAATTCGAACAATGAGATTGTGATTACAGGGTATTTTAATGGCACCATCGATCTCAATCCAAAAGGCCCGCCGAGCAATCTAACGGCTACTTCCGCCAACCCTTACTTTATGGCAAAATACTCACCAAATGGCGACCTGATTTGGGGCAACCCCATTTATGGAACGAGTGGGGGCGCCCAGATCGTTGCACAGATTGCCATTGGTCCAACCGACGAGATTTTTATTACCGGTTCTTTTGGTGCTGAACTGAATCTGGTTTCACCCCCTAATACCCTGACCATCTATGGAAATTCTACCCGACATCTGTTCGTAGCCAAATACACCAATTTAGGTGTACCCGTTTGGGCTAAATATGCGTCATCTAGTATAACTGCTTCCTACAGTTATTACATCACCGTAGACGTCGACAACAATGCCTATATTGGCGGCTTTTATGAAGGCTCCCTTACCTTTTATGGTGCCACACCAATGGTACTGACCATTAACGCGGGTACAAACCGGCGAACCTTCTTTGGCAAGTTTGATGGAAACGGCCAATACCTGTGGGCTTTCGACCTGGGCAGCAATTGCAGTGGAAACTTTGGGCATAAGATTGCCGTCGACTCCAAAAAAAATGTCCTGTTGGGCGGAGCATTCTGCGGTACGGTCGATTTTAATACAGGAACCTGTACGCTCAACCTGACTGCCAAGCACAACGTTTCAGATGCCTTCATTTCAAAATTTAACCAGATCAAGTTTACAGGCGATGCACTGATCACCGATTTTGATTTGGACGAGCAGGTCCAACCAGCCATCATTAGCAACATCGATAAAAAAGTAACCATTACAGTGCAGCCCGGAACGGATGTCACCCACCTTAAACCAAGGATCAGCGCCGACATCGGCATCATTAGCCCACTATCTGAAGTTGTACGGGATTTTACCACGCCCCAAACCTACACCATCACGTCCAATTGCGTCAATTACAACTGGACCGTCGAAGTAATGGTTGCCCAAGCTAATCTACAGTTAACGCTATGTAGCGGAGAAAGTACCTCCTTTACTCCCCTGCCAAATCCGGCGCCCGAAAGTACCTACCAATGGGTGATGGAAGATACCATACTTTCGCCAGGGATCTGGGTAGTGGCCCCTGGCACCAGCGATCAGGCAAGCTATACTTTCCCCGGTGTTCCAAATACCAGCAATGCTGCTTTGGTCTTTCGGATCAGAAGGCGGACATTAAATAATAGCGGTTTAAGCTACGAAGCCGAAAGTACCGTCACCATCAATCCGATTACCACCAACAATAGCATTACTACACCACAACTCGTCTTTTGCAATGGCAAGGCGAACATCACCCTATCAGGCACTACGCCAAATGGCGGTATAAATGGCCAAACCACCTTTGCCTGGGAGCAGAGCTCAGATGGCAGCAATTGGAACACCATCAATACAGTGACCAGCAAAGACTATACACCAGCTGAATTCTATCAGACTACCTATTTCAGAAGGGCAACCCTAAACAGCGGATGTAAGACCTATTGCAACGAGCTTAAGGTCGAGGTATTTCTGCCGCCTACCACGGCCGGTGCAGGAACGGACATCAATCTGTGCAACATCCAATCTGCCACACTCAATGCAAATACCGTTGCCAACGGTGAAACAGGGACCTGGTCTGTGATCAGTCCGGCAGGCTACAATCCCTTTACTGCCCTAACGGTCAATGACCCCAAGGCAAGCATCGCCAACCTTCCAGAAAATGTTCCGGTCGTGTTGCGGTGGACCATCAAACAGCAGGGCGGCTGCCAGCTCGAATCATTCGACGAAGTAACCGTTACCAATTTTGGGACGCCTGCATTGGCCATGCCCGGCCACATGACCATCAACTATGGCCAGGCGTTACCCATACCGGCAACACTTGCTACCGCAGCTGGCGTTACCTACACTTATCAATGGACACCCGCCACTGATATCAGCGATCCAACAATATTAGCGCCCATGGTGTCACCAAGTGAAACCACAATTTATCGCCTTCGGATCAACTACGGTACCTGCATATTGGAGCAGGAGATCAAAATTATAGTCGACAAGGAAAAAGAAGTTTCGGTATGCTCTGGCGGCCCGCTAACTTTGCAGGGCGCAGTTGACCACGATCCACAGTCGATCTACCAATGGCAGCAGCGCATCGGCGGAGTATGGACAGACCTACCTGGGAAAACTACAGCAGACCTTTCCATCACGCCGAACAACAATTTTACAAATTCGACTGTACTGGTATCCTTCAGGCGGATTGTCACCAACTCGCCTTATTACGACTCGCAGTTTTTGGTGAAAGTGCTGGCCACTACGACCAACAACCTGATCACAACCCCACAGACTACCTTTTGCGCTGCTTCGGCAAATAACCTGACCCTTACCGGTACGGTGCCAACAGGCGCCAACCACACCAACATTACTTTCGCCTGGCAACGCAGTGCTGATGGGATTACATGGACAGCCCTGGCCGACCAAACACAGCACCTCACCTTGCCACAGCTTTCCAGCACCACATTTTTTAGGAGGATTACTTTTGCCGATGCCTGCGAAAGCTATAGCAACGAGATCAAGATCAACATTTTTCCAGTCCCTACAACAGCTGCTGCAGGACCTGATGTGAACATTTGCAGCAGCCGGGATGTTACTCTGGCCGCAAATTCCGCAGCCAATAATGAGACGGGGACCTGGACGGTTGTATCGCCCACAAGCTACCAACCCTTTGATGCCCAAAATGAGCATGACCCTCATGCACAAGTGTTAAATCTTCCTTACAATGAACCAGTTGTGTTAAGATGGACCATCACCAACCAAAATTGTGGCATCGCAACTGCGGATGAAATAACCATTACCACCTTTAGTCCGTTAACGACCAATGCACCTGCTGCGCTACAGGTTGATTATGGCAAATCGATCGAGTTGGAGGTTACGGCAAACCTCGATCCTGCCCTTACCTATACTTACCAATGGAGCCCAAGCACAGGCCTGGACAGGACCGATGTACTCCATCCAATCGCCAGCCCCACGAATGACATCACTTATACCTTAACCATCAGCTATGGTGTATCTTGTGTAAAAACGCTCAGCATCAATGTAAAGGTTATTAAGGAAATTACTTTTCCCAACTCTTTTTCGCCAAACGGCGATGGGGTCAATGATGAATGGGAAATCAAGAATTTCTCTGGCTATCCCGGCTCCAGACTGTCTATATTCAATCGATATGGCACGGTAATCTACACAGCCAATTCGAACAATGGCAAATGGGATGGCAAGATGAACGGTAGGCCACTCCCGGCGGGGGTATACTATTATGTCATTGTCTTAAATGACAAGAAAAAGTCGACCTATAACGGAATCATCACGATTTTGAACTGATTACATTTTGTGGCGCGATAAGTGCTATCTTTAGCCCAGATCTGACCAAGAATACCATTCGATATGCAAAATTTTGCGCCCATCGCACTTTTCGTCTACAACAGGCCGCAACATACTGCGCGGACCATCAAGTTTTTACAGCAGAACGAACTGGCTGCAGAGAGTAGGCTCTTTATCTTTTCCGATGGCGCAAAAAGTGCACAGGATGAAGAGAATGTAGCAAAGGTGAGGGAACTGATCAGGACAACCGATGGCTTCAAAAGTGTAGAGATCATTGAGGCAAAAGACAATCTTGGCCTGGCCAATTCGATCATTGCCGGGGTTACCAAACTGACGGCAGATTATCAGCAGGTCATCGTTTTTGAAGACGACCTGATCTCATCGCCTTATACCCTAACCTATTTTAACGAAGCCCTGAACATTTACCGAAACAACGACCAGGTGATGCACATTGGTGCCTATATGTACCCCCTTAATGAAAATGGCCTCTCTGAAAGCTTCTTTTACCGGGCCGCTACCAGTTGGGGATGGGCTACCTGGCAAAGGGCATGGAAACATTTCGAGCCCAACATCGATACGCTGATCGGACAATTCGACCTCAAAAAGAAAAAGGACTTTTCCATAGACCATACCATGAACTTTTGGAAACAGATGAAGGATTTTAAACGGGGAAAGAACAATTCTTGGGCCATCAGGTGGTATGCCTCCATTTTTTTAAAAGGTGGCCTGACCTTAAACCCATCCCATTCCCTGATCAATAATATTGGCCATGACGGAACGGGTATCCATTCTGGAATGAGCGACATCTATAATGTCATCCTCAATCCAAAGCCGATTACTAAATTTCCGACTACAGTAAAAGAAGATGATAAAGCCTATCAGGCCATTAAGCATTTCCTTGCCAACCGAAAAGGAAACCTGATGGCCAGGTTAAAACGTTTTGTCAAGGAAAAGCTTTCCAGGTATTTCAATACGCCATAAGGATGCCATTTTGATAGCCGCTTCAAATCTTTATATTTGATCTTTAAACCTCTCACATGAAAAAAATTACACGCTCCATTATTTTCTCCTGCGTAATCACTTTACTTGCCCTAAACGCCTGCAAGCATGGAGAAGATGAAAGCGAACCGACCAAAGGCTGTTTCAGCAAGCTAGAATTGTCTGCCAAGTGGTACAATACGACCACCACAGTCGACACCTATACCAATGCCTCGCTGACCACCAAATCTGGCACCGCAGTATCTTCGACCGTTGGCTTTCTTAAAATTGATGGCAATGGCACTTATGAAATCGTTAAGAACGATGCCGCCTCGACTGGTACCTGGAAAATTGATGAGCATACCTGTAAAGTTACCTTAGATGACCAATCGATCACGTCAGTCGATATCCAATTTGATATCCTGAGTCTTTCGGCTAGCGCACTGATCATTAAAAGAGTTGATGGAAATAAGGTGATTACCGAACGCTACAGGACCGCAAGCTGCCCAACCAACGCAGAACTGACCAAGCAATGGGACAACTCCAGGACATTCTATTTCGATTACAATGCCACCACCAGCTTGGTCAACAACCCTGCCCTTGTTTTCCCTGTTGGCTACTTTAAACTAAATACAGACCTTACTTATAACGTGATGAGCGATGGGGTGCCCTTAAATGGCTCCTGGAAATTAGGCCAGCCGTATTGCATGCTCGACCTGGATGCGACCAAAACAAATGCCCGGTCGTTTGAAGTGGTAAAGATTACAGCCGATTCATTGGTAATCTGGAGAAAAGATGCGGCGGTAGCTAAGGCATACCTGCAATATTATCTGAAGCATTAAGACCACAATTTATAAAAAAGGTGCCACCTGTAGCAGTTGGCACCTTTTTTTATGAGGTTACTAATGTACCTTCTCTAGGCCATCAGACCTTTTTGGCTTCCAAGATGATATAAGGAGACAGCGCCTTTGAGTCGAATGGGAAAACTTTCGAAAACAACTTCCCGACCAGCCATACCGACTTTTTGAACCATCTTACCCCAAGGGTTTTCTGTTGTTCGTTTTCCAGCCACACGCTAAAGTTCCCGAAATAGCGCGATTGCGCTACTTTTAGTCCTGCCTCCTCACAGATCTTTTGTAGCAAGCCCGGATCCATACAGTCGATGCTGTGCTTATCGTAATTGGCTTTGTCGAATTTCTTTTGGAACCATCCGTTCACTGCCCTAAAATTGGGGAGCGTAATGAACAAGGTACCGCCAGGCTTCAAAAAATTAATGTGGCGCTCAATGATATCTTTGGTATCGTTAAAATGCTCGATCAGCCCACAGCTTAACACCAGGTCAAACTGTTGTTGTGGCTGGTAATTGAAAAGGTCTGTTTCGATGACCGAAATATCGCCAGCCTGCAATTGGTTAGCAGCCAACAATTGATTGGTTAATGGAGGATGGATGAAATAGTCGAGCAAGGTGACGTCGAGCTTCAGGTATTTTTTTAAGAAAACGGCATAGTAGCCTGGAAATCCACCGAGTTCAATTGCTGTTTTAACATTTTCTTTTTCAAAAATGTGCTGCAATTGATGATGGAACAGATAATCTGGTGGAATCTTAACCGATAAATCAGTCTTACTATCCCAGTAATTTACCCAGAAATCCCTATCGGTCAATAAATTCTCCATAGATACAAAGAAACGAAAAAAAGAGAAATGAATAGTGCATAGCGCATGGCATAAAAGCGATATGTTAAATACTTAACGCTAATCGCGGGATGCCAAACCTAAAATATTCCTTTTACAAGCTGAATAAAAATGTATTTTTGGTTGATTTGAAAATTGTACACTTAAATACCTATGATGGAAATGGCGGTGCCGGTCGTGCCTGCCTGCGCTTGAGCAATGCACTGAACCAAATAGGCGTCCAATCGGAAGTAGTGGTGTACTATAAATTTGGCCAGGATCCATCTATTACCAGCCTAAGCAGGAGCCTGTTGGCGAAAATGGCCGCCATATTCAATATCATCGCCGAACGCTATTTGGCCAAAATCTTTGTAAGGGCCCTCAAAACACCGTTTTCACTACAATGGTTCGGAAAATCAATCTTCAGGCATCCCACCCTAACCAGCGCTGACCTCATCCATATCCATTGGATCAACCATGGCTTTCTTTCGCCCAGGCTGTTGGCCCAATTGGCCGAACTGGAGAAGCCCATTGTTTGGACTTTCCACGACAGCAATGCCTTTACGGGCGGCTGCCATGTAAGGTATGGCTGCGAACATTTCCACCAGCAATGCGGCAATTGTCCGTTGCTACGCCTTAGCGGAAAAAATGACATCTCCCACCGAAATTGGCTGAGGAAACAAAAGGCCTTTGGAGAATTGAACTTCCACATCGTTGCACCCAGTACGTGGATGGGCCATTCTGTAAAACAGAGCAGCTTATTGGGCATCCGCCAGCAATCAGTGATTCCCAACACCATAGAAATCGATATCTTCAAACCCTATGTAAAGGCAGAGGCAAAAAGGATCTTAAAAATTCCTGCCGATCATTTTGTGATCATGAGCGGTTTTATGCCCTCCAAAAATGATAAACACAAAGGCACCTCCTACCTGATCGAGGCCCTGGAGGATCTGGCTGCCCGCCCAGAAATCCCAAAGGAAAAGATTGTGCTCGTAATCTTTGGCAATAAGGATGAAAAGAACCCGATCACCTTTCCTTTTAAGACTATTTTTTTGGGAACAATCAATAAAGATGAGCACCTGGCCAAATGCTATGCCGCAGCTGATGCATTTGTGACGGCATCATTGGAAGATAACCTGCCCAACACGGTGATGGAGAGCCTGGCCTGTGCCACTCCAGTGATTGCCTTTACCACAGGTGGGATACCAGATATGGTCAGACACCTATCGAATGGTTATCTGGCCAAATATAGGTCTGCCACCGATCTGGCCGATGGAATCGAATGGATCTATTTACATGAAGACCGTGAAGCGGTGCAGAAAGAGGCCAGACGAACAATCCTCCAACATTTTGCCCCCTCCACTATTGCTGCACAACACGAAGAATTGTATCGCCGCTTACTTAATGCCATGCCCAAATGACCATCAATCCCAAGCTCAGCATCATTACAGTGGTATACAATAATGTCAACGACATTGAGCGAACCCTCCTATCCGTGCTCAACCAGACCTACACCAACATCGAATATATCGTAATCGATGGGGCCTCAACCGATGGGACCTTGGAAATCCTATCGCGTTACAAAGAGCAGATTTCCACCTTGGTCTCGGAACATGACCAGGGTATTTATGACGCCATGAACAAAGGCCTGGCATTGGCCACGGGCGATTATGTGCTGTTTATGAATTCTGGCGATGAAATCTATGCGCCTGATACGGTTAGGGATGTCTTTGCATCTGCCTTATCGGGCGACATCTATTATGGCGAAACGGAAATGTACGATCAGAACTGGCAAAGTTTAGGGCAGCGCAGGCACCGTGCCCCCGAGCATTTCGATTGGCACAGCTTCAAATTTGGGATGAATGTCAGCCACCAGGCCATCTACATTAAAAGAAGCCTCACCGTTCCCTATGATCTTCGTTACAAGTACAGCTCAGACATCGACTGGATCATCAAAGCGGCCAAAAAATCATCCAACATTGTGAATACGCACCAGTATGTGGCCAAGTATATGGTGGGCGGCATGTCGAAGCAAAAGCACTTGGAAAGTCTTAAGGAACGTTTTAAGATCCTGAGCCATTATTATGGCCTGATCCCCAATCTGGTCAACCACATCTTTATCGCACTCAATCTGCTGCAATATTACATCAGGCACCGACGTACCAATGATTAGTGCTGGGCCAGATAAATTCAATTTTTACAAACAATATTTCTTCCGCTACTGTCTTTTAGGTATCAATCTATAAAAAACAGTATTATGGGACAATTAAGTAACCGCAGCATTGCCGTACTTTCTGAACAGGGCTTTGAGGAAGTAGAGCTGACCGAACCGGTCAAACGTTTAAAGGAAGAAGGAGCAGAAGTACACATCATTTCTTCTAAAAGTGGAAAAATCAAAGCCTGGCAGCATGACCATTGGAGCATTGAAGTAGAGGTAGACCGTACCTTGGCCGAAGCAGCAGCTGATGACTACCATGGGCTGGTCTTGCCGGGCGGGGTCATCAATCCCGATCAATTGCGTGTAAATGAAGAAGCCCTCTCTTTTGTAAAGGCTTTTTTCGAGGCGGGGAAACCTGTTGCCGCCATCTGCCATGGGCCGCAGACCTTGATCAATGCCGAAGTTGTGGCCGGACGAAAAATGACCTCGGTTAAAAATATTTCGCAGGACCTGATCAATGCGGGGGCAGAATGGTCTGATGAGGAAGTGGTAGTAGATCAAGGACTGGTAACCAGCAGAACACCCGATGACCTTCCTGCATTTTTGGACAAGATGGTCGAAGAATTTACAGAGGGCGTACATGAAGGCCAGCATGCTTAAGAATGGCTTGCACGCTCAACACTTTGACAATCTTTAAAGATTGTCAAAGTGCAGGAGCAAATCTTGGCATTCATATACAGCAACCTATACTTTCGTCCCTTTAAACTAGGGGTTTATACTTCCACCTGCGATGGCTCCATAGCCAGTAGGCCGGGACTGTCTCGATCATTTTTTCGAGGTAGCGCGTATGCAGCTCAGTAATTTCAAAGGGTTTGGTTTTCTCGGGTTCTAAGCAGATCGGATCGCAGACCACCTCATAGTAGCCGCGTCTGATCGGCTTAATATTGAGGTAAAATATCGGCCTCCCGGTTTTCTTGGCTATTTTTTCGATGCCCAATTGGATGGAACTCTCCTGGTGCAAGAACGTGGTCCAATATTGCGACTCGTTCCTTGCGGGAGCCTGATCGTTTCCAAAGCTGAACAGCGTTGGTCGGTCGGTTACGGAGGTCAAGGCCCTCAGGGTCTGTCTCATGGCAATCATCTTGTTGCCAAACCTGCTTCGTGCGCGTTTAAACCAATGATCAAAAACCGGATTGCTCAAAGGCTTATAAATGGCATAATTATCGGCAGAAAACCATAGGCCGATCACCATGTTGCACCATTCCCAATTTCCATAATGGGCGGCGCAGAGCAGCACGCTTTTGCCCTGGCCCAAATAAGCCTCCACGGCCTGGGCACCTTTAAATTCAAAGCGTTTTTTTAAATCTGCGGGAGATAGCGTGTTCATCTTGATGACTTCAACGATCAGATTGGCCAGGTAACGGTAATATTCCTTTTCAATGGCCAATAGTTCGGCATCGCTTTTTTCTGGAAAGGAATTCCTCAGGTTTTCGCGCACCACCTGCAGGCGGTATCCGCTTATCCGATACAAGAAAAAGTGGATGGCCCTGGCAAGCAGATACAGAATGCGCAGGGGCAAGAGCGAAAGCAGGGACAAAAATAAGCTCCCCAGATAAGAAACTATCTTTTCAAAAAACATATCAAGCGCCTAATAATTACAAAATTAATATTCCTATAAGTTCTTTTTGCCATGAAAATGTTAGAATTACATCCTAGTTCTCAGTTCACAGTTGACCGTTTATAGTTGTCAGTTCATAGTTCATAGTCCACAGTCCCTGTAGTACACTTGTGTTACTACAGGGCATTTGACCAATTAAACGATTAACCAGTTAACCAAGAACTAAATACCATTGAGCTCCTAGTTAGCTCAAAATAAAAGCCTGTAAGATTGAACTTACAGGCTTTGGTATGAGGATAATTTTATCTGATTAATTAAGACTGGAATTGTTTGCCTTTGATCTTACGTTCGTTCTCGGTAAGGTAGATCTTGCGCAAACGCATGCTCACCGGCGTTACTTCGATGTATTCATCGGCCTGGATGTATTCCATGGCTTCTTCCAGAGAGAATTTAATTGCAGGTGCAATCCTTACGTTGTCGTCGCTTCCGGAAGCACGCATATTGGTCAGTGCCTTTCCTTTCACCACGTTGATCACCAAGTCGTTGTCGCGGATGTGCTCTCCCAAGATCTGTCCTTCGTAGATGTCGACACCCGGATCAACAAAGAACCTTCCCCTATCCTGCAATTTATCGATTGAATAAGCAGTGGTCATGCCTTTGTCCATCGAGATCAATACCCCGTTCAACCTTCCGGGAATAGTTCCTTTCCAAGGTTCATAGGCTTTAAAGCGGTGCGCCATGATCGCTTCTCCGGCAGTTGCCGTCAATACGTTGTTGCGCAGGCCGATAATTCCACGTGATGGGATTTCGAACTCGAGGTGCTGCAGGTCTCCTTTTGGCTCCATCACCAACAGTTCTCCTTTTCGCTGCGTCACCAGTTCGATTACCTTGCCCGAAACCTCAGCAGGCACGTCAACGATCAAGGTTTCGATCGGCTCATGTTTTTTGCCATCAATTTCCTTTACGATTACCTGTGGCTGTCCGACCTGGATTTCGTATCCTTCGCGGCGCATGGTTTCGATAAGTACAGACAAATGGAGGATGCCTCGGCCGTATACCAGCCAAGAATCCGCGCCTTCGGTCTCTACAACCTTAAGGGCAAGATTTTTTTCCATTTCCTTCATCAAACGGTCTTTGATCCGTTGTGAAGTCACCAATTTACCTTCTTTACCAAAAAATGGCGAGTTGTTGATGGTGAACAACATGTTCATGGTCGGCTCGTCTATTTTGATAACCGGTAGTTGTTCTGGCGCATCGAAATCGGCAATGGTATCACCAATATCGAACCCTTCAATACCGACTACGGCGCAGATATCACCAGATCTTACTTCGGTTGTCTTTACTTTTCCTAAGCCTTCAAAAGTGTATAGCTCCTTGACCCTAGATTTAACCATTTTGCCATCACGCTTGATCAGGGTGATCGGCTGGTTTTCTTTGATTACACCGCGGTGTACACGTCCGATGGCTATACGGCCAACAAACGACGAATAATCCAATGAGGTAATCTGCATCTGCAGGGTACCCTCATTAAATGGTGCCGGTGGAATAACCTCTACCACAGTATCTAGCAAAGCAAAGATATCGGTAGTCGGTTTTTTCCAATCCGTACTCATCCAGCCCTGTTTAGAAGAGCCATAGATGACCGGGAAATCCAATTGGTCTTCGGTTGCTTCCAGGTTAAAGAACAGTTCAAAAATCTGTTCATAGACCTCCTCAGGACGGCAGTTCTCTTTATCGACCTTGTTCACCACCACGATTGGTTTCAATCCCAATGAAAGTGCTTTCTGTGTAACGAAACGGGTCTGCGGCATAGCTCCTTCAAAGGCATCGCACAAGAGCAATACCCCGTCTGCCATTTTCAGCACGCGCTCTACTTCTCCACCAAAATCCGCGTGGCCCGGTGTATCGATGATGTTGATCTTTACATCCTTATATTGGACCGAAACGTTCTTAGAAACAATGGTAATTCCGCGCTCACGCTCCAAATCGTTGTTGTCCAATATCAAATCTCCAGTCTGCTCATTGTCACGAAAAATGGAACAAGAGTGTAAAATCTTATCGACCAAAGTTGTTTTACCGTGGTCTACGTGTGCGATAATCGCTATGTTTCTAATCTTTTGCATAAAATGCCTATAAATTTGCCGCAAAGATAGGGTTTTTATTTGGGCTTTTAAAGAGATTTGAGAATAGCGCCCATGTGTAAGGCATTCGGTTAGAGGCACATCTTGATCTTGATAAATTGCCAAATCTACCAAACCGCTATGCCCGGTTGTTTGTTAGCCCTTTATGTGGATCATTTATGCGATACTAGCGGCCATTACCGCAGCCTTGGTCATTGTGCTGACAAAAGCCGGACTCAAAAATGTAGACCCCAATCTCGCTTTTGCCATACAGGCGATCTTGATAGTCGTCATTTCCTGGGCAATCGTTTCTTTCCAGGGAGGCCTGGAAGCGCTGAAGAAAATAGAACAAAAAGATTGGCTGCTTTTGGCCGGCGCCGGTGTGGCCACCACTTTATCTACCCTTTTCTCTTACAAGGCGCTCTCCATGGGACACGCTTCGGCGGTAACCACCATCGAAAGATCGTCGCTGGTATTTGCCGTGCTGCTCTCCATTATTTTCTTGAAAGAAAAAGTAACCTGGCAGGTGTTGGTCGGCGCCTCATTGGTCTTGTGCGGCGCAGTGCTGATTGCTTTGGCTAAGACTGACTAGACACAAGAGTCGAAGAGTCCAAAAGTCGAAAAGTCCAGAAGCCTAAAAATACTTGGTGGTTATTTTCCGTCTTTGGCAAAAGCCCATTGGAGAAATTTGGGCATGGCCATTGCCCAGGTGGGCACCTCGTGTTTTCCGCCCACCATTTCATAGTAGCAGATATCCTGTGGACGTTGGTAGCCTTTTTTCATCAGTTCCTTGATCACATCAATCGTATCGTCTATCGAATCGATAATGAAATTTTCGTTCCTGTCTGCCAGCTCATCGGCCGTGCCGGTCATCAGCCAAAACTTGAGATCGGGCTTTTCAGGAGTATTTCTGATCACTTCATGCAGGATCCTGTCGTTGTCTGTATAGCCTGCTGACAGGTCTTTTTTACGCCACCAGAATGAGCCAGAGAACACCCCTACGCGATCAAAATATTGGCCGTTTTTCCAGGCGATGTCGAAAGCCGTCAATCCGCCCAACGAAAATCCCGCAAAAGCGCGCTCCCCATTGATGTGGATTGGGATTTCGCGCTGAATAAAGGATAACAGTTCCTTTACCACAAAATCGGAATAGGCCTGCGCCCTATTGCCTCTTTTCTTAAAATCGGGCCTGCCAGCCACACCGTATTCCAATAGGCGGTCGGCACCAGCTTTGATACCCACCACTACCGTAGGGCCGATTTTCCATTTTTCGTATAGGGTAGCAAGCAGGTGCTCGAAGTCCATCTGTGCGAGGTCCTGCCCATCATTGACCAGGAGCAGGTTGACGGTTTCATGTCCGATCAGGCCTTCGGGATGATAGACATCCAGCTCGACTGTTCGCTTTAAAAAAGTGGATGTTAATTCGTGTGTAGTTTTAATAACGCTTGGTAGTATGGTCGTAAACATAATATCGCTTTCTCACAAAATCAGCTACAAAGGTACGATTAGTCTCAAAACTAATGTAGGATGCTGTTTGAGATTTTACATCCAATTCAGATTATAGCTGAATTACTTTGCTTTTTGCTTAAGTTTCTTTATCTTAAAGCAACTAAAAAGGAAAGCTTTATCCAATGCTCCAACAAATGTGATTGCTTATTGGTTTATAGTAAAACGAATTGTATTCCAGCAATCCATCTAACAAAAGACTATGCAAGAAGAACTAAAAGAATGGTACAGTCAGAATTTGAGCGGGGACATCAAAACACTCATTTTTGGGCATGGCGGGCATCCCATCATCCTCTTTCCCACCAGCATGGGAAGCTATTATGAAAACAAGGATTTCAAACTGTTGGATGCCATCCAAGGTTTTGTAAATGATGGAAAGGTAAAAGTTTACTGTCCAGATGGAATCGACAAACTGAGTTGGTACAATAAGGAAATCCATCCCGTAGATCGGGTAAAAAATCATATCTGGTACGATAAATTTTTACTCGAGGAACTGGTTCCCTTGGCCAAACAGGAAACCGGGCATCAGAAAATCATCACGGCGGGCTGTAGTTTTGGCGGTTACCATGCAGCGAATTTTGCCTTTAGGCATCCCTGGGTGGTGAGCCACCTTTTTAGCATGAGCGGCGCGTTCGACATCAAGGGCCAACTGGATGGCTTTTATAATGATGATGTCTTTTTTAACAATCCGGTCGATTTTCTGCCCAACGACCGCAATCCGGAACTCTGGCAGATGAAGATCGTGCTGGGCACCACCGACCGCGACATGTGCCGGGGCGACAATGAACGGCTATCGGCCATCCTCCATGAAAAGGGCATGAACCATTGGCTGGACATCAGGCAAAATGCCGACCATGATTGGCCGATCTGGAGGGAAATGTTCCCCGATTATCTGGGGCAGTTGTAGCAGAGCGCAGAGCGCAAGGCGTTGAGCGTTGAGTGTTGAGGGAAGGGCGTTGAGGG
Source organism: Pedobacter sp. (assembly GCA_031119475.1). GTDB lineage: Bacteria > Bacteroidota > Bacteroidia > Sphingobacteriales > Sphingobacteriaceae > Pedobacter. Next base: position 459,069 of record JAVHXV010000002.1, on the reverse strand, counting down.
AAGGGCGGCACAGGTTAGCCTTGTCATCCTGAGCGAAGCGAGGGATCTCTGAAGAGTGCAAAGACATAGATGTAAGATGTTAGATATAAGATTTTAGACATTAGATTAAATATAAAAGACGCTAGAACCATACATCAGTGAAATCTCTTTAAATCGGTGTAATCATACGCGAAGCGAAGAACTGGACTGCTGGACTCTTGGACTATTAAAACATAAAAACATACCACTAAAATGAAAAAAATAGGGATTTTATTTGGTCAGGAACGGTCGTTTCCGGAAGCTGTAATTGCGAGGATCAATGAAAAAGCGGTAGCTGGCATCAGCGCAGAAGCGGTTAAAATTGACAAGATACTCCAGAACAAACCGTTGGATTATGCGGTGATCATCGATCGGATTTCGCAGGATGTCCCTTTTTATCGGGCCTCCATGAAAAATGCGGCGATTACGGGAACAGCCGTCATCAACAATCCATTTTGGTGGAGTGCTGACGAGAAATTTTTCAACAATGCGCTGGCCGAGCAGATCGGCGTTCCAGTTCCCAAAACCGCATTGATCCCTTCGCGAGAACATCCGGACAACACCACAGCCGATTCGTTTTCCAACCTGCACATGCCCTTAGATTGGGACGCGATTTTTGATTACACAGGCTTTCCGGCCTATATGAAGCCCTTTGATGGTGGCGGATGGAAAGATGTCTATAAGCTCCACGACAAAGAAGATTTCTTTAACAAACATAGCGGCACCGAACAATTGGTCATGCTCCTTCAGGAAGAGATTATTTTTGAGGAATATTTTAGGTGCTATTGCATTGGCGGCAAGCACGTGCGCATCATGCAGTATGAGCCGCGTAATCCGCACCACTTGCGGTATGCCGTGGATACGGCGCCTTCAAGCGAAAAACTGTTGAAGACCATTGAGGAATATACCCTTAAACTGTGTACCTATTTGGGGTATGATTTCAATACGGTAGAATTTGCCGTGCGGGATGGCGTGCCCATTGCGATCGATTTTTGTAACCCGGCGCCAGATGCAGACCTGAAAAGCGTAGGACAGGAAAATTTTGATTGGGTGGTGGAAACGACGGCCAATTATGCCATTGAAAGGGCACAGGCGCAGGAACTGGGAAAAGACAACCTAACTTGGGGGAAATACATCCAATCGGCAGCTTCAGGACAGCCCTTGAGCGGTAAGACCTTGCCGAAAGGTGTAAAGGTTAGCCCATCGATCAAAGCAGTGAAACCAAAATCAGCCGCTGCTGCCAAGAAACCTGCCGTTACAAAAGCCAAAAAAACTACTGGAAAGAAAATAGACCCAGGCCAATAAGGAACTAAACCTAACAAAATGAACGAATTTACGCTCGGTATTGAGGAAGAGTACATGGTTGTTGATCCCGTTACCCGGGAATTGACGTCGCATGATCAAAAAATTGTAGAGTCGGCACAAAAAATCCACAAGGACCAGGTCAAGGCAGAAATGCACCAGGCTGTGGTGGAAGTAGGAACGGGCATCTGCTACAATACGGAACAGGCCAGGAAAGAGATTTCGCAGTTGCGCTATACCGTTTCGCAATTGGCGGGAGAACAGGGCCTACGCATTGGTGCCGCCGGTACGCACCCTTTTTCGCATTGGGAAAAACAGCTGATCACCGAGCATCCGCGCTATAGTGAGATCGTAAACGAACTGCAGGAAGCTGCTCGTTCCAACCTCATTTTCGGACTGCATGTGCATGTCGGCTTCCAATCTCGCGAGCTGGCCATCCACATCGCCAACCAGGTGCGTTATTTCTTACCGCATGTTTTTGCGCTCTCTACCAATTCCCCGTTCTGGGAAGCGAGGAATACTGGGTATAAATCGTTCAGGACAAAGGTGTTCGACAAGTTCCCCCGTACGGGCATCCCCGATATCTTTAACAGCATTGAAGATTACGACAATTATGTGAAATTGCTCATCAAGACCAATTGCATGGACAATGCCAAGAAAATCTGGTGGGATATTCGGGTGCATCCCTTTTTTGATACGGTCGAGTTCAGGATCTGCGATTGCCCGATGCTCATTGATGAGACCATGGCCTTTACGGCATTGTTCCAGGCCTTATGCGCAAAGCTCTATAAATTACGTTTACAGAATATGGAGTTCATCAGTTATTCGCGGGCATTGATCAACGAAAACAAATGGCGCGCGGCAAGGTATGGCATAGATGGCAACCTGATCGATTTTGGGAAGGAAATGGAAGTCAACTGCCGCAACCTGATCCTCGAATTGTTGGATTTTATTGATGATGTGGTAGACGAACTGGGGAGTAGGAACGAAATCAACTATGTCCATAAAATCTTGGAAAATGGCACTGGGGCAGATCGGCAACTTGCCGTTTACCAGAAAACTGGTAGCTTTGAATCGGTAGTGGATTATATTACTACGCAAACTTTAGTAGGTGCAGGATAAAATGACGGAAAGAAACAACATCAGGATCGCGATCCTGGACATGAACAACGGCCATGCCAATCAGGGCATGAGGGGCATCCAAGAAATCTTAGATCGTTACGGGAAAGAGCAGGCACTAAATTTAACTTATACCATATACGAGGTACGGCAAAAGCAGAAAATACCTGATCTGAGTTACGATATCTATATTTCAAGCGGTGGTCCGGGGAGTCCGTTCGATGGAGAAAATGAACAATGGGAAGCCGCCTTTTTTACGTTTTTAGATGAAATTGATGCATTTAATGCCAAGAACGAACAACAGAAACCTGTTTTTTTGATCTGCCATTCCTTTCAGCTGGCCTGCAGGAAATATGGCCTGGGTACGGTAACCAAGAGGAGATCGAATGCCTTTGGAATTTTTCCGGTAAGTTTAACAGAAGATGGTACTGCAGAAGTAGTGTTCAATGACCTGCCCAATCCATTTTATGCCGTAGACAGCAGGGATTGGCAGGTGGTGGAGCCGAACCTGGCGGATTTTGAAAAGAAAGGTGCCAAGATTTTGGCGATCGAAAAAGAACGCCCACATGTGGATCTGGAGCGGTGCATTATGGCCATCCGCTTTTCTGACCAGATGATCGGTACACAGTTTCATCCCGAAGCCGATCCTGTTGGCATGAAAATGTATTTGTTACAGGAAGAAAAGAAGAAAGCGATTATCGAAAACCATGGAGAAGAAAAATATTTAGATATGCTGCACAGTTTGGATGACCAATCGAGGATAAGTTTAACCCAAAGTTTAATCTTGCCGAACTTTCTCGATCAGGCCATTCATACCTTACAAGAAATCTAGCCCGAATTGCGGAAAGCCAACCAACCCTAGTTTTATGATCCCAACCTATCGCGAAGCATTCAATGCCAATTTTACACCAGAAAAATACCAGTATTTTTTAGGGAAGCTTGGCGAAGGTTATCCTGCTATTCCATTTCGGGTAGCCGAAACCCCCATTTTTATTCCTGAAACCTTAAGCAAAAAGCTCATAGCGGCCGGAGAAGAGATTATCGCATTGATCAATCAGCCCAACTTTAAGGAATTGACCGATCGGGCGGTGCCAAAAGATTGGGCGGTGCCAAACGAAAACGACCATCCCCACTTTTTAACTTTTGATTATGGCATCTGCCGGAACGAACAGGGAGAGCTGATGCCCCTATTGATCGAAATGCAGGGCTTTCCATCGCTGTATGGCTTTCAGTCACATTTGGCGAAAAACTACAAATCAGCCTTCGGACTGGCAGACCAACTGACCCCCTATTTTGGGAACCTCAGTGAAACGGAATATTTTGACCTGCTTTCGTCAGTTATTCTGGGCGATCATTTGCCCCATCAGGTAGCCTTGATGGATGTGGATGCGGCTCAACAGAAAACGGCGATCGATTTTTTCATTACCGCTAGGCATTTGGGGATCAAAATCCTGCCCCTGACCGAAATTAAAAGAGAAGGCAGAAAATTATTTTATGAAGAAAATGGTCAAAAGATACAGTTGAAAAGAATTTACAACCGATTGATTTTTGATGAGATCACCGATCAGCAGGAACTACTGGCGAGTGGCTTTGATCCCAGGGAGGAACTGGATATTGAATGGGTTACCCATCCGAATTGGTTCTATCGGATCAGTAAATTTACAATGCCCTTTTTAGACAGTGAATTTGTGCCAAAAACTCAATTTTTGGATAAAATAGAATCTATTCCCGTAGATTTGGAAAACTATGTGCTGAAGCCACTGTTTAGTTTTGCAGGGATGGGCGTTATAATAGATGTTACAACAGCTGATATTGAAGGCATAAAAGATCCTGAAAATTGGATCTTACAAAAAAAGGTAACCTATGAACCTGTAATTCAGTCTCCCGATGGTGGGGTAAAGGCAGAAATACGAATGATGTATGTTTGGCCTAACCAGGGCAGTCCTCAATTGTGCATCAACCTGGCCAGGTTAAGCAGGGGAAAAATGATCGGCGTACGTTATAACAAAGATTTTGACTGGGTAGGAGGCACAGTAGGATTAATGGAAAAATGAGCATGGATAAAAAACAACTCCCTATTGTATTTTTTGGTGCCGTTGCACTCGTGTCGTTTCTTTGCCTGAATCATTTATACTATTCCAGGACAAAAAATGATGTCAACAACATTCAGATCGAAGAGATCGGACAGGTTTCTATACAGGCAAAAGGTGCTGCCGGGCATGAATCTGTTCAGATCAACGACATCGAAAAGATCATCCAGATCGTCCTGCTATTAAAATCTGCCGAAAAGGTACAATGTGCCAATGAAGACCTGAATAAGAATGCCTATCAGATTTCGCTGAAATCAAGGAATGGAACCACGCAAGATGTACTCTTGAGTAAATTATCTGGTTCAGCCTATATGCTCCAATCTGGACAGTACTGCTATCGGACAGATAGTTTGTGGAAAGTAGTTTCTTCGATCAAACAACTGCAGCCAAAGCCCTAACATTTATCGGGTGCAACAGCTATTTTTACAGTAGGGTGAAAGTATCGCTGGGAAATTGTGTATTTTTGTAATATGGATATCCAATTTGTACTTGTGGTGCTCATTTTTTTCGCCGCTCTGGCTTACATCGGCCGATTGGTGTACCAGGCCGTCAGTCCAAAAAAAGAAGGCTGTGCAACAGGCTGTGGAAAATGTGCCGCTAACTTTGACTCCATCCAAACGCCGAAAAACTAGCAATGCTGACCAAATTTGCCCAGTATCTCCAAGAACGGCTATCGATTACCAATGCACAGGCTACCGAAGCCGTGAGCTGCCTAAAGACCAGGACATTTAAAAAAGGAGAATTGATCCTGCGTGCTGGCGATCTTAAATCAGACATTTATTTTATCAATAGTGGCCTGTTGCGCTGTTATTCGATCGACGAAAAAGGCAAAGCGCACATTATCCAATTTGCTCCAGAAAACTGGATGATGTCTGAACGCAACAGCGCTGTTTTCAACGAACCCTCCTATTTTTATATCGATGCCATTGAAGATACCGAGGTGGTCGTGGTCAAAAAGGATTTCTTTCCCGAGATCCAGCATGTGGTACCCGAAATCCTGCAACTGAACATCAGGATGCTGCACAACTCGATCAGGTTCATGCAAAAGCGGATTGATATGCTATTGGGCGCCACCGCAGAAGAACGCTACCTCGACTTTATAAAGCTCTATCCCAACCTGACCCTGCGCGTTCCTCAATGGATGATTGCCTCTTATCTCGGCATTACGCCAGAATCGTTAAGCCGTGTGCGGAAGGATTTGGCACATAGACGGTAGAAGAAGTAAAAGGGAAGAGGGAAGAGGGAAAAGGGAAGAGGTAAAAGGGAAAAAGTAAAAAGTAAAAAGTAAAAATTACGCGCCATATCTAATCGCATTACACTAAACGCTACACGCCATGCGCCATGCCCTTTACGCGATGCGCCATGCGCCATGCCCTCTGCGCCCTGCTTTCTTACCATACATCAACAACTTCGCCAAACAAGACCATTAATTTTGTGTTCATATTTAAAAATGGAGCAAGATATGGCAACTACAAAATGGACATTGGATCCAACACATAGCGAACTACAGTTCAAGGTAAAACATTTGATGATTACCACGGTAACCGGCACATTGAAATCTATCACGGCCGAATTGACCGCGAATGGCGATGATTTCACAGATGCTGAAATTTCTTTCTCAGGTGACATCAATTCTATCGATACCGGAAATAATGACCGCGACAATCACCTAAAAAGTGGTGACTTTTTCGATGCGGCCGCCCATCCGACAATGGATTTTAAATCGACCAATGTGTCTAAAGATGGCGACGATTATCTGATCAATGGCGACCTGACCATCAAGGGAACGACCAAGCCTGTAAAATTAACCGCTGAATTTGGCGGTATCGCAACCGATCCATGGGGAAATACCAAAGCCGGTTTTACTTTGAGCGGAAAAATCAACCGTAACGATTTCGGCCTAACCTGGAATGCAGCCTTAGAAACTGGCGGTGTAATGGTCAGTGAGGAAGTGCGCATCTTGGGCGAACTTCAATTTGTGAAAGGCGCATAGCGTAATTACAAAACCTCATCGGTCTTAAAGACCTATGAGGTTTGTTGAGGTTTATGATGAGGTCTGTTTTTCGATTAGACATACCGCATAAGCAACTACGCCTTCTTCCCTTCCTATAAATCCCATCGTTTCGTTTGTAGTGGCCTTAATGGAGATGTCTGCAACATCCATTCCTATAGTCGAAGCGATATTTTCCTGCATCTTCGGGATGTGCGGATTGATCTTTGGCGCCTCCAGGCAGAGCATGGCATCGATATTTCCAACTTGGAAACCATTTTCGGCTAATAATTTGACCGTCTCCTTCAACAAGATCAGGCTGCTGATCCCCTTCCATTGCGGATCGGTATTCTTGAAATGAAAGCCGATATCACGCAGATTGGCGGCACCCAAAAGCGCATCACAGATCGCATGCAGCAGAACATCTGCATCTGAATGCCCATAGGCACCCTTATGGTGTACCAAATTTACGCCCCCCACTACAAACGGATGCCCGTCTTTAAGCTGATGTACATCGAACCCAAACCCTACTTTTATTTTCATCTTCTTTGTTACATTATTTAGAGTCCCCAAAGTTAAACAGCAGACTAAATCTCAACGTATTTGCGAGCGGACTTTTTTGTGCGTTCGCCAATAAATAGGCCAGATCGATCGTAAAGATGTTGTATTTCAGGCCGGCACCCATGGTAAAATAGCGGCGGTTGCCTTTTAGTGGAGATTCATAGAAATATCCAGCCCGGAGGGCAAACTGCTGGTTATACCAATATTCTGCACCTGTGGCCAAGCTAACTTCTTTAATTTCTTCCTTAAATCCGCCAGGTGCATCGCTAAAAGAGCCCAGGATACCTGCCGGCACCGAACGATCGGGATCTTTTCCCGAAATAATCTGCCGATTACCATCACGGATTGGCTGTGTGGGCGCCAAAAGTTTGTTGAAATCAAGAGCGAAGGTAAGCTGGCTATAATCATCGAGCACAAAGGTAGCCGCCGAACCCAGTTTCAAATTGCCAGGTAGGAAAAACTTAGGGCCACCTTCTACATAGGACATCTTGGTGCCGATGTTGGATAGATTGGCCCCAAAAGAAAGGATGGCATCTTTGCCAAAGATTACTGTCGGGTTACGATAATAGCCAGATATATCGACAGCAAAAGCCTTTCCGGCCTGGGTCTGCTGCCCCGATGAGACCTGCCCCGATGAAAGGTCAGAATAGATGAAGCGCAACGAAGTGGCCATCGAAAAATTGTCGCCAAACCTACGCGCCAAACTGGCATCAAATGAAAATTCATTCGGACTATAAATTCCCAGGTCTTGCTGGTTGGCATCGGTGAGTTGGATCTGTCCGAGCGAAAAATAGCGCAATGAACTTCCCAGCGTAGTTTCCTCACTCAACTTGTAGAAACCACTGAGATAGGCCAGGTTGATATCTGGCACCAGATTTTTCAGCCAAGGGCTATAGGAGGCAGAAAAGCCATATGGGCGATCTAAGAAGGCCAACTTGGACGGATTGATACCGGAGGTATTGACATCGGGCTGGGTAGCCACGCCAGCTTCCCCCATGCTCCCGGTTCGGGCATCTGGCGTAATGAGCAGGAATGGAACGGCAGTGATGATGTTGTTCGATAGGCTTCCGTTCGTTTGTGTACCACTTTGCGCAACTTGGGCATGCAGCCGAGCACTATTGAGCAAAGCTATCAAGCTTAGCGCTGTCGTGTAAGTGTACCTCCAATTCATTAATTAAAATATAATTTTAATACCTGCAAGTTAACATTAGCATCAGTAAAATCAAAAGTATTTACGCCTCGCTTTTCAATTTAACAATTCAGGCCAACACAATAAAAGTGCACAATTTACGTTAAGCGTTCGGAGTTTAAATCAAACACGCGTTTAAGAAGATCAATCGACTATACATCCTTTAGCCGACTCTGAAAAAATAAGATTTTTTTGGAAGATAGGGCATTTTTTGTGTAATTTTATCGATTGGTGTTATAAGGCACAATTATGAAAAAAACATACCTATATTCATTTGCATACATCTTGATGGCGGTGTTGCTCGCTTCATGTAGCAAAAAGGGCAATAACCCGAATGTATCCAGCAAAACTGGCTATGCCTACAACCAGAAGGCCAATGGTGGTTTTGAGGTAAAAACAAAGTACAGACGCGGACCTGCCGGAACCGGTCTGATCGAAATTGAGGGTGGTGAATTTGTGATGGGCGGAAGCCAGATCGACATTCCCGGCCAGGACATGAGCCAGTACAATTATAAAAGAGAGGTCACGGTAAGTTCTTTCTATATGGACGAAACTGAGGTCGCCAACGTAGACTGGTTGGAATACCTTAACTGGATCAAACGTAATTTCCCGACCGATGCACAATATTATTATGAGGAGTTGCCAGATACACTGGTATGGCGCAGGCCGCTTTCCTTCAATGAGCCTTATGTAAACAACTACCTGAGGCATCCGGCTTATGCCAATTATCCTGTAGTGGGCGTATCCGCCCTACAGGCAGAAAGGTATTGTGTTTGGAGGACCGATATGGTGAATGAAAGGGAATTGCGTGATAAGGGATACATGCAGAGTTTTGCCGTCATCAATGGAACGGCCAAAGGAAAAAATGCTACGGCTACCCCAGTTCAAAAACCTGCCACGCCATTTAACACTGACATTTATCTTAACGGACAGATTGACGATAAAGGGAAAAATGCACCACAAGACCTTAATCCATCTGCAACCAATACAGCAGCTCCTGGTGCTACGGCGGCCAACAGCAAAAAAGGCCCAACCCGCAATGTGCGTTTGGAAGATGGTGTGATCCTTCAGCCCTTCCGTTTGCCAACAGAAGCTGAATGGGAATATGCGGCATTGGGACTGATCGGCAATACGCAATACGAGAATATCAACGAGAAAAAAATCTATCCTTGGAATGGCCTTGGCATTTCATCGGCCAGAAAAAATACACGCGGACTGATCTTGGCCAACTTTAAGCGATCTAAAGGCGATTACATGGGTGTGGGCGGATCTTTGAACGATAAGGCCGCATTTACACAAAATGTACGCTCTTATGAGCCCAACGATTTCGGATTGTACAACATGGCCGGAAATGTAAACGAATGGACGGCAGATACCTATCGTGTAGCCACTTACGAAATTGCCGACGCCCTAAATCCATTTAGGGGTAACCAATATGAAAACAAAGACAGGGACCCGATCAATGGCAAACTGAAAGCTGATAAATATGGCAAGCCGACAATGGTAGACGCCAATTCGGGCGTGAAGCAAACCTGGGCCGAATTGCAGGCGGGAAAAACTGCCGCAGATGGCAAGGCTCCTTATGTTGCCGACCAGCGTGGTTATCGCGATGAGCAGACCAACCTATACGGCGTAACAACTTTGGTGAACAACAAATCAAGGGTTTACAAAGGCGGTTCGTGGGATGACCAGGCACAATGGTTAAATCCTGCTGCCAGAAGGCACATCCAAGAAGACGAATCAACAGCTGATATCGGTTTCCGTTGCGCCATGACCATGTTGGGCTCATCAGAAGTCCGTTCAAAGGGCAAGCCACAGTTCAGCAACAAATAGGCATAAGCAGATTGTACAATTGTTGAATTGTTGAATTGCTAAATTGTTGAATTGTTGACATATCGACAATAAAAAAGGGATGTATTTTACATCCCTTTTTTAGTTGAAACTGATGAGCAGTTCGTTTTTCTCGACCTTATCGCCCTGCTTAACGGCAACCTGTTTAATGGTTCCATCTGTAGGGGATTTGATCATGTTCTCCATCTTCATGGCCTCTAACACGAGCAGGTTATCTCCTTTTTTCACTTCATCGCCAGCGTTGACCAGTACATTTAATACCAATCCGGGCATAGGTGCTTTTAATTGAAGGATTTTATTGGTTGTCAGATTATCCAGCCCGAGCTGTTTGAGCAATTGATCAAACTGGTCTTTTACCTGCACCTGATATACCGTGCCATTGATCTTGAGTGCCGCTGTTTTCTCGGCCGCACTAAAAGCAACGACCTCAACATGATAGGATTTATTCTTATACAGCACATTTGAGCTGTTTGCATTGAGCACAACCTGATCAAAATTCACCGTCTCCTTATTTACGATCAGCTCGTTCGGAGAGGCCTCAACTTCAAAGTCGAATTTGTCATTTACTTTTACCTGGTACATATTAATGTGTTAATGCATATTGAACTAGATTGGCACCCATTTTTAGCGCCCTGGTCCTGCTCTCCTGTGAGTCGGTGGGATAGGTCCCAAAATCTTCCCAGCCGTTTCCGAGGTCGCACTCATAGGTGTAATAGCAGACCACCCTTCCCTTGTAGATCAGCGCAAAGCCCTGTGGTCTTTTCCCATCGTGTTCATGGATTTTTGGTAATCCGGCCGGAAACTTAAACTTTTGGTTATAGATCTTATGGTCGGCCGGCAGCTCTACCAGATTCAATTCCGGAAAAACTTTCTTCAGTTGCGGCCTGATAAACTTATCGAGGCCATAATTATCGTCAATGTGAAGAAATCCTCCCCCGATCAGATATTTACGCAGATTAGCGGCTTCCTGATCAGAAAAGATCACATTTCCATGGCCTGTCATGTACACGAATGGATAATTGAACAATTCGGAACTCCCTACATCCACAATCCCCTCGTCGGCAGAGAAATTGGTCGACAAATTCTTGTTGCAGAAATCGATCAGGTTGGGAAGGGCCGTTCTGTTGCCATACCAGTCGCCACCACCACTGTATTTAAGCTTGCCCATTTTATAGGTAGGAACAAGGGAAGTTAAAAGTAAAAAGTATAAAGTTAAAACAGCGGTCAGTAAGCTGCTTTTTACTTTATACTTTTTACTTTTTACTTTATTCATGATCTATTGAGATAATTGACTTCGAAACAGGCAGCAAGTGCGGCAGTTTCCGTGCGCAAACGTGTTTCACCTAAAGTTACCGCTTTATAGCCATTTTGCAAAGCCAGATTGATTTCGGCAGGGGTAAAATCGCCTTCCGGTCCAATCAGCACCACATAACTTTGATGGGCCTTTGTCAATTGGTTGATATATGGCTTTTCACCCTGTAGACAGTGGGCGATGAATTTTTCACCAGCTACGCCTGTTTTTAGGAATGCCGGCAAGGTCTGCGCTATATTGATTTTTGGATGGTAACCGGTAAGGGATTGCTTAACGGCAGATGTAACTACCTTTTCCAGGCGGTCTTCCTTCACGATCCTTCTTTCCGACCTTTCGCAGATAATGGGCGTCACCTCATCTATGCCAATCTCCGTTGCCTTTTCCAAGAACCATTCCAAGCGGTCGATGTTCTTTGTAGGCGCAATGGCAATGTGCAGGTGATGGTTTCTTTTGCCGAAACCAGTGGTGATGTGATTGATCTTTAGCTCGACATGCTTTTTATGGGCCGATACGATTTCGGCTTCATATAAGCCCCCTTTTCCATCGATGAGGTGTACCTGGTCTCCGATGTCCAACCTGAGCACCTTGCTACAGTGCCGACTTTCTTCCTCATTTAAGGTATAAAAATCGCTGCTGTTGATATCAGGTGTGTAGAAGATGTGCATAATAACAAAGGGCGTTGGGCGATAAGCGCTGGGCGACGAGTGTTTGGCGTTTAGCGTAAAGAGACAATAATCATGTCTAATGCTCGTCTACACGATCACTCTTATTGATCACGAGCTCCAGTTTTATGGTTTCGATATTCTGTTCTGTCTTTTTAAGGATGGTAAAGAGGTAACCATAGCATTCTTCGCGATCGCCTACTTCTGGGATCCTGCCGAAAGCGTGTGACACCAATCCACCCACGGTATCAAAATCTTCGTCTTCTGGCAGGTCATGTGGCAGGTGCTCATTTACATCGTAAACCGTGGCATAGGCATTGATCACAAATTCGGTCTCGGAAATTTTCTCTACGTTAGGCTTTTCCTCATCATATTCATCCTGGATTTCTCCAACAATCTCTTCTACAATATCTTCGAGGGTAACCATCCCTGCCGTACCGCCAAATTCATCGAGCACAATGGCAATCTGGATGCGCTTTTGCTGCAGTTCGCTCAGCAGGTCATTTATTTTCTTGGTCTCTGGTACAAAATAAGGCTTCCTGATGATGTCGTTCAAGGTCCATTGTTTGTGTTCGGCCAACAACGGCAGTACATCCTTTGCATGGATAATGCCAATGATCTTATCGATTACCTCATCGTAAACCGGCATCCTGGAGTAGCCTTCGGCAATAATGGCCTTGATCACTTCCTCTTTTGTGGTATTCAGTTCGATACCTGAAATCTTGGTCCGTGGAACCATGATGTTCTTGACCACACGTTCGTTAAAATCGAATACATTTTTGATCAGCTCATGTTCATTGTCTTCCAGCGCTCCGCTTTCCTTTCCCTGGTCTAACAGGTATTGCAGCTCCTCATTGCTGTGGAGGGCCTCATGTCCACCAGCGGTATTGATGCCAAAAGGCTTTAGGATAATGGCAGCAAGACTGTTCAGTGCCCAAATAAAAGGCCTAAAAACGACGTAAAATACCTGTAGGGGCACAGATACAAACATGGTGGTGGCCACCGGACGTTGGATAGCCAATGATTTTGGTGCAAGCTCGCCGAATACGATGTGCATAATGGTAATGACCGAGAAGGCCACGATCGTAGATGCCGAATGGATATAGGCTTCGCTGATATGAAGGTGAAGGCTATCAAAAAGGTCCTTGAAAATGGTGTGCATTACCTGCTCTCCAACCCAGCCCAGGCCCAATGAAGCCAAAGTAATACCAAGCTGTGTAGCGGCCAGGTAACCATCCAGATTATGGATGATGTTCTTGGCCATTTTACCAACCCGGCTTCCCGTTTTTGCCTTGAGCTCTATTTGAGAGGCCCTTACCTTAACGATGGCAAATTCGGCAGCCACAAAGAAACCATTGAGCAATACCAGAAATATGGCCAGGATCAGGCGCCAACCGATGGCTTCCGACTCACCATCTGGAGGAGTGGCAAAAGCCATTAATGAAGGTGAAAAAAATCGCCCGCTCAATATATCCATTGCGATGTTAACGGAGGGTAAAATCATGTATTAACTATCTTAATTATATATTTCTGAAGGTTTTGTCGTAGAGTTCAATGCTCTCCTTAATGACCTTATGTGCGTACCTCACGCCCAAAAGATGCTCTATCGTTACTTTCTTTTCTTCAAGCGCTTTGTAATCCTGGAAAAACTTCACAATTTCTTTCATGGTATGCGGCGGAAGTTCATGCAGGTCGTTGATGTAGTTTACGGACATGTCATTTTTAGCTACCGCGATGATCTTATCGTCCTGCTCGCCATTATCCACCATGTGCATGACCCCGATGACCTTGGCCTCGATGATGGTCATGGGATAAACATCCACTGAGCACAGCACCAGAATATCTAGAGGGTCATTGTCATCGCAATAGGTCTGGGGGATAAAGCCATAGTTGGCAGGGTACATCACCGACGAAAAAAGTACCCTATCCAATTTGATCAGGTTAGATTCCTTGTCGATTTCATATTTGGCCTTTGAGCCTTTGGGAATTTCTATGATTGCATTTACCGTTTCGGGCAGGTTTTTTCCGGCCGAAACACTATGCCATGGATGATAATCGTCTTTATTCATTGTTGTCTTCGATCTCAGATTCTCCTTCATTAGGTGTGGCACCTACCCTTTTCTTTACAAAGGTAATGACTAAAGGGATGGTGGTAATGACGATGAATCCTATAATTATATAAACCAAATATTCTTCTATTTGTTCGGCAAAACTTCTGCCCAGGAAATAACCCAACAAAGTTAGGGATGCGATCCACAATATTGCCCCAACCACATTATAAAATGCAAATTTTCGGACTTCAAGCCTGACCACACCTGCAAAAATAGGGGCAAAAGTCCTTACAATGGGCACAAATCGGCCCATAATTAAGGCAAAGGCTCCCTGTTTTCTATAATACCGTTCTGCCGCTATCAGGTATCGCTTCTTGAAGAAAAGGCTGTCCTTTCTCTTGTATAGCATCGGTCCGGTCTTGCGGCCAAACCAATATCCTGTAAAGTTTCCTGAAATTGCTGCGGCGCATAGCCCCAAAACGAGCACATAGATATTGACATCCAATCGGCCTGTAGCAACAAACATTCCAGCTAAAAACAAGAGGTAGTCGCCAGGCAAAAAGAAACCAAAAAAGAGTCCTGTTTCTGCAAAAATAACGAAAAGAACAACATAAAAACCCCCTTCTTTGAGTAATTTTTCAGGGTCTATAAAATGCTGTAATGAATTCCAGAATTCTTGCATGATTCAATTATTCGTAAAACTACAAATAATATTCTACATCATGAGTCTATATCAAATTTAAAATGCAGGATGGGAAAACCCCGATAAACAGCGTGATGATGGCCGAAATAACCATCACAACCTGATAGGCCAATGGCGTTTCCAATACCATTTCGTTACCGTCCCTGAACCATGTAGCCACGATTACCTTAAAATAATAATAGAATCCGATCAGTGCATTTGAGATCGCTATGACGACCAAAGCTGTCTGGTAATTGTGCATTACGTTGAGGAACATCACATACTTACCGATAAAGCCTGCGGTTAACGGAATACCTGCAAGCGAAAGCATCGCAATGGTGAGCACAACGCCTGCCAAGGGATTTCTTTTTCCCAATCCATTGAAGCTTTCAATGCTATCACTTCCGGTTTTTTGTTTCACCAAAATGAGCACGGCAAAAGCAATGATGCTCGCAAAAGTATAGGCGCTTGCATAGACGAACACATTGCTGCCCGAAGCTGCCGTAAGTACGATCAGGGAAAACAATAGATATCCTGCATGTGAGATACTGGAGTAGGCCAGCATCCTTTTGAAGTTTTTTTGGTACAGGGCGGTGATATTGCCGACAAATAAGGTAATGACTACAATGACCAGGAGGGCAGGCATCCAGAAATCGTGCAAAGGTTCAAATGCCCCTGCAAACAGCCTTAAAAATGCGGCAATGCCGGCTGTTTTAACTACAGTGCTCATAAAGGTCGTAATGAGCGATGGAGAGCCTTCATAGACATCTGGTGTCCAAAAATGAAAGGGCGCGGCACCAATTTTAAAGCAAAGTCCGATCAGCACTAAAATTACCCCTGGGTAAAAAAGTGGTGATACCGAAGTGACATGATTGACCAGGTATTGTTGGATACCGGTTAAGTCAAAAGAACCTGTGGCACCATAGATCAAGGTAATTCCGAACAAGAGGAAACCTGTAGAAAAGGCCCCCATTAAGAAATATTTTAGCGAAGCCTCATTTGAAGCAAAATTCAGTTTGCGGATCCCGGCCAGGATATACAAGCTTACCGACATGATTTCCAGTCCGATAAACAACATCGACATGTTCTGGTAAGATACCATGATGATCATTCCCGACAGGGCGAAAAGGATCAGTGTAAAATATTCGGCTATGTTTTCGCTATGCTTGGCAAAATAATTGGCGGTAAGCAAGAAAATCAGAAAAGTGCCCGATATGACCAATGCTGAAAATGCGGTAGCAAAATTGTCCATTTTCATCATCCCATAATAGGTAACGGGATTGTTCCAGCCGTAAGCCGCAAATCCCAATGCCACTAACAGACCGATCAGGGTTAAAGGCAGCAAGGCTTTTTTTGCCTTAAACAAACCCGCATAAAGTACTACTAAAGCCGTAATGGCGATGGTTATAATAATGTTCATCTGTTTAATTTAACCCTGTTAATTTTTGATTGATCTGTTCTAATAAATGTTGCACCGAGGCTTCTGAAAGCTGCAGTACAGGTTTAGGGTAAACACCCAAAATAATAATCATTGCACACACCAGGTAAAGCACCACTTTTTCCGATCCCTTGATATCATGGAAAGTAATGGTCAGTTCGTTTGTCGTGCCCAACATTACTTTCTGGTACATCCTAAGCATGTAGACTGCTCCGAAGATAATGGTAAGTCCGGCCACTACGCCGAGCCAAGAGTGATAACTGTATACGCTAAATAGCAATAAAAACTCTCCGATAAACCCATTTGTTCCAGGCAGGGCAACTGTTCCCAAAACGATGATGAGGAAAGTAATCGACAACTTTGGGGCAACTTTGGCCAATCCGCCGAGCTCATCGATCTTATTTGTTTTCAGGCGGGAGGAAATGATATCGAGCACAAAAAATAGCCCGACCACATTAATGCCATGGCTCAACATCTGTACCATTACGCCCTGTAGTCCCTGCACACCTGATTTACCAAGTCCTACCGCAGCAAAAATACCAGCTGAAATGAGGCCAACGTGCGCGATCGAAGAATAGGCGACCAATCTTTTGGCATCCTTCTGCGTAAAGGCAATCAGCGAGGCATACACAATTCCGATCACAGAAAGTATCAATGCCAGGCAGGTCCAATCTTGTACGCCCTGGGGCAAAACCGGAATCAGCCACCTGATTACGCCATAGATCCCCATCTTGAGCATAATTCCCGATAACAGCATCGTACCTGGCGTTGGTGCCTCCGTGTAGGTATCAGGCTGCCAAGTGTGGAAAGGAAAGATTGGCATCTTGATGGCAAAAGCGATAAAAAATGCCCAGAAAAGCCATCCCTGTTGATAAGCATCCAGATTGAGTGCATAAAAAGCATTGATGTCAAAATTTTCTGCCGGATTTTGAAGGTAGAGATAGATGATGCCCAAGAGCATAAACAGCGATCCCCCAATGGTATACACAAAGAATTTCATGTTTATCTTGATCCGGTCTTTTCCGCCCCACATGGCGCAGATAAAATAGATCGGGATCAATGCGGCTTCCCAGCCAATGTAGAACAAAAATCCGTCAAGTGCCGTAAATACCAACAGCAATCCGCTCTGCATAAACAAGATCAATGCGTAAAAAGCATTCGCATTTTTGTAATCACGTTTAAAGGTCGATAAAATGATCAGTGGTACAAGTACATTGGTCAGCATAACCGTAACCATGCTGATCCCATCAATTCCGGCATGGAAATTAATGCCGAGTTGTTTAATCCATGGATAGTTTACGGCAAACTGCACGCTCGAGTCTGGAATGAATTTGCAGAGCATGCCAATGGTAATGGCCAGTGTAAATAACGAGAACACCAATGCACCTATTTTTGCAGTATTTTGCTTGGCGAGCATCGCCGTCAAAATTGCACCAACTAAAGGTAGAAATATGAGTAGTAAAAGTTCCATTTATAGCAATAGCAATTTAAGCAATAGAAAAATAAGTGTATAACAATAGGGCAACGATGCTCAATACCATCATAAAAATATAGAAGCCTACATTTCCAGACTGAAGCAGCCTAAGTCCCTTGCTTCCTTCTGTGGCCGTCCATCCAAAACCATTGACCAGTCCATCGATCAGTTTTTTATCGATGATGCGGTAAAAGAATCCCGATAGGGCATCCAACGGCCTTCTAATGATGGCATCGTATAGTTCGTCCAAATAAAATTTATGGTAAGAAAGTTTGGCAAGTGCTGGGCGATGTTCTTCGTTGTGCACCGGAACATGGGCCTTTTTAACATATCTGATATAAGCATATACGGTAGCTGCAGCAGCCACCGCAACGGATATGCCCATGAGCATAAATTCTGTGGCATGGTCCAGTTCCAATTCGTGATGGGCAATGCCAGCTCCAGTTAGCCAATGGGCCAGCCATTCGTTCCCGCCAAAAACCGCAGGAATATTGATAGCTCCACCAACAGCGGCCAAAATGGCCAACACAATGAGCGGAAAGGTCATTGTTCCTGGCGACTCATGGATATGGTCTTCGGCATGGTGAGTACCTCGGTATTTACCGGAAAAGGTCAGGAACATCATCCTGAACATATAAAACGCCGTTAAAAAGGCCGTGAATAGACCAATCCCCCATAGCACTTTATTGTACGCAAAGGCGTGTGCTAAAATTTCATCTTTAGAGAAAAATCCAGAGAAAGGTGGCAATCCTGCAATAGCGATGGTACCGATCAGCATGGTGGCAAAAGTAATTTTCAGCTTTCCGCGCAATCCGCCCATTAAGCGCATATCTTGTTCGTGGTGCATGGCATGGATAACCGAACCTGCGCCCAAGAACAGGAGTGCCTTGAAAAATGCATGTGTCAACACATGGAAAAATGAACCCGAATATGCCCCCACGCCCAGTCCCAGGAACATATAGCCCAATTGAGATACGGTAGAGTAAGCCAATACTTTTTTGATGTCTGTTTGTGTAAGGGCAATCAGCGCGGCAATTAGTGCCGTTGCCGTACCAATAATGGCAATAATCAGTTGTGTGGTCGGAGCGAGGTCAAAAAGTACGCTCGAACGGGCAATCATGTAAATTCCGGCAGTTACCATGGTGGCCGCATGGATCAATGCAGATACCGGTGTTGGGCCAGCCATTGCATCTGGCAGCCAGGTAAACAAGGGCAGCTGTGCCGATTTACCGCAGGCACCAATAAACAACAAAATGGTAATCCACATCACGATCGAATCTCCAGAAACCAGGTTGGCGGCAGCTGGGAAAACTTTGGCAAACTCTAAGCTGCCGAAAGTGTTGAAGATCAGGAAAACCCCGATCAAAAAGCCAAGATCGCCAATGCGGTTCATCACAAATGCCTTTTTGGCCGCACTTGCATAATTGGAATTGGTATACCAGAATCCGATGAGCAGGTACGAACATAGTCCAACACCTTCCCAGCCAATAAACATTACGATGTAATTTGAGCCCAAGACCAGGATCAGCATGAAAAAGATGAACAGGTTCAAATAGCTGAAAAACTTTCCGAAACCAGCATCATCATGCATGTAGCCAATGGAATAGAGGTGGATCAAAAATCCAATCCCGGTAATGATCAATAGCATGATCGAACTTAGTGGATCGTATAGGAAAGAAAGCGGGATGTGCAGGTTTCCCACACTGATCCAATCGAACAAAGCGACATGAACCTGTTTTTCTGTTCCGTTGCCCAATTCAAAAAAGAGCACTACGCTCAAGACAAATGAGGCGAATATCACACCACTTCCAATGAAACCAATCAGGCTTTTGCCGAATGTATTTCTGCCCAGGCCATTGATTACAAAACCTAAGAGCGGGAGTACCGGAATTAACCAAAGTAAACTGTTTATCATCTTTATTCTATATTACCACTTAAGGCGATTTAACACATTGATATCTATGGATTGCGTATTTCTGTAGACCATGACAATAATACTGAGCCCAACTGCGACTTCGGCTGCTGCCAAGGCCATAATAAAAAATACAAATACTTGTCCCGAGGGATCGTTATGGTGCACCGAAAATGCGGTGAGCAATAAGTTTACGGCATTTAGCATCAGCTCAACCGACATAAAGATCACGATTGCGTTCCTGCGTGTGAGCACGCCGATTACACCGATCGTAAAAATAATTGCACTTAACCAGATGTAGTGGTTCAGCGGCACTTCCTGCATGGTCTGAAATAAACTATCCATTAACTTTTTCCTCCTTCTTAGTTAGCAATACCGCACCTACCATTGCGGCAAGCAATAAAATTGATGACAATTCGAACGGCAACATGAATGGCCCGAACAGTTCCTTTCCGAGGTTTTTGACCAAGCCGAGATTCGCGCTTTTCAAAACCAGTGGACTATTGATGGATACGGCCTTTAATGATCCGACCAAGGTTAACGCCAGGCATCCTCCGGCAATGACGCCCAATATTTTGAGCATAGCCGATTTATTGGGCTCATTTTCCTTATTGAGGTTGAGCAACATGAGCACAAAAAGAAAAAGTACCATGATTGCCCCCATATACACGATAAAATTCACGACGGCAAGAAATTGTGCATTGAGCAGCACGTAGTGCACGGTGAAGGTAAAGAACGTCAAGATCAGATAGAGCACACTGTGGATGGGATTCTTCGAAAAGATGACCATCAATGAAAAAATGATGCTGAGCGTTGCTACAAAATAGAATACTGATGTACCCATTAATTTTTTATTTAGTTGTCTTATAAATCATTTGTCAGTGGTGCCTCCACCAATTTATCTTTCCCGTAAATGAAATCCTTACGGAGGTAATCAGATGGAACGATTGGTCCATCAAGATAAATGGCTTCCTTCGGACAGGCTTCCTCGCATAGTCCACAAAAAATACAGCGCAACATGTTGATTTCATACACTGCGGCATATTTTTCTTCGCGATATAAATGTTTTTCATCCGCTTTGCGCTCAGCAGCGATCATGGTAATCGCTTCAGCTGGACAAGAAAGTGCACAAAGGCCACATGCCGTACAGCGTTCCCGTCCTTCTTCATCCCTTTTGAGCGAATGCATCCCTCTCCAGTTGATCGAAAATTCCCTTACCTGCTCCGGATATTTAATGGTGGCCGGCTTTTTCAGAAAATGGCTGATGGTTGTACTTAAGCCCTTTACAATGGTAGGCAAATACATTCTTTCTGCAAGGTTAAGCGGCTTCTGCTCCAGTACTTTTTTCTTATTGCTTAATGATTCCATGTTAGAAATTTCTTACAGCGATAAAAATCCCTGTGATGATAATGTTGATTATGGCCAAAGGAATTAATCCTTTCCAGCCCAGGTTCATCAGTTGGTCATAACGGAAACGAGGAATGGTCCAACGTACCCACATGAAGAAAAAGATGAATGTAAATATTTTTAGGAAAAATATGCCCGTTCCGATCAGTGCTGCTGCATTCGGACTAACCTGTCCGGCTACCCAGACCATTCCCGGATAGTTGTACCCGCCAAAATATAGGGTTGCCATTACCGTTGAGGAGACGAACATATTGATGTATTCGGCAAAAAGATAAAAGCCAAGTTTCATGGACGAGTATTCGGTGTGGTATCCACCGATCAGTTCGGTCTCACATTCTGGCAGGTCAAATGGTGCACGGTTGGTCTCGGCAAATGAGCAGACCATAAAAATGATAAAGCCAAGCGGCTGATAAAGTACGTTCCAATGCCAACCTTGCTGCTGGGCTACAATTTCCCTTAGGCTGAGCGTATTGGTTACCAGGAGCAGGGCGATGATGGAAAGGCCCATAGCTACCTCATAACTGATATTCTGTGAAGCGGCACGAATGGCACTCAATAAGGAATACTTATTGTTTGACGCCCATCCACCGATCATTACGCCATATACGCCCAAGGAAACAACGCCGAAAATATAAAGTACGCCTACGTTGATGTCGGTTACCTGCAAGGGAACAATCCGGCCGCCGATGTTGAGGTCTTGTCCCCAAGGAATAACTGCCGTACCGATACAGGCACAGAGCATAGCCAGTCCGGGCCCGACCATAAATAGCCATTTATTTGCATTTGCCGGGATGATTTCCTCTTTCATGAACATTTTGACACCATCGGCCAAAGGCTGCAAGATCCCGAAAATCCCCGCCCTGTTGGGACCTAGCCTATCCTGTAAAAATGCCGCCACCTTTCTTTCAGCGTAGGTAGAATACATGGCAATGAGTAGGCTGATGGCAAATAAGATCGTGATCAGCACAAATTTTTCTATGATAAAATACTGGTCCATTAGAATTTAGTGCTTTTTTCTAGTTCAACCTTATTGGCCTGTTGCAGGGCCAAGTTTTCTTTGATCACCGGCAACGGCTTAAATGTTTCGTAATGGTTAGACGCAATTACCGAAGTATCTGGAATAACTGTTGGTTGTTCGATGGTCCAATCTGAAGTAGCTTTCTTCTCAAAGCGGCAGGTATTGCAGATAAATGATTCGACTTCGCCAAATTGGTCTTTTCGGGCCGTAACACGCAGCACATCTTCGCCCTTGTACCATAAAGTTACCTTTCCGGTGCATTTTTCATGGTCGCAATTGCGGTGTGCATCAACAGGCTTGGTAAACCATACCCTGTTCTTAAAGCGGAAAGTCCGATCGGTCAGTGCGCCTACCGGACAGACATCGATCACATTTCCAGAAAAATCATTGTCTACAGCTGTTTGGATATAGGTAGAAATCTCCGAGTGATCGCCCCTGTTTAAAATTCCATGTACGCGCCTATTGGTAATTTGATCTGCCGTAAACACGCAACGATAGCATAAGATGCACCTGTTCATGTGCAACTGGATCTTATCGCCGATGTCTATCCTTTCAAAGGTGCGGCGCTCAAACTCATATCTTGTTTTTTGCAGTCCGTGCTCATAGCCAAGGTTCTGCAGGTCACATTCGCCTGCCTGGTCGCAGATCGGGCAATCTAATGGATGGTTGATCAATAAGATCTCTACCACACCGCTTCTTGCCTCCAGCACTTCTGGAGAAGTAATGTTCTGTACTTCCATTCCATCCATCACGGTAGTTCGGCATGAGGCTACCAATTTTGGCATGGGACGGGGATCTTTTTCAGAGCCCTTGGTTACTTTTACGATACAGGTACGGCATTTCCCACCACTTCCCTCCAATTTGGAATAATAGCACATGGCGGGCGGCACGATATCTCCCCCAATCTGCCTTGCGGCATTAAGGATAGATGTGCCCGGTGCCACTTCTACTGTGATTCCGTCTATCGTTACTTTCATTAAATCACTCATTTCCTAATTCAAAAGTGAAAATTCAAAAGTTAAAAAGCATAGCTTCTAAACTCTATTCAAATTAATTATTATCGAGGCCAATATTTTAGAAATTTGATCAGCCTCATCTAATAATTCTTTTATTATCTCTTTATTTATATCTATCACATTTGTATCTCTCATTAAACAAAGCCAATACTTTGTTTCGTTTGATGACTTTAGTGCTATGGTATAATAGTTCTTAAAATCCTTTCTAGAACTTCCAGCCTTTCCCTCCACCACATTTGCACCTATCGATGTTGCACTTCTCAGGAGTTGGTCCATTATTGAAAAATACAAACGATTAAATTTGGTCTTTCCTAATAAATCAATTACCGACTTCGAAAATTGGTAACACCTTACTTTAATATCAAACACCCTTTCCACCCCGCACAATTTTTACTTTTTACTTTTTACTTTTTTTAGCTTTGGCTTTTCACTTCCTCAACCTGCTTTTCGATCGGGACCGCATAATTGGCTAGGCCATAATTGCTGGTCTGGCTTTTTACCGGTTCATTTACGTGCCACTCAAACTCGTCCCTAAAATGCCTGATCGCGCTGGCAACTGGCCAAGCGGCCGCATCGCCCAACGGACAGATTGTATTTCCTTCTATTTTCTTTGATACATCAACCAATAGATCGATATCGCTCATTTTGCCATGGCCATATTCCAGGCGGTGCAGTACTTTCTCCAGCCATCCTGTTCCTTCCCTGCACGGAGAGCACTGTCCACAGCTTTCGTGGTGATAAAACCTTGAAAAATTCCAGGTGTTCCTTACGATACATTGGTCTTCATCAAAAGCGATAAAACCGCCAGAGCCCAACATGGTCCCAGTGGCAAATCCACCTTCTGAAAGTGATTCGTAGCTCATGAGGCGAGGCTCGCCATTGGCCAGTTTTAAAGTGAGGTTGGCCGGTAAAATAGGCACCGATGATCCTCCTGCCACTGTTGCCTTTAAGCGTTTTCCATTGGCAATGCCGCCGCAATATTCGTCAGAATAGATAAATTCCTCAACTGGAAGACCCAATTCAATTTCGTACACACCGGGCTTGACCAAGTTTCCGGAAGCGGAAATCAACTTTGTTCCCGTACTCCTGCCGATTCCGATCTTCGCATATTCATCTCCCCCATCGTTAATGATCGGTACCACGGCCGCAATCGACTCCACATTGTTTACTACGGTCGGGCAGCCATACAAGCCGGCAATGGCCGGAAATGGTGGCTTGATCCGTGGATTGCCACGTTTGCCCTCCAATGATTCTAATAATGCGGTCTCTTCTCCACAGATGTAGGCACCTCCGCCGGGCTGTACATACAATTCGAGGTTATAGCCACTGCCCAAGATATTTTGCCCCAACAGGCCTGCTGCTTTGGCTTCGGCAATCGCTTTTTCGAGGATCCTGATCTGTGGCATCATTTCGCCACGCACATAGATATATGATGTATTTGCGCCCAGGGCAAAACTCGAAACGATCATTCCCTCGATCAGTGCATGCGGGATGTAGGTCATCAAAAACCGATCCTTAAACGTACCAGGTTCTGATTCGTCGGCATTACAGACGAGATAGCGCGGCACACCTTCTGGTTTGGCCAAAAAGCTCCATTTCATCCCCGTAGGAAATCCCGCTCCTCCCCGGCCACGCAGGCCAGATTTCTTCACCTCTTCTACTACTTCATCAGGGGTCAAGCTTTTGAGCGCCTTTTCTACTGCACGGTAGCCACCCTTTTGGCGATAGATATCAAGGGTGTGAATGCCCGGTACATTGATATGTTCGAGTAATAGTTTACGTCCCATTTTACTAGATATGAGTATTGAGTATCGAGTTTTGAGAGATGGTTAACATCCAATCCCTAATCTACTGCTCAAATCTTATTTTTTAAGTTTTCAATTAATTCATCAACTGATTGCTCAGTTAAATTTTCGTAAAAGGTATATTCCGGTCCAATCTGCAATACTGGCGCAAAGCCACAGGCGGCCAGGCATTCTACACCCCGCCAGCTAAATTGGCCATCAGCTGTAACTTCACCTTCCTTAACGCCAAGTTTTTTTTCAATGTGCGCCATGATCTTTTCTGCACCTACCAGGCAGCAAGGTCCGGTACGGCATACTTCCAAAACATATTTTCCTTTTGGTTGAAGGAAATACATGGTGTAAAATGAAGCGACCTCATAGACCTCAATCGGCTCAATGCCTAAATATTCGGCCACCTGATCCATTGCAGGCACACTGGTCCACCCATATTCGGCCTGCACCAAATGCAACAGGGGCAATAATGCCGATTTTTGTTTTCCTGTAGGATAGCGCTTTACAATCTCGTCAAACTTCTCTAGCAAAGCTGATGAAAATGTGATCGGTTGTTGTTCTTCTACTTTAAGCATCTAATTCTCCTGCAATGATGTTCATGCTACTCATGTTAATGATGGCATCAGATAAAAGCATGCCTTCGCTCATTTTGGCAAACATCGAATAATTGATAAAACTTGGCCTTCTGAAATGCAAGCGATAAGGGGTCCTGCCACCATCGTTGATCAGATAGAAGCCCAATTCTCCATTACCGCCTTCAACGGCATGGTAAACTTCTGCCTTTGGCGCATCAATTTCGCCCATTACAATCTTAAAGTGATAGATCAGGGCTTCCATATTGTTATAGACCTCTTCTTTTCCTGGCAGGTAAAATTCTGGCACTTCGGCGTGGAAAATCCCGCTCGGTTCGGCCTTGATTTTTTCCATCGCCTGTTCAATGATGCGCACGCTCTGCCACATTTCTTCGTTCCTGACGAGATAGCGGTCGTAGATATCTCCACTCGTTCCTACCGGAATCTCAAAATCAAAATCCTGGTAAGAAGAATAAGGTTCGCTGGTCCTCACATCATAATCAACCCCTGTGGCACGCAGCAATGGGCCGGTCCAACCAAAGCTCAATGCATTTTCCTGCGAAACTTCGGCCACACCAGCAGTACGGTCTATAAAAATACGGTTACGGTTCAACAAGCTTTCGAACTCTTTTAGCGCAACCGGAAACTCTTTTAGAAACTTATTGATCTTTGCAAAGGCAATCTCATTAAAATCCCTTTCCAGACCACCAATACGGCCAATGTTGGTCGTAAGGCGTGCCCCACAAACCTCCTCATAGATCTCATAGATATGTTCGCGAAATTGGAAAAGGTAGAGGAAAGTAGTGGTCGCACCGGTATCCTGTGCGATAATGGTATTGCAGATGATGTGGTCTGCGATCCTGGCCAGTTCCATGATGATGACGCGCAGGTAATCTACGCGCTTTGGAATGGAAATATTGAGCAGCTTTTCTACCGTCATGTGCCATCCCATGTTGTTGATGGGCGATGAACAATAGTTTAGGCGATCGGTCAAAGGTGTGATCTGATAAAAAGGCCGGTGTTCTGCAATTTTTTCAAAGGCACGGTGGATGTATCCGATTGTTGATACGCCACTTACGATCCGCTCCCCATCTAACTGGAGTACATTTTGGAAAACGCCATGGGTTGCAGGGTGGGTAGGCCCCAAGTTAAGGGTTACCAGTTCACTTTGTGGATCGTTATCTGTATATACAGGTTGATTATGTTTCATTGATCTATCTACCGAAGTATTCGTCTTTTTTGTCTACTCGATTTGGGTCTTCCAAAGGATACTGCCTCAGCATCGGGAATACGCCCAGTTCGTCCATGTTCAAAATTCTCCTTAAATCAGGATGTCCTTCAAATTTAACCCCAAAGAAATCATAGGTTTCCCTTTCCATCCAATTGGCGGCATTCCATAGCATTGAAGCAGTAGGGATATTTGGCTCATTTTCTGGCAGGAAGACTTTTAGCCTGAGCCTGATCCCGCTTACCATGCTGTGCAAGTGGTAGACTACAGCAATCTGATTTTTCTCCGGATAGTGTACAGCCGTGATATCGGTAAGGAAATTAAAGTTGACCTGGCCATTATCTTTCAAGAAAGTGAGTACCTCGATCAGTTGGTCTGGAGTAGTCGAAAAGGTAAGCAGGCCATAAGGTTCAGTCACATCAAATAATTGTTCGCCAAACTTTTGACCCAACAGATCGATCAACTCGGTATTTGTTGCTTTAGCCATTATTCTATTCCGTAAGAAGCCAACATTTGTTTATACTGGTCTGAATACCTTCTCCTACCAGATTCATTTTTAACGAGCTCCTGGATCTTGCCAAAGCCATCCAAAATGGCTTCAGGTCGAGGCGGACACCCCGGAACGTAAACATCTACCGGAATGATCTCGTCTATGCCCTGCAATACAGAGTAGGTATCGAAAATACCTCCGCTCGATGCGCAGGCGCCAACAGCAATTACCCAACGCGGTTCGGCCATCTGCAGATAGACCTGCTTCAATACCGGACCCATTTTCTTGGCAATCGTACCCATTACCATCAGCAAGTCTGCCTGGCGCGGCGAAAAACTCAATCGCTCGGCACCAAAGCGTCCAAAATCATAATGCGAACCCATCGTGGCCATGAACTCGATTCCGCAGCAAGAAGTAGCAAAAGGAAGAGGCCATAATGAATGTGACCGCGCCAATCCAATCACCTTGTCTAGCGAGGTGGCAAAAAAGCCTGAACCTTCTATCCCTGGAGGCGCATCTACAATATTTATATCACTCATTTACTTGAACAAAAAATGCTTATCCCATTATAGAATAAGCAACAAATTTACAATATTTTAAAAGCAAATGGATTAAGCGTTTAGCATTTAGAAACATTCTAAATAGCTACCTCCGTCGTTGATAAGTTGCAGGTTGCAGGTTTTGAGTTGCAGGTTTAGATGGCGTAAAAAGTTTACAGTTTTTAGTTCTCAGTTTACAGTTCATTTAACCGCAAACTAAAAACTACCAACTGACAACTGATAACTGCTAATTCCAGTCTAGCGCTTTCTTTTTGAGGATGTAGATAAAGCCCAAGAGCAATGTGCCCATGAAAATGAACATTTCGATGATCCCGCTCCATCCCAATTCCCTAAAATTTACCGCCCAGGGGTACATAAAGATTACTTCCACATCGAAGAGCACGAAGAGAATGGCCACCAAGAAATACTTGATCGAAAACGGCTGGCGTGCATTTCCCACTACCTTTACACCCGCTTCAAACGTACTCAACTTATCGTTGGTCTTGCGTTTCGGACCTAAGAGATGGGTAGCCAATAAGGTAACCACTACGAAGCCTAGGGCAACGATGACCTGAAAAATAATCGGCAAAAAATCCTGTGCTGAACTTGTCGTTTCCATTGGGCCAAAAGTAAAAAGAAAAAGGCAGGATTACAAACCCTGCCCTTTTCTTTTAAGACTTGTGAAGTTTAAAAACCACTTCAGTCATTCTATTTTTTGATCGGTGCTTTTTTAGGCGGCGCAGCTGGTGCATTCAGGTATTTGATGTTATCTGATGCGATGGCATTTGCCGGATCAATGGCCAAGGTCTTGTTGAAATAATCTTTGGCTTTATCTTTATCGGTTGCTGCATAAAATGCGCCCAACCAGTTGTAGGCCTCAACCAAACCCCTGATGCCAGCGGCACTAGAAGCTTTCTCTTGTTTGGCGGTTACCAGTTCGATGTATTTCTCATAGAATGGAATGGCCAATCCTGTAGGAGGCGTTTGGTCCATTGCCCTTGCGATACGCGCTCTATATTGATAGGCTACTTCATATTCTGGCGCCAAGGTCAATACCCTTGCGTAAGCCGAATCCGCTTCTACCAAGATCTTTTTGTCGGCATTTGGATCTTTTTTAACCAATTCGTTAAATGCCCAATAATCTGAAGTACCCAAATAATAGTTGTTCATTGCCATATTTGGATTTTTCTTGTTAAGGCTGATCACCTTTCTATAGGCATCAGCAGCTTGCTGATATTTTTTAGCGGCATATAGTTTTTGTCCGATGGCAGCAAGTTCTTCCACTTTAGTGGTATCCAGTTCCACACCTTTCATGATGTTGATCACGGCCAAACTATCATTGCCAGTTCCCTGCAGAGCTCTACCTAGGTAAAGGTAATCCAGACCTGAAATACGCGAAGCATCTTGTTTTCTGGCAAAAAGCTCGTTCATGTATTTCAATCCAGGCTCATAGCTTTTGGCTTCAACAGCTGAGTAACCACGTAAACGGGTAATGATGAAGCTTTTTGGATTGTTGGCATCAGCATTTAAGTTGTTCAGCTCTTGCGCCAAAGTTGCCCAGTCATTCGCATAGACCAAAAACTGTGCATAACGATAGCGTGAATCGAAAGACTTATCTGTTAGGTCAAGGTATTTCCTATAGTTCGCCAAGGCTTCTGTACGTTTGGCAGTAGCATTTTTTGGATCAAAATCTGCCCATTGCATGCCCAGTTCGGCCAATTCGCGGTAAGCTGGACCATAATTGGCATCAGCTGCCACTACTTTCTGAAGTTCGGTCTGCGATTCTGGAAAAGCTTGTGCCTGTTTAAACATCCTTCCGATCTGAACACGTGCGCGGTAAAGTGTAGGGTTTAAGTCCAGCGCAGCCAAATATTGTTGGTAAGCTTCTGTATTTTTGCTCTGAAGCGCCCAATAATCTCCCAATGCCAAGTAGATTTCTGGTTCTTTGTCTTTTGAATCCAGTTCATCTGCTTTTTGCAGGTTAGGTAGGGCAGCTGCAAAATCAGGTTTATCCTGGTCTAGATAAGCTTTTCCGATGTACAAATAGGTATTGTAATCTTTTGCGCCCATTGAAATGGCTTTGTCGAAATTGCCTTTGGCAGAAGATGCGTTAGCTGATTTCAAGTCTGCACTTCCCAATCCGACATAGTTCAATGCGTATTTTGGATCGGCTGCTATCCCTTTTGAGAACACCGCTTTGGCCGAATCGATATCTTCCGTACGTAAATATACTTGGCCAAGGGCGAAATAATTTTCTCCTTTGTTGCTTTGTGTGCCCACCAATGTTTTTAACATACCGTTAGCTTTTTGATACTGTTCGGCATCCATCGCCTTTCTCGCGTCGGCCAAACTTTGAGCAAATGAGGCAGCACCCATCATTACTAAACCTAAAGTTAAGGTTATGGCTTTCTTAATCGTTTTCATTGTCTTCATTTGTTTTAGAAAATTGAATTTTAAGTGTTTGTGTTGGTTAATTTGGTTCTGCACAACAAGTATATTCAATTTAGTTTAAATATAAAATTACTTCGTGTTTTTGATGTTAAATTCTCTAGCTAGCATCTTATGAGGACCTAGTCCTGATTTGAGTACAATTAGCTGGCCACGTGGGCTATTTAACCAATTTGCAAATCCTGTGCCTAAACCATCCCTGCCCTCGGCATTAATGAGATAAACATTTCTTAAAAACGGATAAACCCCATTGATTAGGTTGTTTTGCGTTGGTTTATAGTAGGCATCATCGCCCTTTTTGCCTTTCAAATTTTTTACCCCCATGGTCTTTACCTTTGGCAGGTATGACAAAATGTCTTTGTTGCTTTCCAACAGCCAGTTCACGCCAACCACTCCAATATAAGTCGGGTGTTCGGCAACATACTTGATCACTTCGTTGTTGGATTGTAAGGTATATACGCCCTGCTTTGGCAGTGTTTTCACCTTTGCTGAATCCGTAAAATAACGGATGGTACTCGAGTAGGCATTATCGAACACCAGCTGCTTTCCAGAAGTAGAGGTTCCCTTCAGGATATCCAATACTTCATTAACGGTAATCGTGGTGTCGATATTATCTGCGCTGGTAATTAAAGCAATCCCATCAATGGCGAAGCGGTCGGTATAAATGGGGATCTGCTTGCGTTTGTAATAAGCTTCTTCTCCGGGCTTGAGCATCCTGGATAAGATGATCATCGGAACCTTCCCATTGATGAAGTCGGGCAAGATCTTGTTTTCATTCCCCGTGATGGTTTTTACCGTAGCATCAGGATAATCGCTTTTGAACACCATAATCTGGTCGTCAAGGATTCGGGCAAAAGACTCATCTACCAACAGGGTGGTCTTACCAGAGGTCCTGGTTTCTGCAATTACATTTTTCTTGGCTTTTTTCCTGCAGCCTACACCGATCAGGAGGGCAAGAACAATCAATCCGATACTAAAACGCTTCATTAAACGATTTCCTTTTTATTCAATAACCTGCTAAACCTGATGATGGCGTAGATGATCAGCAGCACACCAAAGGCGATGCGGTAGCTGGCCGGGAACTTATCGGGGTCGATATGTAGGCGATCGCTAAAAAAGATGACCAGGATGCCGATACCGAGATAAACGATCATCATGACTACCCCTAAAATAAACAGAAATCGCTGTTGAGGCGATTTCTGTTTAAAAAAATTCAGATTAAACATGCTTTTTATTGCGCTAAGCTAAATTTGATTGGAATGTTATATTTTACACGGACCGGTTTACCATTCTGCATACCTGGGTTCCAGCGCTTAGCTAATTTTAACACCCTAACGGCTTCCTCATCAGTACCGTAGCCCAATTTACGCTCAACCCTGATATCGGTCAACGAACCATCTTTCTCCACTGTGAAGGATACGTGAACATTACCTTGGATATTCTGGTCTTGCGCCATTGGCGGATATTTGATGTTGTCGCCCAAGAACTTATAGAACTTGTCGATACCACCTGGATAGGTCGGTGGGTTCTCCATGCTCACAAAGTTATAAACGGTATTATCCTCTACAACAGCTGCTTGTTTTGGTCCCTCTCCTGCTGTGGCAATCTGCACGATATCAGCATCAGGGTCACCTTCCATTGTTTTTTGGCCTGGATCTGCTTTTTTCAGGTCTTCGGTCTTAGGCGGCTCTTCATCACGCACCTCGTTATCGGGTTTTACGATCGGAGGAGGGAATTTGATCTGGTCCTGTTTTGGTGGAGGTGGCTCTACCGGTGGCGGAGTTTTTACTTCCGGGTTAATTGGGGGAGGTGGCTGCATCACCATCTCTACCACTTTCTCTTTGGGTGGCTCAGGCAATATCCCTGCAATCAAAGCGTATATTTTTGGCGCTAAGAACAGTAAGATAAATATTGCCGATGCAATAAACAGTGATTTTGAAGTATTTTTGGCGCTAGTCTGACGCAGCTCATATGCTCCGTAGTTCTTATTCTTTTTAGCGAATACAACATCAAGCCACTCCTTGTTAAATAAATCTATTTTAGATCCAAACATTGCTTAATATTTTAATTGTTCCATTATTATAAAATTCCACCTGCCTTCATGGCTTCTTTCTCACTATCCAACAAATGCGTCGGATCATCATCAATTGCA
The DNA here is from genome assembly GCA_031119475.1 of Pedobacter sp. GTDB lineage: Bacteria > Bacteroidota > Bacteroidia > Sphingobacteriales > Sphingobacteriaceae > Pedobacter. The sequence continues at coordinate 426,752 of JAVHXV010000002.1, read as the reverse complement.
GGGGCATTAATGTTGGTTTTGGTGATGTTCAGTTCATCCATAATGTCAACAAAGTTCTTGTAGGTAGAAGCGTCTGTAGGCTTCACCACAATTACAATGTCTTTGCCCATGGTTTCCTTTACTTTCTGTTTGTTCTTCAACAAGGAAGCACGTACATCTGCAAAACCTTCGATAGTTGGGGCCTCACCGCCGGCAATTCCCATGTACCAGGCAACTTTATTGTTTTTGCCCAATAAAATGGTCATGGTCTGCGAAGCTTTCAGCTCTTTTCTATTGTCTAGGTTTTTCTCGTCCTTATCGGGTTTGGCAATGTCCATTGCCAATGGTTTAGATAAAGATGTGGTCAACATGAAGAAAGTGATCAACAAGAACGCCAAATCTACCATTGCGGTTAGATCTACACGTGTAGACTGTTTCTTACTTCTTACCTTACCACCTTTACCATCACCCCCGCCGCTATTTAATTCTGCCATGTTATGTTTATTTAGTAGCTCCTTCGGCTGACGTGATTAAACTAAATTTATTTACCTGTTGCTTCTGAAGCACATCAACAATCTTTCTGATCACTGGATATTCTTCTTCAGAATCGCCTTTGATACTTACACGCATCTCGGTCTGGTGCAGATCAGCAACTGATCTACGCGCCTGCTCGATCCACCTGTAGAGTTCATTGTTTCTGGTCGAGTCGATCTGGATGCCATCTTTGTCATAACCAGATTTTTTACGCTCATCAGGGCTCATGTTGATGTACTGTTTCAGACCGCCCATCGGCACGCCGAACGACGAAAGTACGCCAAAACGCTTGGCTTCTTCTTCTGTAAACTGGGTACTGTACAATTCGCCCATCCTTCTAAGGGCATCTTTCTTGATATCCTGGCCAATAATTTCAAGGAAAACTTTTCCTTTACCAATACTGACAATGGCCAAGTCTTTATCAGGCACTTTAAACTGAACCGTAGACGATGGAGTTTTGATCTCCAAAGGATCCGGCTGGCGTGCAGTTGCCGTTAAGATAAAGAAAGTTAACAACAAGAAGGCTACATCGCACATTGCGGTCATATCTACCGAGGTGCTCTTTCTTGGAACTTTTACTTTAGGCATAATATAAAAATTATAATATTTTAATTAATGATGTTAGATTTTCCGGTTTTCCATAAAGCCGGTAAAAAAAATTAAAATAATTCTTATTTATGCGTGCTAGCGTATGTTTGAACGATGCTGAAACCAGCTTCATCGATAGCGTAGGTCAATTTATCGATTTTAGAGGTCAAGATGTTGTACATAATGATCGCCAAGGTAGAGGTACTGATACCTGTTGCCGTGTTGATCAACGCTTCAGAGATACCAGTTGCCAATGCAGCTTGATCTGGTGCGCCAGAGTTGGCCAAACCACCGAAGGCCTTGATCATACCTGTTACCGTACCCAATAGACCCATCAATGTACCAACCGATACCAACGTAGCAATGATTGTTAAGTTCTGCTCCAACATTGGCATTTCCAATGAAGTGGCCTCTTCGATATCTTTTTGGATCGCTACAACAGATTGCTCAACGTCAAGGTTGGTATCAGCTTCAACTTCACCATATTTTTTCAATCCTGATTTAATTACGTTCGCTACAGATCCTTCTTGTTTATCGCACTCGGCAGCAGCAGCAGCAATGTTTCCTGAGCTTAACAACGACTGGATTTTTTTCACAAAAACATCTAGACTTCCTTTTCCTGTTGCTTTACCGATTACAATTAAGCGCTCGATCGAGAACGTGAATACCATCAAAAGCATCCCGATTAGGATAGGCACGATAAATCCGCCTTTGTACGCCATACCGCCATAGTTTCCTGGATGTGGTAGATAAGCGTGTGTATCGCCATCATAAAATGCTAATGATACTGCACTATTTGCTTTAGCAACATCTTCAGGGATATTGAAGTTTGATGGTTTACCTAATACAAATATGAAAAGCGTGATCCCGATAATGATACAAATAGGGATAACAAGAGTTGCAAATAAATTAGATGCGCTTGAGCTCTCTTTCTTAACTGTTGTTGGTTTTGGTGCGTTTGCCATTTTTTTAGTTTTTTAGTTTTAGTACTTGTTTTTAATCTTTAGATAAAATTAGTTAAAATAATTATAGTAATACACACAACGTTTCGTATAACTAAATGTTGCGTTAACAAATTTATAAATTGATTTTAAATTACAAATTAAATTTAGGTTTCCTTAGTAAATATGTTACGTTGGCTTTCCGGCAGGGTGTATAACTAAAAAAGATTGCCTTTGTTTAGACAATCTTTCACAATTAAAACTAAAAAAATAAAGAAAAACAAATTTTATGCAAAAAAAGTGGACTAAACCACGTTTTCTACAACTTTGGGTAGTGCCCTTTTGATTTCCTCATCTGCGAAGGCCTCAAACTGGCTAAAATTGGCCAAAAAGGCCTGGGCCAATTCGTTTACTTTTAAATCATATAATTCCTTGTTCTCCCAGGTGTTCCGTGGGTTCAGCACTTCGCTGGGCACCCCTTCACAGCTTTCTGGCATGAGCAAGCCAAAGACCGGATGTGTCGTAAAGGTGGCCTGTTCCAGGCTCCCGTCCAGGGCAGCCGTAATCATCGCCCGGGTGTAGCTCAGCTTCATCCTGGAGCCTGTTCCATACCGACCGCCGCTCCAGCCGGTATTGACCAACCAGACATTTACGTTATATTTTTTCATCTTTTCGCCGAGCAACTTGGCATATTTGGTGGGATGCAGGGGCAAAAATGCCTTCCCGAAGCAGGCCGAAAAAGTAAGCTGGGGCTCGACCACACCGGCTTCCGTACCTGCAACCTTTGCCGTATAGCCAGAGATGAAATGGAACATGGCCTGTGCAGGTGTCAATTTAGAAATTGGAGGGAGTACCCCGAAAGCATCGGCCGTGAGGAAAAAGATATTTTTTGGAACTGGCGCAACAGAAGGTTCCATCGCATCAGCAATGTAATGTATTGGATAGGCAACCCGCGTATTCTCTGTTTTTTCGATATTGGCAAAATCTACACTACGGGTACCCGGAAAATAATTCGTGTTTTCCAGCAAAGAACCAAATTTAATGGCCTTATAGATCTGTGGCTCCTTTTCTTCGGTAAGGTCTACGCATTTGGCATAACATCCGCCCTCAAAATTGAAAACCGAATTTTCTCCCCAACCATGCTCATCATCGCCAATCAGGGCACGTTTTGGATCTGCAGACAATGTCGTTTTTCCGGTACCCGAAAGTCCAAAAAAGATGGCTGTATCTCCCATTTCGCCCACATTGGCAGAACAGTGCATAGACAAGGTATTCCGTTCGTGCGGAAGGATAAAATTGAGCACCGAAAATATGCCCTTCTTGATTTCTCCAGTATAAGCCGTACCCCCGATCAGGATTATTTTTTTGCTAAAGTTGAGGATTGAAAAATTCGACTGTCGTGTACCGTCCTTTTCAGGATCGGCCAAAAATGAAGGCACGGCAATAATCGTCCATTCTGGCTGCGCCGGAAGGGAATCCTCCTCGTTGTACCTCAAAAAAAGATGGTTGGCAAAAATATTCTGAAAAGCAAACTCGGTGACCACTCTAATGCTGGTCTTGTAAAGGTCGTCTGCACAGGCATAGGAATCGCGGACATAGAACTGTTTATCGCTAAGATAAGCCGTCATTTTCTCAAAGAGCTGGTCAAAATGCGCTGCTTCAAACTTGAAGTTCACATCGCCCCACCAAACTGTATCGGCAGTTTTGCCATCGTTCACAATGAAGCGGTCTTTTGGGGAGCGGCCAGTGAATTTTCCCGTATCGATGGCTAAAGCTCCACTATCTGCCAGGGTACCTTCACCATTCCGCAATGCTTCCTCTACCAGTTCGGCCACGCTTAGCTGATATTTCGCCGTGCTGGCACTTAAATTCAAGTAGCTTAAATCCAACTGCTTTACATTCATACTGCTAATATATTTGGTTGTAATAGGACGCAAAGCTAAGCAGATATAAGTGCAAAAAATATGATTTTGGCGGAAAAATTTTACTTATTGTGGCAAATACACTATTGAGCAATTATCTAATTATCAACCAGTTATAAGAGCAATTAACCGCCAGATTTTTTTACTTTATAGCCTTCTTTTTGGAGCAGCAAAAACACCTTGTCCCTAAAGTCGCCCTGGATCAGGATTTCTCCATCCTTGGCAGCCCCTCCCACGCCACATTTGGTCTTCAGCATTTTGGCCAGCACATCTAGTTCTTCGGCCGTACCACGGTATCCCGTAATCAGGGTAACCGCTTTCCCACCCCGGTTCTTGCGGTCAAGCATCACGCGGAGATCCTGCTGGTTGTTGGGCAAGGCTTCATGGATTTCGGGTTCTTCCCGAAAGTCGAATGTAGGGTCGGTAGAATACATGATCCCACCAAAATCATTTATTATTTTTTTCTTTTGTTTGCTCATGGTCTAACGATAACGGTTAAGGAGAGGGGAAGGATGGTAACATCGATGTTGTTGCCCATCATAAAAGGTTCACCATCTAAATGGACGGCATCCTTTTTTTCTCTTTTGATCTGGATGGACCTGCCCTGGATAATCTCTACAAGATCAGAACGATCGGTTAGGGAGCGTATCATCTGATAGGCCAGAATGGGCAGTTTATATTTAGGAAAATTCTTGACGATGCAGACGTCTAACAGTCCATCATCTATGGATGACTTTGGTGAGATGTACACATTGTTTCCATATTGGGCCGAATTGGCAATGCTGATGGCTAAGGCTGTCCTATCCAGTTTTTCGCCATCTATCTCAATGTGATAGGTTTGCGGCTTGTAGGAGATTATTTCTTTCAGTCCCATTTCTACATATCCCTTTAGGCCACGGCTCTTGTTATGCGCAAAGATCAGGCTGATGTGCGCATCAAAGCCCATCCCTGCCATGTTAAAGAAATACCTCCCGTTCATTTTGGCCGCATCCATTCTTAATTGCCGATGGTGATTGAGCAGTTGGATGGCCCTTTTGGTGTTCATTGGGATTTTCAGGAACCTCGCCAGTCCATTGCCCGATCCAAGGGGGATAATTCCCAAAGGTTTATGGGTTCCAACCAGGGCGGAGGCCACTTCATTGACGGTCCCATCGCCCCCTACAGCTACCACCATCCCAAAATCTGTCGCTGCGGTAGCCAGTTCTGCCGCATGTCCGGCATAATCCGTAAAAATACAGGTAGGCTGAAATTGGGTTCCGTCCAGGTGTGCCGTGATCAGATCCGGAATTTTTACTTTCCGCTTTCCACCAGAAATGGGATTAATGATGAATAATATATTGGTTTTCGACACACTCAAGAAATAAGACACACAAAATAATTGATATTTTTTGAATTTTGAGAATATATTAAGTAATTTTGCATGATCAAAGTGGACTGATTTGCGTTGCCCATTTAAGGATGGGCCTGATTGCAACCACGTAAAAAAAAGTGCTAATTTTATCACACTTATTTTACTGCTTTAGCGCAAGTTGGCCATTTTACATTGTTTTCTTAAAATAGCGCTTTAATATGCCGTATTTATTTACCTCAGAATCTGTATCGGAAGGCCATCCAGATAAAATTGCAGACCAGATTTCAGATGCATTAATTGACAATTTCCTAGCATTCGACACCGAATCTAAAGTAGCCTGTGAGACTTTAGTTACAACTGGCCAAGTAATTTTGGCAGGGGAAGTAAAATCCAAAACTTATTTGGACGTACAACAGATCGCCAGAGACGTGATCAAAAGAATTGGCTACACTAAAAGTGAATACATGTTCGAGGCCAATTCATGCGGTATCCTATCTGCCATCCACGAACAATCACAAGACATTAACCAAGGAGTTGATAGACGTACAAAAGAAGAGCAAGGTGCGGGCGACCAGGGGATGATGTTTGGTTATGCAACCAACGAAACAGAAGATTACATGCCACTGGCTTTGGATCTTTCGCACAAATTGTTGCAGGAACTGGCTGACCTTAGACGTGAAGGCAAGGAAATCAATTACCTCCGCCCTGATGCCAAATCTCAGGTTACCCTTGAATATGATGACAACAACAAACCGGTAAGGATCGATGCCATCGTAATTTCGACCCAACATGATGATTTTGATGAAGAAGCCAAGATGTTGGAAAAAATTAAAAGTGACCTGGTCAATATCCTCATCCCAAGGATCATTAAGAAATATCCAAAATATGCACACCTATTCAATGACAAAATTGAATACCACATTAACCCAACCGGAAAGTTCGTCATCGGCGGTCCCCACGGCGATACAGGCTTAACTGGCAGGAAAATTATTGTGGATACCTATGGCGGTAAAGGCGCACATGGTGGTGGTGCCTTCTCTGGAAAAGATCCAAGTAAGGTAGATAGAAGTGCCGCTTATGCTACACGTCACATTGCCAAAAATCTAGTGGCGGCTGGTGTTGCCGAAGAAATTCTGGTTCAGGTTTCCTATGCCATCGGCGTAGCCAAACCAATGGGAATCTATATCAATACCTATGGCACAGGCAAAGTAGGCAAAACAGATGGCGAAATCGCAAACATTGTGGAAGAGCTATTTGACATGCGCCCATATTTTATCGAGCAACGCCTCAAATTGAGAAACCCAATTTATAGCGAAACCGCTGCCTATGGCCACATGGGCCGTAAGCCAGAAACAGTGACTAAAACCTTTAAGTCTCCAAATGGCGAAGATAAAACTGTAACAGTCGAATTGTTTACTTGGGAGAAACTTGATTTCGTAGACAAAGTAAAGGCTGCTTTTTCATTGTAAGCTAAAAGTTAAAAGCTAAACATATAAGAGGGATTTGCGTAAAGCGGATCCCTTTTTGTTTTTTTAGTCCAAGAGTCGAGAAGTCCAATTTGATACCTAGAAGAGCGAAGTAATGAAATACTTTAGTCCAGGAGTCGAAGAGTCCAAAAGTCCAGAAATAGAATGAGTAAAGGGATTTTATGGCCCAGCAATCTTTCTTATCCTCCCAAAATGTGGTCTCAAGTAAGGCCACCCATGGACTTCTGGACTCCTAGACTCAGTCCCCCCTTCTCATCTCCTCCGCAATCTCTTGCGCATACGGATCATTTCTATTTTCCAAATCGTTAATGATCGCCGTCTTGTTGTGGGCGCTATGGTTCTGGCTTAATTTAAAGATAGCCTTAAGATCAGTTACCTTCAGGGCGAATCCCATAATTGCCTTAAGGTGCTTTTGGATATAGCTTTCATCCAGTTGGCGAAATGCTGCGGGACTATTGGAAGGGTCTTCGTAACTATTGGTCAAATTCTCGATCACGCTCCGGGTCTGTGCTTCATCCAACATCTTGATCTTCCCCTTCACCTGAACAGTGCGGTAATTCCAGGTAGAAGCCGACTGAGGGTTGTCATACACAGAAGCGCTGATGTAGGCATGCGCACCTGTGAACAGGGCCATTACGTTTTCATTCGCTAGAAAAGCCGCGCAATGATCGGTCTTTTTCATCACATGGCCAATCAAGAGCAGGTCTTTGCCGCTTTGCTCAATCTGGACCGGAACTTGTGTGGCCACTGGATAATCGCCATCAAAACCGATCAAGGTAATAAAGGGATGTGCATGCATGAAGGACAGGACCTGATCAAAATCCTCAACTTGAAAATACGAAGGCTGATACATCTTTGAACGAGAACACTCGGATGATTTAATCGATTAAAACTGGACCTCCAAAAATCCCGGCCCGATCTTGTCTTTGTTTACCGGAAGCCATCTTGGACCATCTTTTAACAGGCGGATGGCTGCCTCATCATATTTTTTGCCCAGGCTCTTCACGATGGTGATTTTTGTTGGCGCACCATTTGGCCTGACTTCAAACTTTAGCCCCACTGTTTTTCCAATCGGGGCTTGCTTATCTATTGTATTGTTGCTGGTTAGATAGGCCTGGTAATTGTTCCAACCACCAATTGGGAAATAGGCAGAAGATTTGGCATATTCGGGCGCAGGATCTATTGGTTTGCTCTTGGCATCTGCCATGACCACCTCTTTCAAGGATGTCTTGTCTTCCTCCAATGCAATGCTTACCTCTTGGTTAACTTTTGTCTTTACTTCCTGGCTGGCATAGCCGATATAGCCCACGCTTAGGCTCTGGATGGCACTATCCGCGGAGAGGGTAAATTCTCCCTTGCTATCCGTAACAGCGGCTTTATTCGTGCCTGGAACCTTGACGATGGCGCCTGGAAGGGGCTGTCCATCTACTTTGGCAAATACCCTACCATTGATGACAGTCGGTATTTGGTTCGGCCTTAGGTTTGATTCCATTATAATTCCCGGGGCCTTTCCCGCCAAGGCACGTTCCCTTACGTTTTCGGCTTTTTTTAGTGGGGCAACTGCTTGGGCAGTAGATAGCTCTTCTGCAGTTATTTTGTTGCGTTTTGATTCATCCTGTACAAAAGCTGCCGCTGCTGGAGGGGCGGCACTGGCTACCGGGGCAGCGCTGATGGTTTCGTCAGCGGGAGCGGACGCAGTAACGGCTCTATCTGGAACCGGATCCGCCACCCGATTGAGGCGCTGATGAGGTGCTGCTAGAGATTGGGATGGCGTTTCTGTTTTAACGATAGGTTTGTTGGTGGCTACCTGTGTACTGGTTTCAACTGCGGCTTTTTGATGTTTGGCCAGTTCGACCTGCTGACGGTTTCCCTTCATCCAGAACAAGATACTCACGGTAACGAACAAGACCGCAGCGGCAGCAGCAATGCTCAGCCGTTGTGCGGTAATCCTCCATCTTTTTTCTGCGATCGGCTTTTTGGCAATCCTTTCCTCCAGCTGCTTTTGAAGCAGGGATAGGGTATAGGTTCTTTTCGGCGATTGGCTTAAACCGGCGAGTGCTTCGGCCATGAAGGGGTCTTCGAGCGACATGCGTTCGATTTTATGCATAGTCTTGGCATCAAGCTTACCATCAAGGTAATCTTCCAAAACATCAATATCTAACCATTCGTTATAGCTCACTGTTCTTTTCTATACAAATTTTTAGGTTCCGCTTTCCATTCTGGATATAACTCTTCACTTTTAACAGGTCATATCCGGTTATTTCGGCAACTTCCTTATAGCATTTCTCCTGTAAATAGAACAAATCTACACTTTTCCGTTGTTCTTCCGGCAGCGTTTCCATGCACTTTTCCATTACGGTCAATTGCGCTTCTTTTGTATCATCTATATTCAGATGCACAAAGTCGTCATTTTCCACAAAATTATCTTCGAGCGGAACAATTGTTGTTTTTGAGGATTTCCGCAATGCCATGAGGCAATGGTTTCTGGACAGCACATGGAGCCAGCTTTTAAAGTTCTGTACCTGGTGCAGTTTCAGCTTGGCTACCAGTTCCTCAAAGATCTGCATCACGGCGTCCTTGCTCAGCTCTTCATCCTTGAAATAATTATAGCATACCCCAAAAACCAGGTGCATGTATCGGTTGTAAAGTTTACCGAGCACTTCCAAATCGCCACTTTGCTGGTAGGCGGCAATGAGCGATGCATCATCGGGCTCATTTGATCGGTTGGAATTTTTGATAAACTTCAAATTGGTATCTCGCTAAATATCTTCAAGTATAATTGATTTTATTAATAATGTAAAGATTAAAAGTTTCGAAAATCGAATTGTTGATTTGGGGGATTTTTTTATTTTAACTTTGACAAAGTTTAAAGATTGACAAAGTGTATCCCAAAAAAATCCTTACCCTCCTCCTCCTTTGCAACTGTCTGTTGGCAAGCGCCCAGCATATCGGGTCAACTTATCGCCTGAAAAAAGTAATTCCAGTGTTGGGGCGACAAGGAATCGCGATCGACAGGGACTATTATTATGTTTCCGACACCAAAGCTCTGTATAAATATGATAAACAAGGAAATGTGGTGATGAAGAACCTCCAGCCTTTCCAGCATCCCGAATTGGCAAACCACTTTGGAGACATCGATATCTTTAATGGCGAACTCTATTGCGGCATTGAGAAGTTCGAATATGGGCGCGGACAAAATATAGCGGTTTCGGTGTATGATGCGAAGACCCTGCAGTGGAAGCGCGATATCAATTGGGAACCTGCTTCTGGTCAGGTCGAAGTTTCGGGCATCGCTATTGACAGGGAGCGAAAAATGGTCTGGATGTCTGATTGGGTAGATAGCCGATATGTCTATTGCTACAGCTTGGAAACTGGAAAATACCATACCAAAATGCAATGCCGTCCTGCCCCTTATTGGTGCCAGGGCATCTTTATTGCAGACGGAAAGCTACTTTTCGCTGCCGATGATGGAGATGCCACCTTTAAGATTGCCGACAACATCTACATGGCCGACATCAGCAAGGTTTCCTATACGGGGTTAAAGGATGGGGAACAATTCTCCATAGTCGATCATCAGCCTGTAAAAACACCTGGCAAGGTCGCCGCTGGCGCGATGGCCGGACGGCTGACACTCTTCCGGGAAATGTCCGATTTCCGCCGTGCAGGCGAAATAGAGGGGTTGTCTATCGACCCTATCAACAATGATCTGGTCGTTTTGAACAACCGCGGCACACAGATCCTTTTGGGCATGTCGCAGGGCCCATTGACTGCAGAAGGCTATACCGAAGAAATCCATGAACTTTACATCTACGAGATGGTGAAATAGACTTTGTCAAAGTCTCCCTAACCTAAAATGCAAATACGTGATATAACTCTACAGAATTAGTTTGATTTCGGCATTTTTAGTCATGGAAGTGTCATGCACTTTGTCAAAGTCGAGGGATATCATTCCATATTGTGCAGTGCCGACTTTGACAAAGTGCATAAAAAATATTTTGTACAGGGTATGGAAAATCTGCATTCCTTACATCAAGAGTTAAAACCCATAACTCATGAAAAAAATATTGATCCTCATTTTAGCCTTATTTGTATCTGTTGCAGGTATGGCTTCCACCGAAAGGAAAATTTCTGGTGTTGTCATCGCTGCAGATGGATTGGGCCTCCCAGGCGCTGCCGTTAGGAGTTATCCCAGCCTAAAAACAGCCGTAACCGATAAGGACGGCAAATTCTCATTCACCATCGGCGCAAACGACAAAAAACTCATCGTCTCCTTCTTGGGTTTTGTGACCAAAACCATCCCCCTAACCGATAAGGGCACCTATCGAATTTTATTATCTGAAGACCAAAAAGCGCTCAGCGAAGTGGTAGTCACCGGCTATGGGGCCACGCAAAAGCGTACAGCAATGGCATCAATGTCTATGAGTCGGGTTGCGGTGGGCAGGGCGTATGCAGCTGCACCAAAAATTACCGACAACGAAAGCTACAGCAGCATCAACGAAATCGGCTTCCGACGTGCCGATAAGGAACCGCTCTCTACATTTTCCATCGATGTGGATGCGGCTTCTTACAGCAATGTGCGCCGTTTTATCAACAGCGGGAGCCTTCCCCCTAAAGATGCGGTCAGGATCGAAGAAATGATCAACTATTTTGATTATCAATATGAACAGCCCAAAGGCAACGACCCCGTAAATATCATCACCGAAATCGCACCTGCCCCATGGAACCCGTCACACCGTTTGGTACACATCGGCCTGCAGGCCAAGACCATTCCTACCGATAACCTGCCACCATCTAACCTGGTTTTCCTCATCGACGTCTCAGGTTCGATGGAAAGCGAAAACAAACTGCCCTTGTTGGTCAGCTCACTAAAACTATTGACAGATCAGTTGCGGGAACAGGATAAAGTAGCCATTGTGGTCTACGCTGGCAATGCAGGACTGGTCCTTCCGCCAACCAGCGGCAATCATAAAATCAAAATCAAGGAAGCTTTGTCGCGCTTAAGTGCAGGGGGTTCTACTGCTGGTGGACAGGGGATCGAACTGGCCTATAGGGTGGCCAGCGAAAACTTCATCAAGAATGGCAACAATAGGATCATCTTAGCTACCGATGGCGATTTCAATGTCGGTGCCAATAGCGATTCGGAAATGGAACGCCTGATTGAAGAGAAAAGAAAAAGCGGTGTTTTCCTAACCGTGCTGGGCTATGGGATGGGCAATTATAAGGATAGCAAAATGGAAAAACTAGCAGATAAGGGAAATGGTAACTATGCCTATATCGATAACATCACCGAAGCCAAAAAAGTACTCATCAACGAGTTTGGCGGCACCTTGTTTACCTTGGCCAAGGACGTGAAGTTCCAACTGGAATTTAATCCGGCAAAGGTGCAGGCCTATCGCCTCATCGGCTATGAAAACAGGATGCTGGCCAGTGAAGACTTCAACGACGATAAAAAGGATGCCGGGGAGCTGGGCTCGGGACACACGGTAACTGCCCTGTATGAAATTATTCCCGTAGGCGAAAAAAGTCCGTTCGTAGGCAAGGTAGATGACCTGAAATACCAGAGGCCCAAAAAAACTGCTGCTGATAGCGATGAAATCCTGACCATTAAGCTGCGCTACAAAAAGCCAGCGGGCGATGTGAGCACAAAAATGGAGCAAACTGTAAAAGATAATTTTACAGCTTTGACCGTAACCAGTGATAATTTTAGGTTTTCTGCCGCCATTGCCATGTTCGGGATGCTGCTCCGCCAATCTGAATTTAAACAGCAGAGCAGTTTCGAAAAAGTAATCGCCCTGGCAGAAGCCGCCAAAGGAGTCGATAAAGAAGGTTACCGATCAGAATTTTTGAGCTTGGCGAGGTCTACCCAATTAATGGCAAAAGATTTGCTTGCAAATGTAAAGGGAGATAAATAGCAATGGACAACCGGCGCATCTGTTTCCTGGCCCATAAAATCAGACCATATGAAACGAATCGGCTTATCTCTTGCAGCAATGATCATTTTAGCCTTGAGCGGATGTGATGTACAAAGTCAGAACAACATTGGAAATATCCTCAAAAATATTCCGGTAAATGGCACACCTACCAACTTGGAAATTGGCACAGGACTAAAACAGGCCCTAGAGATTGGTACGAGTACGGGTGCAGACCAACTTTCTGCCAAAGATGGTTTTTTTGGCAACCTGGCCATTAAGATCCTGTTCCCTCCAGAAGCACAAAAGGTAGAGAAGACCCTTCGCGGACTTGGATTCAACACCTTGGCAGATAATGTGATCCTCAGCATCAATCGAGCGGCCGAAGATGCGGCGAAGGAAGCCAAACCGATCTTTCTTTCCGCCATTAGGCAGATGACGATTGCCGATGCGGCAAACATCCTGTTAAGCGGAAATAAAGATGCCGCCACCGAATACTTTAAAAGGGTAACCACCGCCCAGCTGATGGAGAAATTTAGGCCGGTCATTACGGCAAGCCTGGGCAAGGTGGGAGCGACCAAATATTGGGGAGATGCGGCCACTGCCTACAACAAGATCCCTTTGGTCAAACCTATCAATACCGACCTCTCCTCCTACGTTGCCCAAAAGGCAATTGATGGGATGTTTGTTCAGGTAGCACAGGAAGAACTGAAAATCAGGAACAACATCAGCGCCCGCTCTACGCCATTGCTGCAAAAGGTTTTCGGTTATGCAGACCAGAGAAGGTAGTTTTCAGTTGGCAGTTTTTAGTTGATAGTTAATAGTTTTTAGTTTCTAGTTGATAGTTCGATGGATTGTAATCGGGAATTAACTGCTGATGATTTAAAATGAGCCTGCAAGTGCAGTTTGTCTTCATAATCTACGATGAATTAAACTAAAAACTGAGAACTACCAACCGAGAACTAAGTGTTGTTGATTTGTTAATAAATTTTTAACCTGTCGAAACCAAATAATGATTAGCTTGTTCTAACAAAAAATAGAGAAAAAAAGTCCTGTGAACGGGCGATCCGTGTAGGGCAGGCACAACATAACCTTTGATCAGGGAATGAGACAAAGGAGTAAGGATAAAGGAACAAGGATGAATTGGATCGTCTTTGTTCCTTTTCTGTTTGTCATCTTTTTTGCGCCGCGCACTCCCCTTGCGCTTTGTGCTTTGTACTTTGCTCATTTAAAGGTACTTTTGCAGGATATTTTAATACAACGACTTGAATTTTAGAGATTTTAACTTCAACCCTGATCTTTTGGAAGGGTTACTGGCCATGGGCTTTAATACCGCAACACCCATCCAACAACAGGCCATTCCATTAATTTTAGCCAAAAAAGACCTGATCGCCTGTGCGCAAACGGGTACCGGAAAAACAGGTGCCTATCTCTTGCCGATCATGAACATGCTGACAGAAAACCACGACCGCCACAATACCACATTGATCTTGGCGCCTACCCGGGAACTGGCCCAGCAGATCGACATGCAGGTAGAGGCATTGGCCTACTTTACCAACATCAGCTCGCTAACCGTATATGGAGGGGGCGATGGCATTGCTTACGAACAACAAAAACGCTCCATGCGCGAAGGCGTTGATATCATTATTGCGACACCTGGGCGACTGATTGCCCACCTGTCATCTGGCGTGCTGAAGATGGACCAGCTCCATTACCTTGTACTGGATGAAGCAGACCGCATGTTGGACATGGGTTTTCATGACGACATTATGAAAATTGTGGGCTACTTGCCAAAGGAACGTCAGACCTTGCTATTTTCGGCCACCATGCCACCGAAGATCCGGACTTTGGCAGGAAAACTCCTAAAGACTCCCGAATCCATCAATATCGCCATTTCCAAACCGGCAGAAGGCATTAACCAACAGGTTTATCTTTTGCACGACGAACAGAAAATAGCCCTGCTCACTTCATTGCTACAGTCTAAAGACTTTAAGCGAATTATTGTATTTGCCGGTCGCAAAGAAAAAGTAAAGGAACTGGGGAAAGTATTCCGAAAATTAGGGATGAAAGTAGCTGCGTTCCATAGCGACCTGGAACAAAAAGACCGCGAAAACCTGATGCTCGATTTCAAGAACAGCAAGCTCGATGTGTTGGTAGGAACGGATGTGCTGAGCCGTGGAATTGATGTGACTGGCATTGACCTGGTGATCAATTACGATGCTCCACAAGATCCGGAAGATTATATCCACCGGATTGGGCGTACGGCAAGGGCCGCTACGAAAGGCACTGCCATTACCTTGGTCAACCCTAAGGATAAACGCCGCCTGGCCAATATCGAAAAACTGATCGAGAGACAGATTGAACGCATTCCCTTGCCCGAACATTTGGGCGCAGCACCCACAGAAGAAGCAGCCACTCCCGAAAAGAAACCTTTCAAAAAGAAGAAAAAGAAATTCTTTAAGAAAAAACCGGCAGCACCGTCAGCTGGTTAGGATGGTTAATTGATTAATTGTTGAATTAGTTAACTGTTGAATGGTTAACTGTTTAACTGTCTAGCGATGAATTGTCATGCTGAACGCAGTGAGGCATCTCTGATTTGTTTACCCCGCATTTGAGAGAAAAGATGTGAGAGGTGAGAAAGGAACAAGGAACAAAGACGATTGATCAATATCCTTATTCTTTTTTTATCTATTTTGTTCGTACGAGACTCCATCTCCCGTTGCTCTTTACTCTTTGCTCCTTGCTCTTTGTTCATTGTTCCTTGCTCCTTGTACCATGCTCCTTGCTCTCTGCTCCTTGCTCAAAAAATGGTTAGCTTAAGATTGATAAAAACCTTAACTTTAAAACCATGCAGAATCTCCCTCCTTTGGCCGAACGGATGCGCCCTCAAAATCTGGACGAATATGTTGGCCAAAAACACCTTGTCGGACCAGATGCGGTTTTGCGAAAGGCCATTGAAAGTGGGCAGTTGCCTTCCATGATCTTCTGGGGTCCTCCCGGAGTGGGCAAGACAACGTTGGCCTATATCATTTCCCAGAGCCTTGACAGGCCATTCTTCAACCTCAGTGCCATTAATTCTGGTGTGAAGGACATTAGGGAGGTCATTGATCGTGCCGCAGCGCTAAAGGATAGCTTTATGGGCCTACCAATCTTGTTTATTGATGAGATCCATCGCTTCAGTAAGTCTCAGCAGGATAGCCTGCTCGGTGCAGTTGAACGCGGATTGGTTACCCTGATCGGGGCGACTACAGAAAATCCATCCTTTGAAGTCATCTCGGCTTTGCTTTCGCGATGCCAAGTCTACATCCTCAAAGCACTTACGGAAGATGAACTGGTAGGCCTGCTGCAATCTGCCATTAAAAATGATGCCGTGCTCAAGGCCAAACAGATCAGCATTAAGGAGCACGAGGCCCTGATCCGCTTGTCGGGTGGCGATGCCAGGAAATTACTAAATGTGCTCGAGATTGCGATCAACGGCATCGGCGGAAAGAAGATCATCCTGACCAATGAAAATGTACTGGCACACGCACAACAGAACCTTGCGCTGTACGATAAGGCTGGAGAGCAACATTATGATATCATTTCGGCATTCATCAAGTCCATCCGCGGCAGCGACCCAAACGCTGGTGTTTACTGGCTGGCGCGCATGATCGAAGGTGGGGAAGATCCGCTTTTTATTGCCAGAAGATTGGTTATTTTGGCTTCCGAAGATATCGGTAATGCCAATCCGAATGCCTTGTTGCTGGCCAATAACTGTTTCACGGCGGTTAATGTAATCGGTTATCCCGAAGCAAGGATCATCTTATCTCAGTGCGTAACCTATCTGGCCACATCGGTAAAGAGCAATGCCAGTTATGAAGCCATCAATAAGGCGCAGGCCTTGGTTAGACAGACCGGAAACCTGCCAGTGCCCCTGCATATCCGCAATGCGCCGACAAAGTTGATGAAAAATATAGGATATGGAAAAGATTACCAATATTCGCATAGTTTTGAAGGAAACTTTTCTGCACAGGAATATCTGCCCGAAGAACTGAGCGGCACCAAGCTCTATGACCCGGGCAAAAATCCGGCAGAAGAAAAATTGAGGGAGAAGTTGCGGGAGAATTGGAAAAACAAATACAACTACTAATATGGTAACTACTTTTTTGGGCCACCAGTGGAAAGCATTCTGGAGAAGCCGGAACAAAGCCGGAAGTATTGCTGCGCAGGTCGTGCTCGTGCTCTTTATGCTCTATTTTCTGGCCATTGCACTTGCGCTGGGCATCTTTATGTCGAAAATTATTGAAGAAACTTTTCCGGGTAGCGAGGTCATTGCCATCTTTAATGGCTACATCCTATATTATTTCCTGTTTGACCTTGGCGTGAGGGCACAGCTGCAGGAACTGCCCACCTTGAGCATCGTTCCCTACCTGCACCTCAAGATCGAGCGCAAAACCATTATCAATTTTTTGAATACCAGGGCCATCTTTAACTTCTTTAACCTGCTACCGCTCATTGTCATGGTTCCATTCAGCATGACCAGGGTTGGTGCGGCGTACGGTCCTTTTGCTGCCATCATGTATGTGGTGTCCATTGTGGCACTCACGTTCTTCAATAATTTTTTTGTGCTTTACCTGAAGCGGAAATCGATCAACAACATTGCCTATTTCATGTTAATCTTAGGTTTGGTTGGTACGTTTGCGGCACTGGATTATTTCCATATCATTTCGGTCAGAGAGGCTTCCAATTTTGTATTTGCCGCCATTGCCCGTCAGCCGTTTTTGGGTTTCTTGTTTGTATTTGCAGCAGTAGGCATCTTTATCATCAATTCCAATTACCTGCGTGCCAACCTGTACACCGAAGAATTGAGCACAAAGGATGATAAGAAAGTAAGCACCGACTATCCTTTCCTGAACAGCTTTGGAAAAGTTGGCGAACTGGCTGCACTAGAGCTCAAACTGATCCTGCGCCATAAACGTTCTCGCGGTTCCATCTTCATGGGCTTTGCCTTTTTGGCCTATGGTTTTATCTTTTACAAAAGCGGTCCAATCCAGCATGATGAATTCGGCAAGATGCTGTTTGCGGCACTTTTCATGACCGGCATTACCATCATTTCTTACGGACAGTTTATGTTCGCCTGGCAGAGTGCACACTTTGATGGGCTCTTGGTCAATAAGATCGATTTCAAAAATTTCATCAAGGCGAAGTTCCTGTTGTTCACCATCAGCTGTACCACCATTACCATTTTGGCCAGCTTTTATGGATTCATCAGCTATAAGCTGCTCCTTCTCCACTTGGCCGCCTATTTTTACAACATCGGCTTTGCCACCGTCCTGGTCTTGTACTTCGCGACCATGAACTTTAAGCGGTTGGACATCACCAAAAAAGCGAGCTTCAACTTTCAGGGCACTGGTGCCACACAGTGGATCTTGGGATTTCCCTTTATCCTGATCCCGATATTCATCTACATCCCATTTGGGATCGCCAACAAACCTTATTGGGGCCTACTGGCGATAGGGACTTTTGGGCTGATCTCCCTGCTGATGCGCAATTTCTGGATCAATTTACTGGTTAAAAGATTTGAAAAACAACGATATAAAATAGCCGAAGGCTTTAGAGAATAAGATCATGATCACAATTAGAGACTTAAAAAAATCATATGCCGGACGTACGGTCGTCAACATCAACAACCTGAACATCCGTACCGGAGAAACCATTGGATTGGTTGGGAACAACGGTGCCGGAAAGACGACTTTGTTCAGGATGTTGTTGGACCTGATCAGGCCCGATAGTGGCGAAGTGCTGTCAAAAGATAGCAACGTTGCCAAAAATTCTGGATGGAAAGACTATACAGCATCTTATTTGGATGAAGGCTTTTTGATCGATTACCTCACACCGGAGGAATATTTCATTTTCATTGGCAGCCTGCAGCAGATGAGCCCAGCCCATGTGAACGATTACCTGAGGCAATACGATGAATTTTTTAATGGCGAAATCCTGAACCGTGGAAAGTATATCCGCGATTTTTCGAAGGGAAACCAGAATAAAGTGGGGATAGCTGCTGCACTGATGCAAAAGCCGGAACTGTTGGTGCTCGATGAACCTTTTGCCAACCTCGACCCAACCACGCAGATCAGGCTGAAGACCCTGATCAAATCGCTCAAAAAATCGCAGCGCCTGACTACACTGATCTCAAGCCACGACCTGAACCATGTAACCGATGTCTGCGACAGGATCATTCTCTTAGAGAAAGGCCTGGTGATCAAGGATTTCCACACCGACGAAAATACACTAAAAGAACTGGAAGCTTATTTCTCTGAATAGAAGACCGTATTTTCGGTCCTGACCTTAGGTTGGGAGCTACAAACTCTCATGTACTTCAAATATGGTGCTATCGTCCAAAATATTAGTCAATAGCTCCACATTTGGGCATTTCATTCGCGCGTTATGCAGTGATATGGCCATCCTACAAGTCTTGGCACTACCTTTGAATGAAGTCTATTATCTATTATTAAAATAAGATATTATGATGACTTCAAGATTTAAAATAGCAACCCTAGGGATTGCGCTGGCTGTAGGCTCAATGGCCATGCAGGGATGTGATAGTTTAACCAACACACAAAAAGGTGCAGGTATCGGCGCTGCTGCCGGTGGGGTAATTGGTGGGATTATTGGTAAAAAAGCAGGGAATACTGCCGTAGGTGCAATTATTGGCGCTGCTGTGGGCGGTACTGCGGGCGGTTTCATTGGAAGAAGGATGGATAAACAGGCTGCTGAGATCCAAAAAGCCATTCCAAATGCTGAAGTAATCCGCGAAGGCGAAGGTATCATCGTAAAATTTGATAACGGGATCTTATTCGACTTCGACAAATTTGAACTGAAAGATGTAGCCAAAACCAACATTCAAAGCTTGGCAGGCTCGTTAAATCAATATCCGGGTACGGATGTCAAGGTAATCGGCCATACCGATAGCCGTGGTACCGAAGAATACAACATGACCCTTTCCCAAAAAAGAGCAGCGGCGGTGAAGGCCTACGCAGTTTCTCAAGGTGTTCCATCTGCACGATTGATTACCGTGGGAAAAGGCTTTGCTGAGCCGATTGCAGATAATGCAACCGATGAGGGAAGGGCTGCAAACAGAAGGGTAGAAATTGTGATCGTGGCCAACGACCAATTGAAAAAAGAAGCCTCACAACAAGGGGGCTAGAAAATAAGCGCTTGGGCGTTAGGTGTTGGGCGATCATTCAATCAACGCTTAACGCCATACGCCATACGCTTAGCGCTGTGACGCAACACGCTTGGCGCTACTCGTATATATCATCAAAATACCCGATTGCCAACGATTTCAGCAGCAATTCCTGCTCCATTAAGGCATAAGATGGAATGGGCTTGACGAGTTTCCAGTGGGGCCATCCGTCTTGGTCAAGTCCTTCGAGTTCGTAAAATCCCATTTCGCTCAACAGCCTACAGGTAGCAATGTGCATCAGTTCTTCTTTTTGCCTTTTGCTAAATTTTCCTGGTCCTTTGCCCAGTTCTTGGATGCCGATCAGAAATAAGACGACTTTTAGATCAGGCTCATCGTCGGAATCAAATTCTGCTGCGATCTTTCCCTGCAATAACTTCCATCTTGCATGTATTTCTGCTGGCTTCATGTTGCAAATATACTTTTATGGGAAACAGTTTACCGCACATGTAAGTCAAATTTTTAGCTTTGTAAGATGAACAAGAAGATTGTTACCGGCATTTTATCCTACGGGATGTCTGGAAAAGTATTCCATGCACCGTTTGTGAGCACACATCCAGGCTTTAGCCTGCGTGGCATTGTAGAGCGAAACCGTAAGCAGGCAGCTGCTGATTATCCTTCCATCATCAGTTATGACAGCATTGAACAATTATTGGGCGATGAGGCCATTGAACTGGTGATTGTAAACACCCCTAGTTTTACGCATTACGATTATGCCAAACAGGCCCTCGGGGCCGGAAAACATATCTTGGTAGAAAAACCTTTCACGGCAACAACAGCCGAAGCAAAGGAGCTTTTTAACCTGGCAAGACAGCTTGGCAAAAAAATAATGGTCTACCAGAACCGACGCTATGATAGCGGTTTCAATGCCGTGAAGAAAGTGATCAAAAGCGGTGCACTGGGCAAATTGGTCGAAGTGCATTTCAGGTATGATCGCTATCGGAATGAAATCGGGCCCAAATATTTTAAGGAAGAACCATTGGCTGCAAGTGGACTCTCCTACGATCTTGGTCCGCATTTGCTCGATCAGGCCATCAGCCTCTTTGGGAAGCCCGAAAAATTCCATAAAGTGCTGAGCAGGAATAGGGAAAATACTCAGGTAGATGATTATTTTGCCATCCAATTGAGCTATCCCAACGAACTGAACGTATTTTTGACTTCGAGCATGCTTGTGGCCGATATTCCCCCTGCCTTTGTTGTCAATGGTACGATGGGTTCCTTCACCAAAAACCATGCAGATGTACAGGAAGAGCAATTGTTAAAAGGGATGAAACCTATCGATCCGGCATATGGTATCGAAAATCCGAAAGATGCAGGAAAATTGACTTTGGTCACGTCAGATGGTGGCCGCAGCATGGAAATTGTGCCATCAGACAAAGGAGATTACAATGGAATCTTCGAGTCTGTGTATCAATACTTGATCAATAATGTTCCCTATCCGGTTACCGAAGAAGATATTTTGGCCCAATTAGCCATTCTAGAGGCCTAAGCAAGGATTACAGATTTTTAATCAGTTCGGGCAAAAAGACTTCGGGCCTTTCCAGATGTGGGATGTGGCCACAATTTTCGAACTCCACTAATTTTCCGTTAGGGATCTGGTTTGCGATGGCCTTGCCCAAAATTTTGTACTGGCCATGCTGCGCTTGTTCGGCCGGTGTCAACAATGCCTTGCCTACAATGGTCTGATCTTCTTTTCCGATCAACAGGACCGTTGGTACTTTGAGGTTCGAAAATTCATAGACAATCGGCTGCTCATAGATCATGGTAAAAGTCATGGCGGCCACCTTTGCCCACCTCGGAAAATCTGCACTAAAAGTTACTCCAGCCGCAATCTTGACCAACTCGTCATATTCAGGTCTCCACTTCACGAAGTAGGAAGATTGATAATATTTTTTGATACTTGCTGCTGTAGCTTTAAGTTCGGTCTGGTATTGTTGTTCAGTGGTAATATAGGGAATGAATGTCCGGTAATCTTCTAGTCCGATGGGATTTTCAAGCAGCAATTTTTCTGTCTGCTCAGGATAGAGGAGCGCAAAGCGGGTAGCCAACATCCCGCCCATAGAATGCCCTAAAACCGTAACCTTGGCAATGCCCAAACTATCTATCAATTGTTTATTCCACGCGGCCATTTCATGAAAGCTGTAATGGATAAAGGCTTTGGCCGATTTACCAAATCCCAGTTGGTCTGGAACAATGACCCTAAACCCGTTTTTGGTCAAGGTCTGGATCACGTTTGTCCAGTAATATCCGCCAAAATTCTTGCCGTGGAATAAGATTACCGTCCGCTTATTGGGTGTTCCACTTGGCGCAATATCCATATAGGCCATTTTTAGGTCCTGCCCTTCGGTATGTACCTTAAAGTAGCGCACTCCATAAGGATACTTTACATTTTCGAGGGTAATGGAAAGCGTATCCTGCTTTTGCGCATACAGTTGGGCAGCTGAAAAGTAGAGCAAAAACAATAGACAGTAAGTTTTAAGGTGGATGTAGATTTTCATGAATGGGAAACAATCCGGCAAATCAATTGTGTGATACTTGCGCATTATTTATACTTTTGGACAACCAAATACGAATGCATGGGTGTTTATGAAATCGGGTCGGGAAATTTATCGCTCACGGCCATCTCTACGATGGTGGGGGAGCAACAGACCATTAAGTTATCGGCTTCCGCGCACCAGAAAATTGAAAAGTGCCGGACTTACCTGAACGAAAAACTGGTCAGGCACAATGATCCGATCTACGGGATCAACACGGGATTTGGATATCTCCAACATGTAAAGATCGAGGCTTCGCACCTGACCCAGCTTCAGCACAATCTGTTACTGTCACACGCATGTGGTACTGGTCAGGAAGTACCGAAACCCATCATCAAGCTGATGCTTTTGCTCAAAATCCAGTCCTTAAGTTATGGCCATTCGGCAATTGCACTGACTACGGTTGAACGGCTGATAGATTTCTACAACCACGATGTGCTGCCCGTTATCTATACCCAGGGCTCATTGGGTGCATCTGGCGATCTGGCTCCTTTGGCCCACTTGGCCCTGCCGCTGATTGGTGAAGGCGAGGTATGGTACAAAGGCGAGCGTATGGCCACGCAGGCACTCCATAAAAAAATGGGGTGGCAGGCGCTTCAGCTACAGAGCAAAGAAGGGCTTGCATTGATCAATGGTACGCAATTTATGAGTGCTTATGGCGTTTATTGCCTACTTAAGGCCCATCGATTGGCAAACTGGGCAGATGTGATTGCAGCTGTTTCGATAGATGCCTTCGATTGCCGGATCGATCCTTTCCTCAAGTTGAGCCACCAGATCCGCCCACATCAGGGACAGTTAACTACGGCAGCAAAAATCTACAACATCCTTGAGGGCAGTGAACTGATTTCGAGAGCAGGTAAACAGACACAGGACCCCTATTCATTCCGGTGCGTGCCCCAGGTACATGGTGCCAGCAAAGACAGCCTGAATTATATCCAATCGGTTTTCGAAATAGAAGTGAATGCAGTAACAGATAATCCGAATGTTTTCCCCGACGAAGACCAGATCATTTCGGCAGGTAATTTTCATGGTCAGCCATTGGCACTAACTTTAGATTTTATGTGCATGGCGATGTCCGAAATCGGATCAATTTCAGAAAGGAGAACCTTTCAACTGATTTCGGGAAGTCGTGGGCTCCCGCCCTTTTTGGTAAAAGACGCAGGTTTGAACTCTGGATTAATGATTGCCCAATATACTGCAGCTGCAATTGCAAGTGAAAACAAGCAATTGTGTTCACCAGCGTCGGTAGATAGCATCGTGAGCAGTAATGGGCAGGAAGACCATGTGAGCATGGGGGCCAATGCTGCAACAAAATGCCTGCGGTTATGTGAAAATGTGGAGCGGATTTTGGCAATCGAATTGTTGACCAGTACGCAGGCCCTGGAACTGAGGCATCCAGAAAAGTCATCGCCCAAGATTGAAGCGATGGTAAAAGACTACCGAACTGTCGTTTCGTTCAATGAAGCAGATCGGATCTTATCAACAGACATTCGGGCATCTGTTCAGTTCTTGCAGCAATATGAGCCTATTTAACCAGGCTGAATAAGAAGACTGCGATGAGGAGGAGGAGGAGAAAAGCAATCATATTTAGTTTCTAGTTATTAGTTTTTAGTTAGTAGTTAGTCTAAGGTTCCTTGTGGGGCAAGGAAATGATGCCCTGACCCGATTGGCAATGGATCAGGGCAAAAAATCTTATTTTCTGAACATTTGTTTAATTGCCGCGGCGGGCATTTGTACGTTGGTCTCATCAGAAAGACTTCCTGTACATTTAATAACCTGAATATTCACCAGCTTAACATCTGTCTTGCCCAAGGTATTCAAGTTGAGATTTTGGATATTAAACTTTTTAAGGCCATCATAGTCTCCGATGATTTCGACGGTAGATTCTCCTTTTGTGGTCACATCAAGTGCATCGTATGAATTTCCTTCTGACCTAAAATTAGCATTGTCCATTGTAACGGTCAATGATTTGATCTGCTCCCTGCCGATAGAGAAATCTTCCACATCTATGGCATTGCAGGTTAAATGATTGATGTCTGAACGAGAATCTATCCCGGCCCATTCTGCTTTCTTCACATTGAAGATGAGCGAGTCGACATTGCCACGCAGGTAGGTTCTTCTGGTGTTATTGATATTTACATCTTTCAGGCTTGGCGCATACACAATGATGTCTATAAAATTGCGTTCTTTGACATCAGCCTTGATGGCAATCTGCAGTTGGCCATTGGCATCAACCTTGGCACTAACGAGATCTTTGTCTTCTTCGGCCACCTTGATGCCCGATTTTTCATCTACAACATACCTTACATCAATGGAGGCACCGTGTGCATCGGCCACATTCACAGAATTGAACATAGCTGTTGCAACACTTGACATGTTTGCAGTTGGTGTACTGAAATTTTCGATCTTGTGTTCTACGATATCTGATGGCTTTCCAACTTTATAGTTGACCCTCGACACGTATACCATTCCCAAAATTGGGATCAAGATCAATGCCGAAGCAAAAGCGATTAATAATTTATTGCTGGTCTTCATTTTTTAAGCATTAAAGGTTTGTTTAACAAAATTGTTGTAACGGCTTTCCAGTTCATCGAAACCGATGTTCAGGAGGTACACATTTCTGAAGACCACAGGTAGGTCCTCTTCCATGAATTGTGTCTTGCGGTAGGCCTTTACATTTTCGATGGCCTCATCTGACACGAAAAAACCGATGCCTCTTTTGTTGGTAATGATATTTTTCTGTTGAAGTAATTCGTAGGTACGCATTACTGTATTTGGATTTACCTCTAATTCTACGGCCATTTCCCTAACTGAAGGTACTTTTTCATCCGCTTTCCATTTGCCGAGCAGGATGTGCTCGCAAACAAACTCCGCGATCTGGAGGTAAATTGCTTTATTGTCTCTAAATTCCATAGCTCTACAATTAATGTTTAAACCTCTTTTTCTTTAAGTCTCACGTAGGTAATTGCCCAAAAGATAAAAGTGAGCACAAGTAATAACAGGGTGATCAGGTTAAAAGCCGTTTGCTCACTCCAATTGAGTTTATGCTGCTCAACCGGAATTCTTCCTTCCATTAAGAGTTCACCAGTCTTCACAACAATGTAGGTCCATATTCCAGTAAAGATCATCGCGGCTACGGCCGTTTTGATGTAATGGAACTTGTTGAAATAGATGGAGCCCAATAAGAAGATGCTGGTGAAGAACAAAGGTACAACATAGGCAAAACTCGGCATTACATCCACATATTTATGGAGGTAATCCAACTGCTTCGTTTCTTCAGCAGAAACGTTCTTAACTATAGATTGAAGTTTGGAGATAAAGACCAAATCCGTGATGTAAAATAAGAAGAGGTAGCAGACTGTGCTTAATATTCCCGTAAAAAATATCCCAGCGATAAATTTCTCAAAGGTGGAAGCCGGTATCATTAATTCGATAATGGCCTTTGGTTTCTGTCCGAGGTGCGCAAAGTAGGTGCTTGCGATCACGGTAATGAACAGGAAGCCAAAAATGAGGAATAACGGTTCCCTAAAGGTAAGGTCGCTATGCTGGAATGTTTCATGCAGAGCCAGTACATCCCATAAGGCAATGCCATAAAAAGCGATGATGACGCCCAAGGCTACGAGCAAGCTGATCAGATAGATCTTGCCAAATTCTAGCCATTGTCTCTTTAACAAAAGACCGAAGCGTGTGATATTGAAAGTATTGTTCATGTCTGTCAATTTTAATTAAAGATGGGTTTCAATTTATTTTTCTCTGCCAGTACCGCATTAAACAGGAGCTCCATATCAAGCTTGCTGTCTTCCTGGTGATAGTTTGGCATCACGGCATTGTAGCCTGCCAACGACTGCTCTGCGTAGATTACGGTTTCGTCGATTTCCTTTACGCGCTTAAAGCAAAGCTTATCGGTAATTTCATCTACTGAGGCTTTGAGCGCAACACTGTTTTCATCGAGCATGATTACCGTATCGATCAGGTTGTCGAGGTCGCGCACCTGGTGCGTAGAAATAATGATGCAACGGTCTTCTGTTAGCGCTGAGGCCATGATCTTTCTGAACTGTGCCTTTGATGGGATGTCGAGGCCGTTGGTGGGTTCATCCATGATGACCAATTTCGCCTGTGTAGCCAGGCCAAAGGCGATGATTACCTTCTTTTTTTGACCGTAAGACATGTTGATCAGCTTCTGTTTGACCGGAATATCGAATTCGGCCAGCAAGGCCGTAAAGTAAGGATGGTCAAAATTCGGGTAAAAGGCCGCATTGGCTTTTACAAAGGCGTCGATCTTAACTGATGGCAAATAAAATTCTTCTGGTATAAAACAGATCTGTGCCAATAGTTCAGGCTCGCGCTTGGCAGGATGATGGCCGAGTACGTCCAATGTTCCGCTTTCCGCGTACACCAGGCCGGCCATGTTTTTGAGAAGGGTTGATTTTCCAGCACCATTTTTGCCCAATAGCCCATAGATATGGCCATTTTGCAATTGCATGCTCAGATTTTTGAACAAGAGCTGTCCCTTGCTGTACCCAAAATTTAGATTGTTTATCTTAATCATATTCTACTGTACTAGTTAAATAATACACTAATATATAAGCAATCTTTTAAACCTCCAAATTTTTAGCTGGTTTTTTTAAAAAAAAAATTTAATAACGGGAGCAGAAATGTCATGTGTTTGTCATTGACTTTGTCAAAGTGCCTGCGGCACTTTGACAGGCGAAAACACCAATATATACCATCAGCTCAGCCTAGATAGTTGGCAAATGGATTTTTTTTAAATGGAGATTGACAAAGTGCAGAAAACCCAATAAAACAAAAAAACCCATGGCAGCCAGAATTGGCTGCTGTGGGTTTTAAATATTACTGGTCTAAAGAAGCGGAATGCTTACGCCAAAACTGATATTCCTACCAGCATTATAAATGCCTGCCAACTTGTATCGGCTCAGGTGATTATAATACAGCTTGTTGGTCAGGTTTTGTCCCGTAACCCACAAGTTGATCTTCCCATTCTTCACTTTTAACGACGTTCCTATGCCGGCATCCAGTAAGGTGTATCCAGCTGTTTCGGTTTCGAAGGTATCAAAGCGGTCCTGTTTAAATACATTGGTTAGCCCGATTTTAACAAAACTATCTTTCAGGCCCTTGATATTAGGCTCAAAGCGGAGTTCGTTATTTAAGCTTGCGGCAGGAATAAAAGGTAGTGCAGAATCATCTATCAGCTTTTTACCTTTTACATAAGCAAATGTATTTTCAAAATGCAGTGATTTGATCAAATGGAAATCGATCGATGCTTCTCCACCAA
The DNA here is from genome assembly GCA_031119475.1 of Pedobacter sp. Lineage (GTDB taxonomy): Bacteria > Bacteroidota > Bacteroidia > Sphingobacteriales > Sphingobacteriaceae > Pedobacter. Next base: position 398,992 of record JAVHXV010000002.1, on the reverse strand, counting down.
ACAACTGTGCATCGGTCTGCACATAGCGATATAAAGGCAGGTTGCTTACACTGCCATCTTCTTCGGTATAGGCAATGGTCTCGGCATTAAAGTTGCCAGGATAGACGTAGTTATAGATCCGGTTGCTATACCCGTTCAATCCCAATGTTACCTTTTCAGCCTGGTATTCCAACCCAAGATCAAACTGCAGACTGGTTTCCTGCTTAAGGCTGCTGTTGCCGATCTCATACCTGAATGTCCCTTCATGTTTGCCGTTTGCACCAAGTTCGGCAATATTTGGCGCCCTAAATCCCGAGCCTACATTTCCCTTTAGGGTAAGTTTAGGAGCAATCTCAAAAGTTATGCCCAATGAACCTGATAGGTTTGAAAAATGGTTATTGAAGGACTCAAAAACCGGATTGCCATTTTCATCGGCCAAGGCATCGCCATCAATGTTTTTGTAATCGTACCTTATTCCTGCATTGATCGCACCCTTTGCAAAATTTCTTTTCAGGTACACAAAAATACCAATGTTATCACTCACATAATCTGGAATGAGAAATTCATCGCCATGATTGGCATTGGTCTGGTGCATCCCCTGAATACCAAATGTAGGCTCCCACGAACCATGGCTCTCCAAGGAATATTTCACATCATAGGTCAGCGAATTCAGATCGAGGTTCAGGCCAGGTTCATCCTTACTTTCCTCAAATTCTTTCCTGATGTTCTTTTGGAAGGCAAAGGTGGTTTTCAATTGTCCTCCGCCCAGCAGCACATTGGTATTGAGTGCCGCACGATAGTGGTTGATGCGCTGGAAAGGCAGCCCCAATTTTCGGGTAGCGGCATCGTCGTTCGTGATTACATTGCCATCTTCATCGAGGAAATTGCCATTCGCATCCGGCCCTTCTTCGACCAGGCCAACATTGGTATTGAACCTCGAAAGGCTCAGATGGGCATAGCCCCACTGCTTGTTTAGTCCCAACATTGCGCTAAGGTTGGTTTCATTGAAGCCCGAATTGGGCACAACCTTATCCCGATAAGCAAATCCATACGCGTTTTTATAAGAAACCCTGCCGCGGTAAACAAAGCCATTGGTATTGCCCTGCAGCATTAAGGAGGAAGCTGACAGGCCATTATTGGTGTTGTAGTTCGTGGTAAAGTTGCCATTGAAAGTACCAGGCGCAGGAACGAGGTCATCAATCACATTGATTACGCCACCGAGGGCATCAGATCCGTAGAGCAGACTTGCAGGTCCTTTCAGGATCTCGATCCTTGCAGCGGCAAACTGGTCTACCTCTACCCCATGTTCATCGCCCCATTGTTGGGCCTCTTCGCGTGCGCCATCTACAATGGTCAGCACACGGTTATAGCCCAATCCTCTGATGGAAGGTTTTGATATGGCCCCGCCTGTAGTGACTTGCGATACGCCCGGTACCTTTGCAATGGCATCGATCAGGTTAGTGCCGGCAGATTGGGCCAATTTTTCCCGGTTTACCGAAACTACGGCCAAGCTGTTCGTTTTATTGTTGGCACTGTATGGCGTGCCTGTAATCACCACTTCTGCACTTTCGATTACCGAAGGCTGAAGGGCAAAAAAGATAGGTGTACCAGCGGATAGATCTATTTGTTGCGACGCCGTTTTATAGCCTACAAATCTCACTTCAACTAGGAACTTGCCTTTAGCCGGAATGTTGCTGAACTTAAATTCGCCATTGGCATTGGTCGTTGTTGTTGCTTTAAGGTCTGATATATAGATGGTAGCGCCCGCTAAAGGGGACTGGGTTTCGGCATCGGTTACCTTGCCCGTAAAATCTGCCAGATTTCCGGCCAGTACCGGATGGACAAAATAGAATAATGCCACCAGCAATAGGTGTATTTTTTTCATGCTCAAATAAATAATGGGTTGGGGAAAGCCCGTAAGCCTTCCACATCATCCGTAAGAAAATCAATTGTTTTAGGCCCAAGGCCTAGCGGTTCAAGTCTAGACGGATGCAGGCGGTCCCCTCAGGGAAGTCGCGATGAGCGCTGTAAAGGCATCGCTGAGAGACGGATGGAAGTGTTGGACGGGACTGCTTTTTAGAAAAACATAAAAGTGGGTCCTTGACAACGTATAATGTTTTTCGAAATGCGCAGCGCAGACCAGACAAGTTTCCTGTTGAGACTTTAGGTGATATTTGTGCGAACAGTTCGGATCTTGGCTACTGATTTCGTTTTCATGATGATGCAGTGCGCTCCATGGCGTAATGGCCATAGTAAAAACACCCAGCATCAGCAGGGTTAAAATTCTTTGGATATGTTGTCGTTTCCTTTTCAATTTCAAGCGCAAACCTAAACAAATAACAATAATTTTTTACATTTGGTATGTAACATTGCGTTGATATGACTCCAGAAACAATTACAGGTTTAAACTTGAAAATCAGCCAGACACCCACAGGTACAACCTTAAACTGCAAAGGTTGGATACAAGAAGCTGCCCTGCGGATGTTGTTGAACAACCTTGATCCCGAGGTGGCAGAAAAGCCTGAAGACCTGATTGTTTATGGAGGCCGCGGAAAGGCTGCCCGCAATAAGGAATCCCTGCGACTGATCGTTAAAGCGCTTCAAGACCTAGAGGAAGATGAGACCCTGCTCGTTCAATCTGGAAAGCCTGTGGGCATACTGCCTACGCACAAAGATGCGCCCAGGGTATTGATCTCCAATTCGCAGTTGGTACCGAAGTGGGCAACACAACAACATTTCGACGACTTGGAAGAGAGCGGGCTGATGATGTATGGGCAGATGACAGCAGGCTCCTGGATCTACATCGGATCGCAGGGCATCGTACAGGGCACCTACGAAACCTATGCCGCATTGGCCAGAAAACATTTCGACGGAAGCCTTGAAGGCAAATTGAACGTAACGGCGGGGCTTGGTGGCATGGGTGGCGCACAACCGTTGGCCATTACCATGAACAAAGGGGTTTGCCTGGCGGCAGAGGTGGAGGAATGGCGGATCAAAAAACGTTTGGAAACCCGATATATCGATGAAATCTCCCATGACATCGATGAAGCCATTGATAAGGCGCTCCATTATCAGCAAGTACAGCAGGCACGCTCCATCGGGGTAGTCTGCAATGCCGTAGAACTGTTACAGCGATTGATCGACAGAAACATTACCCCAGATACCTTGACAGACCAAACTTCGGCCCATGATCCCTTGATCGGATATTTTCCTGAAGGCCTGGGCATATCGGCAGCAAACGAATTGAGGAAAACTGATCCAGACGAATATGTAAAGCGCTCTTACGCAACTATGGCCAAACACGTTCAACAGATGTTGGAACTTCAAAAAAGAGGAGCGATAACATTTGATTATGGCAACAACCTACGGGGAAGGGCATTGGAAGCTGGTGTAAAAAACGCATTCGACTTCCCCGGCTTCGTTCCAGCCTACATCCGGCCCTTATTTTGTGAAGGCAAGGGTCCTTTCAGATGGGCGGCATTAAGTGGAGATCCACAGGATATTTTCGAGACCGACAAACTCATCCTCGAACTCTTTCCAGAAAACGAGAGCCTAAAAAGATGGATTACCATGGCGCAGGACCGCATCGCCTTCCAGGGGCTTCCAGCTCGAATTTGCTGGCTGGGACAGGGAGAAAGGGAAAAAGCAGGATTAGCTTTTAACCAATTGGTTGCAGATGGAAAAGTGAAGGCACCGCTGGTTATTGGGAGGGATCATTTGGATACCGGTTCTGTGGCCTCGCCAAATCGGGAAACTGAAGCCATGCTCGATGGATCTGACGCCATAGCAGATTGGCCGATACTCAATGCGCTGATCAATACCGCTGGAGGAGCCAGTTGGGTATCCCTACATCATGGTGGAGGTGTGGGCATCGGCTATTCGATCCATGCAGGAATGGTAATCGTTGCAGATGGCAGTGCAGATGCGGCGATAAGGATCAAGCGGGTGCTGCACAACGACCCGGCGATGGGTGTAATCAGGCATGCTGATGCCGGATATGACATTGCGAAAGATACCTTGCGTAAACACCGGCTCGACAGATTGGCCAACCTATAAAAAAATTTCCAACCTATAACCTTATGAAACAACTGCTATTGGTAGGTCTTGGTGGAGGGATTGGCAGCATGCTGCGCTATCTGACATCATTGGCAACTGCAAAGTATTATCAAGATACCTTTCCCCTTGCCACATTCCTGATCAATATGCTGGGCTGTCTACTGATCGGACTTTTGATCGGTTATTTTGGACAGCAACAGGAAAATCAAGAATTAAGGTTACTGCTTATTACCGGTTTTTGTGGAGGCTATACCACTTTTTCGACATTTGCTGCTGAAAACATCGTTCTCTATCAGAACCATCAATACTATACCTTGGCGGCTTATACCCTTTTAAGTGTGCTTGTTGGTTTCTTGGCGGTAGGTTTAGGCCTGATCCTAACCAAAGGCTTTTAATCGGGATAATAGGCATCAAACAATTTGTTCCTAAATTTATATGTTGGATCATATTTTCTCTTGACGTCAAAGAATCTATCGACGCCCGGATAAGCTTTCCTGAATTGTGCCGGTGTGGCATGGATCTGGTACGGCAGATAATAACTCCCTTTTAAAGCAATTGCTGCATCAATCAGCTGCCTGGTCCAGTGCTTTACTTTTTCGCGTTCCGCAGCCGAAGTTCCTTGACGGTAATAGATAACGAAAGCAAAGACTTCGGTTTTTGCCCAGGCCAACATCGATCCGGGATCCTGTTTCGCATGGCGGATGGAAACGTTCATCACATTGACCTTGTTCTGCCTTAGAATTTTGGCCATTTTGGGATAGAACGAATCAAAATTTGCAATGGGCACAAAATATTCCTGAAGTACATAGGTAATGTGCTTTCTGGAACTTGGCTCCAGCTGTGCCACATCGTAGGTAGCTTCATAGTTGCGCCATTCTACCACCTCATTTCTATAAAAAAAAGGGTCAACAGCTTTTCTGAGCGATTTGCCAAAAGGATGCGCAGCAATCAGTTCCGCGGCCTGTTGATCGAAGAAATAGCTTTGATCATTGGGCTTCAAGCGGTCTGTGATGGTTAAGGGTTTACTGGTCTTCACATAAGAAATGGCCCTCACTTGCTGGTAATCGTCTGGAAAAATATCGGCATTATGAAATATAAGCCCCTCGTGGTTGCGGATGGAATCCATGAAATACTGCCGATACTTGCCGATGGCCATCAATTGGGTCTTCCGTTCGATTTTGCAATTTTCAGTGAGCGAAAGGCAAACCTCGGCGATTACGCCAATGCCACCATATCCACCTATGGCTGCATAAAAAATATCGGAGTTTGAGGTTGGGCTGGCCAAACATACCTCACCATTGGCCATCACTACTTTGATTGTTTTCACGCTTAAAATTATAGGGCCCTGCCCGATGTATCTGCCGTGCACATTTACGCTCAGTGAGCCGCCCACTGTAAAATTGGCATAAGTCTGCATAATCTTAACCGATAGGTCATATTGGTCAATAAATTGGATGAGCTTTCTCCAGGTCATTCCGGCCTGCACGGTAATTTCCCTATCCTTTTTAGAAAACTGCAGCACCTGATTATAGCTGCTCATATCGATCTGCAGGGCATTTTCGGTAGCAGTCTGGCCGCCCATGCTAAACCGGCCACCACCTATTGAAATGGGCCCGGTATGAGTTTTTACGGCTTGTACAAGTTCTGTTAATGTTTTGGGCGCAACAATATCCCTCACCTTGATCGGGTTGAGTTGGGTAATGTCGTTAACCATTCTTGGATCAGTTTGCCCGTTGCAGGCCGTGCCAAAGATTGCAGCAATCAAGCCGCAGGCTATCCACCTCCAACAGCTATTTTTCAACATGCATAGTCGTTTAAACATGCAATGTAAAAATTTTAATCAGCTAAAGCTAGAACCTGAAAATGGTTTCCCTGCCGCCCACTTTTCCACCAAAATTCTGGATGTTATAGGTAAAGGTAACCAGGCCATGACGACCAAGGTTGTTGTATTGCTGGTCGCGGATGGAGTTTTCATTGATTACCACATATCTTCTGGTATTTGTGTTCAGGATGTCATTGATGGCAAATTTGAGCTGCGCACGATCATTTTTCATGAACAAAAGGGTGAGGGCCGCATTCCATAATTTTACATCGTTATTAAATCCGCCAACCGATTGTGTGCTGTGCTGGACCCGGTAATTGGTTTCCCACACCATTTTCTTCGGCAAACGGACAATAAGTTCAGTTTCTGAGGAATGGTTAAAAAAGTCGATATCACGATAAAAATTACTGCCATACGTACTTTGGTTATAAGCGATGCTATAACTCTCTCCCAGTTCAAATTTATCGTTTAGGTTAATTCTTCCATTGATCCTTGGCGCTACCTGGAACATCCGTGCATAGCTCCTCATTCCATTGATCGATACGATGTTGCGGTTAAGGTTGGCATAAAATCCTGTTCCAACGGTGAATTGACGTTTGGTATTTTTAAAATCCTTGCTCAGGTTTCCGTTCATATGGAACCTCAAGATCCCATCTGCATTCACAGGGGCATTGGTCTGCACCCCATTGGCATCAATGGTACGTTCCATGATCACGGCATCGTTCTGCACGGTCCCATTTGTATTGAGGCTGTAGTTCATCGAACGCTTGGTATCATATTTATATACATTTAGCCCAAATTGGTGCGATCTTGCAGGAAGCAGGTTCGGATTGCCCAATTGCACATACAGCGGATTGGTATTGTTGGCCACTGGCTGAATATAGGAAACATCAGGCTCTCTGAAAGATGGATTATAACTGAAACTATATGATTTATAATTGATGATTAACGATCCGGCAAAGAATTGATAGTGCTGATCAAAGCCCGTATAACTGGTGAACCTGTTTTTAAGGCCGATCATGTTATACACAAATCCTGGCTGGATGCTCAGGTCCTTTGTTACTTTCCACCTCAAATTAACCCGGGCGTTGGCTTTGTAGCCTTCCTGCGAAACGGTTTGCGACAGGTTGGGAACGGCCAGGTCATACGCCTGGTTCGATGGGTTTTTATAAAAGGTATACAGAGCATTTTCATTATCCAGATAGGTGCCATTGAGGGCGAAACGCAAGCTCAACTTCTTGCTCAACGGTTCAGTGTAATTGGTATTCAGGTAGATATTAAAATTCTTGATGTTGTTATCCCGCAGCTGGTCTAAAACGGTGGTGCCAGCCGGATTATAAAAATTGCTGATAAAATTGTTCAGGTTATCGCTCAAATTATCTCGTTTCGTCAGGCTGATGCTACTGTTGAACGACCTGCCCGCCTTTTTCGAATCTTTCCATAAGCTCATCAAAACAGAATATTCCGCATTGTCTGCATGATAGTTGGCATTGTTCAGTCCGGTATTAATAAGCTGATTGGTGCCATTCCGGCTCTCTACCTGCTCTAAGCTCAGGTTTCTCAGCAGGTTCAAGGTCACGGTCGGCTCAAAGCTGAAGCTGGTCAGGCTATCGATCTGCCAATCTAATTTTGCACCGAAATTATGGTTGTAGCTTTTATTGTCCTTATCAGATCCCGTATTGGTAAGTAGGCGATCGGCGCCCAAATTTTGATCAACTTTGATCAGTTGTGCAATGGTGTTGTCGCTTTGGCCGAAGAAATATTTTCCGTTCAACTTCAGTCCTTTCTTGGTCATCGTATTGAAGTTTGCGCCCGCGCCTGCCGATTCCTGTATCCCTGTGGTCGTACCTCCAAAACTGATGCCGTTGAGCGAAAAATTATCGCCATCTATGTTAACGGAATTGATACCGGCCCTGCTAAATCCGCCGATGCGCGAAACATCGCCAATGCTAAAACCAGGCTTGTTGATGTTGTTTCCATAGGCCAAAATGCTGACCTGCGTGGTATCCCTAAAGAAGTTCATGATCCCTCCGGCCTCGAAAAGTTCCTTGGGTCCTCCTCCAGCATAGAGTTTCCCAAATGCCCCTTTTTTGATCGCCTTCTTTAATTTTAAGTTAATTACTTGTGGTGTATTGCCTTCGGTAAGATCAAGATCTCTTCTTTTGGCTTCAGGGTCGTCACTGATGGCAACTTTGTCGATGATGTTAGAAGGAAGATTTTTTGTGGCCATTTGCTGGTCGCCCCCAAAAAACTCTTTCCCATCCACCAAAATCCTGCTCACACTTTTTCCATTTACCTGAATGGATCCATCTGCAGCTACCGTTACACCAGGAAGCTTTTTGAGCAAATCTTCTACCACAGCCGTAGGCAAGGTCTTGAAAGATTCGGCATTGAACTCAATGGTATCTTTGCGGACAATCACAGGAGGCCTTTCGGAGAGGATTACCACTTCATTGAGGTTGTTCCGTTTTTCTGAAAGCAAGATCCGCCCGAGGTCAAGGTTGGGCTGTTCGGCCTTAAGGGTGATTTCCTTGCGCAGCACGTTGTACATCCAGGCATTGATCACCAAACGATAAGTGGTGCCGATTTCAAGATTTGAAATCTTAAATGTCCCTTTGTCGTCAGACAATTTGTAGGTAGTCAGTATGGTATCTGCTCCCTTGAAAACAGAAATCGTAGCGAAGTTTAAGGTGGTTTTGGTGTTGGCGCTGTCCAGCAAGAGACCGGTCACACTTCCCTTTTGGGCAAAAACAGAAAAAGTAAGTCCCACGAAAGTGAGCAAGAGTAGAATTTTCTTCATAAAATAATAGTTAACCAATAGACAGCATCTTTTTTAAAAAGTTGCATAAGCTTAATTTTTAAAAGTTTTATGGCTAGTACACCAATTTGCCGATATAAAAATTAGGATCGACGATGATGTTTTCTTTGGTTGCGCCTTCAAGCTCTAAAGGTTTAAAATTTTGGGTAGGATGAACAAACTGATAATTTCCGCCTTTGACCTGCATTTTTACTGGCATATCAAAACCATGTACATCGGCAATCCATCTGTAAAAAGGTTTTCCGTCCTGAAAGCGAATTTCGAGCGTTGGCAGGTTCACATGGTCCAGGTATTGCATAAAAATCTTATTCAGATATTTACCCGATTGGGCATTGATGTAGTTGATTACCTGGTTACGGGTTACCGTTTGGTGGTAGAATTCCCTATTCAACCCACGCAGGATATTGCGCCATTTATCATCGTCGTTAATGATTACACGGAGCATGTTCAGAAGATTTCCGCCCTTATAGTACATATCGCCAGAACCTTCCTTGTTCACGTGGTAAGGTCCCTGCACGGGCGACTGGTTGGCAATGGCCCGACGCGTTCCCCATACATATTCCTGTCCGGCCTGTTTGCCAAAAAGACTTTCGATGAACAAGGATTCTGAATAGTTGGTAAAGCCTTCGTGGATCCACATGTCGCCAATATCTTTTGAAGTGATGTTGTTTCCGAACCATTCGTGCCCGCTTTCATGCACCACAATAAAATCCCATTTCATGCCCCATCCTGTTCCTGACAAATCGCGCCCTAGATAGCCATTCTGATATTTGTTCCCATAGGCGACGGCACTTTGGTGCTCCATGCCCAAATGTGGCGATTCCACCAGTTTATAGCCATCTTCATAAAATGGATAAGGTCCGAACCAGTATTCAAAGGCCTTGAGCATAGGCTTTACATTTGCTGTGAACTGCGTTTTGGCCCGCTCCAGATTTTCGGGCAAAACCCAGTAATCCAAAGTCAGTTTCCCTTTTTCGCCAGCATAACTATCCTCAAAGTGGACAAAATTGCCAACATTGAGTGCAACATCGTAGTTGTTGATGGGATTGGATACAAACCAATCGAAACGCGTCAGTCCGTTACTTAGTTCGGTAACTTTTCTCAAACGGCCGTTGGATACATCTTTTAAACCTTTGGGTACCGTTACGCTGATGAGCATGCTATCTACTTCATCGGCCTGATGGTCTTTATTGGGCCACCAGATGCTCGCACCCACACCTTGGCAGGCGGTGGCCACATTTGGCAGTCCAGCGGCATCTTTGGCAAAAACAAATCCGCCATCCCATGGCGCACGTCTGGCCACAATCGGTTTGCCGCTATAATATACCATAAAACTATCCTTAGCTCCTTTTTTGATCAATGGGAAGGTCACAAATACCGCATTTACTTCCCGCTTAAACGGCAGTGCCCTTCCTTTATAGATTACCTTTTCGACCTTAAGGTTGGCAAAAAGATCAAACTGTAGCCTGGTAAAATTGCGTGTTGCGGTAAATTTAAAGAGATTGGTGCCACTGATTGCCTTCTGCTCCATATCAAGTTTCACATCCAGGTGATAATAATTGATGTCGTAACAGCTTCGTTCAGGATAAAGGTAACCACGCAGGGAGTCGGCCCTGTTACTCGGTGTTTTTTCTTCCAGCAGTTGGGCATTTGCAGATTGTGCGAGCAAAAATAGGACCCACAAGATGAGCATAAATGGAAATCTATTCATGTAACTAATTGTTTGATTACACCGCTAAATTGTCTGTTCTCCAACAATTAAGCAATTTATGCGGATAACAATTATGATACGTCGTTAGAATAAGATCTTGGAGCTTACTTCCTTATCGATGGTAATAAATCCCGGGTACTTGACAAGGCTTCCGCCGACCATGATCGAAGGCTTGATCTTCAATGTCAAAAGGCCTTTTTTTTCATTTCCACTTACACCGCCGCTTAAAAAGGATGTGATATCCCCTAAAATTTTCCCATTGGCAATAAACTGATAGACATTGGCATGCAACTGCACGGGAACCCTCACCTTTTCGCCTGCAGCGATGCTTACACGCTGATCAACACTTCCATTGGCAATTTCCTGTTGGTTGACCAGAATGATATATTCAAAATTATTAATGGCAGCAAGGTTAGTCGAGGGATTAGAAATTTCGAGATCCAGGTTGGCGTTTAAGGGGATATCCTTTTTGAGGTACCCTAAAGCGAGCGATGGAATGTTGGTTAGGCTGAACGATTTTTCTTCAATGAGCCTACGAACGTCAGTGCCTGCCAAATTTACATGGCTTGCACCAATGAGTTTATAGTCGCATTTTTCAAGCATTTTTAGCTGTTGTGCCTGCCTATTGATGCCACAAGAACTGAAACAGATGAATAAAATGGCGAAGAGAAATAATTTGTTCATGCTTAGATAACGGTTAAAGAGGAGATTAATGTATGTATTGCCTAACTGGTTAATTGGTTAACTGTTTAATTGTTTAATTGGTTAATTGGTTAATTGGTTAATCGTTGAGGTGTTGAGGTGCTTAGTATAGGTGAACTATGAACTGCCAACTGCGCCGCAGGCGTCCCTTCGGGAAAAACTGAGAACTGCCAAACTGAAAACTGAGAACTGATTAAAAATTCCTAATTTAGGCTAATATAACTGTATGAACCGTTTTTACTATCTAGTCTGCGCACTTTTATTCCCTTTAAGCCTAGCTGCGCAGCTGCAACAGCTACCTCCCGGAGAAATTTTGGCCGGTATCCAGAAATTACGTATTAGCGGAAGTGCGCTCTATATGGCGGCACATCCCGACGATGAAAACACGCGCCTTTTGGCCTATTTGGCAAAAGAACTGAAAGTGAGAACAGGCTATCTATCACTGACCAGGGGTGATGGAGGGCAGAACCTGATCGGCAACGAGCAGGCCGAACTTCTGGGGCTCATCCGCACACAGGAACTTTTGGCGGCCAGGCGTACCGATGGAGCGGTCCAGTTTTTCACAAGGGCCAACGATTTTGGATTTTCAAAGACTTCCGATGAAAGCCTGAAGATCTGGGGAAAAGAGCAGATTCTGGCTGATGCTGTTTGGGTGATCAGGAAATTCAGGCCAGATATCATCATCACCCGCTTTCCCGAAGATGCCCGTGCAGGCCATGGCCACCACGCCGCTTCTGCTATTCTTGCCAGGGAAGCTTTTTTTGCCGCAGCAGACCCCAAACGTTTTCCAGAACAATTAAAATATGTTAAACCGTGGCAGGCCAAAAGGATAGTTTGGAATACCTTTAACTTTGGCACCACCAACACAACCGCACCAGACCAGTTAAAGATCGATGTTGGGCTATATAATCCTTTATTAGGCAAAAGCTATGGCGAGATTGCCGCCATCAGCCGGACGAACCACAAGAGCCAGGGCTTCGGATCGACACTGCAACGTGGGGAAGCATTCGAATATTTCAGCCCCGTAGCCGGTGAGCCAGCAAAAAACACACTGTTTGACGGCATCAGCCTAACCATTGAAAATAAACAGGCACTGGCCTTGATCAATGAGATCCAATCTACTTTTAAACCAGACCAGCCAGAACTGTCGATCTCAAAACTGATCGGACTAAAGAAATTGCTTCCTGAACAAAAGCCGCTCATCGAGCAATTGATCTTGGCCTGTGCCGGCATTTATGCAGAAGCTACCGCCTATGAAAAAAACTACGCAATCAATGATTCGATCCCTGTAAAAATTCAGGCCATCCAAAGATCTCCAACATTATCAGGACCAAAAACCATGTTAAAAAAGGGGATGATAAATGTTGCCCTCGAAACCAATAAACCGCTTTCATTTGATGTAAAAATCCTGGCAAACAAAATTTCACAGCCCTATTGGCTGGCCAAAGATCATCCCATTGGAAATTACACAATTACCAACCAGGAAGACATCGGCTATCCGGAAAATCCAGATCGACTTGTTGTTGAAATTGCCATTTCCATTCATGATGAACTGGTTCCCCTCATCCTGCCCGTCAACTATAAATTTACAGACCCGGCCAAAGGTGAAATCTATCAGCCGCTGGCTATTGCTCCTGCGGTAACCGCCACGATGAGCGAAAAAGCTTACGTCTTTAGTGGCGGACAACCGAAAACAATTTCGGTCCAGTTAAAGAGTTTCCGTAATAACAGCGTCGGATCTGTGGAGCCCAAGCTCCCGAAAGGATGGACCAGCACGCCGACAAAGATCGACTTCAAGCTGAACAAAGGGGATGAACAAACCGCAAGCCTAACCATTACCCCAGGCAACGAACCCAGTGGGAACCTAGTTTTACAGGTGAATAATGGGGACACCGTCAGCGATAAGGGACTGAAAACAATCGCTTATGATCACATTCCCAACATCAGCCTTTTCCCTCAGGCCGCGGCCAGATTGGAAAAAATAGACCTCAAAATTGTAGGTAAGCGTGTGGGCTACATGGATGGCGCAGGCGATCTGACTGCCGAAGCACTAAAGGAAATGGGCTACGAGGTGGTTAAATTAGGCCCAACACAGGTTATCAATACTGATCTTTCGGCTTTTGATGCCATTGTTACGGGTGTTCGGCTCTACAACATCAATGAAGAAATCAGGCTCATGCAGCCAAAACTATTGGCTTACGTAGAAAAAGGCGGCACGCTATTGATCCAGTATAATGTTAACACCAACCTAAAGATCCAAAACCTCGGGCCTTACCCTTTCAAATTGTCGAACAAGCGCGTAACCGAAGAGGATTCAAAGGTAACTTTTATAGCCCCAAATGATGCTGCGTTCAATTACCCCAATAAAATCACCCCAAAAGACTTTGAAGGATGGGTACAGGAACGGGGGATATATTTTGGTGTAGACATCGATCCCAAATACAAGACCCTTTTAAGTATGCACGATACCCATGAAACCGATAGTGATGGTGCTTTGCTCATTGCCAACTATGGTAAGGGCAAATATGTGTATACTTCACTGGTATTTTTTAGGGAACTGCCCGCCGGTGTGCCAGGTGCCTATCGTTTAATTGCCAATCTGCTCGCGCCCAAAGTAAACTGACATGGACCACCATCAGCCTGAAAAAGATTTACCGCCATTTGCCAAAAGCTGGCCACAATTTTATCTCCTGCTCGTGATATGGCTCATGGTGCTGATTGGGGCATTTTACGCATTTACCTTATATTTCGCATGAGTTACCTCGATTGGACCATTCTATTTTTGACCCTTCTCTGCATCGTAGGTTACGGCGTTTATAAAAGCCGCGGTGCAAAAAGCATGCAGGCCTACCTATTGGGAAACCAAAGTTTGCCCTGGTATACCGTCTGCCTTTCGGTAATGGCTACACAGGCCAGCGCCATTACTTTTTTATCTGCACCAGGACTGGCCTATTCGTCGGGCATGAGCTTTGTACAGTTTTATTTTGGCCTGCCATTGGCGATGATCGTGCTGTGCATCACCTTTGTGCCGATTTTCCACTCACTTAAATTATATACCGCATACGAATATCTGGAACAGCGTTTCGATTTACGGACAAGGGCACTCACGGCATTCTTATTCCTCATCCAACGCGGCCTATCCACTGGCATTACCATTTATGCGCCTTCCATTATTTTATCGACCATCTTAAACATAGATACCACCTATACAACATTATTTATTGGGGGCCTGGTTATCTTTTATACCGTCTATGGTGGAACAAAGGCTGTTTCTTACACCCAACTGCTCCAAATGAGCATTATCTTTTGCGGCCTATTTGCAGCGGGCGTGATGGTAGTCCACCTCTTGCCTCAAGATATTGGATTTGGAAAGGCCATTCACATAGCCGGAAAAATGGGCAGGACAAATGCCATAGATTTTACTTTCGACCTCAAAAATCCATACACGGTTTGGAGCGGTATCATTGGGGGTTTCTTTTTACAGCTTTCCTATTTTGGTACAGACCAGAGCCAAGTGGGGCGCTACCTCACAGGCGCATCGGTAAACCAAAGCAGGCTCGGCCTGATGATGAATGGCATGGTCAAAATTCCGATGCAGTTTCTGATCTTATTGATCGGGGTGCTCGTTTTTACCTTCTATCAATACAACAAGCCACCTGTTTTTTTCAATAGCTATGAGTTAAAAAAATTGGAAAACAGTTCCCATCAAGCGAAGCTGAAAGCCATTGAACACCAGCACGACCAGGCTTTTGAAAGCAAAAGAGTTGCACTCTCCAAATTAACGGAAGCGCTGGCCACAAATGACGAAGGTAAGATTGCGATCGAGCGTGCAGCGGTGAAAAAAGCCGATGAGGAATCTAAAAAAATCAGAAAAGCATTAACGGAACTGATGGTCAGGAATGACGAAAATGCCAGTACGAACGACAACAATTATGTTTTCCTCAGTTTCGTTACCCAATATCTGCCCAAAGGATTAATCGGACTTTTGGTGGCCATTATATTTTTGGCTTCCATGGGCTCAACGGCAAGTGCGCTCAATTCTTTGGCATCGACCAGTGTGGTAGACATCTACAAAAGATTGGTCAACCAAGATGCCGATGACCGGAAATATGTAAAAGTTTCGCGCTGGGCTACATTTATCTGGGGTGCGGTCTGTATTGTGATGGCACTTTTTACCAGTAAGATCGGAAACCTGTTGGAAGCCGTTAATATTTTGGGATCTTTCATCTATGGGACCATCCTGGGCATTTTTATCATCGCATTTTATCTCAAAAAGATTGGAGGCACGGCCACTTTCTATGCTGCCATCCTTACCGAAGTTGTGGTCTGCTATTGTGGCTATACCGAAATGGTTGCCTATCTCTGGCTAAATGTAATCGGATGCATCATGGTCGTACTTTTGGCAACGGTTATCCAGCAATTGCGCAATAAAAAACCCGCTGGAGAAATTCCAACGGGCTAGTTTAGTTAGATCAGATCAATGACCTAATGCTTCAATGACTTAATGCCTTAATGGTTAATCTACACTATTTTTTGGCTTCCGCAAGCAATTGGGTATTTAGCCTAACGTACTCATCATTTTTTGATTCTGTAGCCAAATTGATCCCTGCTTGTGCAGATGCCTGCGCGCCAGCTTTATCGCCATTCTTCAACTGGATCCTTCCTTTCCATAGCTTGATCCATGGTGCTTTTGGGTCTGCCTTTTCGGCTTCATTCATCCAGGTTAAAGCGGTGTTCAGGTCTTTTCCATTTTCAAAATAGTATTGGGCTGCCTGAAAATAGGGCTTTTTATCCAATTTCATCGCCTCTGCGATACTGGCCATCACCTTGGCATCGATCGAGGTGGTGAGATTAACTTCTAAGGCCGTATTTTCCCATAGCAGGTTCAGTTTGGCACTCGTTGGGCTTACATCAGAAAATTGGATCGTAAAAGTCTCTGTTTTATCTTTTGTTGTTTTAGGTTTGATCTTCACACGTAGAAAATCATCAGATTCCTTATAAGTATACGCACCCCATTGTTTTGGGTTCTTGTTCAGGATCAAGGTCCATTCTGATTTGTTTGGGATGGTGAACAAGCCATATTCACCTGCTGGCACATTCTGGCCCTCAATCTGCACATCATCGGTAAATTTGATGACGGTAGCCGAATTTGCACCGGTACGCCAAACTGCATCATAAGGCTCAAGTCCGCCAAAAATTTTCCTCCCTTTGGTGTTTGGACGCGAATACGTAACCGTAATCTTGCCCAATCCAAAATCCTGGATCAAGGTCTGTCCGCTACTCGCCTGTGGAACCTGGAACCGTTGTGCATTTAAATTAGTCTGCAATCCCATCGCGACTAAAAGCACCAAAAGCGTTTTGATTGTTAATTTCATCGTTTAAAATTTGGTTTAATAATGGGCAATTAAGATTGACAATAGTTGTCTACCTAAAAGCCCTTGAGTTTTTTAATTTCCATGACTAAATTAAGGATAACTCGGCATAAAATGATAGGAATTTCAGGAACGGGAAGGGTATGACAATAATATGTGATTACTGCACATAATTTCGGACGATGAGCTATCTTGCACCATGATTGAAAAAAAAGCGGAACGACCGCGGATCAGTGTTTTGGGCTGTGGATGGTTTGGACTTCCACTTGCCGAGCATTTGGCAAAAAGTGGTTTTGCCGTAAAAGGATCGACCACTACCGGTGAAAAATTGGGTATCCTAAAATCAAGGGGCATTATACCCTACCTGATCAACATTGGGGCCGACACAATGGCTATCGAAGACTCATTTTTTGATAGCGATATATTGGTCATCAGCATTCCGCCGAATAAGAACGGACCAGATTTGAACCAATATCCACAAAAGATTCAGCACATTGCCGATGCGGCAAAAAAAGGCAGCGTAAAAGAAGTTGTTTTTATCAGTTCGACAGGTGTATTCTGCGATGGAAACTCAATTGTAACCGAACTGACAATACCAAATCCAGAGCAGGAAAGCGGAAAAATGATGTTAGCTGCAGAGCTGTTGCTGGGCATGGAAACTGAATTTCGGACCACTATAATCAGGTTTGCTGGCCTGATTGGACCTCTGCGCTTGCTGGCCAAACATTTTGCCGGCCGGGCAGAAATTGCCAATGGATTGGCACCCATCAACCTTATTCATTTAGATGACTGCATTGGGATCACAAAGGCCATCATCGCGCAGCAGGCTTTTGGGCAAGTTTTCCATGGCGTGGCCCCCGACCATCCGACACGCGCAGCCTTCTATACCAAAAATTGTAAGGTCAATGGCTTTGAACAACCAGCATTTAAATCAGAGCTGCTCCAATGGAAGCAGATCGAAAGCATTCATATCACTAACCTTAACTATCAGTTCCAAGTTTCTGATTGGAATGCCTGGCTCGATTCATTGACACAATGACCAAATGACCCAATGACTTAATGACTTAATGATTTTGTCGTTACGGCGTCTTAATCCATGCCGCCAAATCTTTCACGACAGACTCCGATACGTTCACCATTTTTTGGTACTGCTCACTTGTCCCTTTTTCTAATTGTGGACTGAGCAAATGGTTGATCTCTGGATAAAATTTAAGTTTAACATTTGGCTTCTTGCCTAATGCAGCTGTCCAAATGTTATAATCGGTTTCGGCAACCTGAAAATCTTTCCCTCCTTGGATCACAAAAATTTTCTGTGCCACTAATTTCTTGGCCGTAGCCACCTGATCATAAAGGTTAAGGTCTATCCAGTAGGAAGCCGGAAGTCCGGTGATGATCGAGTCAGGCTTTAGGTTGCCCAATGTTGTAATCTTTGTTTTCTCAAGATCGGCAATCGCTTGCTTTAAACGGTCTTGGAGCAATTGGGTGGTATCTTTAGAAAGTGAAACAAAATATTTGTTCTGCTCAATAATGATATCGGTCAGTTTTCTGGCAGGTGCGGCCGCCAAGATAATTCCCCTTACACTTGGAGCCAAAGTCGCCAATTTTGGCGCGAGCATGCCACCCAGGCTATGGCCAAAAATATAGAGCTGTTTAAGGTCGACACCTTTGACGGTCTTGGCCATGGCCAATGCGGCCAGTGCATCATCTGTAACTTCTTCCTTTACGGTAAAAGTTTTTTGGAATTCTCCAGGATAGAGCAATGTTCTTTTTACATAACGAAAAGTAGCGATTCCCTTTGAGGCGAGTCCTGCAGCAATGTCTTTAAATGGCTTATTCGGACCTACCGTCTCATCCATATCGCCGGGCCCCGAACCGTGAACAAGCACCACCATCGGAAAGTTCACCTTATTTTTCGGGATGGTCACTACCGCTGCCAATCGGTGTGTTCCCGAGACCAGATAGACATCTTTTTCAGTGTACAGGCTGGTGTCGGCATAAAATGGCTTGGTATATTCAATGGCTTTTGGCGGAAGAAAAAGCCCGACCAATTTTTCACTTTTGTTAAATAGCAGCACAAACCGTTGTACGTCCCGTTCAAATTTTCCATCCAATGTCACCGCAAAAAAATCACCTTGTGGCTTGCTCTGCACTGCATCGATGTATTCTACTTTTCCAAGGCTGCCCTTAATGCTCGTCCATAATTCTTTCAGTTTATCTGGCGTAACCTTAGCCTGTTCTTCGGGCGAAAAATAAAGGTGCGCACTATCATATTTATCCGCTTCCAAAAGGTTAAAAAACTCATTTGCCTTGCCGAACAAGGAAACAATATTTTGGGAAAAAGCGGCCGCACTGATCATCACCAGCGACACGAGGAGTATAAATTTCTTCATTATTTAATTTGTGGCATACTTAACATCCAAAGTTAATGATATTTAGCTTGCTCAAATGTTAAAATTGGTTAACTGGTTAATTGATTTTGGGACAGTTTACCAGTTAACCAATCTTACAATTAACCATTATCCCAACGTGGCTTCCAATGTAATGTTCGTATTGAGCAATTTTGAAATTGGGCAGTTTGCCTTGGCATCGGCTACAAGTGCATCGAACTTTTCTTGTGATAGGCCACTTGCCTTTACTTTGCAAACGAGGTGGATACCAACAATCTCTCCTTTTTCCGGATTAAGATCTACAGTCGCGGTGGTCGTAATTTCGTCTGGAGAAATATTTTCTGCCGATATGTTAAAGCTCAGTTTCATGGTAAAACATCCTGCGTGTGCAGCAGCAATCAATTCTTCTGGATTGGTACCTACACCTTCCTCAAAACGGCTTTTAAAAGAATATTGGGTCTGGTTTAACGTAGTACTTTGTGTGGTGAGCGTTCCTTTACCATCTTTTCCGGTGCCATTCCATACGGCAGTTGCATTTCTTTTCATGTCAATTAATTTAAGTAAGCATTATTGCGCAGATCAAGGGATCAGACTATAAATTTACATCATATTTTCTACAATAAATTATTGTTTAATTATCATTTCAATAAATATATTTGTAATCACATTAACCGATTGATTCCCTTGGCCAAAAAAACAAAGTCATTTAAAAATATCCTGGTCATCGAAGATAATCATGCCATCTTAGACGTGATTACTTTGATCCTCCAAAGTGAAGCCTATAAGGTTGAGGGACTAAACAAGAGCGCTGAACTGATGTCGCGCATCGATGCGTTTCAGCCAGACCTGATGATCTTGGACATCATGTTGCCAGATGGCGATGGGCGCGAATTGCTTACAGATCTTCGGAACAATCCAAAGACCGTCAATATTCCAGTATTGATGATTTCGGCCAAATATACCGAACAGACCATCCAACATGGCCAACATAAGCCAAATGGCTTTTTGGCCAAACCTTTCGACATTGACGAACTTTTGGACAAGATTGAAGGGATTTTAGCTGGCAAAACGTATTGAGGGTAAAGGTGGTGAGTTGATGAGGTGGTGAGTTGATGAGGTGGTGAGTTGATGAGGTGGTGAGGTGATTGTCAACTGGTCGATTAAAAAATAAACAACTCAACACCTAATAACTGAACCCATGCAAACCAACCAAGATCTCCTTACGCACTTCTATACTTCTTTCCAGAAAAGGGATTTTCAGGGCATGCAGGCCTGTTACAGTGATGACGCCACTTTCAGCGATGCCGTGTTCAAAAATTTAGATGCAGAACAGGTAAAGGCCATGTGGGAAATGTTGGTCACCAAGGGAAAAGACCTTCGCATTGAATTTAGTGGAATTGAAGCAGACGAAAAATCGGGCAAGGCCCATTGGGACGCCTACTATACCTTTTCTGCTACCGGAAGAAAAGTCATCAACAGGATCGACGCCACTTTTGAGTTTAAGGATGGGAAAATAAGCCGGCACATCGACACTTTCGATTTCCATAGCTGGGCCAAACAGGCCTTTGGCTTAATGGGACTGATTTTTGGCGGAGCCCGCTTTTTTCAACAGAAAATCCAGTTAAAGGCCATGAAAAATCTTAGCAATTTTATGGGCAAAAACCTCATTGATAGATGAAAGATAATTTTTCGACACAGGCTCAACAGTATGCCCAATTTCGGCCAAGGTATCCCGAGTCTTTTTATCATTTCTTAAGTCAACATGTGAAGGATGCACAGACGGCTTGGGATTGTGCAACCGGCAATGGCCAAGTAGCGGTTGAATTGGCTAAGATATTTGCACACGTCGATGCTACCGATATCAGCAGTAAACAGTTGGCCAATGCGCCGCAGCTGCCAAACATTACCTACAAAATAGAACCGGGAGAAAAAACTGCCTTTGCCGACCAATCGTTTGATCTCATTACGGTTGCACAGGCCATCCACTGGTTTAAGTTCGATGAGTTTTTCGCGGAAGTTAAACGGGTACTCAAACCCGATGGGCTTTTTGTGGCAGTGGGCTACGGACTGATGAAGATTACACCATCAATAGATGCGCTGGTTGATCACTTATACGAAGCCATTCTGGGCACCTATTGGGATGAAGAACGCAGGCACATCGAATCGGGCTATGCGACCATTCCTTTTCCATTTGAAGAAATTGAGGCCCCTCCCATGGAAATCCTGGCCTCATGGACCTTCGATCAGCTGATCGGCTATCTCGAAACCTGGTCATCTCTACAGCATTACATCAAGGCCAACGGGCAAAATCCGATTGAGCTTGTGTTTGAAGAACTCAAAAAAGCGTGGGGAAATCAAGAGATCGTGCAGGTCCATTTTCCATTGATCATCAAGGCAGGGAGGATTTGAGTGCTATGATCAATCTCAAAATTTAAGAAAAGCTACTTGCAGGTTTCGCCAATAGTATTAATTTAAGATTGA
This sequence comes from Pedobacter sp., assembly GCA_031119475.1. GTDB lineage: Bacteria > Bacteroidota > Bacteroidia > Sphingobacteriales > Sphingobacteriaceae > Pedobacter. The sequence continues at coordinate 377,664 of JAVHXV010000002.1, read as the reverse complement.
CAAACTTTAAAGTTTGTCAATCTTATGCATCTTAGCCAGCAAGCTGCCCCACAATTTCGGCTATTGCCAACTGCTGCTGTGCTCCACTCTGCATGTCTTTTAGCGTTAATTTCCCGCTCTTCATTTCATCTTCGCCGATCAAGATCACATACGGAATTTTCTTATCGTCGGCATAACCCAGCTGTTTCTTTAGCTTAGCGGCAGCTGGATAGAGCTCTGCAGCAATGTCATGGCTCCTTAATTGTTGAAGGATTGGAAGGGCATATACTTCCGCAGCGGCATCAAAATTACTGATCAGCACTTTTGTACCTTGGGCAGCCGACACCGGAAACAGCGAAAGTTCTTCAAGTACATCATAGATCCGGTCGGCACCAAACGAAATCCCGACGCCGGTCAGGTCTTTGAGTCCGAACATCCCCGTCAGGTCGTCATATCTTCCCCCTCCACCAATACTGCCCATGGCTACTTCGTTGGTCTTTACTTCGAAAATGCAGCCGGTGTAATAGTTTAGTCCACGTGCGAGGGTAATGTCTAGCTCCAATTGTGTTACAGGTTGCAAGTTGTGGGTTGTAAGTCTGGATACGTAATTAAACACAGTTTCTATTTCTTCAATGCCCTTTAAACCTAACGTCGAAGTGGCCAATACCTGTTTTAAACTTTCCAATTTTTCAGCATTGGAACCTTCCAACAAGATAACGGGTTTCAATTGGTCGATATCAGCCTGAGTAAACCCGCGCTCGATCAACTCATTGGTCACGCCTTCAAATCCAATCTTATCCAATTTATCGATGGCTACGGTCATGTCTACGATCAGTTCCGGCTTTCCGATGATTTCGGCTATGCCAGATAGGATCTTACGGTTATTGATCTTGATGGTAAAGTCTTTCAGTCCGAGATTGATCAATGCCTCGCGATAAATGAGCACAAATTCGGCTTCGTTTAAGAGTGAGGCAGAGCCCACCACATCCGCATCGCATTGATAGAATTCACGGTACCTTCCTTTCTGTGGACGATCGGCACGCCACACCGGTTGGATCTGAAAGCGCTTAAAAGGAAAGGAAATTTCGTTTTGGTGCATTACCACATAGCGCGCGAAAGGAACGGTAAGGTCGTAGCGGAGGGCTTTTTCAGAAACCTGGCTGGTTGTAAGTTGTGAGTTGCGGGCTGCAAGTAATTGTTCATCTACCTTGCCTAAGAAGTCGCCTGAGTTTAAGATCTTAAAGATCAGTTTATCGCCTTCATCGCCATACTTACCGGTTAGCGTAGCTAGGTTTTCCATACTAGGGGTCTGGATTTCCGCATAGCCATATTTTCTGAATACTTTTTTAATTGTTTCGAAAATATAATTGCGTTTCACCATTTCAACTGGCGAAAAATCTCTAGTTCCCTTAGGTAAGCTTGGTTTAGACATGCGGCAAAAATACCGAAAAGAAAGGGAAGATGGAAAAGGTAAAAAGGAAGATGGAAACTAGATTGGATATCATGTAGCCTTGCCTCCATCTTCCATCTTACATCTTACCTATTAAGTTCTTTTCAATGGCAATTTCTTCCGGTAACTCAATTGCCGCCAGATCCATTCAATAGGCCCATAATTGTATTTTTTGAGCCACCATTTGCTCACAAACAGCTGGATGATAAAAATGACCGTAGCCAATAGCAGGTAGAACCAGAGTGGATAAGTGCTCCAGATGCCGAGCCCAAAACCAGAGAAGACCAATAGGCCGATGATGTTTTGTACAATGTAATTGGTCAATGTCATTTTGCCCATCCACGCGAAATATTGGAAAACGGTTTTTAATTTACCGGCAATGTACAGCCAGCAGATCCCGCTGCCGATGCAGATCATGGTGCTCAGCACTAGCCAGTACCTGAATTGGAAATGTTTTAGGAACAGCCATTTTTGCTGCTGGTAAACCATAAAAAACACATTAAAGAAAACAGCCAAGGCCAGACCGGTCCAAAAAGCCCACAAGATCCATTTTCGCTTACTGGCCAGATCGGCAAAAAAATTGATCTTATATAAGGTAAAGCCCCACAACATGCAGCAGAACATAACCAGGTGCACGGTATAGAGATAGGGCTGGTAGATCATCTCGCCGAAATAGGTGGCCTTAAGACCAAAGGTAAACACATCAATCAGGTTATGGCTTAGGTATTTGGGGAAAAGACTGGTAACGATGTTCCAGGATTGGTCGCCCAGCGAGTTGACAAAAGCTGCAACTGGCGGGATGGCCAAAAACAGTACCGTGCTGGCCCAAAACGTGGTTTTTGCCGAGCTCCGGTAAAAAAGCAGCAAGAGTAAGCCCAATGCCGCATAATCCTTTAAGATATCGCCAAAAAAGATGGCACTGTTGATAAAAGCAAGCACGAAAAGCCAAAACATCCGCCCTGCGAAAAAGCGATAAGGCTCATGTCCCTTCTCCCGGATGTTGTTCATGAGCACGGCAAAACCATAGCCGAAGAGCAGGCTGAGGAGAGTCCACGATTTGGCAGAGAACAACAGGTTGGTGATAAAAAAGAGCACGCTATCCAGGGTAGTGGGCTTAAATGTTGCCCAATTTTGTCCGAGCGTAAAGAAATCAAAATAGTTCATGAGCACCACACCGAAGAGTGCCCAACCGCGCAGTACATCTACCACAATAGTACGCTGTTGCTGCTGAACAGGTTGGCTGAGAGCTGTTTCCATTAGTTAAGGGTTTTAACTAATGTAGTGGTTTCTAATGGAAATAGCAAGACAAATTTGTCTGATTGACACTTAACTAGGCATCTACGTTTCTTAGTTCATGAACTACATATCTTTAATCCAAGAAACTGCTTCATTAAAATTGAGTGCGCCGGGAATAGCATTTTTTTCAAAGACCATAAAATATTTATACGACATTCCTGCCATATTTTCCCATGCTTTGCCTAGTCGTAGTTTAGAAATACTATCAGAATTGTCTCGATCAGCACCTTTGTTTTCAATCAATATTATCTTACCAGATTTCGAAACTAAAATAAAATCAGGATAATGATTAGATTTAAATCCATTTAAGGCAAATCCTTTCCCTCTTCCCAAATTTCTATGCCAAAACAAAATATTTGGCAAGTTTGCTACTTCTGAAATAAATTTTTCCTCAAAACCATTCATCTCTCCTTCATGTGCATATAGTGAATTTCCTATATCTTTTCCAATACGCCCCGGTATAATTGTTTCATCAAACTTCCAGTCGAAATGCAGCTTAATCTTGCCTGTTGCAGACCATCTATCAAATGTGGCTTCAGCGTGAACGTCTGCTAGGTCATTGATCTTTTGCTTAATAAGATCGCTGAATTCAAATTTTCTTTGATTAAAATTGATTAATTCTTGAGGGGACATATTTTCCAATATCCTCAAAGCATATTTCTTTATCTCAATTTCTGGGATTTGGGCTATCTTATCCAGTCTTTTGGCTATGAAAACCGCTAAATCCTTTATCTGTCCCTCCTTTGGCTTAGCCAAAAAGTAATCAACAAGATCTGCCTGATAAGCCTTATCAATCTTATAAGGACTCATCTTATACTCTCCTTTGCCGATTTCTTCTGCATCAACTTTGTAAAGTTCCGATGAACTTGAATCAAATGAGATAATAGTGTCTTTGTCAGATAATTTAAAATCTCTTAGCAGATTCGCCCGGTCCAATTTCTCCATCGATCCTTCATCCATCAATAAAAAGGGATTTGGTGGAAGTTCCATCACGAATTTTGGCAAAACTAAACTCTTAGCAACCTCTGAAATACTATCTCGCATTTTATATTGTTTTACCTTCATGCCTATTTCGGAGAAAAGCTGCTCAGCATTTGAGCGTGAATGTTGATTTTCAATATCTTTTTGAAATCTTTCATTTTGTTCAATTGCCATTGATTCAATTAAGTCCAAGGTATGATTTGTTTCTCCAGTGGAGTGATTAATATTTATCGATATTTTATCGGTATTAAATATTTTCTCTGAAAGGTCTGGCGGCTCATTTGACAACAAATATTTAGATAATGCCTCCTGCTTCGCAGCAATTTTAATGTTTTCGGGCATCACATCCTTATCTCGATAATCCTTTTCACTAAAACCCGATAGTTTTAATCCATCTATAATGTTCTGCAGTGTTTCTTGGAATTTTATTGATGACGTAATTACATAAGATAGATTTAACATAGTATTATCATGCTTCATGGTATAAGGCTGCCTAAGTACCCTACCTAAAATCTGTGTGACATCAATGGCTGAAGACCTATCAGCTAAAGATGCCAATATATAAGCAAATGGGCAATCCCATCCTTCTTTCAGTGCATTTATTGTTATGATATACCTTACTGGACAATCTTTACTTAGCAAATCAATTGCTCGTAACTCATCTTTATTTGCCGTTTTGATCTTGATCTGTTCTTCAGGAATTCCAACCTCAATCAGTTGAGCTTTTAGCTTATCGAATGTTTTATTATCTTCTTTGGTCTTTGGCTGCGCCTGAAACAATACAATCGGCCGAATATATTTCCCTCCCTGAGCTTCTAGGATCTTTGCTTCTCGCTCTAATCTATGTTGAAGATGTATGGCACTTTCAACAACACCTTCAATATTTTGATGGTTATAGACGATTACAGGAAGTTTCACCATGTGCTCTTTCTTCAGTTCCATAGCCGAAACAAGGCTAATCAAATTTGAATTTTGCTTGGGAGTGGCCGTAAGGTCAAGAATGAAACTTGGGTTAAGGTTCTTTAGCATTTCAACACTTAGATCGCTTTCTGCGTTATGACTTTCATCTACAATTAATACAGGATTTAAGCTACGGATTACATTGATCAGCGCTTCTTTTTCAGTTCCCTCAAGAACATCCATATCATTTATCTCAGAAGAAAAATTGGCTAGATTTGAATTTTGCTCGTTAATTTTTCTGTCATCTTTGTTTTTTGCCCTAATAGACGAAAAATTCATCACCATTATACTTAGCTGCTCTTTTACCACGGATGGATTAAAACTTGCACCTTGCAATAATTCTGCTTTTTCGTAAACCTGTACCCTATTATTAAATAGCGCATTAAGTTTCTGGCAATAAGGATGATTTGGATCACTTAGGTTTTTTACCGTCTGATCCAATAAATTACTCCAAGGAACCAGCCAGACAACTGCTTTAGACTGTTCATCTGGTAACGAATCAAAAATTGTTTTAAGAGCATTACAGGCTATGAATGTTTTACCACCTGCGGTTGGAACTTTAATACTTAAATGAATAGCACTTGGAACCGTATTTTGATAAGAGCGCATTCCCTCTCCTGTTAATGGACTATAGGGACCCGCCTTATCTTCCCAAAACACATTAAAAGCTTTGTCTACACGTTTATATTCTTGCAAGTAAGAAAAATACTGATGCAAATCATTAATAACTTGCTTTTGATATGTTTTTAATTCCATGGTTAAAAGCGTGAAATATCCCGCGGGCTTTTCTTGAATTCTATATTTTTTTCCAACATAAAACTTTCGGATAGCAAACAGTTATCAGCATATATTATATAGCGTTCAGCTTTATGCTTAATGTTTTCTGCTAGCGTCTGATAATCAAGAGTGGCTGTATTGTCCTTTTCATACATGAAGTAGTAATCAGTCCCATTACAAGTGCCCAAAAAAGTTGAAAACGGTGAGTTGGTGAAGTAACGAGATCTTGTTTCACTATACCAAATATATTCTCTAATGGAATCTTCACTAATTGCAGAATTTAAAATCTCGTCCTCACTAAAAAGAGGTTCGCCTAGACCGTAATAATCAAAACTTCCGCCCAAACCAGGAATATTAGAATTGCCACGAATTACCCTCTTCACCCGTTCTGCAGTAATTGACTCTGCATATTCTTCCATTTCAATTAAAATGAATTTTCTGTTCCCATTCTGCTTATTTAAATTAAGAACTGCTTGCGCAGTAGTCCCAGAGCCTGCAAAGCTATCAAGTACAATTGAGTCATCCTGAGTAGTATGACGAAGGATAAATTCTATCAATTGAACAGGCTTTGGGGTATCAAATACATCTTTTTGATTAAATATTTGAGTTAAAGTTTTAGATGCTTCTGCGGTATTAGCCACATCATATAAAATGCTTCTCTCTTTGATTATTGAATTTTGGCTATCAATTTTATACGTCTTTTCATAAGGAATGTATTTATCTTTTCTAATTTCCCAATGTACTAGCCCATCTTCAATTAGTTTGTTCATTTTTTCACGACCCACTCTCCATCTCCCAGGATTTCCGTCTGGAGCGACAGGATAATATTCTTCATTATTAGGGCTTATGATAGGAAAATGCATAGTTTCCCTATCTTCCTTTCTAGCTCCACTTCCCCATTTCTCCAATTTTGTCAATTTAAAGAGCCCCTTACTATCTGATTTGTTGAATTCCTTATCCCCTTTGCTGCGAATATTATCGATCCATTGGAAATGATTTGATTTTTGGTAAACACATATATATTCATGTTCTGTTACAAAATATTTATCCGTTTGCCCTCCTCCTTCTTTTTTCCGCCAAATAAGGTTTCCTAAGTAATTGGATATTCCAAAGATCTCGTCAAGAAGTAATTTCAGGTTAGCCTGTTCGTTGTCTTCTATTGAAATAAAAATCGCACCATCTTTTGCTAAGAGTCGGTGAAGCAATTTTATCCTGGGATACATCATGCACAGCCATTTATCGTGCCTTGTTAAATCCTCACCTTCCCTTCCGACCACCTTGTTAAACCACTTGAGTAGCTGCGGAGAATTGCTATTATCATTATATATCCAACCCTCATTACCAGTATTATATGGGGGATCTATATAGATACATTTAACCTTGCCTTCATATTTCGGCAACAGTGATTTTAAAGCTTCTAAATTGTCGCCATTGATGATTAAATTACCAGAATTTACTGGCTCTCCTTCATTTTTTTCTCCAGAAAACCCATATTTAAAATCCAGCACCTTAAATGGCACATCTAAATGATGGTTAATGACTTTATCCTTACCAATCCAATGGAGTGTCGGCATATCTATCTTAGCACAAAAAAAACGTGGACGCTATTTCACCTGTAAACGGATGTACACCCATTGCCTACAAGCCAAACAACGCTCACGTTATTTTGCGTGAACGGCAGCTTAAACTTCCTGTAGGTATTTGAAGATGTCGAGTTTTCAGAATACAGGCTTTTCGCTAAACGTTATTTATATGTCTTCTTTTTGGTTAATTGATGTCAAGTAGCTTAAGCTAAGAGCTCGGCGCTAAGCGCTCTTACGGTAGCTAAGCAAAGCTTACTTTTTACTTTTTACTTTTTACTTTTTACTTTTTACTTATTTAATCATACTCGTCCCCATCCTGCACAAACAGTTCAACTTCGCTTAAGGTTAGTTCCTGGGTATGGAATTGTCCATTGTGCGCATACCTTACGGTCAATTGGTCGCCTGCAATGCTCACCACCGATAGGTCTGTTCCCCGCATGATATTCCGGTGCCGCACGATGTCACCAATCTTGATTTCCTGAGTCTGCATGGTCGTGGTATCAAAAAAATTTTGGCATAAAAAAAACGTGGGTTAGTTACCATGCTCGTATTCTGCGGGGCTCGACACCCGTACCTACAAAGCAAAGCAACGCCCACGCCGTGCGTGAACGTTAGCTTAAACTTCCCTGTAGGCATCTTGAATTTTCGAGCTTTCAGAATACAGGCTTTTTTCGCTAAACGCTATTTATATGTCTTTTATACTTTATTTCTTCTGTAAATATAGAAAAAGCTTTCTAATATTTCCACTTTTTTGGCTGTAGGAATCGTTCTCCATCGCCATAAAAAAAGGCTCCGAATAATCGAAGCCTGATATCATTCACTAACGCTCAACGCCAATCGCTACTCGCTTAAGCCAATAACCTGATCGGTTCTTCCAACAGCCCTTTCAAGGTCTGCAGGAACTGGGCACCCGTGGCTCCATCTACTACGCGATGGTCGCAGCCCAAGGTCAGTTTCATTACATTTCCCGGCACCACAGCTCCGTTTTTAACTACCGGGATCTGTTGGATGGCCCCAACTGACAGAATAGCTCCATCTGGAGAGTTGATGATGGAAGTAAATTCATCGATACCGAACATGCCCAAGTTGGACACAGTAAAGGTGCTGCCTTCCCAATCTGCAGGCTGTAATTTTTTAGCTTTTGCCTTTTGACCAAATTCTTTTACTTCAGCAGAAATGTGCGACAATGACTTGCCATCTGCAAAGCGGACAACCGGAACCAACAGCCCATCTTCTACGGCCATGGCTACGCCAATATTGGTGTGCTCGTTAAAACGGATTTTGTCGCCGCCCCATGACGAATTCACTGCAGGATGCTTTTTCAACGCTACAGCAACCGCCTTGATCACCAAATCGTTGAACGATACCTTAACAGGCGCAATGGCATTGATCTGTGTACGTGCAGCAATTGCACCATCCATATCGATGCTCACCGTGAGGTAAAAATGTGGTGCAGTAAATAAGCTTTCTGCCAAGCGCTTGGCTATTACTTTCCGCATCTGCGAAACCGGTGCCTCGGTAAATTTCTCTTCACCAACATAGGTTGGGATAACAGGTGCAATAGCATCTGTCTTTGGACTTTCAGACTTCGGACTTTCAGACTTAGCTGGAGCAGCCTTATAATTCTCAATGTCTTTCTTAATGATCCTTCCGCCTTCGGCACTGCCGGCAACCTGCGATAGGTCAATGCCTTTTTCTTTAGCTATTTTTTTGGCCAAAGGCGATGCAATAATCCTTCCGCCATTGGCATTTGAAACAGTTTTGGCTTCCTGCGCTTCATCTTTTGATGGGGCGGCATCCGCCTTCGGACTTTCTGACTTCGGACCTTCTGACTTCGGACCTTCTGACTTGGCAGCGGGATTCGTTCCTTGCGAAAGGATACCCGAAACATCTGTCCCCTCCGGACCAACAATGGCAATAATTCCATTTACTTTGGCAGCTTCACCTTTGTTTACGCCAATGTGCAACAGCGTGCCGCTTGCGTAGCCCATTACCTCCATGGTCGCCTTATCGGTTTCCACATCGGCCAGCACATCATCATCTTTTACCGTATCGCCTACTTTTTTATGCCATTCGGCAATTACGCCTTCGGTCATGGTATCACTTAGCAAAGGCATACGAATAACCGTAATCCCTTTTTTGCTCAATTCTTCTTCGCTTAGGCCTCCGCCCTGGGCTTTGGGCTCTCCACTTTCAACTTCTTTCTGGTCTTCAGCTTTCGGGGCTTCAGACTTCGGACTTTCAGGCTCTTTGGCACCGCCCTCGGCTTCGAGTGCTGCCTTATAATCCTCTCCTTCTTTACCAATTACGGCAATTACGGCATCAACGGGAACCGCTTTGCCTTCTTCAACGCCTACAAACAACAGCGTGCCGTCCCAATAGGATTCCAGGTCCATCGTGGCCTTATCAGTTTCCACTTCGGCCAAAACATCGCCGCTCTTAACTTTATCGCCTACTTTTTTATGCCACTTCGCCATTACCCCTTCGGTCATGGTATCGCTCATTTTGGGCATTTTTACTATATCAGCCATTTATTATATCTATTGTAATGCGTGTCTTTTGATTAATTGTCTTGGTAAGGATAGTCTGCCTGCACATAAACATCTTTATAGAGCTCAGCAGGTTCTGGCCATGGCGATTCTTCGGCAAATTTTACCGATTCCTCTACCGTTGCCTTTACTTTTTCCTCAATTTCGTTGACCCAGTTTTCATCGGCATATTTCTCTTTCAGGATCACTTCTTTCACCTGCTCAATCGGATCTTTAGATTTATAGGTCTCCAGCTCTTCCTTAGTCCTATATTTTGCAGGATCTGACATGGAATGTCCACGGTAACGGTAGGTCCGCATTTCCAAGAACGTCGGTCCTTCGCCATTACGGGCACGTTGGATGGCCTCGTCCATGGCGTTGTGTACGGCTACTGGATCCATTCCATCTACTGGCGCACATGGCATATCGAAACCAAGGCCAATTTTATAGATATCAGTCATGTTGGTGGTACGTTGTACAGAAGTTCCCATGGCATAACCATTGTTTTCGCAAACGAAAACTACTGGAAGTTTCCAGAGCATGGCCATGTTGAAAGTTTCGTTAAGTGCACCCTGACGAACTGCTCCATCGCCCATGTAGCAGATGTTTACGTTGTTTGTGCCTTTATATTTTTCGGCAAAGGCAATACCTGCACCCAAAGGGATCTGTCCGCCAACAATACCATGTCCACCATAAAAATTATGCTCTTTACTGAAAATGTGCATCGAACCGCCTTTCCCCTTTGAGCATCCTGTAATCTTACCATACATTTCTGCCATGATGCTGTTCGCACTCAGTCCCAACGCAAGTGCATGGGCATGGTCGCGATAAGTGGTAATCATCGAATCTCCTTTCTGCATGGCTGAAATTGCACCTGCTACAACAGCTTCCTGGCCGATATATAAGTGGCAAAATCCACGAATTTTTTGTTGCCCATAAAGTTGTCCGGTCTTCTCTTCGAACTTCCGCATTAACAACATTGATTCGAACCACTTCAAATAGGTATCCTTATTAATTTCTACTGCACTCATTATGTTGGTGTATTGATTTTTGATTAACGGAGACAAATCTAACTTTTTTTATGCAATTTCTGATAAGGTTTTTGGTATAAAAATAGGAATGTTACAACAGCAATTAGGCTTCCAAAAAACCATTTTAGGCAATGTCCCATTATTATTTTTTGTTGCCAATATGCAGCTTAAGATTTAATGGCTCCTGTTTGCCCAACATAAAATTAAATTCTGTTGAGCGATTTATTTGGAACAGCTTTATCATCCTTCAAATTGCGCTGCATGTTCCTCCAATACTCGGTAGTCTCGGTATATATTCAGTGACAGTCCGATAAAACGCAGTTTTACCGAGATAGTACCGAGACTATACCGAGACTATACCGAGACTATACTGAAGGAACACCGAATATAGACCGGCTGGCCATCGACGGAAGGATAGATCTGTAGCTGTAGCAACAAACTGACCGTAAAGCAATGCAACTGATTTGAGATCAATTGCTTGTGCACATCGTGTCTTTGTGGTTATTGACAGATGACCGGTTCTTGGCACCACAAAGACACAAAGCAAACAAGCAATGGCGTTTAGCTTTGCGATTTGCAGCACCAGCATGTGTTCTCATTTAGCATTTAGCCAAAGAAAAAAATTCAAAAAACATGTGGAATGTGAATAACTTGCTTATATTAGTTCAAACATTTGCAAAACCGCCTAATTTAAGCTAACTTTGCAAGCTGACAATAAGCCCGTAGTGGTGTACGTTTAAGTGTAAGTGTCATTTACCCAAACTTAACAGTATAACATGAATAAAAAGTTTTTGTTTTCGATAATTATCGTTCTCTTCAGCTTCACTGCTGTTCAAGCCCAAAACAAGACCAAAGAAAATAAACTAGAAGACCCAGATAACCTCGCCTCGCAATATTTTTCGCAGGTAATGGGCGTAGCGGTAAATGCCACTTCTAACCTCAAGCTTTATAAATTTATCTACGAATGGATCGGCACACCGTATCACTTCGGAGGCAATACCAAAAAAGGAATAGACTGCTCGGCTTTTGCCAAAGCCATCTACGACAAAGTCTTTAACACCAATATTTTAAGAAATTCTGGCGATATCTTCGGTATGACCATGCCTTTATCAAAAGATGAACTTAGGGAAGGCGACCTGGTTTTCTTTAGGGGAAATGGCCGTAGGATTTCACATGTGGGCGTATACCTTGGCGATAACCGTTTCGCACATGCCTCTTCTTCAAGAGGTGTAAAAATCAGCAACCTGAATGAGCCTTATTATTCAAGGACCTTCTTTAAAGGCGGCAGGATTTTGGAACCAGCTAAGAAGGACTTTGTTGAAGAATAGTCCAGTTTACAGTTGTCAGTTCGCAGTTTTCAGTTCTTAGTTTCTAGTTCTTAATTGACAGTTAACAAAATTATACAGATCCTCCTTTTTGGGGGATTTTTTTATGCCCAACCTATGAAGAAGCTCATTGCCCTTTCCCTCTTTTCGATTTTAGGTACTTACCTGCTCATGAGCTGCCAGGAAAGAAAGGTTATGGTTTCGCAGGAACTTGCCGATTCCATAAAGATCAGAAAAATCAAAGATACGATCAACATCACGGCCGTAGGCGACATGATGCTCGGCTCTGCCTTTCCCAGCAAGCTGAACTTGCCCCCAGACGATGCCGTGAACAGTTTTTCGGCGGTAAGTCCTTTCCTAAAAGGAGACATCGTGTTCGGAAACCTCGAAGGCTGCTTCCTCAATAGCGGAAATTCAAGTAAATGTAAGGGCCTCAACCCGAATAGTTGCTATGCCTTTCGCATGCCCGATCGCTATGCCGCAATTTATAAAAAAGCAGGATTTAACCTGTTGAGCATTGCCAATAACCATGTTGGCGATTTCGACTCGAAAGGACGAAAAAATACGGCCCGAATATTAGATTCGCTACAGTTCCATTATGCCGGTCAGCTGGACAAGCCATTTGAAATTTTCGAACTTGATAGCGTTCGTTATGCTTTCTGTGCATTTGCGCCCAATGAAAATACGGTTTCGATCAAGAACATCGATAGCGCCAAGCTTTTGGTCGGCCAATTGAAACAACAGGCCGATATGGTGATCGTTTCCTTTCATGGCGGTGGCGAAGGTGCAAATTTTGAGCGCGTTACCCGAAAGACCGAAATTTTCTTCAAAGAAAATAGGGGCAATGTATATGCCTTTGCGCATGCCGTGATCGATGCAGGGGCAGATGTGGTGTTGGGGCACGGACCGCATGTAACCCGTGCGGTCGAGGTCTATAAAAACAAGTTCATTGCCTATAGCCTCGGCAACTTTTGCACTTATGGCCTGTTCAGCCTCAAGGGCCCAAACGGATTTGCACCGCTCTTACAGTTAAAGCTGAATGCCCAGGGTGATTTTCTCCGCGCAAATGTGATCTCTGTCAAACAGGATAAGATCAATCGGCTTACGCTAGACGAGAACCATACCGCCTTTAAAAAGATGGAAGCCTTGACACAATTGGATTTTCCCGGGAACGGATTAAAATTTGAAGCCGACGGGACAATCAAATTGGCCAATTGACCGATCAGGACTCGTCTTTGGTATTCCTCACCAGTCCAATCCCTGCAAAGAAAAAGATAATGCCTATGATCCCAACAATGACCAGCTCACGGCCGCCCATGGTATGCTGAACAAATCCAACTCCAGCCCAAATGAGCCCAATAATGCCCAAAATTGTAAGGATGGTTCCAAAAGTTCTTTTTACATTCATGATTTTAGATTTATGGGTAATAACAGCAATAAAGAGAATTTTGTTTGGAGTGGTCATCCCGAGCACTGGGTATAGCGAAGTGAAGGGTCTCTGAAGCAATTTTGATAGCCAAAGTTCTGCTTTGCAATTCATTCTTTTTTGCCTAATATTGATCATCATTTTAAACCCATCATTATGCTTTACGCACCTTATATCTTGCTGTTTTTGGCGCTCGTGGTCCTTTTTAGTTCTTTTGTAACGGTAAGACAGGGCACGATAGCGGTCATTACCGTTTTTGGAAAGTACCGCCGTCAGCTCCATCCCGGACTTAACCTAAAAATTCCTTTGATCGAACAGATCCATTCTCGGATTTCCATTCAGAACCGTTCGGTCGAACTTTCCTTTCAGGCCGTTACGCACGATCAGGCCAATGTGTACTTCAAGGCCATGTTACTGTATTCTGTACTCAACCACGATGAGGAAACCATTAAAAATGTGGCTTTTAAGTTTGTGGATGCCAGCAACCTGATGCAGGCCCTGATCCGTACCATCGAAGGTTCTATCCGTGCCTATGTGGCTACGCAGAAACAGGCTAATGTATTGGCGCAGCGAAATGAAATTGTAGAACATGTGAAGCATCAGATAGACCAAGTATTGGAAAGCTGGGGCTATCACCTGCAGGACCTTCAATTGAATGACATTACTTTTGACGATGAGATCATGCGCTCCATGAGCCGCGTTGTGGCATCGAACAACCTCAAAGCTGCTGCCGAAAACGAAGGTCAGGCCTTGTTGATCACGAAGACAAAAGCCGCAGAGGCGGATGGAAATGCGATCAAGATTGCCGCAACGGCGGAAAGAGAAGCCGCACAGCTCCGTGGACAAGGGATTGCACTCTTTAGGGAAGAAGTGGCCAAAGGGATGACCAATGCCGCTCAAGAGATGCAACAGGCCAATCTGGATACTTCGGTTATTCTTTTCACCATGTGGACAGAGGCAATCAAGCAATTTGCTGAATTTAGCGAAGGCAATGTGATTTTCCTAGATGGATCTACCGAAGGCATGAACAAGACCATGAAAGAGATGATGGCGATGCAATTGAGCCATGAAAATGAAAAGAAAAAGAAATAATTAGACAACCTCGCAGGTTCTTAAGAACCTGCGAGGTCCATAAAAAAAGCCCTTTCGTTACCTGAAAGGGCTTTTTTTTATGGATTTGAGACATTGCTCCTATTTGTTCAGGGTCGGTACATTGGTCACCTTTGTATTTTCTGTCATCTTCATCAGGTCGGCCATAATTTTCAGGCTTTCTTCCTGTACAAAGTCAAAAGGCTCTTCTTTTGTAGCCTTGTCACCTTTTTTAACCGGTGCTAAGCCCCTCGCCTGTCTGATGGCATTTAAACGTGCCAGATTTTTAGATTCCAAGGCATCGCGCTCTGCTTTGAGCTTCGCTTCGTTTAAGGTAACGGAAACCTCTGCATCACGTTTTTTCGACTCGGCAATGTCTTCTTCGAGAGCTTTATTGTCCAATGATCTGCTCATGCGGTCATTGTGCAGTTTCTGCAATTCCTTTTTCAGCATCGCCAAATTCGCTACGGCTTCATAGTTTGAAGGCTTGATCACATCAAAAGGCAAAGCAGATGGTTCTGTATCTTCTCCAATCTTATCCAATGGATAAACAGATGGGAAATTAAAGTCTGGTGTTACACCTTTATGTTGGGTACTGGTACCATTAACGCGGTAAAATTTCGCCATGGTTAAATTGAGTTGTCCAAGTTGGGGAACCCCATCCTTATCCAAAATTACGGTAGAACCTGGCACAACACCATTTTTAGGATTTTTGACCTTATTGGCTGCCAATACTTTCATCATTTCCTGCAAGATCTTAGGATCTACCATGTCATTTAAAGAAATGGTCTGCTGTACCGTTCCTTTTCCATAAGTCTGTGTACCCATAATCACTCCTCTTCCATAATCTTGGATCGCGCCTGCAAAAATTTCTGAGGCCGAAGCACTTAACCTATCGATCATGACGCCGAGCGGACCTGTCCATGTTGCGCCTGCATCCTTGTCTTCGTTTACCTTCACATTGTTGTTGTAGTCCCTCACCTGCACCACTGGCCCTTTATCTATAAATAATCCTGTGAGATCAATCGCTTCATTCAATGAACCTCCGCCATTGGCACGCAGGTCCATCACGATCGCATCAACTTTGTCAATGGTCTTTAAGCTGTCGATCAGCAATTTCACATCCCTTGTGGTGCTCTTGTAATTTTTATCGCCCGCGTACATCGCTTTCCAGTCGGCATAAAAAGCAGGAACATCTATGATCCCGATCTTATAGGTTACCTCTCCAGATTGCACACTTTTCACAGTCTTTTTAGCAGACTGGTCTGCCAAGATTACTTTATCCCTGACCAAGGTTACGATGATCGGTTTTGCAGAAAGTTCCTGTCCAACCGGGATCACTTTTAATCGCACGGTTGTGCCTTTAGGGCCCTTGATTTTCGAAACGGTGTTATCAATCCTCCAACCAATTACATCTACAAATTCTCCGGTAGCTCCTTGTGCAACGGCAACAATACGGTCGCCGGCATTGAGCTGCTTGCTTTTGAAAGCGGGGCTTCCGGGAACAATCGAAACAATTTTGGTCACCTCATTTTCCAACTGCAAAGTAGCGCCAATTCCCTCTAGGGAGCGCGACATTTCCATGTTGAAAGCTTCGGCATTTCTAGGGTTAAAATAATTGGTATGCGGATCTATTGCCTCTGTAAATGCGTCCATTAAAATCTGGAATACATCCTGGTTATTGAATTTTGCAGCTTGCGATTTTAGGTTCTGGTAACGCTTGGTGAGCGTTTCTATGTTTTTGGCTGCATCCGTTCCCGCAATCTTCAGGTTAACGAGCTCATATTTGACGCGTTTTTTCCAGATGTCGTCCAAAGCAGTGGTGCTGCTCACCCAATTCATCTTTTCACGGTCGTAGGTGTAGGTATCGTTCTGGTTAAAATCGTACTTGGCCTTGATCTGTCCCAACGAATAATCGATGCGCTCATTGTATCTTTTCAGGTAAACATTGAAGATGTAGAATGGTGCACTTAGGTCACCATTTCTCAGGTCATCATCCAATTCAGTTCTAAACTTGTCGAATTCAGCGATATCGCTGGCCAAAAAGTAATATTTCGATGGATCCATGGCCTTGATGTAGCGGTCAAGGATAATCGAAGAAATCGAATCATTAAGCTTGATATGTTTATAGTTATAATTTTCTATTAACGAAACTACCTGTCTAACGGCTAAACTCTGCTGTTCATCTGGTGTAATATTCTGTACCCCATCGACCATTTTTTGGGCTTTGGGCGAAGCGCTACAGGCCAGTGCGGCGGCTGTAAACGTAATCATCAATACTCTTCTCAACATCTCTTTTACTGATTTAAAATCCATTCCTATAAAATATCATCATCCAATATGATACCAATTTTTTAAATAAACAAAAAAGATACAGTTTTAGTCTGTATCTTTTTTGTAATTTTTATGTATTGGTTAATAATAGGCTAAGAAACCAGCTTGTTTTTAACTGCCAGCATGACCAATCCAACTATACTTTTAACCTTCGTTTTCTTGAAGATGTTTTTCCGGTGCGTCTCTACCGTACGTTTGCTGATGGCCAGGTGCGAAGCAATATCTTCATTGCTATATTCCTGGGTAATTAATTTGATAATTTCCACCTCACGTCTACTTAAAACGTCGATAGCTTTGGTATTGGTCTTCATATGATGGAGCGTTTAGGTTAGGAATGATTTTGGCTGATCTATTTGGTGATCTTTCCGCTGAATGCGCCATTTTCTACAAATGCGGCCACTTTTGCCGAGTTATAGGCAACAACATAGAATTTGCCCTCGATTTCCGTATCGGTCAGTTTGGTAATCTGCAGCGAGCCGCCGCCAATTCCTCCCGTGGTAGAAACTCCATCTGTTTTATAGGTCAATGTGGCATCTGTCGACGTGTTGTCTTTGACCAAAATGCCCATATTTGTACTGGTGTTTCCTTTGTCTAGGGTAAAAGTGCCCAAGGCGGTCACATTGTTTACAGTGATGCTGATGCTTCTTTTTGCGCCATCTTCAACAGCGGTCAGGGTGTAGGAATTTCCAGATTTTGTTACTTTTCCGGCTGTGCTCTTAAAAGCAGTACCGCTTGTACCATCAAAGCCGAGCAGTGAGGCGTTTACGGTTACCGTTGCAGAATCGGAAGTTGTCTCTTTGTCTTTCTTGCAGGAAATAAATGCTGAAGTAAATGATACGGCTAAAAGGACTAATGTTAATTTTTTCATTTTTTTAAGTGATTTTTTATATCACAAAAATTCGAAAAAGCCCTGCTCAGCACAATACCATTGCTCGGGTATATTTAACTACCCAACTGTGGGTATAAATTAGATGATCTTATGCTCATAGGCATATTTGAGCAGGCCTACGATGCTCTGTGTACCTGTTTTCCTGAAAATATTCTTTCGATGGGTTTCGACCGTCCGTTCGCTGATGAAGAGCATGTCGGCGATTTTCTTATTGCTGTGCTCACACTCGATCAGCCTGATGATTTCTACTTCGCGATTGGTCAGGTGCGAGCCTTCGTCGTTGTTGCGGAATGATTTCATCAGCTCACGCGTCACCTCATCGCCAAAAAAGGTCTGCCCTTTTGCCAATTTATCCAGCGCCTCCAGCAATTCCAGTTTGCCCGTATTTTTGAGGATGTACCCAGAAATGCCCGCATCGATCATTTCCTTGATCACCTGGTGGTCGCCAAACATAGAAAGGGCCAATACCTTGATCTCCGGAAATCTCTTTTTGACATTTCTGGTCAGTTCCACACCAGACATGCCGGGCATATTGATATCTGTGAGCAAGACGTTTACATTTAATTCCTCGAGCATTTCCATCACTTCCTTGGGCTGATTGCAGGAGCCCAGAATGGCATAGCGCTCTTCATTGTTGAGCAGGGAGCGAAGGCCGTCGATGACCAGTTGGTGGTCGTCTACAATAAATAAATTGGTCAAGAGCGTATTTTCCATCGGATTAAAATATGTTGAGCTTCAAAATCATCCAGATCTAATTTACAAAGGAATGTAGATTGCCACAAGCGTTCCGGCACCCGGACTTGAAGAAAAATCGACAGATCCCTTTAAGTAGGCAATACGGCTTCTAATGTTCTTGAGGCCTATGCCCTCAAACTTTTCCAAATTCATGGCATCAAATCCTTTCCCATTATCTTCGATCATTACATTGATGCTTTCCTCGTCTTTGGTCAATTGGATGTCCAGTGCATTGGCGGCAGCATGTTTGATCACATTGTTCACGGTTTCCTGGATTACGCGGTAGAGTACGGTTTCTATGTTTTGGTCCAATCGATCCTGAAGGCCAAGCGTTTCCAGGTTAATCTTCAGCTTGCGCGAATCGATTTTATTGATAAAATCACGTACCGCCGTGGCCAATCCCGACTTCAGCAATACATTGGGTGCCATTTGGTGCGCAATTACCCTTACTTCCTTACAGCTTTCATCTACCAGGTTCAGGGTTTTCTCAAATAGCTCACGGCTCTGCAAGTGTTTGAACATGACCTCATCGGCCAATCCCGACAAATTGAGTTTGATCGCAGAGAACATCTGTCCAAGTCCATCGTGCAGTTCGCCAGAAATCCTTTTCCGCTCATTTTCTTCGGCATTAAGGATTGCCTTGGTAGAAAGATCCTGCTGTATGATCACTTCCGCCTGCAATCGGGCGTCCTGTCTTAGCTTAATGCCTTTGTACCCTAAAAATGCGAGCAAGAACACCAGGAACAAAATACCCGCCGCAATGCCCAGCCATGTATTTCTTTTGCCGATCAGCAGCTTTTGGATCTTGTTCTCTTTATTAAGGAGCATAATCTGCTTTGCTTTCTTTTCGGTATCATAAGCGATCTGGAGTTCATTGATCCGATCTATCGCCTGTTTGTTGTACACGCTGTCTTTCATGGCCGCACCATCCTTGAACGACTTTAAAGAGCGTGCGTAGTCTTGTTTGGCTTCGTAGATATCGCCCAATACATCATACGCTTCCCTAAGATAATCTTTGGCATCTACCCCCTTAAATATTTCGATGCTCTTAGTTACATATTTTTCGGCATTGCTGTAGTCCTTTGATTCTGCATAACATGCGGCCATGTTCTTGTAGCAGGAAGCAATGCCCAACTGGTCTTTCATAAACACCCTGAATGCCAGCGATTCGCGGTAATATTTCATGGCAGCAGCATAATTTCCATCTTCATAATAAACCTGTCCGATGGTATTGTACACAGCGGCCAAGTCGTTTTTAAGGTTGAGCTGAAGCAAGAGTTTGGCTGCCTTGTTTCCATAATGCAGGGCGGACGGGTATTTCTTGAGCTGAAAATAATATTTCATCAGCCCAGAAAAAGCCCCTGCCAACAGGGCATTGTTGTTTGATCTTGAGGCGAGCTGGACCACACGGTCATAACTTTCCTTCGCTGCCGCATATTTCTCATAGTTCATGTAGACGTTTCCGAGATTGGAAAGCACGATGGCCTGTTTCGCCTCATCTCCAGCCTCTTCATAGATCTTTAGCGAGCGGTGCATGTAATTGACCGCTTCCCTATAGTTGCCCAGCTGTTTATAGATGATCGAGATATTCGAAATGGATCCCGCAGCCTTGGCCTTTAGTCCCAACCTTTCGCGCAATTGATAGGCTTTTAAGTGATAGGCAAGTGCTTCCTTTAATTTGTTGACGCGGGTATAGGTATTGCCGATATCGCTATAGGCCAATGCGATCGAGGCACTATCTCCCAACTGTGACGCCAGTTGAAGTTCGGCCTTGCCAAAATAAAGTGCCTTGTCGAAATTGATGTTGCCAAAGCTCCAGCACAGGTCGCCGGCAAGCTTAAGCTTCAATTTGTCATCCTTATCGTTATTGAAAACACGCTCCAAGCTGTCGAGTGACTTTTGGTCTTGTCCATCCGACTGACCAACAAGCAGTAGGCAAAAACAGAAAAGGAGGAGCGAAAATTTCATCGGATAGTTAAACGCTCAAAATTAACTGTAATAAAAGCCCACCACCATCCGTGCCAGTGGGTATTTTTAACAGCAGTTTTTAAGCCCCAACTCCTGTGAAAGGAATGAAAATAGCAATCAAGGTGCCCTTGCCGACTTCTGAAGAAAAATCGACGGTTCCTTTTAGATAAGCAACTCGGCTACGGATATTTTTTAGTCCAATGCCTTCAAATTTATCCAGATGTGAGACATTGAAGCCCTTTCCATTGTCTTCGATCATCACGTTGATCCCTTCCTCATCCTTGCTCAACTGGATGTCGAGCATATTTGCGGCGGCATGCTTGATCACATTGTTAACGGTTTCCTGGATAACCCTGTATAGCACAGTTTCGATGTTCTGGGCCAACCGCTGCTGAAGTCCGAAAGTCTCCAGGTTGATCTTTAGCTTTCTTGAATCGATCTTGTTGATAAAATCCCTGATGGCAGCTGTCAGCCCGGATTTGAGCAGTACGTTTGGCGCCATCTGGTGGGAAATGACCCGCACTTCCTTGCAGCTTTCATCAATCAGGTTCATTGTTTTTTGGAAAACATCGGCACTGTGCTGGTCTTCAAACTTAAGGTGATCGGTAATAGCCGAAAGGTTCATTTTAACGGCCGAGAACATTTGCCCAATTCCATCATGCAGTTCCCCAGAAATCCGCTTGCGTTCATTTTCTTCAGCACTTAATACCGCCTTTGTCGCGGCATCCTGCTGTGCAATCACTTCTGCCTGCAGCCTTGCCTCCTGTTTCAGTTTGTAGCGGTTATAAAGCAGATAGCCTACAACCAGCGTAATGAGCAACAGCCCAGCAATGGACCCCAGAAAAATATTGCGCTTGATCAGTTCCAAACGTTGGATCTCGTTTTTGGTCGCCAATAACCTGATCTTTTGGGCCTTTACCTTGGCCTCAACCTGCTCTCCAGCTAGGGCAATCTTGTTCTTCAGCAAGAGCAGTTCCTGGCTCCCGATCTTCAACAGGTTCCTGTCGTTTTCAAGCTGTTCATTTTCAAGCTCTAGCCTACTCTTGTTCAGTTCCAGACTTTGGATCTGGTTTTCCTTTCCAAGCAGCGTAATCTGCGTTTCTTTTTTTTCGGTCTGGTACTTGGTATTGAGCTCATTGATCTGCTTGCTCAGTTTTTCGTTCAGCAAACTATCTTTGATCAGCCGGTATTTATCGCGCAGAAAAAAAGCATCCTTAAAATTTCCGGTTGCTGAATCTAGGGAAGACCGGTGGTTATAGATCTCTGCGAAAGTATTGATGTTCCCTTTATTATAGGTGTGGGCAGCTTTTTCAGATTTGTTGAACCATTCCTCTGCCAATTTATATTCCTTGAGCATCGTGTAGGCATAGGCGATGTTCTGTTGTACGAGGGCCAATCCTGCAAAATTGTTCGCCTCCTCAGAAATCTTGATCGATTTTTCCAATAGAGGAATGGCCTGTCGATATTTTTCCTGACGGATGTACATCGCACCCAAGTTATTGTAACAGACCTGAAGTCCACGCTTGAAATTTGCTTTGGTGAAAGCGGCCATGCTCTGGTTCAGCATGTTGATGCCCTTATCATATAAAGATTGCTCGATGTAGATGTTGGCGTAGTTGAGATAGGCAATGCCCAGGTTCAACTGATCGTTGTAGGCCGAAAGGATCTGGATGGCCTTGTCGTAGTAGGCTACGGCCTCAGAGAAGTTTTTCTGCAGCCGCAGCACATTGCCGATATTGATAAAAGTCTGCGCATTTTCTTTCTGTCTTTTCAGCTTTTCCATCAGTTTCGTACCTTCCAGGTAATAACTGATGGCCTTATCGTAGTTTCCGAGATCATAGCTTACTGCACCAAGGTTGTTCAGGTCTGCAGCAATGGCTTCCAGGTCATTGATTTCGCGATGGATTTTTTCGGCCTTTAAAAAAGCGCTAAGCGCCTGGCTCAGGTTGCCGACCAGCTTGTAAGCAGAGCCAATATTGCCATAATTGCCGCCAATTTCCCGCTTGTTGTTCAGTTTGGTGTAGTAATCATTAGAGATATTGAAGAGCTGAATGGCTACGGCCGTGTGGTTTCTAAAAGCATTGGCCATACCTATGGCTTTGTAGGCCTCAGCCAAACCGAGTGTATATTTGATGGGGGTAGCTGCGGTTTTTGCGCGGTTGGCATAAGCTGTAGCCTTTGCGGAATCAGTCTTTGCATACAAATAGGCAAGGTCATTCAACGCATTGATGTGCTTAAGGTCTCCTGGCGCTTTGAGCTTGAGTATGTTGTTGAGGCTATCGATGGTGGCCTGCTTTTGTGCCTTTAAGCCAAAAGCACTAAAACATAGGAGCAATACCAGGACACAAAATTTTGGCGAGCGCAAATTTTCCATAGCTTAAAGGTCTGTTAAAAGACCATATAAACCAATACCTTGAACAAGGTATATTTTGGAATTGGGATAGTTTTTAACGGGATGTGAAAGGTTCTTTGCTTATTTTTTGACGGTCAGCTTTTCTGCAATAACCTGCCTGCTGTTCTTGATCTGTTGGGCAAATTGGGTAATACGAGCTGTTTTCGCCAAGAGCTCGGCCCTGTTTACATCTTTTGTGGCCAGGTAATACTCCTTTTTCTTGATCTTGATCAGGGCAATGCCCAAGACCGAGTCGATATAGGAAGTATTGTTTTTGAGCTGCTGTGCCAGTATGCCCTGTTGGGTAAAAAACCAGAGTGATTGGGTCAATTTATTGGCTGCGTAATAAATTTTGCCCAATTGGTTGTAGGCTGCCATCTGACCAGACCTGCTCCCGATGCGCGAATAGGTTTTTAGTGCGGCATTTAGCACCACTTGTTCAGCTTCTGTATAATGCGCAAGCAACAAATGTACATTGCTCATCCGCAAGAGGGCCGCAGCGTATCGGCTAAACTTTTTATCGTTGTTGTATTCAAAAGCTGCTTTTCCGAATAAGGTCAGGGCCTCGTTAAGGTCGCCTTTCTTTTCGTTTTTTTCTGCGTCCGCAAAAAATTCATCGCCATCTGATTCTTCAGACGGAGACACCGCAATGTTAATGGCGGTACCAAACTGAGGTGTATCTTGAGGTCCAGAGTTTACATTTTGCGCCATAGAGGAAGCTGCAAAAAACAAACAGATGAGCGCTAAAAAAAACTTGTACATCTGGCAAAGATAGGTATTTTTTTTAGTTAAACACCTGTAAATTACCATCAAAAGATGCCCAAACCATATAGGGATGCGAATCGCAATGGTACATTTCGCCCTTTGCCGAAATACCGATGACTCCCGCAAAGCCATCAATAGATTGAAGTTCTGCAAAAGATTTTTCACAGGCTGCGGCCAACGTAAAGCCATCGCTCACCCGGGTAACAATTTTGGCGGCCAGTGCCCCGCTTACGATATCTTCTCCCACTCCAGTGCAGGAAATTCCTGCATCGATATTGGCATAATTTCCCGCAACTGTGGCCGAGTCGCTCACACGACCGGGAATCTCAAAGCCTTTTCCACCTGTCGATGTAGCCGCGGCCAAATTCCCATCTGCATCCAAAGCCACGCATCCAACAGTGCCCTTTCGTTCCTGCTGATTTAATTTCAATGTGTATTCTTTCATCCGCTGCGGCGTAATCGGATTAAAATCTGCGAAGCCCTGTTTTCTGGCAAAAATCTGGGCGCCTTCCCCGCTCAGCACGCGATCATCAGTACCAAGCAGTTTTGCTGCGACCTGGATAGGATTTTTTACATTTTCCAAGTTGATCACGCCGCTAAATTTTTGACTTTTCCCTTCCATGAGGGAGGCACTTAGGCGCACCTTGCCATCGCTTTGAATCTGGGAACCGATACCGGCATTAAAAAGCTCATCATCTTCTAATAAGGAGACGGCATAAACTACCGTTTCCAGTGCAGTGTGGCCTTTCAAAAATTGCCCGGCCATTTCTGCAATCCGGCCCAATGCATCCTGCTTAGCCTTTTTTGTTTCCTGATTGGTTGCCGATTCGCTAAAAAAGCCACCATGTATGATTAGTTTCATTGGAGATGTGAGATTTGAGACCTGAGACGTAAGACTTGAGATTAAAATATGAGATTTGAATAGATCGCATCTTTTGCATGATGCAATAGCTCCTCTACAAGACTTTATATTTTTGACTTTCGACTTTTAACTTTTGACTTTTAACTTTTGACCTCAATCAACAGGCACCACTTTTGGGTGATGGATGAGCAATTGATGCGTAGCCAGGTCATAAACATCTCCATCGCACATCACATGTACGATCATATTTTTGATGGATACGGGCTGGCCTATTTCTACATCGGTCAAGTTGGTATCGGCCATTAAGCGGCCATCAACAAGGATCACCATGCCAGAGCCAATGGCTTCCATTGTACCGCCATGGATGTACAGGCCTGTATCTTCGCCCAAACCAATGCCCAATATACCCGGATTACTGGCCGTGGCATACAACAATCGGCCAATGCGCCCACGCTGTACAAAATGGGTATCTACAATTACGTCGTCAATAAAGCCCAATCCGCCCGTAATTTTTACCTCTCCTTTTAACAGGGCATCCTTACTACTGCCTTGATAGATCATGTTTTTTGAGCTGGCTGCGGCTCCTGCCGAAGTTCCGGCAATGACGATTTCGGTATGCTGGTATTTTTCGAGCAAAATGCGATGGATTTCCGTTCCACCAAAAATTGACGACAGGCGCAGTTGATCTCCACCAGTAAAGATGATTACATCTGCCGCTGCAATCCTTTCCGCAAATGCGAGGTTATTGGCCTGCTCACGGCTTGCAATGTTCAGTACGCCAACATTGTGCACATCCAATTGCGCAAAAGCCTTGATGTATTCTTCACCCACTTTTTCTGGGATCAAAGAAGCGGTAGTCAAGATTTCGAAACGTGATTCAATGCCTTTTGCAGATTCAGTGGTAATCCGCTTTAAAATCCCACGCTCAAAAAAGTTCATGTTCTGGGGCAATCCAAATTGCGTTTCGGCAAAACTGCCGGTATTGATTGCGCCACCAATGATGATTAATTTCCCTTTTGGAACCATTCTTATTGTTAGATTTTCGCTAAAGTGCCAAAATTATCACCATTAGCCTAATATTTTAACATTAAATTTATAAATACTTCGACAGTAATTAACAATTAATTAATGTTTGAACAGCATTCTAGGTGAGCATTTCAATCTTTTGCGCCAGATCTCTGTTTATTTAAAAAAAATCTTTATTTTACTTTGCAAGAACGCTAACTGAAATTACATGAAGATATTAGGAATACAGGTCCTCCGCGGACCGAACATCTGGTCCATTAACAGGAAAAAACTGATCCAGATGCGTTTAGATCTGGAAGAATTGGAGCAAAGACCGACCAACCTCATTCCGGGATTTAAGGAAGGATTAGAAAAATTAATTCCTAGTTTGTATTCGCATCGTTGTTCAAAAGGCGAACCTGGTGGTTTTTTATCGCGCGTGGAAGAAGGAACCTGGATGGGCCATGTGATTGAGCACATTGCGCTTGAAACACAGACCTTGGCCGGAATGGATACTGGTTTTGGCCGGACCCGTCAGACCAAAACCGATGGCATTTATAATGTAGTGTTCAGCTATCTGGAAGAAAAAGTTGGCGTTTTTGCCGCAGAGTCGGCGGTCAGGATTGCCGAGGCCTTGATTGAGGGCAAAGCGTATGACCTTGATGCCGATATTCAGCAGATGAAGGAATTGAGGGAATCGGAGCGCCTTGGCCCAAGTACGGGATCGATTGTTGATGAAGCCATTTCGCGCAACATTCCGTGGATCCGCTTAAATAAAAGCTCATTGGTGCAGCTCGGCTATGGGAAGAACCAGGTCCGTTTTAGGGCAACCATGACCGAGCGGACCAGCAGCATTGCCGTAGATATCGCTGGCGATAAGGATGAAACCAAGCGCTTGCTGGGAGATGCGGCCATTCCTGTAGCAAAGGGCGTTACGGTAACGACCATTGATGATGTTTACAGTGCACTGAAGAGCGTTGGTTTTCCGTTGGTATTTAAACCTTTGGATGGCAATCATGGCAAAGGGGCTACCATTAACGTAAAGACCGAATCAGAGGCCATTGCTGCCTTTCATTATGCCAAACAGTATTCGAGAAGGATTATTGTAGAACGTTTTATCAGCGGACATGATTTTAGGGTACTCGTTATCGACCACAAAATGGTTGCTGCAGCCCTGCGCGTGCCGGCCCACATCAGGGGCGATGGAAAAAATACCATCCAGTACCTCATCGATCAAGAAAATGCCGACCCTAGGCGTGGATATGGCCATGAGAATGTGCTCACCGAAATTACGGTAGACCGTGATACCGAAGACCTATTGGATAAAAAAGGCTATACCTTGGAAACAGTTCCTGCGAAAGGCGAAATCGTCTACCTCAAATCTACCGCCAACTTGAGCACGGGCGGAACTTCAATAGATGTGACGGATCAGGTACACCCGCAGAATGTATTCAATTGTGAAAGGATTTCACGGATCGTGGGTTTGGATATCTGCGGGATCGACATCATGGCCGAAAACCTGACGGAGCCATTGACCGAAAATGGGGGAGTGATTTTGGAAGTAAATGCTGCCCCGGGATTTAGGATGCACCTGGCGCCAAGTGAAGGCCTGCCGAGAAATGTGGCCGCACCAGTAATTGATATGCTCTATCCGCCAGGCAAATCTGCACGGATCCCCATCATCGCCGTAACCGGAACAAATGGCAAGACCACAACTACACGCCTCATTGCACATATTGTAAAGAACAATGGCAGTCGGGTCGGATTTACGACATCGGATGGAATTTACGTCCAAAACACCTTATTGATGAAAGGTGATACCACCGGCCCATTCAGTGCAGAGTTCATTTTAAAAGATCCGACCGTTGAAGTTGCCGTTCTGGAAACTGCCCGTGGCGGTATTTTACGTTCGGGACTAGGTTTTAACAGCTGTGACATCGGTGTGGTAACCAATATCCAGGAAGACCATTTGGGTCTGGCAGACATCCATAATCTCGACGATCTGACACGGGTAAAATCTGTGGTGATTGGTGCCGTAAAAAGAAACGGTTGGGCGGTCTTGAATGCAGATAATAAGCATTGTCTGAAGATTGCCGAAAGTGCCGATTGTAATGTGGCCTATTTTAGCATGGATGAAAAAAATCCAGTCATCAAGGAACATTGCAAAAAAGGAGGGATTGCCGCAATCTACGAAAATGGATATGTAACCATTAAAAAGGGCGATTGGAAGATCAGGGTTGAAAAAGTCACACATATTCCGCTTACATTTAATGGATCGGTCGAATTTATGATCCAAAATGTACTGGCCGCAACGCTGACTACTTTTTTATGGGGGTATAAGACCGAAGACATCCGTACTTCACTAGAAACCTTCATCCCTTCTGCAGCCCATACCCCTGGAAGAATGAACACCTTCAAGTTCAAGGAATTTACAGTGCTGGTGGATTTTGCGCACAATCCGGATGGTTTTAATGGGATCAGGGCCTATTTGGCAACAATTCCAGCAACCATGCATGTTGGGATTATTTCGGGCACTGGCGACCGCAGAAATGAAGATATCATAGAAACTGCACGTATCGCTGCACACATGTTCGATAAAGTCTACATCTGTCAGGAAAAATACCTTCGCGGAAGAAGCCAGCAGGAACTGATCGATCTGTTGCTCATTGGACTGAGGGAAGTGAAGCCTGACCTGCCGATTGTGATCAATAATGATGGCGAAGACTGTCTGAGGGAAGTAATGGCCAACGCCATACCTGGATCTTATGTTACCATTTTAAGCGATACCATACACAATGCTATCGAGAAAGTAACCAACTATTTAGATCAGGAATTGGAAAAAAAGTAATGCATATAGGGCTTAAGTAGACTTAGGACTTCGTAAGTCCAAAAAAACAAAGCCACCACGAAATGATCATGGTGGCTTATTGATGAATAGAGAGTTTTTATACTTGGGAGTCTCTCAGTGCTTTTATTTCATCGTGTGAAACCCTTAATGCAGCTTTCTGGTCTGTAATCAAGGTCCTCAGATCCGATGAGATGCCTTCTTCGGCAAGTGCCATTTTATATGCTTTTTGGGCTGCATCCTCGCCAAACTCACAGTTGTTTAATACTGTTTGACGGTCATGTCCGGTAAAAACAGCCTTCAAATCCATCCATGCACGATAAATCTTTCCAGAATTGGTGGTTCCCTCTTCGATTTCTTCGCCCAATGCCTGCACTTCAGTAGCCAATGCCATTTTATATTGATGGCTTTCTCCGATCATCCGGGTAAATAATGCTTTCAGGTCTGAATCCTCAGGCTTCAATTCGGCGATAGCCTTTTCATAACCTGCTACCCTATCATTGTTGATCTGTACCAGATCGTTTAAAATCTCTGCGTTTATTGTTCTAGTTTCCATTTTTTATAGGTTTTAATGTGATTTAACAACATCGCTATAAAAAAAAGGTTTAAACTTACTTAGCACTTTTAAGAATACGTGATTAACTTTGAATGATCTAAAGATTGCCTTGTGAATTGTCCCAACCTGATTAGCCACCTCCGCAAACATGTCCCCTTAAGTGATGGAGATGTGGCGCTACTCTATACCTATCTGAGGCCTGCATCCATCAAAAAAAAGGATTTTCTGTTGAAAGAAGGACAGGTCTGCAAGGCCAACTATTTTGTAGAAAAAGGCTGTCTGAGGATGTTCTATATCAACAACAAGGGCATGGAACAGATTACCCATTTTGCGTTGGAAAACTGGTGGCTGGCAGATTACATGAGCCTTAGCCTACAGCAGCCCTCACAGTTTTTCATCCAGGCGATTGAGGATGCGACGATCGTGGCCATTGAAGCGCACCAACAAGATGAATTGTTCAGGAAGCTGCCCCAATTGGAAAGGTATTTCAGGATCATGATGCAAAGGGCCTATGCCGCCGCCCAGATGCGCGTAAAATACCATCATGACTACTCTAAAGAAGAAAACTACAAGCTTTTTATCTCCTTGTTCCCTGCCTTTGTGCAGCGGATCCCCCAATATATGCTCGCTTCCTATCTTGGCCTAACACCAGAATATTTGAGCGAGCTTAGGAGAAAGGGTTGAGAGTTGTAGGTTGTAGGTTGTAGGTTGTAGGTTGTAGGTTGTAGGTTGTAGGTTGTAGGTTGTAGGTTGGAAAGTTGAAAGGTTTTAAGGTTTAAGCTTAATGCCAAAGTTACTTGATACTTGATACCTGATACTTGATACTCGATACCTGATACTCGATACCTGATACTTGTAACCACACCCAATCCTTTCTCTTTCTTAAACCAGCTTAAGATTTTCTGATCAGTTGCATGATAACTTTGGGTATTCAAATAAAGTAATCATGGAAAAAAGAATTAATGTTGGTCAATTGGAACCAGCGGCCTACAAGGCGATATTAGGATTGGAGGGATATCTGGCATCCTCATCACTCGACAAAACCCATAAGGAACTCATCAAGATCAGGGCTTCACAGATCAATGGCTGTGCCTATTGCATTAACATGCACACTACCGACGCCCGCAAAAATGGAGAAAGTGAGGCACGCATCTATCTGTTGAATGCCTGGAAAGAGGTAGATGGACTCTACAGCAATGAGGAAAGGGCAATATTGGCCCTAACCGAAGAAATGACCCTGATTTCGCAAGGTGGCGTGAGTACATCGACCTATGAGCAGGCACGTTCACTTTTCGACGAACATTACCTCGCCCAGCTCATGGTGGCCATCATCACCATCAATGCATGGAACCGCATGGCCATCGCCACGTTGATGCAACCAGAATTGGGGTAGGGTGTTGAGTTGATGAGGTGGTAAGGTGATGAGATAGTGAATAGTGAGTCGTTACCTAAACAACTCAACAACCAACACCTAAACCAACTTTGAAATCGGTATATACCCCAAAACCAGTTCATCTTCTGGTAGCTGCGCGGCTTTGGTAAATTTGAGGCTGTACTTCATTTTGGTCTGGGCAGACAGGATGTCCTTGATCTCAAAGATGTCATCTACATCTACACCGAATTTGTCGTCTATGTGCGATGTAGCACCCTTAAAACCAACATGCTTATAAAATGCGGTGGTCTTGGCTTCCTGAATGGCTTTTGCTTTTTGATCGGCCACGACCACCATTTTGTAGTGTAGCTCTTCAAATTCTCCTTTCTTGTATCCGCCGAGATTGAGAAAAAATAAGCGATTGAGATCTGCATGGATGGATTGGCCTTTATCCACAACTGTAACTTGGTAATCGCCCACCTTATTGACAATCCGATAAGCATCAATATGGATCTTGTCTTTCGCCTCTGGCCAAAAAGCGAGCATTTCTGGCAAAAGTTCCTTGAGAGAATGGCCGATCCCGAAAAAAATATCATGCTGTTCAATGTTCCTCCCCTTGGGGGTTGCCCCTAAGAGGATCATAAATAATTTGGGTGTATCCATGGTAACCGATCTAAGTAATAACAACCTCGCAGGTTCTTAAGAACCTGCGAGGTTGTTGCCATAAAATTAAAACATTAAATTCAAGAAAAACGTTTTAAAAAAACTTGTCCACAAGATTGACCATCTATGCTACAAAATCCTCCAGACGGCGGAACGCTCTATGCCGAAACCAACCTTGCCCATGCCTTTCCAGAGCCGTTGAATGCCATTACATCGGGCTTCTTCTTATGCATCGCCATTTTTTGGATCATTAAACTTTGGGGCCAGTTTAGGGAGCATCCATTTTTAAGCTATTGTTTGGCGCTCTTGATTATTGGAGGGATTGGCGGAACCACCTATCACACCTTTAGGCAATGGCCTATTTTTATCCTAATGGATTGGCTGCAGATCATGCTGCTCTGTATTTCGGCAGGGATCTACTTCCTGACCAAGCTCGTCAGGTGGTATTTTTCACTACTATTGGTCGGAGGTTATGTCGCTTTTCAATTTCTGTTTAGGAAAATGATGATGGCTGGAAATCACCAATTGTTCATCAACATCAACTATGCCATGATGGCGGCCTTGGTGCTATTGCCCGTACTCGCCTATCTGATCCGCACCAAATGGAAAGCTGGTAGATGGGTGGGCATCGCCCTGCTGTCCTTTATCATTGCCCTTACCTTTAGGATTGGAGATAAATGGGAATGGATCAGTACGGGAACACACTTTCTGTGGCATACTTTTGGCGCAATTGCCTGCTATTGTATGTTCAGGTATATCTATCTTACCAAGATTGAACTCCGTAAATAATTGACCTACGCGGTCCGATATTGGTTGATCAAACGTTTACAACGGGCTTCGACCTCCCTAAAAACAGGGTCGAACAGATGGCTGTGCAGATAAGGATCAATGACTTCGCCCTCATCTGCCAAAAAGAACTGCACTTTAGTCCGGTCGGCTTTGGTCTTGGCCAGCTTAACTACATCACGATAGTTATTTTTGTCCATAACCAAGATAAGGTCATATTGATCGAACAGGTCGGCCGTAAAATGACGTCCACGCTGTGCGGAAATATCATATCCATAGGTTTCTGCCACGGCGATGCCCCTTGCATCTGGTGGCCGGCCAACATGCCAATCTCCAGTACCTGCAGAGGCAATATCCCAATCAAGCCCCTCATCCCGAACCATTTTGCGCATGATCCCCTCTGCTAAGGGCGAGCGACAGATATTGCCCAAACAAACCATTAAAATTCTCATATCACTTGGATTTGGCCCGGTAGGTCGAGGTCACTACAAATGGAGTTCCATTGAAAACGATGGTCATCTTACTCACGAGTGCATCCTCCAAAATGGTCATGCTGGTTACCGATTTGCCAAAGTTTAACGACAGCTGATCGCCGCCCCGTGTCCATTGCTGATCGGCGGTATTGGCCTTCATATCACATAAGGAACCGGTTGATGACACCGTGAAGCTGCCATTTTTGGCAAAGGCGATGGTATAGTTTTTGGCACAGCTTTCTGGGCCCCTCAAGAGCATGTAATCTGTAGACGTTGTTCCGTTAATGGTCATAGCCGGACTAACGACTTCCGATTCCAATACCCAATTGTATTTGGTCAGGTTATCTGATGCATCTTTTTTACAGGATGTGATCAAAAAAATACCTAAACAGATGATCAATATTCTCATGGCGCTTTTTAATTCAAACGAAATTTAACTATTTATAAATAGCATTCAAAACTTTGTCTAAAAATGCGCTATAGTACGATTTATTTTGGGACAGCGGTATACGTTCTCACAAAGGTATACAGCACACCATTTTCTTCGCCTGCTGTCGTTTCGGTCATTTGATTTCCTTTTAAGACCAACGTATGTTTAGCATTGTGGTCGTTCAGAAGTATAAGTTCTCCGCGCTTTTTCCATGTTGATGGGTCTCCGTTATAATAACCATTACATTTCGGATCAGGAGAACTTATAGAATAGGTATAGTTTGAAAAGAAAACGACTGCGGTTTGACATTGCTCCTTATCATAAAAATCATTCATGTTCTTAGATGTCTTCCCATTTCGAGTCAGCGCTGGGCTTACTGTAAAAGAAGTAAATTCCCATTTATATTTAGTTATATCATGGATGGCATCCTTTTTACATCCCAAAAACAGGCCCAAACAGCAAATCAAAACGAAAAATCTCTTCATTTCGCAAACTATTTATAAATATCGTTCAAAACCTTGGCCAATCGTACGCCACCTTTTAACAATTGTTCGTTTACGGTACCAATCCAGTCAAAATTATATTTGTAGCTCAATTTATCATCATTTTTGATGCCAGTAGCATAAATTCTGTTGCAGATCTGATAGCTTTCCCACACCACCTCCTTTAGTTCTGTCTTTTGCCAGGTAATCAGTTGTTGTGCCGTTGGATGATCGATTGCCCGTACATATTCCGTGTAGCTCAACTGCTGAAAATCGATCAGCTGTTCATCCCAAACACGGTGCAGGTTAGATTTTTGTCCGAACCAGGTTACCTGGATGCGATTTCCGCCAAGATCATCTTTTCTTGCCGTATGCATCGGCTGGTGCAGGTCTCCCATGAGGTGGATGATCAACCTTAACGCCAATTTTTTCTGCTCAGGCGAACTTTTCCCAGACTTTAAGGCCCCGATCATTTCATTTAACTTGGTGTAGATATTAACATCCGGCCTATCCAATAATTGGTGAAGTTCATTGATTGCCAATCCTTCGGCCAAGTTCACATAATGCCAATTGCTGAGGTAATTGTAACTGGTGTCAGACTTGATAAAATCTGCCCAATTTGAGGTCATGGCCATGCTTTCGTTCCCCAAAATCTGTTTTACCGACATTCTTGCCTTAGGTGTCAGGTAATGATCCGCAATTTCGCCCACAATCCGGTGGCCGAGTACGCCCCAAGCTCCGGCGGTGAAAGGCAGATAGGCCAGTGTAAGCGCAATTACAATTTTCTTAACAGTTAATATTTTCATCTTATAATTCTTTAGGCACACAATTTAACCTTTGTTTTAACTTCAGTTCAATAACCGCCTGATCGTTGAGATTTTCCAAGACCAGTTTATGGTTGGCGGTATCCCTGATCTTAAAGCTATTGATGTATTGTCCGACCCGATAACAACCGGAAATTTTCTGTTTATAGTTGGCCTTGGTAAAAGTTCCGGTCAGCATCAGGGTATCGCCGCTCAGGCTATAGGTTCCTTTTGCATATTCTTTCCAAATACCGTTGTTGAAACAGGTATCGGCATAATAATTTACTTTCGACACTGTTATAAGCTCAACATAAAAAGAATCGCAGGTAATCTTAAAATGGTGCCGGGTATAATTCAGTAAAGCTGAGGAGTTGGCTACGCTGTCCTGGTTCCAAACACCCTGAAAAAATGTTTCGCCCTTGCCTTGGATATTTGGAAGTCGTGTACATGAACAAATTAAAAAGTTTAAGGTTAAAAGTATCAAACAGAGTCTGCCAAGAAACTTTTTATTGAGCAACAACCCTCCGGAAGCTCCAACGTGAAACGCCGAACCCTGAACCTTCAACTTTGAACCTTGAACTTTCAATTTTTACCTACTTGAGCGATCCAACCATATCTTCTGGCCTTACCCATTGGGTAAACTGTTCGTCGGTAAGCAGGTTCAGCTCAATTGCGGCCTCCCTAAGCGTTTTATTTTCCTTGTGCGCTTTTTTGGCAATCTTGGCCGCATTTTCGTATCCGATGTGAGGATTTAACGCGGTGACCAACATCAATGAATTCTCCAAGTGCTGTTGGATTACAGGATAGTTAGGTTCGATCCCTACCGCACATTTATCGTTGAAAGATACACAGGCATCGCCAATTAACCTGCCCGATTGCAATACATTTGCCGCAATGACTGGTTTAAATACATTCAGCTCAAAATGGCCATTGCTGGCACCCACGCTTACGGCTACATCATTTCCCATGACCTGCGCGCAGACCATGGTCATTGCTTCAGGTTGTGTCGGATTTACCTTTCCTGGCATGATCGAAGATCCCGGCTCGTTATCAGGGATAATGATTTCGCCAATGCCGCAACGCGGGCCAGAGCTCAAAATCCTGATGTCATTTGCAATTTTCATGAGCGATACGGCTACTCTTTTATAAGCGCCCGAAAGCTCTACCATGGCATCATGCGCAGCCAAAGCCTCAAATTTATTCGGCGCAGTTACAAATGGAAGGCCTGTTAAACCTGCGATCTTCTGGGCAACGGTTACATCATAGCCCTTTGGGGTATTTAGTCCGGTACCTACCGCTGTTCCGCCCAAAGCCAGTTCGGCAATCATGACCAGGGCATTTTTGATGGCGCGCAGTCCATTGTCGATCTGTTGTACATAGCCAGAAAATTCCTGCCCTAAGGTCAGTGGCGTCGCGTCCATAAAGTGTGTACGCCCTGTTTTTACAATGTTCGTCCATGAAGCAGCTTTTGCAGCCAAGGTGTTGCGCAATTTTTCCAAGCCTGGAATGGTAATTTCTACGGCCTGTTGATAGGCGGCAATGTGCATCGCAGTTGGGTAGGTATCATTTGACGATTGTGATTTATTGACGTCATCGTTCGGATGGAGTACCTTTTTATCGTCGTCAAGGCTACCTCCATTGATCACATGTCCCCTGTTTGCAATCACTTCATTGGCATTCATGTTACTTTGTGTTCCAGAACCGGTTTGCCAGATCACCAATGGAAATTCAGAGTCCAATTTTCCGGCAATAATTTCATCGCAGGCAGCTGCGATCAGATTGGCTTTATCGGCAGCCAGCACACCCAATTCCTGATTAGCCAATGCGGCAGCCTTTTTAAGATAGCCGAAGGCATGAATAATTTCTTTAGGCATAGAGGCTTCTGGGCCGATCTTAAAATTATTACGGGAACGTTCGGTCTGTGCACCCCAATATTTATCAGCAGGTACCTGGACTTCGCCCATGGTATCGTGTTCTATTCTGAAACTCATGTTGTTGTCGATTTTTCTTCAAAAATAAGGATTTTAAGTGAAAGTGTATAGCGTTTGGCGATAGGCGTTCCTGACCGCCCCACGCCTGGCGCAACTCGCCCTAGGCACAATGTTCAAAACTCTTTTGCGTTTGAAAAGACAAGAATCCTTATTTTTCGCCTTTTAAACTGTTTAACTGCCTAATGAAATTTCGTTTATTCCTGATTGCCTTTGCGCTAACCCTCTTATCTGTTGCTTCTTGCACTTCTAAAGCAGAAAAGGCCAGAAAAGAGGCGGCCGACCGGAAAGTACGCACCAAAGAAGATGATGTGGCCGACAAAAAGCTTTTGGCCTACGACCCAAAAAAAGGCGATCAATGGATAGCTGATTTTGTACAGAACCTCCATAAAAAATATGGCTTCAATGGTAATATGCTCGTGGCCAGAAAAGGAAAGATATTATATGAAAAAGCGATTGGCTGGGCCGACTACCTTCATCGAGATAGCTTAAAGATCGATTCAGAATTTGAACTGGCCTCAGTAACCAAAACGTTTACAGGAGTAGCCATCATGCAGCTGGTAGAGGCCGGAAAATTGAAACTGACAGATAACGTAAAAAAATTCTTTCCCAACTTTCCTTATGATAACATTACCATCGAGCTGTTGCTTTCGCACCGCAGCGGGATGATGAACTATGTCTATTTCATTGACGACATCTATCGGAAAGAAAAATTGAACATGCGGAAAGGCGTATCCAATCAGGAGGTGATGAATATCATTGCCGAAAGGAAGCCCCATCCCTACACCAAGCCCAACAATGTTTTCCATTATAACAATTCTAATTTCATGGTCCTCGGCGGTATTATCGAAAAGGTTACTGGCCAAAGGTATTCACAGTACATGATGGAACATGTTTTTAAGCCTGCGGGAATGAAAAATACGCATGTTTATTCGACCACCGAATATGAAAAAATCCCTGTCGATGTTGTTGGCCACGACCGTACCTGGCGGTATTCTGTAGTACAGAATTTCTTAGATGGGCCAGTGGGCGATAAGGGCATTTACAGCACCCTGCACGATCTGGTACTTTATGACAAATACTTAAAAAATGGAAGGCTTGTTACCCAAAAAAGTCTCGATTCAGCTTATAAGGGACGAAACAAGCCCGTAAATGGCCATTTTAACTATGGGTATGGCTGGCGTATGTTCGATGGAAAGGGGATGGACAAGGTAGTGTACCACACGGGCTGGTGGCATGGCTTTAGACATATCTATATCCGAGACCTCGACAAAGATATTGTAGTCATCTTTTTGGGCAACCTGACCAACGGCAGCCTGATGCACCTGGATGAACTTTTCAAATACCTCAAAATGCCGATCATCCGCAAAGGTGCTTATACAGGATCTGGCTCCATACCTGGAAGCGATGAGGATTAGGTAGTTTCCAGTTAACAGTTTCCAGTTAACCGTTCTCAGTTTTGGGAGCTTAGATTTAATGCTAGAAAAGAATTTGAGCTATTGCAGACAGTTAACCAATTAACCAGTTTAAACAGTTAACCAACACTACTGTCATCCTGAGCCTGTCGAAGGACAGTTGGTAGTTCTCAGTTGATAGTTCTCAGTTTTGGGTGCTTAGATTTAATGCTAGAAAAGAATTTGAGCTACTGTAGACAGTTAACCAATTAACCAGTTTAAACAGTTAATCAACAGTTCGTAGTTCTCAGTTAACAGTTTTCAGTTTTGGGCGCAGAGATTTAACGCTAGAGAGCATTCAAGTTACTGCCAACAGTTAACATTAACCAGTTTAAACAGTTAACCAACGTAGCTAACAACTAGCTGATCTTATCGAAAGCAATGGCGCGCAGTCTTCGGTCTAAATATTGTTTAAGCAATGCATTTTCTGGGCTTTCTACCATGGGGTCTTTTTCAAAGATATCAATTACCGTATTCCTGGCTTCTTGCAAAATAAGCTGATCTTTGGCCAAATTGGCTACCTTGAGTTCGAGCACGCCACTTTGCTGTGTTCCCGTAATGTCTCCCGGCCCTCGAAGCTGTAGGTCCATTTCAGAAATCTCAAAGCCATTATTCGTTTTTACCATCGTGTCGATGCGTGTTTTCGAGTGCTGCCCCAACTTGTTTCCCGTCATCAAAATGCAGAATGATTGTTCTGCTCCCCTGCCTACCCTGCCCCTAAGCTGGTGCAACTGCGAAAGGCCAAAACGTTCGGCATGCTCAATGATCATCACCGACGCATTGGGCACATTCACCCCAACCTCTATTACGGTAGTGGCCACCATGATCTGGCTTTTACCTTCAACAAACCGCTGCATCTCATATTGCTTCTCTGCATTTGAAAGCTTGCCATGCACAATGCTGATCTGGAAATCAGGCAATGGGAATTCTTGCCGCAACTGCTCAATCCCCGCTTCGAGATGCAACAGATCCAACTTTTCACTTTCTTTGATCAGGGGATAGACCACATAGACCTGTCTTCCCTTTTTGATTTCCTGTTTCATGAAACCAAACATCCTTAGGCGTTGGCTATCATATAGGTGTCGGGTTTCTATCGGTTTCCTGCCCGCAGGAAGCTCATCAATGACCGATACATCTAAATCGCCATAAAGGGTCATGGCGAGCGTACGGGGGATGGGAGTGGCCGTCATGACCAATATATGTGGCGGAACATTGTTTTTTTGCCAAAGCTTTGCCCTTTGTTCCACCCCAAATCGATGCTGCTCATCAATAACTACGAGGCCAAGGTTCTTAAATTTTACCTTTTCTTCAATCAGTGCATGTGTACCGACTAGAATGTCTATTTCTCCTGCCTCCAATTGCTGGTGGAGCAGGGTGCGCTGTTTTTTTGGTGTACTGCCAGTCAAGATGGCTATTTTAACCAGTTCATCGCTTAACAGCGTCTCCAAGGAGGCAAAATGCTGTCTGGCCAATATTTCGGTGGGCGCCATCATACAGGCCTGAAATCCGTTATCGTTCGCCAACAGCATGCTCATCAATGCCACCACCGTTTTGCCACTGCCCACATCGCCCTGCACAAGCCTGTTCATCTGTATCCCCCGCTGCGTATCCAACCTGATCTCCTTGATAACCCTTTTCTGTGCGTTCGTTAGCGAAAATGGCAATAGGCGATGAAAAAAGGTATTGACCTTATCCCCTACGGCTTCAAAAAGCTGGCCCTTAAATTTCAGGCTCCGCAACTGTTTATTGTACAACAGCTCAAGTTGGATATAGAACAGCTCTTCGAATTTAAGTCGCCGTTCTGCATGTTGGAGTTTTTTGGTATCGGCAGGAAAGTGAATTTGGACAATCGCATCCTTTCTCCCCATCAGTTTGTACTTCTCCAGAATATAGGCTGGCAAAGTTTCCCTGATCTCATTGATATGCATTTCGATGATGTATTGAATCAGCTTTTGCAGCCCTTTGCTGTCGAGGAAATTTTTCTTGAGCTTTTCCGTGGTATGATAGATGGGCTGGAGGGACAGGTTTCCCGTTATTCCGCTCTGTCTGGGATAGTTCTCCAATTCTGGATGTGAAATGCTGAAACTTCCGTTGAACAGGGCGGGCTTACCAAATGCAATGTACAAGCTTCCGCGCTGCACATGTTCTTCTACCCATTTCAGGCTCTGGAACCAGACCAGTTCCATGGTACCGGTATCATCTGTAAATTTTGCCACCAGCCGCTTCTTGTGCTTATCGCCGATCATCTCTTTGCCCGTAATCCTTCCCACCAGCTGTACCAGTGGCAGATCGGGCATCAGCTCGTTGATCTTGTAAAATCGGGTACGATCAATATACCTAAAAGGATAGTGATAGAGCAGTTCCCCATAGGTTTTTACGCCCAGTTCCTTTTGCAGCAACTCGGCTCTTTTGGGACCAACTCCCTTAAGATATATTAAGGCGGTATCTAGATTTGAAGCGAACAAGTGAAGCTATTTTCTCTTCAAAGTAAAGACATCTTTAATCAAGTTCCAATTAAAAAGAAAAACTGCGGACAACAGCAAAAGATAGGCAAACAATTGGTGTAAGCTGATCTGTTCATCAAAATAAACGACCGCAACCGTAAAGGCGATGATCGGGTTGAGGTAAATGATGATGCCCAATGTAGAGGATGGGATACCGATTAGGGCATATAGGCTTAAGAATAACGGCAATACCGTAAACACGACGGCAATGACAATGATGTTGCCCCAAAACCAAGCTCCCGTTGGCACGCCTTGATGTTGGTAAAAGTAGAAGGGCAGCATGAGTATGACCGCTACGGTAATCTGGAGCGCAAGCACGTTCAGTTTATCCAGGTGCTGCATCTTCCGTTGGATGATGAGGTAAAAAGCATAAAGCGCCGCAATAATCACCGACCAGGCCACTTCGATCAAAGATCCGGTGGCCAGCATCATGATGCTCAGCAGGGCAATGCCGAGCGAGAGCAGCTTGATTTTTGACAATTCCTCTTTTAAGATCAGGAAGCCGCCAAAGGCCGTAATCAGCGGGCATACCATATAAGCAAAAGCGGCCGATTTTAAACTCACGTTGTTTACGGCATAGATGTAGGTAAACCAGTTTAGCGAAAGGAGAATGGTGGCGCCGATGATCTGTATCCAGATGATCCGCTTTTCTCGGGATGTAGTAGAGCGATAGAAGGCAAGGTCGCTTCGGACTGCTTTTCTTCTGAACAAAAGGATCGCAGCCCAAATGCATACCAGAGAAGTAAATATCCGATAGTATAGGATTTCATGCGGAGGGAAATCCTTAATGTTCCTTAAGGGGATGGAAAAGAATCCCCAAATGCTGACCGATAAAAAAGCGGCCAGTACATATCTAGACTTCGGGTTCAATTTATGCCTTGAAAGCTGTGACAGATATTTCAACATTTACCCCTTTGGGCAGTCCTTTCACCGCAACGGTTTCGCGCGCGGGAAAAGTAGTGTCGAAATAAGACCCGTATATTTCGTTTACTTCGGCAAACAGGCTCATGTCGGCCAGAAAAATAGTAGTCTTTACCACATGTTCAAAATCATATTCTGCTTCGAGCAACAATGATTTGATGTTGCGCATAACCTGATGCGTTTCTTCGGCAATTGAGCTCAGGTTCAGTTCACCATTTTCTGGATTGATGG
The DNA here is from genome assembly GCA_031119475.1 of Pedobacter sp. Taxonomy (GTDB): domain Bacteria; phylum Bacteroidota; class Bacteroidia; order Sphingobacteriales; family Sphingobacteriaceae; genus Pedobacter. The sequence goes on along the minus strand of JAVHXV010000002.1, from coordinate 336,781 downwards.
CCACTTGGCCAGAAGCAAATAAAAAACCGTTTGCAATAATTGCCTGGCTATATGGGCCTATAGGTTCTGGGGCATTCTGGGTATAAATGATTTTTTTCATGCAGTATTCAGCTTAGCTGTAAATGATAGTCGATTACTTCTTCAAGATCAACATCTGGATCAATTTCCAGGCCACGCCGCCGATGAACAAGCTGATGGCAATGGCATTGATCACGTGCATCGCCCTAAGGTTGGCATTGATGGGCCGATTGGGATCTTTCTTTCTGAAGAAGTACATGCACAAATATAGAAATTATAGCCATAAAAAAACCCCGTAGTAAACAAGTTACCACGGGGTTTTTCCGTTCAAGAAAGATTAGTTTCTTGTAGTCTCAACGCGACGGTTTTGGATACGACCTTCTTCAGTATCGTTAGAAGCAACTGGATTAGCTTCGCCATAACCTTTGCTAGCTACTTGACTAGCGTTAACACCTGAGTTCACTAAGTAAGTTTTAACAGAATTTGCCCTGTCTTTAGACAACTTCAAATTGTATGCAGCTGTACCTTCGCTAGAAGCATAACCTTTAACGGTTACTTTACTGCCGCTTTCACGCAATGTAGAAGATAATTTATCTAAAGTTGGATATGATTCAGTTTTAAGTACAGAACTGTTGAAATCGAATTGGATAGTTTCCCAACCAGTTACTGAAGACATTGGAGCAGTTGGAGTTACTGGAGCTGGTACTGGAAGTGGACATCCTGAACCATCAACTTTAGTTCCAGCTGGGGTACCAGCACATTTATCGAACTGATCAGCAACACCGTCACCATCAGAATCTTTTTTCAAATCTTCAACAGATTTTTCTACGTTAGAAACACGGTTTTTCAATGCTTCAACTTCTTGACGCAAGGTAGGATCTTTCAATTCATCATACATCATGGCAACTGGGTTTACCCAATCCAAGTTAGGTTTAGCTTTAGAACCCAATGAGAATTCTAAACCAGCTGATCCGTAAGAGAATTTATCTTTAGAAGTTCCGTTTGCATAAGTTGCATCAAGGTTATCTCCATCAACAAAGTTCATGGTATAAGCCAAGTTGAAAGATACGCGATCAGAAACTTTGAACTTGATACCACCACCTACAGGGATGTAAGCTTGTTTGATATAGTCGTTGTTCTCGCCAGCACCACCAAATTTACCTTTGTTGTCTACAGCTGTACCGTTTGCTAAAGTGTATTTAGGGTTGAAAGCGATCAAACCATAACCAGTGGTTACAAAGAAGTTTACTGAGTTCTCACGACGCAAGAAATCAACAGTTGCAACATTTACAACACCTCTTAAATCAACTGCATATTGGATATCAGTTTCGAAATCTCTTCTGTTGTTTTTAGCACCACCAGCAGCATCTTCGTTAGAACCTGATAATTTTCCACGGAAAATATTACCTTCTAATCCGAATGCGTGGCCCAATTGTTTACGCAAAGAGATGCCATAACCTAAGTTCACATCCCAGTTGGTAAAATCATCTGTACCACCAGTAACAATAACTGGAGCCAAAACACCAGCATTAACTCCTAATGACCATGTTCTGTACTGTGCTCTTCCACCGAAAACTTTCGCTGAAGAAGAAGTTGCAGGAGCATCCTGAGCATTAGCGAGAGATGTTACTCCCATTAAAGCTACTAGAGAGGCTACTACACCCTTTTTTAAAGTAGAATAATTCATAATTTTCTTTTTTAAGGTTAAACAAATAGTAATTGTAAAATTTTTTGTAAGACAAAATTAAACAAATTTTTATTATCTCCAACTCTTACACAAACTCTGTTCCAAACTTTTAAAAAAAGCCGATTTTATTATATTTGGCAAAATCGTCAGCACTAAAGATAATGATGCATATGAAATATCAGCAAATCGCTTCTGAATTATTTGAATTGAACCGGTCCAATTTTAAGAAACTGCTTCCGAACAACGCATTGGCCTTATTTCATGCCAATGACGAATTTCCCAGAAGCGGCGACCAGAATTATCTTTTTAAACAGAACCCTGACCTTTTTTATCTTTCTGGAATAGATCAGGAACAATCTATTTTGCTGATTTATCCCGACTGTCCTAATCCACTATACAGAGAAGTCCTATTTTTAAGACAGACCAACGACCACATCAAAGTTTGGGAGGGCCACAAGTATACGAAAGCCCAGGCCGCGGCCGTTTCAGGTCTGACCAGCATCTACTGGCTCGAAGATTTTGACAACATTTTGCACAGCATTGTACATTATGCCGACTTCATCTACCTCAATACAAATGAAAATGACAGGTATGCACATACGGTTCCCTACCGCGACCTGCGGTTTATAGAAACCATGCGCCAGAAATATCCGCTCCATAAATATGAGCGGTCTGCCCCATTGATGCGAAAATTACGCGCCATCAAATCGTCTATTGAGATTGGGCTTACGCAAAAGGCATGCGATATTACCAATGCGGCTTTCCGGAGGGTATTAAAATTTGTAAGGCCTGGCGTGATGGAATATGAGATCGAAGCAGAAATTATCCATGAGTTCATCAGAAATGCTTCAACAGGGCATGCCTATACTCCGATTATCGCTGCCGGCAATAATGCCAACATCCTTCATTATACCGACAACAACCAGCCCTGCAGGTCGGGAGAACTGATCTTAATGGATTTTGGGGCCGAATATGCCAACTACAATGCAGACCTTACCCGCACCATTCCGGTAAACGGAAGATTTACGCCCCGTCAAAAAGAGGTCTATCAGGCGGTACTCAACGTGATGAAGGCCGCTAAAAAACTGTTGGTCAAAGGAACGGTGTGGAACAGTTACCACGATGAAGTGGGTGAAATCATGACAGCAGAACTCCTCCAACTTAAGCTCATTACCCCCGAACAGGTAAAAAACCAGACGGCATCCTATCCTGCCTATAAAAAGTATTTTATGCACGGCACTTCCCATCACCTCGGAATAGATGTGCACGACTTTGCCAGCAGGTACGAACCCTTTGCGGCAGGCAACATCCTCACCTGCGAACCTGGCATCTATATCCCAGAAGAGGGTTTCGGGATCAGGCTGGAAAATGATATTTTAATTACTGCCGATGGAAACGTTGACCTGATGGCCAATATTCCGATCGAGATCGAAGAAATAGAGGCGCTCATGAACGCTTGAGCCAACCCAAAGCAAAACGATAAACATTAAACGATGGATCAGAAATGGCTTCATCGATTTCCTGGCGAAGCTTTTTTTTATCTATATCCTTCATCAGCTGCTGCTGGATGAGCCGATAGGCCTTTTCTGCCATCAGGAACTTTTTCCGTTCATTGGTTAAGAGCTGTGGGGACAATAGCCATTCTGCGAAGGCTGCAACGCCTTCATTTTTATCGGCCACCGTTTTAAAGACAGGGATCTGCTGATGGTTTTCGCGCACCAGTTTCTTCAGGTTGTTGGCAAAAGTATCTGCCCCTTCCCGGTCTGCCTTGTTCACCACAAATGCCTGCGCAATTTCCATCAGCCCCGACTTGATGTGCTGGATCTCATCGCCAGCCTCAGGTACCAATACCACAATCGTTTGGTCTGCCAGACCAGCAATTTCAACCTCAGATTGGCCCACGCCCACAGTTTCTACGATGATCAGGTCAAACTCGGCAGCTTTAAGCACATCGATCATTTCCAGCGTTTTTGCAGAGATGCCGCCAAGTGCGCCGCGTGTGGCGATAGACCTGATGTACACATTCGGATTGTTGAACTGCTGCGCCATCCTGATCCGATCGCCCAACAGCGAGCCAAAATTAAATGGAGAAGTGGGGTCGACGGCCAAAATCGCTATCTTCTTGCCCTGCGCTACGAGATGGCTGACAAGCGAATTGATCAGCGTACTCTTGCCCGCTCCGGGAGGCCCCGTGATCCCAATCACCGAAGTGGGACCAATTTTTAGCTGCTGTAAGAGTTCCGATGATAATGCAAGATCATTTTCTACCAAAGTAAGGGCACGTGCCAACACTTTAAAACTTCCCTGTTCGATTGCCCTTAAAATTGGTGTTGCCGCATCCATAGTTCTATGGTTACAAATTAAAGATATTTTTTTGATTAATGGGCCTGATCCTTCTCTTACCTGCCACAATGTTATCAGCCTGGACAATTTTCCTTTCCCATCCATTGCTTCGAGAAACTATCGTGTGGCATTCGGTCAGTGTACGAGATTGCTCCGTGACTGGTTCGAAAAGCGGTCGTGACTGGTTCGGCAAGAACCCGAGCATTCCCCGAACCTTTTTCAAAGCGTTCCCGAACGTTTCCCGAACAACTCCCGAAGCTTTCCCGAAGAAAGTGCGTATTTTCCCGAAGGATTCCCGAAGAAATGTACTGTTTTCCCGAAGGATTCCCGAATAAAAAACAGCAGTTGTAGGGTTAAATGAGCTTGGCTATGTCGCTATTGGAATGGAAGATGGAAGCTGTCGTATTTGGTCTTCAAAATCACATCATTGAGGCCAATCCTATAATCTATCTATTCAAATCCGTAACTTTGTCTGTTATACTTTTTGAATGAAGACCTATTTCAGATTATTATCCTTTGCCAAGCCGATAGAAAAATTTGCCATCCCGTATGTCATCGCTACGTTGTTTGCCATTGTTTTTAACACCTTTCTATTTACACTGCTTGGGCCTTTGATGCAGGCTTTATTTTTAAGAAATACCGTAGACATTACCAAGGTCCCAAATTCTTGGGATCTGTTGGGCCGATTTAACCATTACATTAACGGGGTGATCGCAAATGATGAAGTATTTGCGCTAAAAGTAATCTGTGTCGTCATTGTATCCACGGTTTTTCTCTCCAACTTCTTCAGGTATTTTTCGCAAAGGTTTATGGAAGACCTGAGGGTGCATACCTTGCTCAACCTTAGGCGAACGGTTTTTAACAACGTGATGAACCTGCATGTCGGCTATTTCAACAGCGAGCGCAAGGGCGATATCATTTCCAAAGTGGCATCTGATGTGCAGATCGTGCAGTTTACGGTAACCAATACGCTACAGGTAGTTTTTAAGGAACCTGTACAGCTTCTTTTCTTTGTTGGCGTGCTGATTTCCATCTCTTTTAAGCTGACGATTTTTTCTTTGCTGGTTATCCCGATTTCGGGGTTTATCATCAGTAAGATTGTGAAAAGGTTAAAACAACAAGCTACCCTATCGCACGAATCGTTTGCGAAGATGATTGGATTTTTAGACGAATCATTGAGTGGGATCAAGATCGTAAAAGCTTTTAATGCCTCAGAAAGGGTAAAGAGCAAATTCGATGAGGAAAATAAATTCTATTCGTTCCTGACCCGTAAAATGGTACGCAGGCAACAGCTGGCCTCGCCGGTATCGCAAACTTTGGGCGTGCTGGTCGTTGTTTTTATCTTGTTGTACGGTGGATTGGAAATCCTGACGGGAAAGGGCGATCTAAAAGCAGCTGAATTTGTGGTCTACCTGGCTACCTTCTCACAATTGATGCAGCCCATCAAAGCGATTACGGACTCCTTCAGTGGCATCCATACCGGCATTACCGCAGGTGAGCGTGTACTCGACCTGATCGATACCCAGCCACAATTGACGAATAAGCCCGACGCCAAAGATCTTGATCATTTTGAAAAAGAAATCGCCTTTAAAAATGTTTCCTTTTATTATGGCGAAAAACAGGTCTTAAATGACATCAATATCGTTATCCCTAAAGGGCAGACCGTTGCCCTGGTCGGTCCATCGGGCGGCGGAAAGAGCACCTTGATGGATCTCGTCCCTCGTTTCCACGATCCTGTGCAAGGCGCGGTGAAGATTGATGGACAGGATTACCGAGACCTGACCGTAGAAAGCATCCGTTCAAAAATGGGGACCGTGAACCAGGAATCTTTTTTATTTAACGATACCATTTACAACAACATCGCCTTTGCAAAGCCAGAAGCGACAGAAGAAGAAGTAGTAGCCGCGGCCAAAATTGCCAATGCGCATGAATTTATCCTCAATACCAGCGATGGCTATCAATCTGTAGTGGGCGACCGTGGCAACCGTTTATCTGGTGGACAGCGGCAAAGGATCTGTATCGCCAGGGCGGTATTGGCCAATCCGCCGATCATGCTCCTGGATGAAGCCACTTCTGCACTGGATACCGAGTCTGAAAAATTGGTACAGGAAGCACTAAATAACCTCATGAAAAACAGGACCTCCATTGTAATTGCCCATCGCCTCAGTACCATTCAGCATGCCGATAAGATCATCGTCATTGACCAGGGCAAAGTGGTCGAAGAAGGAAACCATAGCGAACTTTTGGCCCAAAAAGGCCTTTATCGCCGTTTGATTGATATGCAAGCCTTTAGTGAATAAATGGTACACCCCCTCGTCTCCATAGCACTCTGCACCTATAATGGCGAAAAGTATTTGGCCGAGCAGCTCGATTCATTGGTCGGACAGGATTATCCTAACCTGGAAATCATCGTTGTGGATGATCGCTCTTCAGACAGCACACTGATCATGTTGGAGGACTATGCTGCCCGCTATCCGTTTATCAAGGTTTTCCAGAATGAACAGAATTTGGGCTACATCAAAAATTTTGAGAAGGCCATTACCCTCTGCAACGGCGAATACATTGCACTGGCTGACCAGGATGACCGTTGGGATCTGAAAAAGATCAGTATGATGGTCGAACAGCTCAATGGGCATCAGCTCATCTATCACGACTCGGCATTCATCGACCAATCGGGCAAGCCACTCCATAAAAAAATGTCAGACCTGCTGCACATGTATGCAGGCAATGATTTTAAGCCTTTCGTTTTTTTCAATTGTGTATCAGGGCATGCCTGCCTTTTCAAGAAGGCTTTGACAGCCTATGCACTACCTTTCCCAAAAAACCTGTTCCATGATCGCTGGTTGGCCTATGTGGCGACGAACGTGGGAAGCATTGGCTATATTGACAAGTGCCTGGTCAACTATCGCCAGCATGAAAGTTCGGATACGAATATCCTGAAATTGGAAAGGAAAGAAACCAAAAAGGAACTGCATGGGGTGCCGAAAATTAAAAAGACTTTGGACGAGCTGGAGGTACTCCTCAATTTTGGCCATAATGCCGACCCCGGATTTCTTCAAAAACTATATCGGCTATATGCCAAAAGGTTGACTTCCTTTTTATGTCCAAGGCTGATGTTCTTCTTGTTTGCACATTTCGGAAGCCTGCTTTACCTATCTAAAAAATCTACCTTGAGCAAGCTCAACTTCGTATTCAAGCACTTATGGGGCTCTAAACTAAAAGGGAATTGATCATTAATTGTAGCTGGCATGGAAAATAAAAAAGTCTCGATCATTATCCCGACCTATAAATATGGCCACTTGATCAGTGAGACTTTAGATTGTCTGTTGAACCAATCCTATGCCCATTGGGAAGCACTCATTGTTGACGATGGGTCTGAAGATGGTACTGCAGCCATTGTTCGTGCCTACGCTGCAGCCGATCAGCGTTTCCATTATACCGAGCAAAAAAACCAAGGCGTTTCTGCTGCAAGGAATGCTGCCCTTCGTCAGTGCAGTGGCGAGTTTATCCAATTTTTGGATGCAGATGACCTCCTTTCTCCAGAAAAACTAAAAAATCAGGTCGAATACCTTGAATCGCATCCTGAAATTGACTTGGTCTTGTCGGATACGCGTTATTTTGAAAGTGGCCATTTCAACCACCAGTTCACAGATCTTTCCCTAAAAAATGAAGCCCAGACGGCACGTATCCATGGAAAAGGATTTCCAGTGCTTTCTCCGCTCATTGAGCGTAACCAGTTTGTGATCCAAAGTCCGCTCTTTAAACGTAAGATGATTGAAGAAATTGGCCTGTTCCATGAGCAGATGAGCCATTTGGAAGATTGGGATTTTTGGCTGAGGTGCGCCATTAAAAACTACAGCTTTGCCTTTTTGGATGACCAAGCTGCAATTGGCTATGTAAGGGTTCATGCGGCAAGTGCTTCACAAAAAACCGACAAATTGTTCGAAGCCGAGGCGGTTTTACGAAAAAACATTACTAGGTATCTGCAGGAAAGCGGCGATCTGACCGCTGCTGAAAAAACGCTCCTTTTCAAAAAAAATAAAAAGCTCTTGGTGCAGACCTTCAAGATGCTGATGGCAAAAACACCGTTTGTCAACTTTAAAAAATGGCGCTACTTTTTCAGGGAACTGGATTTTCCTGTTTTTTATACTAGCTTTATCAAAGCGCTGAACATCAAACGCAAATCGTATTAACTTTAGATATGGAGAACCCTATTGGTATAGATGTAATTATTTTGAGCTATGCAAAAAACGATATGCTGAAGCAGACTACTTTGGCCGGCATCGAATCGCTCATGGCATCAGAAGATCCGGCCAAAATTCGTTTCAACGTGATCGTCATCGAATCAAATCACGACCTAAAGGCCTATCAATATCCCTCTTCAGAGACGATTTATTCGAACAAGAAGTTTGGCTACCATCGCTATATGAATATTGGGATCAAACATTCGGGCAATCCATACATCTGCCTTTGCAACAATGACCTGATCTTCCATAAAAACTGGGCTTCTGAAATCTTAAGGGCATTTGAGGAAGATCCAACACTTGATAGTGCGAGTCCAATTTGTTCCATCCACCATCCGCCGTATGGCGTACCTTTAAATTCAGGCGTCCATATTGGCTATGAAGTAAGAAAGGAAGTAACGGGATGGTGCCTATTCCTCAAGCGAGACATCCTTAAAAAAACAGGCCTATTGGACGAACAGTTCAGTTTTTGGTATGCCGATAACGATTATGCCAAGACTCTTGAGCAATACCACATCAAACATGCGCTGGTTACCACGTCCATAGTAGACCATATGGAAAGCAAGACCTTGAAAACATTGGACCAGGAAGCCCAATTGAAAATTACCGCCAGGGAGCGCTTCTACTATGAGTACAAGTGGGAAGGCAGGAGCTATCTATCCTACCTGAACAGGCTGCTCAAATTCAAGCGCGAAATGAAGAAACAGTCCAGGTTACGGTTTCCGAAGCACTAGCTTTACGATGTAGAAATAGAGTTTAGTGGCCAATCCCACGGTCATCAATGGCGACGCCATGCTGTGCCTGAGCACCGCAAAAAGTTCTTTTGGCTTGAAACCTGAGGAAATCATTCTTTTAAAGATATTTCTGAAAGCCCTTTTTTCCTCAACAAGGAGCTGTTCTTTTGGTAAACCGGCTATATTTAAGGGCAACATCCTGCTCCATTTGGCGTGGACCTTAAGAATTTCACGAAGCCATTTTTCATCAAATTTGCCTTCAGAAAAATGTTCAATGAGTACCTCGAAAGTAACTCCAACCTGATGGGTCTGGTTAATGCCCATTGAAAAATCGAGATCGTAGCCATGAAAGCCCTTTAACATCTGCTCATCAAATTGGTAAGCTGAATAGGCTTCACGTGTACAACAGAACCATACCCCATCAATACAGCCTACCCGGGCAAGTTTTAGTTCCCTTGGATTGGCATAGGCGAGCGATGGCTCTTGGTCTGAAAATTTAAAGTGCTGTACAAGTTGATAATATTGAATGTCTGGGGCCTCGATGTCATAGCAATGCCAACCTGAGGGTGCGAGCGATTTGTATTGGCTTCCGGCAATGCCGATCAGGCCAAAACCAGGATGTTGGACAAAGGCATCGGCAACTTTCCCTCCCCAATTCATGGTATTGATCTTGACATCTTCATGCATGAAACATAAAATATCAAATTTTGATTGTGCAGCGCCCCGGTTGTACACCTCGCAAATGCCCCACTCGCCCTTGCTGTTGTCAATGGCGATCAGCTCATAGGGCACCCCAATGATTTCCGCTACGTTGGCACGGACCGCAGCCAGTTGGGACTGGTTTACCGATGAGACGATTATCGAAATCATCCTTACTCCTTATATCCAAAAATATTGATGGCCATGTCAAACGATTCGCAGATGAGGTGCGTATCATTGAAGGGATTTTTACGGACACCCGACTCCTTGATGTAATAATGAAAGCCCACATCCCTGATCAGTTCCAACAATTCGTGTAGGGTCTGCGGTTTATGTACGTCATTATGGTATTCGAAAAAGATAGAGCCAATAGCCGATAATTGATCTTTGCAATCGCGCAGAACAGTATCTTCTGCCCCTTCGATGTCTATTTTAAGAAAGTCAACTGCTGGCGAAAGGTAATCGGCCAAGCGGACCGTTTCTATTTTGGTGGGTTCCTGATCGGTATAAGAGTCGAGTACCCTACCGCCCATTCCTTTATCCGTATAGAATTCGAGCACCTCTTCTTTGTTCCATACGGCTTTCTGGAAGAGCTTGACATTGGCCAGGCCAAAGGTTTCGACATTCTCTTTCAGGATCGCAAAGATTTCGGCATCTGGCTCAAAGGCATAGATGGTATGATGGGGATAGGTCTGCGCAAAATAAAGTACGCTCAGGCCCATGTTGGCGCCACAATCTATAATGATATTTTTCCCTGGTGTAGATTTAAAGTTATAGATCTTACTAATGAAGAGCTCCTTGTAGGTATCGATAAAACTATCAGGGTCGTGGAACTTGAATGGTTGATCAAATACCTGGGCAGTTTCTACCGTATATCTCGGAAGTGCGGCAATCCGTTCCAGTTCCTTTTGGATGGGCGTGAGCCTCGATTTGCGGATGCTCCTTTCAATTACGCTTCTTAGTCCCATAAATGTTCAAATTTAGACTAACGAAGTCTTCAGACTTTGCTAATCGGCTATAAGTGGTCTAACTCAAAAAAAAGGGGCGAAAAAATCGCCCCTGATTAATTTGCCTAATCGGCTTATAATTTTCTTTTTACTTCAACTTGCTCGTAGGCTTCCACGATATCCCCAACTTCGATGTTGTTAAAGTTCTGGATGTTCAATCCGCACTCGTAACCTTTGGCCACTTCTTTGACGTCGTCTTTGAAACGTTTCAATGAAGCGAGTTCTCCGGTGTAGATTACTACCCCATCGCGTACCAAGCGGATTTTACTGTTCCTTGTAATCTTGCCATCCAATACCATACAACCGGCAATCGTGCCGACTTTGGTAATCTTAAAGGTTTCACGGATTTCAACGTTGGCCACAATCTTCTCTTCAAATTCTGGTGCCAACATGCCTTCCATTGCCGCTTTGATTTCGTTGATCGCATCGTAGATGATCGAGTACAAACGGATATCGATCTGTTCTTGCTCTGCCAATTTACGTGCACCAGGTGAGGGGCGTACCTGGAAACCGATAATGATCGCATCTGAAGCAGACGCCAACAATACATCGGATTCTGAAATCTGTCCTACCGCTTTACTGATGATATTGATCTGGATTTCTTCTGTCGATAGTTTTAACAATGAATCGGCCAAAGCTTCGATAGATCCATCCACGTCACCTTTTACGATCAGGTTCAGCTCCTTAAAGTTGCCGATGGCCAAACGTCTGCCGATCTCGTCAAGCGTGATGTGTTTTTGCGTACGCAAGCCCTGCTCACGCATCAATTGTAGGCGCTTATTGGCAATTTCACGTGCTTCAACTTCGCTTTCCATCGCATTGAAGCGATCGCCAGCTGTAGGTGCTCCCTGCATCCCCAATACCTGAACAGGTACTGATGGTCCGGCTTCTTCTACTTTTTGTCCACGTTCATTAAATAAGGCCTTCACCCTACCGCTGTAACTTCCGGCAAGGATAGGATCGCCTACGCGCAAAGTTCCTGCCTGTACCAATACGGTTGTTACGATACCTCGGCCTTTATCAAGCGTAGCCTCGATTACCGTACCTGTAGCACGTTTGTTCGGATTGGCCTGTAGTTCCAATAACTCGGCTTCCAATAAAACTTTATCCAAAAGGAGGTCAACGTTCAGTCCGCTTTTGCTTGAAATTTCTTGCGATTGGAATTTACCGCCCCAATCTTCAACCAAGATATTCATGGTTGACAATTGCTCTTTCACGCGGTCTGAATTGGCTCCTGGCTTATCGATCTTAGTAAAGGCAAATACCAAAGGAACACCTGCAGCCTGTGCGTGGTTGATGGCCTCTTTGGTCTGTGGCATCACCGCATCATCGGCAGCAATTACGATAATGGCAATATCGGCCACCTTGGCACCACGGGCACGCATCGCGGTAAACGCTTCGTGACCTGGCGTATCTAGAAAGGTAACCTGTTTGCCAGAGTTGGTGGTTACTTTATAGGCACCAATGTGCTGTGTAATTCCGCCGGCCTCGCCAGCCACCACATTTGCCTTACGGATATAATCGAGCAAAGATGTTTTACCATGATCTACGTGGCCCATAATGGTCACCACCGGAACCCTTGGTTCCAGATCTTCTGGTGCATCTTCTTCTTCAATTACACTGTCTGCTTCTTCGTCAGCTTTTACAAACTGGATCTCATAGCCAAACTCGTCGGCTACAATGGTCAATGTCTCTGCATCCAAACGTTGGTTAATGGATACGAACATGCCCAGGCTCATACAGGTTCCGATAATCTTGGTTACCGGTACGTCCATCATATTGGCCAGTTCGTTTGCTGTTACGAACTCGGTCACTTTTAGCACCTTCGATTGCAATTGCTCTTCTGCCGCTAATTCTTCGGCATTCAAGGCTACGTCATCACGCTTTTGGCGGCGCAATTTTGCACGTTGGGCAAATTTACCAGATTTACCTGCTCCACTTAAACGGGCAAGCGTTGCTTTGATCTGGTCTTGTATCTCTTTCTCTGTAGGCTCTTCTTTAGGACCTCCCGTAGGGGCTCCCGGTTTGTTGTTCCTAAAGTTCGGGCGTCCGCCAGCTGTATTGTTCCTAAAGTCTGGCCTGCCACCTGGTGCGCCGGGACCTCCTGGACGCGACTGGTTGCCTTGGCCCGGATTAAACTGGCCAGGAGTTTGGCCTTGTTGGCCTGGCAATGCTCCGGGAGTTTTTTTACGTTTGCGCTTGCGTTTTGCGGCTTCGCTATCACCAGATGAAGCTACCGGCTGGTTTCTACGGTCTGGTGTAGTAGGAAGTTCAATTTTACCAATGATATTTGGACCTGACAACCTTACCGACCGTGCCTTGATGACTTCATCTTGTGCAGGTGTTTCATTTTTTGCAGGTGAAGGTGCAGGTGTTTCCTCAGCTTTTGGTGCTGGTGCAGCCACTGGCTCTGGAGCTTTGGGCTCAACAGGTGCTTCGGTTTCTTTTTTAGCTTCAACTGGTGCTGCCTCTTCTTTTTTGGCAGGACGTGTTTTGGCGTTCAATTCATTAAGATCGATTTTGCCTACGACCTTTACTCCCGGCAGAGCGCCATCTTCGGCAGGATCTGCTGGTGCAGCGGCCTCAACAGGTGCCGCAGGCTTAGTTTCAATAGGCTTTTCAACAGGCTTTTCGGCCTGTGGCGAATAAGAATGCAGGTTCTTGATCAAAATCCCTTCATTCTCAAAATCTTGTTTTTTTCTAGGCGCCTCGGGAGCTTTCTCCGCTGCTTCTGGCTCATCACGACGAATTTTACCTATAACGATCTGATTGGCTTCTTCTTTTACAATTTTATCCCCTTGAAACTCCCGCAGCAATGTATCGTACATATCCTTGGAAAGTTTGGTAGTGGGTTTATTATCCACAGCAAAGCCTTTCTTAGACAGGAATTCTACGGCCGTGCCAATTCCTATATTAAGTTCCTTCGCTGCTTTAAATAAAATTACGGTTTTGTCGTCTGACATCTATTATCCTATTTTTTACTAGTTATATTACAAAAGTAACGTTTATTCTTGTTTATTCAAGTATATCACGTTTATTCAAATTCCGATTGAAGGATGCCGATTACTTCTTTGATCGTTTCTTCTTCCAGATCGGTACGTTTGACCAGTTCATCAATTGATAAGGCCAGAACACTTTTAGCGGTATCACAACCAATTGCCTTGAGCTCGTCGATGATCCAGCTGTCGATTTCGTCTGAGAATTCTTCCAGATCCACATCTTCGTCTTCCTCTCCAGCTTCACGGTATACATCAATCTCATAGCCGGTCAATTTTCCTGCCAATTTGATGTTGTGCCCACCTCTGCCAATGGCCAGGGAAACCTGATCTGGCTTAAGGTACACTGATGCATGTTTGGTCGCATCATCTAATTTGATCGAAGTAATCTTTGCCGGGCTCAGTGCACGTTGGATGTACAATGAGATGTTATTGGTAAAGTTGATCACATCGATGTTTTCATTTTTCAGTTCCCTCACGATACCGTGGATACGTGATCCCTTCATCCCCACACAGGCACCTACCGGATCGATCCTGTCATCGTAAGATTCTACGGCAACTTTGGCACGTTCGCCAGGTTCGCGTACAATTTTTTTGATGGTAATCAATCCGTCGAAAATTTCTGGAACCTCGATCTCAAAAAGGCGCTGCAAAAATTCTGGCGCAATCCTGGAGATGATGATCTTCGGACTGGCATTCATCATGTCTACTTTAGAGATGACCGCACGTACAGAGTCTCCTTTTTTGAAATAATCTGCAGGGATCTGCTCGGTTTTCGGCATGATCAGTTCGTTTCCTTCATCGTCGAGCACCAAAGTTTCCTTTTTCCACACCTGATAAACTTCTCCGGTTACGATTTCACCTACCCTGTCTTTATATTTTTTAAAGATTTCATCTTTTTCCAATTCCAAAACTTTGGAAACCAAGGTCTGGCGAGCTGCCAGGATGGCCCTACGGCCAAAGCTTTCCAAGGTAATCTGTTCGATGTAATCATCGCCAACTTCCATGTCTGGATCAAGCTGCTTCACTTCAGCAAGTTCGATTTCCAGGTCATCATCTTCAGAAAAACCATCTTCCATGACCTTACGCGTACGCCAGATTTCCAAATCTCCGTTGTCTGGGTTCACAATTACGTCACAATTCTCATCTGTGCCATACTTTTTACGCAACATGCTGCGGAATACCTCCTCCAATACGCTAATTACTGTGGGGCGGTCGATATTTTTGAAGTCTTTAAACTCTTGAAATGAATCGATTAAATTAATATTGCTCATTCTATTTAAATGAAATTAAAACCTTTGTTTCTGTTATCTGATTAAACGCAATTGGGGTTTCGACCAATTGGGCCTTTTTTCCTTTTTCTTTAATTTTTTCAGCGATCAAGATCGCATCTTCATCTGTCGAAAGCAGCTCACCTTCCTTCTTTGTGCCATCAGTCAATTTCACACTCACTTCACGACCAATATTTTTCTGATACTGACGGTTGAGCTGCAACGGCTCGCCGACACCTGGCGAAGAAACCTCAAGGTTATAAGCCCTGTCGATCACATTTTCTTCTTCAAGGTGAAAGCCCACATGCCTGCTGATGGCCGCACAGTCCTGGATGCTGATGCCCTCGTCCCCATCCACCTGGATGATCAACTTTCCGTTCGGCAGCATTTTCACGTCTACCAAAAACAGTTCGGGCCGGTCTGCAATCTTCTCCTCAACAAGCGCTTTTACTCTATTTTCTACCTGCATATCCTAATTTGTAGCCAAAGAAAAAGGGGACACGGTCCCCTCTTCGTTCACTATTACCCTACAAAAGTACGGAAAAATAATTAAATATCAAAACTTTATCCCGAGCGCAGCGAGGGATCTCTGGACAAGCGGAGAGCGAAGGACGGAGGGCGTGGAGCAGAGAGCAAAGAGCAAAGAGCAAAGAACAAAGAACAAAGAACAAAGAACAAAGAACAAAGAACAAAGAGCAAAGAGCAAAGATAAATGACCCAATGCGCAATGACC
Source organism: Pedobacter sp. (assembly GCA_031119475.1). Classification (GTDB taxonomy): domain Bacteria; phylum Bacteroidota; class Bacteroidia; order Sphingobacteriales; family Sphingobacteriaceae; genus Pedobacter. The sequence goes on along the minus strand of JAVHXV010000002.1, from coordinate 321,049 downwards.
AATGACCAAATGACCAATGATCCAACCTACCTTACCAAAACCTTCTGAATCGGCTTCACCTGATGACCGACTTCTGAAGAAAAGATATCTTTTTTAGTAGCAAATGCTGTGTTGAGCATGGTTTGTACCAGATAGCTTTTTCCTTTTACAAATGGGGTATCTGGTGTAAAGATCAGCTCATCGCCTTTTAGGCTCAGCCGACCAGGCCAGTCTTTTTCCATGTCCGTCGAGTCATTGTCGCCAGGTGTCTGCAAAACCGTAGCCAATTTCTGGTATAGGGTGTCGGTCTGCAGTTTATTTTTAAGCTGCAACAATCCAACAGGTTCTAGCTGCGAAAAAACGATAGCAGAGCTGTCCTTTGAAAATTCGATCTTCAATGGCTTATTTTCAGAAGAGCAGGCGCAGAACAGCGCAGCTGCTGCCAGGATCATCAATCGGTTTGCTTTAAACATGTGCATAAATATAAGTATAAGATTGGCGTTTCGCGAATAGCGACCAACCCTACCTCAAGATCTCACGGCTAATGACCAATTTTTGGATTTCTGATGTCCCTTCATAGATCTGGGTAATCTTGGCATCGCGCATCAGCCTTTCTACGTGGTACTCTTTTACGAAACCATAGCCCCCATGGATCTGTACGGCTTCTACCGTTACCTCCATTGCTACTTTACTGGCAAATAGTTTAGCCATCGACCCTGCAAGCGTATATGGCTGTCCCTGATCTTTTAACCAAGCCGCTTTATGGACCAACAAGCGGGCAGCTTCGATCTGGGTAGCCATGTCTGCCAGTTTAAAGGCAATGGCCTGATGGTCGGCAATCGGTTTGCCAAAAGCCTTGCGCTGTTGGGCGTAGGCCAATGCCAATTCATAGGCTCCTGCGGCAATGCCCAAGGCCTGTGCCGCAATGCCAATCCTTCCGCCCTCCAAGGTTTTCATCGCAAACTTAAATCCGAAGCCATCTTCGCCGATCCTATTTTCCTTTGGTACCTTTACATCATTGAACATGAGCGAGTGCGTATCAGATCCGCGGATCCCGAGTTTATTTTCTTTGGGACCAACAGTAAATCCTGGCATGCCCTTTTCTACAATAAAAGCGTTGATTCCTTTGTGTCTCAGTTCGCGGTGGGTCTGGGCAATGACCAGATAAGTACTGGCCGTACTGCCATTGGTGATCCAGTTCTTGGTGCCGTTCAAAAGGTAATGGTCGCCCATATCTTCGGCGGTGGTCTGCTGTGAGGTTGCATCAGAGCCTGCCTCGGGCTCCGACAAACAAAATGCACCAATCTTTTCTCCCGCCGCCAATGGCTTCAGGTATTTTTCTTTCTGCATTTCAGAACCATATGATTCCAATCCGTAGCAGACCAGTGAATTATTTACCGAAACCACCACAGAGGTAGAGGCATCGATTTTTGACAGCTCCTCCATCACCAGTGCATAGGAAATGGAGTCCATTCCGCTCCCGTTATATTTAGGGTCGACCATCATTCCCAGAAAACCAAGTTCCCCTAGCTTTTTTACCTGTTCTGCAGGAAATTTTTGGTGTTCATCTCTTTCGATCACGCCAGGCTTCAGTTCATTCTGTGCAAAATCCCTGGCCGCCTGCTGAATCATCAATTGTTCTTCACTTAATTCGAATAGCATAATACAATGTCGCCTTTGGTTAGATATGCCAAATTTAGTATTTTTAAAATTACTATGCAACCATAGCAATTTACAAAAATGATGTTTGGCGAATAGCGTTTGGCGTTCTGCACGCTTAGCGCCCAGCGCTATACTATTTCAGCAGCTTATTGTGATCGTCTGGAAATACGAGGATCGGCTGGTATTTTTTGGCTTCTTCGATGGGCAATGAGCCGTACGACATGATGATCAGGATATCGCCGACCTGAACTTTTCTGGCCGTAGCGCCGTTCAGGCAGACCGTTCCTGTTCCACGTTCTCCCCTAATGGCATAGGTTTCAAAACGTTCGCCATTGTTATTGTTCACGATCTGCACCTTTTCGTTCGGGATGATGTTTGCCGCATCCAATAGATCCTCATCTATGGTAATGCTGCCAACATAATTCAATTCTGCCTGCGTTACCTTAACACGGTGTATCTTCGATTTTAAGACCTCGATAATCATTTGGCAAAGGTAGCGATTAACTTTAACAAGTTGTGTTCAGGGCAAGTCATTTTGATGGTTAACTGGTTAATTGTAGAGTTGTTTGGTTGGTCAGTTGTTTAGTTGGTTGGCGAGTCGCGTAAAAGGATTTTGCTTTGCACCTGTCTTGATACCTGATACCTGAGACATGCAGAGTTGTTTGGTTGTTTAGTTGTTTAGCTGAACACTTTAACTGTAAACGGATGCACCTAAGAGACATGCCGGACTCTTCGACTGCTGGACTCTTGGACTCCCAACTTCGGACTTTCCGACTTCCCTTTTCACATCAACATATTATCAATTAACCTCGTTTCGCCAACCTTAGCGGCAACGAGGGCTACGGGATGCGGATGGTCCTGATCTTTGATGGGCTGCAGTGTATTGGGATCGGCGATGGTAAAATAATCCAGTTCGACGCCTGGGATGCCATTGATCTGCCGCCTGGCATGGTCGATCAGGCTGCCAAGGCTTTCTTTTCCATAATGGTCTTTTACATATTGCAGGGAACGACTGAGCACAAGCGCATTTTTCCGGTCTTGGGCAGAAAGGTGGATGTTCCTCGAACTCATGGCCAGGCCGTCGTCTTCCCGTACGATTGGACAAGAGACAATTTCTATGGGCAGGCTAAAATGGCTCACCATGTTTTTGATCATCAACACCTGTTGGAAATCCTTCTGCCCAAAGAAAGCGGTATCGGGGCCAACGGCATCAAAAAGTTTCTTTACGATCTGGGTGACCCCTTGGTAATGCCCCTTCCTAAATTCCCCTTCCAACACAAATTCTGCTTCGCCCAGGTCGATGTGCCAATCTTCGGGCACCGGAAAGCTGGGGTACATTTCCTTGACAGTAGGCATAAAAACGGCAAAACAGCCAACTTCCTCTAAAAGTTGGATGTCATGCGCCAACGGGCGAGGGTATTTTTCAAGGTCTTTGGGGTCTGTAAACTGGGTAGGGTTCACAAATATGCTGCAGATGACGATGTCGGTCTCCTGCTGGGCCAGTTTGATCAGCGAAAGGTGTCCTTTGTGCAGTGCGCCCATGGTTGGGACCAATGCAATTTTTGAAGTAGCCTTCAATGGCGCCAAGAGCGTTTTTAGTGCTGCTATCGTATGTATGATTTCCAAATTACCGGGTTGGTTTTATTGCGCCAAAGTTGAACATTTCTCTAAAACTTCCAAAGCCTCTTGCATAAGATATTGATAAATATTAATATTATTAGTACCTTTGCACCTTGATAATCTTTAAATTAACATAATTTAATATATAATATGGAGATGGCAAAAACGAAGCTACTGATTGTTACACACGAGATGTCGCCTTTCCTCGAACTCACCAAAATTTCAGAAATTACCCGTCAACTTCCACAGGCCATGCAAGAAAAAGGATTTGAGATCCGCATCTTGATGCCAAGATTTGGGAATATCAATGAGAGAAGAAATAGGCTGCACGAAGTGATCCGCCTATCGGGAATGAACATCATCATCGACGATAACGACAATCCACTTATTATTAAAGTGGCTTCCATCCCTGCTGCACGCATGCAGGTCTATTTCTTAGACAACGAAGATTATTTCCAAAGAAAATATGTTTTCAGGGATAAGGAAAATAAGTTCTACGCCGATAACGATGAGCGTACCATCTTCTTCTGCAAAGGCGCCCTCGAAACTGTCAAAAAATTAGGCTGGGCTCCAGATATCGTGCATTGCCATGGCTGGATGACTTCACTGGTTCCTGCCTACATCAAAACGACCTACAAGAACGACCCTACCTTCAAAAATTCAAAGGTGGTGTATTCGGTATACGAAAACTGCTTTACCGAAAATCTAAATGCCGACCTGCACAAAAAAGCGGTCATGAGCAACATGACCGAAGAGGATACCAAAGCATTTATCAATGCAGACAACAATAGCCTGCACATCGGTGCCATTACCCATGCTGATGCGGTTGTTTTGGCCGATGAAAAGCTGGACAATGATGTGTTAAAATTTGTTAAAGATTCTAATAAGCCAACTTTAGCCTTTAATTTAACCGAAAATTACGAGAACTTCTTCAATTTTTATGTCGAGATCTCAGATGAGGAATTGATTTCAGTAGCCTAAAAGACAGCATTATACACATATGAAATTTATAAAACTAGACTTATTAACGCTGTTGATAAGTCTTTTTCTTTTCGCTTCATGCGAAAATACAGCCACCATCGGATTGGAAGTCGACCCATCCATTGCCATTAAGGGCACCCTGATCGATACGGTAACCATTTCTTCGCGCACAGTTGCAGAAGATGTACCTACCACGGTCGGTGCGGCACGCTATCCTTTGGGCTACCTAAAAGATGTTGTTTTTGGTTCTACAGAATCAAGCATTTCGCTATCGGTTAACCTGCCCTATGATGCCTACGATTTCGGAACTACGCCCGTGCTTGACTCGGCCATCCTGGTCCTGAATTATGGTGGAGAATTTTATGGCGACAGCACCGCAACCTATAGCATACAGGTGAACGAGCTTGCAGTAAACCTTTCTAGGGAAACTACTTTTCCGGCCACCAAGAACTACCCTACTTTTACACCAATCTTGGGAACGAAGACCGGAAGGCTCTATCCGACCACACCTTTTAAAGTGACCGACATTGTTGCGGGAAAAGCCGATACCATGAGAACGGCCACGCCACAGCTCAGGATCAAATTGGATCCTGCCTTTGTACAGAATAAGATCATCAATGCCGGCGCAACCGCACTGAAGACCAATGGAAGTTTCGGAAGGCACCTTGGCGGTTTCAAGATCAGCATCAATAAATCGGCTTCGACGGGTAATGGCGGCTTGGCATTCTTTGAGTTTACCGATGCAAAGTCTGAACTGGCCCTCTATTACAAGAAAACCAATTCTACCACAACATCGGCCACCGATACTGTAAACGTAAGTTTCCCCGTGGCCAGCATCGTTGCCGCCACAATTGCACACGATTACACCGGCACACCTGTAGCCACACAATTGAGCAATCCGACCACGCAATATCCGGTTACCTATCTGCAGCCTTTGGGCGGCGTGAGAAACAAAATCAGTTTCCCATACTTGGCTAAGTTTACAGAAAATGTCGGAAAAGTAGTGGTCAATAAAGCTGAATTGGTTATTGATGTAAGTGCAGGATCAGACCCCATCCCTTACGGACCATCACCACGTCTTTCCCTATATCGCTACGATATAGCCGAACGCAGACAGAATGTGCCAGACAACGACAATTATTCGCAAGACTCATCAGGCGATCCACGCGCGCTGGGCGAAGTTTTTGGGGGATATTATAATGCCATCACCCGCCAGTATGTTTTTGTGGTGACCAGCTATATCCAGGACCTGCTCGATAAAAAGACCATCGATTATGGAACTTTCCTTGCTCCAATCCCAAAGACAGAATTTGAGACCTATCCTTCTATCGCCACTGGCGCGAGGTCGGTTATCGGCAGTTTTAAAAAGAATCCTGCTGCTGGCGATAACGTGATGAAGCTGAACATCTACTACACCAAAATAAATTAAATAACTTGTCTATATCTTATTAAAATCCTCCGCAAATTCTTTATTTTCGGAGGATTTTTATTTAATAACTATGTGTGGAATTGTAGGTTATATCGGCTTTAGGGAGGCTTGGCCCATCGTGATCAAAGGACTGAAAAGGTTGGAATATCGTGGCTATGACAGCGCGGGCATTGCCCTGATTGACGAAGACCAGCTCAACATCTATAAAAAAGCCGGCAAGGTAAAAGAACTGGAAGACTTCGCGGGGGGCAAAAACCTTAACGGCACAATCGGTATGGGCCATACGCGCTGGGCAACGCATGGTGCGCCATCTGACCGCAACTCTCATCCACACACCTCAAATAACGGGCGCCTGAGCATCATCCACAATGGTATCATTGAAAATTATGCTACGCTGAAGGAAGAACTCCTTCGCAGGGGCCATCAATTTAACAGTGATACCGATACAGAGGTTTTGATCCACCTGATTGAAGAAATCTATAAAAATGATGCTACAGACCTGCTTGAGGCCGTAAGACTGGCGCTGAATGAAGTTAGTGGGGCTTATGCCATCGTCATCATGGACCAAGACCATCCCGATCAGCTTATCGCCGCCAGAAAGGGAAGTCCGATGGTAATTGGCGTGGGCCAAGGGGAATATTTTATTGCTTCAGATGCTACACCCATTATTGAATACACCAAAAATGTAATCTATCTAAACGATAACGAAATTGCCTTTCTGAAGCGTGATGAATTATCCATCAAGCGGTTGGACAATGTTGAACAGACTCCCTATATCCAGGAACTGGAGCTGCAATTGGAAATGCTCGAAAAAGGGGGCTATGACCATTTCATGCTCAAGGAAATATACGAGCAGCCGCGTTCCATTAGGGATTGCATGCGGGGACGCATCTATCCTGAAGAAGGAAAGGTCCAATTGGGCGGCATCAAGGAGTTTGCCGATAAGCTTAAGAATATTGATCGGATCATCATCGTTGCCTGTGGCACGTCGTGGCATGCCGGACTAGTAGGCGAATACCTGATTGAAGAATATGCCCGGATCCCGGTCGAGGTAGAATATGCCTCAGAATTTCGCTACAGAAACCCGATCATAACCGAGAAAGATGTGGTGATTGCCATTTCCCAATCTGGCGAAACCGCAGATACCATGGCCGCAATCGAAATGGCCAAGGAAAAAGGGGCGACCATTTTTGGTGTCTGCAACGTGGTGGGCGCTTCGATCCCGAGGATTACCCATGCTGGTGTATATACACATGCCGGACCGGAAATTGGTGTGGCTTCTACCAAGGCCTTTACTGCGCAGGTAACCGTGCTCACGCTGATGGCATTTTACATGGCCCAACAAAAAGGTACGGTAACCAACTCCAAATTGGTAGAGCTCCTGACCGAACTGGATTGTATTCCTGAAAAAATTACCCTTGCACTACAGTCCAACGACTTGGTCAGATCGATTTCAGAGAAATTTAAGGATTCGAGAAATTGCCTTTTCCTTGGCAGAGGAAGTGGATTTCCGGTAGCATTAGAAGGCGCTTTGAAGCTGAAGGAAATTTCCTATATCCATGCCGAAGGGTACCCTGCCGCTGAAATGAAACATGGGCCGATTGCATTGATCGATGAGGAAATGCCAGTTGTGGTGATTGCGACAAAAAATTCCTCATACGAAAAGGTAATCAGCAACATACAGGAAGTAAAGGCCAGAAAAGGGATAGTCATCGCTATCGTAACTGCAGGTGACTATGAGGTGAGCAAAATGGCCGATTATTGTATCGAAATCCCAGATTCAAGCGAAGCATTCCTGCCTTTGCTGGCAACGATCCCTTTGCAGCTGCTGTCTTACCACATTGCCGTTTTGCGCGGATGTAACGTAGACCAGCCTAGAAATCTGGCCAAATCGGTTACGGTAGAGTAGATGGTTGGTTGTTTGGTTGTTTGGTTGTTTGGTTGATTGGTTGTGTGAGGCCGTTCAACAATGCAATTGGCTTCAATCAAAAGCACATCCCATGATAGGATGCTTTTAGGTTACGGCACAGTCAAAACGATTACCAGTTAACCAATTAAACAGTTAAACAATTAACCAATTAAACAGTCTTAAAAAGGTAGATCGCCCGTTTCATCAACTGGGCTTACAAAATCATCTTCATTTTTGGAAGGTTCATTAGTGACCGGTGCCTGTTCAAAATCACTTTTTCTGCCCAACATCGTAAAATTTTCGGCCACAACCTCGGTTACATATTTTTTGACTTTCTCTTTGTCTTCGAAAGATCGGGTGCGCAATTTGCCTTCTATATACACTAGTTTGCCTTTTTGCAGGTACTTGGAGGCCACTTCTGCCAATCCTCTCCACAGCACAATGTTATGCCATTCGGTCTGCTCTACACGTTTGCCATCTTTGTTGTAAGTTTCTGAGGTTGCCAAGGGGAAGCTGGCTACGGTTACGCCTCCGTCTAAATGTCGAACTTCTGGGTCTTTGCCCAAATGCCCCACCAAGATCACTTTGTTAATGCCGGACATATCTAGTTTTATTTTGGTTAAGTTAGGTACCGCGCCGTAAATTCTTCAATGACCTTAGGATGTGGCAATTGATGAAATTCGGCCAAAGAAACCGATTTTAAAGCGGGATACAACTTAAAGTTAATCATATAATTCTCTAAAGCAAAAAAATGGACATATATAATTTGGTGTGTCAACAGGTGTTTTTTTTGAGCGATGGACTGAATTTTTGCCTGGCTACCGAACATTTTTTGGATAGAAGCGATAAATTCTGGATCATTGATTTGTGGAGGTGCACCGGTCTCTACTAGCGGAAAGTCATATAGCTGCTGCCAGATGTCGCCTGCAACGCGCTGTTTGACCAACAGCTGGTCTTCGTCTTTAGCCACAAAGTAATTGAACCACCTCTGCCTTACCTTGGTCTTTTTTAGCTTTGCTGGAAGTACATCGATCTTTTGGTGTTGAAACGCATAACACCCGGTAATCAAGGGGCAGCTCGCGCACAATGGCGATTTGGGCTTACATTGCAGGGCTCCAAATTCCATGATGGCCTGATTGTATACTGCAGCTGGTTGCCCAATGATCAGGTCTTGTGCCAATTGCGAAAAGATCTTTTTGCCTTCGGTAGAATTAATGGGCTTGTCGATGCCAAAATAGCGTGCCAGTACCCGGAAAACATTGCCATCGAGCACTGCTTTTTCTTCGTTATTGGAGAAAGAGGAGATGGCTGCCGCTGTGTAGGCCCCAATCCCTTTGAGCAGAACCAGTTCTGCATAGGCAACGGGGAATTGGCCGCCATGCTTTTCCATCACTTCCCTTGCTGTAAACAACATGTTCCTTCCACGAGAATAGTAGCCGAGCCCTTGCCAGAGTTTCAGCACCTGGTTCTCGGTTGCGGCCGCAAAGTCGCCGACCGTAGGAAAGCTTTCCAAAAACCTGTAAAAATAAGGCAGGCCCTGCTCTACACGGGTCTGCTGCAAAATAATTTCGGAAAGCCAGATCACGTAGGCATCTGTACTTTCGCGCCATGGCAAGGCCCGTTTATGCTGATGGTACCACTTGATCAGCTCATTTTGAAAATTCATCCTTCCAAAAATACAACCAAAATATCTCATTTCGCCAAAACTTGCAATTACATGATAACTTTCATTGTAAATAAATCATCTTTTATTTTCCTATCTCATTAAAAAGCAATACTTTTGCAACCCCAAATCAGTTATAAATAGAAACACATCATAACTTAATAAATAAAAAAATATGACTAAGGCAGATATTATTTCAGAAATATCAACAAAAACCGGAATTGAAAAAGTAGACGTACAAGAAACTGTTGAGGCATTTTTCAAGGTGATCAAAAATAGCATGATCGGTGGGGAAAATGTATATGTTAGAGGTTTTGGCAGTTTCGTCGTAAAAAAGAGAGCTCAAAAAACTGCGAGAAATATTTCTAAAAATACTGCGATCATTATTCCAGAGCATTTCGTTCCCAGCTTTAAGCCAGCAAAAGTATTTGTTGATAAGGTAAAGAACAATTCTAAAAAAGTTAAGGCCGAAGCTTAATCCATATGTTGAACAGCATCCGTAAAAAACAAGTATTCCTGATTGCAGCCATCGTTCTGCTGGTCGGTTTTTTGTTTACGCGCGATGTGAAAGGATTGGTGAAGAAAGAGGAGGAAGAGACACATAACACCTCAGCTGCACAAGCTACGGAAGCACCAGCACTAAGTCTCGAAGAAGTATCTACCACAGCCAAAAACCTGATCAGTACAACTTCGGCCAAGGAAATTGCCCAATTGGAAACTTCCTACCAACAGGCTGGTAGTGCCGAGAAAACGGATCTTGCTCAGCAATTGGCCCAGAAGTGGGACGATGTAGAGCAGGCCATCCCTAGTGCCATGTACACTGAAATCGTGGCCCTTAAACAGCCCAATTTCAAAAACTGGCTCCTGACCGGCGAACGCTCCCTACGTGCCTTTGATACCACACAAGATACTTTGGTACAATCGGTGATGTTGCAAAAAGCAAATATTGCCTTTACCAAGGCCCTAGAAATCGATAGCACCAGCAATGATGCAAAAACAGGTCTTGGTGTAAGTATCGTAAACGGAATGGGTGCGCCGATGCAGGGCATTGCCATGCTGATGGATGTGGTTAAAAAAGACCCTAAAAACCTGAAGGCCAATATGAACCTGGGCATGTTCGCCAATAAATCAGGTCAGTTTGACAAGGCCATCATCAGGTTCAATTACATCCTTAAGGAAATCAAGGAAACCCCTGATGCCTATTTACATCTGGCTTTTGCCTATGAAAACCTGGATCAGAAAAAAGAAGCAATAAACGCTTATTTAAACGCAAAAAAATTAGCGGCCAACCCTACAATCACAACTTTTGTAGATAAAAAGGTAGCCGAGTTGAAATAACGTTAATTAACAGATTAATAAAAACATTAAAAACTTAAAATTATGCCAAGCGGTAAAAAAAGAAAAAGACATAAAATGGCTACGCACAAACGTAAAAAACGTCTAAGAAAAAACAGACACAAGAAAAAATAGTTTTTTTCTATTGTGATTGGCCAAAAATAAATATCAGCTCATTCTGGTATTTATTTTTGGATTCCATGTTTTTTAGTCCATGTGTAATAGGGCATTCAATTGCCTTAAAATCTGTAGCTTTTGGTAAAGGAATTAATAATCGATTCTACTCCCACGGGAGTAACCATAGCTTTAATTGAAGATAGATCTCTTGTCGAGCTTCATAAAGAACACATCAACAACAATTACGCCGTAGGCGATATCTATTTGGGCCGCATTAAAAAAATCATGCCTGGCCTAAATGCTGCGTTTGTTGATGTGGGTTATGAAAAAGATGCATTCCTGCATTATTTTGATCTGGGGCCGCAGGTTCAATCTTTGATAAAGCTTACTAAAATCAAGCGTAATGGCACAGTAAATGGCACTTTATTAGACAATTTCAAATTAGAGGCTGACATCAACAAGGCGGGTAAAATCTCCGAGATCGTCAGTAAAAATCTGATCCTTCCGGTTCAGATCGCTAAAGAGCCAATTTCTACTAAAGGGCCGAGACTAAGCTCCGATCTTTCCATCGCGGGAAGATATATCGTGCTGGTGCCGTTTTCTAATGTGATTTCGATCTCTAAAAAGATCAAGAGCAATACTGAACGTAATCGCCTAAAAAAGATTATCGAAAGTATCAAGCCGAAAAATTTCGGTGTCATCATTAGGACCGTCTCTGAAGGAAAGGGCGTGGCCGAATTACAAAAAGATTTATTGGATTCTGTGTCCAAATGGGAAAACTTTATTAAAAAGTTGCCCGATGCAGAACCGTCAAAAAGGGTCTGGGGGGAGATGGATCGTACTTCTACCCTGATCAGGGATATCCTAAATGCCGATTTCGCCAATGTGTATGTGAACGACCCTGGCCTTTTCGAGGATATCCGTTCCTATGTGCATGAAATCTCTCCGGAAATGGAGAAGATTGTTAAACAATATCGGCATAAGGAACCCATATTCGAGCATTTTGGTGTCGAAAAGCAGATCAAGAACGGTTTTGGCCGAACGGTTAACCTCGCAGGTGGCGCCTACCTTGTTGTAGAGCATACCGAAGCCCTCCATGTCATCGATGTGAACAGTGGCAATAGAACAGCCAGCAAAGAGAACCAGGAAGAAAATGCCCTGCAGGTAAACAAAGAGGCCGCAAAAGAAATTGCACGCCAGCTGAGGCTGCGTGATATGGGCGGTATCGTAGTTATCGATTTTATCGATATGCACAAGCCCGCCAACCGGAAAATACTTTTCGATTACCTCCGCGAGCTCATGTTGCTGGACCGTGCCAAGCACACCATTTTGCCGCCAAGTAAATTCGGATTGGTGCAGATTACCCGTCAACGGGTAAGGCCCGAAATGAATATCGTAACGGTAGAAAAATGTCCAACCTGTAACGGGACTGGCGAAATTAAGGCCAGTATCGTACTCATGGATGACATTGAGAGCAACCTGACCTATATTTTGCAGGAGCAGAACGAAAAGAACATCACACTCTGCGTACATCCTTATATTGCCGCCTTTATCAACAAGGGCCTATACTCCCTGAAATGGAAATGGTTCTTCAAGTTTGGCCAGCGGATCAAGGTGAGGTCAGTCGCTTCTTACAACCTGACCGAATTCCATTTCCTATCTGCTAAGGATGAGGAGATTAAGCTTTAAGGAAGAGGGAAGAGGGAAGAAAGAAAAAATGACGAGGTAAGATTTTAGACGTTAATAGCTAAAAATTCTTTGTTCAATATGATGGAAAGAGTTCCCGATCGGGAGCTCTTTTTTTGTGCAAAACTTCATCGTGCACAGATTGAAATTAGCCTTAAATTTGACCAAGATACTGCTCATCGTAAAACTTAAACGTAGATCAACATTGGCTAAAACTAAATCGGCATACTTTTGTCAGAACTGTGGCTATGAGTCGGCCAAATGGCTGGGGAAGTGCCCATCGTGCAATGAATGGAATACTTTCGTAGAGGAAGTGGTAGATAAAAATGCAGCAAATGTACCGACATGGAAAGTTTCGACCGCTACCCAGCGCAACAACAGGCCCAATAAGATCCAAGAAATCCAGCGTGCCACAATGGACCGGACAACGACTGGAGACTTGGAATTAGACCGGGTTTTGGGGGGTGGATTGGTTGCGGGTGCCGTAGTGCTGATTGGTGGAGAACCAGGCATTGGCAAATCTACCTTGATGCTCCAGCTGGCCTTGAATATGGTCGGTAAACGTGTACTCTATGTCTCGGGGGAGGAAAGTGAACAGCAGATCAAAATGCGTGCAGAGCGGATTATGGTCAATCCACGGTCAGATTGCTATATCCTTACCGAAACCTCAACGCAGCACATCTTTAAACAGGTTGAGCAATTGTCACCTGAAGTTGTCATAGTCGATTCCATCCAGACCCTCCATTCGGCGCATATCGAATCTACCCCGGGCAGTGTTTCCCAGGTAAGGGAATGTACCGCCGAGCTATTAAGATTTGCAAAGGAGACGGCAACACCTGTGTTTCTGATCGGACATATCACCAAAGATGGCGCTATTGCCGGGCCAAAAATCCTAGAGCACATGGTCGATACCGTATTGCAGTTTGAAGGCGATCGGCACCACATCTATCGGATCCTACGTTCAATCAAGAACCGTTTTGGTGCAGCTGCCGAATTGGGCATCTATGCCATGCAGCACAGTGGATTACGAGAAGTTTCCAATCCATCAGAAATCCTGCTTTCCCAACGGGATGAAGAACTGAGCGGCATTACCATTGGGGCAACACTGGAAGGCGCCAGGCCCATGCTGATCGAAACCCAAGCTCTCGTGGGCACCGCCGCGTATGGAACACCACAACGCTCTGCCACAGGTTTTGATACCAAGCGCATGAACATGTTGCTTGCCGTATTGGAGAAAAGATGTGGATTTAGGCTCAGTGCCAAAGATGTATTTTTAAATATCGCAGGAGGAATTAAAGTGGAGGATCCGGCAATAGATCTGGCCATCATGGCGGCGATTATCTCCTCCCATGAAGATATTTTCATTTCTCCAAAAATCTGCTTTGCGGCAGAAGTAGGCCTATCTGGCGAAATCAGGGCCGTAAACCGCATTGAACAGCGCATTGCAGAAGCGGAGAAGTTGGGCTTTGAAAAAATCTTTATTTCCAGTTATAACCTTAAGGGGATAACCAGGGATAAATTTAAGATCCGATTGCTTACCGTCAACAAAATCGAAGAAGTATTTGCCGCCTTATTTGGATAACTAATTCCACAGTTATCACCACATTGAGCAAAATCATACCCAAATTGGGTATTTTTTTTCTCACCCCGTTTAGCCTTATACAATCAGACCAATCTTATGATTAATTATAAATAATTGATTTTTAATAATTTACATATACATCGGTCTACTTTCGGATTTTGGTGAGCTTATTGTGTTACCTATATTGTTCTTGTCCGATAAAGGGGAATAACAAACAATAGGGATGATTGGCCTCACTACTTAGAAAGTAGTGGGGTTTTTTTGTGTCCAATGGAAGGGATGATACAATCAAAAGATTTTAGTACTTTTGTGTTCCAAACTTAAAGAATCACAATAATTAAATATCAATATGAAAAAAATCATTTTAAGCTTAGCGCTTTGTCTGTTCGCAGCTGCTGCATTTGCACAGGACGGAACAGCCTATGAAGGTAAATCTTTTGGAGATGGCGTAAAAAAAGGTGGCGTGATCACAACTGACCAGATTGAAACCAATTTGGGAACAAGCACCAAAAAAGACATGAAGGTTACCGGTACCGTAACGCAAGTGTGCCAGAAGAAAGGTTGCTTTATGAACTTGTCGCTGCCAAATGGCAAGACCATGTTTGTAAATTTCAAAGATTATGCTTTTTTTATGCCTAAAGACCTTGCGGGTAAAAAAGTAGTCATTGATGGCTTTGCCGAAAGAAAAGAAACTTCAGTAGAAGACCTTAAACATTTTGCGGAAGATGCCAACAAATCTGCCGAAGAAATTGCCAAAATTACAGAACCGAAAAAAGAAATTGTGTTTGAAGCAAAAGGAGTCGTAATTTTGGAGAATTAAGAAGGTTCTCCTTTTTAATATTGATTGGTTAAACCCTGCTCTCTCCGGAGCAGGGTTTTCTTTTTTGAACAAATCTCAACAACCTCGCAGGTTCTTAAGAACCTGCGAGGTTGTCAACTGTAACATTTCAACTTTAGAACATTCTAAAAAAATAATATATTTAGAAACCTTATCTCTTTATTATGCTTATCGTTGGTATCATTGCAATTGCGGTACTTTTATTCGGAATTGGCTTTTACAATTCGCTGATCAATAAGAAAAACCAGGTCACCAATGCTTTCTCCGCCATTGATGTGATGCTAAAAAAACGTTTTGACCTTATTCCAAATCTTGTCGAAGTGGTGAAGCAATACACCCAATATGAAGGAGATACTTTAACCAAGATTACCGAATTGCGTGGAAAAGCACTTGGCGCAACTGCTAGCGAGGCTGATAGATTGGCCGCAGACCAACAGATCGGCACAGCCGTAAAAGGTTTGATGGTAAGCGTAGAGCAGTATCCAGACCTAAAAGCGAACCAGAACTTCGCCCAACTCCAGCGTACCTGGACGGAGAGTGAAGAACAGATTGCTGCTGCCAGAAGAAATTACAATGCATCGGTTACCACCTATAATAATGGGGTAATGATGTTCCCCGGAAATATGTTCGCGGGCATGTTGGGCTATCAGACCATGCCAGTCTTGGAATCTACTCCAGAAGAACGTGAAAATGTCAGTGCCAAAGCACTTTTCAATAGCTAATGGTCGGTACATTTACTCCAAGTCAGGAGTTGGCTCGCGTAATCGACGAGCTTGAACTGGTCCGAAAAACGATTGCCGCCAGGAAGATACAGGGCTGGGGCGCTATTGTATTGGGCGCAACCGGATTAATTATTGGTTCATTATTGAACTCCGCTGTATTTGCCATTATAGGCGTCTGTATGGCCTTGGTCGGTATCATACTCCTGCTACTCTTGGGCAATACCTCAGGCAGTTACCAGTCGCGCTATAAACAGGAAATCGTGAGCGCGGCCCTGAGCCATATTGATCCTTCTTTGACCATCAGCCCACAAAGTGGAATCCGTGAAGCAGAATTTGAAGCTTCGCAATTGTTTGCCACCGACCCAGACCGCTATTCGACAGAAGATCTGGTGCGCGGAAAAGCGGGTCAGACTACTTTTTATTTCGCTGAAGTACACGCGGAATATAAGACCGAAACCCCTACAAAGAACGGCACCAGAACAGAATGGCACGATATCTTTAAAGGGATTATTTTTGCTGCCGACTTTAACAAAAATTTCAATAGCACAACGATAGTCAGGCCAAAGGACCTAACGAGCTCGATCGGTGCCTGGTTTAAAAAGAATATCTATTCCTTTGATGATAGCAACGTGGTGGAACTGGAGAGCGATTATTTCCGTAAGAACTTCATCACCTATAGCAATGACCAAGTGGAGGCCCGTTATATCCTTACCCCTGCATTGATGCAACGGATCGAAGAACTGAACGAGCGCTCTGCCTATTGCATTTCGCTATCCTTCATTCAATCGACTGTGTACATTGCATTTCCGCTAGTCCACAACTACTTCGAACCGCCCATATTTAAGACGCTGCTGCGCGAAAATCTATTGGCAGATGACCTGAACATCCTCTCTTTCATGCATGGCATTGTACAGGAACTGGACTTGAATACGAGGATCTGGACGAAAGGTTAGTTCCTAGTTCATAGCTCATGGTTTTCAGTTTTTAGGCGCATAAAAAAATCCCCCATCTGTATGATGAGGGATTGATTTATTTAAGTTCAGCTTATTTAGAAAGATACATGGATTTGTCTTTGTACAATTTCCTAAAATAAGGATCTTCGAGATCTTTGATAAAGCGGATGGCTTCTCCGGTAGATTTCATTTCAGGACCGAGTTCTTTGGTCACTTCTGGAAACTTATTGAAAGAAAACACAGGCTCCTTGATGGCAAACCCTTCCAATTTGCGCACGATGTTGAAATCTTTGAGCTTGTTTACGCCCAACATGATACGCGCAGCGATGTTGATATAAGGTACATCATAAGCCTTTGCGATGAAAGGCACAGTACGCGAAGCTCTTGGATTGGCCTCGATCACATACACTTTATCGTCCTTAACCGCAAACTGGATGTTCAGCAAGCCAATTACATTCAAAGCTTTCGCAATTTTTTTGGAGTAGTTTTCCATGTCGGCGATCACCTTGTCCGACAAGCTAAACGGAGGCAATACCGCACTCGAATCCCCTGAATGTATCCCAGCAGGCTCAATGTGTTCCATCAATCCCACAATATGCACATCAGTTCCATCACAGATCGAGTCTGATTCGGTTTCTTCTGCCCTATCGAGGAAGTGATCGATCAATACGCGATTTCCCGGCAGGTCGCCCAATAACTTAACGACAGCTTTTTCCAGGTCTTCATCGTTGATCACGATGCTCATTCCCTGTCCGCCGAGCACATAACTTGGCCTGACCAGCACCGGATAACCCACCTCATTCGCTACCACAATTGCTTCTTCTGCATTTTCGGCCACGCCATATTTTGGATACGGGATATCCAATTCCTTCAACAGATCAGAGAAATGCCCGCGGTCTTCGGCAATATCCATATCCGGATAGGCTGTTCCGATAATCCTTATATTGTTCTCATGCAGTTTCTCGGCCATTTTCAAGGCTGTCTGTCCGCCCAACTGCACAATTACGCCAATAGGATTTTCCAATTCGATAATTTCGCGGACGTGCTCCCAGAATACGGGCTCAAAATAAAGCTTATCGGCCATATTGAAATCGGTCGACACCGTTTCTGGGTTACAGTTGATCATGATCGCCTCGAAACCACTTTCCTTAGCGGCCAGTAATCCATGTACGCATGAATAGTCAAACTCGATCCCTTGTCCGATACGGTTAGGTCCGGAGCCCAATACTATGACTTTTTTCCGATCAGAAACTACGGATTCGTTTGCGCCGAGTTCATCGCCATTGGCCAGTACATCGTTGCCCAGCAAACTGATCTGAACAGGTGCTTCTTCAAATGTCGAATAGAAGTAAGGCGTTTGTGCGGCAAATTCAGCTGCGCAGGTATCCACCATTTTATAGACACGTTTAATGCCCAGTTCCTTACGGCGATTGTAGACCTCATCTTCGGTTACATTGCCCAATACCCAGGCAATTTGGCTATCTGAAAAGCCACGTTGCTTAAGGGTAAAGAAGAAATCCTTTGGCACATTGTTCAGCGAGTAACGCTTCAGTTCGATTTCGAGATTAACCAGGTCCTGGATCTGGATCAGGAACCATTTGTCTATTTTGGTCACCTTGCGGATAGACTCCAAAGGTACGCCCATGCTCATGGCATCTTTGATCAGGAACAAACGGTTCCAGCTCGGATGCTCAAGGCCATGCATGATTTCTTCGATATTTCGTTTCTGTCGGCCATCGGCTCCTAAGCCGGCACGGCCGATTTCCAAACTCTGACAAGCTTTCTGAAGGGCTTCGATAAAGCTTCGGCCAATACCCATGACCTCTCCTACAGATTTCATCTGCAATCCGAGTTCGAGGTTGGCTCCTTTAAATTTATCAAAGTTCCAACGCGGAATTTTAACGATGACGTAATCTAATGTTGGCTCAAAGTAGGCTGATGTGGTTTTGGTAATCTGGTTTTCTATCTCGTCCAAGTTGTAGCCGATGGCCAGTTTGGCAGCGATCTTGGCGATCGGATATCCAGTAGCCTTACTTGCCAGGGCCGATGAACGCGAAACGCGCGGATTGATTTCGATGGCGATGATGTCATCGTTATCTGGATTGACCGAGAACTGGACATTACATCCGCCTGCGAAATTACCGATGGCGCGCATCATTTTGATGGCCTGGTTCCGCATGTTCTGGTAGCAGCGGTCTGATAGGGTCATGGCCGGTGCAACCGTAATCGAATCTCCTGTATGGATACCCATCGGATCAAAATTTTCGATCGAACAGATAATAATGACGTTGTCGTTGCTATCCCTCAAGAGTTCGAGCTCATATTCTTTCCAGCCCAGAACGGCCTGCTCTACCAATACCTCATGTGTTGGTGAAGCTTCGAGGCCGCGTTTCAGTGCCGCATCAAATTCTTCTTTTTTATGTACAAATCCGCCGCCATAGCCACCTAAGGTATAAGATGGGCGTACCACCAAGGGATAACCGATCTCTTGGGCAGCCTCTTTACCTTCCAAGAAGGAATTCGCAATTTTAGATGTTGCTACACCTACACCGATTTCGATCATCAGTTGTCGGAAGGCTTCCCTGTTTTCGGTCTTTTCGATTGCCGCTACATCTACACCGATTACCCGCACATTGTGTGCTTTCCAAACCCCTCTTTCTTCGGCATCAACACAAAGGTTGAGTGCGGTCTGTCCGCCCATGGTAGGCAGCACAGCATCGATGGTAGGTAAAGTTGATGAATTGGCATGTTCGGTCAAGATCTCTTCGATCGATTCGATGGTCAGCGGCTTCAGGTAAACATGGTCGCCGATGACCTTATCGGTCATAATGGTTGCCGGATTCGAATTGATGATGGAAACCGAAATTCCTTCTTCCTTTAAAGAAAGTGCGGCTTGGGAGCCGGAATAATCAAATTCACAGGCTTGACCGATAATAATGGGACCTGAACCGATGATCAGTACAGAACGTATGGAGGTGTCTTTAGGCATTGTGGATTTTTAAAAAGTCTAAAGTAAGTCTTAATGACCGGTAGCTGGGAGAAATCCTTGCTATGAAATGAAAAATCCCAACTGCGCTGTCGGGATGCAAAGATAGTTTTTTTGAGTGGAATTCAGCTACACTTTTGAAGATTTTCTCCTCTTTTTTTAGGGGCGCTAGTCCTCAGGATTGAGGCAAAACGAGGCTTGCTCAAGCGCGCAACCGCATGCATTTATGTTTTGGTTTTACAAGAACAGGCACAACAAAAAAAGAGGGCCGTTTGACCCTCTTTTTTAAACACACACAACAAACGCTTATTGTTGTAATTTTATTTCTCCGATATCGGTCGTTGCACTATCTGTAACGGCAACATTTTCAACAGCTGCATCTTTATAGGGCGCATTTGCTTTTACCCAAACGGTGTAGGTACCTTTTTTTACTTTTCCAAATACAAACACACCATTGCTGATCTGGCTCCTCAGCGTATCGGTACCTGCTACGGCCACCACTTCCTTAGCGCCTTCAGCTGGTGTTACCTTACCTTGTATGCCACCTTCCCTCACTGATCCAAATGCAAATAATCCAATAGATAAACCTGCAACTGCTAAAAAATTTAAACTTGCTCTTTTCATGTGATTAATTTTAGTTTAACTTCTATTAATTGAGTAAGTTTTCTCCATCTCTTAAATTTTGCAGCCCACTACAAAGTATGGGCCCTGAGTAATCTAACAACTAACACCTTATTTAACGGTATTGTTTAA
The DNA here is from genome assembly GCA_031119475.1 of Pedobacter sp. GTDB lineage: Bacteria > Bacteroidota > Bacteroidia > Sphingobacteriales > Sphingobacteriaceae > Pedobacter. The sequence goes on along the minus strand of JAVHXV010000002.1, from coordinate 300,834 downwards.
TTATTTATTGCTTTTCTAGTAAAGTGGTCATAATTGCAGCGTGGTGTCTATAATAAAATACAGGACGGGGCCAAACTTAATTTGATCTGAACTGTTTTAGGAGTATGAACAAATTGAACAGAATTTTATTGGTTGGTTTCCTTGCCCTTTCAACAGGCTGTGGAACGGTACAATCGATCATCAAATCTACCTTTCCTTATACTGCTAATTTAATTGTTGCGGCTGGCTCAAAAACAGACCAGACATTAGTGGCTACCAGTTCAGCAAGCAGCTTTGACCAGATTTTTGGCAACCAATCTGGTACAGATTACATCAAGGAAGTTCGCGTGGCATCGGCCAGATTGGATGCCAGTAATCCGAGCAGCCAGAGCTTATCGGTATTCAAATCGGTGAAAATATTTCTGGTAAATGGAAGTGGTTCGGAAGTCATGATTGCGTCACGAAATGATGTCGGAGAAAATATTGGCAACAATCTTGTACTAGACATAGACAATTCACGTTTTATAGACGATTACATTAAAGGAAGTAATGTAAGGATCAGAATGGAATATGTGCTAAGGAATAATTTAGCTACCGATTTCAGCGTGAGGGCGGCAATTAGTTTTAGTTCAGTGCCGAATACAAAATAGATCTAAAGCTTCCTCGGCATCAAGTCTGAGGATATTCTTCATAAATAGTTTGTTTGGTTTATTATCCGGTAGGGGTTGTTCCCTATCGGATTTTTTCGTTTTAGACTACTGCTCTATCATTAGCTTATACCGTTTGTGGTTACAAAGTGTTCGCAAAACATGGGTCTCCGTGAAGATTTGTTCGGGAAAAGTGCGAAAATAGCGCTGTTTTACGGACACTTCCCGAACACAGCCCGAACAAAACCCGAACACCCATGGAGGCATCACCAAATCTTTTCGCTTCAATTGCCATTGCAGCCCGATTGATTTCATACATTTGATTATGTGTTTGCTGGCGAATGCTTTTACCGAAAGTATCATCCAATTTTTCACGGCCACAACGGCATTGGAATGGTGTGGCGTGGTTACGGGGCTGGCCTGTGTATGGCTGGCGGCAAAAAACAACATCCTCAACTGGCCGATTGCCTGCGTGAGTGTCATTATCTACATCTTTATTTTCTTTGAAGGAAAGTTATATGCCGATGCCGCACTTCAGCTCTATTTTTTGGGAATGAACTTATATGGCTGGTATTATTGGCGCAGGGCCAGAACACAGGCCGAAAAAGAAAGAAAGGTAGCCGTAGTAAAAAAAGCTGAAGCGCTATGGGCATTCATCGCCATTGTGGTGTTCACCTTGCTATTTGGCTATACGCTCTATCAAAAAACGGATGCTGCCTTTCCATTCATCGATAGTTTCTGTACGGCCTGCAGCGTAGTGGCCCAAGTATTTCTGGCGAGGAAAGTCCTCCAGAATTGGCTCATTTGGATTTTCGTTGATGTCATTTATGTTGGCGTCTATTTTTCAAAGGAACTTTATGCTACGGGGATCATGTATTTCATCTATATTGTGATCGCCATTATCGGATATCTGGATTGGAAAAAAATATATCGTGAACAAAGCGCTTAAAAAAATTGCGATCGTAGGACCAGAGAGCACTGGAAAATCGACCATTGCCCAACAATTGGCCAAGCATTATCAGGTGCCCTGGGTTCCTGAATTTTCCCGTTATTATTGCGCCAACCTAACTGCACCCTGCACGCTGGAAGATGAAACGAACATGTTCCATGGCCAGGTTGCCTTGGAAGATTCCATTTTAGCCAATGCCGAAAGTGATTTCATCATCTGCGATACCACTTTCCTGACAGTTAAAATCTGGAGCGATGAGTTTTTTGGCACTACACCGAAAGTCGTATTGGACTCTCTCAGTTCACGTACCTATGATTTTTACGTTTTGCTTGACATCGACCTGCCTTGGCAAGATGATCCCCTCAGGGACTTTCCCAACCAGCGCGAATATTTCATGGAAGTCTGGCACAAGGAGCTGCAAGCGATCGGAGCAGATTATGTGGTCGTAGGTGGACTGGAAAATCGCCTGCAGCATACCATCGATGCCATCGATGATTTCTTGAAGCGATAAGGACATCGCCACTTGTTAAAAGCAATTTTGATTTATCATCCAATTCCTTACATTTGTGCCATCAATAAGGGGTGCCTTGTTTTGTAAAAAACACAAATAAAGGCTGAGAACATACCCATTCCAAAAGGAAAATGGAAAATGGATAATGGTAGATGGAGCACATCTGCCTTCTTATCTTTTTACCTTTTACCTCAAGGATGCACCTGATCCAGGTAATGCTGGCGTAGGGATGGTTTATGGAGTTAACTAGCGTCGGGAGTACCCCTACTGCCGGCAGGTTTAACTAAAACAACAAATAAATTGAAAAATTTAAGATGGATGGCAGTTTTTGCCATGATGTTGCCCTGCTTTGCCTTGGCACAAAACACAGTTACTGGAAAAGTAACAAACAGCACGCAACAGGCACTTCCGGGAGCTACAGTCAAGTTAAAGAACAAAACAACCGTCTTGACCGACCAAAACGGAAATTACACCATTACGGGTATTGGGGCTGGCCCTACCGCCATTACTGTAAGTTATGTAGGTTATGCCAGCCAATCTAAAACGATTGCTGTTGCCGGTAACACGGTTGTTGATTTCAGGCTGGAGCAGCAAAGTTTTATTGCAGATGAGGTGGTGGTGAGTGCAACGCGGGCATCGAAAAATTCGGCAACAACTTACCGTAATTTGGGCAAGGCCGAACTCGAAAAGAACAATCTTGGCCAAGATCTTCCCTATCTATTGAATCAAACGCCATCAGTGGTGGTCAGTTCTGATGGAGGAACGGGAATTGGTTATACGGGGATCAGGATCAGGGGCAGCGATGCCAGCCGCATCAATGTAACGATAAATGGTATTCCTTTGAATGATGCCGAAAGTCAGGGCAGCTTTTTCATCAATCTGCCCGATTTTGCTTCATCGGTAGACAATATCCAGATCCAACGAGGAGTTGGAACATCTACCAACGGTGCCGGTGCATTTGGTGCGAGTTTGAACATCCAGAGTACGACCCGCCGTGATACCGCATATGCTGAGCTCAGCAATACTTATGGCGCTTACGAGACCTGGAAAAACACGGCCAATTTTGGGTCTGGCCTAATTGCCAATAAGTTCAGTTTTGATGGGCGCTTATCGCGCATCAAATCAGATGGCTATGTAGATCGTGCCTTTTCAGACCTCAAGTCCTTTTTCTTTACAGGGGCCTACTATGGGAAAAAAGACCTGTTGAGGTTCAATGTGTTCAGTGGGAACGAAAAAACTTATCAGGCCTGGAATGGCGTAGATGAGGAGACCCTTAAAACCGAGCGCAGGCATAACGATTTTACCTATGAAAATCAGACCGACAACTATCAGCAGGACCACTACCAATTGTTCTATACCAGAACGATCAGTCCCAAATTATTGGCCAATGCTGCGCTCCATTATACTTATGGAAGAGGATATTATGAAGAATATAAGGAAGATCAGGATCTATCGGATTATGCGATCACCCCACCTGTCATCGGTGGCACACCAGTTAACGAGTCGGATTTGGTGAGGAGGTTGTGGTTGGATAATGATTTTTATGGCTTTACCTATTCACTGAATTATACGCCTACCAATCGACTGAATTTCACTTTGGGCGGTGCCTACAATGAATACAAGGGACGGCATTTTGATGAAGTGATTTGGGCACAGTATGCCAATTATGACGGAAGTGGTTCCATCCGCCACCGCTATGATGACAATGATGCCTTCAAAACTGACCTTAATGCTTTTACAAGGGCAAATTACCTGATCGGTAATATCAATTTATTTGCCGACCTGCAATACCGTCGCGTATATTATTCCTATCTGGGGAAGGACGTAAACAATCTGTTGGCACAGCAAAATGCTACGCTTGATTTTTTTAATCCGAAGGCGGGAATTACCTATCAGTTTGATCCCATGCACAGTGTATATGCTTCAGTGGCCATTGGACATAAGGAGCCGAACAGAAGGGATTTTACCGATTCGAACATCAACAGCAGGCCTAAATCTGAAAGTTTAACTGATGTAGAGGCAGGCTATCGTGCAGAGTTTGGAAATTTTAACTTCGGGTTAAATGGATTTCTCATGTTATACCACGACCAGCTGATCAATACGGGCAAGTTGAACGATGTTGGCGGACAGACCCGGCAGAACGTACCAAAAAGTTACCGTGCGGGGATTGAATTTGACGGGCGTTGGAAGTTGACCGATAACCTATATTGGGCAGCTACGGCCACATGGAGCAGAAATAGGATTAAGGCATTTACAGAATACATCTACGATGATTTTGATCAGTCGTTGCTGACCAACACCTATAACCACACCATCATTTCATTTTCTCCTAGTGTAATTGCATCGAGTGAAATTGGTTTCAGGCCAATCAAGAATGTGGAGATCGCATTTTTGAGCAAATATGTAAGCAGGCAATATCTTGATAATACTGCGGCAAAAAGCAGGAGTTTGGACAGCTATTTTGTGAACGATGCACGGATCAGTTATCAGGTAAGGGGATTGGGCATAAAGAACATCGGCCTAAGCCTATTGGTGAACAACCTCTTCAGCACACTATATGAAAGCAACGGCGCCAACTATCCGTATTTGTATCAGGGACAGTTGGAAAGATATAATTACTATTATCCGCAGGCCACAAGGAATTTTCTGTTGGGGCTAAACCTCAAATTTTAAAAAAATCATTTGGCGCTGGTTGATGGTCATCTGGTGAACATTTCTATCAAATGACCTCGCAGGTTCTTAAGAACCTGCGAGGTCGTTCTTCAGATTTATTCCTTAGCTTTACGTTATGGTGTATTTGATCAGCGGTTTGGGTGCAGATGAACGCGTGTTCCAATTTCTCGATCTTTCCAAAATCGACCATCGCTTCATCAAGTGGAATGAACCCATGCCCAATGAGACGATCGTCTCCTATTGCACCCGGCTAATCGAACAGATCAACACCGCTGCGTCCGTGTACCTGATCGGTATTTCTTTCGGCGGCCTGATTGCGCAAGAAATTTCCAAAATTATCAGCTGCAAGAAAGTCATCATCATTTCTAGCATTAAGACCACTAATGAATTCAGCTGGCAGCTTCAGCTCGTCAGGAAATTCCAGCTTTATCGTTTTATCCCACTTGGGCTATTAAAATTACTGAATAGGCTGTCGGCAGATTATTATTTTTCGATACAGAGCAAATCAGAATCAAAGTTGCTCCATGAAATTATCCGCGACACTGACGATAAATTTTTAGCTTGGGCTATGCATCAGCTCATGACCTGGGAAAATGACAGCTACCCAGAAAACCTTATCCATATCCATGGAACGGCAGACCGTATTTTTCCGATAGCATCCCTACAACCTCGCAGGTTCTTAAGAACCTGCGAGGTTGTAAACGAGGTTGTAAAGGTTGCAAATGACGAAGCTGAAGATAACGGATCTTTGGATGGAGTTATAGAAATACCAAATGGAGGTCATTTTCTGATCGTGAATAAGGCATCTTTGATCGAAGGGCTTATCTTTGAACTAATTGAGAACGAAGAAAATGGACACTAAGCAGGCAGATATCCTTACCCAGGCAGATGTGAAGTTATTGGTCGACGATTTTTACACAAAAGTTCGCGAGAACGAATTGCTTGCTCCAATTTTTAATCGTGTAATCGGTAACAATTGGCCAATCCACCTCGAAAAGATGTATGGATTTTGGCAGACCCTGCTTTTGGATGTACAGGCTTATACTGGCAGCCCTTTTTTAAAGCATGCCAAGCTGCCCATCGAAAAAGAACATTTTGATACCTGGATCGGATTGTTCAATGCCACAGTAGATGAACATTTTACTGGCGAAAAAGCAACAGAAGCGAAATGGCGTGCGGCAAGGATGAGTGAAATGTTCCAGTATAAATTAGATTATTACAAAAACAATCCTGCACAACCTTTGCTTTAATAAGGCTCAAAGCAGCATATCAAATTAAGCCACCTTGGAAGAACAAACGATAATCCCAGAAAAGAAAGATCCCTTTGCCTCATTACGCTACCGAGAGTTCCGCTCTTACATCGGCATGCGTTTCTTTTTCACCTTTGCCTACCAGATGCAGGCCGTGATTATCGGATTTCACGTTTACCACCTGACCAAAGACCCACTGGCCTTGGGACTGATTGGCCTGTGCGAAGCCATACCAGCAATCGGGATTGCCCTTTACGGCGGATATGTGGCTGATAAATCTGAAAAAAGAGGATTGTTGCTCAAGATCTTTTCGGGCGTATTTTTATGCTCGCTGGTCATGCTGATCGTAACCACCAAACAGATGCATGCCTACATCCCCACCAGTTATATTGTGCCCATTATGTATGCCATGGTATTCGGGATTGGATTGGCCAGGGGATTTTTTGGACCGGCAACCTTTTCGCTGATGGCGCAGATCCTGCCTAAAGAACTCTACCCAAATGCAAGTACTTGGAGCAGTTCGAGCTGGCAGTTGGCTTCGATCTTAGGTCCATTTGCAGGTGGCCTGGTCTATGGCTTTTTTGGCATCACGCCGACCTATGTTATTATCATTACTTTTATTTTCGTATCACTGATCTGCATTTTCTTCCTTAAAAAACATCCGGCTACTTTTATTCCCAAAGAAAGCATTGTTAAAAGCTTAACAGAAGGCATCAACTTTGTCTTTAAAAATAAAATGATGCTAGGCGCAATGAGCCTGGACTTGTTCTCGGTCTTTTTCGGTGGTGCTGTCGCACTGTTACCAGTGTTTGCGAATGACATCTTAAAAGTTGGTCCAGAAGGATTGGGCATGATGAGGGCGGCGGCATCCTTAGGTTCGGTGCTCACGATGTTGACAATGGTGGTCTATCCGCCTACCAATAAGCCATGGCGGAACCTGATCATTGCAGTGCTGGGTTTTGGCACGAGCATTATCTGTTATGGCCTATCCACTAGTTTTTACCTCACGCTCTTTTTCCTGTTCTGCGAAGGTGCATTTGATAGTGTAAGCGTCATTATCCGTTCTACCATCATGCAATTGCTCACGCCCGATCAGATGCGTGGAAGGGTCTCGGCTGTGAACAGCATGTTTATCGGTTCGTCGAATGAAATCGGTGCATTTGAATCAGGCCTTACAGCAAAGCTGATGCGTACTGTTCCTGCCGTGGTTTTTGGGGGAAGCATGACCATCGGCATTGCGGTAATCACTTATTTCAAAACAAAATCGCTGCTTCCATTATCGCTTAACGATATTAAACCCCCAGAAAAAGAGTAAGGCACATTAGCTAATGTGCAAATTAGAAGATGTGCCCATTAACTAATATGCCAATGAGGAGATAAGCTGAACACCATCACCTCATAAAATCATCTGCACATTAACAAATTCGTTAATTATCAAGCCTTTCACCAACCTGCTGCCTCCACATAGCATAGTATAGGCCTTTCTCTTCCAGTAATTCGGTATGTTTTCCCTGTTCGATGATGTTGCCCTTTTCCAATACGTAGATCCGATCGGCATGGCGGATGGTCGACAAGCGGTGTGCGATCAGGATCGTGATCTGGTTGGCGAGGTCAGACACATCGCGGATGGTTTTGGTAATCTCTTCTTCCGTTAACGAATCCAATGAGGAAGTGGCTTCATCAAAAACCAGGATGTCGGGATTGCGCAACAGGGCACGGGCAATCGACAAGCGTTGTTTTTCGCCTCCAGAAACTTTAACCCCTCCTTCACCGATTACGGTATCCAAGCCTTTATCGGCCCTTGCCAGTAAATTTTGACAAGCAGCCTGATGCAGTACGCGCATACAGTCTTCATCGCTCGCACCAGGTTTTACAAAGAGCAGGTTTTCCCTGATCGTGCCCGAAAACAGTTGGGTATCCTGTGTAACGAATCCGATTTTTTCCCTGAGCTGATTGAGGTTGATATCCTTCCCAGAAACCTGGTTGTACAGCACCTCTCCTTCCATGGGCTGGTACAGTCCTACCAACAGCTTCACCAAAGTGGTTTTCCCTGATCCTGATGGGCCGACAAAAGCGATGGTTTCGCCATTACTTGCTGAAAAGTGGATATGGTTCAAGGCGTTATTTTTTCCCGATAGGTGCTTAAAGCTAACGTTCTTGAAAGAAAGCGTACTGATTTTGGGAACGGTGACCGGGTCGACAGGCTTATGTTCTAGTGGCATGTTCAAGATCCGCTTAAAGTTGCCCAAGGAAACTTCAGCTTCCCGCCAGGCCAAAATGACCGTGCCGATTTCCTGTAAAGGTCCAAACAGAAAAAAGGAGTAGAACAAAAAGGAAAGGTATTGTCCCGGCGTGATGTTATTCTCGAAAATCAGCATCAGCAGCACAACGATCATGGTACTGCGCACCAGGTTGACTGTTGTTCCCTGTACAAAGCTCATGCCCCGCACATATTTAACTTTTTTGAGCTCGAGCCCTAAAATCTTATAGGTTGTTTTGTTCAGTCGGTCGATTTCCTGATCGGCCAGTCCCAAGCTTTTTACCAATTCGATATTCCTGAGTGATTCGGTCGTAGATCCGGCCAGTACCGTTGTTTCGGCAATGATGGAACGTTGGATGGTCTTGATCTTCCTGCTCAGGAACCAACTGATAAAGCTGATGACCGGAATAGACGCTGCATACACCAGCGTAACCTTGTAGCTTACCGAAAGGGAATATACAATTACAAAAATGAGCCCGATGAGACTGATGAACAAGATGCTGATAAAGGAAGTGATGAATTTTTCGCTATCTGTTCTAACCTTCTGTAAAATGGACAGGGTTTCGCCACTGCGTTGATCCTCAAATACCTGATAAGGAAGTTCCAAAGAGTGTTTCAATCCGTCGGCATACATTTTAGCACCAACTTTCTGGATCACGATACTGGTAAAATAATCCTGAAAGTTTTTGGCGATACGGGAAACCATGGCTACCCCGATGGCATAACCTACAAGCGTAAGCACTCCGAGGATGTAGCCGCTTCTATCGGCCTGGTAACGATCGGCCTTGGTGATGTATCTGTCCATTAACTTTCCGGTAATGGCCGGATCCATTAATGAAAATCCGATATTCATGGCGGCCAGGAACAGGGCAAGTACGACCAGCCATTTGTGCGACTTTAGATATTGGAGCAATAATTTCATAATATTGGTTGAGAGTTGGGATTTGGGACTTTGACAATCTTAAAAGATTGTCAAAGTCTTTAAGATTTATCAGGTCAAAAATAAACAAAGGGAATGAAGCTCAGCTACATTCCCTTTCACAACTTTGTCAAACTTTTAAAGCCTGATCAGAATTATATCGTCATGATGTCTTTTTCCTTTGCTTCGGCATGTTTATCGACCTTTACAATATAGGAATCGGTAATTTTCTGTACTTCTCCTTCTCCTGTCTTCACCTCATCGTCAGAAATGCCATCGCCTTTTAACTTTTGGATCTTGGTATTGGCGTCCTTGCGGATGTTCCTGACGGTGATGCGGCCTCTTTCGGCTTCCTCTTTTACCTTTTTAACGAGTTCCTTACGTCTTTCTTCGGTAAGTGGTGGAACGACGAGACGGATTACTGATCCATCATTTTGTGGGTTAATGCCAATATTGGCTTCCATAATGGCCCGTTCTATTGGAACCAACAAGGTCTTTTCCCATGGCTGGATGATGAGTGTACGTGCATCAGGCGTATTGATGCTGCCCACCTGTGCCAATGGTGTTGGATTGCCGTAATATTCGACCATAATTCCATCCAACATTCCCGCAGAAGCCTTACCGGCCCTGATCTTTGTCAATTCAGCTTCGCAATGTGCAATTGCCTTGTCCATTGTGGCCTGTGCATCTTCTAATTGTTTCTTTATGAGGTCGTTCATACGTCTGTTATTTAATCAAAAATAAAAATTTGCCGGAGATTATCCACTAACCAAGGTTCCGATTTCTTCCCCTTTTGCAATTTTCATGAAGTTACCGGTTTTGTTCATGTCGAACACTATAATTGGCACTTTGTTTTCTTCGCAAAGTGTGAAGGCGGTCATGTCCATTACGTTTAGGCCTTTGGCATAGACTTCCTTGAACGAGATTTCGGTGTATTTAACGGCAAGTGGATCTTTTTCAGGATCGGCGGTATAGATCCCATCCACACGTGTTCCCTTTAATACGGCGTCGGCATTGATTTCTATTGCCCTGAGTGCAGCTGCCGAGTCTGTGGTAAAATATGGGTTTCCGGTTCCAGCGCCAAAGATCACGATCCGTCCTTTTTCCAAGTGGCGGATGGCCCTTCTGCGCACAAAAGGCTCGCAGATCTGTTCCATTTTGATGGCGGATAGCAGACGGGTTTTTAGTCCTACTTTCTCCAGGGCATCTTGCAGGGCCATGCTATTGATTACCGTAGCCAACATTCCCATATAATCAGCCTGTGCCCTATCCATTCCAGATTTTTCGGCACTCAGTCCCCTAAAAATATTCCCACCACCGATTACAATGGCTACCTCAAGGCCTTCATCGTGAACGGCCTTAATGTCTTCAGCATATTGCCTAACCCGCTCATTATCAATTCCATATTGCTTATCGCCCATTAACGATTCGCCACTCAACTTTAGTAAGATCCGTTTATACTTCATGACCCCAAAAATAGGATAAATGTTTTAATGTTGGAACGTTAGCTGCTCGAAAGTTATCATGTTAACCGTAAAAAAATGGAGGCACACTTATTTCAGTTGCTGTCCATTCCAGATGGTTGCTTTTAAATTAAATGATGAGTCGAGCAGCAGCAGGTCCGCAGCATAGCCAAGGTCGACCTTTGCCTTCACCCGATCTTCTCCAATTAACCTGGCGGGATAAAGTGATGCCATTTTAATGGCGTCGGCCAAAGGGATGGCACAGTTTTCTACCGCATTCTTAATGGCCTGCACCATGGTAATGTTAGACCCTGATAAGGTACCATCTGCTGTGATAAATTTATCGCCCTGCAGCTGGTGCTGATAAGGCCCTATTCCGCAAGTGGTCACGGCATCGGTGATAAAGAACAGCCGTTCCTTCATCAGTTGATAGCTCATCCTGATTACTTCAAAATCGACATGGCTTCCATCTGCAATAATGCTGGCCATGGCTGTTGGATGATTAAAGGCAGCGGTAGGCAAATTGGGTGTCCGGTGATGGATGGAAGGCATGGCATTAAAGAGATGCGTCGTTGTGGCAATACCCTTGTTGTAGGCTGCTGTGGCCTGCTCGAAATTGGCATCACTGTGGCCCATGGAAAGAATGATGTGCTGGTCGAGCAGGTAATTGATCACTTCATCGTCCTGTAACTCGGGTGCGATCGTCATCATTTTCACCACGCCATCTGCCTGTTCAATCAATCTCTTTACCTCATCCAGCTCTGCTTTTTTGATAAATTCGGCCAAGTGTGCGCCGCGTCTTTTTGCATTGAGGTAGGGGCCTTCCAAGTGGAGGCCAAGAAAACCTTTGGCATTTGAACGGTAAGTTTTTGCCGCAGCAATGCTCTGCTCCATGATGGCCGGCGAATTGGTGGCTACGCAGGCCAAGAATCCCGTTGTACCCTTTGAAAGCAGGTCTGTGTCCATCTGTGCCAAGGTTTCGGGGGTGGGATAGGCCGAAAATAAGTTGCCTCCACTCCCATAGATCTGTAGGTCTATAAGGCCCGGTATCAGGTAGTTTTGTTCTGCATCTACCGCGATGTAACCATCAGGAATATCGCCATCGGTAAAACCGACTATTTTTCCCTGATCTACCAAAATGGTCTCATTGGCAATCAGTTGGTCATCTCTAAAAAAACGGCTATTGGTAAGGGCAAGCATAGGCTGTGTAGTTATGGTCTGGAAGCGCAAAGGTATTTATTTCTGTCCTATCCCAAAAAAATGGCCAAAAAAAAGGTCCCGATTGATCGGGACCTTTTTGTATGGATTTGGTTTATTTATGAACCGAGTTGTACACGTTTGAAAGCTACAACAGTTAGGCCTTTTGAAGTTTCATCCAAAAACTTACGTACGTCTTTTGAAGAATCCTTAACAAATTCCTGGTTCAATAAAGTGCTGTCCTTGTAGAATTTGTTCAATTTACCAGCAGCAATTTTCTCTACCATTTCTTCAGGCTTGCCTTCTTGACGGATTACGTCTTTGGCAATTTCGATTTCACGCTCAACAGTAGCAGGATCAACACCGTCTTTATCAACAGCAACTGGGTTCATTGCAGCAATTTGCATCGCCACGTCTTTACCAGCTTCAGTAATATCTACGCCATTTGCGCCTTTAAATACGACCAATACGCCCATTTTACCATTAGAGTGGATATATGAAACGATCTGTTCGCCAGAAACATTTGCATATTCTTGGATAATGATCTTCTCACCAATCTTACCGGTCAGTTCAGTGATGGTTTCAGCAACTGTACGTCCGTCTTCCAAGGTAATCGCCGACAATTCTTCGGTAGTAGCAGGATTGTTGGCCACTGCTGCTGCTAAGATCGCCTGAGCTAGGTTGCGGAAGTCTTCTACTTTAGAAACGGGTTCAGTTTCGCAAGCTAGGGCAACCAATTTACCATTTGTGCCATCTGCTGAAACATGGATTGATACAAGGCCTTCAGAAGTAGCGTTACCAGAACGGGCAGCAGATACCTTCTGACCTTTTTTGCGCAATAGATCAACAGCAGCTTCGAAGTCGCCATTGGTTTCAACTAGTGCTTTTTTGCAATCCATCATACCTGCACCGGTTTGTTGACGTAATTTATTTACATCTGCGGCAGTAATTTGTACTGTAGACATTTTAGAATATTTAGAAATTTTTATGAAATGTTGCAGGTTACAGGTTATAGGTTACAGGACTGGGCCTACAACTTACAACTCGCAACCTGCAACTGAATTATCCTTCTGTAGAATCTTCTGTAGCGGCTTCTACCTCGGCAGCTTCTTTCTTAGCTGATCTTCTAGTGCTTTCTTTTGAAGCTTCAGGAGCATCGGCAACTGTTTTTGCGGCTACTGCTTCTTTTTCGGCTTCATCATCTTTTTCACGTTTACGCTCATCTAAGCCTTCTTCGATCGCCTTAACGATTACATCGGTAATCAAAAGGATTGATTTTGTTGCATCGTCATTCGCTGGGATTGGGAAATCGATGTTTGAAGGATCAGAGTTGGTATCGACCATTGCGAAAGTCGGGATGTTCAACTTCATCGCTTCTGCAACTGCAATGTGTTCTTTCTTTACGTCGATCAAGAAAATCGCAGCCGGCAAACGGTTCAGGTCTGCGATACCGCCCAATAGGTTTTCCAATTTGATACGCTCGCGTTGGATCATCAGGCGCTCTTTTTTGGAAAGGATTGAATAGGTACCATCTTTGGTCATTTTATCGATGGTAACCATTTTCTTGATTGATTTACGAACGGTTGCAAAGTTGGTCAACATTCCGCCCAACCAACGCTCGGTTACGAAAGGCATGTTTACCTTTTTTGCCTGTTCGGCAACAATTTCTTTAGCCTGTTTCTTCGTAGCTACAAAAAGGATCTTGCGACCTGATTTTACGATCTGTTTGATCGCTGCAGCAGCTTCTTCAGTTTTGGTTAAAGTTTTGTTTAAATCGATAATGTGGATCCCGTTGCGCTCCATAAAAATATATGGTGCCATTTTTGGATTCCATTTGCGGGTAAGGTGACCAAAGTGTACACCTGCATCCAATAAGTCTTGATATGTAGTTCTTGCCATTGTTTTGTCTCCTTAAGATTAACGTTTACTGAATTGGAATTTCTTACGTGCTTTTTTACGTCCTGGTTTCTTACGTTCAACCATACGCATATCACGGGTCATTAACCCTTTTGCACGCAATGCTGGTTTTTTCTCAGCATCTAATTCAACAATGGCTTTGGCAATTGCTAAACGAACTGCTTCTGCTTGACCTTTTACCCCACCACCGGTTACATTTACGTTCACATCATATTTACCAGCAGATTCCGAAACTTCGAACGACTGGTTAACGATGTACTGTAAAGGCAATGTTGGGAAATATTCTTTGTGATCTTTACCGTTAACGGTGATCGTGCCGTTGCCTTCCTTAAGATAGATACGGGCAACTGCAGTTTTTCTTCTTCCTGAAGTATTTGTAACTGACATTTCTTTTCTCCTTTAATTAAAGTTTAATGGTTTTTGGTGATTGTGCCGAATGAGGATGCTCAGAACCTGCATAAACAAAAAGATTGGTGTACAATTTTTTGCCCAAACGATTTTTAGGTAACATCCCGCGAACAGCCTTCTCAATTACACGAGTTGGGTGCTTTGCCATTAACTCTTTTGGAGAAATGAATTTTTGACCTCCCGGATAGCCAGTATAAGAAACATATTGTTTCTCGCTGAACTTGTTTCCGGTCAATTTTACCTTGTCTGCATTAATAACGATCACGTTATCTCCGCAGTCTACGTTTGGGGTAAACTCTGGCTTGTTTTTTCCCCTAATGATCATCGCGATCTTAGAAGACAAGCGCCCCAAAATCTCTCCTTGTGCATCAACAACAACCCACTGCTTGTTCACAGTTTTGGCATTGGCAGAGACAGTTTTGTAACTTAACGTATTCACTTGCTTTTATTTAATTTGTTAAAAAATTTAATTATCCCTGTTTTTTAGGGACTGCAAAGATACGGAGAATAGTTTAATTGTCAAAGTGTTGATGGAAAAAAGTTGATCGCCCCCGAAGCGCAATTTTATTTTCCATCCTGTTTAAGCCCGATCTGTTTTTAAGGATGGTGACATCAGCTATTTTACGACAATACCTACTTTGATCTGGTGAGTTTAATCGACATGGTTTTCTTTTCCTTGCCATCTTTCGTATCGTACATCTCCATGAGCTGGTGGTCTTGGTCAATGATCTTGGTGGTTTCCCTGACCAGAATGTCCTTTCCGGTTTCCACATCAACCGCCTTACCTTTAAGGTTCAGGGTTTTGGTGGCATCATCAAAAGTTCCTTCCAGGTACATCAATCCAGTCCCCATGTTATCGATCCAGGTATTGAGGTACATTTTGCGGCTATTGTCATAGGCCAAGGTGCTCATGCCTTCAAAGGCCATGCCGCCAAGGCTTCCCCGGTAGGTCGATTGCTGATAGCGGCCACCCAAAATCATCTTGTTTTCGCAGATCACCGTATCCACACTGGGCGAATCGGGGTTTTGATAGAAAGAAATTTCTGCATCCCAGGTGCCATCGGCCTTGGCCAACATCTGGTGCACTGTTCCAGGGGCCATGTAGGTAGCCCAGGCTTTGTTCATCGAAGTGTCGGCTGGCTGGCTGGCGACCGTGTCTTTTTTGGCCGAGTCATTACCGGATTCTTTTTTCTCACTGTTACAGGCGATAACCACTCCCAGCAGCACGCCCATGAAAATTAATTTTCTCATGATGTTTAGATTTTAGTTTTAGGTCAAAACAAATCTAGCAAAAATCGAGCTAACTTCTTTTGTTCCAATATCCTACAATGTGAACCCACACCAGCAGGCTAAAAAATAGGCTGATCAGGATATTGACCACCGTATCATCTGCCCAAAAATCGACCGCTATAGATACTTTAATGATGTTGTATGTTGCATAAAGCATAAATCCAGCGAAATAAGCACTCCAGGCACCAAAAATAAAATGCCAGCTCTTCCAGCGGTAATCCCCGAGATGATAGCCTCTTATGTAAAGCCAATTGAAAACAATAATGGCCAATATTCCGGCCGTGGAATTTAGCGTTCCGCTTTTCAGGTAAAGCAAAACATAAACCAGCGCGAAAAAAATGTTGAAATAGGAAAGCTTTTGAAGCATGCGGTAGTTTTTTTGGCAGAGCGATGGGCGATGGCGATGGATCGATTTCCAAGGCTGCGCGCCAAACACAATCTTTTACTGAACAATTTACGCATCCCATTGTTGTTTTTAAAAATTAAAGATCATGACAAGGCAAACAAAAATCATTACCGGCGTATTGGCCGGCGTAGCATTGGGTACCGCCATTGCGTTGGTACTTTCTTCAGATAAGGGCGATGAACTTAAAGGAAAGGTTGGCGATTGGTTCTGTGACCTCCTCGATTCTTCTAAAGATAAGATCGGATCATTGACCAGTACGTTAAAAGATACGCTGTCTACAGCCAAATCACAGGCTTAAGCCAGTGCTTCTACCCTAACCTTTTTGGGAAAGCGGCATGCAGTATCTCCAAAAGCTACAGGCTTATCTTCCGACCTACCTTTACCACCTTATCCTGGCTGTTGGTGCGGTGGTACTCGGGCTATTGATTGCCTTTATCCTAAGACGATCATTCCAGTTCTTTTCCAGGTTTTGGGCAACCTTCCAGATCAATTCCATTATTCGCCACCTGAATAAGCCTGTTGGCGTATTCATCCCTTTCCTTCTGCTCAATGTTGCAGTAGGCATGATGGATTTGGACAAGCCCATCATGATCAGGGTCGAAAAATTGCTCGAAATCTTGCTGACCATCAATTTTGGACTGATCCTGATCGGAAGCGTCAAAGTGCTGGAAGATATTTTAGTGCACCGCTTTGATGTCAACAAGGAAGACAACCTGAAGGAAAGGAAGGTAAGGACACAGATCCAGTTTATCCGCAAGTTTATTGTGGCCACGCTGGTGATGCTCACCATAGCCGCTGTGCTGCTGAGCTTCGAAAGCATGCGTAAAATTGGTACAGGCCTGCTTACTGGCGTAGGTATTGGTGGGATTATTATTGGTTTCGCTGCACAAAAATCATTGGGCAATCTCTTGGCCGGCTTCCAGATCGCCTTTACACAGCCTATTAGGATCGACGATGTGGTGGTGGTAGAAAACGAATGGGGCAAAGTTGAGGAAATTACGCTGACCTATGTAGTTGTAAACCTTTGGGACCAGCGCAGGTTGGTCTTGCCCATTACCTATTTTATAGAAAAGCCTTTCCAAAACTGGACGAGGGTATCGGCAGAATTGTTGGGCACCGTTTTCCTCTATCTTGATTATACGATCCCGATCGATGTAATCAGGGCTGAGTTTGCCCGGCTGCTCCAGCAATCACCATTATGGGACAAGCGGACAAATGTAGTGCACCTCACCGATACCAAGGAAAACTACATCGAAGTCCGGATGCTCATGAGTGCCAAAAATGCAGGAAATACATTTGAGCTGCGTGCCTACATCCGCGAAAAGATGGTCGCTTTTGTGGTGCAGCACTATCCAGATGCACTGGTCAAAACCCGGGTGTCCCACTTTGACAAAGTCCCTGCCCCCACAGCCTCCAATTGAAGATTTTCATAAAAAACATTAAATTGAGTTTGACAAAGTCCAACCCGAGCCACTATCTTGTGCCATGGATATTTTTGGAAAGGCCCTGCAAGATTATTACCTCAAAGGAAAAACTGGGACCTTATGGCTCCATAATTCCTATGACGTGCCAGAGGAAATGCCAATTGATGTCTTCTTCCGCAATGAAGTGGAGATGCCCGATTTGGAAATTACAGCACTGGAACATTGTAAAGGCACCATTTTGGATATTGGGGCAGGTGTAGGCAGCCATGCACTTTATCTCCAAAAAAAGGGTATGGACGTAACCGCAATCGATATTTCTGGGGGCGCGGTTTCCATCATGAAAAAAAGAGGTGTAAAAAAAGCTTTTGAGCAGGACATCTTTACCTTTGAGAAAAGATTCGATACGCTGTTGTTGCTGATGAACGGCATTGGCCTGACAGGCACATTGGCAGGGTTTTCAAACTTTTTGATCAGGGCCAAAACATTGATCAACCCCGGGGGCCAGTTGATTTTCGACAGTTCCAACATCAGTTATCTCTACACCGACCTCCAAAAACCCACAAACCGCTATTTCGGGGAGGTAAGCTATCGTTACGCTTATCAAAACCAACTGGGCAACTGGTTTGACTGGCTATACATAGACCAAGAAACATTGGCCACTTTGTCAAAGTCCCATGGATGGGAATGCGAAATCATGATGGATGATGGGGAAGACCAGTACTTGGCTAGACTTACTATAATGAGCTGATTAACTAATGTGGACATTAGGAGATGCCATACAATGAATTTTTTGCAAAAAAATTAAAGAATTGCACCTCTCTTAAATCGCTTTCTCTTCCCAAATACAAGCAATATTAACGATAACCTGCACCGCCTTTTCCATATCCTGAACGGAAACCCATTCCTGTTTGCTGTGGAAGGCGTGTTCGCCCGCAAAGATATTGGGGCATGGCAAACCCATATAAGATAACCGCGAACCATCGGTACCGCCACGGATACTTTGCTTTTTGACATGGATGCCTGCTCTCTCGATGGCAGCCACACCATGCTCGACTACTTCAGGGTATTGGTCCAATATCTTTTTCATGTTGCGGTATTGTTCGGTTACCTTAAACTGATAAGAGGCGTTTGGATATGACCTGAGTACTTCCTTCACGATTTCTTCGAGTTCGGCCTCCTGTTTCTGGAGCAGTTCGTCTTTGAAAGCCCTGACAATAAAGTGTGCTTCTGCCTGCTCCACTTGTCCACTTATGCTTACCGGGTGTAAAAATCCTTCCTTTCCACTGGTGCTTTCTGGCGATAGGCGGTCTTTGGGCAGGGACGCAATAACTTCCCCCAATATTTTGATCGCGCTTTGCATTTTTCCCTTGGCGAAGCCGGGATGTGTACTTATTCCTTGAACGATCAATTTGACCCCATCTGCAGAAAAGGTTTCATCTTCCATGGAGCCCAAGGTCTCTCCATCAATGGTATAGGCGAAATCAGCACCCAATTTATGCAGGTCAACTTGATCTACTCCCCTGCCGATCTCTTCATCGGGCGTAAACAAAATTTTTATCGTTCCGTGTTTAATGTCTGGATGTTGGACCAAAAATGCCGCAGCTTCCATAATTTCGGCCAGGCCAGCCTTGTTGTCCGCGCCCAAAAGTGTGTCTCCACTTGCCGTGATGATATGGTTTCCCAACTGCGTTTTTAGATCTGGGTGCTCGTGCGGTCTGATCACCACGGTCGGGTCATTGGGCAGGATAAGGTCGTTTCCATCATAATTTTGGTGGATGATGGGCTGCACATCAGCTCCGCTACAATCTGGAGAAGTATCCATGTGCGAACAGAAACAGATCACCGGTACGTTTTTGTCCGTATTGGCTGGGATGGTCGCATACACATAGCCAAACTCGTCCATCATAGAGTCTTCGACACCGATGTCCAACAGTTCCGCTACCAAAACGCGTCCCAGATTCTTTTGCTTTTCGGTTGATGGGCAGGTATCGGAATTCGGGTCGGATTGGGTATCGATCTTCGCATAGCGTATAAATCTTTCCTGCAATTGCGCAGTGGCATTGGTGTATTTCATATTTTGTAAAATTATAACTAATTAATACAATAAAGATTATATTTTTGTAGCTAAGGCCTATACCAAGGCCATTCATTTAACAAACGCTAAACGATTTGAAAAGACTAACGCTCCTATTTTCAATCTGCTGCTTGAGCATGCTTAGCTTTGCCCAGAACAATTACTATAAATTTAGTGTTGGCGCTGGAGCGGGAGGGGCAATGGCCTTTGCAGACCTCAACAAAAAGAAGATTTCCTTTGCAGGTTATGCCACAGTAGATTATCATTTTACGCCTTATGTTACGCTGGGCCTTGAAGGCCAAAAAGGAGAACTGGCTGGAGGAGATATCTTATTTGACCCCTACAACAGACAATTTATCAACTCCTACCTTACCGGAACGGTTAACCTCAAAGTGTCGATGGGCGAGTTCATCTCTAGTCAACAGCGCCGAATTCCATTTTTCGACTTTTTGAGCAATGTATATGGTGGCATCGGCCTGGGCATCATCAACAACAAGATTTCCAACGTACGCTATTACGATGTCAACTATTATCCCGGAGAGGACAAAAGTACCGAAGAGATTGTACCAGTCAACATTGGCATCAACATTCCCATGGTCAACCAATGGGGATATACGCGTTACGCCTTTAACATCAACTGGCAAACTACTTTTACCTTTGGTGAAGGGATGGACGGCTATACCCCGGTAGTTGGAAAAAATGACATGTATTCCTTTCTGTCTGCTGGCGTGAAGCTTTATTTTGGTCCGATGGGCCTGGACAAAAGAAGATAAATCTTTGTTTCCGCTATAAAAAAAGTAAATTAGCTCCTCAACCTGATTTTCTAGACATGAGGATATCACTGCTATTTTTCGTCCTTTTTTTTACCGCAGCACAGGCGCAACAAACTCCCTACGAGCGGAGCAACCAAAAAGAAACCGCTACCTACGAGGAAGCGATTGCCTTTTATGGGCAATTGGCAAAAAAATATCCAAAGCAGGCGAAGCTGTTCACTTATGGCCAAACCGATTTTGGTAAGCCCTTGCATCTGCTCGTGCTATCCAAACAGGGCATATTTGATCCGGTTACGTTAAGGAAAAACGACAAAAGAATTTTCTTGATCAACAATGGGATCCATCCCGGGGAGCCAGAAGGCATAGATGCCAGCATGTTGTTGGCCCGCGAACTGCTCCAAAAAGACCAGATCCCAGCCAACGTCGTGATCTGCATTATCCCAATCTATAACATTGATGGCAGCCATAACAGATCGGGGACCTCACGTGCCAACCAAAATGGTCCGGTAGCTTATGGGTTCAGGGGAAACAGCAAGAACTATGACCTGAACCGCGATTTTATCAAAAGCGATTCAAAAAATTCACAGGCTTTTCAATTGATCTTCAACACCTGGCAGCCCGAAATCTTTGTGGATACCCATACCAGCAATGGTGCCGATTACCAGTACACCATGACGCTCATCCCCACACAAAAAGACAAGCTGAACCCCATTTTATCTGCTTATCTCACGAAACGCATGGTGCCTGATCTTTATAGCCAGATGAAATCGAAAGGATTCGAGCTGATCCCGTATGTAAATTCAATTAATGAAACACCAGATGCAGGGATAACCGGTTTTATCGAATCGCCACGGTATTCAACTGGCTATGCTGCACTGCACAATTCCATCGGCTTTATGCCCGAAACACATATGCTCAAATCGTTTGATAAACGTGTGGAATCCACCCTGAAATTATTGGAAACCTACATCGGGATCATTGTTCGCGATGCCAAAACTATCGGTGCCCAGAAAAAACAGGCCGATGAGCAGGTGGCCAAACAGGCAGTTTTCCCGTTAGACTGGAAATTAAACCGAACGGTGTATGACAGTATCGAATTTAAGGGCTACGCAGCCAAATATAAACCGAGCGACATTAGCGGGATCGACAGGCTGTATTACGACAGGAGTGCCCCTTATACCAAAAAAATCAAATATTGGGACCAGTTTGAGCCCAGCATCAGCATTACCAAACCCATTGCCTATATTATTCCCAAAGCCTGGGACAAGGTAATTGCCTTGTTGAAATTGAACAATGTGAAACTTAGCCAACTGGCTGAAGATGAAAAGATAGACCTTGACATGTATTACATTGGCGAAATGAAAACACCTACCCGTCCCTTTGAAGGGCATTACCTGCACTCGGGGGTAAATGTGGGCACCGTTAAACAAAAGGTACAGTATTATGCAGGAGATTATGTGGTATATGCCAATCAGCCAGGCAATAGGTACCTGATCGAAACGCTGGAGCCACAGGCAATCGATTCGTTTTTTAACTGGAACTTTTTCGATTCGATATTAGGGCAAAAAGAGGGCTATTCGAGCTATGTTTTTGAAGATACCGCAGCCGAACTGTTGAAAAAAGATCCGGCATTGGCCGAAAAGCTGGCTGCAGAAAAAGTTAAAAATCCCGAGTTCGCCAAAAGTGCAAGGATGCAGCTCGAATTTGTCTATAAAAATTCCGACTATTACGAAAAAACCTTTATGCGCTATCCGATCGGCCGGTTAATGCAGGATACCAAACTCATGCTCAAATAATGGATTATATTCACGATACCCCCGTAGCTTCGGTTATCTTTATTTTTACGGTAATTACCAGTATCTATGCTTTCAACGACCATGGCATCTATGGCAAGTTCATGCTGCACCCCTATACGGTAAGCAAGGGAAGAAAGCTCTATACCTACATTACCAGTGGGCTCATCCATGCCGATTGGATGCACCTGATCTTCAACATGTTCACCTTTGTGTTTTTTGCTTTCCCTTTGGAAAGGATCATTGGGCATTGGCAGTTTGGGCTCATGTACATGCTCAGCCTCATTCTGAGCGACATCCCGACGGTAATAAAGCATAAGGACCATTTTTGGTACAATAGCCTGGGTGCATCTGGTGCGATCAGCGCCGTTCTTTTCAGCTATATCCTATTTGATCCCTGGGGAAAGATCTTGGTGATGGGCATTCCTATGCCTTCCATTGTATTTGCTGTGCTCTACTTGCTCTATTCCTGGTACATGGCCAAAAACGCCAAAGATAACATAGGCCATGATGCCCATTTTTATGGCGCGCTAACAGGCGTTATTTTTACCCTTGTGGTCGTACCCGATGCCCTGTCCAATTTTTTAAGGCTGTTAACCAGCTGAGGGAAGAAAAGGCTGCTCAAAGTAGCTCATCGGAGCAGAAGGATCTTTGATGATCTCGAACAAGGTGTGCCCCCATGGTTTCCAAAAATTTTCGAGCACCTGTGCATAGGTCTTGTGCATCCAAACGTCGAACAATGCCTTGTTCAGTGTACCTTTTAGGGGCATTGCATCAATATAAATGGTCTCTTCAACCGGCATGATCGCATATTCGGGCAAGCGATTGAAGAGATAGGCCGAGTAAAAAAAGCGGGCCGCTATTTCTTCATATTGCTGTACGGACAGGGCTTTGCCTTCAATCGAATCGAGCAGTTCCTGATGGTATCTTTTGTTGGTGCCGTTATCCTGCAGGCAGGCAATGATGCCGAAATCCTTCATTTTCAACGAGAAGGTCAGCGTATTGATTTCGTCCCTAAAACTAAAGGCCTCATCGGCCTCTTGCAGTTTGACCACAACGATGCTCCAGGGTACAAAATCTTCAAAAACCACGGCCCGATAAATGCGCTGCAGCATCGTATGGAGATTGCCAAACTTGTGCATCAGTCCCTGCGACATGTTCATGCCATCGCCACTAAGCTGCTGCAACCTGATGGCGCCCTGCATTTCAATGTATAGAAAGCTATAGAGCATTTTGCCGATCCAATTGAACAGATCAATTTCGGGCAATTCGGAAACACCAGCATAGCCTTTGGCAAAGGCCAACGCAATGCGGTCTTCCAACTTGGAAACGTGGTTATCGTTGATGCCCGCATTACAGGGCACGATCAGCGAACGGTAGGTGCGGATGGTCTCATCGAGCAATTTGATCTGCTCGTTCCCGGTAAGGCCTGCCATTTCCAGCAGCCAATCGGGCAGTACGTTGATGTTGATCAGCGAAGTTGGGTCGCCGCTCAAAAAACACCTGTCGCTTTTAAAATCGAAATTTTTGAAAGGTTGATAAACGCCATTGGTCATTGCTGCAATATTAGGCAATAAAAGTCTATCGTGGATCAGGATTTGGTCATTTAGTTGAAGTTAAAGGTTTAAAGTTGAAAGGCTGGGCGCATCGGCTTAAGACCTTGAACCTACAACCTGCAACTTTAAACTAATACTGATTATAGAAATAATTCACTTCATCTACTACCTGGGCATAGATTGGCTTGGTAAATTCTGCAAAGAGCACTTCAGGCCCTGGAGGCAAGACCTCACGTTTGCCGAGCTGTTTCAATTGTTGTTTGCTCAGTGCACGCTCATCGCCTTTATAGGTCGCCCAGCTATCTTGCCACACGTAAGTTCCAGATAGGCGTTGTTGTCTGATCACCTTTTGGGTCTGCCAGTCGCTGATGGTCATGGACAATTGTCCTGATGAGGCCACCTTTTTGTCGAATACACTAAAACTGGCCTTAACAGTTGCATAAATAGGTTTGTTGTTGCGGATCTGGCCGATGATGACGCTATCTCTTTTCATTTTTTCTACGCGCTCTTTGACGAAGGTCTGGCCAACCATAAAATCATCGAACGATAGGCTCAAAACCTGGTCTGGCCTGATTTTTTGGCTTACCGCCTGATCTTGGCTATAGAACAGCACAAACTTGTTGTTGCGATAGTTGCTGATAAAGTAATCCAACTGTTGTTGAAAGTAGGCATTGCTCAACTGGTAGGCACTGCTGTTCAGCTGAACAGGCTCAACGACCACCCTGACCACCGCTGCCCAATAGGCGTCGTCCATTTTTTTGTCTACGTCCTTATAGTTTGGTGCAAATTGTTTGGCCCTTTCAAAATCGTAATATGCTTTTTTGGCACTTGCCCGGTCTGCTTCATCAAGGTAGCGCAGTCCACGTTCGTACCTTACCGCAGCGGCATTGAGCTTAGCTTCTGCAATGTTTGCCGTAAACTGCTGTGGAGCAGGGACGATAGCTTGGCAGGCAGCACAGCTGTTGATTTCGCCGGCAAGGCTGTTGAGCTGCTCATAATTGGTTAGGATATACTCCCAGCGCAATACATCTGCTGAGATTTTTGCTTGTTGTATCTTATTTAGGTGGTCTTTCAAGGCCAGTTCATAGGCCGTTGCCAAAACCTGCTGCGCCTCTTCATTTTTTGGAGAATTTCTGAGGCGATCGACCGATTTTTGTACTGATGCATCGTAATTTCCTTTTTGCAATGCATTTTTTCCTGTGGTACATCCAACAATTAGTATGGATAAATAAAGAAAATACCGTAATCTTGAACTAGTTTTCATGGCATTCATATTTAGATGCTCACAACTGAGCGGTTAATTAAAAGTAAGACGATAAATAATGAAGATTAGTTGCAAGGAGTTCGAATTAGAATTAAAACATCCATTTTCCATTTCCAAATTTACCAGGACCAGCACTCCAATTTTACTGCTCAAGCTCAGTTACGAAGGCGTGACCGGTTATGGAGAGGCCAGCATGGTGCCCTATATGGGCGAAAGCCATGCTACCGCAAGCGAATTTTTAGCAAAGATCGATTGGAGCCGCTTCCGTCATCCTTTTAACTTTGGCGAAATACATCAATACCTGAATGAGGTTGCGCCAGGAAACCCTGCGGTAAAGGCTGCCATTGATATTGCGCTGAACGACATCAATGGGAAGATCCTTCAGCTCAGCTGTGCCGAAATCTACGGTGCCGATCCATCGCTCATGCCCATCACTTCTTATACCATCGGCATTGATAGTCCGGAGGTGATCAAAGAAAAAGTTGCGGATGCGGTTGGATTTAAAGTCCTGAAAATCAAATTGGGCAGAGATAATGATAAGGAACTGATCAGCACGATCAGGAGTGTGAGCGACCTGCCTTTATATGTAGATGCCAACCAGGGCTGGAGCGATCGGAAGCAGGCCATCGAAATGTGCTATTGGCTGCACGATCAAGGGGTTTTACTTATTGAGCAACCAATGGACAAGAACAACCTAGATGGCAATGCCTGGCTCACCCAGCGCAGTCCGATCCCGATTATTGCTGATGAAGCCCTACAGCGGATAGGCGACCTTGAGCATTTGAAAGGTGCTTACCATGGTATCAATATTAAACTGATGAAGAGCGCAGGTATGTACGAGGCACATCAGATGATCTTAAAAGCGAGGAGTTTTGGCATGAAGATACTGATCGGCTGCATGAGCGAAACCTCCATTGCGACCTTAGCCGGTGCCGCTTTGGCCCCACTCTGCGATTGGGCAGATTTGGATGGGCCTTGGCTGACCAAAAACAACCCGTTCGAACATCCAGAAATGAAAGATGGGAAATATGTGCTAAACAATTTACCAGGTCTGGGCCTTAAGGGTGGGAATGACCTGATATTTGAAGATTGCTGATCTTGAGGTAAAAAGTTCAGGGCTTATTTTTAAAATCCTTTTTGATGGCCTTCATTAACTGAAGCTTAAATACCACGATGGCGGCAAAAACTGCCCCGAAAAAAGCAACGATCAGTAAGCTTTCGTTCTGGTAGGCCCAGATCATCCCGGCAACTGAAAGAATGATGACAAGGTTGTAAAATACGTTCAAAGCAATTTTTTTGCCCATAGTCGGAGTTTAGCGTGATGTGTTTAGCGTTAGGCGAAATGAATTGCCCAACGCCAAATGCTTTTACACTAGTATACCTGCATGTTTGGGTCAAATGCTTCCTGCCAGGCCAAGATGCCGCCTTTTAGGTTATACAGGTTATCGAAACCTTGCTGCTCCAGCTGCATGATCGCTGCTGCGCTTCTCTTGCCGCTACGGCATTGAACAATTACCGGCTTATCGGTAGCAATTTTGTCCGTCTCGATTAAAATTCCTGCCAAAGGGATGTTTAGTCCATCGAGGTTAGACATTTCGTATTCAAAAGTTTCCCTTACATCAATCAGTTGGAAATCTTCTTTATTGTCTATTTTTTGTTTGAGTTCTTCTACAGAAATTTCTTTCATATTTTTTTGTTTTTACAAATATATCAAAATCAGGCCTCAAGCAAAATGGAGGAGTACGCAAAAAGCCCGACACGGGGCCGGGCTTCACTTTTTGGTTGGTCAAATAGTTTGTTTATTTTGATTTTTCTGGGTTCATTGCCTTATTTGTGGCAATCAGGTTCTGTGTCATTTTTGCGTTAAATGAAATTTCCTGTTTCAGCGCTACAAACGCATTCTTGATATAGGCCATTGATTTAAGCGCTTTCATCGCTTTCATTACACCAGCACTTTTGATTTCTCCTGGCATGGTCAACAGCTCCTTTGATGATTTGACAAGGTCTACGCCCATGGTCACGAACATTTTAGATAAGGCGACCAATTGATCTGGCTGTACCGCAGCAGCACTGGTTGCCGGGTTTCCATCCATGGTCTGGCCGGTAATGCTGGCATAAAATTGAGGAATTGAGCCCCTTGTAGTTTTCATCTGGTCTACCAATTTGGCAGCTGTAGCGGTCAAGGCATCAAGTCCGGCAATGCCAGTTTCTTTAGGTGCCTGTAGCTTATCTACCTTTGCTAATTTATCGAGATAATCTTCAGATTTAGACAAGGCCAAGAGCGTAGCTCGCTGTGCCTTTAGTTCATCTAAGGTTAAGGTTTTGCCATCATTGATTTCTGCAGGATTTTCGGTTACGTTTTCATCCTGAGCGTTGGCCGCAAAGCAAAGGCACAATGCAAATGCTGCTGTAAGTAATAATTTTTTCATGTTTTTAGCTGTTTGTTTTAATAAAAAAAGAAGCTTTCCTGATGTTGTACTGTTTTTCTGCCGATGCAAAACCATAAAGCTTTTTACCAATTAATTTTTTGATAAAGATCAGAACATGAGCAACTTACATCAATACCATGCAATCGGTATTTTTACATACCCACTGGTACGTAGTTGAGGGAAGATGGAAAATGGAAGATGGAAGAGGTATGGTTGATGATAGATAGAACAATCCTGATACTTGGTATTTGATACTCGATACTCGATACTTGATACTCATTCAGAGCTACCTCGCGATGCTCGGTATGACAATCGGTATGAATTTTATCTATGTTGTAACAACTGGCATCCTTAAGCGTTTAATACTTAATTATTTAATTGGTTGATCTACATGAACGGCATCTCTCGTTTTTTTTGGTACTGCTCTGGCACGCACATCTCTACTTTGGAGAAATATCCTACCGAACACAATAAGTACATCGGTATTGGTGCTACAATCTTTTTTACAGGTCTTTTTGCGGCGCTTTCTGGGGGATATGCCCTATATTTCGTGTTCAAGGGAGCCGATTTTGCCTGGTTGTTCGCCATCCTTTTTGGCGCCATCTGGGGATTGGCCATCTTTAACATGGACCGCTACATCGTGTCGAGCATCAACAAAAACGCGAACACGAACCGACAGATCTGGCAGGCCACACCCAGGATCTTATTGGCCATTATGATCGGCGTGGTTATTTCCCGCCCATTGGAGCTCAAGATTTTTGACAAAGAGATCAAAGAGCGCCTGAATGTGAGCTACCTCAATGGCCAAAGGTCAAAGATCGATACGCTGAACAAAGCTTTTGATAAAAAATACACGATAGAAATTGGCAAGCTAAATGAACTGCGGGCACAACGTGATTCGCTTACTGCCGGTATCAAATCTGACCGCCAAAAATTAAACTTTGAAATCTTCGGCAACAAAACCACCGAAACTTCTGGTGTAATGGGATATGGCCCTTATGCGAAAAGGAAAGAAGCAGAACTGAAGCAAAGGCAACAAAATCTTGATACGCTCAACGCTGATGTCCGCAAAATGGAAAAGTTTGTAGATGGTAGGAAGCAGTTCGACGGGTTGATGAGCGAAAAGCTGTATACCACCAAACAACTGGACAGCCTGAGCAACCTTGCTGGTTTTGCCGACCGGAATTGGGCACTTGGCCAGTTGGGCCACAACGTTGATGGCACCAGGGATCTTAATACAGCGTTGGCAGTAACTTTCATCGGATTGTTGTTCATCTTTTTTGAGTGCCTTCCTGTTTTTGTGAAACTGATGAGCAGCCGAGGTCCTTACGACCATGCTGTAGAGAACATAGAGACTGCGCAGATCCATACCGCTAACAAGGATCGTGATTTTGAGATAGAAGTGGTTGATGGCGTGCATGAAACTCGGGTAAGTACCGAAATCGAAAGAAGAAAGGCAGCGCTACATCATCAATCTTAGAGTCTTAGCTAGTTGATCTAAAACAATGCCCATTAAGATTGTGATGATGGGCAGGGCTCAAGCTTCGTAATAATTTTCATATAAATTCAACTTATTTCATGAATAGCTTTAAATTCAGCAAATATTTTTTGGTATGAAAAAAATTCTACTTGGGATAGGTTTGTTGGCCAGTACATTTACGGCAAGGGCACAACAAGAAATTCGATATGAAATCAGTTTTCCGAATGTGGTGCACCATGAAGCCGAAATCAGCATGGTTATTCCGAATGTGCCCAAAGGGGGATTAAAATTCAGGATGAGCCGTTCATCGCCTGGAAGGTATGCAACGCACGAATTCGGCAAGAACGTCTACCACGTCAAGGCGTTTGATTCAAATGGAAAACCTTTAATCTTGCAGCAACCAGAAGGTGATGTATATGTTGTTCCATCGCCCAGCACTACCGTAAAAATAACTTATACTTTATTTGGCAACTGGATAGACGGTACTTACGCGGGCTTCGACGAAACCCATGCGCACCTGAACATGCCTGCTACCTTTGCTTATCCACTTGGGATGGACAACCGCCCAAGGACCGTTAAGTTTAACTACAGCGAAAAAAAGGACTGGAAAGTTGCTACCCAACTTAAACCTTTGGGCAACAACACCTACTATGCGTCCAACCTACAATATTTTATGGATAGCCCAACAGAACTTGCCCCTTACAAAACAGCAAGTTTTACGCTCGCTAACCCTGACGGAAAAATCCAGACCATCCACTTGGTTTCGCACAGCAACGATGAACAGCAGACCATTGACCAATATGCGGCAATGCTAAAAAAAATGGTGATGGAACACCAGGCTGTTTGGGGCGAACTCGCCACCTATGATTATGGGCATTATTATTTCCTCCATGATGTCTATCCAGATTATGCTGGAGACGGCATGGAACATCGCAATTCGACTTCCATTGTACAGCGGACCCCACAGATTGCGGGATATGAAAATCAGCTGCTCGGGACTTTTTCTCATGAATATTTCCACAGCTGGAACGTAGAACGGTTTAGGCCCAAAGGCCTTGAGCCCTTCGATTTCTCACATGCCAATTTAACGGAAGGGTTATGGGTAGCTGAAGGATTTACACAATATTATGGCAACCTCCTGTTGACCAGGGCGGGTTTCAGAACAGTTGACAACGCGATCCAAACCTTTAATGGATTGGTCAATACCGTATTGAACATGCCAGCCTCCAAGAATTTTTCGCCCATTGAAGCCAGTCGATATGCAGTATTCGCCGACGCGGGCGTATCCATCGATTTAACCAACAAGCAAAATATTTTCACTTCATATTACACCTATGGTGCTGCAACGGCCCTGGCTCTAGATTTAAGGCTACGGAGCGACTTCAAGTTGACATTGGATGATTACATGCGTGCACTATGGAAAGCTTATGGCAAGACCGAAATCGCCTACGGCATGTCTGACTTAGAGAAGACGCTAGGTACATTGACCAAAAACCCAATCTTTGCCGCAAATTTCTTTAGGGACTATGTATACGGCACCAAGAAAGAAGATTACGAAAAACTACTCCGCAACGCAGGATTTGTGCTGCGCAAAGCTGCTCCGGGCAAAGCCTATTCTGGCATGCGGTTCAATTTTGAAAGTGGAAAGGCCGTGCTAGGACAAACACTTGCTGGTTCTCCTGCCTATCAGGCCGGCTTGGACCTAGATAACATTATTGTTTCTATTGACGGTACTGAAATCAAGGACCAGGCGACACTGACCAAGCTTACCGACTCGCACAAACCTGGCGATGAAATTACCATTGCCTACACCTATCATGGCATTGCCAAAAAAACTATATTGGTACTTGCCGAAAATCCAGCATTGGAAATTGTTCCTATCGAAAAAACGGACGGAACGCTTACACCGTCCATGAAGACGTTCAGGGACCAATGGCTCCAATCACAAGTTAAATAATCACCTACTTATCAATATCATACATGAAAAAAATAATCTATACCTTATGCCTGATCGGCGCTGCCATGAGTGCCGGTGCACAGGACATCAACAAAATCATTACCAAGACCTATGTAGACCACCTGATCAAAAGCTTGAGCAGCGACGACATGCAGGGCCGCGGCACATTTACGCCAGGGATAGACCGCGCAGCTACTTTTATCGCCAATGAGTTTAAGGAAATTGGGCTGAAACCTTTGGATGGAACGACGGACTATCGCCAGATTTTTTATAAATACCAGCTCAAACCGGCTGCCGTACAGGTGACAATCGATGGTAAAAAAATCGAAAATGACCATATCGCTGTGTTGGGCAACAATTCAGAAAAATTATCCTTTGACCAGACCAATGGCGATGGTTGGATAAAACTGGATGCCAACAAAGATTTCGTATCCCAGTATCGGGCATTGGCCAGGAGCGGAAAAAAACAGCTCGTCTTGGTCGACATCAAATTTGTGGATGCATTTAACCGCATCAAAGCGCAAGGCGGAAGACCTTTTGACGAAAAAGATCTAAATCCGGCCAAAGCTGCCGCAATGGTATTGGTGCTTGACCAAGATACTGTGGCCAAAGATTTTAAGATCGATATAAGGAACGAAGTGGTGAAAATGCCATTGTTCAATGTTGCAGGAGTCATCCCTGGAAAATCTAAGGCAAAGGAACTGGTTATTTTTTCTGGGCACTATGACCACATGGGCATCGTGAAGGCAAAAGAAGGAGATAGCATCATGAACGGTGCCGATGATGATGCCTCCGGCACTTCGGCCATGATCGCATTGGCCAAATACTATAAAAAACTGAACAACAACGAGCGTACCCTGATCTTTGTAGCTTTTACGGCCGAAGAGATTGGCGGATATGGCGCACGCTATTTCTCGCAAAAACTTAATCCCGACGATGTTGTGGCCATGTTCAACATTGAAATGATTGGCAAAGACAGCAAGTTTGGAAAAAATACGGCTTTCATTACCGGTTACGACAAGTCTGATTTCGGAAAGATTTTACAGAAAAACCTGGAAGGAACCGAATTTACTTTCCATCCCGACCCCTATCCATCACAAAATCTATTTTACCGCAGCGACAATGCCACTTTAGCTGCGCTTGGCGTTCCCGCACACACCATTAGCACAGACCAGATCGATACCGATAAACTTTACCATACCATTAAAGATGAATATGAGACCTTAGATGTGGAGAACATCCTTGCCACGATCAAGGCGATCGCCAAAAGCGCGGTAAGCATCATTAAGGGCGTAGATACACCTTCCAGGATTCCAAAATTAGAAGGAAGACCTTAAATAAGGACTACATTATGACTATTTTAAAGATGGTCATAGTTCAAGTTCCATTACATAATCATTCATATAGAAACCGTTGCCCACATGGAGGTCGACGGTTTCTTTGATTTTAAACCCCGTTTTAAGGTAGAAATCTTTTGCCTTGTTGTTCCGATTAACGTTCAGCTGCAGCGTTTTGGCCCCATTGCGTTTAACCTGGGCAACGACTTCGTTCATCAAGATCTTGCCGATCCCTTTTCCGTGCATTTCTGGCAGCACGTAGATTTTATGGAGCTTATAACCGTCTTGCTCTGGGTCGATGAGTGAAAAACTGGCAAAGCCTACATCATTTTTGTTTTCTTCGGCAATTAAAAAAGTATGGCCTTTTTGGAGTTGGCCCAATAGTTCGCCTTGGTTATACATCATATCCAACATGTAGCGCAATTGTGCTTTGCTGATGTATGAACCATAGGTATGGGGCCAGATTCTTTCGGCCAGGTCCCTGATGACGGTGAGGTCTGCTTCTTTTGCTTTTCTTAAAAGGATCATAGGTATTCGCTCAAAAATAAATAGGGGATTGTAAATTCGAAACTGACAAATCCGTCGTTGATCACTTCAAAATCACCGTTTTCTAATGGTTTCAAATTGGCAGTCTCCAAATAGGCGATGATATCGATCTTAAAGATCGTACCGGCTGGTTTCCAGATGCGAAAGCCGCTTTTGACCGCATAACTTTTAGTGGTGGCGGTATACAGCACAATGTTAATCTCGGGCAGCAGATCGGCCAGGTCATCAAAATGATCTTCTTGGCTGATGATATTCACGGCCGGATATTTTTCGGAGACCAGGTATTTAACGACTGTCGGTAAATTATCGTAGGGAGAGAAAACGAATTGAGTATGTTCCTGCACGTCGAGCTTTTCATCGTTTCCGATCACCACATCGACCTTAAGCCCCAATGATATGGCTTTTTCGTAGGATTGGGCTGAGACCAATACGGTTGGGCTCCATTCCAATAATTGACCAAGGTATTCTTCATTAAAACCTTCAAAATCCTGTAGGTATAAGGCCGGTTCCTGTTTTTCCCTAACAATGTGATGTGACGACATGGAGCGAAGTTACTTTGAAAATTTAGAATTTTTTAATGCATCCATGATCAAAGTTGCATCATTCTCATTATTGTAATTGATGTTGATGGCAAAATCATATCCCCTACGAAGTTGGCTCAGCATCAATTGGTGCATCAGCACCTCGCCATTGGGCGCATATATCTTGATCAAAAATCCATGAAAAGACTCCCCGGCATAGCTGTTGGTAAAGGAACTGGTATCTATCTTGATCTTTTGGGCCGCATAGGCATCAAAAATGGCTTTCTTCGTTGCTTGATTTGCTGTTTGATAATTTTCTTTGCGCTGATCAAATAATTGAATGGTGGCATTTAATGAATTGAGCTGGTCTTTTTGAAAGTTGAGGAGATGGACCAATTTACCGGCAACAACTTTCTGTCCAGTCCCACTTTCTACTGCTTGCTTGCCCTTTTCATCTTGCTGCGCGAGTTCATGCGGGTTGAGCGAATTGAAGCCAGTCGGAATTTCTATGGTCCACCCAATTTCTTCATTGATAAACTGTTGGGCCTGCTGTTGGCTATTAGGCGAGCTACAGGCCGTCAGGAACAGGATGCAAAGTAGCAATAAATAGGAGTTAGATTTCATAAACTACGTGGGTAGGAATGCTCAATAGTGGGTAAAATTAATTAAATTCCTTATTTTTAGTTATGAGCAAAAGCAAATTTGAGATTTCTAAGGAAACAGGTCCGCATAAAAGGCTGGCCAGTTTAGTTGGGCATTGGGATGGAACAACCCGCACCTGGTTTGAAAAAGACATTTTAGCAGACGAATCTCCGATGCGCGGGAGGATGACCATGATTATGGACAACCGTTTTCTCAGCTATGAGTATCAGGGCACCATCAACGGAAAACCTTTTGAGGGAAAAATGCTTTGGGGCTATGACCTTGGCAATCAGAAATGCCAAGTAAGCTGGATCGATTCATTTCACATGGGCACCGGCATTATGCAGTCTGAGGGCAATGAAACCGGAAATGGATTTTCGGTTTTGGGCAGTTATGGAGGCGAAGGCATTCCGGAACCCTGGGGATGGCGGACCGAACTGGAAATCATCAATTCAGATCAATTTATCATTCGTGCATTCAACATTTCGCCAGCGGGCGATGAGGCGAAGGCTACCGAGACCATTTACCATAGGATCAGTCTCTGATCATTTTCTGGCCCTGATCCTGCTCAGGGTTTCGGCACTCATGCCTAGATAGGAAGCCAGGTACTTAAGTGGGATGCGTTTTACCCAGTCCATTTTATGTTGGAGTAAATCGGCATAACGCGCTTCAGGGTTGGCCGTCAAAAAAAGTGCTTCCCTATTTTCCTTACTGATGAAATTCTGTTCCATGGCGATGCGCAGGATCTTCTGCCAATCCATGTACCGATCTGCCAGTGCCATCAGGTTTGGCTTGGTGATGACCAAAAGTGTGAGCGGTTCCATGGCCACGACATTAAAATGAGAAGGGGATTCAGAAATAAAGCTGGCATATGAACCGCAAAAAGCATTTTCGAGGTTAAAATCTTTGGTTACCTCTTCGGTTTCAAGGTCATAAAACAACCGGGTGTAGCCTTCACAGATAAATCCGACATACCTACAGATTTCGCCCTGCCTCAAAAAATACTCTCTGCTGCGTAATTTCTTTTCTTTGAACAGTGCAGCTCCCGCCTGCCATGCTTCCTCATCCATAGGAAGAATGGAGTAGACCATTTTTTTAAGCTTGGCAAGGTTCATAGCACTAAAAAGATTTTAATTCTTGATTAAAGTCAATAATTAATTGGCAATGGTTGTAGAGTTTTGCCGTCAAAATTAATCAATGAGATGAACAAAATCAGACTTTTTCAGCTACTTATTGCCATCGTAATTGCCTCTCAGGGAATTTTCTATCTATTGGGTGGGGCTTCGGCCGCCAAAAGCATGAGCATCACTACCTTTTCAGCTTTCAGGAATGCAATAGACCAGGTAATTGCCAGCAGGCTGCGCATACTATATTATGCCGCGCTGGTTTTGGGATTGGTGGTCCTTTTCTTATTGAGAAAAGAAATGAGTGGACCAACTTTTATCCTTTCCCTTGTTGCGCTGCTCATGGTAATGGTCGATATTGTGCTGGCCTTGAAAATCAGCCTTCCCATTAACAAGGCCTTTCATTCTTACCCAAATGGGCACGATGCGGCCACCTGGAAAAACCTGCAGTTCTCCTGGATCAGGATGATTGTTTACCGGGGCATATGTGCCATTATCGCGCTGCTGGCCCTGCTGCTTTCGTGGAAAAAATAATTCTTAATCATACAACCTCGCAGGTTCTTAAGAACCTGCGAGGTTGTATGAGGGACTATTTCCTTTGTGCGGTATCCTTTCCCAAGGTATCAACCGGGGCGGTCAAAGCCGAATCAGATGCCGTTTGCTGTTTTTCCGTACTCCCGGTGCAGCCCAAAACAACGCTGGCGATCAAAATTGCGATATAGATAAACCGTTTCATCAAGATTTCTTTTTGGGAACTTTTGCTCCCTCTTTCCTTGCCTCCGAAAGACCGATTGCGACTGCCTGCTTTTTAGAGGTTACTTTTTTTCCAGACCCGGTTTTTAAGGTGCCCTTTTTCTTTTCGTGCATGGCTTCCTCTACTTTATCGCCAGCTTTTTTTGAATACTTTGCCATAATATGTTGTATAATAAACGTTTAAATAAGACATTAACAACAAGTTATCTTTTCAAAAGTTTAGGCTTTAAGACTAAATCTACCTCTTTTAAGAATGGTGCCGGAAATCTTGGCAAAATCTGATTTATTCAAATCTTTTAATAAATTAGCAAAGCTCAACACCCATCCCATGCATTTTTCAACTATCGATTATGGAGCTGTTTTTAAGAACACAACATTTGCCATCCTGATTATGGCGGCAGACGATGCCTATACCATGATCGATGTGAACGATGCCTATCTTTCTGCCACCAATACCACGCGCGAAGACATTATCGGAAAATCGGTGTTTACCGTATTTCCGGGCAACCCGACCGATGAAGTTTCAAAAAATATAGAGCGCACCATCTATTCCTTTGAGCAGGCCATTCGCACAAAAAAGCCTCATACCATGAAAAACTATCGGTATGATATCCCGATCAGGGGTACCGATGAATTTGAGGAGAGGTGGTGGACCACGACCAATACGCCTATCCTTGACGAAAATGGAGAAGTGAAATATTTTATCCATTCTCCGGAGAATGTAACCGAACTGATCAAACTTGGCGAACGGGATAAAGCAAGTACAGCTGCCCTCAAGCAGCAGCGGGAACAGCTGTATTCTACCTTTATGCAGGCTCCGGTCGGAATAGCCATTTTTAAAGGAAAAGATTATGTGGTAGAGCTGATCAATCCGCCGCTCTGTGAAATCATGGGCAAAGCGGTCCATGAACTTTTGGGCAGGCCAGTCTTCGAGATCCTCGACCATATGAAGGGGCTGGGATGGGAAGAGTGGTTCGATCAGGTACGGAAAACTGGAATGCCCTATCGTGTCCAGGCCTTGCCTACACCGATTTTACGCAACGGAACTTTGGAAACTACCTATGTTAATGCCGTGTATGAGCCTTTCCATGAAAATGATGGCAGCATAAACGGTGTCATCGCAGTCATTACCGAAGTTACCGACGAAGTAATGACCAAAAAGCTGATCGAAGAAGCCGAAGAACGGGCCCGATTAGCGGTAGATGCGGTAAGTCTCGGCACTTTCGACATTGACCTTTCGAATGGAGAAATGACCACATCAACTGTTTTTGCCAATATCTTCGGTTTTGAGAAACCCGTGTCAAGGGCCACTTATGTAACGGCCATCCATCCAGACGATCTTGAGATCAGGATAAAGGCCCATGAAAATGCCCTTCAGACCGGCAAACTACTTTATGAGGTGCGGGTAATCTGGCCGGATACTTCTATCCATTGGATCAGGGTAGAGGGAAAGGTCTATCACCATGAAGATGGAACACCAACCCGGCTTCTGGGAACGGTTATCGATATGACCGATCAGCGAAAGGCAAGGGAAGAACAGGAAAAGCTATTGACATTGGTAGCTAATAGTGTAGATCTCATGTCTATTTTGGACCTGGGCGGTATCAATTCCTACATCAACGAAGCGGGCAGGGCACTGCTTGGCTTCCAAACTGAAGAAGAAGTACTGAAAACACCTATATCCGCCTTGCACCAGCCAGAAGACTTTGATTTTGTTGAAAAGGAAGTGCTGCCTACCGTAATGAGCGATGGAAAATGGTCGGGCATGATGAAGATTCGCCAACTGGGCACGGGCGAAATTATCCCAGTATTTAACAACTGCATCAGGATCAATGATCCAGTTACCGGAGAAATTATTGGGATAGGTGCCGTAATGAGAGACCAACGCCCGGAAATGGCTGCCAAAAAGGCCCTGGCCGAAAGCGAAGAATTGTTAAGGAGCATTACAACGGCCTCACCTACCGGATTATGGGTGGCCAATAATGAAGGTGCATTTACTTATGTAAACCAAACTTGGCTGGATTGGGTCGGAATGCCCTTTGAATCACAGCTCCATGATGGATGGGCAAAATCTATCCACGATGATGACCAGGAAAAAGTGGTTTCAAGCTACAATGAGGCCATTGTGAAACAACAGGTTTATGAAACAGAATTTAGGATCATCCATGTAGATGGCACCATACATTGGTGCGTAGCCACCGGAAAGCCACAGTACATCAATGGCCAGTTTATCGGTTTTATTGGAGCCTTTGTTGACATTAGCGTGCAAAAGAACCTGCAGCTCCAGAAAGATAATTTTATCGGGATAGCCAGCCATGAGCTAAAGACACCTGTTACCAGCATCAAGGCCTATGCCCAGGTATTAGAGCGGATGCTGAGAGCCAGAGGTGATGAAAAGGAAGCCGCAATGATCCATAAAATGGATGCACAGATCAATCGATTGACTTCTTTGATCGGAGACCTGTTGGATGTAACCAAGATTAACTCTGGCAAGCTACAGTTTAACGACCGGGCATTCGATTTTAACGAACTCGTAAAAGAGGTCATCGAAGAACTACAGCGAACCACAGATAGCCATCAGTTGATCGAAGACCTGGAACCCAATGTAGTTGTTTTTGGCGATCAAGAGCGGATTGGTCAAGTGATTACCAACCTGATTACCAATGCCATCAAATATTCTCCCAGTGCCGATCGTGTCATTATCCATACCGACATTCAGGACCAAGATGTCGTTTTCTGTGTAGAAGATTTTGGGATCGGTATTGAAGAAACCAAACTTGACCAGGTTTTTGACCAGTTCTATCGGGTGAGCAACGATGAGCAACATGCCTTTCAGGGGCTTGGCTTAGGGCTCTACATCTCTGCAGAAATTATCAAAAGAGAGCATGGCCGCATCTGGGTAGATAGCGAACTTGGCAAAGGAAGTAAATTTTACTTCTCGCTATCCGTTCGTAAGTAACTAACGTTTAGTTACGATCAATCAAACCATCCTGCCCATATAAGGATCGGTCTTGCCCATTTTTCCAGTTTCTACCCGGCCTGCAAAACGTTGCTCAAAACCTTGATCATTAGCAACCTTCATCGAAAGATCGTACCAATTAAAGCTCTTTGACAGATTGACGCTGATCTGTATTTTTTCGTTGGCGGCAATAGACCTCACTACGTTTGCAGAACGGTAAGCATTGTCGACAATCGTGATGCGCTGTTCAACTTTATCTTTATTTTCTATGGCCAGCACTAAATTTCCTGTTGGCTTTCCTTTGGCATCCTTTTCATAGCTTGCCGCCAGCAAAAGATTTGGACTGTTCTTATTGCCCTTGAATTCCCTGAAAAATCCATTCGGTCCATCTACCCTTAAGTGATAATTATTTTCTTCAAAAGATTCCAATGGCCACTGATAGGTTAATCTGTCTCCAGCTTTAACCGCAAACGACCATTTTTTGCCAATTTCGACCTTATTCTGCTGATCTTTAAAAGGTACGGGAGCCTGAACGGTAAAAGGAGATCCAGCGGCAGCTGATCCAAAAATAGCATTGCCTGCTTCAAAACTGATTTCGAAATGCTTTTGGTTATTGCCCATTTCACCATGGCTATAAAGCTCGTATGGCAAAGCCGAAGCAGAACGTATTCCCTTTTCCTGAAAGCTGAGCAATGCCGGGTTGATTTTAATCTTCGCAATATCTGCCGTGCTCAGCACTTTAAAGGACTTAGGTTCCTGCTTAAATTTCGCGTTAAAGATTGTTTCTATGTTTTTGTTCCTATCCAGAAAGGGAATGGCGGCAAGCGGGCTACCATTGTAAGGTACAAATGCTGAGGTAAGATTGCCACAGATTGTACGGCGCCACTCACTGATGTTGCTGCTCCTGATTTTTTTATCGAACTTTTTGTTGATAAAAGTCTCTAAGAACTGCAGCGTAGAGGTGTGGTCAAAAACCTCGGAACAAACCTGTCCTCCACGGCTCCATGGCGATGCAATCAGCATCGGAACGCGGAATCCTAAACCGATAGGCGCCTCACGGGCCTGGCTATGTGGGATGCCCTGCTTAATTTCGTTTTCCAGACGGACCTGCTCAATTTCAGTGTCAATTCCTTTGGAAACTTTCCCTGTATCATTCTGTTTCAGATCGGGGATCGAAAAGGGAGGAACATGGTCAAAATAACCATCGTTTTCATCATAGGTAACAATAAAAATGGTTTTCTTCCATACAGATGGATTTTTGGTCAGGATATCAAGAATTTCTGACACATACCATGCCCCATACCAAGGTGCGCTTGGATGGTCTGAAAAATTCTGTGGCCCGGCGAGCCACGATACCGTTGGCAATTTGCCTTCGCCCACATCTTTCCTGAACTGATAGAGCAGGTCACCTTTTGGAACGGTAACCTTGCGCTGTTTTCCGCCATCGGTGTAGGTAAGTTCGGCCAGTTTCCTGAAATTTGGATCACCGCTATTGATGGTAAAGGCGTTGTGATAAAGTTTTTTCTGTGCCGGCGTCAGTTTTTCATAGCTTTCCTTATTCCATTTCGTAAGTTCCATCCGGGCATTGTCAAGTGCTTCCTGTTTGTTTTTTAAAGCCTCCCGGGCCTTGATTGCCGCTTGGGCATCATCTGGACTTGCTTCTTGGATCTTATCGATTTCTGCTGGCAAGGTATCTACCAGTTTCTGCAGGTTTGTAATATAGCGCTCGGCAAACTTCACGTTGTAGGCCTTAAAGAATTCGAGCAGGTTACAGCCAAAATTGGCGAGCCAGGCCCTTTCTTCGCCTACAAATCCGCCTCCGCAACTGATCTCGTTCTGATAGAATTTCCAGTTGATGTTCTGTTCTGTTAACAACTCGGGGAAAGTCTCCCATCCCAGTGTAGCATGCCCAAAGTCTGTATTCCTGATGTGCGCTTTCGGGATCCCGTCGGTATCATGTGTAATTTTTCCGGTCCAGAAGAAAGAACGGTTGGGCGTAGTACTGGTCATTGCCGAGCAGAAATTCTGATCGCATACGGTAAAGGCATCCGCCATCGCATAATTAAAGGGCAAATCTTCCCTGGTATAATATCCTAGGGTTAAGGGCATATGTGCATATTGTTTATTGCCCGATTTTTTGGCGGTCAGCCATTTGTCGTGTTTGCCTGCATTGTAGGCATCAACCTGGCTTGCCCTGGAATGCGGCAATGAGCCCATCCAGGTTACTTTGGTATCTTTGATATTTAGCCTAAAAGGCGCATAGGTATTGCCGATGGCATCTGTTTGGAGCCAGACCGGATTTTGGTCGGGCAAGCGGATGGCCCGTGGATCATTAAAGC
This sequence comes from Pedobacter sp., assembly GCA_031119475.1. Classification (GTDB taxonomy): domain Bacteria; phylum Bacteroidota; class Bacteroidia; order Sphingobacteriales; family Sphingobacteriaceae; genus Pedobacter. Next base: position 259,994 of record JAVHXV010000002.1, on the reverse strand, counting down.
CCCTTACGCCCTGCAAAGTTCCTAAAGCATGGTCAAATGAGCGGTTTTCCTGCATCAGGATGACCACATGTTCGGCATCAAGAAAAGTACTTCCCATTTCTGGATTAATGGCCATGGCCCTTTGGATAGATGGGGTAAGCACATTTGCCAACATTGCACTGCCAGAAAGTAGGGCAGCCTTCTTTATAAAATCTCTTCTAGAATCCATTCGAAATGATATGAAAGTTAAATATACCGATTATGCTTTCTTATTGTTGCAGGTTTGTTAAAAACTAACCCTTCTTATCAAAAAAATTACCTCCGTTGAAAGCAATGCAAATTAGACGGAAAAGGTTTGGGCAAGTTTAACTCAATGCTAATAAATAGATATTATCTAAATACGATCTTTGCCTTAATAAAGAAATGATCGCTTGGATATACACCATCCAACTGATCGTAAACAATGCTGGCAGCTGTGGCAGCAACCTTACCCCTAGTGAAAATAAAATCTATCTTTCCATTGGTTTTTGCCTTGGCATAGTTGGTGCCTTCAAAATTGTGAAAGGTAGCACCAGGATCTTTGTCGCCATGTATGGCCGGATAGGTATCCTTCCATCCGCCGGCGGTGATGATGCTATATACCGGATTTTGTGCGGTCACATTGAAATCGCCCACCAATATTTGCGGAAAATCAGGAAGGTATTGCGCACTTTCCCTAACGATGAGCTGTCCCTGCTTGTTACGGGCCTCCTGATCCTTATGGTCGAGGTGAACGGCCATGAGCCTAAATTCCCTACCGCTTTGCCGATCTTTTAACCGCAACCAGTTCACGTGCCGGGCACGGGCAGTGTTCCACGATTTACTACCTGCGATTTCTGGAGTTTCAGAAAGCCAATAACACCCTGCGCTGACCATTTCATACCTTTTTTTGGCATACATGACCAGATTTTTGGCAATGCCGTTGTAGGTTTCCGGACTAACATCCATTTCCGGGCCTTCGAATCCAAAACAGCCATAGTCTGGCATCGCTTTTTTTAGGTCGTCTGCCTGTACCTTGAGCACTTCCTGAAACCCGATCAGATCTGCCTTTTGTCCCTTGATGATGGTCAGGCAGCTCTTTTTGCGATCCCTCCACCCCCTGCCGAGCGCATCGTCTTCTGGCAGCGCCACCCGGATGTTGCAGCCCATTACCGTATGTGTTTCGGAAAACGATGCTGATTCTGGGAGTAATCCGTTAGCCATTCCCTTTAGCGGTAGGCAGGACGCAGCGGCAACAACCCCACTTCCCTTCAAGAAATTACGTCTGTTTAATTTTGGCATCAGTTATGGCTTATGATGATGTGATGACGTTAGGTTTAATCTTGGGGAACTTCGACCGTTGGATTAAGGTAGGCTCCTTTGGCCAATAATTCTTCCCTGAGCAGCTGCACATCGAGATCAGCTGGTACTACTTGGTTCCTGATGGCCAGTTTGGCTGCCCTTCCCGCAGCTTCTCCCATGGCCATACATGGTGCCATGACACGGATGGCCGACATGGCTTCGTGCGTAGTGGAGATACAACGTCCGGCTACCAGAAGGTTTTCGATCTTTTGTGGAAGCAGCGAACGATAAGGGATATCGTAGCAATCGCCACACCAGGTCAACGTGCAGCCCCCGCCTTCCGGGTGATGGATATCTAATGGATAGCTGGCCACCGCAATGGAATCATCAAACCGTTTACAGCCCAAAATATCGTTAGAAGTGAGCACATATTTCCCTACGATCCTCCTGGTTTCCCTAATTCCTATAAATGGTGCCATTTTGGTAAAATGTGCTTCCTCAAAACCGGGCACATAGGTAGTCAGGTAACGTTGGATATCTGCAATCTGCCTTCTTCCTTCTTTTTCGCCAAATGTTAAACTTTCGGGATCGGTTCCGTTTACACCGTTTACCCTGGTCATGTTGATCCAGACTTCTCCTTCGCGAAGTCCCGTAATGATGATGGTACGTTCTACCGGAAGATCGAAACCATTCTGGCGGGCCTGCTCCATTAAACTCCTCATGCCAACGACAATGAATTGGTTGTTTTGGCCAAAATATTCAGATGGGATAAAATCTGTCAGATAAGTGCGGGGTTCATGTGCAATGCTCAGGCGCAATTTTTCGGTGTCGACATTGCCCATACAGAACATGAGGGTTGGTGGCTGTACACCTCCGGCATCATTTCCATATTCACATTCAACACTCGCTTTAAAGGCAACATCGGCATCTCCGGTACAGTCGATCACCGTTTTCGCCAAGATGACTTCCCGGCCAGATTTGCTTTCTATAATGACGCCCTTGATCGTATCGGCATCCATAATCACCCCGGCAAAAAAGACATACAGCAATACTTCTACGCCAGCTTCATTCAGCATTTCGAGCCCAACGTTCTTAACGGCCTCCTGTTCAACCAAGGTCAGGCTCATGTGCAATGGACAAGGCCGATGTTCGCTCGCGGCATCACGTTCCTTAAGCCTATCGATAAATTTTTGTGGCAGTCCTTTGATGATCTGATTTCCCTTTTGTCCCAAAAAGCCCAGTATTGGAAGGCCGATGGTCAGGTTTCCGCCCACGAAGCTTCTGCTTTCGATCAGCATCACCTTTAGGCCGTCGTCTGCTGCAGCCTGTGCGGCAATTAGGCCACTCGGGCCTCCTCCAACTACCAAAACGTCTACTTCGGCCCTGATCGGGAGTTCTTTCGCGGGTTCTAAAATGGTGTTCATTGTATGAATATATTGTTGTATTGTTATATTGTTGTATTGTTAATCAAATGTCTCGGATCTCAAATCTATCATCTACACTCTCCTTTGGTTGTTCCGGCTTGATCATTGTCCATAAGATCAATACGCCAATGGGGTGGAGGAATGCCATTACGAAGAAGATTTTTTCGGCGCCTACCGTGTTCATCATCTGCCCGACAAAATAGTTGAAGATAACTGCGCCCAGGGCTCCACAACCTCCAGCAATTCCCAGTACGCTGGCCACATTCCTGCTCGGAAATGCTTCTGCCACCACTACGCTAATGGTAAACAGCCAGCTTAGGCAGGTAATGGCCACGACACTAAAAATAAGGATAGTGGCAAATGCTGATGGAAGATAGGGTGTTAAAATGCAGAGCGGAGCCAATGCTGCCACGCTGCTGAGCATAATCTTACGCGCATTCAGCGGTTTTTTGCCCTTGCGTACTAGGTAATCAGACCAGGCCGCAGTGCCAATGGCCCCAAGATCTGCAATGAGAAATGGGATCCAGCCAAATTTTGCAGCTTCTATTTGCGATAATCCTGACGACTCGCGCAAATATCCAGGTAGCCACATGAGGCAAAAATACCAGACCGGATCGGTTACGAACCTGATCAGCAGGATGCCCCATAAACTTTTGGTTGACCAAAGCCTGTTCCAGCTAAATCCTTCCTTTTCTGCTGTCGAATTGGTCTCTGTTGCTTCCTGAAGGATATGTGCTGGGGGGTCACGATACACCAATATCCATAGCAGGGCAATCACCAGTCCCATTACGCCGGCGATGATAAAGACCATCTGCCAACCGAAACTGATTTCGAGCCAGGTAACCAGCGGCACTGAAATAATGGCCCCGATCGAACTTCCGGCTACACACAAACTGTTGGCCGTTGCTCGTAACTTGCCAGGGAACCAGATGGTAACTACCCTCAGCTGTGCCGGGAAATTAGTGGGCTCAGATAGGCCCAACATCCCCCTAAAAAACGAGAATTGACCTATTGAGCGGGCTAGTCCGCTGCCCAAACTGGCAAGAGACCAACCGATCACCCCATAGAACATGACACGTTTGGCCCCATATTTATCAACCAGCCATCCTGCCACCGGATACATGAGGGCATAACAAAAAGTAAAGATGTTGATGATAAAGGCATAGCCACGGTCATCGATCTGGTAAACACTTTTAAGGGTAGGCTTGAGGATGGAAACAATTTGGCGATCGAAATAATTGAAAACGATGGCGACGAAAACGACAGCTATAATCATCCACCGGCGGCGTTCTGGAAGAATTGCGCTAAACATTCGTAAGGTTATTTGATTAGTTTCGAAATATTTCGAATTGTTTCGAAGCTAATGTATCATTAAATGTTTAAGAATGCAAATGGCAATGGCCGAAAAAATAAAAGCCCCCACCACATCAGATGCAATGGAGGTTACTGCGCCAAACAGTTTGATTTTAATATTATTATTTAGGCAATTCGCCAATTCCCCATTTTTGGTTTGGCTGGGGCCCCATAACAAGTGTTAATTTTCCACCTCTTAGCAGCTCACTTGCCGGAAACCAGAAATTTTGAAGTGGTTTTCCGTTTAGTGTAGCACTTTGGACGTATTTATTCTCGCGACTGGCGTTGATGGCCTGGATATCGAATGTTTTGCCACGCCCATAACGTTCGCCCAAGTTGAGGCTTACATTTTTAAAGATCGGGCTTCCGATTTCATAGATGGGGTCTACGCGGGTTCCGCCATCAATCTGGAACAGGCCGAGTGCGGCCATCACAAACCATGAGCTCATCTGGCCCTGGTCTTCATCGCCCAGATAAGCATTGGCTACCCCATAACCGTAGTAGCGGTCTACAATAGAACGGCTCCATTGCTGGGTCAGCCAAGGCTGCTTCACATAGTTGAACAGAAAAGCAAAATGCATTGACTGTTGGTTACCCTGGATAACCGGATAATCCCAATATTGATCGTTCGGTGCATTGTATCGCCATTTTTCACTTTCCTTAAAGCCCCAGGCCAAACGATCCTTAAACCTTGAGGCACCGATCATGTGGGCCAGTCCGGGAACGTCCTGTGGTACAAAGAACGTAAGCTGCCAAGCATTTCCTTCTACATAGTGCTCATTTGCGCCAGATTTGAAGGCATCGAAATTAGGGAACCAGCTGCCATCAGATTTTTTCATCCTCGCATAGCCCATGGTGGTATCGACTACATTTTTCCACCATGAAGCACGTTCTGCATACTCCTGGTATTTCAGAGGCTTGTTCAATGCCTTTGCAAATTGGGAAACTGTATAATCGTCATACGCATATTCAAGTGAATTTGAAAATCTTCCCTTGTCGTAAGGTACATAGTGGTATTTCATGTACGCTTCAAAATCCTGGTTACCGGCAAGTGCACCACCAACTTTGGTCTGTGGTGTCGACACGGTTTTATCGATGGCCGCAAAGGCTTTTTCTGCATCGTAATCCCTAATTCCCATTTGGTAGGCACTGACAATCAATGGCACTTCGTGTTCGGCCACCATTACGGGGATATATTCCATTCCGGCAGGTCCTTTGGCCAGCCATCCATTCGCATCATACATGCCCAATTGTGACCTTACCCATCTCGACGACCATTCTGGGGTAACAAGGTTCCAGAATTGGTTCAGGTTCCAAAATGTATTCCAAAAGGCATCACATCCGAGGGCCACACCATCTGGCGTAGTAATCTGCTGTACTTTTTCAGTGGCATCTATCCACTTTCCATCTACATCACTAAATGTATTGCGGCTACAAATGGCGCGGTACATGTTGGAGTAAAAGCGGACTTTTTCCCTTCTATCGTTACTGTTGGTCGTTACCCTGCCCAACAATTCGTCCCAAACCTTAAGCTGGTTCTGTTGTACTTTTTCGAAGCTCCAGCCAAAAGGTTTTGTGATCTCGGTTTCCAGGTTGAGCGCTGCTCCTTCAACACTCACAAAGGAAATGCCTGTTCGCATCTGTACCACCTGATTTGTCCTTGTATCAAATTCTACAAAGGCTCCGGCATCTTTTGCGTCCTTGATGCTGATCAAGTCGCCTGTTCCGATGTCGTCATTTACCCATGTTCCAAATTTTTTGATGGGCTGATCAAATTCGATCACAAAATTGACCACATATTCTTGTTCGCTTGAGCCGGCCTGTGCTATCCACACCTGTGGCGCAAACTGCTTGCTCACCCCCTCGATTCGATAATCGCTCACTTTTTTAAGGGTTACCTCTGGTAGGCGATATTTGTTTTCCGCAGGGGTCTGCAGGTCGATCATGATCCTGGAGTCGGTCCCTTTTGGATAGGTATAGCGCATGAAACTGGCGCGCGTGGTGGCCGTAACTTCTGCTTTGATGTTATAGTCGATCAATCTTACCTTGTATGCGCCCAATGGTGCCTCTTCGGTTTCCTTGTCAATGCGCGATCTATAACCTACGCCAGGCTCGCTCCGTTGATCGCCTACCTTAATCTTTAATGGCCCGTTTACGGGCAAGACCCCCAATCCGCCCATGGTCCATTCATGGATGTGGCTGAAAGCGCCAATACTTTCAAATGTTGGATCATATCCTGCCTGCCAGCCATCATTTTGGTTGTCTGGACTCAGTTTCACCATGCTAAATGGCATCCAAGGGCCTGGGCCGATCATCCATCGTGAATGTCCTGTTCCAATGCGCGTATCTACATAATGCGAAAAGGACACCAACTGATGCGGCGTTCTTTTTACCGTTCCGCTTGCAACCAACTGCCCGTCTGAATAAACCTGATATTTACTGATTTTCGCAGTTTTTACTGCAGGCATTGGCGCTTCGAACTGGTATTTTCCGGTTTCCAGTTTTTCCTGAAAAATCTGGATGCCATCTAGTCGAACAGTTAGGTTAGGCTTGCCCGTTAAGCGCTCTACTTCAACCAGCAATGGCTGATAATGTATATTTTTTAAGGCGATTTCATAGTCAGCAGCTTGGGCAGACCGTACATAACTGTTTTTAGGTTTTCTGAGCGTAGTAGCTGCAGGGCCCTCAAGCCGCACCTGATCAAACACCATCCATGAGCCATCCAATGAGGTCAGGTGGATCTCATTATTTCCTGTTTTTAAGGTTGATGCCGAGATGGGGATTTCGATCTTGTATTCTTTAGCCGTGCTGAGATCTCCTGTAAGTACCGTACTTTTATCTCCCTTTGGCAGCCACATAACTGTTGCCTTACCGTTCACCATCACTTTGAACAATGGTGGTCTTTCGGCGTTGTAACCGACGAGGTCGATAATCAATTTATATCCGCTGGCAGCTGATGCTTTTTCGAGGTCAAAGAGAATGGTTGCCAAATGTGACCTGATCCCAGCCGTTGGCGCCGTTCCGCCCCAGCCATCTTTAGGCCCAGGTAAAACATAGGGAAATTCTTTTTCAGGCTTCGAGTAGCCGACCAGGTAAAAACGATCTTCCCAACCAAAATCATGCTCTAAAAAGCGTTTGTATTCAGTTGGCGCGAGTGCCATTCCCGAAGCGGTGTTGTCTGCTTCTCCAATTTTCCAGATTACTTTCGTTTGGGCATTGGCCGATAGTGCGGCAATGGTAAGCAGCAGGCTAAATAATGTTTTGAACTTTATCATTTTAAATCGATTAAACAACCTCGCAGGTTCTTAAGAACCTGCGAGGTTGTCGGCATTAATAATTATCTTTTGGCGTGCTTCCCATTTCGATCACCAACTTTCCGCCATCCTGAATAGCTTTTAGCGGCATAAATGGCGCATTCAATGGCTTCCCATTCAATACAAAGGATTGTACATAAATGTGCTTGTTGTCGTTGTGCTTTACTTCTATCGTAAAATCTTTACCGCTAAAATACTTTTTGTTGCCCTTGATCTTGATCTGATCAAAAAGCGGACTTCCCAGTCCGACCGCAGGATCTGGCTCCGTAAATCCTTTAACATCAAACAATCCCATGCTGGAAATGACATACCATGCGCCCAACTGGCCCTGGTCTTCGTCTTGTCCGTAGCCATAGCCATGGATTCCATCTGTACCATAAAATTCGTTCGCAATGGTCCTTACCCATTTTTGCGTTAAAGATGGCTTGCCCGAAAAGTTGAACAGCCATGAAATGTGCAGGTTGGGCTGATTGCCATGGTTGTACAGGCCTTCCAGACCAGAAAATGCATCAAGTTTTGTTCCTCCACCAAATGCATTTTTCTGCGAAGTGGTAAAAATGCTATCCAGCCTCGCATTGAACTTATTTCTGCCCATCTTGGCGATCAGCGATTCTGGATCATGCGGCACATAGAAAGTGTATTGCCAAGCATTTCCTTCCTGAAAACCCCTCCAACTTTCGCTAGGCTTAAAATTTTGCATCCAACTGCCATCTTCCAGTTTTGGGTGGATGAGATTTAATTTTGGATCATATAACGCTTCCCATCCTTTTGAGAGCGAAATGAGCTGTTGATAATCAGCTGTTTTGCCCAAAAGCTTAGCCCATTGTGCTACTGCATAAGAACTAAAGGCATATTCTAAGGTGTGGGATGCAGAGTATTGCCAACGCTCGCCGCCACCAACACCTTTATCCAGATGGGGCACATATCCGAATTTCACAAATTTGGCAACATCTAATTTGCCCGCTCCATGTGGCCTGTTTTCTCCCACAAGTTCATTTTTTCTTGATGCCTCGTAAGCCAGTTCAACATCAAAATCCCTAATGCCCACCATATAGGCACTGGACATGGCCAAGCTCACAAAATTGGTCCCAACACCAGAAACGTATCTGGAGTTGGCAATTCCATCAGCCAGCCATCCTGAATCTTTGTAGACCAAAAGCTGGCTTTTTATCCAATCTGAATAATATTCTGGGTAGGCGATGGCCCATAACTGGGTCAGGTTCCAAAATCCGCCCCAAATGGCATCTGTATTGTAATGGTTGTATTGTGGTCTTTGCTGTGCATCTAAAGGAATTTGGCCAATAGCACCATCATTTTTTGGATAGGCCCCATTCACATCGCTCGCCAGTCCCCTTCCCAAAAGTGCGTGGTACAGGCCGGTGTAAAACTTGGTCAGGTCTTGTGTATTGTCAGATTTTACCTTCACCCTTCCCAAATATTCGGCCCATACTTTGGAAGCATTTGACCTCGCCCTGTCAAACGATAGGTTTTGTGCTTCTGCAGCAAGGTTTAGCCGTGCATTGGCAATGGATGTAAAAGAAAGTCCGGCGGTAATCGTAATTTTTTCTTGGTCTTTGGTATCGAAGGTCAAGTATAGCCCAGCTCCCTTACCAGCGATTTCATCTTGGCCTGCAAAAATTTCAGCACCCCTAAAAGTGCCATGAGTCTTTGGTTTTTTACTGAGCACAGCTGAAAAATACATTTTAACATCGCCACCAGGCTGATATTTTTGTACATATACAGGGTTGGTAATCACATAACCTTCTATCCTTCCGTCTGCAGATAGATATACTTTTGCATCCTTCACTTCTCCGCCTTCGCCCTGCTTGTGGCCAATATCGAAAAGAATGTGCGACTCAGAAGAAGCTGGAAAAGTGTAGCGGTGCAGTGCAACCCTTGGCGTAGAAGTGAGTTCGGCCTTGATGCCATAATCTTTTAACAGTACTGAATAGTAGCCTGGTGCCGCTACCTCATCTTTTTTATCAAAGCGGGAACGATATCCGTCATCTGGTGTTTCCAATTTGCCTGCTAGTGTCTGTAATTTTCCCGTAATCGGGGCAAATACCACTCCTCCCACCTGGAATTCATGAAAATTCGCAAATCCCTCTATCGAACTGTGCCTTTCGTCGTAGCCCACGGCATCCCACCCATGTGCATTGCCATAAGAACCATTTGTAGAAGGAGCCGGTTTGGCCATGGCAAATGGTACCGCGCCCGGCGTAAAGAAAAACCAGCGGCTATGTGCGGTCCCAATTCTTGGATCTACATATTTTAGCAATTCTGAATTTGACTGTGCCCACAAGGTGGAAGTACTGGCCAGTAAAAATATGGCACTAAACAAAGTACCGAACTGTAATTTTGTCTTCATGAATGATGTATTTTGCTTAGTTCTCTAAGCTAATCCCCTTATATTTCCAATAACTGGCCGCACCTAGCAATGCGGCTTTTTCTCCAAGGGTGGCCGTTTTGATCACCACATTTGGAAATTCCTTATGCCTTACGGCGAAGAACGCCTTCTTAAAAAATGTAAAGCTCTTACTGATGTTCCCGCCCAGGATAACGACATCTGCAGGTGCGATGGCCAAAAACTGGACAAGAAATTCGGCCAATGTGGTCCCAAATTCATCAAATATATCCTGTACGATGGGGTCTTCATCGATTAATGTAGTCAATTCACGTACCCCGCTCACCTTTTTGCCCGTAAGTTCTGCATATCGCTTAATGAACCACCGGGTACTCAGGTATTCTTCAGCTATGCTATCGCGAAATGGCATGCACCACAAGTCTGCATTGGTAGAATACCTATTTTGATACACACAGGTGCCCAGTCCGGTTCCCAAGGTAACGCCTATTGCTCTTTGAAAGCCAGAACCTGCACCGCAAAATACTTCTCCCTGAATAAAAGAGGCCGCATCATTGATCATGATCAACATTTCAGGATCTACATGTAGCTTTTCCGCCAGCATTTCCTTGATGTTGAGCTGGTAGAGGCGTTCATATTTATCCTGATCCTTAATGAGGCAAACCCCAGTTTCATAATCAAAAGGTCCTGGCAGGGCCAAGCTGATCTTGTCTACCTGGTGCTCTTTTTTTGCTGCGGCGATTGCTTTGCTCCATACCTCCATAATCTCTTCTGGAGAAGCATGCGAGTTTACCTGTTCCCTCACAGCTGTATTGGGCAGAATAGATTTCCTGTCCAGATTAACGAGGGCAGCTGTAATGTGGGTTCCCCCAATATCAGCTCCAATAGCGAGAGAGTCAGGTTTTATTTGTGAATTTTCCATGATCAACCTTCTTAATGCAGCACAACTGGTGCTTCATCATTATCTTTCCAATCGCTTTCAATTTCTTCTAATGATTTTCCTTTTGTTTCTGGCAACAGTTTATATACCGAAACAAAAGCTACGATACAGAAAAAGGCAAAGAACCAGAACGTTCCTGCACTGCCCAGTTCCTTGAGCAGGATGGGTGTGATCTGGCCCACTACGGTATCGGCAACCCACATGACCATGATGCTAATGGCCAGGGCCCTTCCGCGGATCGAGTTGGGAAAAATTTCAGAGGCTACCACAAATTTCAATGGCCCGATAGAGAATGCGAAACAGGCCAAGAAGCCCAATACGCACACCAAGAGCCAGATGCTCTGTGTAGCTCCAAAATAAAAGCAAAGGCCGGTAAGGGCAAGTGTGATCGTTGCTCCAGCAGTTCCATATAGGTACAATGGCCTGCGTCCCCAGCTGTCTACTTTCCAGATGGCAACCAAAGTGAACAGCATATTGGCCAAGCCGAAGATGATCTGTCCGAGCAGGGCATTATCCAGGGAAATCCCGGCGTTGCTCAAGATACTTGGGCCATAATAAATGATGGCATTGATACCGCTGAACTGTGAAAATAAGGGCAGTAATATCCCGATAATCAGTGCCTTGCGCATAGTTGGCGCAAATAGTTCCTTGTACGAACCTTTATCCTGATGGGTTTTTAATTTTGATTGTTCTGCTTCGATCGCAGCGATGGGTTGTTTGGTAATGCTACTGATGATCGAATAGCCTTCCGCCATGCGGCCTTTGCTGAACAGCCACCTAGGGCTTTCCGGGATCATAAGCAGTCCAATAAAGAACAGGACTGCCGGCACAACGCCCAATCCAAGCATTCCGCGCCAAACCTCGGCATTAAAGATGTTCGAAATTCCCGATGTCGTTACTTCACTTGCACCATGCAATAGTGCTGCATTGGTCAGATAAGCAACCAGGATCCCGAAGGTAAGGGCAAACTGATAATAGGTTACCAAACGGCCACGAATAGCTGCCGGAGCAATTTCGGAGATATACAGAGGCACAACGTTGGAAGCAATCCCAATCCCGATGCCGCCTATTAAGCGTGAGGCGATAACCCCTGATAGGGAGGGCATCACCGCACAACCTAGCGCAGAAAGTACAAATAAGATGGAAGTAAGGATCAACGGTTTTTTCCGGCCCAGGCGATCGCTCAGCTCACCAGAGAAAGCCACACCAATGATACAGCCTACAAGTGCCGACGACACAAACCAGCCTTCCTGCGCTGCGGTAAGGGTAAATTGCTTCTGCACCAATGGCAATACACCCGAAATCACGGCCATATCAAAGCCGAAAAGAAAGCCCCCCAAAGAAGCCACCAGCGTTATGGTCGACAGGCTAATTCGTTTTTGTTCAGTGTTCATAATTTATATTTAGGTTTAGTTTTAGTTCATATTTGCTTCCCTGGCCGACATGGATGGTGGCGCATCTGTAGGCTTGCTTCCCCATTTCTGGTTTGGCGTCGGTCCCATCTGCAATACCAATGTGCCGCCATCTACCAAATCTGAATGATAGAACCAGGGCCTGTTCAAGGCTTTGCCATCCAAGGCTGCGGTCTGAATATAACGATTGCGATCGGAAGTACCTCTTGCCTCAATTACAAAAGTTTTCCCCTTGTAATATTTTTGGTCAAGCATAATGGTAATCTTTGAAAAAATCGGACTGCCCAATTCATAGAATGGTTTGGAAGATACCCCGCCGTCCGTTTGGAACAAGCCCATTGCTACCATCACATACCAAGCTCCCATCTGCCCTTCATCTTCATCGCCGAGCCATCCATGGTAAGGTGTGGATCCATAATAATGGTTCATGATTTCCCTCGTCCATTTCTGTGTGAGCCAAGGCTTACCTGAATAGTTGAACAGCCATGCTGCCTGCATATTGGGCTGGTTTCCGTGGTTAATGGGCACCAGATCATATTGATCGCCTTCGGCATTGAAATTATATTTGATCGATTTTTCAAAACCATCGTTCAATCTTGTATTGAATTCATTGGTTCCCATTAGGTTAAGGATGCCCTGCACATCGTGCGGATTAAAAAAACTATATTGCCAAGCATTGCCCTCCAAATAGCCAGGTCCACTAAAATTGGTGCAGCAGAAAGGGCTCCATTCCTTTACCCAACTGCCATCTCTATATTTCATTCGGATGTATTTGACACTGGGATCCCATACATTCTTATAATTACCTGCCCTTTTCAGGAACAGCTGATATTCATTTTCCTTTCCCAAGGCCTTCGCAAACTGCGCCACGCACCAATCATCATACGCATATTCCAGGGTATTGGAAACCTGTCCTTCTTCCTGCGGCACATAGCCCAACTCCAGATAGGATTTATAGAACCTGTTCCCGGCATATCCATTTTCTGGCGTCCTCACCCCTGGTGTAGTCTGTTGGTGCATCATGGCCTCAAAAGCAGTCTGGATATCAAAATCCCTAATGCCTTTCTGATATGCTCCCACAATCAGTGGGATCTCATGTGATGCCTCCATGATGCCAGAATACTCGATACCTGCCGGACCTTTTGGCAACCACCCGCCCGTGCGATAGATTTCAATGAGTGATTTGGCCCAATTGCTGGTCAGGTCTGGATTAACAAGCCCCCAAAGCTGATTTAAATTCCAAAATGTATTCCATAAGGCATCAGAGCCATAGATTGGTGAACTGGCCTGGCGCACTTTCTCATTAACGTCTACGTATTGTCCATTAATATCGCTCCAAGTGGTTCTGGCGACATATGAACGGTAAAAATTGCTATAGAATTTCTTTTTGTCAGTTTCAGTTCCGCCCTCAACCCTGATCTTGCTGAGCATGCCATTCCATACATTTCTGGCATTTTTCCTTACGGCATCAAAGCTCCAATTGAACGGATTCATTTCTGCTTCCAGGTTTTGTCTGGCATTGGCAATGCTGACCAGTGAAATTCCGGTCTGCATCAAGATCTGGTCTCCGGCCTTCACCTTAAAATCGGCAAATGCACCCATCTTTCCCTTGCCCAAAAGTTCTAGGATATCTTTTTCGACCTTGCCTCCCTTATCTCCCTTCCATCCACCAAAACTTTTCATGGGCTTGTTGAAACGGATCACAAAGTGGACAGTGTACTCGTTCCAACTCCATTTTTGATGGGAATAACCTTCAATTTCTGTCGGAGAAACCTTCGTAAATTTAGCATCGAGAATATCGGTCTTGGCTTCTCCCGGAATATCCAGATCCAATAAGATATGCGCCTCCTCATGTGATTCGGGATAAGTGAACCTAAAAAAACCTGCGCGCGTAGTGCTCGTCAGCTCCGTTCGGATATTCCCGTTCATGAGCGTAACACCATAATAACCGGGACTTGCCGTTTCTGTCTTTTTCTCAAACCTTGAACGGTAGCCCGATGTCCATCCGGTGGTCGGTGCATCTGCTGGTCCGCGATAAGTACTGAGCAGCCCGACTGTAGGCATCACCGAAAGCCCTACCATCGTCCACGAGTGGATGTGGCTAAAGCCTCCAATGTTATTGAGCGTGTATTCATAGCCCGATTTCCAAACTTCTCCCTGGTTATCTGGACTCAGCTGAACCATTCCGAAAGGCATTGTAGCGCCCGGATTCAGCATCCACCTTGATTCTGAAGTGCCCAAGAGCGGGTCGGCGTAATCTACAGGTTCTTTTTTTTGTGCAAGCGCCGCTACCGCGATAACAGCGAGCAGCAGGGTCAAAACCGGTTTCCTATTTACCTGTAGTTTCATGCGCTGATCAGTCTACAAATTTACCACATCCTTAACAAATGCCTTTACCACTTTTGCCCTTCCCCCACCAGTATTGACCATTGCATAGCTTTTGGCTGCAGCAGGAATTACAAATGTCTCCGCATAGCTGAAATCGAAAACCGTTCCATCTGCTGTCTGTACTTTGATGGAGCTACCTTCTACCAGCATTAAGATATGGCAGACGTCGTTGGTTTCGATGGTAACTTCAGAATCGAACTCGATGCGGTGTACATCATAAAAATGATCGGCATGTGTAGGCACGTGTACCAATTCCCAATCTGGTCCTTTATCGATAACGACCTGCTTTGAAATCAGTTCTTTTTTCACCTTTTCGCCCTTACGGTCAAATTTCAGGTTTTTAAAAGCGTGATCGATGTTGATCGGGCGCGGATGTCCATCGAGGCCAAGGCGCATCCAATCGTACATTTTAAAGGTAAAGATGTAAGGAGTGGCACTGATTTCGAGCACGAGGTTATTGGTGCCCGCACTGTGCACGGTTCCATTTGGAATCAGGAACAGGTCGTGCTTTTGCGCCGTATGTGATTGTACATATTTTGTAATGTCGATTTCCTTGCTCAATTCCTGGCTCATTTCCAATTCTTTCTGGAAAGCCACAGGATCGATATCTTCCTGGAATCCCAAGAAAACTTCTGCATCTTTTTTGCAATCGAGGATATAATAGGTTTCGTCTTGCGTAAGGTTCTCTCCAAATTCCTTCCGGATGTATTCCAGGCTCGGGTGGCACTGGATGGAAAGGTTTCCGCCATCAAACGTATCCAAAAAGTCAAACCTGATCGGAAATTCTGTTCCAAAAATAGGGGCGTGTTTGCCCAAAATAGATTGATATTCGCTGAACATCAGCATATCGAAAGAAATTTCGAGCAGGTTGCCATCGCTTTCAAATAACACGCCATTTTCTGGAACAATCAATTCAAAAGACCAGGCATAGTTTACTTCATCCTTGTTCAATCCGGCAATCCGTTCCTGCATCCAATGGCCGCCCCATGCCCCGGCTTCGAACCACGGACGTACACGGAATACCGATCTGCTCATTTCCTGAATGCCTTTCTGAAGGTCGACATTGAACATCCAGTTAACGGAGTCTTTCCATTGTGCATCTGCAATAACGGTAATCTGCTTTAAGATACGTTCTTTATGGGCATTTAGCACAACCCAGTCTACAAAATAGGCACGTTTATAGGTATCTTTTTGGTTTTCGGTCTTATTTGACCCCAAATTGGTAATGGCATTTGCCCTAAACCGATATTGGATTTCGTTTTTGGGAATGTCCAGGTAAACAATTGGCGCGTTCCAGTCTAAAAGTGCAGAGCCAACGCCAATCGCAATGTTGATCTCGCAATCAGGATCAGGCTGTAGGCTGGCAAATTGATCAGCGTGGAAAAAATCGGCAAGATTTAAGGTCGTCCGCGTTCCCCAAACACTTTTTGCTTCGCCCAAAAATGGCTGCACCATTTTTTGGATCTCGGTGCTGCCCTTCATTTTATCGGCAACATGTACCCATTTTACGGTAACCTTTCTTTTTTTCAGTTCCTGATCCAGCTTGAGCTGGATCACATCCCAAAAAACACCACTATAGCCATCTATCCGAATGGTCTTTTGTTCGATCAGCCAATCTACGAGCGATTCGAAACCTGAAAAGATTTTTCCATTGCCAAGGGCGTGGAATGGATAGATATCATATCCTGAACCTGAATTTTTTTGCTGATTAATCTGTTGGGGCAAAATCGTCTCTGAACTCTTTCTCCAATTGCTGATTACGGTTTCTCCCTTCTCTATGATATTGGCTTTCACTTCCATATTAACGTCGGTGTCTTGATTTAAAACAAATGTATGTATGTATATACATATTTCCTAATAATTTCTTTTGTCGTTGCTCTGCGATAGGTCAATTTACTGTGTTGATGATATAAAATCCCTTTTTCCATCTATCCTAGCACGTTTAAAATTCAATTCTAAAAGTATTGTTACCATAAGGAAGCATACTTAACAGGCTTCCTTGTTTGGTCTTAATTTCTTCGTTTGGTGTACAGCTGTAAATAGACGTTGGCCATTTCGACGACCAGGAAAGGGCAAATTTCTCTTCCCGATCGGATAAAGACCTAAACCTCACAACCAATGCCCGGTTATCGTCGCTTTTCTTCATTGTAGATAAGATGACCCTTGGATTATCAATGCTGAACAATGGCTTTTTGATCGGATTACGATCGGTTTCAACCACCAATAAGGGTCTTTGCCTCGACATGCCAAATCGATTGGCAACGACTGGGTCATAACCACCAGCATGTGCCAGGATAAAATAACTGATGCCAATTATCCCCGACTGCTCCAATGGGAAATTGGTGTCCCAATGGTTATTGACCGGCCAGGAAATCAAGGTTTGCGTAGGCTCCACCTTTTTGATCCATGCCGAAGCCAAGCGTGCGCCGTCCAAAATAGTCCCAGTAATGCTTCCCAATTCTACGATTGGCGACTCGATAGCCGTCCATGTTACTCCATAATCCCGATTTGAGATATCGATCCACCTTTGAAAAGTGAACCAGTTTTTATTGGAATAGGGCAGCTGATCAATTTCTGGGCTCATGACGCCAAGTGGAATATCCATCTTGATCGTACCACCTGGTACCTGAAAAGGAAAAGCATAATGTATGCCCTCTTTTTCGCGCATACCAATCTTATCAATGGTATTGACCACTTCTAGGTATGGCTGGTTGTTTACGAGCTTGATTTCCCGTGTGAGCCAATTGCTGCCTGGTGCCTGCGAACGAATGAGCAGGGAAGCGATAAGCGGACCGTTTTCTTTAACCTGTATCCTGACATTGGTCGCTTTTTTAGGTTCACTAATGGTGGTATTTTGTCCATTCCTCACCCCCGTTACATAATTGTAGCTGTTGAAGCCAAATACAGATTGCTGATCTACCAGTTCACGATTAGTTGATAGATCAACTAAACTTTTAATGTCTCCGGTACTTTGATCTAGGACAACTTTTAACCTTTGGTTATGGAGCTGATTTTCGCCCACCATGGTTGGTCCGCTTTTCGCCGATCCAGTAATCACCTTAAAGAATTTGGAGCCAAGAGCGGGAATATTCGTGGCCTCGAATGCCAATTCACCAGTTTTTAACCTTTGTGACAACACTGGTTTATTATTCTCGTCTACAACCCGGTCTCCTTTTTTGCTCTGCGAAGGTGAAAGCACAACTACACCATCTCGGTCCCAAGAAAGGGTATTGATTACAGCAAAGCCGTTTGACCCTTTTTTCTGGATCGGTTCAAATGCCTGATCAATCAATATTGTTGCCTTCTGCTGTACCGCACTGAAATAGCCTGCTTTGTTGGCTTCGACGATCTTGGCCATCGGGGCATTCGGATCTTGAAAGCCCCAGGTGTGCTCTGCAGAGAGCAATGCATCATCCCAGGCCGAATTGATCTGTTGGTTTGGCTGGTCGGCATTGATGTTGAGCATGGGCCAAAGCGTCTGGGCCTGGATCAGATCTTCTTTTCCCAGTCTTCCTTTCCCTACACTTTTGGCATCGGCACCCAGCCCCTGCGTCCAGAATTCGGATAGATCTCCTTCATAGGTTGGAATCACATCCTTGTATTGCTGCTCATAGGCGGCTAAGATTTCCTTGGTTCCGGCAATGATCAATTTGGGGAAGGCATACTTTTGGTTCCATAACTTTACGGCTTCGGGCAGGTCGGCATCGATCAGGCAATTATCGGCCATTGACCAGGTCATGGCAAAAATGTCATATGGCGAACTGTTCCTTTCCAGACGGGCCGTTTCTTCAAATATAAAAGGGTCGATAAAGTTCTCCAATGGCCGGTCTGTGCTCAACCGATCATAAGCTGGAGTTAGGGCCTGGATTTTCCCCAGACCATATATCCTACCTTTGGCCTTGAAACCGTAACCATAGGAAGTTGCTTGTAGGTAGAATATTTTACTTCCGTCTTGTCCCTTCCAATAAAATGGCTTGTTTTCCCAACGGTGGCGCAGATCGAAATAATTGGGAAAGCTAAAGAAGCCCTTGATGCCATTTGCCGCAGCCGCCTGCACCATTCCCCAGGCTGCTCCCGGGTTGTCCATCTGCACCATGGTCTGTACCGGAATACCCGTTAGTTTTTCTATTTCCTTGCCGGTCCTGAACATTTGGAGCAACTCCTCATCGCTGCAGGTACTGGTGTTGATGTTGGCATAGGCAGCATCTATTTGTATCCAGCCTTTCCTTACCGCAGCAATAAATGAAGATTTTTGATCAGGGCTGGCCTGTTTCAGGTATTGATCTACGACCCAGGTCGATTCGGGATTCCAAATGAAACGCGCACCAAGCGGATAGTCCTTCGTCTTATTGGCAATATCTATCCCTACATCTATATTTCTGATGTGTAGCTTTTCCACAACATCCTGCACATTGGTATAGCCGATGTCTACGTGCGAATGAGGATAGATATAAACTTTCCACTGTTTTTTGGCCGGAACCAAGATCGTCTGCGTAAGTGTATCTCCCGCATTGACTACAGTAATCGTGGCCTCGCTTTTTACCATCCCGACATTTGGCGGCAAGAGCACCACAGAAGCAGCTATTGGCGAGTGGAGATCATAATCATATAACCTTTTACTTCCATTACAAAAAATGGATATGGATAGCTTACCTTTTGGTTGATGCTGGCCATAGTACAGAATTACTTCGCGGCTGGGAAGCCCATCCTTATCATATTTGTACCAAGGCTTAATTTCGTATGAAAAAGTAGGTTTTTCGTGCCCAATTTTCTTGCTGTAGATCGCATTGGCCATATTCACGATCAGGATTGAAAGTGCACATGCAAAGCCATACTTAAGCAAGCTGTTAAAATTCATTGCAGAAAAAATGGAGATAGAAAATGATCGATAGCATTGCCACGTCCACATCTATAGGACGGGATATAAATAGATAATGGGGCCTTGGGAATGCCCCATTATCTGTGGTGATAGAAAAAATCTACTTATTGCGGAACAACAACAGATTTAATTGAGCTGTAATTATACAATCTCGATCCTATTCTGGCACCAACCCTTAAAAAATATTCCCTACCTTTTGGAACAACAGGGCTGGCCACAGAGTTTGTAGTATTCAAAGGGCGGTCTGCAGCTGCTGGCCTGGTAAATAAGGTAAAGTTGGTATTGCCCAAATAAGGGGAATTGTTCAGGTACAGCACACAATCGCCGACGGCATCTTGATAAGATGCATTAGCTGTACCTCTGGTAATGGTATATTGTGCATCAATTTTTCCAGTGGTCGTATTATAGGTTGGCTCGCCTACCCATTCTATGCGGAGGAAAGGTTCAACCTGGAAATTAATTTCAGTCTCTCCGCCTTTAACTTCAACTGTTTTGGCAGCTGGGGGAACGAAAGCTCCTTCAGGGATTACGCTGTACGTAGCGGCAAAAAGTTTGGTATTGATATAAGTTCCATCCTGGTGTGTACCTAAGTATTGAGCCGTTGCAGTAGGGCTCCAACTGGTTTCTATCAGTTTAATCCGTGTACCAGCAGTTAGTGCGTTATCGGTAGTGGTTACTTCCGAAGGAACACCTTTACCAGTTGCCGCATCGGCAACAATTCCTCTGACCGTTTGATCAGGTGCATCATAATTATCGAACTTTGAGCATGAACTTGCCGTTAAGGTGGCAAGGCATATCGCGATATAATAGGTTAATCGTTTCATCTCTTTATCTTTTATTTTATTGATTATAAGCCTTAATGACAAATAAAATCCTTTAGTTTACCATCTTTGGCGATTTGATTACCATCCCGGATTTGGTACAAGGTTTAGACTTTTGGCAATGGCCGATGCTGGGATCTGCCCATAATACCACCTTGTTTGGTAGGTATAAGGTAGCGCACGCTCTTCCAGCCTAACATCCATAATGTATTTGCTTTGATCTTGGAGCATGATTGGTAATAAAGCCCTATAAATCGTATTGTTTTGTTCCAGGTTGGCGATCCTCCATCTCTTCAAGTCCCATTGGATTTTATTCTCGAATGCCAATTCCCTCCTTCGCTCCATGCGAATGTCATTGATACCGCCAATCGCACCAAAAAGAGAGGCTCCTGCTCGATCTCTAATCAGATTAACCGCTGTTAATGCATCAGTTGCATAGGTTACGCCTTGGCCCAACAAAAATAATTCATAGGCAGCTTCTGCTTTATTCAGCACCACCTCTCCATAACGGAATTCCATGAACCATTGATCGGAACGGCCAGGGATTGTCTCTGAAATCGGTTTTTCAGGATTTAGATATTTTCTAAGATAAAATCCTGTATAGGTACCTCCTGTAGCATTTGCGGTAATGTTCGTATAAACACCACTTTGACCAGCTCTAGTAATCTTAGAACCATTGGACAAGGTAACCAAGTTATTTGCATCATTATTGAGTGCAACTGTTGCAGAGCCTAATACTGAAGCCGGATAAGCGGTTGTCGTATTGGCTGGTGTCAACTTACTCAAGCCACCAGCAGAACTTCCATTGTAAATACCTCTCCGTACTTCGATCGACACACCTTTGAACTGGTCGCCTGGAAGGATTACTGTAGCCCTAAGTCTCGGCTCAGCATTGGCAAAAATATCCATGGTATTATTGTAAGTAATGTATTTACCACCGGCATCCATGGTTTGGATAGTTCCATCAGGATTTTTAGGGAGGCCTTCGAACATTTCCACAAAATTTAAGGTTGGCAGGGTTTCGGACGAGTAGTTACCTTGTGGACCTTCCAATTGTTTAGGCACATTTAAGGCATCCCACATGTGTGCAACATCAGGATATTTAAACTGCCTAACAAAAATTGCCTCCTTATTTGTCGTTGAACTATTGTCTGTAAATAGGCTCACATAGTTCTGAAACTGTGCTTCGCGATCTCCCGCTACCCATTTATTTTTATACAGTGAATATTTTCCGTTCAGTAAGTTGGCAGCATCATATGCGGCTTTGAAATACGTTACCGCTTTTGATGCCGGTATACCACATACACGTACACCGGCAGGGGTAGTGAGATCTATGGTATTATATTTGGCAATAGATCCTGCGAATAGCATCGCCCTAGATTTTAGTGCGGCTGCCGCATATTTACTAGCTCTACCAGTTGAATTTGTTTCTGGCATTGCCGCAAATGCTTCATCGCAATCTTTCGCAATAAAATCCCATATCGCCTCCTCGCTGGCCCTCGGCACTTTAAGTTCTTCGATTTCAGAAGCCAATTGAGAAATGGTTTCACCTGGCCTGGCGAGCAATTTGTCTACAAGTGGTACACCGCCATAACGCTTAGCCAATGAGAAATAGGTAAATGCACGGATGAACTGTGCCTCACCAAGCCAATTCGCTACTTGGCCAGGTTTAAAATTGGCTGCATAATTAGGTAGGGTCGACATTAGGTAGTTACAATCGCGTATTAGCGTATAGGCGGCTCCCCAATAACCGAAAGTTTCAGTCACATTGGCCATGTCCCTACTTACTGCCTCTCCGGTAATGGCGTGTGGAGATCCAATTGGTGCGCTTTGGTTAAAGCCCAAGGTCTGCAGGTACCTGAAATCTTCTATAGGAGCAGTACTGTAAAGTCTGGCCATATACGCATTGATACCAGCCTCGGTACCGAAGATATCTGGATCTTGTATAATGTTTACAGGCGGCACATCAAGTTTTTGACATGAGGTAACCGAAATTACCAATGCCGCTAAAAATATATAAAGTGTCTTTTTCATGGCTATATTATAATTTAAGGTTAACGCCAAAGGTGAATTTTTTATCCAATGGATACGTATAACCATATTCGTTACGTCCTTCAGAAGTGCCCGGTGGATGCTCAGGATCTAGCGCTACCACATCGGTAATGGTTAAGATATTGTAACCATTGGCATAGAAACGTAGGCCTTTTACGCCTGTTTTATTGAACCACTTGGCCGGAAGGCTATATCCAAGTTCAATCGTCTTGATCCTGAAATATTTGGCATTTTGTGCATTCGCCAAGGTATTGGTAAAAGGTACGGTTCCTGTATAGGCATAATGTCCGGCAACCCATTGCGTGTTCGGATCATAAGGATCTGCGTTTGGATCTGCAGGATGATACCTGTCTAAAAATTGTCTAAGGGCATTTCCTCCAGCCCAAAGCGGTTGGTTGAGCTGCTCAAAATAAGAAGCGTACACATTTCCAGCACCACTGATGGTAGTATTGAAATCCCAGTTTTTATAGGCTGCAGAAATGGTCGCGCCATAAGTTAGGGTTGGATAGCCAGAAGTAGCAATTGGATGCGAATCCTGCGAACTGATTACACCATCACCATTCCAGTCCTCATATCTATAATCACCAACAACGGTACTGCGCGAAACATAGATTGGACTATTTTTAATGGCGTTGAAACTTTCAAACTGTCCAGTTGACCCATACCCCCAGTAAAGATTGTTCCACCTGTTTGCAGTAAAGTTGCTGTTTTCCCAGTTGAGGTATTGGTTTCCTGCACGGGCCTGAACACGTGTCGTATTCATGGTGCGCGTAATGCCCATTGTTCCCTTGATCGAGTAACGGAAGTTGCTGCCGATCTGGTAACGGTGATTTACTTCTAGGTCGATACCCCTCGTTAAATCGCCAAGTAGATTTTCTTGAGGGAAGCCAACCCCTACCACATCAGGGAGTGATGCAGCCTGCGATCCCAATAATCCGGTACGGTTTCTTCTGAAATAATCGATTGAAAATCCGAACAGGCCATTCCACATCTCCACATCTGCACCAATATCCAATTGTTTTGAAGTATACCAGGTAATAGCAGGGTTTGCCAATCCTTTACTCGCCGCACCAAGCACATAAGATCCATTGAATACGGCACCGCCGCTTGGATAGTTGTATCCAGTAATAAATTGATAGCTTGATGAGGCATCATCCCCTTGCTTTCCATAAGAAGCACGCACCTTAAAGTTGTTGACAAATTTAAGCGGTGAATTTTTCCAGAAGTTCTCTTCCGACACGCGATAACCTGCCGATGCATAAGGGAAGAAGCCCCATTGGTGGTCTACCGCAAATTTTGAAGTTCCATCAGCCCTAAATCCAGTTTCGAATAAGTATTTACCTTGATAATCATAGGTGAATTTACCTACATAAGATGCGGTCTGATTATTAAATAAATTGATCTGTGATGTTGTCATTGACCCAAGTTGGTCAGTAGGAGATCCCGCTAGGAGCTGGTCTAATGGGATAGCCAAATTCCTCGAGGCATAAAAATTATCTCCTTTCAGCGTATTTCTTTCATAAAGGAACAATCCACTCACGTTATGCGAGCCGAATGACCGATTGAAATTCGCAGAAGCTTGGAACAAGATCGAAGGATACTCATAGAACTCCCTCCTTATCGTACCTAGCCCACCATTGGTCTGTGCCGTAGCGTTATAGGTATCGGTAGCCGCTGTATAGGTATAGAGATTATATGCCTTTGTATAGTACCTATTCGTAGCAATCTGATAATCATAGCTAAATAAACCCTTTAGGCTCAACCCCTTTAGGAATGGCGCATCATAAGAAAGGCTGGTGGCCGATTGGAACCATTTGTTCTGGATCTGCCTATAACCGCTAATATCGGCATTGGAATGCGCAATGCCATTTAATCCACTGGGTACATTGGCTAAATAAGCAGGATTGTTGTTTGCGTACATGTCATTAACTGGCGCCTGGTACCAGGTACTCCTGATTACCCAATAGGTATCTTCCTTCAATTGGTTCTTTTGATCAACAATCCCTGTAAGCGCGACATCAAAAGTTAAATTTTTGGCCAATTTTGTAGTTAAATTAGCTCTTAGGTTATATCTGTTATAATTTAAATCCCCTGATTTAAAAAAACCCTCCTGATCCTGAACGCCTAGACTGGCAAAGTAATTCGTATTTTCATTACCTCCAGAGGCACTGATGTCGTGCTGCTGTTGTGGTGCGGTATACCTTAAAACAGCATTGTTCCAGTCTGATGCTTTTTTGGTACCATTGGCATATGCATCAAAATTAGCTGCCGTATAAATAGGATTTCCTTTTACATAGTTCCCGGTATTGTGCACCTGAAGTTCGTTTACCAATGTCATATATTCGAAGATATCGACCGATTTAGGCATATATGAGGGTTTTTGCAGCGAGTATGATCCGTTGTAGTTCAGCTCAACTGCTCCTTTCTTACCTTTTTTCGTGGTAATCAAGACCACACCATTCGCCGAACGTACACCATAGATCGCAGCTGATGCGTCTTTTAGTACGGTGATACTTTCAATATCTTCGGCACTTAGGCGTGAAAAGTTGTTTCTCACTACTCCATCAACCACAACCAAGGGCGTACCCAAGCCCCTTACATCAAAGTAAGTGTTCATGGCGCCCGGCTCACTACTGTTCTGTACCACACGTACACCGGCAATCTTACCGGTCAACATGTTCTGAACATTCTCATTTTTTGTGGTCATGATCTCTTTGTTGGTCACAGACGATACCGCACCGGTCAGCGTGGTTTTCTTCTGTTGGCCATAGCCTACTACCACAACCTGGTCAAGATTGGATGTGCTCGAGCTCAACACCACCCTGATGTCGTTCTGTGCGCCTACCTTTACCTCGTTGGTGGTATAGCCGATCATCGAAAACACCAAGGTCTGGCCAGCACTTGCCGGGATGGAGAATTTACCGGACCCATCTGTTCCAGCTTTTACACCGGTTTCCTTTACCGTTATGCTCACGCCCGGAAGCGTAATCCCTCCATCATCGACCACTGTACCCCTAATGGTGGTGGTCTGTGCGGCTACCGAAAAGGAAATCAACAAGCCGCACAGCAAAGCGAGGCCTGGTTTCAAAAATAGTTTGTCGCCCACAAGCAAGCACCATCTGTTGAGCTGCTGCCAAGGCGAAGAACTGTTAAGTAAAAAATTGTTCATAAAAAAACGATTTGTTGATTAGAATTGGTTTTTAGGTTTATTTCTAGCAATTAAGCCACACGGGCCAAATCTTGCTGTTTTAGGAAATTGGACTAGGGAAAATCGGCCATACTTGGGCCATAGAGGCAGATATGGATGCTGGTGTGGCCACAGGAGGTTACCCATTTCATAGGCAGTTCGTTGACGGTTTATACAATGGTTATGTACAAACATATAAACATTATAATTAAAAACAAATTTTTTTTAATTTTGAAGAACATCCTATCTTAGCTATAGACGCTTAACCAAATTGCATGAAATTCTCCATCGACCATAAAAGTCATGTTCCACTCCACATCCAGGCAGAAGAGCTGTTGCGCAACCTGATCAAGGATCCCCAATATGCCACCAAACTCCTGCCCAATGAAGTAGACATGGCCAAACAGCTTGCCATTTCCCGCACTACACTGCGCCAGGCGCTGAACAAGCTGGTCTATGAAGGACTGCTCATCCGCAAAAAGGGAATTGGCACCAAGGTGGCCGAAGTATCGGTGAGCTCAAAATCCAACAACTGGCTCAGTTTTTCACAGGAAATGCAGGCCAGGGGCATTCCAGTCAAGAATTTTGAACTACACATCAGTTGGGTCCATCCAGATGAGCAGCTGGCGCATTTCTTTGATATTGGTACCGACAAAAAAGTGCTCAAACTGGAGCGGCTAAGGGGCCGTACAGAGGGCCCTTTTGTTTATTTTATCTCTTACTTTCATCCCCGGGTCGGGCTAACTGGAGAAGAAGATTTCAAACGCCCGCTCTATGAGATCCTGGAGAAGGACCATTCCGTAGTGGCCAATCTTTCCAAAGAGGAGATCAGCGCAAAAGTGGCCGACAAGTTTATCAGCGCAAAGCTTGAAGTAGAACCCGGGAGCGCATTGCTGTTCAGGAAACGTTTTGTTTACGACCAGGGCGATCGCCCCATCGAATATAACCTCGGCTATTACCGCGCAGACAGCTTTATCTATACTGTAGAAAGCAGGAGAGATTAGTTTTCCCAAAGGGACGCCTGCGGCGCAGTTGGCAGTTCATAGTTTCTAGTTGGCAGTTCATAGCCCCTGCAGTCACGTTAGTGTACTGCAGGGCAGTTAACCAATTAACCATTACTTAATCTTTAGCCCTTCAGTATCCTTATATTTTATCTGGAGTGCCCTCAGCTTTTCTTTCAGTTCAGCAATAAGCGATGCATATTTAGGTTCATCATATACATTATGCATCTCTTTTGGGTCTTTCTTCAGGTCGTAGAGCTCCCATGAATTCACGGGATCATAAAAATGGATCAGCTTGTAACGCTTAGTCTTGATTCCATAATGCCGTGTCAGGCCAAAGGACTTTTCGTAATAGTGATAATAAATTTCTTTCCTCCAGCTTTCATCTTTTCCCGTAGTTAATAAAGTTTTCATCGACTGGCCCTGCATATCATTTGGTACGGCAATGCCCGAAAGGTCCAATAAAGTGGGCGCCATATCCAGGTTGAGCACATAGGCTCCGGTTTTTTGATTACCCTTAAAGCCTTCTGGATAACGGATCATCATTGGTGTACGAAATGATTCGGTGTACATAAACCGCTTGTCATACAGCCCATGTTCCCCAAGATAAAAGCCCTGGTCCGACATGTACACTACGATCGTGTTTTCTGACAAATGATTTTCATCCAGGTAACGGAGTACTCTTCCAATATTATCGTCAAGGGAGTTGACCACCCGCAAATAATCTTCCATATAGCGCTGAAATTGGAAACGCACAATTTCATCCTTCGTTTTCAGGGTCTTAAAAAGTTCATATTCCTTCAGGAAGGCCGCATCCCACACCTGTCTTTCAGCAGGGGTAAGCCTTTCAATTTCACGTTGGTATTCTGCAGGGGCCCAGTTGTTGATCGGGTTGATCGGACAGGTATCGCAGGGGATTTTACTGTCATAACGGATATCCAGGTGATCTTTCATCGTAACCTGTTGGATCTGCAGTGCCTTCCTTCCCGCATAATCATCATAAAAGTTTGAGGGCAACTTAAACTGACGGTCATTAAACTTGTCCAGATATTTCAAGGGCGGCATCACGTTGCGGTGCGGTGCCTTATGGTGCAGCATGAGGAAAAAGGGAGCCTTATCTTTCGTTTTGCCGATCCAGTCCAATGCCATATCCGTAATTACATCAGTCACATAACCTGTATATACCGTGTCTTTCCCATCCTTTTTAAACTTTGGATTATAATAATTCCCCTGATCGGGAAGGATGTTCCAATAGTCGAATCCCGTTGGCGTACTGAACAAATGCCACTTGCCCACAATCGCCGTACGATAGCCATTTGCCCGATAAATTTTGGGCAAGGTCTCTTGGGCGCCGTTAAAATAAGTACCATTGTCCTTCATGCCATTCATATGGCTGTATTTGCCGGTGAGCAGTACGGCGCGGCTCGGACTACAGACAGAATTGGTTACCGCGGCCTCTTTCATCAACATGCCATCTTTTGCAATCCGGTCTATATTTGGTGTCGAAATGAGTTTTGAACCATAGGCACTGATGGCCTGATAGGCATGGTCATCTGACATGATGACAATCACATTTGGTTTTTTAGTCTGTGCATTCGCCATCAAGGCGGAAAACAACAGTAAAAAAAATGCGCGGAAATTAAATTGAGTTAACATCTTGTTCACATTATGATAATATGTCTGTACATGCAAAGATAGAATTCACAGGTTTGTATGCAAGAGAAATGGTGTTGATGTGCCAAACAATCTTGTGACACTGACGTTTATTTCGCATGAAATTTAACCTGGACAGATTTGTTGCCGCACAGCAGCGCGACTTTCATCAGGCACTAGCCGAAGTCAAGAATGGACGAAAGCAAAGCCACTGGATGTGGTACATTTTCCCACAGCTGAAAGGACTGGGGCAGAGTGAAATGTCCAAATTCTATGGGCTAGCTGGTTTAGACGAGGCTTCTGCCTATTTGGCGCATCCCATTTTAGGAAAAAATCTGATCGAAATTTCCAATGCGCTTCTTGATCTGGCGCAGAGCGATGCCTTAAAAATTTTCGGCAGTCCCGACAACCTGAAACTCCGCTCCTGTATGAGCTTATTTGCTGGATTGCCAGAAGCTCCACCCGTTTTCGAAAAAGTGCTGCAAAAATTCTACGGCAACATTATTGGTTAACCGTTTAATTGGTTAACTGGCTAATTGATTAACTGGTTAATTGTTCAATTGTAAACAGCAAACTGTGAACTAATTATCGCTCTCTTCTCAGTTTCTCGCGGTGCATGGTACCCCAGTCGGCCAAGGCAGTCAGTACACCGTTCAGGGTGCAGGCATAATCGGTCAGTTCGTAAGTCACCACAATTGGCGTATCGATTTGTACGTTTCGTTTTACAAAACCATTCAGCTCAAGCTCTTTCAGTTCGCTCGATAATACCCTTGCCGAAATTCCCTCGACTGTACGCTGGATTTCGTTAAAACGCATCGAATTTTCGCGCAAGGCGCCAATAACCCTCAACTTCCATTTTCCTCCGATCACATAAAGTGCATCTCCTATAGGGCTTAATAATTTTTCGCAGGTTTCTGAGCGATGTCTTTGCGCAGCTTCAATTTTCATAACATGTTGATAAACAATCAGCTAACTTAAAAGTTAGCACTAACCTTTTGTATACTGATAACATTTGATTAGCAAATGTAGCTAGTTTTGTCGAGATAAATAATTATTGACATGAAAAAAATACTTCATCTGATTTCGAGCCCAAGGGGAGAATCATCTTACAGTGTTCAATTGGCCAAGGCCATTATTGAGCAAATTCAATCCACTGATCAAAATAGCACCATTAAAGAAATCAATCTGGCAACTTCCCATTTTCCACACTTGGAAGAATCGCACCTCACCTCTTTCTTCACTCCGCCCGAAAACCGGACGTCTGCAAACTTGAGTGCCATTAGGCATTCTGATGTGGCCGTAGCCGAAATCATGGAGGCCGACGAGATTGTAATCGGCGCACCAATGTATAATTTTGGCATTCCATCGGCATTAAAAGCCTGGATCGATCATATCTGTAGGTCTGGCCTTACCTTTACCTATGGAGAAAATGGTCCAAAAGGGCTCATCAAAAACAAAAAAGTATATGTAGCGATGTCTTCTGGCGGGATTTATTCTGATGGTCCGGCCAAGGCGATGGATTTTGTAACACCTTATCTCACTGCTGTATTTGGTTTTTTAGGGATTACCGATGTCCGCATCCTTCGTGTAGAAGGTACATCCATACCAGGCATAAAAGATCAGGCCATGGCCAAAGCAATTGCCGGCATTGATGTGAATTAGCGGAAAGGAGAAAGCGGAAAGCAAACAGCGGAAGGCGGAACGCGGAAAGCTATAACCTTTAGGCTTTCTGCTTTTTAGCTCATCTCAATATCCCATGGTATTCCACAAGGCTTTTACGGGTTCATCGAGCTTCAGCACATATCCATTTACAACGGCATAATAAGGTTTTTGCTGTTTATACAAGATAAAATTGGCTGGCCCGCCCCCCGAAAACTGAGCAGTTTCGGTGTTGTTGATTAAATTAAGCAGTCTATTTCTGATCGGGCCGATTGGAGAAGTTGCATTTTCAAGCTTCACAAAAAGATAGCCTTCCATTAGTAATTGACTTTCTTCTTCTGGCTTGAGGTGCGTCCAGGCATCTTCTGTCATCACTTTTATTTTTCCAGTTTCTAAAGTAAATGTTCCTGCATCTATATCTTGATAGGCAAAAGCACTATCCAGTTTTTTATTCTTCAGAATTTCTCCAATATAATAGAAAGTTTTTCCATCAACACCTACCCTTTGTTGTCGGTTAATGGCCAAGTCTGTTTGAACAGTTTTCCCATCAACGCTCAGGGTAAGGTTACGGAAAATTACATCATGCAGGTTATTGAAATTATTTGGCAGGTTCCAATAGGTTTCTGCCTCTTCATTAACGTAACTTTTTTGGGCCATTGCGGTCAACGCGGTAAGGATGGCGTGAAAATTCACTTTCCTCAATACTTGTTTATCGGGGTCGCCGGGATACCCACCTGTTTCGATCAAAATAGTCGAAATCCCCATTCCCTGGAACGTATCTCCAAAGCAACTTTCATCAAAAGTATCGTTATACTTCGCTACCTGATTAGGTATCTGGGTCTGGATGGCGTTATTCATGGAGACAATAACCTGCACAGCCCTTTGCCTGGTTTCATCCATGTCTTTTGCTGTATTGAAAGCAGGGGCCAAAAAAGAAATGCTTGCCGGTTTTGCGGTATTCTTGCCCGCAGCATAGTAGGTGCTTTGATCGTGTAGGTTGAAGCCAAAATCTGGCCTGATCCTTTTGGCCAGCTCCATCAAGGCTTTGGCTTCGGGCGTAGCCAAGTTCTGGGCATCCCTATTGATATCGATTTTCATGGCATTTGTCCTGGTCCATATCTGCGCGCCATCTGGGTTGAGCATGGGCACGATGTGCAGTTCTAATTTCCGCAATAACATTTTCTTTAATCGCCTATATTCATCTTTTGTCGATAGAAAATTAAACAGATCAAACAATGCCATGGTAGCAGTGGCTTCATCGCCATGCATCTGCGACCAGAGCAGGACTTTTGTCCGGCCCTTGCCCAAGGTAAGGTGATGGATGGCCCTGTCCTGCATGGATGAACCGATCACTTCATCTTTCAACAGGTTATGGTGTTTCGCAATCAGCGTTTCTACATCTTGATGTTTGAACAACCTTGTGGTAATCAAGGGCTCCCGATAACGATCATACTGTTGTAAGGCCTGTGTGGTAACTGGGAGTGTGCGATCTTGTGCCTGGGCTGCAGCCACAACGAATAGCAGGTAAAAAAGCAATCGGATTTTCATTGATCTGTACTTAAATAATGGAAATTACGATTTGTTTTTGATATCCACCACCTTCTGATAAAGCCCATTATATTTTTTTTCATCGGCGCATAGGGGTAAACGCTTGCTGTGTTGTATTAGCTTTAAAAACACACAAAAATATGATCCCAGCATTATTAATTTGGTTTGGCAAAAAATACATTCTGCCAAAACTTCAAAAGAGAAAATCGCAGGCGGCCAAACCAGTTGCCTGCTTAGTCCTGATTGCCCTGCTTGCCTGTACCCTATCGTTGCAGGCGCAGACCAAAACCTATCAGATCAAGCGCAATGACCAAGTAATCGGCAAAATGCTTTTTAACCAGCAGGCAGATGGGGAGAACCTGTATCTGAAGATCACGTCGCAGGTAAATACCCGGTTTGTGTTCAAGGTTGATGTTCAGACTGAAGACCTCGCACATTTCAAAAATGGGAAACTGATTTCATCCGATGTAAACAGAACGGTTAACGGAAGGACCAAGGAGCGTAAAAAAACAATATTCAGGGCTGAAGGCTATCAGTTGCAATGCGGCTCGAAGCAGCAAAGTTTTAACAAGCCTTCAATTGCCTATAACATGATGCTGCTCTACAGCATGGAACCCGCCAACATTGGCCAGGTCTACTCCGATAATTTCCAGTGTTTCGTACCCATCAAGAAAAGCGCGCCGCACCAATATCGGATTACCTTGCCTGATGGCAATTACAATGACTACTTTTTCGAAAACGGAATTTGCAGGTTGGTGATCGTAAACCACTCGCTATATACCATTAAAATGGAGCTGGTATCATGATCGAGGCAGGATATAATAAATACATCAAGGTATTGGTAACCGGGGCGTCGGGTTTTATTGGCCGTAAGCTGTGCCTAACCTTGGCCGAAATGGGGTATCAGGTGGTTGGCCTGTGCAGGAACATTAACCATCCTTTTTTAATCCAACACCGCAACATCCAGTTTATTAAAGGCGATGTAATGGACGAGCTGAGCTTGCAAAAGGCTATGAAAGATTGCACGGGGGTGTACCATACTGCGGCGATGGCCAAGATGTGGTGCAGAAACGAACAGGATTTTTATGACATCAATGTTGTTGGCACACGTAATGTACTTGAATGCGCATTAAACCTAGGTGTAAACAGGGTTGTCCATACATCGACCTGTGGGGTATGGGGCCCAACACTTAACCTGCCCGTCGCAGAAGACGACCCCAGAGCAGTAGGTTTTCCGATCAGCTATGAAAGGACCAAGTACCTGGCCGAACTTGAGGTACGGAATTATGTGAAAAAAGGCCTGGATGTGGTGATCGTAAATCCATCGCGGGTGTATGGCGATGGGCCCATAACCGATAGCAACACGGTTAGCAAAATGGTAACAGGCTATATCAAAGGCACGTGGCATTTTATTCCCGGCAAAGGAACTCAGGTAGCTAATTATGTATTTGTAGACGATGTGGTAAATGGCCAGATTTCGGCCATGCAAAACGGGCTTATCGGCGAAAGGTATATCCTTGGTGGTGAGGACGTATCATTTAACGGCTTTTTTAAGACCTTGCGAGAACTTACCGGCAAAAAAAGAAGACTGTATAAAGTGCCGCTCAAGCTGATCAAAGCCTATAGTGTGATCGAGCATTTCAAATCAAAACTATTTGGCCTCACACCTTTTTTTCTTCCCGAATTTGCTGATCGCTTAAAATTTAACCAACAGTACAATAGTGGCAAAGCCATCAAGGAATTGAACTACCGCATTACACCTTTTGCAGTAGGCTTGAGCAAGACCATCCATCATTTTCAAAAAAACACATGAAAAATACAGCATTGATTACCGGCGCGAGCGAGGGACTAGGAAAATCCTTTGCCATAGAGATGGCCAAAAAAGGGATCGACCTTGTTCTGGTCGCCCTGCCAGAAAGTGGATTGCCGCATCTGGCCAACTACCTAAGGCAAAATTTTGATTGCCAGGTCTTTTGCATCGAAATAGACCTTACCCTGCCTCACTCAGCAGCAGCGGTTTTTGATCGCCTAGATGTACACCAATTGAGCGTGAATATTTTGATCAATAATGCAGGACTGGGGAACTGGTCTTGGTTCGAAGAAAAGAGCATTGATTTTTATCGGGCGCAGATTGACCTCAACATTACAAATACGGTGATGCTTACCCGTCTTTTTCTCCATCACATCAACAAGCATCTGCCAAACTACATCTTAAATGTGGGCAGCCTTGGCGGCCATTTTATTGTCCCAAAAAAGCAGGTATATGGCGCCACCAAATCTTTTGTCGGCTACTTTACACGTTGTCTGCAGATGGAATTAATTGGAACAAATGTGCACGTGAGCTTACTAAGTCCTGGCGGCATTAATACCAAGCCAGAACTGTTGGTGATGAACAACAATTTGAAAGGTTTTGCAAAAGCCACTATTTTAGAGGCAGATGTTGTGGCAAGGGAAGCGATTGAAGGGCTATTTAAGATGAGGAAAGAAATTATTCCCGGATTTGCCAATCGATTGCTATTGATTATCGACAAGCTTATCCCGGCATTTTTAAAAGAATTGATCATCAGACGTAACTTAAGGGCGGTGTTGAGCGTCTGAAAAAGATATCATGCATGGACCCTGCAGATGCGGGGTTGCAGAAAAACCTGAATACAATTTGGAATCCCAGCTCTCGCAAATCAAAAACGGAAACAAGGCAGCCTTTGATGAAGTGTTCCTCACTCATTTCAAAAATCTGCATGCCTATGCTTACCATACGGTAAAAGATCGTGATGAAGCAGAGGAAATTGTCCAAAATGTATTTGTCAGGATCTGGACAAAACGCGAACAATTGAAAGTTGATGGGTTTTTAAAGCCGTTCCTTTATCGGTCGGTACACAATGAATGTTTAAACTACATCAAGCACCAAAAGGTAAGGGCCAATTTAACCGTGCATTATGCAGATGCGGCCCTGCATACCGGAAACCTTAATGGAGAGATCATGGCAACAGAATTGGAAAGACATATCCACTCGGCAATCGCGTCCCTTCCTGAAAAATGTAGGGAGGTGTTCCAATTGAGCCGTTTTGAACAATTAAAGTATCAGGAAATTGCCGAAACATTGAATATTTCCATCAAGACGGTCGAAAATCAAATGGGTAAGGCCCTTAAAATATTACGTGTAAAAATGGTCGATTTTTTAATCCTGGTCTTCCTTTTTCTAAAATAGCAGTTATGGATCAAAATTTAACACCGATGAACGAAGAGCGGCTGGCCAAATACCTGCTGGGGGAAAGCGATCCAAAGGAAACGCAACTGGTAGCAGACTGGATCCAGGAATCTCCCGAAAATTTACGCGAGCTGAACGATTTCATGGCGATCCTAGCGGCTAGCAAGCTGCCGGTAGACGAAACGTTGGATGAAGAGGCGGCCTTGGAAAGGCTGAATCTCCGTCTGGCCAATCGGACAAGTGTTAAAAAGATGACTCCGATCTATCGCATGGTGGCAATTTTGGCTATTGTGTTTTCGGCAGGATGGTTTCTGTATCATAATACGGTTGCCAACCAGCTTAGTGCACGTACCTCAGGCCAGACTTTGGTACAGGAACTGCCCGATGGATCTTCTGTCATCCTCAATAAACAGACTTCACTATCTTTCATCGGCGGCTTCTTTCGTAAAACCCGTCATGTAAACCTAAGCGGGGAAGCTTTTTTTAAGGTTAGCAAAGATAAGGCAAAACCCTTCATTATTGATGTAGCAGATGTCCGTGTAACGGTAGTAGGGACTTCATTTAATGTAAAAAGCCATAAAAAAGAAGTAACGGTAAATGTAGAAAGTGGGATTGTGATGGTCCAGAACCAAAAGGGAAGCGTTCGGTTAACTGCTGGCGAAAAGGTAGACATCAGGGATGGCCACTTGATCAAGGGTGAAACTAAGGGCAAGCTCTACAATTATTATTATACCAATGAACTGGTATGCGACCAGACTCCATTACGGGATCTTGTATCAATCTTGAATGAGAAGTTTGGCGCGAATATCATCATCACCAATCCAGCCGTCGAATCACTGCCGATCAGTACGACTTTTGGCGATGAATCCCTGCATGAAATCTTGGATGTGGCATCCAAAACCTTAAAAATAAGGGTTGTATATGGCACTGGCATAATTAAAATCCAATAATGATTCGGACATTGAAGTTGATTATTTTCCTGGTCTGCATGGCCCAATTATCGGCAAATGCCCAATCCATTTTGGCCCGTCGCCTGTCGATGAACATAGAAAGGCAGCCGCTTCGAAAAGTATTGTCGCTCATAGAGGAAAAGGGCAGATTTCGGTTTTCCTACAATAGCAATGTGGTGCCAATAGATAGCTTGGTTACGGTCCGCGAAAGCGACATCGATCTTGCTACGATGCTCGATCGACTCTTTAATCAGCAGTTTGAATACCATGAATCAGGAAATTTCCTGATCATCAGATACGCGCCAAATGAGCTGCTGATGCTGGTCAACGAATCTATCGGTACGCCAGAGCTGTATACGATTACCGGTCAGATTGTTGATAAAAACACCGAAAAGCCCATTTCCGCTGCCAGTATATATGAAAAAAATCTCTTGGTCTCAGAGATTTCTGACCGAAATGGCTATTTCACCATGCGGTTAAAAGATGTATCCCAGCCCATTTCACTTACAGTGAGCAAGGAAAACTACAAATCTACTGTCACCAACTTTTTGGCAGAAGTAAATGTGACCAACAGGCCAAAAAGACCCGTTGAAAGCTTCATCAGTGGAAATCTTTCAGAAATTGAACGCTCTTGGCTGGGCAGGACTTTTGTAACAACTACCCAAAAAATACAATCGCTAAATATTGGCGGACTTATTTCCAATGCCCCTTTCCAATTTGCGCTTGTTCCCGGATTAAATTCCCATGGCTCATTGAGCGGACAGGTGGTAAATAAATTTTCGCTCAATGCCGTAGGTGCCTATAGTGCGGGGGTTGATGGCGCGGAAATCGGACTGGTTTTTAACATCAGCAAAAGCAATGTCAGATACTTTCAGTTTGCTGGCGCATTTAATTTGGTTGGCGGAGAGGTACATGGCGTACAGATTGCCGGATTTTTAAATAATGTATATGGCAAGGTAAACGCGGCGCAGGTTGCGGTAGGCGGAAATTATGTGAGACAAAATTTTGAAGGTTTTCAGGTAGGTGGTGTTTTCAATTGGGTAAAGGCAGATTTTAGGGGCGCCCAATTTTCCGTTGGCCTAAATTCGGTAACAGGTAAGCTTGATGGATCTCAGGTCGGCGCATTGAACCTCACAAAAGGGCAGACCCGTGGCCTACAGATCGGTGTGGCGGGAAATATGGTTGGCGGCAAATCTACTGGACTTCAGATTGGAGGAATTGCCAACATTAACAAAGAAGCAGATGCATTGAACATTGCGGTTGGCGCAAATCTAACGCTCCATACTTCGAGGGGGATGCAGATTGGCCTGATCAATTATGCCAATAAACAAAAGGGCGTACAGCTTGGCCTGCTCAATCTTGCAAATGAAAACGATGGGTACTCGATAGGCCTGCTCAATTTTTCGCTAAAAGGATATCATAAATTTGAATTTGGCACCAACGAGAGCACCGAGCTCAACGCCATTTATAAGGGAGGGAATAAACTCTTGTATAGCATGTTGCTGTTTGGGACAAATACCAGCGCCTCACCAAAAATCTATACCGCAGGATGGGGCTTGGGCAAAGAAATTAGCTTGTTTAAACCATTGGGAATTAATCCTGAAGCCAGTTTACAATATGTTTACCAAGGCAGCTTTGACTACCTCAACCTGCTCTATAAGTTCCAGTTGCCAGTGCACGTCAGGTTTAATAAGTGGCTGGCGGTCCAAGGTGGTCCGTCCATCAACATCTACCGGACCAGACAGCAAAGCAAGTTTGACAACTATGGGCTCCTTCAAGAAAAACACCGGGATTTTTCATTTGGTCATCCCGATTATACAGGCTGGTATGGTTGGAGCGTAGGTATAGTGCTATTATAGGGATTAGACTTTGACAAAGTCCCCCTATAAAAATGTTCTCGTACACCCCTCCATGTGCTGGAAACGCAGAAACATCGACATTATTCATGCAATTCTATTTAGATGAGGGCAAATGACTTTGACAAAGTCCAACCCATGCAGATTTTTATATACGAAATTATTCGTATATTGCGTGCTGACTATTGGTAAAACGATACTTGATCATTCTTAAAAAATCAATCAATGAAATTACGTTTTACATGTTTATGCTTATTGGGCACATTATTTTGCAATGCCCAACAGGACCTTGCTTCTTTGGTAAAAGCCTATGAAAAGGTTGGTTACCATGGTGCTATTTTAGTAGCGAAGGGCCATCAAATATTATATCAGGGCGGATATGGTATTGCGGATCAGCAGACCCAAGTTAAAAATGATGCACAAACCAGGTTTAAAACAGAATCAATAGGCAAGATGCTCACGGCTACGCTTGTGATGCAGGAGGTGGAAAAGGGCACGCTAAGTTTAGAAGATAATTTAGACCATTTTTTCCCTGGCGTTTACACACAGAATGGGCATTTGATCAAAGTCAAGCACCTGCTTTCACATACTTCTGGCATTACTGAAACTGAACTTAATCCCAATTATAAACCTGGTGGAAATTACAGCAGGGCTGATATCCTGAAATTTAGGGCCGAAGCCCCACTGGCATTCACAGTTCCAGGAAAAGAATTCAGGTATTCGAATTTAGGGTTCACCATTCTAGCCGACATTTTACAGGAAATCAATCATAAACCTTTTACAGAACTGATCAAAGAACGCATTTTCATCCCTTCCAAGATGGAACATACTGGGCATCCGGCAGACACTGCCATCAACATTCATGCAGCCAAGCCTTATCTTTGGGTAAGTTCCACAAAATTTATTCAGGAAACGCGTACCATTGGTAAATATGCAAATGCTTCTGGGGGATGGATGTCGACCATCCAAGATTTTTATCACTTTATGAGAGATTTTAATCAGGGAAGCTACATCAGTAAAAAGTCTTTCGAGATTATGGGCTCCGGCGGCATAGAATTTCAGCCAGGTTATTGGTATACCTATGGTCTTAATCGCGCAGCCATCGGCACAAATGGAAAACAGATTTATGGGCATACTGGTGGCGGAGGGGGATATGCTTGCGACATCTACGTCGAACCTGAAAGTGGTTACATCGTTATAAATTTTATGAACATGTATGGCGATGGAAGGCCGATGACCAAAA
This sequence comes from Pedobacter sp., assembly GCA_031119475.1. Taxonomy (GTDB): domain Bacteria; phylum Bacteroidota; class Bacteroidia; order Sphingobacteriales; family Sphingobacteriaceae; genus Pedobacter. Next base: position 221,445 of record JAVHXV010000002.1, on the reverse strand, counting down.
ATATTTTTAAGTGGCTATTGAAAGAAAAGTTAGATACAATTAAAAAATGGGACGATATCGCCTTAGGAGATGTGATGGAAAAAAAGGGACTTGCACATTTCGACACGCATTATAGAGAGGAGTTGACAGCGCTTGGCATGTTGCCTAAAACAGCTGGAGGTTACAACCGATTGGCGAGTAGCTTTGACGATGTGAATGACCAGGCTTCTAGGGAGATCCTTTTGCGCGTAGGATTAAAAGAATTTCCTCAATCGGGCCAATTATGGTTAAATCTAGGCAGAAGCCTTTATAAGCAAAATAGATACGAAGCTATGCAAGAAGCCCTAGCGCATGCCCAGCAGATTGCCACCTCAACAAAAGATGATTTTTTGGCAAGGATGGCTAAGATAGAGCTGGACAAACTCATCAAAAAATGAGTGCCTAATCTGGTTATGGCTTCCAGAATGTACTGCCCAAGAAATATTTGGCAAAGAGGTTGAAATAATATACAGTAAGAATATGTCCATCTGCCATCTCCAATGATTCGGGATAGCCCACATCTACATTGATGAAGTCGTTGCGCAGCTGTATTTCGGTTTTAATGTCCCAAGTTTTGCCATTATCGCTACTGAAACAGACACGGATACCTCCTGGTTTGGCATGTACTTGTCTAATTCCATAGCTGGCCATGAGGCGGCCGTCTTTGAGCTGGATCAGGTCTACCGGATGTCCGATCATCTCTGTTTTATACTTAGGGATCCAGGTCTTGCCATTGTCATCAGAATAGGTCATCCAGATGGCATTGTCTTCGGCGTGGTTCCTCAGGCCCACAACAATGCGTCCTGTTTTGGTCCGCACCAGTCCAGGCTCCATGAACCCGCCCAGCTTCCCACCAGGATCATCCGCAATGGTCGACAAATATTTCCAGGTTTTGCCCTGATCGGTTGAGCGCATCATGATGGCCCCTGTACTTCTGGAATCGCCATGTAGGCTATACCCAATTTCGGCCATCAAAATGGAGCCGTCGGGCATTTCTATTGGTGCATCGGTTGGGCCTTCCAAGCCTGTTACCGGCATGCCCTTTATATCGATATGATTTGGTTTAGACCAGGTTTTACCGTTGTCTTTTGAAGTAATGATGTAGGTGCCCATGCTGGGATGGTCAGTGGGCTCGATCAATTTTTCTTTGGGTTTCCACAAGAAATAATCCCCGTTTGGCAGGTACTTTCCATTGTAAAAAATAGCCACCATGATGGTTCCATCTTTTAGTTGAATGCCGCAGCCTTCCCGTTCATCAAGATCTTTGATGGCGCCGATCCATTGTTTTTCGCCCCAGGTCTTACCATGATCTCTAGAACGCAGCATAAAGACATCTCCATCATTGGCCAAGTGTTCGGTACCTTCACGTGCCATGACCAACAAATCTCCATTTTGCAGTTTGATCATATCTGCCGGATGCAGGTGCCGATAGCCATTGGTATACACTACACGGTGTTCAAATTTATCTGTTCCCAACAGCTTGCTGTATTGTTGGGTGGCCAAGATGTGTGTTTGTTCATTTATTACGGCGATATCGTTCCGAAGCGTTGCAATTTCATTGGCCAAGCTTTCGATGGTTTGCTGTTTGAGCACATCCTTATAGGGCTTTACCATAAACCAACCATTGTTCCACCGTTCGAACGGGACCATTTCAACTTTGATTTCAGCACCTTTACCTGCCTCTAACACTTCTGCTGGCACGGTGAGCTGATAAAGGCCGCTATTGCCATCGAGGTGGAATTCGCGCATCGAACCAAAATAAGGATACTCCACGCGCTTGGAAATGTACCTAAGCTCAAAATCGCCCTCTTTCCAGGTATAATCGCGCAGGATGCCGATATTAAATGTTAGCGCATATTTCCCATTTACACTGAGCTTAACCTGTGGCCCTCTTGAAAATTCTGCTGGCGTCGGTGCGCTGGCCCCAACAAAATAAAACGTGGTGCGGTCTTTCTGAGGAGTGGCGGCGGTTCGCCAGGAAAGCAGGTTTTTCTCGGTGCGGTCGGTGGTCCACCATGCAGCGGTCATATAGCCATAGCTCTTGCCGCGATAATCAATGGTGGTCAATGACCTGTTTCCATTATTGTGATAAATGACGGTATCAAAGCCTTCTACACGTTGCGGGGCCTGTGCAAAGGCATAACTGCCGACAAAGAGGATAAGGATAGCAAAAATAAATTTCATATGCTGTTTAAGGTTAGCTCATAATGATTATACCAAAGCTAAGTCACTAAAAAACAGCCACATAATACAATCATTTACAATGGCGATATTTTCATTCAGCAACTAAAAACTTTTATTATCTTTGTCGCTCCAAGGTTTCGTAGTTCAACGGATAGAATAGAAGTTTCCTAAACTTTAGATATGGGTTCGATTCCCGTCGAGACCACAGTAGCCACCAGATCTGGTGGCTTTTATTGTTTATATGGAAGATGTTTTTATCGTCTATGCTATCCGTAGTAGGAAGGACAATCGGATATATGTCGGGTTCTCCAGTGATGTTTCCAGGAGGCTTCTTGAGCATAACTCTGGTAAAACGAGATCAACAAAAGGGTTTAGGCCCTGGGACCTTGTCTACCAGGAGTCCGTTTCTGGAAGGCTAAATGCCAGGGAACGGGAGAAATACTTGAAGTCTGGTACCGGCAAGGAGTTTCTGAAGACATTGTTGGGGCCCAACGGATAGAATACCTGCCTGCCGGCAGGCAGGGAAGTTTCCTAAACTTTAGATATGGGTTCGATTCCCGTCGAGACCACAGTAGCCACCAGATCTGGTGGCTTTTTTATTTCTTTCCCCTAAAATATTGGCCCCTAATGCGGCTTAAGCTTTGGGGCGCAATGCCAAGATAAGAAGCAATCTGATGATTTGGAACACGCTGGTCGATTTCTGGATAACGCTCAATGAATTTGATGTAGCGTTCTGTAGCAGTTAGGCAAAGCGATGCAGCAACACGTTTATTATAGGCGATTACAGAATTGCGATAAAGGATCTCATAATAATGATTGAGCCCAATGATGGTCGCTTTAAGCTGTTCAAGCTCATCGCGTGTAATCTGCAGCACTTCAGTGTCCTCTAAGCAATCGATATTATAACTCGTGGGCTCTTCTAGATAATAGCTATAGAGATCTCCGGCCCACCAATCTTCTATGCTAAATTTCATCACGTGCTCCTGCCCTTTTTCATCAACAAGATAGGTGCGCAACAGGCCTTTGACCACATAGGTTTCATACCGTGAAACATCTCCTTGTTGCAGTACATATTGGTTCTTGCGAAATTTTTTATGCCTGAATGCCCTCGCGATCTTTTCTATCTCATCATTTCCAAAGGTAACTCCCCGGGCTGCGTAATGATCGAGTAAAGGTTTGAGCTGTTCTTCCTGAAGTGCCATTGCGGTTGCTTTAAGCATTAAAATTAACATATGTGAATGAATTTTCATAACCTAGGTATTCGACCAAAAAATCAAAGCTTGGCATTTTTGCATCAACAGATACAACCATGCATATGATAAAAATTGCAGTCTTATACCATAGTGGTTTTGGACACACCAAACAAGTTGCCAAGCTTTTGGCCGAAAAATTAACACATCAGCAGACATTGGTTTTTTTGATCGACTGCACCCATGCCCACAAGAAATGGGAAGTGCTACATACTTGTGATACAATTGTATTTGGCTGTCCCACTTATTTTGGAACCGTTTCGGCAGGGTTTAAACAATTTATGGAAAAAACAGGGAGCTTTTGGTATCGGCAATTGTGGAAAGACAAGTTTGCGGCAGGATTTACGGTATCATCAACCATTGGTGGAGATAAGCAGCATACCCTGCAGACCATCGCCATTTTCGCAGCACAGCATGGCATGCATTGGATCAACCTTGGTATTTTACCGCGCTTTTGCGGTGACATGCAGACAGAGGGACAGAACCGATTGGCCAGCTATCAGGGACTGATGGTCCAGTCTGACAATACCCAAGTTGAAGTTAGGACATTCCATCCTGGCGACTTGCTCACATTGGAGCTTTTTGCTGAACGGATCTTACAGATCAATTTAAAAAATCACATAAAAAACAACTCATGAACAAACAATCAATCGAAGAAGCATTGACAGGGCTGAACAACCTTCTGCTTCAGGGAAAATTAATGGAAGCTTTTGAAAATTATTACCACGAAAAAGTATCCATGCAGGAAAACAACTTTGAGCCCACCCGCTCAAAATCAGCGAACAGAAAGCGAGAACAGGAATTTTTGGCCAATGTAACCGAATTCCGCAGCGCGGAGCTCAAAGCTGTAGCCGTAAATGAAAATACATCATTCACCATGTGGGCTTATGATTATACCCATAAAGAATGGGGCGTACGCAACTATACTCAAATCGCCGTACAGCAATGGCAAGATGGCCAGATCATCAACGAACAATTTTTTTACGCCAATTAAAAACGTCATGATAAAAGCAATCTTTAATACAAACAACAGCTACGCCCCTTTGGTCTTGCGTATACTCTTGGCCTTAGTTTTAATGCCACATGGCGCACAAAAACTACTTGGAAGTTTTGGTGGCTTTGGATTTGATGGGAGCATGGATTTTTTTACGCAGACCATGGGACTGCCATGGCTTGTTGGTTTAGTGATCATCATCTTGGAATTCTTTGGGCCCATTGCATTATTGCTTGGATACCTAACCCGCCCTGTAAGCCTTGCACTTACTTTCTTAATGCTGGGGATCATCTTTACCTCTAGCATACAACATGGCTTTTGGATGAACTGGTTCGGTACGCAAAAGGGAGAAGGCTGTGAATATTTCATCCTTTATATTGCCGGCACCTTATCGTTGCTCATTTCAGGCGGAGGCCGATTGGCCATCGACAGATATTTTTCACGAAATTAAAACACACACATGAAACCTTGGGCCGGAAATTCATTTGCCGGCTCATTTTTAACCCTACCAAAGATGAAATTTTTAATCCTGCCCATCGTTTTCATCGCCTATCTCCTCTTGCCATTGGTGCAACAGGAAAAAATAAATGGCGATATGGACACTCATCTTCCTGTCATCAAAGTGCTAGTACTACTGCAGCTAACTTTGACAGGCCATCGACATCCTTTACCCGAACCTAATTCCCCAGACATTGCTCATCAATTTTACCCAAGCCATGAACATAACCGTTAATTTCATCAATGCTTTCAGCCAATATGGAAAAGGAGGCAATCCAGCTGCTGTTGTGTTGGACGCCGATCATCTGTCTGCCGAAGAAAGACAGCGCCTCGCTTACAAAACAGGGCTTTCGGAAACTGCTTTTGTGAGCAGGTCCAAAACTGCAGATTTCAAGCTCGATTTTTATACGCCCTTAAGGCAGATTGCACATTGCGGACACGCCACCATTGCCACCTTTTCTTATCTCCGACAAAATGGGATGCTAGCCGGCAAAGCCCAGTCTAGCAAAGAAACCATAGATGGCAACCGCAATATCAGCCTTATCAAAAATGAAGTATTTATGGAACAACAGGCTCCTACATGTAGAATGTTAATGCCCGATGACCTCGATTTTGTGGCTCACTCGCTTGGATTAGATGCCTTTTGCGAATTGCCCTTGATCGTAAATACAGGGAACGCATTTTTGATTGTGGAAGTTGCAAATGAAGATGTGCTGTTACACCTGCGCCCTAATTTTCAAATGATCCAATCGATTTCAGAAAAATATGACCTGATTGGCTATTATGTTTTTTGTAGGACCGATGCGGTAGGTCTTGATGCCACCGCCCGAATGTTCGCTCCAGCCTATGGCATCAGAGAAGAGTCGGCAACAGGTATGGCTGCAGGGCCTCTAGCTTGTTATCTATTTTCTACCGGACTCAGAAAAGATAAATTTGCCATTGAGCAGGGCAAGTTGATGACTCCTCCATCACCAAGTTCAATCAAAGTAGATTTATTGATCGACAAGCAAAAGATCAAAAGTCTGCTTGTGGGCGGGACAGCAACCTTAGTTGAACAAAAAACCATCCAGATTTAAATGGCAAGACATTCGATATCCATTATTTTCGTTTTGTTGTCTTTGAACACCAGTATTAGGGCACAGCATCGGGCAGGCATCATCGATGTCTATGGATTACAGCAATTGAAAAAAGAAACATTAATTGATGCCTTGGGCATAAAGGAAGGAGATTCTTTAACTGTCTCGGCCACCACATTGACAAAAAGGCTCTTAGCCGTGAAAGGCGTTAAAAAAGCCGAAGTTTCGTTTGTGTGCTGCGATGGAGGCAAGGAACTGGTTTATGTGGGTATTAGTGAAAATAATGGGCCTGAAATCAAGTATCGTCGCATCAGAGGAAGTCTCCACCGGTTACCCGATACCTTGACCAAACTCCATAACCAATTTTTTGCAGCACTAAAAGTAGCCGTTACAAAAGGCGATCATGCTGATGAATTTATAAATGGCTATTCGCTTTACAAGAATCCAGAGGTGGGCGCTATTCAGAAAAAATTCCTGCTATTGGCAGATTTTTATCGCAAAGAGTTAAAGTTGGTGCTCAACCATTCAACAGATCAGGAACAGCGTGCCATAGCTGCCGTATTTATCGCTTATATGAGCGATAAAAGGCAGGTCGCCGAGCAGTTGAACGCTGCCGGAAATGATCCAGATCCATTGGTGCGCAACAATGTTTTCAGGGCATTTGCTGCGCTAGGCGCTTATGCTTTCGAGCATCCAGAACTTCAGATCAGGCTTAAATACGATTATTTTGTCAGTCTGCTCAATTCTATTTATTGGTCAGATCGGGACAAGGCTTTATTTGCCCTTATCCCCATCACCCAAAACCTTGACCCTAAACTGTTGGCTTCCTTAAAGAAAGGAGGGATTGGAGCACTTGCAGAAATGTCGCAATGGCGCGGCCGGGAACATGCCATCATGGCCTGCATCCTACTCGGCAGGATACAAGGGTGGACTGATGACCAGTCTTTTGAAAGCTGGAAAAATAATGATGGTAAACTATTGGAAAAGCTGCATTTTTAATCAGTGAGCAGATTTCCTATATTTAAGCATGAAAAAATTCTTTGGTGTCCTGCTCATCATTATCGGATCACTTTTTATGTTCCTATGCTTAATTGGTGGACTACCCGTAATGGGCAAAAGTTTTGCGGCAATGATTGCAGAGCCAAGTATCGATACGGCAAGCTTCTTTATCGGAACGGTGATCGGAGCTTTTTTAATCATCGCTATTACTGGCCTTCCCATCTTCTTTGGCGTTAAGCTTACCAAAAAGAAAAAAGTAACGCCTATGTTGCCTCTAGAAGAGTATTAAAGCACTCCGCTTAAAAAATTAAGAAAAATCCCTGAAATCACACCTACCTGCTTTTTACTTTTACTTACCTACCTCACCACGCTTCCGTTCGCAAATTTTGATGTAGGCGCTACAAATGTTAGCCTTCCTTCAGAATCTTCGGCCATCAAGATCATGCCTTGCGACACAATTCCCTTGATTTCCCTTGGGGCCAGGTTCACGATCAGGCTCACTTGCTGGCCAATGATCTCTTCTGGCTGATAATGTTCGGCAATGCCAGAAACAACCGTTCTTTCGTCAAGTCCGGTAAGCAAGGTCAACTTCAACAGCTTCTTTGTTTTCTCCACCTTTTCGGCAGCAATAATGGTGGCTACACGGATATCAATTGCCGAAAAGCCATCAAATTGGATGTTCTCCTTTGCCGGGATAGTCGATGTAATTTGGGCATTTGAGGCTTTGCTCTGGTTCAGCTTGTCGATCTGTGCATTGACTGCATCGTCTTCGATCTTGGCAAACAATAAGGTTGGTTCATTTAATTGGTGTCCACGCTTCAATAAGTTCATCGATCCTGCGTCGGCCCACAAATGCCCGCCATAATTTAACATCCGCATCAACTGATCAGCCGTAAAGGGCAAAAATGGTTCGATTAAAATCTCGATGTTCGCTGCAATCTGCAAGCTGATGTTCAGGATGGTCCTTACACGGTCTTCATCTGTTTTGATGAGCTTCCAAGGTTCGGTATCTGCCAGGTATTTATTCCCCAAACGCGCAACGTTCATTACTTCGGCAAGGGCTTCCCTAAATCGGTATTGCTCTATTGAAGCACTGATTTTGGCCGGATAAGTTGCCAGTTCGTCGATTACCGCCTGGTCTTGCGCTGTGATTTCCATCATGGTCGGCACCTTTCCATCAAAATACTTATGGGTAAGCACCGTTACACGATTGATAAAATTCCCTAAAATGGCCACCAGTTCATTGTTGTTCCTGGCCTGAAAATCCTTCCAGGTGAAATCGTTGTCTTTTGTTTCTGGCGCGGTGGCGGTAAGTACATAGCGCAATACATCCTGCTGGTCCTTGAACTCCTCTAAGTACTCATGCAGCCAAACAGCCCAATTTTTAGAAGTCGAAATTTTTTGGCCTTCCAGGTTTAAGAATTCATTGGCCGGCACATTATCTGCCAAAATATATTCGCCATGGGCCATCAGCATAGCAGGAAAAATAATGCAATGAAATACAATATTGTCCTTTCCGATAAAATGGACCAATTTGGTCTCTTCATCCTTCCAATATTCTTCCCAATCACATTTATCGGTTTCTACCTGCCGGATATAATATTCTTCAGCTTTGGGGTTCCAGACATCGAGCGAAGCATAGTTGCAGAGCTCTTTTGTGGCCGATATATACCCTATCGGCGCATCGAACCACACATAGAGCACTTTTCCATCTGCTCCCTTGATCGGGACCTTAACGCCCCAATCCAGGTCTCTGGTCATTGCCCTCGGCTGTAGCCCGGCATTGAGCCAGCTCTGGCATTGGCCATATACGTTTGGCCGCCATTCCTTATGGCTTTCGATGTAGGTCCTCAACCGATCTTCATATCGATCAAGCGGCAAGAACCAGTTTTTGGTTTCCTTGCGCACCGGAGGCTCGCCAGACAACGTTGATTTTGGATTGATGAGATCGGTTGCATTCAGCGTACTGCCACAGTTTTCGCACTGGTCGCCATAAGCATTTTCGTTGCCACATTTCGGACAGGTACCTGTAATGTAGCGGTCGGCCAGGAAAGTCTGTGCCTTTTCATCATAATATTGTTCGGTGACCTCCTCGGTAAAAACCCCTTGCTCATATAGCTTCTCAAAAAAACGGGAAGCGGTCTGGTGGTGTGTCAAAGACGATGTTCTGTGATAAATATCAAATGATACCCCAAATTCCTTGAACGAGTCACCGATAATCCGATGGTATTTATCTACCACTTCCTGGGGAGTAATGCCTTCCTTTTTAGCTTTTAAGGTAATGGGAACACCATTTTCGTCAGAGCCGCAAATGAACTTCACATCCCTGTTGTTGGAACGGAGATACCGCACATAGATATCTGCCGGCAAATAAACCCCGGCCAGGTGGCCAATATGCACTGGTCCATTGGTATAGGGCAAAGCTGCCGTTACGGTATATCTTTTAATTTTACTGTTATCCAAAACTATTTATTTATTTTGGCAAAGATAAGTGATTTATGCATGATTAAACAGCCACCATATTTAAAAAACAACGACAAAATTGCAATTGTTTGTCCGGCCAAGAAATTACCAAACGCCATCAATGAAGCGATCGACATCCTGAAAGATTGGGGACTGCAGGTCGAGATCGGCAAAACGGTAAGCGGCTCCCACCATCAGTTTGCGGGTACCGACGAACTCAGGGCGGCAGACCTGCAGCAGTATTTGGACGATCCCAGCATCAAGGCTATTATTGCCGGAAGGGGGGGATATGGAACACTCCGCATTATCGATGATCTCGATTTTACGGCCTTCGAAAAAAACCCAAAATGGCTGATCGGGTTCAGCGACATTACGGTATTGCTGTCGCATGTTTTTGCGGTATTGGAAACGCAGAGCATCCATGCGCAAATGCCCTATACCTTCGATACCAGCAGCGCTGAAGCACTAACCAGCTTAAAAAACACACTTTTTGGGCATTCGATTGTTCATACCTATGAAAGCCAGTTTAAGAACCGGGAGGGAAATGCGGAGGGGGTCTTGATCGGCGGGAATCTTTCGTTATTGATTGCGGTACAGGGATCAGTTTCTGAAATGGATTATACCGATAAAATCCTGTTTCTGGAGGAAGTGAGCGAACATGAGTATTCGATAGACCGGATGATGCGGATCTTAAAAAGGAACGGCAAGCTTAACCAGCTCAAGGGCCTCATCATTGGGGCATTTAACGACCTTGGCGAGGAAAGCATCCCTTTTGGCCAGACTCCTGAGGAAATTATTTGGGAACTGGTCAAGGAATATGATTATCCCGTGTGCTTCAATTTTCCAACCGGACATATCGATGATAATAGGGCGATGGTAGTTGGAAGAAATGTTGCTTTACAAGTAAATAAGTTGAATGTTGAATTAAAATTTCTATAGTCATGGCAATTTTTGAATCCTTAGGCAAATACCGCAATACTGGCCTTCTTTTATTGAGGCTAGGACTGGGCGCAATGATGATGGTGCACGGCCTACCAAAGATTATGGGCGGTCCTGAAGGCTGGACGCAACTTGGTGCCACCATGAAAATTGTACACATTGATTTTCTGCCTACATTTTGGGGCTTTATGGCCGCCATTACAGAAGGCTTAGGTGGATTTTTATTGATCTTGGGCTTATTTTTTAGGCCCGTAAACATGCTGTTGGTCATTAACATGATCATTGCCGCATTGATGCATTTTAATAAAGGCGATGGAATAAACGGCGCCAGTCATGCCATTGAATTGGCCATTGTATTTTTTGGCCTGATCTTTATCGGTGCCGGGAAGTATAGTATTGACAAGCGATAGTTTGGGTTGAAGGTTCAAAGTTGTGCGTTGAAAGTTGAAGGTTGTCCCAAAGGGATGCCTGCGGCAAAGGTTGAAGGTTAAAAGTGAAAGCCATCCATAGGTGTGCGAGGAACTGCTGTGGGATAATCTGCTCTCTACGTTTACTATAATGCTTCTTGTTTTTGATGGGTTCCCATCAGCTGTAAACAACCTCAAAAAGCGAGAATGACCCTTAGTTTACCAAGAACAGGGCGTTTGCGAACAATTGCTTGCCATTTTCCCAGAATGACCTGAACAGCACATTGGTGGCCAGGTAAATGATGGTACCCTTTCCGGATTCCTGAACACCGTACAATAAACCAGTGGTAAGCTTTTTCCTGACCTTTTCTCCGGCAATTCCGGCAACATAGCTGTTGGCCTTTAACGTGCCCACATTCCATCCGTTTTCTAAAGGCTCATAAATTTTTTCGTCCGTTTTGAGCGTATAATAAAATTTGCCCAGTCCGAGTGCCAAAGGATGGCTCTGGTCCAGACTTACTTTATAAATGGCACCCGGAATGGCATTTTGCAGATCATCCTTATCCTTTTCGGCATATCTGCGCTCATTGATTTCCTTTTCGTCCTTTTTTGGCCATTCTTTTTTCTTGAGGTCGAAAGGCCTTTTGCCCAATAGTGAGCTGATGGCATCTTCCATTAAGATAATCTTGCCCCCAGCGTTGATCCATGGCAACAGTTGATCGGCCAACTTGTCGCTATAATAACCATCCGGCAAGATGAGCACATTGAACTTGTTGATATCAAAGTACATCGCATTCTGTACATTGATAACAGAAACTGGATAGTTGAGTTCCTGCTCAAAGAAATGCCATACCTCTCCCACTGCGGTCGCCGTTACATCCTGCCCAGCAAGAACCGCAATTTTTGGCGGTGTAAGCAATCGATAAACCGTTGAACCAAAATCTTTTCCCTTCTCTACAAAACCACTGGCAATGGGATAGAAACTGATGTTATGGTTTTTCGCCACCGTGGCCAATACATTGGCAAAGCTCCTGTTGTTTTTTTCATTTTCTGTCCGATAGATCAATAACGATCCTGCTGGATAGGTTTTCCCACCAATGGTAAATGCCTCCTCAGCAATGCGCACCTTGACGCGCATTTTCTGCAGTTCGATCAAAGTCTGCGCATCTCTAACGGCCTTCCATGGCATGATCCAGGCGTAGGGCTTGGCAAGTGTGGGAGCCGTGTCAGCCCTTTCTTCGATAAAGGAGAAATTGCCCACAACCGTTTCCTTTAATGCATAAGCATTTAAGCCATAGGCATAGGGCAATGCCCAGGCTGTAATGTCGTAGGTGTTGGAGTCGGTAACCAAGGTCTGTGGCTCAAAAAGTACATTTGCCATGACTGCCCGCGGCTGCTGCAGGTTAACAATGAGGTCATTCCTTTCGACCTTGAAACTCTCCACTTTTTGTGTTTCGTAATTATAGCCATTTAATGTCCGATCTGCGCCAAACGCAAATTCGACATGGTTACGCCGCAGCAATTCTGCCATTTTACGTAACCTGTCTACATTCTGGCCTTTTACGACATACGTTTTATATCCTCCTGGTGGATTCGTGGCACTTTGCTCAAAATATTTTTTAAACTCGCTTACCAAGCGTTCGGCATGCATGGAAACCGTTTCCAAAGTTGCCATTGAGGTGGTAAAATGATGGTCGATCCGATCTGCCAATGTAAGTGTATCACCAGCTGAGGTAATGATGGCCAGACCTGCCCTAATGCCTCCTTGCTCATAAGTCATGCCGATAGCACCATTATACAGGGGATAGGTATCGCCATAAGATGGATACAGGAGATCAAACCTTTCCTTCGTAAAATATTGCCAGCCGTTTTCATCAAAATACTTGGCATTGTTCTTCCCGACCACCACCTGAAATTCGCGTTGCCAAGCCGTAATGTCCTGATGTACGGGCTCGGCGGCCGGTGCAAAGTAATAAGGTTCGTTGTAGCTCTGTTCATGGAAATCAACATGTACCTGAGGCATCCATTTGTGATAGGCTACCAATCGTTGTTGGGTTTCAATTTGGGTCTGCCAGGCCCAATCACGGTTCAGGTCATAATAATAATGGTTGGGCCGACCTCCTGGCCAAGGCTCGCTGTGTTCCCTTGCTGTGGGATCTGGATCGGGCTGCTTGCCCGTTACCATATTGAAATAATTGACATAACGGTCCCGGCCGTCAGGATTTAGGCAAGGGTCGATAATGACAACCGTATTTTTTAACCATGTTCTGATATTTTCTTCCTTTGCTGTGGCCAAGGTATAGAGTACCTTCATGGAAGTTTCGGTACTATTGGCCTCATTGCCATGCACATTGTAGCTAAGCCAAAGTATCGCAGGCTGCTTGGCTACTTTTGCATTTTTATTCGCCATCGACAATTGGAGGTTGTTTGTCCTGATCTGCTCGAGCTTATCCATGTTCGATTCATCAGAAACTATGGCCAACAACAGCTCCCTACCTTCATAGGTCTTGCCATATCCCTGGAGTTGTATGTTTTTAGACGTCACAGCAACCTTCTTAAAATAATCGACCACTTTTTGGTGCGGGGTAAATCGGCTGCCCAGGGCATAGCCCAAAAATTCGCCGGGCGAAGGCACCTGTGCGCGTACGCTTAGGAAACCAACCGTAAAAATGACGAAGGAAAGCAAGAACCGTTTCATAAAGCGAATATTTGATCAATAATACTAAAAAGAATATTTTATTTGTCTGCGTTCATGTAATTTTACCATGAACATTATCCGTTTTGCGCATGACCCATACCGAACAGCTCTACCAAACATACCTAAAGCATCCCTCCATTTCTACCGATACGCGGGCCATTACCCCGGACTGCCTGTTTTTTGCCTTGAAGGGAGCCAATTTTGATGCCAATGCCTTTGCGCTACAGGCCATTGAACAGGGTGCGGCCTTTGCTGTTGTAGATGATGCCACTTTACCAGACCATGCGCAATTGCTCCAAGTGGCCGATGTATTAACGGCCTTACAGGAGCTGGCCAGATACCATCGGCAACAGTTAACTATTCCGGTAATAGGCCTAACGGGAAGCAATGGAAAAACCACGACCAAGGAACTGATCAGGGCCGTATTGGCCGAGAAGTTCAGGACATTTGCCACCAAGGGCAATTTGAACAATCACATCGGTGTTCCGCTATCAATTTTGTCGTTGCAGAACGACACCGAAATTGCGGTGATCGAAATGGGTGCAAACCATCAGAAGGAAATCGAATTTCTCTGCGGGATTGCCCAACCTACCCATGGGCTCATTACCAATGTGGGCATGGCGCACCTAGATGGTTTTGGTGGCTTTGAAGGGGTAAAAAAAGGCAAGGCAGAACTTTATGGCTACTTGAAAGCCCATGCCGGATTTGCTTTCATCAACCGCAACAATCCCTATCTGTTGGAAATGAGTGCGCAGGCAGCGTTAAACAAGGTTGTGTATTATGGCACCGAAAAAGAAAATACCATCAGCGGGACGCTAAAGCACAGTGATCCATTTATCGAATTTGAATGGATGAACCACGGGGATGTTCATCGGGCAAAGGCCAACCTGACCGGAACCTATAATTTTGAGAACATTTTGGCCGCTATTTGTATTGGGCATTTCTTCGGATTGGAAGCAAAGGAAATCAACAATGGTCTGGCCAATTATTTTCCGACGAACAACCGTTCACAATTGACAAAAACAGCACATAACGATGTGATCTGTGATTTTTATAACGCCAATCCGAGCAGCATGAGTGCCGCCCTGAATAACCTGAAAAGCCTAACAGCGTTAAAAAAGACGGCCATTATGGGCGATATGTTCGAACTTGGCAATGCTTCGGCCGAACAGCATGAAAAGATTGTGGCACAGGCCAATCAGCAGCAGCTCGACCAAATGATTTTTATCGGAAAGCATTTCTATGCCCTTAAAGACAAGTATTTGGGCCAATTTTATGAAACCCCAGATGCCGCAGCGCAATTCCTTCAGAAAAACCCTGTACAAGGGCAATTGGTCTTGCTGAAGGGCAGCCGGGGGATGGCATTAGAGCAGTTGTTGCCCTATTTGTAATCCCTAATTTTCAAGTGCCGGAGATACGGTCACGCCTACATCGCTGATGCCGACCAAAGGATTGTCGCGCATGTTCTGCTCAATTTCGATTTCGTACTTGCCTGGCCGATCAAAATGGAGGTCGGTCAATAACGGAAAAGTATAGGTATAGATGTCGCCCGAACCATGGCCACGCCATTCGCCATTGGCATTGGCCAGCTTAAACTGGTACCTGGTTTGCTTATTCAGCCCAGCACCCTTTAAACGCATTAAAATATATAGATTGGAATATCGATAATCGAGCGTATGGCGCAATTTAAAGTACACCTTATATGCTGTTTGGTTATCCTTAATGTCGATAGCAGTTTTTAAGCTTTTTGCATAGGCCCAATTGTTATCTGGAACAGACATATTGATGTCGGCCACATGATTACTCGTGCAGCCCTGCAAGAAAACAGCGGCCACCCAGACGATGCCTATCCACTTTAAATTATTCATTGCCAGATTGCTCAGGGCGGTTATTTGGGTTCCTATTTTTATTCCGGTTCTTGTTCCTATTCTTGTTGCGGTTTGGCTTCGGAGTAGGATTACCTGCCGTTTCTGCTGTAGGAGCCGGTCGCTGTGCATTTTGCCCCTGTGGTTTCTGTCCCTGTGGCTTTTGCTGTTGTGCATTGGCCGGCCGCGCATTTTGCCGCTGGTTATTTTGTTGTTGGCGAACTTGGTTTCCTCCCTGTTGAGGGTTTCTGCCACGATCGTTTTTATTCTTGTTGCGGTTTTTGTTGCGGTTCCGTTCGTCTAACCTGGTCAGGCTATCTTGGCCAACCACATTTTCATAATCGTGTACCTTTTCTACCGCGACCGAGGTTTTCAGTTCAACGGCTTCGTCTTTCAGGTTGCTTGGTTTTTCCCCTTTTTTGTTCATCGCCATGATCTCTTTTACGCGATCAACCTTTAAAGGAATCCAGTCTTCTTGATTGGCATAACTGAACCACATCAATTTTTTGAAAATATCTGTCTTTTGGTGGCGTGCCACACCGATTTCTGTCTGGAGGGATTCGATACGGTCCGGGATATCTTTGAGGGCGTCCATGTAGGTGTCAAGCTCATAGTTGAGACAACATTTTAGCTTACCGCACTGTCCTGCCAATTTTAGGGTATTTAAAGAAAGGTTTTGATATCTTGCCGCAGCTGTAGAAACGGTCTTGAAATTGGTGAGCCAAGTAGAGCAGCACAGTTCTCGCCCACAAGAACCAATACCTCCCAAACGGCCAGCTTCCTGGCGCATGCCAATCTGCCTCATCTCAATCCTGATCCTGAACGTTTCGGCCATTTTTTTAATCAGTTCCCGAAAATCGACACGCCCTTCTGCAGTATAGAAAAATGTCGCTTTGGTCTTATCTCCCTGATAATCTACATCGCTGATTTTCATCGACAAGCGGAGATCGAGTGCCAAGGTCCTGGCTTTATGCATGGTTTCCCATTCCATGTCCTTTGCCAATTTCCATTTCTCTACATCAGCTTCTGTAGCCTTGCGATAGACTTTTCTGGTCACCTGGTCCAATGGTGTTTTGCGGCGCTTCATCTGCATGCGCACGAGTTCACCGGTGAGCGAAATGTGGCCAATGTCATATCCGCCCGTGGCGCCTTCTACCGCTACCAGTTCGCCTATTTCCAAGTAAATATTGTCGTTGTTTAAAAAGAATTCTTTTCGTGCGCCTTTAAATTTGACTTCAACAACATGAAAAGGCTTATAATTACTTGGCATATCCAAGTTGGACAGCCAATCGTGTACTTCCATTTTCTGGCAGCCTCCAGTAAGGCATGAGCCATTACTTTTGCAGCCTGCGGGGGCGCAACCGCCACCTGTAGAACAACTTCCACATCCCATATTAATTGTATATATATTGAGTCCCTTTCGAGAGCGTTTTAAACTTAATAATTTTAACTATTTGTAAAGATACATCTAAAAACAGAATTTTTGGATTCGCATTTCTTTCTATATGATAATGTGCCTGTTCCAATTCGTTGATCAATGCTTCTACCATGGGCAGGTCCAATACATTCGTGCTCAGTTTTACGGCAATTTCCAAGGTTTGTGGAGGCAGTTTCACCAGTTCATCAGCTCCGCTGAGCAGGAGACTGCATTCCCTCAAAAAGTTGATGCCGTACCTTAAAAAATTTTTTTGGTTTTCCCTTCCCCATGAAGCTGCAGTTTCTGTAAAGGAGATCATTGCAGGAACACGGTTGCCGAATCCCATCCTCAGCCATTCGGCAAAATAAGCCGCGTTGTTATTTGGGGTATCCTGTAACAACATTTTGGCCGCAATGAGGTTGCCATCTGCCAAAAAACTATATTCTTCGGCCTGATGCTGCGGCAATTGCGCCTTATGGATCAGGTAATCTTCAATCTGATCATCGGTTAGCTTAGGGATCTTGACCAATTGCGTCCGCGATAGGATTGTTGGCAAGATCTGCTCCTGGTTTTGCGCCACGAGGATAAACAAGGTATTTGCCGGTGGCTCTTCAATGATCTTTAGCAACGCATTCCCCTCCCGGTCAAGAAATTCGGGAAGCCACATAATGAGTACCTTCGTCTCGGCCTCAAATGCCTTAAAGCTTAATTTTTTGATGACATCATGACATTCGGCAATGTTGATGTTGGCCTGTTTGTTGTCTGCGTTCAACCTCGACCGCCAGATTTCCAGGTCAAAATATGGATCCGACAGCAGTAGGTTCCGCCATTCTTCCAACACATCGGTTGCAATCTTTACCGAAGCCGAAGCGAAAAAAGGATAGGAAAAATGAAGATCGGGATGGATGTACTTTTCGTACTTCCGACAGGATGCGCACTCGCCACAACTATCTAAATCTGAACGATTTGAGCAGTTGATATATTGTGCGTAGGCAATGGCGATAGGTAAAGCCCCACTTCCTTCGGGCGATAAAAATAGTTGGGCATGGCTCACCCTATTTTCTGCCACGCTCTGGAGGAGCTGTTGCTTCACCCGATCCTGTCCTACGATTTCCTTAAACTGCATGGTGCAAAATAGCGATAAGATTTGAAAAAGCTCAAATTGAATTGGGCATTTGCTCCTTATCCTTGTTCTTTGCTCATTGCTCCTTGACCGCTGCACGTTATCAAATAAAACATTACTTGATATATCAACAATTGAAGAAGAAAACTATCTTTGTTAAGAAATGCTTCGCGCCCACTATGGAAAAACTAAATGATACGCTGCTGTATACCTTAGATAAGTGTTTTAGGACCTATCATCAATTTGCACAGCGGAATGTACGTAAGGCCGGCTATCAGATTACGATAGACCAATGGCTCATCTTAAAAAGTGTGGCCGAAAATCCGGCGATTACCCAAAAGGACATCAGCAAAATTGTATTCAAGGATGGTGCATCGATCACCAGGATCATCCAATTGTTGGTCAATGCTGGCTATCTTTTGCGAAAGGTGCACCCTTCAGATAAACGGAAATCAAATCTATCGCTCACGGAAAGCGGTGAAAAAATCATGGCCGATGTGCACCAGATCGCCATTAAAAACCGTGCAGCGGCGCTTCAACAAGTTAGTTCAGCAGATATGGACCTGATGAAAAAACTGCTGCATAAGATCATCAACAATTGCAATTCGGCCGGCCAACCTTAAACATTCCCATGATCAGATTTCTTGTCAAATGTTCTATTTTATTGAACTGCCTATTTGCCACTGCTGCTTTCGCCCAAAATCCTGCACAGGAACTCACGTTAACCATTCAGGATGAGCAACAGCATCCGCTTGAAAATGCAACGGTAGAGATGCGGAAAGAAGGCGAAAAAACTTTGTTAAAAGCTGCTTTTACCAATGGCAAGGGACAGGTTGCCTTCAGCCTGCCCGCGGGCAATTATACGGCCAGCATTTCAGCCCTCGGCTATGCCTTCAGATCGCTTTCGATCCATCATCCTGTTAAGGACCAAGTTATCATAACCTTGGCTACGGCAGCAAAAAGCCTGCAGGCGGTAACCGTTACGGCCAGTAAGCCTTTTGTACAACGCGCCCAGGGCAAGACCATCGTCAACGTAGATGCGGCGGTAACCAATGCCGGCACTACCGTACTGGAAGTATTGGAAAAATCGCCCGGCGTAATGGTCGACAAAAATGGCGGGATCAGCCTACAGGGCAAACCAAGTGTACTGGTCATGATCGATGATAAGCCAACATACCTTTCTGGCACCGAATTGGCCAATATGCTGGGCAGCATGAACTCCTCACAGGTAAACACAATAGAGCTCATTACCAGTCCTTCGGCCAAATATGACGCAAGTGGGAATGCGGGAATCATCAACATCAAGACCAAAAAGAGCAGGCAAGAAGGTTTTAACGGCAACTTTATTTCCAGCTTGGGACAGGGAAAATACATTAAGAACAACAATTCGCTGCAGCTGAACTACAGAAAGGGCCTGCTAAATACGTTTATCAATTATGGCTTTAGCTACAATAAGAATTTTACGTCCATCTATGCCTATCGCAAATATTTCGGTCCCCAATTGGCGGTAACTTCGGCCCTGGACCAACCTTCCTATTTGGGCAGCCGTAACTTCAACAATACACTTAAGATTGGGGCCGATTTATACGCTACCCAACAGACCACCCTGGGACTTACCCTGACAGGATCTATTGTTGCCAGAAAAGGTGCTGGGAATGCAGTTGCTACCTGGCTCAACGCGCAGAACGCAGTCGACTCTGCGATAACAACGTATAGTGGGAGCGATTTTGAGCTTAAAAATGGCGCGGTAAATATCTATGGCAGGCATCAGCTGAACAAAAAACAGGACATTGGTTTCGACCTCGATTATCTACGTTATGGCATAGACAACGACCAGACATTTGAAAACATCAGGACGGGTGCCGTTTCCTATAACCAGGCCTCTAGGGGAGACATCCCATCGTCGTTGAAAATCTTTTCGGCAAAGGCCGATTATGTGCTCCAGCTTGGTAAAAACGCAAAGTTGGAAGCTGGATTAAAAGCATCTACCATCCGCACAGATAATACGGCAGACTATCAATATAACAATGGCGCGGCCTGGGCTGCCGACCTCAAGAAGAGCAATCATTTCCTATATCGCGAAAACATCAATTCGGCCTATGGCAGCTTGGAGCAGAAACTGGGAAAGGTGAGCTATCAATTTGGCCTGCGTTATGAAAACACCAAATATACCGGCAACCAATTGGGCAATGCGGCACAGGCCGGAAGTACGTTTACGAAAGACTATGATGACCTGTTTCCTTCGGCCTACTTCACCTGGCAGGCAGACCCAACAAATGCATTTTCTTTTGCTACCGGGCGAAGGATCGATCGTCCGGCCTACCAAAAGCTCAATCCGTTTGTATTTATCATTAACAAGTACACCTATCAAAAGGGCAATCCATTCTTCTTGCCACAATATACCTGGAATTTTGAACTCAGCCATTCCTATCGGGATCTGCTGACCACCGCGGTTTCGTATAGCGGGATCAGGAATTATTTCTCTCAATTGTTCCTTTCTGATGGCAATGATATTTTAACCTATACCGAAGGGAATGTTGGACAGATGCACAACATCGGGCTGGCACTCACCCTGCAGTTGGCTCCGTATAAATGGTGGTCGCTTACTGCACAGAGCAATTTCAACTATAAAAAACTAAGCGGTTATCAGAATGTAGATTATCGTTCGTCGGTTAAGCAGCTCCATACCAGTCTCAACAACCAGTTTAAATTGAGTTCGACCTTAAATGCAGAGCTTTCTGGATTTTATACGACCCGTGCGCGCAACGATTTGCAAGAACTCTTATCACCTACCGGACAGGTATCGGCAGGAATTGCAAAAACTGTTCTCAAAGGAAAAGGTACGTTGAGGCTCACCGCAAGGGATATTTTTTATACCCAAAAAATGGAGGGGCTAACGGATTTTCCTGGGGCAAATGAATATTTCATCTTGTGGAGGGACAGCCAGGTCATTAACTTTGGCTTCAGCTATCGGTTTGGCAAACCGCTTAAGGCTACAAAGCGGAGTACGGGTGGCGCCAATGATGAGATTAATCGGGCAGGCTAGGGTAAAGTTGAAGGTTCAAGGTTGTGCCAAGGGCTCCGCAGGAGTTCCTTTGGAACATCCCTATGCGAAAAGTTTAGGGAATCATGGTTCTGACGCGGTATGGACTTTGACAAAGTCCAAATTCACAAATGCTTAATTATCAAAATTTTACGAAATAAATCGTTATTTTTCTGTCTTTTTTACCGCTTGGACTTTGACAACCTTCCCTTAAGGGTTTTATCCAAAAAGGCTGAAATATGTGCCGTAACGGCAATGACTTTGACAAAGTCAACAATAGCCGGCCTGCAACCTGCAGCCTACACTACAACCTGAAACCTACAACATACAACCTGCAACACATAGCCCATAACTTGCAACTTGCATCTTTCAACATTACCTTTGCTGCATGGCAAGAATTATGGCATTTGACTATGGTACCAAGCGCATTGGCATTGCGGTAACCGATCCCATGCAGATCATTGCTACCGGACTGGATACGGTCCACCCAAAAGATATCGTAGAGTTTATCAAGAAATATCTTTTGACAGAGCAGGTTGAGGCTTTCATTATCGGTGAACCCCGACAGATGGATGGTACCCCTTCAGAGTCATTGCCACACGTGAAAGGTTTTTCCACCATCCTAAAAAAAGCATTTCCAAACGTCCCACAGTTCTGGGTCGATGAACGTTTTACCTCTAAATTGGCCCATCAGACGATCATGGAAAGTGGCCTTAAAAAAAGTGACCGCAGGAATAAGGACCGTGTAGACGCGATTGCCGCAACCATCATCCTACAATATTATATGGAACAACATCGTTTATAAACGCAATGATTAGCGAAGAACTCCAAAACCTACTGCTTAGGTATGTCGGACCAGAAAATCCCCTCTTACAGCATATCGACCGCGAAACACATCTTAAAGTACTCATGCCACGCATGCTCAGCGGCCATTACCAAGGGCGTGTGCTCAGCATGATCAGCAAAATGAACAGTCCGAAGCGGATTTTAGAAATCGGCACCTTTACAGGATATGCCACGCTATGCCTAGCAGAAGGCCTAACATCAGATGGACTGATCTACACCCTTGACATCAATGCCGAACTGGAAGACATGGTGCGCGCAAATTTTGAAAAATCGCCGCTAAAAAATAAGATCAGGTACCTGATTGGCGATGCACAGGAAAGCCTAAAGAACTTGGATGAGCAGTTTGACCTGGTGTTTATCGATGCCGACAAAAAAAACAATGGCACATATTATGACCTTGTTTTCAACAAAATCAGGCCTGGAGGGATCATTATTGTAGATAATGTGCTTTGGAGTGGAAAAGTACTTCAGCAGGCGCAGGATAAAGACACCAAAAATATCAGTACTTTTAATGACCAGATCATGGCCGATGAGCGGGTAGAACAGCTGATCCTTCCTGTACGCGATGGCCTTTTGATCATCAGAAAAAAATAGCTGCCACATCACAAACACCAAAAAAATTATGAAAAGAATAGTTATACTCTCCTTCATCTTTTTCACGGCACTCTCCACAAAAGCACAAAGCACAGAAGACTATATCGCCCAGCACTTTCAAAAGGCCCAGGAACTGATGCGGATCCATCAGCTTCCGGCCAGTATTATTTTGGCTGTCGCCATACACGAGTCTGCCGCAGGCAAGAGCAAGATTGCAAAATACCTGAACAACCATTTTGGCGTAAAAGGCAAAAACTCGAGCAGTGAAATCCGTTCTTCATACCGGGACTACCCGACCGTAGATTCCTCTTACTCACATTTTGTGTCTTTTTTGCAAAGCAGGTCATATTTTAACATCCTCTTCGGAAAGTATGACCAATATGATTTTACCAATTGGGCAAGGGGCATCCAACGTGGCGGATATGCGCACAGTAGGACATGGGCAAGCCAGGTTATTGGACTGATCAAAAAATATGAGCTTTTTAAGTATGACGAAAGGCCGGCGAGCTACATTGAACCCGTTCCTGTTGCCCCGATTGAACAGCCTAAGGCAATTGTAAGCAAATCCAAGCCCATAAAAACCACTAAAATGTATACCGTTAAAAAGGGCGACAACCTCAATCAGCTTGCAGAACGCAATGGCACCACAGCGGCCGCATTGATGAAAAAAAATAAATTAACTTCTTCTGCGCTGCAGCCTGGCCAAAAAATCAAGCTCTAACATGAAAAAAACTCTTCCGATCATATCGCTTAGTATACTCCTATTTTTTAATGCCTGCAAAATCCGCCAATATAGCCGCAACAATAAGCAGATCGAAAAGGAGGCTACAAAAGAAAACCCAAACTTTACCAATTATACAACATTGTCGTACATTGAGCAGTTCAAGGCCGTAGCCATCCAGGAAATGAATACCTATGGCATACCGGCCAGCATTACGCTCGCCCAAGGCATTTCAGAATCGGGAAGCGGAAACAGCAGCTTGGCCAGATTCGCAAACAACCATTTTGGCATCAAATGCACATCAGACTGGAAAGGCAAAGCCTATTATAAGGACGATGACCAACAAAACGATTGTTTTAGGGTGTATAAGGATGCGCGCGAATCCTATAAAGACCATTCTGAATTCCTGAAGCGCAAGCGTTATGCTTTCCTCTTCGAACTGGATAAAAATGACTATAAAAATTGGGCAATCGGGCTAAAGACCGCAGGTTATGCGACCAATCCAAAATATCCCGACATGCTGATCGGCATTATCGAGAAATACAAGCTCTACCAGTATGATGTGCCCGAATCGGAAAGGGAAAAAATTGCCCGGGAAGACCGTGTGTTTACCGAGATCAATGCCAACATCCCTGCCGAGAAGAAAAAATTTACCCCAGTAGCCGTTGCGCCCAAAGATCCGCCCGTGCAGGCAACCGGTGATAAATATTATACGGTTAAACAGGGAGATACCTTGTTCAAAATCTCACAGACCTACAAATTGACCGTTGATGAACTCAAAGCGATCAATAACATGAGCGACAACAACATCAAAATTGGGCAAAAACTTTTGGTAGTTAAATAATGTTAAGATAAACATCCGCTAGCTGCGTAATTCGTATTTTTGTGGGATGTATCGGTACCCTCATGATATAACCGAACCCATACACAAGGATCATGGCGCTAAAACAATTGCCTAAACAGATGAAATTATCGGGACTTTTTTTGCTGCTGATGACCTGCTGTATGCAACTGTTTGCACAGACCCGATCGGTGCAGGGATTCGTGGTAGACCGCGAAAGCAAATTGCGCCTGGCCAAAGTCTACATCTACAATCCGGCCAATGATGAAGGGATCTACAACAACAATAAAGGTGAGTTTACCGTTCAGGCCAAAGTTGGCGATACCATTTTTGCCGCCCTCAGCGGATATGGGATGGACACCATCCTTTATAAGGGCCAGAGTGCCATTATCTTTCAACTGAAATCTCTGAGCATTAGGCTGAAAGAAGTGCCCATTTATGGCAAGGCGCTAACGCCGGGCGGACAATATGCCAAAAATCTTAAAGATTATAAATCTGCACTCGACAGGGGGAAAACAAAAGACCTGCTCAACCTCAGCTCAAGAGGTGTTGGATTGGGCATTGATGCCATTTATAACTTATTGAGCAGACAGGGGAAAAATGCACGCCATCTGCAGGCCATCTTAGAGCGCGATTACCGTGAAGCCATTATCGATTTTAGGTTTAGGCCAGAGTATGTAAAAGCGATTACCGCTGCCAATGATACCGAACTGCAAGATTTTATGCTACAGTACCGTCCGACCTATCAGTTTACCCTTTCGGCGAGCGATTATGCCTTTGTACAGTTTATCAGGAGCAGTTTTGCCTCGTACAAAAGAAATCCGGCCATGCTCCGTTTGCCAAAGCTGTCTACGCTTAGCTATCAGAACCAATGAAACCTGCTGTAATTGTTGTGCCCTGGCTAAAGGCGAGGGGGATGGCCATTTTCCCTTTTATCCTGGTCAGGGATGAGGGGTCCAAAGCAGATCGGGTACTGATCAACCACGAAAAAATCCACCTTCGGCAGCAATTGGAGCTATTTATCCTTCCTTTTTATCTCCTTTATCTGCTGTTATATCTGGTCAATTTGTTGCGCTACATGAACCATTACCAGGCCTATCGGCAGATCAGATTTGAAAGGGAGGCATTTGACCATGAAGACGACCTCAACTACATCCAAAACCGAAATTTCTGGGCCTGGATGAGGGCCTGAGCTATCCCACTAACAAGCTGTGAAAAAATTGATTTTGAGCAGTAAATAATTTAGTTATTTTAACTTTGTCAAA
Source organism: Pedobacter sp. (assembly GCA_031119475.1). Classification (GTDB taxonomy): domain Bacteria; phylum Bacteroidota; class Bacteroidia; order Sphingobacteriales; family Sphingobacteriaceae; genus Pedobacter. The sequence goes on along the minus strand of JAVHXV010000002.1, from coordinate 196,204 downwards.
GTTTAAAGATTGTCAAACTGACATCAGCGCTTTCAGCTTTTACCTTTTTTGTCTTTCTTTGTATCAATGAAGAATTTACTGCTTACCTTACTGATCGTAACTGCGCTTTCTTTTCATCTTGCCGCCCAAGAAATCGATACCATCCCCATTTCTACCAAAGACCTCGAAATTAAGTTAAAGCGGAGTCCATTGCCGTCACGTGTGGGGGCACTGCAGTTTACAACAGTAAAGCTGGCTCCGGCCATTGTCAATGCCAAGGTCAACTACTGGAAGACCAAAACATCTGTAGGCATCAATGTAAACCAGGCCGCGTTTAGCGACAACTGGAAAGGTGGTGGGGTAAATTCTTTGGCCATCGGCGGACTGATCAACTATAAGGCCGAATACAGCAAGGAAAGCTTCAGTTATGTAAGCGAAATCATCTTGCAATATGGCAAGGTGAAGAATAAAAACCAGTTACAGAAAAAAACGACCGACCGCATTTATTGGGATAACAAAGCGGCAACACAGCTCTCCAAGAATTGGTACTTCTTTGGTTCGATCAACTTTGAATCGCAGTTTGACAAAGGGTTTTCCTACCCAAAAGATGCACAGGGCAATGAACGGGAAAACCTGCTTTCCAAATTCATGTCACCAGGCTACCTGACTGAATCGCTCGGTTTTGAATATAAGCCGAACAAATTCTTTTCGACCAGGATCGGTACAGGTACTGCCCGTCAGACTTTTGTGCTCGACCGCGACCTTTATTTAACAAATCCCAATAATTTCGGTGTAGCCAAAGGAAAAAAATTTAGGAATGAACTGGCCTTCCAGATCGTGAGCAGCTATGAAAAAGAGGTGATCCAGAACATTATCTTAAAGTCAAGGTATAACATGTTTATCCCTTACGATAATTTTGGGCACATCGACCACCGATTGGACATCAACATCACAGCTAAAATCAACCGCTTTATGAACGTTTCCCTAACCGGAGTAGGCCTTTATGATCGTGACACCGATCAAAAACTACAGGGCAGCCAGACCTTGGCGCTCGGCTTCATGTTTATCTTTCCACGATAAGATATCATTCGGCAATTGCCTAATTTGATGAGGAGATAATGAGGTAAGATTTAATGCGCTAATTTGGTTATCAATGCCATCACCTCATCTGCTAATCCTCACATTAGCTAACCAAAAGTTACCTATTTACTCTTTTTCTTCTTCAGATTCAGGTAATCGATATAATACAGCACCTTAATGGATAGGCTATTGTTCTGTGGGCCCGACAAGACCTTGTTAAAATTACGGTCATACCTTCTGGTCAGGAACTGTTCGTTGGTTTCTGCCGCATCCTTATAGGTAATGCTCAGCTCACTGCCCGGTGTAAACTGCCACACATAAGACAGATCGATGTTAAAAACGTTATAGTTGCGATCTACATTGCTCAGTGCCGTTCCCGAATAGGACGATAAGGTTCCATCGGTGTTGAGCACATAAAAATCTTTGTTCCTTCTGTCAGACCAATAATGTCTTACGCCCAGCTGTATGCCCATTTTATTGCTGAAACTATATTTGGCATCGAGCGTATTTTCAACCGTATTGCGGTCGTAGCTGGAGAAAATGGCCTGACTACCATTAAAGCCGACCCAGTTTACGGCATTATAGTTTGGATTAAAGTTGAGGTCCAGCCCAAATGATAGGCGGTCATTGATCCTCAGGTTCTGATAGATATAATAGTTGTATTCTGCCCCATGCAGGTCGGGATACTGGATCATTTTAAAATTTCCGCCATAATTATAGCGCTTTGCCCTGTTCGAATTCACATAAACTGCAAATCGATAAAACTGCGGCGTTTGGTAGATGCCCCCACTTCTAGATTCATAAAAATCGTTACCTTTTGCCCCATAATCGGTTTCGATATCCATTGACCATAGGTTTTTAAACTGGATCTCAGCCCCTGGAGAAATCCTGAAGTTTTGGAAATCCCCAGGCTTAAATCGCCTCGAATATTCGACATAAAGCCAGGCCTCAATGGAGTTGTACCATTTGCTAGGTTTAAAAACATTGTAGCCAAATTCGAGCGATTGATCGAAAAAGTTATTGTTGGTATAAAATCCCATATCTGAGGGATCAAAATGCGTATCGGCAAATTCCTGCTCATACTCAAAAGTAAAAGTGCCACTTTTCTTTCCGGTGCTGAAGGTATAGCTATAGCCATAACGGGCATCTTTGATCGGCTCTGCCGTAACATAGCTCATTTTTCCCGCGCCATCTACATAGTACCTGTTCTTTTTATCGTTGATGTTAAAGAGCGCGGCACTCACATTGGCATCGTAGGCACTCCCCTGGCGAAGTACATTGGTATTGATTACGCTGATCGAACTGTTGTTCTTGAGCGATTGGTCAAGCACAAAAATGTTATAATTGGTGAGGGGCTGGCTTTCGAAAGCCCTCCTGTTCCCGCTGGCATCTTCTACTTCGGTGTACATCTTATTGGTAACCGCATTGAATACACCAATCCCAAGTCCACCGGCGGTGCGCCCTGAAATCTTTGTTGCATTTAATACTTTTCCCTCCTGTGGATCTTTAATGACCTTATCTCCGGCCTTGAGCCCACTCCGGTCAAAGTAAGATGGAATAGAGCCGATCCGTTTGGAATAGAAAAGATCGCCCTTATTGAACAGCTCGGTGCCTTCTGTAAAGAACTGTCGGTTTTCGTTAAACTTAACTTCGAATGGAGTAAGGTTCAGCACCCGATAGTCACTTTGTACCTGGCCGAAATCCGGGATCAAGGTCATGTCCAAGGTAAAGCTTTGGTTGATCCCATATTTTAGATCCATTCCCCCGTTAATCGATGTCTGGGTATTTTTAACGCCTGGCGTATTGTACGGGTAATGGCTGATCAGGGTAGATACATATGGAGAAAAAGATAAGCGTAGCGGCGCTTTGATGTTCTTCAGGCCTTCGAGCACTCCGCTCTGGTTAATGAACCCATCGACCTTGGGATCTACAAAATTCCAGAAGGTCTGTCTGTTGGTCCCCGTACGTTTTCTGGTGATGTTAAATCCCCAGTTCTGGATTTCCTTACTTGAAAACCGCAGCGCAGAATAGGGAATTTTCATTTCTGCGGTCCATCCCTGATCATCCAGCTTTACGCTACTTTCCCATACGGCGTTCCAGCTCGGGTCTTCCCCTCCGATCAAGGAATATTTGGCATCAAACTGCACGCCGGCGGCCGTTACAAAAAAGCCATAGCCATTTACGCCGTCCAAAAAAGTATCGAAAACTACGCCCAAAAAATCTGCATTGCCGATCTGGTCCCGAGAGACCAATTCATGCACCACGCTATCCGGCTTATCGAACATCCTGGCCGAAATATAGACCGCATAATCATCATAAATGATCTTAACTTCGGTTCGGCCATCACGGGTTTCCAAGCGCCCCGGAACTGGCCTAAGTTCAATAAAATCTGTTGCTATCGGCACGCCGTTCCACACCTCGTCATCAAGCACGCCGTCTATTTTAGGGCTTGCCGCAGTCCGCTGGGCACGGACGATTTTTTTGGGCTTGCCATTTTGCGCAAAAGCACAGGCCATGCCCAAAGTGAGCAACAGCGTGGTCAGGGTTAGTTTCATAGTCTTTATTAACACAGATAAGACTGCATAAAGATGGGAAATGTTGCAGCAACCAGAAAATAAATATATCATCCATTTATCAGACACGATGGCGCTTGTGTGTGTAGAAGTATCGTCCAAAATTAATACCTTTGTGCCTGAGGTCCAATGGGACATTTTTTAGATAAGACATATGTTTGAGAATTTACAGGATAAGCTAGATCGCGCGTTTAAGGTATTAAAAGGACAGGGAAGCATTACTGAAATCAACGTGGCCGAGACCATGAAAGAGATCCGTAAAGCCTTATTAGATGCCGATGTAAACTACAAGACAGCAAAATCGTTTACCGATGAAGTAAAAGAAAAGGCTCTGGGCCAGAACGTATTGACGGCGATTTCGCCAGGCCAATTGCTCACCAAGGTCATGAACGATGAGTTGGCTGCCTTAATGGGCGGTGAAGTGACCGACCTGGATTTAAAGAACAATCCCACCATCATCTTGATTGCCGGCCTGAACGGAGCTGGTAAAACGACCTTCACAGGTAAATTGGCCCTTCACCTGAAAAATAAGGGAAAAAAACCTTTGATGGTAGCTGGCGATGTATACAGGCCTGCTGCGGTAGACCAGCTTCAGATCTTGGGCGAGCAGATCGGCGTACCAGTATATGCCAACAGCGAATCGAAAGACCCTGTGGGTATCGCCCAAGAAGGTATCGCCGAAGGTAAAAAGAACAACAACAATGTAATTATTATCGATACTGCAGGCCGTTTGTCGATTGATGAAAGCCTGATGAATGAAATCTCTGAAGTAAAGGCCCAGACCAAGCCACATGAGATTTTGTTTGTGGTAGACGCCATGACCGGGCAGGATGCAGTAAACACGGCCAAGGTATTCAACGATCGTTTGGACTTTACTGGTGTCGTATTGACCAAGTTAGATGGCGATACCCGGGGTGGTGCGGCCCTTTCTATCAAGTCGGTCGTGAACAAGCCGATCAAGTTTATTGGTACCGGCGAAAAGATGGAGGCACTCGATGTCTTTTATCCAGACCGTATGGCTTCGCGGATTTTGGGCATGGGCGATGTGGTTTCATTGGTTGAAAGGGCACAACAACAGTTTGATGAGAAGGAAGCTGCCGAACTCCAGAAAAAGATCCGCAAAAATAAATTCGATTTTAACGATTTCTACAACCAGATCCAACAGATCAAAAAAATGGGCAACATGAAAGATCTGATGGGCATGATCCCAGGTGTAGGAAAGATGATGAAAAATGTAGATATCGACGATGATGCCTTCAAAAGTGTAGAAGCGATCATCCAATCGATGACACCTTTCGAAAAAGAAAACCCAGACAGCATTCAGCAAAGCCGTAGGTTGCGCATTGCCAAAGGTTCCGGCCACAAGGTGGAAGAAGTGACCAAGCTGATCAAACAGTTTGAAGACATGAGAAAAGTAATGAAACAATTCTCCAATCCAGCCGCTGCTGCAAAAATGATGAGGAACATGCCGAAAATGCCACAAAGGTAGACGAAGCGGAAAGCGAAAGGCGAAAGCGGAAAGCTCAAAGCTCAAAGCTGAAAGTCAATTGGCAAAAACATATTGATATCACCATCCCGATCAATTCATGATTGGGATTTTTTGTTTCATTTCATCGCGCCCTAAAATTCATGCTAAAATGATCTCATATCCAGCTTACACTTGGTATGAAAAAACGGAAGATGGACGGAAGATAGACGGAGGATGGACGGAGGACGAGGCTTGAATTATCGTCGATTTCGGCTAACAATCCGCTTGTGCCATTTATCAAAACTCACTGATCAATGGCCACAATTAAATCGTGCGGTTTAGCTTTAAAGCAACCTTTTTTAGCCCAAATCAATGTTTTTAACCATCATGTTCATATTTCACATCAAATTTTTTTGCTCATTTTCTAAAGCCTACATTAGGTGATTATGCTTGGAAAATTATTTGGTGGCGCAGTGTACGGGGTTGATGCATTGACCATAACCATAGAGGTCAATGTGAGTGGAGGCAAGCCTGGGTATTTCCTGGTGGGCTTGCCAGACAGCGCGGTTAAGGAAAGCCTGTTCAGGATCGAAAGTGCGCTTACGGCGTCAGGGTATCGCATGCCGAGGCAAAAGATTGTCATCAACCTGGCACCAGCCGATATCCGAAAGGAAGGTTCGGCATACGACCTTCCGATTGCCATTGCCATTCTCGCTGCATCCAACCAGCTAGAAATACGCAAACTTGGGAATTACTTCATTATGGGCGAACTGTCTATGGACGGGAGCATCCAACGCATTCGGGGAGCGCTTCCTCTGGCCATACAGGCCGCCGAAGAAAATTTTGAAGGATTTATCTTGCCCAAGGCCAATTGCCGGGAGGCCGCATTGGTAGATGCCATTCGTGTATTTGGCATGGAAACTTTATCAGAGGTGATTGATTTCTTGGGCGGAAAGGTAGAAGCGGCTCCCGTAAAGATCGAATCAAAAGCAGAGTTTTATCGACAGCTTAACCATTACGAACAAGATTTCTCGGATGTAAAAGGACAGGAAAACATCAAGCGGGCACTGGAAATTGCCGCGGCAGGCGGGCACAATGTTATTCTGGTCGGTCCGCCAGGAGCAGGCAAGACCATGTTGGCCAAACGCCTGCCTACCATCTTGCCACAGCTCAACCTGCAAGAAGCTTTAGAGAGCACTAAAATCTATTCTGTAGCGGGCAAGCTGCCCATGGCCAATGCGTTGATGACCGAGCGGCCGTTCCGCGCACCACACCACACCATTTCTGATGTGGCTTTGGTTGGCGGCGGAATCAATCCGCAGCCTGGAGAGATTTCCCTGGCTCACAATGGGGTGCTTTTTTTAGATGAACTCCCAGAGTTTAAGCGCGCTGTGCTAGAAGTGATGCGGCAGCCACTCGAAGATCGGCGGGTAAGCATTTCAAGGGCGCGGTTTTCGGTCGAATATCCTTCAAGTTTCATGTTGATCGCTTCTATGAATCCCTGTCCATGTGGATTTTACAATCACCCCGAAAAAGATTGTATCTGCGCGCCCGGAATAGTTCAAAAATACCTGAGCAAGATTTCAGGACCCCTGTTGGATCGGATCGATCTACATGTAGAAGTTACACCTGTCAATTTTACGGCGCTGTCTTCATCCCGTGCAACTGAAAAAAGCAGCGAGATCAGGACAAGGGTAATGAAAGCCAGGAAAATCCAGGAGCTGAGGTTTGCCAGCCTTGAAAACTTGTTTTTCAATGCACAGATGAGTCCGAATATGGTGCGGCAATTGTGCCAGGTCAACGACCATGGACAAACGCTGATCAAGCAGGCCATGGAAAGGTTGGGACTTTCTGCCAGGGCCTATGATCGGATCTTGAAAGTGGCCCGTACCATAGCCGATCTGGCAGAAAGCGAAAATATCGAGATTGAGCATTTGGCTGAGGCCATCCATTACAGAAGTTTGGACCGGGAGAGTTGGACGGGATAGCCATATGATGTTCTATTTTTTTACATCCTGATCTTTTGCTGTTTTTATGTTTATACTTGCTGCTAATGAAACGCTGCATTTTTATACTCCTATTTTTAATCGGCTCTTTTTCCAGCTTTGGGCAGAAAAAATCGGTCATGCCTTTGAAGGTGATCAATTTTGAGTCGAAATTAAAAACGTATTTTACCAATGGCCAGATGGAAGATTTCGGCACGGACAATCGCATTGCTTTTTTGAATGACCTGGTTTTATATGAAATACCGACTTTACATTATGAATCGATGCGACCAGACTATATTGATCCGAACGATGATCGGGATACGATCGAGGCCGATAGCACCAACCTTCCGGTCTATACCAGAACAACATTTAAGTATTATGTAATTAAGAAAGGAGAGCAGAAAGGAATTTATTTTGATACCCTGGGGAGGAAAGGTAAACCGTTTTTTATCGATTCGCTGATCAAAAACAGTAACCTGAGCCATGAAAACGAACCTTTTTATAGTCAGAGTTGAGATGTACAACCTACCATCTCCAAAAAAGGGAAATTATTAACGGAGCAGTTCATCGTACCGAACAAAAAGACAAATCTTCTGGATACTTTAGTACTGCAATTCGATGAAGATTTGATGAATATCAATTTTTCTATCTCAAAGACGCTTGATGCTAAAAATCACAGCAAGCTGATTAAACATCAATATACAGAAAGATTAGTCCCAACCGGAAAAACAAAATATGATCCCTTTAAATTTGTCATATTAGACGAAATCACTGTGATTACATCAAAATGTTTGAAAAAGGAGCTAGATCTTTTCGGCCAATATTTTGAACAGTTTTTAAAGGAATGCCCTGTAAAAAGCCCAGATTAATCTCCGCTGAGCTTATCATTCTTCGTCTTCTTCCTCTGGTTCTTCCTTATAATTTTCGATCAGTTTGCCCAATTGGTTGATCTCTTCGTCGTAGTCGAAATTTGGAAGGGCCGTTTCCTTGTCGAACTTGATCCACTGCTCGGCCTCGTCTTTTTGGATCTGTGCATATTCCTTCCCATCCTGATACACTACATAAGTCTGGTTTCCCTCTGGAAAAATAGCATAATTGATTTCTCCAATCGCTAAGTCAAATGGTTGCTGCATGGCACAAAGATAAATAAACGAAAAATGCCAATCATCAATTCTTCAACAATAGACGGATAAAATCGGTAAATTTCTTGCTGGAATAATCTGCCGCTCCCTCCCCATGAAGAGAAATCCTGCCTTGTTTATCCAGTACCAGTGTAGTGGGCAAGGTTCCCTTAAAAATATCTTTGGGCAAATCGCTGGCAAAAGCATAAACCGGAAGCTGATATTTTTTCCTGTCCATATAGGCCTGGGCCTTTTCAAAATTCCCATCAGCATCTACCAACAGGAAAATCATTTCTTCATCCTTAAACTGTGTATATAATTTATTGATAGATGACATTTCAGCGCGACATGGAGGACACCAAGTGGCCCAAAAGTTGAGAAAAACTACTTTCCCCCTGCAATCTGCCAAACTTACTACATTTCCTTTTGCATTTTTAAATCTAATGTCCGACAAATCTGTACCAATAGCTTTGGCATTTTTGGAAGGTTCGGGCGGACTGAATAGCCCGATTTCCATTAAGCCTTCGATAAGCACAGCTTTTGCGCTTGGAACAAACAAGAAAATGGCCAGCACGGCAATCCATAATACATTGAGGAGCGTACTCCTCGTTAACTTAATCTTGGTCCACATAATAATTTTTTCCTCCAAACTTAGATAGGTTATAGGTCAGCCCCATCGAGAATATACGCGTGGGCTGGTTGGTACGGCTATCTACCACCGTATTGCCCATTACATACCTCGAAATATTGTTGCCCTGGTTTAGGATATCACTGCCACTGACCGTAAAACTCAGTGCGTTGTTCTTTAAAAATGTTTTGTTCAGGCTTAGCCCTAAAATAAGCGGATTGACATTGGCATTGGCCAAGGTATAGCCACTATTGATCCGCTTGGAAGAATTAAAATGGATAAAGAAGGATTTTCTGACCTTAAACGAGCCCGAAAGATTGAGGTTATAGGTTTCTATATCGCCGAAATCTGCCGCACCAACCAAATTATTGTTATGGTTGGAGCTGAAGCTTGCCCCACCACGCAAACTGAGCCACTTTAGTTTAAGTGCAGCATTAAGGTCGGCCCTATAGTTGATGCTCCTAAAATAAGTGGCTTCGGTAATCTGTCCAAAGCCTAAGCTGGGGCCCTCAATAAATCCAGAAGAGGCAATAGAACTGCTGTTGTTGGTGCTGCTGAAATTAAAATTGCTGTTTAGGGTAAATTTTTTCAGCATGATATTTCCTCCAATTCGCTGCGAAAGGTTTAGTCCACGGTTTGCTTTACGCTCATTGTTGATAAAAATGGCCCGGTTGCTAAAGTTGAGCGTACCCGAATAATTAATGGCAAACTTGTTTTTCGATAAGGGAATATTTAACGCATAATTTCCACCGGCAGTGTAGTTGCCATTTACGTTTTCATATCGGGTTACCTGTTTCAAACTGTTCAGGGTATCGGGCACCAACATCACGTTGTTGACAATCTCGTTTTGGGTAGTCGAAAAGTTAAGGCCAAGCTGTAGGGATGTTCCCGATTTTACATGGGCATAATTATACCTTGCCCCTAAATTGTGGACAAAGGACGATTTAAGATCAGGGTTTCCAATAACCACGTTTTGCAGATTTTGTGTATTCCTGATCGGTTGCAATTGATAAATACTCGGATTGGCGCTTGCTCCACTATAATTGATGCTCAGCGTCTTGCTTTTATCGAAGGTTTTGCTCACATTGAGATTTGGTGCAAAAGTGAACGTGTTGTTTACAATCTTTTTATCCAATTCCACATAATCACTGGTGAGCAGGTTAGGCCTTGCATTAATCCCCAGGTTGTAGCGCATGGTCTTGTTGTTATAGTTGTAATTGAGGCCGATGGTTTGGTTCAAGCTAATGGAATGGTTCAGGGTACTCAACGAATCGACAAGCGAAACCGCATTGCTCAGGTTGTCGAATACATAAGTGGCAACCTCACTTTCATTTTTGCTTACCGCAGCCGAATAATTGATGTTCAAGCTTTGTCGAGCAAGGCTATCCTTTAATTTTTTTAATCCGAGGCTATAATTAAAACCAAAATTCAGGTTTTGTGAATTACTCCTCGAAATGAGGTCCCTATTTAGGAGCGAGTCTTTTTCCAGTGCGCCAGTTAACTTATTGTAGTAAAGCGTATTTGTGCTGATCTGCTGATCGGATCGGTTAGAAGAGGTATAAAAACCAATATTGGCCGAAAAACTGTTTTTTTTATTCTGGAGGATTTTAGAAAGATTAAAGTTGCCGTTTATCCTAGGCCGATTGTTGCTAGAAATATTGCCATTTCTCAAATCCTGGCGGATCAATCCGGTCTGTGCGCTGAAACTGGTATTTTCATTGCTCGATTGGTCAATTCCCGCACCGATATATCCATTGAGATAAACTTTCTTATTGTTAAAATTAAGGGTGAGGTTTAATCCATGGCTATCGTTCTTACTTTTACCGATACTTTGCGTGGTATTGATCAGGTTTCCCTGCGGATTGATGGTCTCCAGGGCTTGTTCATTCAAAAATGCATTGTTATTATTATTGAAATTATAGTTGAAGCCTCCAGAAAGGTTTTTGCTCCATTTATCCCTATGGTTTACAGATAGCCCAATATTCCTTGTATTTCCAGCTCCGTTATCCTGGGCATTGGCATTTAATCCTCCTCCGCTCTGCCTTTCGTCGTTCCAAAGATTGACGGCCGCATTGGAGCCAATCAATTTATTCGTTCCTGCATTTGCAAAAATGTTCCCGAAAGACCCTTTGTTCATCCCAGGCTTGGTAACGATATTCAACATTTTAACGGGCTCGCCTACCTTAATTCCAGTAAAGTTGGCCTCATCGCCGAAATCGTCTATGACCTGTATCTTTGAAACAATGGCAGCGGGCAGCCTTGAAATAAAATCTTTGACATTACTGGTGAAAAAATCCTTGCCATTGACCCTCAGCTTCACCATTTCCTGGCCCATCGTTTTCACATTATAATCGTCATCAACCTCCATTCCGGGAAATTGCTTTAACAGATCCGCTACGTTATCTCCATCCATCACTCTGTAGGCATCCACATTATATTCAACGGTATCGATCATGAAGCGTACCGGATTCGGCTTTCCTTTGATGACCACCTCTTTTAACATTTCTGCGGAAAGCTTTAGCGCGATGTCGGCCAATCTTTTGTGCCGCTCATTTTTTTCGAACACATAACTCCCAATAAATCTTTCGTAACCTACAGTTGAAATCAGCAAGGAAAACCGATCGGTATTTAATTTATTAAAGCTGAAATTACCGTCACGATCAGTTGTGGTATGCAAGGTATCCTGCCCAAGAATAAGCATAACCTCAATTGCTGAAAGAAAAGTTTTGGTCGTATCTGTAACTGTGCCAGACACTTTCCGGTTGGTTTGGGCAATTGCCGCTGATGAGCAGCAGTATAGGAAAAAAAGGATAAAAATGTAATTTTTTCTCAAAGCAAAGGATTCCTTATACAAACTTAGTTTTTAGTTTTCTGCAATTCATGCTTTTTACAAAAATTAACATTCGCTTTAAGGATGGTGAAAGACGTAAAATTCCATAAAGTTCACGGCTGTTAACAATTAATTCCCGTGACATCACAAATCATCTTCTTGTATGCCTAATACTTACACCCAGGACCTCGCAGGTTCTTAAGAACCTGCGAGGTCCTGGGTGACAAAAGACTACAAGCTTCTAACCTTTTTTAAGTTCAATGACGGTTATCTCCGGCCAAATCCCTATCCTGCCAGAAAACCCGATAAACCCAAAGCCCCTGTTGATATTTAAAATCCGCCCAAATTCTGATTTGATGCCCGCCCAATGCTTGTACCTCAGTTTAACCGGACTCCATTTGATCCCAAAGGCCTCAATCCCAAACTGCATCCCATGGGTATGGCCGGCTAAGGTCAGCTGGATCTTGTTCGGGTGTTGCTTTACCTGCATTTCCCAATGGGAAGGGTCATGGGAGAGCAGCACCTTAAAATCAGCTGCATCAGTATTTCGCAATGCCTTTTCCAAATCTCCCCTTTCGCCAAAACCTAGCCCCCAATTTTCAATCCCCAGCAAAATAAGCTTTGCTCCATCTTTATGCAGGGCTATATGCTCATCAAGCAACAGCCTAAATCCTAATTCGGTATGATAGTTTTTCAATTGCTGTAGATTGGCGCGTTTATCGGCTTCGCTTTCCCATTTGACATAATCACCATAATCGTGGTTGCCCAACACAGAAAATTGTCCGTATGGTGCCTTGATTTTCGAAAAATAGTTGATCCAAGGTTTAATCTCACTGGCTTTGTTATTGACAAGATCTCCCGTGAACACAAAAAGATCAGATTTTTGGGCATTGACCATGTCAATCCCTTTTTGCACCTCGGCCGCATTCGTAAAACTGCCCGCGTGGACATCAGAAATCTGGGTGATCGTAAAGCCATCAAACGCCTGTGGCAAATCTTCAAAATATAGCGTATGCCTGATTACACGATAGGCATATTTACCTTTAATGATCCCATAAATAAAGACCAGAACGGAAAAAAAGAATAAAATCAGTGCAACGGCAATTAAATTCGTATTTCTTTCTGGCAGTGCAAAATGATTTCCGCTAATGAGCCTTCCGGTGCCCACGCCTAGACGGTAAAGGTCGCCGAGCGCCAATGTGAGTATAAATACAATTTCACTAACAAAAAGGGTCAGAAAAGCATGGGCAGCTACTTTAAAAAACATGCCCATTCCCCATTTCGACAATTGTATGATGGCAATCAGCAAGGCAACCAGGCAGCCTGCAGTAACGGCCCAAAAAATTATGGGCGTATAGGGATAGGCAAATAACTGCCGTAGGCCACTGAGCATATAGCTGCCCATTAACAAAAAAACAATCGCAAAGGCGATCAAGGGCACTGCGTTTAATCTTCTTCTCATCTGATCATTACAAAAAACGGCCGGCTTTTGGCCGACCGTTCGTTCTAAATTAGTTCTACACTACGGCTTACAAAAGCGGTCAGTTCCGGGCCTGTAAGCATGCCTTGTGAAAGCAATGCCAGATCAACAGCCTGTTTGGCAAATTTGCTCTGCTCAGCTTCATCGGCCGATGCCAAGATCTTGGCTACCAACTTATGGTTTCCGTTCACTGCAACCTTGTAGCTATCGGGCATGTTTCCATAAAAACTCATCCCGCCGCCCATTTTGGCCATATCTTTCATGCGGCGCATAAATTCGTCCATGGTAATGGTTACCGGACTATCATCAGGGCTTAGGCCAATTACTTCTACAGTGTAGCCAGGCTTAGTGATCGCTTTTTCGAAAATTCCTTTTATGGCGGTCGATTGTTCTTCACTCAACACCGATTCCAATGTTTCATCTTGTTCAATGAGTTTGTTGGTCACGCTGGCATCAACCCTCTTCAATACCGTTTTTTCAAGCTTCTGCTCCAAACTGCTTACAAAATGTCCATCAATTGGTGAGTTCATCACCAACACATCATAACCTCTTTTTTCTGCGGCCTGGATAAAGCCATCCTGTTTTTCAGGATCGGTAGTATACAGGTAAACCAGAGCACCATTCTTATCGGTCTGTACGGCCTTGATTTTTTCTTTATATTCTTCAAGCGTAAAATGTTCGCCTTTGGTATTGGTCAGCAAAGCAAAATCTTTTCCTTTTTCATAAAACTTTTCCTCACTGATCATTCCATATTTCACGAACAGTCCGATATCTGTCCATTTCTCCTCGAAACCTTTACGGTCCTTGTTGAACAGTTCGGCCAATTTATCCGCTACTTTTTTGGTGATGTAGCTATTGATCTTTTTAACGTTGCCATCAGCCTGAAGGAAGCTGCGCGAAACATTTAGTGGAATATCAGGAGAGTCGATTACCCCGTGCAGCAGCATTAAAAACTCAGGGACGATGTCTTTCACCTCGTCGGTAATGAAGACCTGACGGCTGAACAGCTTGATTTTGTTGCGCTGCATATCGAAATCTTCCTTCAATTTCGGAAAATATAATACCCCGGTCAGGTTAAAAGGATAATCTACATTAAGGTGGATCCAAAACAACGGATCTTCAGAAAATGGATAGAGTTCTTTGTAAAAAGCCAGGTAATCTTCGTCTGACAAATCTGCAGGCGCCTTGGTCCAGATCGGATTGGTGGTATTCACTATGTTTGGAACCTCGACAGTTTTATACTTTGGTTTTCCCTCTTCATCTTCACCATCCGCTTCCTGCTCTGATTTTGTACCGAATTGGATGGGCACAGGTAAAAACTTGGCATATTTATCCAAGATTTCCTGTAGCTTATGCTCACTCAAAAATTCTTCAGATTCGGCATTCACATGTAGGATGATGCTGGTACCGCGCGTAGTCCTATTGCCTTGGGAGATTTCAAATTCAGTGCTGCCATCGCAGATCCATTTTGCCGGCGATGCACCTTCCTGATAAGATAAAGTCTGTATTTCGACCAAATCTGCCACCATAAACGCAGAGTAAAATCCAAGTCCGAATTTACCAATGATCTCATTTGCGTCTTTTGCATCCTTAAACTTCTCTACAAACTCGCTCGCACCAGAAAAGGCAACCTGGTTGATGTATTTTTTGATCTCGTCTGCCGTCATTCCCAGACCATTGTCGCTAATGGTGATGGTTTTTGCAGCGGCATCTAGGCTAACTTGTACCAAAGGCTCGCCTACTTCTCCATTATATTGCCCTAATGCAGCCAAACGCTTTATTTTTTGAACGGCATCAACGGCATTAGAAACTAATTCCCTTAAAAAGATCTCATTATCCGAATACAAAAACTTTTTGATGATCGGGAAAATGTTTTCCGTGTGTATGGAAATACTTCCTTTTTCTGTTGTCATAATCTATACTGCTTTTTTTTGATTTAACTAAGCTTATCAAGCCTTGTTCCAAACTCTTATATAGGTCAAAATGACAGTAGGAGGTTTAATGTATTTGCTAGGGGCCACTTGACTTCCATGCCTAAACCGTATCTTTGTACGATCATCAGCAAAACTATGAAGCTTAAAGTTGCCCAGCTTATCCATCGTGCCTTTTGTATCGGGATCTTAATATTCGCAGGAACGGTTCTTTTCATTAACCAAGGGAAGCTATATTTTTCACTCGCCCATACAGACACAGATTTAATCACTGCGCCCATTATGGTCATTGTGGTGCTGGCAATTGCCCCAATCATTTCAAATAAGGTATTGGCCCCGGCCGAAGAAGCTACCGATATCCCCTCAAAACTGGCCCGTTACCAGACCGCTTTTATCGTGAAGGCCGCACTGTACGAATCGGCAGCCTTATTCAACATCGTATGCTGTCTGATTACCAGCAATGCACTATTTATGGTTTTTGCCATGCTCACTTTTTTTGCCTTGTGGTGGAGCAAACCAACTTTGGCGAAAGCCGCACTGACATTAGGTGTTCAAGAATCTGATCTGGCCAATGAAATATAACGTCCATACCCTGGGCAATGGCATCAGGTTGCTCCATGTTCCCGCCGCTTCATCGATCTCACATGCCTGTATCCTCATCAACAGTGGCTCGCGCGATGAGGACGATGCACAGATGGGACTCGCCCATTTTATCGAACACCTGGTTTTCAAACGCACCAAAAAACGCAGCACCAATCAGATCCTGACCCGGCTTGAAAGTATCGGTGCCGATTTAAATGCGTATACAACAAAGGAATATACCTGTATCCATGCCTCATTTTTAAATCCGTACCTCGACCGTACGTTAGAACTTTTTAATGATATTGTTTTCCACTCTGTGTTTCCCAAAGAAGAAATTGAAAAGGAAAAGGGCGTGGTGCTCGATGAAATTGCTTCCTACCTCGACCAGCCTGAAGAGGCCATCAATGATGATTTTGAAGACCAGCTTTTTGCCGGCCATGCCCTGGGAAGAAATATTTTAGGTACTCCCCAGACAGTGAACAGGTTTACGCGAAATGACATCCTTCAATTTATCAAAGACAATTACCGTACAGATGAAATCGTAATAGCCGTTTTGGGCGACTATACCTTGAACAAACTGGTAAAAATAGGTACAAAATATTTTGAGCCAGTTCCTGCCAATTTTAAGGAAAAAAAGAGAGTTGCCCCGAAATTGGCTCCTGCTAAAAAAGAAGTCGTTAAAAAGCAGATTATGCAGGCACATTGCATGATGGGCATTCCAGCCTATTCGCTCCACCACCCATATAAAACTGGTTTATTGCTGTTGAATAACATTTTAGGTGGCACCGGTATGAGTTCGATCCTAAATTTACAGTTAAGAGAAAAATATGGAATCGCCTATACCATAGAGACCAACTATAGTCCGCTGAGCGATACTGGAATTTTTGCCTGCTATTTCGGAACCGACAAAGAAAAAGTAGACCGCGCATTCTCCCTAATCTTTAAAGAATTCAAAAAGATAAAAGAAAAACCCCTAACTCCAGTCCAATTACAAAAGGCCAAACAGAAGTTCATTGGACAGATCGCATTGGGCGAAGAAAATAGGATTGGCCTGATTATTTCAATGGCCAAAAGCTTGATCGATTACCACAAAATAGACAGTTTGGAAACCGTATTCAACAAAATACAAGCTGTAAGTACGACGGATATGGCCAATATCGCAAATGAGATACTAGACGAAAAATTGCTCAGCTCATTGGTGTTTGCGCCGACATTGGAATAACCCAACAAATCTATCCGCTAATCTTCAAACGCCGTCCTGCTATTGTTTCTAGCCAACATTTTCGTAATTTTGCAGCATGAAATTACCTATCGTTGCCTATGGCGATCCTGTTTTGAAGAAAGTTTGTGAGCCGATTGACGAGCACTATCCAGATCTGCAGCAATTGATTAGCAACATGTTCGAAACCATGTACAATGCGAATGGTGTTGGGCTGGCCGCTCCACAGATTGGTCTTCCAATCCGTTTGTTTGTGGTCGATACCATAGGTGATGAAGAAGAAGCGGCCTACAAGAAAGTTTTTATCAACGCCCAGATCACAGAAGAAAGTGGCGAGCCATGGTCCTTCAACGAGGGATGTCTGAGTATTCCAGAAATTAGGGAAGATGTGGTGCGCAAGCCCAATATCGTCATCAGTTATTATGATGAAAACTGGCAGCAACATACCGAAAGTGTAACTGGTTTCCCGGCTCGGGTGATCCAACATGAGTACGATCATATCGAAGGCAAGTTATTTACAGATAAGTTAAGCCTATTGCGAAAGCAGCTCCTGAAAGGCAAACTTGATTCGATTTCCAAAGGGAATGTATCCACCGACTACAAAATGAGGTTCCCTAAGCAGAATAAGAAAAGGTAACTGTAATGAGGTGCCGATGTGCTAATGTGATGATTTGGTAATAAATGACCCACAAGCGATGATCACCTAATCAACTCATCTACAAATTAGCTAATTAAAGGCTACTGCTCTTCACTTCGCAGTTTATCGCCATTAAAGATGGTCTGCATTAATTTGCCCCAGGCGAAAGGATTGAGCAACGGATTGGTCTGTCGCATGTTTACGTTCATCATGCGGTCAAAATTATTCCGGTAATTTCCATTCGCAATC
Source organism: Pedobacter sp. (assembly GCA_031119475.1). Classification (GTDB taxonomy): domain Bacteria; phylum Bacteroidota; class Bacteroidia; order Sphingobacteriales; family Sphingobacteriaceae; genus Pedobacter. The sequence goes on along the minus strand of JAVHXV010000002.1, from coordinate 178,439 downwards.
TCTTGCGCATCTCTTGATAAGATCTGCGACATGCCCTTGATGCTTTTGGGCGAAAGGTTTCTCTTGGCGATTGCCATATCATCATCGGCCACTTTTAGGGCCAAAAAATCTTTGGTAAATTCTTCTACCGTTGCCCAAGGGTATACCCTGACTGTTTGTAGGTAGACAACTTCAGATTTTAATTGGATTTTTGCCGTGTACTTCCGATCGGCAATCTGGGTGGGCAAAACAATGGTCTTACTTGTAAAGCCTACGGCAGAAAATTCGATCGTATCTCCGGCATGCGCTACAAATGAAAAATACCCCTGATAATTGGCGGCATATTTTTGTTCGTTATAGCTTTTATTGGTAATGGTTACATAGGGCACAACGGCATTGCTATCAGCATCAGTAATAATCCCTGAAAACTGAACCAATTTATTGCTTTTGGTTTCCTCTTGCGCAAAAACCGTGGCGACAAAAAATAGCAATATGATCGTTAAGCTATATTTCATTTTACAAAAATAACTGTAAAAGCTTTAATTGCTAGTTAAATAGTGTTAAATCAGCTTATTCCTGTTCCGCTAGATCAACGGCAACAACACTGGTAATTTCAGGAACAGCCTTCATGATGGCCTGTTCAATGCCTGCTTTCATTGTCATGAAGCTCATCTTACAATTGCCACAGTTCCCTAATAATCTCAATTTAACAACATAATCCGGCGTAATCTCTTCAATGGCTACGTTTCCGCCATCGGCTATCAAATAGGGCCTGATGGTTTCTAACGCCTGCTCAACTTGTTCTGTTAAACTCATCTTATATTTTTTAAAGTATAAAAATAGCAAATTTTTAGCAATTCGCCAGCTGTACATTATGGATAGAAACCTGTTGCGCTATTTTCTGTGCAATTTCCGCAAATGCCTGGGCAGAAGGACTCTGTTTTTCTAGCGAAATCGGCGTACCCAAATCTCCGGCAGCAGAAACATCTTGTACCAATGGCAATTCTCCCAAAAACGGCACCCCATATTGCGCTGCCAAATCTCTTCCGCCGTTACTTCCAAAAATATAATATTTGTTTGCTGGCAGTTCCGCAGGCGTAAAGTAAGACATATTTTCGATTACGCCCAATACCGGGATCTGAATGCCCTGCATCCTGAACATGGCCAATCCCTTTCTCGTATCGGCAAGTGCAACCTGTTGTGGGGTTGTTACAATAACCGCACCAGCTATTGGAAAACTCTGGCTAATGGTAATGTGGATATCTCCAGTTCCAGGGGGCAAGTCTACGATCAGGTAGTCCAGCTCGCCCCAATCAGCATCATTAAACAACTGTTTGATGGCATTTGAGGCCATTGGGCCACGCCATGGCACAGGCTGGTCTGGATCTGCAAAAAATCCCAGGGAAAGCAGCTTGATGCCATATTTTTCAATCGGAAGGATCAATGTCTTACCCGCTGCAGTCTCCCTTGCGCCCGGTTTTGCACCAATCAGCCCAAACATGATCGGAACAGACGGCCCATAGATATCGGCATCAATGAGCCCAACCTTGGCCCCTTCGGCAGCAAGTGTAATCGCCAGGTTGCTGGCCACTGTCGATTTGCCTACTCCACCTTTCCCCGAAGAAACAAGGATAATATTTTTAATGTCCTTCAACTGCGAAGTGTCTACAGGCCTGGTCACTTTTGCTGTTACATTGACCTGAACATCGGCATCGGCCGATACCAAGTGCTTAACGGCATTGATACAGGCATTCTTCAGCATATCTTTCATCGGACAGGCCGGTGTAGTCAGCTCTAAGGTAAATGCAACCCTTTGGTTTTCGATCTTTAGGTCTTTGATCATGTGTAGTGTCACCAGATCTTTTTTCAGATCGGGATCTTCAACATTGCGCAAAGCCGCATAAACCTGCTCATCGGTAATTATCATTGTTCAAAATTAACAAAACATGGGCACAAAAAATTTACTATCACCCTTTTTGTTGTAATTTTAACCACGAAATGAGACGAATAAGACAATTCCATTTTAAAATTGTACATGATGTCGAATTCAGCCAATAATTAGTACACAAGAAATAAACTTTTGCGATAAGCGTTTGTTTAACAATTACTTCTAAATTCATATATGCAGTTCCCCAAAATTAACATCCCCAAAAAATACCTTAAGATAGGCGCATGGGTGTTAGGAGTTTTCTTCGTGCTGTTTTTTATCGCTGGCGCGGTCGCCTACTGTAAACGGGAAGTCTTGCTCAAAAAGATCATGGCAAAGGCCATTTCGAAAGCCGATAAAGATTATGGGCTACAGGTCAAGATCGGCGCTGCCGGATTCACGGGATTAAGTTCGGTGAACATGAAGCAGATCTCACTGGTGCCAAAAGATCGGGATACCTTGTCTACCATCAGCGACATTACAGTTACCGTAAAGATTTTTCCACTGCTTTTCGGAAAGGTTAAACTGTCGGCTATCAACTTGAACGATGCGAAAGTTAGTGTCGTCATTAGGGATACGCTGACCAACCTTGATTTTATTCTAAAGAGAAAAAAGAAAGATAGCGTGAGCACCGATCACAAGGTTAACCTGAGCGATCTGGCCAGTAACCTGCTCAACGAAGTTTTTTATAAGATCCCTGACGACATGCAGCTGAAAAATTTCATGGTGCAGTTAAACGACAACGATACGGCTTCGCTCAAGTTCTTTACTTCAGCCGCAACAATAGATAACGGCAAGCTTGTTTCCAACATCATCGTAAACGATACCGCTGCAACCTGGCACATTAACGGAAAATTAAATCCCAGCAGGAAACGCTTGAATGTCAAGATTTTTGCAGATGGAAAAAAGGTTGAACTGCCTGCCTATCTCGAAAAAAAATTCAGCACCAAACTGAGCTTCGATACGGCGAGTACTGAAATGAAGGAGGCAGACTACAGTGGCGACGATTACAAGATTTCTGGTTCATGGTCGATCAAAAACTTAACGATTAATCAAAAAAGGATTTCTTCTGCCGATATTATTGTTCCGGATGCAAAGATAGATGCAGACATGCTGATCGGCGAGAATTATGTATGTCTGGACAGCACTTCTACTGTCTTTCTGAAAAATGCATCTGTTCATCCTTTTCTAAAATACACGCTTTCGCCCCATAAGATCTACGAAATGAAGATCAATGCCGAGGAACAGGATGCACAGGCGATTTTTGACTCCTTTCCCCACGGCATGTTCGAATCTCTTGAAGGGATACAGGTGAGTGGAAAGCTGCGTTATAACCTTGATTTTTACCTCGACACCTCCATTCCGGATAGCGTAAGGTTTAATTCTACACTTACGCCAACCAATTTTAAGATCGTAAAATGGGGGAAAACAAATCTACAAAAGATCAATTCCGAATTTGTTTACACGCCCTACGAGTATGGAAAACCCATGCGGGATATCCTGATTGGCCCTTCCAATCCCAACTTTACCCGGTTGGAAGATATTTCGCCGAACTTTAAAAACGCCTTGCTCACGTCTGAAGATCCTTCTTTTTTCAGGCACCATGGATTTGTAGAAGAATCGATCCGAAAATCAATTGCTGTTAATTTTAAGGAAAAACGGTTCAAACGTGGTGGCAGTACCATTTCTATGCAACTGGTCAAAAACGTGTTCTTGAGCAGGCAAAAAACCCTTTCTCGCAAAGTGGAAGAAATCTTGATTGTTTGGCTCATTGAAAACAATCGCCTAGTCAGTAAACAGCGCATGCTGGAAGTTTATTTCAACATTATTGAAATGGGCCAAAACGTATACGGCATCGGCGAAGCCGCACACCATTACTTTGGCAAATTGCCATCAGAATTAACAATCGGTGAAGGAATTTTCTTGGCCAATATTGTTCCGAAGCCCAAAGTGGCACTCTATAAATTTCAGAGCGATGGCAGCCTAAAAGGATATCTGTACAATTATTTTCAATTTATTGGAAATACCATGGCGCGCCGTGGACTGACCGTTCCTGATACTGCCGGATATGGCTTTTACAATGTCCGCTTGCGTGAAGGGCTGAGGCAATATCTCTTGCCTGATTCGGTTATAATCGATACGGCAAAAATTGAAGCGATAGAAGATGAAGCCATTCCTCCCGGTGGTATGCAGGACAAGTCAAAAACCTTGTTCGACCGCCTATTCGGATCAAAGGTTGATACCACAATTAAACCTGCGCCAAAAACCGATACCGTAAAAACCAAAAAACAGCTTCGCCAAGAACGAAGGGCACAAAGACGAAAAGAAAAAGAAAGTGGCGGATAATAAATGAAACCATGAATAAAATCCAGATCCACGACAAATATTTTGAAATCCTTTTGGAGAATGACACCATTAGCAAAAGGACAAGATTGATCGGCATCCAGCTCAATGTTGATTTTGATGGACGCTGTCCAATTTTCATTGGCGTGCTCAACGGCAGCTTTTTGTTCATGGCCGATCTCCTCAAAGAAGTTGCCATTTCCTGTGAGGTGGAATTCATCCGCGTAGCTTCCTACGAAGGCACCAACAGTTCGGGGAAAATTCAGGAAACTTTTGGCCTATCCACTAGCCTAAAAGATCGTGATGTCATCATTGTAGAGGACATTGTCGATACCGGGCTTACCCTCGCCCACATTTTGGCCAAAATACATGAACAAAAACCAGCATCGGTAAATGTATGCAGCCTGCTCTATAAACCCGCAGCCCTAAAAAATCCGATTGCCGAACTCACGTATGTCGGGTTTGAAATTCCCAACGAATTTGTGGTCGGTTATGGCCTAGATTACAATGGATTGGGGAGAAACCTAAAGGATATTTATCGGGTAGTTTGATGTACGATTTAATGGAAGGATTACCCTGAATTGTAATTCGTAAATCTTAAGTCGCAAATGAATATTTTTTTTCCGATTTTTGCGGTAATTAAAAACTGAAACCATGACCATCCACAAAGAAGGCTATACCACCATTGCGCTTACTGTTCTGTTTATTTTTCTACTCAATGCATTTGTAGACTATAAATTTGCGGACCTCGCCTGGTTACGATGGCTGATTTATATCGTTTCCTTCGCACTATTCGTTATCGTCCTCCAGTTTTTTAGAAACCCACGCAGAACCTTTACCGCCGGAGACAACTTGGTGATTTGCCCAGCTGATGGAAAAGTTGTGGTCATCGAAGAAACCGAAGAAGGAGAATATTTCAAAGACAAGCGCTTGCAGGTTTCTATTTTCATGTCGCCGATCAATGTACACATTAATAGAAATCCGATTTCTGGCGTGGTCAAGTTTTTCAAATACCACCCAGGGAAATATCTTGCAGCGTGGAATCCAAAATCAAGCACCGAAAATGAACGGACCACAACTGTCGTGGAACATCCAAACGGAACCCCTGTGCTTTTCAGACAGATTGCAGGTGCATTGGCACGACGGATTGTCTGGTATGTGAAAGAGGGAGATCCCGTTGTTCAGGGCGAACAATTTGGCTTCATCAAATTTGGGTCAAGGGTAGATATCTTTTTGCCCCTCGGCACCGATGTGAAACTTGAACTTGGAGAAGTAGTAAAAGGCGGAATTACCGTTCTGGCAGAATTATAGAGAGATGAATGAGCAGGAGGAGGGAGCAAGGATGATCGGATCCCTGATCTTTCGTCATTCATCTTTGCTCCCTCTTCCTTGCTCTTTGCTCCTTACTTTATCCACTTACCGTCCGCTGTGTCGGATAAGCAAAACTGCCATCATTCGCTCTTACAATTTCCATGATCTTGAAGTTGATTTCTTCCTTGATCTGGAGGTAATCGGTGTAGTCGATATTGGCAACCAGATAGAGGATCTGGATCTTTAGGGCTGAATCTGCAAAGCTTTCAAAGGTAACATACACATCTGTCGTATTCTTCTGTGTAGCCAAAAACTGTTCAATGGCCTTGATGATGGCTTTGATATTTTCAACTGGGGTCTCATAAGTCAGTCCGATATCAAATTTAACCCTTCTGTAATTTCTTCTCGTCAAGTTTTCAAGTACGCCATCGATCATCGAACGGTTGGGAATAATATAAGTTGTCTTGTCGGTACTGCGCAGCACCGTGCTCCTAAATCCCACCTTTTCAATGGTGCCTTCTACTCCATCGACCTTAACGATATCGCCTACCGTAAAAGGCTTGTCTATAAAAATGGTGAATGATCCGATGAGGTTTTCCAGGCTTTCTTTCGCAGCCAAAGCGATGGCTATACCACCAATGCCCAGCCCTGTGATGAGACTGAGCGCATTCACTTCGAATACGTAGCCGAGCAGGACAAAAAATCCAATAAAATAGATGATGAACTTGAAGAGTTCCTTCAAGAAAGGCACCAACTGGTCGTCTGCCTTATTTTCTGATTTAATGGCGCGGTACATAAATACGTGCGCCACAAAATCGACCATCCTCAAAATGATCCAAAAAAATGAAAGGATAATGAAGAAAAGAAAGGTCTTGTCGAGCAGTTCGCCCAAGGTAAATTCCTGTAAGACTTTCAGCTTGCCCTCCGCTTTATGGTAATGGAAAATGGCAACTTCCAAAGGGTGGCTCAATTGGTTGATTGCCAAGTAGAACGTGGTCAACAGAATAAAAAATTCGATCGGTTTCAGCAACAGTGCAATAAAAGTATCGATCTTGACCTCGTCGGCAAATTTTCTGAACAATCGGAACAATAACTGGCTCAATATCCGCGATACGAATCGTTTCAATAAAAGTCCGATCAATAAGATCCCCACAAAAAGGAAATAGTCCCTGACCGTATTTCCCCAAATGACCTGTTCAAAAAATTGAGTGTCCATTAAACCAATTGTTTCAATGCGATTTCAAATGCCGTGCTAGATAAATTTGTCTTCTTGTCCGAAACCTGATGGATCGCCTTTAGTGCATTAAAAATAATGTTCGAAGCATCAGAAAAAATCGCATCATCGCTCATTTCTACGTTCCGTTGCATCAGGTAGGCAAATACGCGCGCCATGCCGCAGTTGGCTATAAAATCTGGGATAACCGCAACATGGTTGTCGGTATATTCCATAATGCTTCCGAAGAAGATTTCCTTATCGGCAAAAGGAACATTTGCCCCACAGGAGATCACTTCCAGTCCATGGCTGATCATTTGGTCAACCTCGGCCTGCTGTACCAACCTTGAAGCTGCTGCTGGCACAAAGATTTCGGCTCCAACTTGCCAGATTTTTTCGTTCGCTTCTGCAAAGGGCAACAGGTTTTCGGCAACTAGCGTATTGTTCTCTCTGGTGTTAAAAAGTGTCTTCACCTCTTCTGCCGTCAATCCTTCGGGCTTGATCAGGCCACCTACGCGGTCAATAATGCCTACAATCTTAACGCCCTGTTCGGCCAAATAATAGCCTGCCGCAGCAGCTACATTTCCCCATCCCTGGATGATTGCCTTTTTGCCTTTCAGCTCGCCTCCCCAGATGTGGTAATAATGCCTGATGGCTTCGGCCACCCCATAGCCGGTAATCATATCGGCCACTTTATATTTTCTTTTGATGTCTGGCGTATATTCCAGGTCTTCCAGCACTTTGGAAACACCATAGCGCAGTTGTCCGATCTGATGGATCCGTTCGTTCTCTCGCGCTTGATAATGCCCACTGATTACGCCTTCCTGCGGATGCCAAAGCCCATAGCTTTCGGTAATGGGAATCACCTCGTGGATTTCATCGATGTTCAGGTCACCGCCTGTGCCGTAATAATTCTTGAGCAAGGGCATTACGGCCTTGTACCATCTTTCGAGTACGTCTTTCTTACGTGGGTCGGCAGGGTCGAAATTGATGCCCGACTTAGCCCCTCCAATCGGAGGACCAGAAACCGTAAATTTCACTTCCATGGTTTTGGCCAGCGATTCGACCTCTCTCTTGTCAAGCCCTTTCCGCATACGCGTACCTCCGCCCGCAGCACCTCCCCGTAGCGAATTGATGACTACCCAACCCTCGGCTTCCGACTCCTTGTCTTTCCATTCAAAAACAATCTCTGGCTGCTTCTCTTCGTACTTTTTTAATAATGTTTTCATGTTGTCCATAACAATTGGCATAGCTCCTATTAGAAGATCTGGTTTTATATTTGGTGGCGTAAAGGTAAGAAAGGTTTAGATACCATGCCTATAAGGTTTTAAAAACCTTATAGGCATGGTATGGATCTAAACAAAAAAACCTCCACGAGTAATCGTGAAGGTTATATTTTTTTATCGTTAAGAACTATTTTCTTAGCGATTTGATACGGGCAGCTTTACCAGTCAGTTCGCGCAGATAGAACAATTTAGCCCTACGCACTTTACCATAGCTGTTGACTTCAATTTTATCAATATTTGGAGAATTGATCGGGAAGATACGCTCTACACCAACTCCATTACTCATTTTGCGAACGGTGAACGTTTCGTTGGCACCAGCGCTGTTACGTTGAATAACAACGCCTTGGTAAATTTGAACACGTTCTTTATTACCTTCGCGAATTTTATAGTGAACACTCACTGTATCTCCAGATTTGAAAGAAGGAAACTCATTTTTCGCGATTACCTGCTCTTCTACAAATTTTACTAAATCCATGATTTTAAGCTATTAAGCCGATTTTTTATTGTTTAAAATCGGACTGCAATATTAGGGATTTTATTTTAGAAATAAAAGTGATTGCCCAAAAATAATTTATTTTTTAACACAGGCGCTGTTTTCCACAATGAAGTCTAAAGTTTAAGTCGAAGATAAAAGTTTAGCTCTAAACTTAAGTGCTCGATATGCAGAATGTCAGCTCATGCGACGGCTCAGTCGATTGTGAACTGGGCGTGCCCCTCGTGCCTCGGGTCGGGCTCTTGCTCCAATCTTTTTGTGGAGCTCCCGGATGTTTTCGCAGCACAAAAAGGATTTCCGCGCCGATCCCTCACGCGATAAATTCCCTATGCTTCTTGCTAGCATGAGGGATTGCTGTGAAAATCCTTTTTGCCTTCAGCATTTTCGGAAAGCAGCAAAAAGATTGGAACGGAAAGCCCGGCCCGCTGTAGCACACACTTTATTTTTTACGGCATCGTGTTGCATGCCCAAAGCAGTCAATCATCCTCAATTATGGTGTTGTTATCGCCATTTTAAACTAATCCAGCAAATCTGGTCTGCGTTGCTGTGTACGTTTGAGCGACTCTTCGTGTCTCCATTCTTTGATCTTGGCCTCATGTCCGCTCAACAAGATATCGGGCACCCTATGCCCGCGCCATTCGGCAGGACGGGTATAGATCGGCGCATCCAGCAGGTCGCCCTGAAAACTGTCAGATAAGGCCGATGTCTCATCATTCAATACCCCTGGGATCAGCCGCACTACCGCATCAACCAAAACAGCGGCCGGCAGCTCTCCACCAGAAAGCACATAGTCGCCAATTGAAATTTCCCTTGTTACAAATACATCCCTAATCCGCTGGTCAATGCCCTTATAATGTCCGCACAGTATCATGATGTTCTCATGGGTAGAAAGCTGGTTGGCAATGCCCTGGTTCAACGTCTCCCCGTCTGGGCTCATAAAAATAATCTCGTCATAGGTTCTTTCGCCCTGTAGCTTTTCGATGCAGGCCGCAAAAGGCTCGATAGACATCACCATGCCGCTTCCGCCACCGTATGGATAATCGTCTACGCTTTTCTGCTTATTGGTTGCGTAGTCCCTCAGGTTGTGGACCACAATCTCTGCAATCCCCTTTTTCTGGGCCCGTTGCAAGATCGAGTGCGCAAATGGACTGGTCAATAGGTCGGGCAAAACAGAAATGATATCGAAACGCATGGGGCAAAGGTAAGGATTGTTTGGCGATTGCGCGCAGCGATTAGCATTCGATGGCCCCAAACGATGCGCGATTGCTCACTAAGGCATATGTCAAATAAAATTTAAAAAGATTGATAGATCATATATTTAAGGTTGCGGATTGATATTTAAACATTAAATGGTCCATTGATCATGAACCACGGCCTTGAGAAAATATTGCCCGTCGCGCTTTTCGAAGACCAGGCGCAGACTTGTCCAGTCTAGTCCATCCTGTTGTTGGTCGAAGCCGCTAAAGTGGTACTCGACAAAGTGGTGATGTGGGTAAACTGCTTCCAAGTTGATTTTTGTATTACCTTTTTTAATGATTTCATCGTAGCCAACTGCCTCGGCAGCCAGATAATCGGCATCGTATACAAATTTTTGGAAGTAGGCCTTCACGGTAAGCTTGATCGGATCGCCCGAACCATCGGCAATGCCCCATGTCAGGATCCAATTTCTGTTGATTGATTCCAGAAAGTCTGCCGGAATTAATTTTTTACTTTTCAGCGTATCTATAAATCCGTATGGTGAAAACAAAACTCCTTCAGGAGAAAAATAAGTGCTCAGCTCATTATATTTCTTATCCTTTAGGCAGATCAATACCTGTCTTGCGGTAGCCTTGATGGAATCCTGCTGAGTGAGCCCGCCAGATCGGCGAGGTGCAGATTTGGTCTGTTGTGTTGCTGCAGTTTTATCTTCTTTCGGGTGATTTGTGCAGGCCGCAAAACAGGCGAACACTAAAAAAAGGAAGGCAAGTTTTTTCATACCTAATGGCTGTCAAAAATTGCACCAATTAAATGCACCAATTTACAGAGATAAAGTCTTTTGTCGCCTGCTCTTTGGTCTTTTTCTTTGCTCCATGCGCCTTGCGCTATGCCCTATGCTCAATCCAAATAAATCTCCAACAGTCCCTCAGGAAGATCGACCAGGATGGCCTGCTCCTCATCGTCGATTTCGATGATTATTTCTTCGTTCAGAGGGAATAGGATTTCTTTTTCCTTAAACCTTACGGTTGCCACAAATTGTTGAGGATATTCGTTTACGGCAATGATTTCGCCCAGTTCCCCATGTGTTTCATCAATTGCAGTGTATCCTTTGAGGTCATGGTAGGTGAGCTCGTCCTCGTCGCGTTCTGGTTTTTTGCTTAATGGAAGATAGAGTTTCTTTTTAAGCAATGCCTGGGCCTTATCAATGTGGTCTACATCGTCGAAATAAAATAATCCGGTCTGATTGGGATATAATTTATGTGACTTAACAAAAAACGGGACCATTTTGCCATTCATCTCCAAAAAAACCACATCAAGTTCGAGGTCTTCGTAAGCATCAAACTCAAAATAGACCTGCACTTCTCCTTTTAGGCCCTTGGTCTTGGTTACATAACCGATATAAAATGATTCTTCTTTTGTCATGTGACTCGGTATTCCGAATGAATTTGGGTTTTACAAAAATAGCGCCTCGAAGCACGTATGTTGCTTCAGGGCGCTATCTGGCGAATAACAAAACCGTTGGTTAAGCTTCTTCTTTTGTTTCTTCTTCAGTTGAAGTTTCCGCAGCAGGTGCTTCTTCAGCAATGGTTTCTTCAACCGCTGGTGCTTCTTCAGTTGCTGCTTCTGCCACAGTTTCGCTTTCGCTCACTGGAGCTTCATCTGCTACTGCCTCTTCTTCAACAACCTCTTCTACTGGAGCGTTTTTAGCAGCAATTGCCGCAGCGCGGTCAGCATTCTTCTTAGCTTCAGCAGCTAAGGCCGCTTTTTTAGCTTCATTTTTGCTAGCGACCAAGCTTTCTTTTTTACCTTCGATCAAGCCGCCTTTAGCCTGTAGCCATTCCGCAAATTTAGCGTCTGCCTGCTCAGCTGTCAAAGCTCCTTTTTTCACGCCGCCTTCTAGGTGTTTTTTGTACAAAACTCCTTTATAAGACAAAATAGCGCGAGCGGTATCTGTAGGTTGTGCACCTTTATTTACCCAGTCTAAAGCTTTTTCGAAGTTGATGTCGATGGTAGCTGGATTGGTGTTCGGGTTGTAAGAACCTAAACGCTCAATAAATTTACCATCTCTTGGTGAGCGGGAGTCCGCTACCACTACGTGGAAAAAAGGTTTCCCTTTTTTACCGAATCTTTGCAATCTGATTTTAGTTGCCATTTCTTTTTAAATTATGTATTCAACATAGTTCCCGGAGCTTCGTGCTTGCGGGGATGCAAAGGTAAGCAATAGCTTGATAATTTGCAAATTATAGAAGCAAAGGACAAAACACCCCAAATTGTCAGCGCTGTGTCATGGACTTTGTCAAAGTCCCAACCCGTATCCGCTAAGGAAAATGTATTTACAGCTGACTGCGCAGGGGGAGATTGACAAAGTCCAAAATACAGTTTCAGTCTTTCCGCTTCTTGCTATCTTTACATCATGAAAATAGCCATTGACATGGATGAGGTCATCGCTGACCCGATTACCAAATTCATCGAATTATATAACCGCGACTATGGGGTCCCGCTAGATCTGAAGCTAGAACCCGGAAACGAAATCTACCACCATGTACCAGCGCACATCAACCATAAATGGTTCGACTACATCAACGAAAAAGGTTTTTTCAGAAACCTGCCTATTATAGAAGGCAGCGTAGAGGCCATTAAAAAACTGCAGGAAAAATATGAGGTCTATATCGTTTCAGCAGCCATGGAGTTCCCAAATTCGCTGGAGGATAAATACCACTGGCTCGCCCAGCACCTCCCTTTTATCGGTTGGAAAAACATCATCTTCTGTGGTGAAAAAATTGTCAATACCGATATTATGATCGACGACAGGGCCAAAAATTTTATTGATTTTAAAGGCCGAAAACTACTTTTCACTTCACCTCACAACCTGCTCCTTACCGATTATGAAAGGGTAAACAATTGGCAGGAAGTACTCTACAAACTTTTATAAAATTTCCATGCTCAAGAAGCTCCTCCTTTTTTTTGCCCTGATCGTATTGGGCTATCTCTATATTCAGCCCCTGGTTTTTGTAGATGATACAAAAGCTGAACTCCCAAATTTTGAATTTAAAAAAGGCAGATCCTTTTCGCTCAGGCAATTTGTTCCACCAAAAAGCGATCGCATCAAGGCATACTTGATCATAGATAACGATGATTTTTCGACCCTGCCCACAGGCATCAAGCCTTATCGGATCCTGCGTGCAAAAGACGAGGCGCTCATCCAACAGTTGTTGGACTTAAAAATGACCTTTACCGGTGCAGACATCGCCACAACTTCAAGCCGGTTGGTGATCTGTGCAAACGGAAACCTGGTCTATGAAGCCGGGGTTTCATTTGACTACCGCCCTGGCCTACAGAACAGTTCGCATGGCTGGGCAACATTTAAAGATGAAGCAAGGTTTATTAAGATCTGCAGCCAGTTCAAACGGCATTTTAGCCCCCTGCTCATGCTCAATTAACTTTCGGCAACAGTTAGGCTGTAACATTTTTATGCTGTGCGCATCGAAAGATAAACCGATCAGAACCAATCGGCAGTAAATCACTTAATCTATCAACCATGCTTATTACAACCACAAACACAGTAGAAGGAAAAAAAATCGTAAAATATATTGGCCTTGTTACCGGCGAAACGATTATTGGGGCCAACATTTTCAAAGATCTTTTCGCAGGCATCAGGGATATCGTTGGTGGCCGCTCAGGCTCCTACGAACAAGTCTTGCGCGAAGGAAAAAATACGGCAATCAATGAAATGCAGCAATATGCGTTCTCTTTGGGCGCCAATGCCATCATCGGGGTCGATCTGGATTATGAGACCGTTGGCAATGGCGGCAGCATGCTTATGGTAACCGCTAGCGGAACAGCTGTGGTGCTTGAAGAAATTTAAAAAGGGAAAATGGAAGAGGAATGATGTACGCTCACTTTTCCATTTTCCATTTTACTTTAACTTAGAGCGATAGGATTTCGACCAGCTTTAACCAGGCCGGGGTTATTTTTTCAGCATCGATGTGCTTAATGGTATTAGAGAATGGCGTAAATACGATTTCCCTGTTGATCTGGCCCGCCATCACATCTGTTTTGCCTTCCAATAATCCTTCTACAGCGGCCACCCCCAATCTGCTGGCCAAAACACGGTCCATACAACTCGGTTTACCTCCCCGCTGGATATGTCCCAACACAGAAATCCTGATATCGGACTGCGGGAATTTTTGTTTGAGCACTTCACCAACATTATAGGCGCCACCAGCTTCATCGCCCTCTGCTACCACAATAATTTTGGATGCTTTATCCTTTCTGCCGTTTTCGATCCGCTCCACCAGGTCTGCCACGTGCATTTTGGCCTCCGGGATCATGATGGCTTCTGCGCCTACGCCGATTCCGCTCCGGAGTGCAATCAGCCCAGAATCGCGGCCCATTACTTCTACAATAAACAGCCTGTCGTGCGATTCAGCCGTATCCCTGATCTTATCAACCGCATTGACTACCGTGTTAATGGCCGTATCGTAGCCAATGGTAAAATCTGTTCCAATCAGGTCATTGTCGATCGTTCCCGGCAGGCCGATGATCGGAAAATTGAACTCGCGACAAAATACATCTGCGCCAGTAAACGTACCGTCGCCACCAATAACAACTAGCGCATCGATATCACTTTCCCTTAGATTTTTGTAGGCCAGTTCCCTTCCCTCTTTGGTACGGAAAGCATCGCTCCGGGCGGTTTTCAGAATAGTACCGCCTCTTTGGATGATGTTGGCTACCGATTTGATATCCATTGGCATAAAATCGGCATGGATCAATCCTTCGTAACCCTTTAAAATGCCCGTAACCTTGAGGTTATGGTATAATCCAGCCCTTACTACGGCCCTGATGGCGGCGTTCATTCCCGGCGAATCACCGCCTGAAGTCAATACGCCAATATTTTTTATAGCAGCCATTATTTTTTATTCGCTTTAAACTGATCTAATCCACTCTTAAGATAGTCACCATATGCTTTCTCATCGAATATCGCACCTTGGGGCGCTACCAACGGTTTCAGGTCGTGGCCGGTCAACACATAGAATGGTTGTGAGTTGGCGCCATATTTTGTCGCCTGCAAATCTTGGTTCCAACGGCCGAGGTCGTCAGTATTTCCTTTCAAATATTTCGAATAATGCACTTTTTCGGCCGGCATCTTGACCGTCCTTTCATCAACATACAACTGGATGAGGACATATTCATTTTTGATTAGTTTTCCCACCGACTCCTTTACCCAGATATTATCTTCCATTTTACGGCAGTTTACACAAGACCAGCCCGTAAAATCGAGCATGATCGGTTTCCCTACGGCTTTGGCATATTCCACTCCTTCATCCAGATCAAAAAACACTTTAAATCCTTTAGGCGCATGCAAAACATCGTCATATTTGACCTTGGCCGGAAAATTTGTGCTTACAGGTCCTGAAGGCGTTTCATTCCCGCCCAAGATAAAATCCTGCGTGTGCATGGGCGGTGCAATCCCGCTCAAAACGCTTACAGGAGCACCCCAAAGCCCTGGTATCAAATAGATGGCAAAGGCGATGGATACGATAGATAGCAATAGGCGGGGCACAGAAATGAAAGGGAGGTCGCTATCATGTGAAAATTTGAGTTTTCCTAAAAGGTAGAGCCCCATCATGGCGAAGATAACAATCCACAGCACGAGGAAAATTTCCCGATCAAACCAATTCCAGTGCCAGACCAGATCAGCAGACGATAAGAATTTAAGCGCCAGTGCAAGTTCCAAAAAGCCCAAGCAAACCTTAACGCTGTTGAGCCAGCCGCCAGATTTTGGCATGCTGCTCAAAAACCCTGGAAATATGGCCGAGAGTGTAAAGGGCAGCGCCAAGGCAAGCGCGAACCCGAACATCCCAACCGCTGGACCGAGCAGTTCTCCTTTGGAACTGGCATCGACAAGCAGAGTACCGATAATAGGCCCTGTACACGAAAACGAGACCAAGGCCAGGGAGGCTGCCATAAAAAACAATCCGCCCAAACCTTTGGTACGATCTGCCTTTGCATCAATTTTATTGACAAATGAACTCGGCAACGTAATTTCGAAGGCCCCAAAAAAGGAAACCGCAAAAACGACCAGCAATATAAAGAATAAGAGGTTAAAGGTTCCACTGCTGCTCAGTTCATTTAGTTTGGCCGAACCAAAAAGGACCGTAATCAGTAGCCCTACTGCCACGTAGATCACGATGATGGACAGTCCATAGATCATGGCCTGTGCGATGCCCTTCTGCCTGCTTCCGCCCTTTTTCATAAAGAAGCTAACTGTGAGCGGCACCATCGGAAAGATACAGGGCATGAGGAAAGCCAAAAAGCCGCCCAAAAGTCCTTTCACGAAAGTCTCCCATAAAGTAAGGGTCTTTGGCGAGGCAGCGATTTTCTTGGCAATCGGTTTGGCCAAAGTATCCTTCTGAACCGTATCGGCTTTAATGTTGTTGGCGATGCTATCTTCCTTTGAACCAACGGTTGTAAACTCCACATCATCCATTGATGCCGTCGTGTCTGTCTGTTGTTTGATGGCAGCACTGGTTAGCGGTGTCATCGCCATCGCCATACAGGCAAAAAGCAACAATAGGACTATTTTTTTCATATCATCTATTTAAGCGCCGTGAAATTACTGATTATTTTGGCTACTCCAATATCCGACGCCATTCGATTACCTAAGTTTGACGGACATCCACAAAAAAAGCTTCCCAGATTTGCTGGGAAGCTTTTTAAAATAAGGTGCTTAGCTTATTTGATCGGAACGCTGAATGTCACGTCGCTCGGCGGGAGACATTGCTTTTCATCGCAGACCATAAATTCGACCTTTCCTTTTACCGTTGTAGTGGCCTTGTTGAGCTTAACCTTCTGCTGGAAAACAACTACATCCTGAAAAAAGGGAACATTCATGTTGAATACCTTTTCAAACTTGCTGATCGGCTTAGGTTCCGCTGTTTTTCCGACCAGGGTAAAATCTTTTGACGGTGTAAAGGTAATGATGGTCTTGCTCGGCCCTCCAGGTTTTACGTTTTGCGAATACAGGTGCCAGCCATCTTCAATGGTTGCTTTGATGTACACTACCGCCTCGGTCTTACTGATTTTTTTGGCTGCATAAGACCAGGTTACCGGATTTTCCAATTGGGCAAAAGCCCCAAAGGCCGATACCAATACTAATGTTAATACTAAGGTTATTCTTTTCATATTTGATTAACTGATGATAAATTCTATTTCTTTAAAATTAAACTCTTGAAGGCTTCCATCTTTTTCCAACTGCAACAATCCTGCATCGCTTATTCCTTTGATCGTCCCTTCCCAAACGTCTGTTCCGCTACGATATTTTGCAGGTATGCCGATCCGATAGAGCTTCTTTAGATATGATTCTCTGATCTCAGCATATTTTCCTGCCTTTAGCTGTAAATATACATATTCTATTTGACTACAAATTTCGATCAAAAGCCGATCTAAATTGACATCTTCTTGTAAAATTTGACTGATCGAGGTTGCTCTTCTAGGCAACAGCTGGCCAAAATTTGTTTGGTTTACGTTGATTCCTATGCCAATAACGGCAGTTTTAATGACACTGCCTACAAGTGAATTTTCGATCAGGACACCACCCAGCTTTTGGTCAAAAAAATAGATGTCGTTTGGCCATTTGATACAGGCACCATTTATCCCTAAACCAGATAAAGCATTGTTTATGGCCACGCTGACCGTCATATTTACCAGAAACTGCTTGCCAATGGGCAAAAAAAAAGGTCGTAGGAGTATGCTGAAAGTCAGGTTTTTCCCAGGCTCGGCATGCCAGCTATTTTGTTGCTGCCCTCGTCCCGCAAACTGATCTTCTGCCATTATTACAGTCCCTTCGGGTAATGGCTCGGAATTTGACACCAGATTCTTCAAATAGTTATTCGTAGAATCGACAGCTGGTAATTTGATCAAATTTTGACCAACAAATAATGTTGAAAAAATGTTATTTTGCAATTGTTGATTTTATATTTGTTGATCATCAAAATTAAAATTTTTTAATGGTAAAAAAGAAAATCGAAAACCTTTCTACCTACCTCTCAGAAATAGCCGTTCACGGCATCCAAGAAAAAAAAGGACATGATATTGTGCGTTTGGACTTGAGGGAACTGAACAGTTCTGTCTCCGATTACTTTATTGTTTGCAATGCTGATTCGTCAACACAGGTTAAGGCGATTGCCGATAGTGTTGAAGATGAAATCTATAAGACCACACAGACCAATCCTTGGCGAAAGGAAGGACTAGATAATGCCGAGTGGATTATCTTGGATTACCTCGATATCGTCGTACACATTTTCAGAACTGAAAAGCGTGACTTCTATGGTATCGAAGACCTATGGGGCGATGCAGAAACCACTACATACAAGAGTGCATAGCCATTTATTTTAACACTTTTTGAAACCGACATGAAAGAAAGCCAAAATACAGATACTAAACCCAAGCAGATCAAGCGTACCCCGAATATCCCTAAAAAACCACAAAAAGGCACCAAATTCAATATCTTTTGGGTGTATGCCATCATTATTATCGGATTGATCACCGTACAACTACTCTATTCCTCATCCAATAGCTCAGAGATTACCTACCGTGTTTTTGAACAGCAGCTCTATCTTCCGGGCTTCGTAAAGAAAGTCGAGGTGTATAAATATGACGATATCGCCCGCGCAGATGTCTACATTAGGGAAGATAAAGTAAACGATCCGAGGTTAAAAAAATACATAACGCCCAACAGTTGGGGCAAACAGAATAAAGGTCCAGTTGCCTATTTCAGTGGCATTTCTACAGACGACATCAAAAAAATGATGGAAGAGTCAAAGAAAAAACTGGCCGTAGGAACTCCTATACCTGAAATTGATGCCATTACGAAGAGCAGCCCTTGGGGCGGTTTCTTCCTTAACATCGGCCTTCCCCTACTTTTATTTGTAGGGCTTTGGATTTTCATGATGCGCCGTATGGGCGGAGGTGGAGGTGCCGGAGGTGGTCAGATCTTTAATATCGGCAAATCAAAAGCTACACTTTTTGACAAGGAAAGCCAGGTAGGCATTACCTTCAATGATGTTGCCGGTCTGGAAGAAGCCAAGCAAGAGGTGATGGAAATCGTGGATTTCTTGAAGAACCCAAAAAAATATACCGACCTGGGCGGTAAAATTCCAAAAGGTGCATTGTTGGTAGGCTCCCCGGGAACGGGCAAGACCCTTTTGGCAAAAGCCGTTGCCGGTGAGGCACAGGTTCCTTTCTTCTCCCTATCAGGATCTGATTTCGTTGAAATGTTTGTGGGCGTGGGCGCATCGCGTGTGAGGGACTTGTTTAAGCAGGCCAAGGATAAATCGCCATGTATCATCTTTATTGATGAAATCGATGCCATCGGCCGGGCCCGTGGAAAGAACAGCATGATGGGCGGAAACGATGAGCGCGAAAATACATTGAACCAATTGTTGGTAGAAATGGATGGTTTTGGCACCAATACACACGTCATTATCTTAGCCGCTACCAACCGTGCTGATGTTTTAGATAAAGCCTTGCTCCGTGCAGGAAGGTTTGATAGGCAGATTTATGTTGACCTGCCGGATGTGATCGAACGTAAACAGATTTTTGAGGTGCACATTGCGCCACTTAAACGTGAAGGTCTGTTGGATACAGAATTTCTGGCCAAACAGACACCGGGCTTCTCAGGTGCCGATATTGCCAATGTCTGCAACGAAGCTGCACTCATCGCCGCGCGTAAAAATAAGACCTATGTTGAAAAACAGGACTTTTTAGATGCCGTTGACCGGATTGTAGGTGGATTGGAAAAGAAAAACAAGATCATTACACCGAGCGAAAAACAGGCAATTGCCATCCACGAAGCAGGCCACGCCACGGTAAGCTGGTTATTAGAACATGCGGCACCATTGGTAAAGGTGACCATTGTTCCCCGCGGACAAAGCCTGGGCGCAGCATGGTACCTGCCAGAAGAACGACTGATCGTGCGCCCACACCAAATGCTTGATGAAATGTGTGCGACCATGGGCGGAAGAGCCGCTGAGAAAGTAATGTTCGATACCATTTCTACCGGCGCGCTGAGCGATCTGGAAAAAGTAAACAAACAGGCCAGGGCCATGGTAACCATCTATGGCCTGAACGAAAAATTAGGGAACATTACCTATTATGATTCATCTGGACAGAATGAATACAACTTTTCTAAACCTTATTCTGAAGACACCGCATTGACCATTGACAAGGAAATCTCAAACCTGATCGAAAGCCAATATCAACGCGCCATCCAGATCCTGGAAGAAAACAAGGACAAGCTTGTCCAACTGGCTGATATCCTGATCGAAAAGGAGGTCTTGTTCAAAGACGACCTGGAACAGATTTTCGGGAAAAGACTCTTTGGCGAACAAACTGGTGAGGCCGGCACTACAGGTCAGATTACACCAGAAGAAGCTTAATATTTCACTTATAACCGAAAAGAGCCTGCCCAACAGCAGGCTTCTTTTTGATTAGGAAATTTGTTAATTTGATTTGCCATGAAAGAAAATATTTCCGCAAAAGAACTTATGCTCAAAAAAATCAGGAAGGCACTGCTCGAAAAGCGGGACAACCCCTATCCTAATTTGGAAGAAAGCCCGGTATATAAAAAGAATACCGAAGAGCTCGAGATCCTGTTTGCAGAAGAACTGACAGCAGTTGCAGGAAACTTTATCTTTTGTGAAAACGGGATCGACTTTATAGAAAATATCCTGACCCTTGCCGACCGTTTCAATTGGCGAAAAATCTACTGTTGGGAGCCTGAACTACAGGCACTTTTGAGCCATTATGAATTCCCCTTCTACCAGACCGATAAAGATTTTGACCAGGCAGAAGTGGGCATTACCTCATGCGAGGCCTTGATTGCCAGAAACGGCTCGATTATGGTCAGCAACCAGCATGCTGCAGGTCGAAGGTTGAGCATTTTCCCACATTACCACATTGTTATTGCCAGGACCGGGCAGCTCGTGCTCGACCTGAAAGATGCATTTGCCCTGCTGAAGAATAAATATGGGAACCACATCCCAACAATGGTCAGTACCATTACCGGTCCAAGTAGAACGGCCGATATCGAAAAAACCCTGGTGCTTGGTGCCCACGGACCCAAAGAACTTTTTGTCTTTTTAATTGACGATTTCTCGTAATTGTTTTGTACCTTACTTCAAAGTAACCGATTTTTTATACCGTATACTATTTTAGTTTGCGGTACAAATGTGCAAGATGAACAACATTTATTCAGTAATTACTGGTACGGGGAGCTATATCCCAGACAACATTATTTCTGGCGAACATTTTTTAGGCGCTTCTTTTTTCGATAATGGCATTAAGCTGGAAAAGGAAAATACAGAGATCATCCACAAGTTCAGTGAAATTACAGAAATCGTAGAACGGCGTTACGCAGATAGCGACCTATTGAACAGCAATATTGCTGCCATCGCCGCGAAAAGGGCCATTGAAGCAGCACAAATAGATAAAGAGACCCTAGACCACATCATTTTCTGCCACAACTTTGGAGATGTAAAAGCAGGCTCCAACCGGATGGACATGTTGCCTGCCCTGGCAGCCAAAGTAAAACATGAACTGGGCATCGAAAATCCTAATTGTGTGGCCTATGACATCATTTTTGGCTGTCCTGGTTGGGTGCAGGGTGTAATCCAGGCAGATTATCTGCTCAAAAGCGGAGACGCCAAAAAGGTGATGGTTATCGGTTCAGAAACACTTTCCAGGATAATAGACCCACACGATCGAGACAGTATGATTTTCTCTGATGGGGCCGCAGCCGTCATCTTTGAAGCCAAAGAATCAGCTGTGCCAGTTGGGATCATCGCCCACAAGAGCCAGACATTTGCCAACCATGCCTGTCTATTGACAATGGGCAGCAGCAACAATCCGGATGAAAACACCGGCAATACCTACCTAAAGATGAACGGCAGAAAGCTCTACGAATTTGCGGTCATCAATGTACCACAAGTGGTCAAAAGCGCAATCGACAAATCGGGAATTCCCTTAACCGCGATCAAGACTGTATTTATCCATCAGGCCAATGGAAAAATGGACAATGCTATCATGAAAAGGTTGTTTAAACTTTACGGATTAGATGAAGTGCCAGAAAAGCTAGTACCCATGACCATTTCGTGGCTTGGCAATAGTTCTGTGGCCACCATTCCTACGTTGATAGATCTGGTCATCAATGGAAGGGTAGAGGGTTATCAGGTTGTCAAGGGCGAGTACGCTGTGTTTGCTTCTGTTGGCGCTGGCATGCACATCAATGCCGTTGTCTATCAGTTCTAAAGTGTAATCAGCAAAGCGTCTATTTGGACAACCTTCTCAAACCCTGCTTGGCCTCGTTCTCAATGCTGTTTTTTTGTTCTTCATTTCCCATATTTATGGCCAGGTTAAAGCTTTCCCTTGCCTTGCCAACATTGCGCTTCATTTCATAGATCTTGCCCATCTGCAAGGCTGCATTTGCTGCGTAGTAATACTTTAGTCCTCTGCCTACGTTAATGGCATTCTGGTAGTTTGCCAATGCCGCATCGTCTTTTCCGAGCGCATCATTCACCCGCCCGTAGCGATAATGGAATTCTGCCCGATCTTTTACAGTCCTAAAATCTTCTGCCTTAAAATCAGAAAGCAGGTCGGCCGCCCTACTGTAGTATCCGCCATCAAACAAAAGCCTCGCCTTTAACAGGTCTTTATTCGGCAGTGGTGCAGCAACTTCATTAATGGCCTGCTTATCGCGATCGTGATAGGTATATCCATTATTTTTAACCCTGTTGCTCATTGCCGAATAACCGCTATCGGTGCCTTTTAATAAATTGATCCAAGCCAAGTGAAGATAAGAGTCTTTGATGTAATTTACCCCTTTATTGGTCTGCAGAAATCTTTCGAAATGATTTTCGGCGGTGAAATCGAGCTTGTTCAGTTTGGCAATGCCCATCAGATATTCCAGATAAGGCCACGCCTGATAGGCTGGACCACTTGGGCGCTCGGCCAGGATGCTAATGGCCTCGTTGGTATGCCCGTTCCTGCTGCAGACATATGCACGGAGGTATGCTTTCATGAGGCTACTATCTGAAATCCTGGTCGTATATTTCATGGTTTTTGCATAGGCCTGCGAACTGTGGGCCACATCAGACAGCACATAAGCATAATAAAATACCGCTTCTTCGTAAAAAGGCTCAAATGTCGATTCTGGTAGGTTCTCTGCAAGCTTGTCCAGCATGTTCAATCCGCTTTGAAGATTTCCTTTCAGTCCGAAAGTAGACAATGTAGATTTTAAGAACCCATCCGGTAATGCGCCTAAGACCGCATTGATCAGCCCGAGGCCCATGCTATTGAGGTGAAAGCCCGGAAACTTTTGGCTATTTTCTGTCAATTGCGCGTTTGCACGGTTGATTTCTCTTGCTGCGGTCAGGTAGGAGCCATATCTGCCCCTAATGAGTGCCCATTGCAAGTTGATCTGGGCTTGCGCATAGAGGTAATAATAAGAGGACTTGTCGTCACTGCTGATCTGGTCGATGCGGTCATCCTTTTTTTCTTCCAGCCTTTCAAATTCGGCCTTGTTTTCAGTTGTGAGAAGATAAAGATAGTCTACATAGTTTTCCAACAAGGGAATAATGGAGTTATTGGGATGGATTTTCTTTTCAGCGGCGATCAGTTGTCTTGCCGCAGGAAGTTTGAGCTCAAAAATCTGTTGGTAGGCCCGCAGGCAATTGGCATTGAAATCAAAATTGGCCGAAACCTTGGGCGGACATATGAGCAGGAATATAATCAGCGAGAAGAGCGCGCTCGGTAATTTGAGGTTTGGCATCATTGGCCGGTTCGATTAAGGATTTAAGTTAGCTTAAATATAACGCAAAAAAATCAGAGATGTTTTAAATTCGTTGAGCTGTAGAGGTGATGATCTGGTGAGGTGATGATGATTTCTATGATGCAAAAAACCCCATAGCATAG
Source organism: Pedobacter sp. (assembly GCA_031119475.1). Lineage (GTDB taxonomy): Bacteria > Bacteroidota > Bacteroidia > Sphingobacteriales > Sphingobacteriaceae > Pedobacter. The sequence goes on along the minus strand of JAVHXV010000002.1, from coordinate 154,719 downwards.
CTACAGGGTTTTATTTTATATTTGGTTTAAGGTTATGCTTCAGCCAATTCGTGGGTAAGCGCTTCGTCGACCAAAATCCTTCCGCAATGCTCGCATACGATTACTTTTTTACGTTGGCGAATATCCAATTGCCTTTGTGGCGGAATTTGGTTAAAACAACCTGAACAAGAATCCCTGTCGATGGTTACTACAGCCAGTCCATTCACCGCATTTACTCTTAACCTGTTGTAGGCGACCAATAAACGCTCTTCGATCTGTGTTTCCGATTTTTCGGCCTTTTTGGTCAGCGATTGTTCTTCTTTTTCTGTTTCTGCCGTGATGGTCTCCAATTCTCCCCTTTTCTGCTCCAGGTCGCCTTTCCTCACCTCCAGATTGGCCAAGGCCTGCTCGTAGATTTCTGTTTTGGAAGCGATCTCAAATCCGTGCTCTTTGATCTTCTTTTCGCAGACCTGGATTTCCAAATTCTGGATTTCCACTTCTTTGGTCAGTGCATCATATTCCCTATTATTCTTTACGTCTTTCAGCTGGGCATCGTACTTTTTGATCAAGGTCTGTGCTTCCTTGATCATGTTCTTACGATTTACGATGGCATCTTCCGTATCGTCCAATTCTGCCTTCAACTTCTGTATCCTTGTTTCCAACCCGGCAACTTCATCCTCTAAATCAGCGACTTCCATTGGCAACTCGCCGCGAATTTGACGTATTTTATCAATCTTAGTGTGTATGTTCTGTAATTCGTATAAAGCTTTTAGCTTTTGCTCTACTGTTTGTTCCATTAAATGAAATAATTTATGGGGTTTGTATTATGCTCCGTTAAACGGACTGCAAAGTTAGGAAATTTTTCTTGAATATTATCAATCAACAAATTAGATGTAAATTGCTCGCTTTCGTAGTGGCCAATATCACAGATGATGAGGTGCTTATCGGCATCAAAAAACTCGTGGTATTTAAAGTCTGCCGTAATAAAGGCATCTGCACCCGAGGCGATGGCGTCTTTCAACAAGAAACTCCCAGATCCACCACAGACCGCTACTTTTTTGATCTTTCTATCCAGCAGTTCGGTGTGCCTGATCACTTTGGCCTGCATCTTTTCTTTGACATGGCGTAAAAAATCGGCCCCTTCCATTTCCTGTGGCAGCCAGCCTACCATCCCTGCGCCCACCTGGTCCAGCTTGTTCTCAAGTGGATAAATGTCGTAGGCTACCTCTTCATAAGGGTGGCTTTCTAACAATGCCAACAGGACCTTTCGCTCATCCTGGGCCTTAAAAATGGTTTCGATCCTGGTTTCTGCTTCCTGATGGCGAACGCCTTTTTCTCCCACATAAGGATTGGTTTCGTCGCTTCCCTTAAAGGTGCCTTTCCCGTCGGTATTGAAACTGCAATCACTGTACTTTCCAATATTCCCTGCGCCAGCCGCAAATAGTGCATCCCGTACCGCATCGGCATTGGCCAAGGGACAAAAAGTAACCAGCTTTTTAAGCAGCTGGGTTTTGGGTGATAGGATATTAGGATTTTCGATGCCCAATTGATGGCACATCTTCCAGCTTACGCCATGGGCAACATGGTCCAAGTTGGTGTGGATGGCATACAGCGCAATGTGATGCCGAATGGCTTTAAGTATCACCCGTTCCACATAGTTTTTACCGTTCAGTTTTTTAAGCCCCTTGAAAATAATGGGGTGGTGGGTAATGATGAGGTTGCATTGCTGCCGGATGGCTTCATCAATAACCTGTTCTGTACAATCTAGGGCAACCAGTGCTGCGGTAATCTCATCTTCCCCATTGCCGACGAGCAGGCCTGAATTGTCATAATCTTCCTGATAATTTAGCGGGGCGAGGCTTTCTAAAAAGCTGGTGATCGTAGCGAGTTTCATAGCAAAGATTTCACTGATGTTTAAAATGAAAATTAAAAATTTTAACCGTCATCTCAATTATCGGTGAAATCTTTTACATCTGCGCAATCTTTTATGAGAAATTGCTCATTCTGCTCATTTGTAGGCTTTCGAAGACCATTTTTTGGTTGTGCTCAAAAGCAAGGTCCTTGTGGTTCACGATGTCGATGATGGAACCGATAAGGCAAAGACCGCCGGTAAACAGGTAGAGTATGCCCATGCCAATCTGTCCAATGATGAAACGTTGTAATCCAGGGACCAAAAACATCCCGATGATACAAAATAGCAGCATGTCGCTAGGGTTTTTCCGCTTGCCCGAATAAATCATCAGGAATGTGCGCAGTTGTTGCTCATTTAAGCCGCTTGTAGCGGTCTGCAGGTAAGTATACTCTTGAGGGGTGATGCCCGGTAGGGCCATGAATTGTGAATCGAACATTGCTAATCCTCCTTATATTTTATGTTGAACTGTGTGTTAATGGTTTGCTTTGTTAATTGATAGATGCGGTGGCAGATTAAGATGAGTGCAGGGATCCCGAACCAATGATGGGTTAAGCTTGCGCTCAGGTCGCCATGGAACAAGGAAGAGATCGACCTTCCCAGTCCGCAGCCCGGGCACCAGGTAATACCGAGGTTGGCCAAAGGGCACAAAGTGAAGTGATGTGCGTGCGGATTGGCCGTGGCCAATAGCACCAGCGCTGAAATCCAGCACATCAGTTCGATCGGTATCATTTTATTATTCTTCATTGCTCTTTGCTCTTTGCTCTTTGCTCTTTGCTCTTTGCTCTTTGCTCTTTGCTCTTTGCTCTTTTAAAATTAGAAGTAATGATAGGCTTTTTGTTACCTAAACGATACCTAATTTCGACCAACTGAAAATAAATCTCGACCAACGCTACCGTATGGTGGATGTGTTTAGGCGGATAGTGGTTCGCACAAACAATTCGTGCATGAATCGGTTTACCTTACGCCAAACGCTAAACTTTATTACCTTTGTATAGTGAACATTCGCGACCTGATCAATAGATACAAAACTGATGAGCGTGTTGTTGCAGCCGCAAAATCTTTAAATCAAGGGAAGGGGAGTAAAACCCAACTAAAGGGATTGGTGGGCTCATCCGACTCGGTTGTAGCCATTGCGAGCTATTTTCTACAACATCTCCCCCAGCTATTCATCCTGCCAAACCGAGAAGAAGCAGCTTATTTTTTGTCCGACCTGGAATCTATTTTAGATAAGGAAATCCTGTTTTTCCCCTCATCGTACCGCAAGGCCTTCGAATTTACCCAAATCGATACCGCCAATGTGCTGGCCAGGGCCGAAGTGCTGAACGAACTGAACCACCAGAGCGAGTACGGAAAGATCGTGGTGACCTATCCAGAAGCACTGGCAGAGAAAGTGATCGACCGCAGCGTACTCGAAAAGAATACCTTGGAAATTGCGACCGGAGCAACTTTGGGCATTGATTTCATCAACGAGTTTTTGTTCGAATATGATTTCGAAAGGTCTGAGTTTGTGTACGAGCCGGGGCAGTTTTCGATCAGGGGCGGAATAGTTGATATATTTTCTTTTTCACACGAACTTCCCTACCGGATCGAATTTTTTGGCGATACGGTAGAAAGCATCCGTACCTTCGAAATCGATAGCCAGTTGTCTGTAGATGAAGTAAAGGCGCTGACCATTGTCCCTAATGTGCAGGCCAAATTTCTAACCGAAAACAACATCAGCCTGCTCGACTACATTGAGAAAGATACCCAGCTCTGGTTTAAGGATGTGGCCTATGCGCTCGACATTGTGGCTTCGGGATATAAAAAAGCCGTAGCCCTATGGAAAGCCTTGAGCCTTGCCGAAAAGCAGCAGAACCCGAACTGGCTCGACCCGAAGTTTTCTTTCAGCGATGAGAAGATGCTGGCCGATCTTTTCCAAGATTTTGCGGTCGTAGAGTTTGGAAAGCAATTTTTTTATACTACCGATGCCGTGTTCGATTTCCAGACGAAACCGCAGCCCTCTTTCAACAAGGATTTTGACCTGCTCATCAAAAATCTGAAGGAAAACGAAAAAGCGGGTATACACAATTTTATATTTACCAATTCGACCAAACAGACCGAAAGGCTCTATGCCATTTTAGATGACATTGACAAGACCGCCAAGTTTACGCCGGTAAACATCCCGCTTCGCGAAGGTTTTTTAGACCCCGAGCAAAAGGTGGCTTTTTATACCGACCATCAGATCTTTGACCGTTTTTATAAGTATCAGCTTAAAAAAGGCTATCAAAGAAGTCAGGCCATTACCCTAAAAGAGCTGCGAGAGCTAAAGCCTGGTGATTTTGTGACCCACATTGACCATGGTATCGGAAAATACGCAGGACTGGAGAAGGTAGAAGTGAATGGAAAAATCCAGGAAATGATCCGTTTGGTGTACGCAGACAATGACCTATTGTATGTAAACATCAACTCACTGAACCGCATTGCCAAGTTCAGCGGCAAAGATGGCACCGTTCCCAAAATGAACAAGTTGGGCACCGATGCCTGGGACAAGCTCAAGAAGACCACAAAAAAAAAAGTTAAGGACATTGCCCGCGACCTGATCAAGCTGTATGCGATGCGAAAGGCCCAGGTGGGTACGGCTTTTGCGCCAGATGGATACCTGGAAACAGAGCTGGAGGCCTCCTTTATTTACGAGGATACGCCAGACCAGGTAAAAGCGACTGCCGATGTAAAAAAGGACATGGAAGCCCCACACCCTATGGACCGGCTGGTCTGTGGCGATGTTGGGTTTGGGAAGACCGAAATTGCAATACGCGCTGCTTTCAAAGCCGTGGCCAATAGCAAACAGGTAGCCGTACTCGTACCGACAACCATTCTGGCGCTTCAACATTTTAAAACATTTTCTTCAAGGTTAAAAGAATTTCCTTGTACGGTAGATTATATCAATCGCTTTAAAACCAGTAAAGAGATCAAGGAAACGCTGGAAAGGGTTGCCCAAGGTAAAGTAGACATCGTAATCGGTACGCACCGCTTGCTGAGCAAAGATGTGAAGTTTAAGGACCTGGGGCTTATGGTCATTGATGAAGAGCAGAAATTTGGCGTTGCGGCAAAGGAAAAGCTGCGTGCACTTAGGGTCAATGTAGATACGCTGACCTTAACAGCAACCCCTATTCCCAGGACCCTCCATTTTTCGCTGATGGGTGCGCGCGACCTTTCGATCATGAGCACGCCTCCTCCAAATCGGCAACCGGTTAATACCGAGCTCCATGTGTTTAACGACAAGCTGATCCAGGAAGCCGTCCAATTTGAGCTAGACCGTGGCGGACAGGTTTTCTTCATCCACAATAGGGTAAATGATCTGATACAATTGGGCGGACTGATCCAAAAATTGGTGCCTAAGGCCCGGATTGGAATTGCCCATGGGCAGTTGGATGGCGACCAGTTGGAAGATGTCATGCTCGATTTCATTAATGGCGAAAAAGATGTGTTGGTAGCTACGACCATTATCGAGGCGGGGCTAGACATTCCGAATGCCAACACCATTATCATCAACCATGCGCATCTTTTTGGCCTGAGCGACCTGCACCAGATGCGTGGCCGCGTAGGGCGTTCCAACAAGAAAGCATTCTGTTATCTGCTCACGCTCCCACTATCCACCTTGACCAACGAAGCGAGGAAACGCTTGAGTGCCATTGAGGAATTCTCGGATCTGGGAAGCGGATTCAACATTGCTATGCGAGATCTCGATATCCGCGGAAGCGGAAACCTTTTGGGAGGTGAGCAAAGTGGGTTTATTGCCGAAATCGGATTTGAAATGTACAATAAGATCTTGGATGAGGCCATCCAGGAACTAAAGGATGCCGAGTTTAAAGACCTGTTCAAGGATGAGCCCGAGCGTGCGTTCGTGAATTTTACACAGGTAGATACAGACCAGGAACTGCACATCCCCGATGACTATGTAACCAACATTACCGAACGCTACAACCTCTACACCGAACTTTCCCAGTTAGAGAACGAACAGCAGCTTAATGCCTTTGAAAATGAACTCCAAGATCGGTTTGGTCCTGTTCCTCAGCCCGTTAAGGTAATGCTCAAGGTGTTGAGGCTACAATGGGTGGGCAAAAAACTCGGATTTGAAAAACTGAGCTTTAAGAAAAATATCCTGCGCGGGTACTTTGTGAGCGATAAACAATCTAAGTTTTTCGATTCGGATATCTTCAATAAGATTTTGGCCTTTGCACAACTGCACCCCCGTCTGTGTAACCTAAAAGAAGTGAAAGATAGCCTCCGCATCTCTTTTGATAACATCAACAACATCGACGAAGCGATCGAAATGCTGGAAATGATCTAAAGGAAAAAGTAAGAAGGAAGAGGGAAGAAGGAAGATGTGGGATTAATGAAAAGTTGGCCTGTAAACTTTTTCTTATCCTGATGAGGAAATCTTTTTCTTTTGTTAGTTAGCGAAATTTTTTTGCTGGTCGAGAAACTTATTGCTGGTCGGGAAATTTTTCCTTTGCTGGTCGGGAAATTTTTTCCCGATCTATGAACTGCGGATTTGCAATCCGCCATAAACACATGAACCCCCAATTGCTCAACGAACTGGTCACCCTAAAAATGCCTTTTGGAAAATATAAGGGCTGGGTACTTTCTTCATTGCCCGAACCTTATCTGGTCTGGTTCCATGCAAAAGGTTTTCCTCCCGGAAAGCTGGGCATGCTCCTGGCCACGATGTATGAAATCAAGCTGAACGGACTGGAGTACCTATTAACACCGCTAAAGTAAAAATCTTCTTAACTGTTTGTTTTTGAATGTGATATATGTTTTAAAAAACTTATATTCGTTTAACGACTCTCCATCATGAAAAAAATCAAACAGCAAGAATCCAGAATTCCATTGTACTGCATGCAGCATGCAAAAATCTTTTCTTTTCAAAAAATCAGTGATAATGCCCAATCTGTTGGGTCATAAGTTTTTGGTTAGCCCCCGATTTATTCATCAAAGCCGAAAAGAGCAATGGTACTTCCCTATCGCGTACAAAAGCAGATTCTTACCCAGTGGTGCTGGGCTGCCGTATCTTCGAGCATTTCAAAATGCTACAATGAATTTTCGTCCTGGTCGCAAAATAAAATTGCATCGGTACAGCTAAAGCAAGATTGTTCAGTAGTTTTTCCGCCGAGCAGCCCGGCTGAGCTCAACCAGCTCGAAGGATTGAATGATGCCCTGGTCATTACCGGAAATTATGCCGGAATACTCAACCGCCCGCTAAAACTAGCCGAAATCATCCTACAGATCAAAGTAGGCCGGCCTATCGGATGTCAGATAGCCAGAATTGATGGCCAGACCCATTTTGTATGTCTATTCGGGTATAATGCTGATACGTTTGCCCTTTATATCGGCGACCCGGCCTTTGAAGGAGAATATGCGGTCAGAATTATTGCTTACGAAGAATTTAAGGACAACTACGATGGGGGGCGATGGGTACGGAGCTATCCCACTCAGCCAAAACAAAACTTAACCTCTCAAATATGACAATATCCCTAAAACAGCGCTTCATCATCAAGGGCGCAAAGGCCATGATTGGAACTTTCTTCTTCTCGGCCATCTATTTATCCTCCAACGCCCAGATCGGCGTTCCGAGCAACAAAATTGAACAGTCTACTTTTTATGATGCTTATGCGCTGTATTATGCATTCAAGGGCATCTCTACCATTCCAGTTAAAATTACGGAGACCGAATTGGCAAAAATCAATGAAGATAACGGATCAGATCATAAACAGGCCTACAAGCTCGTAGAATCGCTAACCGGCAAGATCGTGAAGGACAAGGTCTTCGAGCTCAAACCAGAAAATTTTATTTTCGATGCAGCGGCCTGTGAAAAAATAAAAGTATCAATCTTGCGCCGTTATACCGGTTTAAATGCGGATGCAGATTGGGATAAGATCAAAGCCGCCTTAGCGTACAACACTTACCTGAAGCCGTTTCTGGTAAAGCCAGACTCGGCCAAAGCAATGGTTTCCTTTCTTTCTATGGCTTCTCCAGACATTACAACGAAAGGTGGTATTTCTGCATCAACTTTGTTAGAAGGATTGACAGAATTTTACATCGACCAGGTAAACAATGAAATCAATGATGCTTTTTTCATCCAACTTAAAAAGGTACTGAACAAATATGTTGAAATCCGCATTCTCTTTCCCGAAACCGAAAAAACATTGGGTTCAATAGAGGCGATCCGGATCCAGTCTTCCCTGAATACGCTCAAAATCGCTTTTGAAGTAGACCTCAAGAACTTGTCCGGCAACATTGTTGGCCTGTCGCAACTCAGCAAATATATCAACCTGATCAACAAGCACAACGAACTTAGTCTGTTGTTCCTTGGGCTGGACCTTTCCCATCAGATCAGCAAGGAAAAAAATGCGGCCGAAATTATGCAGCTGATCGGAAATGCGCCTTACATCCAACAAACAAAACCCAATGCCTATACTACGGCGATCAAGCTTGCCGCGATTACCTCGTACAGTTTCCGCGACATCAGGACCGGCGATGAGAAAAAGGAAGCTCAGGGATGGGTAACGGTCGATCAAGTTGAGGCACTGCAAAAAGAACAAGACTTTTACACCATCTTTCTGGGCCTATTTGCCGAAAGTGTAAAGGATATCAATATTGGCGGCAGTAATCTGCGGACATTGTTGTTCAATAAGTCCAGTGAGGCCATTAAAGGGAAATACCTGGTCTACAGTTTTATTGATGCGCGTAAAAAGATTACGCCAATGGTTACTGCCCTGACCAATGCGCAAACACTGGTTGCCGATAAGATCAAGTATAGTCTTGACCTCACAGAAATGCTCCTGTCTTTAAGTAAGGTCGCTACAGACATTTTACCTTCATCAGCTGTAGAAGATATCAATAAGCGCCTCAAAAAGGTAAAAGACGAGTTTATTCCCGTCGCCCGTCAGACTGCAGAACTTGCCAATGCCATAAAGATCAAGGAATACAGTACGGCGATTTCGAAAGGCGGGATAATATTGAACAAGTTCTTCAACAATTGGAAAGTCGAGCTGATGAAACTTGATACGCTAGCGAAAACAAAGGTTGATCATGAGTTGAGAAAACAGTTGGCCGATTTGAAGGATTCGCTGAGCAAAAATGAACTGGTTGAGCGGTACTATCAAAAATATGGGCTTTTTATAGCTACGGTTGCTGAGGCTAAGGATTCTAAAGATGTCAAGGAAGCCATCAAAGCTTTCGCCCTGCCAACTGGTAGTTCCAGGATTAAAAAAGAAACCCGTTCGAGTTTTGGCATCAATGGATATGTTGGCTTTTACCAGGCCAGAAACTATTATTTCCATGATTCTGGCCTTCCAAAATTTGAACGTGGCCTTACAGCACCTTTGGGCTTTGCCTATAATAGGGGGCGTGTACTTGGTGGCAGCCTATCTCTCTATGCTGGTGTATTGGATATCGGTGCAATTTTCTCTTATAAAGTAAATAACGATACCATCAAATCTAGCGTAAACTTTGCTCAGGTGCTTTCACCATCGGTTGGATTAATCTATGGCTTGCCCGTAATCGATAAGTTCAATATTCCCTTGTCGTTTGGCGCAAATATGCAATGGGGGCCCAAGTTAAAGAAGGTAACAGCAGCAGGAAATTCGACCCTTCCATTAATGACAAGACGGTTGAATATTTTCATTGCAGTAGATCTTCCCATCGTTAATTTCTATACTTCGAAGCGATAGCTAAAAAAACAACCTCGCAGGTTCTTAAGAACCTGCGAGGTTGTCGATAATCGTACGATAGCTCCGCTAAACGCCCATCACCATACGCTTACTTATACAATTGGTTAAACATCCATTTGAACGTGCCATGTGTCTGTGCCCTGAAGGTAATTTCTGGTCCAAAGGCATATAGCTTTCCTTTGCCCACATTCGCTTCAAATGCCGCCACGCCATCTTGCAGATAGCTTTGTCCCCATGCCCATCCACTTCTTAATGGGGTTGCCGTAGCAAACCAGGCCAGGGGCTTGATCTTTCCGCTCGAAACAGCATCGGGGGCCAACTTGAATACGGGACTGTTGTCGAAATAAACATCTGCTGTCTTGTCCATGCCCCAATTGGCCGGATTTGCAGGATCCAACGCAACGTTCAGGACACTGCCAGGCACGTAATATTTTTCATTGGGCAACCTTTTCTCTGTTCCACCTACCATCTCGACCATGGCATTTTTGACCGGAAGCCCAAGATGTGCGGCTAAATTCGTTGCCGTGCCGATGGCCACGATCTTTCCACCATCTTCCAAGAATTTTTTCAATTGAGGAACAGATTTTTCTTGGCTCATCCTGCCCAAGCGCGCCCTATATTCTTCTGGGATCATTTCTGGGTTGGGCATTCCAAAACCTCCCCTTCCACCGCCAGATATAGCCGGGTTAGGGGTATAGGTTGGGATAGATCCATCCACGAAAATGATCACATCATATTTATCCTTTAATTTTCCTGCATCGATGTCTGGAGGATAGATTACCGTGGCCTCGAAATGATACTGTTCCATAATGAACCTGATCCAGCCCGAATCCATTGATCCGCCATAAGTATCCCAAAGGGCAATGCGCGATGGCGACAACCTGACCATATTTTCAGGCTTTGATGCAGAAACCAGTTTCATGCCGAAGCCATGTTCTGCCTTATCAAGAATACTTTTTGCTTTGGCCGTTGCCGGAACATAGAAAGATCCATTCGCCGTGTTACGGTATACTTCCGAACCGCCCTTAAGCAGTTCGTTTACGGCCAGGTAGCTTTCATTGGCGGCTGCGCTCATCATATACCCACTTGCGGCAGGCAATGCTTTTGGTGTTGCTTTAATCAGCTCGCCATAAGGCAGCTTTTCGAAAGGTCCGCTAAAAGGATTGAGGATACGGTCGAATTTTACGTTCATGAGGTAGGCCAATGTCCATCCCGCAGCATCATATGGTGCAATGGGAGGGCCTCCCTCGTATTTAAAGTCATTCGGGTGATCTTGTGGTTCGAACATATCCAGCACGTGGGGCCTAAAGGCCTGGTCCGTTTTAACAACATAGCTTCCGGCAGGATAGTTTTTGCCCTCCACGGTAAATGCGGCACTTGCCCGCTGTACCGAAATCCCTGTTCTGATCAGCGCATTGAGAAAACGGATTGCCGTCGTAAAATCAGGCTGGTCTGCCGATAAAATGTATCCCCTTGGATCGCGGTTTGCAGGCGCTTTCATAACCGTGTCCAAATATTTGAGCGATAGCGGTCCCCTGGAAGAAAGCATGGCCGATTTATCACTTTTTGCCGCTTCGTTAATGGCATCGATCTTTTTGGGCGAGAAAGACCACGTATCCTTGCTGCCACGGTCGATAGAGTTTTTGCCCATCTTATAAATATTGTACAACAGTTCATCGCTGTAACGTTGGGCATAATTTAGGACTGCATAATTTAGGGAAACCGAATAATCTATCGATTGCCTGAAATACCACTTCTGTGGAAGGACCGGATTTGGAGAATCGCCATTTGGCAATAGCCTTGATGGCACCAATGGGATATCTGAAGGCGTAGGGCTGCCCACAATTTCGGTCAATAGGCCAATCATGTTGTGGAAATAGGTGGTTGTCCTCAATCCGCCATTATACCACGTAGAAAACACCGATCCACCTCTCTGGGTATAGCCCGGCTTGGCTTCCACATTCATCCTGTTGTGCATGGCCGCACCTACGGCATCGATACTGGTCAATATAATTGGATCGAATACATAGTTGTAAGGATCGCGGTAAGGCGGCCCTGCGACTACGGTACCTGCCGGACCAGCCTGATGGTGGTTGTACATAATCTGCGGGATCCATTCCACAAACAATTGCCTGCCGATATTCTGCGTTTCCCTAAGGTTGAGCATAAAAAAATCGCGGTTATTGTCATGTCCTGCATATTTTTCATATAAGCGCGGCAAGCTGTTCAGGCTTCGTTTCTTGGGGTCTTTTTCGCGCATATACCAATTGCTTACCAATTCCTGTCCGTCGGGATTGGCGTGGGTCATCAGCACGATCACATGGTCTAGGATCTTTGTGGTTTCTGCATCGGTATTGTTGGCCAGGTTGTAAGCCGTTTGGATCAGTTGATGCGCGCCAACTACCTCGTTGGCATGCAATCCACCGTCTATCCACACCACGGCCTTGCCTTCTGCGGCCAGTTTTTTGGCTTCTTCTGGAGTCAAGCCTTCGGCATGTGCCAGTTTCTGGGAAATTTCCTTGTATCGCGCCAGGTTTTTGTGGTTTTCGGGCGAAGTAATGATGAGCATGTACTGCGATCTGCCCTCCTCGGTCTTACCAATGTCGACAAGTTTTACGCGCTTAGACGTTTCGGCCAGCTTTTTAAAATAATCTGCCGTTTGTGTATAATTTGCCAGTTGGTAATCATCTCCAATGGCAAACCCAAAATGTGATTTTGGCGAAGGAACTTCCTGTGCAGGAAGTGTTAGGCTTCCCGCAAGGAAAACGGTTACCAACGCCGCTTTAAAGTAGTTTTTGATCATAAAGATGGTTTGTGGTTACCCTCAAATATAATCAGAAAAACACTTTAATATGGGTTACGCCAAATTTGTTACATGGGGTCGGCATATAGGCATTGCCGCATTTTTCCTATAACTTATTTTCTTTCAGGAATTTTGCAATAGCTGCATGGTAGACCGTTTTTCCTTTCGGCAATGACTGCTGAAAGGCCCTTTTTTGATCAGGGTCTGAAATGATCTGCTTGGCATTGGCTTGGGCCGCCCTAAAATTATACCTAGTTTCCTGTTGCCTATCTGTACTCACTACGTTAGACATATTGGGATACCTGCTGATAACGGTCTTTCCGCTATAGTCCTTGAAAATTACATTTTCAAGCTTTCCTCTTAATCCAGCTGTTACGATGTTGTTTTTTGCAATTGCCATGAGCGTTCTATTTAATACTTAAAGATAACCTGCCATGGCCCAATACAAGCATAAAAGCCTGTTCATTTTCCGTTCATTTCCATTCATTCTCCGTCCATCCTCCGTTATTTTTCGCCGAATGTTGGTCGAACGCTCGCTTGTTCTGTCAATTGAGCTTAATCCCAATGCCGGGAAATACTTTTGTAAACTGGTTGGTGAAATAAAGTTCTGGCCTAATTTTTACGAATGTTTTGGGCAGGCCCACATTGACAAACAGTATAACCGTGTGTGCACTGAAGTAATTTCCATCCCGATGGAGCAAATAGCCGAGACCTGCAGAAATTTCACTGAATTTGGTATAGCCCAGTTCATTGTTCATTCGGTTTCCCAAGGTGGCCTCTAAAAAGATGTTATATCGCGTATCATATTCGCCAAACGCTTCGGCAAAAGTAAAGTAGGTATTTACGGCCAGGTTGATGAAGGTGTACATCCCTCCTTTTTTATAGTAATAGTCCTGTCGCTGTGGCGCAAAATCTAAGGCCGCACCTATAAATGGACTGGGCTGGTTACGCACCAGTCCCAGCCCAAAAAAAGCCATGGGCCTGAAAGGACTTTTATTTTTGATGAGCTGGGTATACTGAGCTTCCCAATCTGCCCTCCTTTTGGCCCTGCGTTCTTCGGCAGTGAGCGAATCCTTTACCGATAATAATGCTTTTTTAATGATTTCATTGGCCTGAACCGTTCCAAATTTTTGGAGCGAATCAGAAATCAGCACCAATTGACCAGCCTTTGTGCCGATGATCAGTGTATCTGGCTGTTGTTGGGCCACCAATCGCTGTGTCGATAAAAAAATCAACAGCCATCCTAACAGGAAATAGTGCTTTTTCATAGGTTGTCTTTCTTAAAACTGATCCTTATCCTTACTGGCCGTTCATTGGCATCCGCTAAAAAGGGACTTGTTCTTTTACCTTTTTTTAACAATACCGGCCCTTCTTTACTTTCGTTGATCGGGGCACCCCGCTTCAACTGGACGGTAAATTCTTCGGTTGGGGCCTGGGCCTGTGTCTCAGGTTTGGCCGATTCGATTGGCTGGGGTACGATCAATTTGGCAACCGTATCTCTTGGTTGTAGCGGTTCAACTGCAGCAGTTTGAGCAGCCATAACATTAGATTTTACTTTAATTTGGGCCAATCTGGCTGATTGCTGTGTTTGGATAATAGGTTTTGGCTTCGAACTTTGTGTTACATGCGGTACGGCGAGGGTTTGCTTTACCGGTAGGTCTTTTTGATCTCTCCAAAAAATAATGGAACAGGTGGCCATCAATACGATAGCGGCCACGTATCGCCAAGCGGGGTTAGACTTTCGTTTCATCCTCACATTCCTCCAGACGTTTTCCCGGTCGCCCATAACGGCAACCTGGTCGCTCAGGAGCACGGAATTTCTAAGCTGCCGTTCAAAATTATCCTTTTCCATAAAGGCTGAGTTTATAGCTTAATAAGCGTTGTTTTAAAATCTGTTTTGCTTTGTTGAGCTGGGAGCGCGATGTAGCTTCTTTGATATCGAGCATTTTACCGATCTCTGCATGCGCATATCCTTCGATTACATAGAGATTCAATACCGTTCTATATCCAGTTGGCAGTTCTGCGATGCATTGACGTACAAAAGACTGATCGATCTCATCAAAATCAACTTCTTCGGTGCTCAATTCATCTGCGTCGCTCAGGGGCACCAGGTAAAAATTATTTCGCCTCCGCAGCTGCATCAGGCATTCGTTGATCATAATGGTCTTGATCCAGGCACGCAATCCGTTTTCCTTTTCAGCCCTAAACTTCCCGATCTTGTTTAAAACTTTGGTAAAACCTTGCGACAACAGGTCTTCAACCAGCATTTCATCCTTTACATATCGATAACAGACCTGGTACATTTCATCATAATAAAAATCAAAAAGCTTTCGCTGTGCACTGGCATCTCCCTTTTTACAGGCCAACAGCAGTTCGAGTGGGAAAAGACGCATCATTTGCCAAATATAAGTGCGATGGAAAAATAAAAGCCCCTGTTCTTCAAAATCGATGGCCCTTTGGCAAGGTCGCCCAAACCCAAATCATAGCCTAAATAAGGCTCAAAGCTTCCAGAACCCCTACTGATCCCTATTTTTGTCCCATAGGTGAATTGGGTTAGGCCCGTTTGTACGATTGGTGCAAAATTACCGCTAGACCATAGCCTTGTGGCTACATATGGACTGGCGAAGAGCCTAAAATTGCGCAGACCCTTTAGTTGATAGCTGTTGAGCAGGTCAAGGGATAAATAGCCCATTGTTGCTTTCGCCCCAAACATAGCTGATTGCCCCGATTTTGATGCCAAAGTAATGCCGGGCTGGAAACGATATCTCGAAAGGTGCCAAAATTCAGCTTTCTTTCCGGTATTGTTTTTGAAACTGCGATCGAAAAAAATGCCCACTTCAAAACCCGTTAGGTTCTTATGGAAATCGTGATTTCCAGTATAGTTCATCAGGTTGGCGCCAATCTTGAACGCAGGCTTCCAGTCGCTCACCATCGAATTGTATAGAAAGCTACTGAAAAGTGTAGGTTTCCTAACCTGTTGGGCAATCTTTTGCTGGGCCAAGCTATCCGAAAGCATGGTAAATATCGATGCCGGATCTTGATCTGCACGCAAGAATGTTTGGAGTTGGGCTATTTTTTGAGCTCCCAGTTCCTGTTTGATAATTTCTTCTTTGTCATTTAAGATGATGAAGGCAGGAACGCCCATCATGCCCCTGGGATGAGTCTTTACATAGAGCAATTTGCCCTCTTTTTCATCAACATCGATTTTTAGGGCGATGTACTTTTGCGCCACATAAGCAGTGATGGCCGGATCGGGAAAAACATATTGCTGCATGTATTGGCAAGGTCCACACCAGCTGGCCGTAAAATAGATCAACAGCAATTTTTTTTCGGTCCTTGCCTTGCTGAGCGCATCCGGATAGCTGCCCCCATAGAAATCAATGGCCCTTGAATGGATGGCCAGTGCCAAAAGCACCGCCAATAAGATTGTTTTCTTCATGAGTTCGAGGTTGTTATTAAGCTTAATGCTTTCCTCGATGGAAACGTTGCCTGGCAATGAAGTTTTTTGTCGATAGACTACGGACCCGGCGCTATCCGCTAATTTAAGATCAGGTACAAATACACAAACACGATTGGGGCTGAAATGAGCAATCCATCAAAACGGTCGAGCAATCCGCCGTGCCCCGGCAAAATGCTGCCAGAGTCTTTGGCGTTCAGGCTGCGCTTGAGCATGGATTCGACCAGGTCGCCCAAGGTTCCGAAACAGGCAATCAGGATAGCCATGCCTCCCCAAACTGCAGGAGAAAGTTCTGTAAATTGGAAAGAAACAAGGTAAGAAACCAATACGCTGGTCAACATTCCTCCAAAGAAACCTTCCCAAGATTTTTTAGGCGAATGGCGTTCAAACAGTCTATGCTTCCCAAAATTCATCCCGAAAAGGTAGGCACCGGTATCGTTTGCCCAGAGCAGCATTAAAAATGAAAGCGGAAGGTGAAAGCTGTATTGGTTAAAATCTGATAAGAAGCCGAGTGAATAAAAAAAGCAGAAAGGGATGGTCACATAGACAAATCCGACAAAAGTATAGGCAATGTTTGCGAAAGGGATTTTCTCCTTTTTGTAAAGCTCAAAAATGAAAATAGCAAAAATAAGTGGGATGATGAGCAAAAGATACTTGGGGCCAAACTGAAAGAAATGGTATGCTGCCATGATCAAGAAGGCAATTGTAGCTACAATCATGGCCATGTTACGGTGCGGCCTGATACCTCCGATTTTGATCAGCTTATAAAACTCAAAAAGGGCGGCAACGCTCAGCAACAAGTAAAAGGCCGTAAAGGTATAGGCGTTCCACAGCGAGGCCAACATGACAATGGTAAAAAAGAAAGCGGTAATGGCCCTAGTTTTCATGAGCGGAATTTTGGTGACGCCGAACGCCAAATGCCGAACGGTCCCTTAAATACTTCAGCAAAGCTACGGTTAATACGGCACTAATTATGTAAACTACCCAATTTACATCCATTTCGTCTGCCTTGTCCAACGGGATGTTTTTTTTCGATAGGTAAAAAGCAAGTACAACTACATAGGCATTGTTCAGGAAATGGGCAAATATCGAATACCAGATGTTGCCGGTCCAAAAGTAGATGTATCCAAATGCTACGCCCAATAGCAGCCGGGGGAAGAAACCAAAAAACTGGAGGTGTATGGCACTGAACACAAATGCCGAAATCCAGATGGCAAAGTGTGGGTTTTGCCTGAACCTGAACAAGGTTCGCTGCAGCGCTCCCCTGAACAGAAATTCTTCGGCAACTGCCGGAACCACGGCCATGACCAAGAGATTGATGAGCATAGTCATCGGAGCCTGTGCGCCTAAGATCGCTTTGGTGATGGTCAGGGCCTCTTTTTCCTTATCGCTCATCCACTTTTCTACCGATCTTAAAAACCTGGGCAGGTGCATGTGTGCATTGAGCTCGGTAATCAAGCCAGAAATGGGCAGTGAGCACAACATGAACAAGAGCACCCAGAGCATCAGGTTTGCCTTTGGTGATCGCGTTCCATAAAAACTTGAGGCCGACTTCCGTTCGGTAAGCGATAGGGCCAGCGCTGGCAACAGGAACATGCCGATGCTCTGTCCGACCAGCACCAATTTCAACGCCCCAACGCGCGAAAGATCTTGACCCGCTGCCCAACTCAGGTCGCTGATGAGGTTGAGTCCATAGCAGGCAATGGCCGCCGCAAAACCAACAAATGCGCCAACAAATAGGCCAACGATAACGTATACGCCCAATAGCAAAAGCTGAATGCTCGGCTGTTTTTCTTCCAGATGGTCTGCTGCGAATGGCATTGTTTGTAAAATGAGTACCTTTGTAAAATTATTGGTCTGAAGATAGAGAAATGTCTGTAAAGATAGGAAATATAGATTTAGGAGCGTTCCCCTTATTGTTGGCGCCGATGGAAGATGTAAGCGATCCGCCTTTTCGTTATGTGTGCAAGCAGGGAGGGGCAGATTTGATGTATACGGAATTCATTTCTTCTGAAGGATTGATCCGCTCTGCTGCAAAAAGCCGCCAGAAGCTGGATATTTTCGAATATGAAAGGCCAATTGGCATCCAGATTTTTGGAAGCGACATCAACAGCATGCGCGAAGCTACGGAGATTGCCACATTGGCAGGGCCAGATCTAATGGATATCAATTATGGCTGTCCGGTTAAAAATGTAGCTTGCAGGGGAGCTGGTGCCAGCTTGTTGCAGGATATCGATAAAATGGTAGCGATGACCAGCGCGGTCGTAAAGGCTACGCACCTGCCCGTAACCGTTAAAACACGTTTAGGTTGGGACGATGATACTAAAAACGTTTATGAAGTAGCAGAACGCCTGCAGGATGTCGGTATCCAGGCATTGACCATACATGGCCGTACCCGTGCGCAGATGTATAAGGGAGAGGCCGATTGGACGCTTATTCGGGAAATCAAGCGCAATCCGCGCATCAAGATCCCAATTTTTGGCAATGGCGATGTGGACAGTCCACAAAAGGCCGCTGCTTGGCGCATGGAGTATGAGGTAGATGGAATCATGATTGGACGGGCAGCGATTGGCTATCCGTGGATTTTTAGGGAAGTGAAGCATTATTTTGAAACAGGCAATTTTTTGGCCGGACCAACGCTAGACGAACGGATCGAAGCCTGTCGGACCCATTTGGATAAATCTATTGAATGGAAGGGCCCTAAAGTTGGTGTGTTTGAAATGAGAAGGCATTATGCAAATTATTTCAAGGGACTGCCAGATTTTAAGCCCTATCGCATGCTATTGGTCAAAGAGGAAAATATTACGGTCATCCACGAGATCTTAGCAGAAATTGCGGAGAAATATGTCGGTGTGGCACCTTTTTCTGAAATGGCTTGATTATTGAAAAGCATTTCCTAAATTTAAACATGGTTACGGCAATCACACAAGGGGTAAAAATTTCGGTAGAGACGATCTTCCAAGATGAACATTCCAATCCTGCGAATGAGCATTTTATGTTTGCCTATCGTATAGAAATCGAAAACCTTTCTGATTATGCTATTCAATTGATGCGCAGGCAATGGTTTATCTTCGACTCGAATGGATCGGTCAGGGAAGTTGAGGGCGAAGGTGTAGTAGGTATCCAGCCCGTAATCGAACCCGGACAAAACTATGCCTATGTTTCAGGTTGTAACCTAAAGACCGATATGGGCAGCATGAAAGGCCACTATTCGATAGTCCGCTTGGTAGACGAAACTTCTTTCAGGGTCGCTATTCCAGAGTTTCAATTGATCGTTCCTTATCGGTTGAACTAGTTGGCTGTATAAGTTTCAGTGACTTTAGGCGATTAACTTTGACAAAGTCCATCACTTTATGCTAGCCCAAAGTGAATTTTTGATAAATATCTAAGGTTTGACTTTGACAAAGTCTAACAATTAGATTACGCTAACTTTATAACAGACTTTGTCAAACTGTTTTAGTTCTGTAATCATTTTCTTTCCCTACACTTTGACAATCTCCATGCCTTGCTATAGGTAAAAATCCGCTTTATGGAAATATCGCATCATTTCACTTTGACAAGTCCAGCTAATCACGGTCCCTGCCAAATAGCATCGATGCATAATACAACAAATTGGCCAGTGCGCCCAATGCGGCCACTACATAGGTCATTGCCGCCCACCATAACGCATCTTTCGCCTGCACATTTTCCTCATCGCTATACATCACATTGCGGTTATTTTTTAACCAGATCAAAGCTCTCCTGCTGGCATCAAACTCTACCGGCAGTGTAATGATGCTAAAAATAGTAATCAGCGCCAGACCGGCTACGCCAATGGCCAATACCGTTGGAGGACCATTAAAAACAATCAGCATCACGCCAATGAGCAACACCCACTGGAGCAGGTTGGACGAAATGCTGACAATCGGCACCATGCTCGACCTAAATTCCAACCAAGAATAGGATTTGGCATGTTGTACAGCATGCCCACACTCGTGGGCGGCCACAGCCGCCGCCGCAACGCTCCGTCCATAATACACATCAGTACTGAGGTTTACGGTCTTGGTTGATGGATTATAATGATCTGTCAATTGTCCTTCCAAGCTGAGGACATTTACATTGAATATACCGTTGTCATGTAGCATCTTTTCGGCTACTTCTCTTCCCGACATTCCTGAATTGAGCTGCAGTTCAGCATATTTCGAAAATTTATTTCTAAATCGCCATTGTACGAACATGCTCAACAACAGAACGGGGATGATCAAAATTAAAGAGGTTCCCATATCGTTTCGTATGTTTTTCAGATCAGATAAATCAAAAAGTGTTCCCATCTTTCGTAACAGCTCAAAAATTTCCAATACATTTAATCATGATCGCTAACTTATCTTATTGGGAAAAGAAAAATTTCTTCGCTGCAGATATCATCATTATCGGCAGTGGAATTGTGGGCCTCAATGCTGCCTTAACGATCAAGGAGAAATTGCCAAATCTTAGCGTATTTGTTTTGGAACGTGGATTTTTGCCTTCCGGAGCCAGTACCAAGAACGCTGGATTCGCCTGTTTTGGTAGTATTTCTGAACTTATTGAACAGGAAAAAATAAGCGGCCCTGCTGGTCTTCATCAGCTGATTTCCAAACGTTGGCAAGGCCTTTTAAAGTTACGGAAGCTTTTGGGCGATGAAAATATCGACTTTCATCAACATGGCGGATATGAATTATTCAGGCCAAATGAATACACTTTAGCTGAACATTGTGTAGCAAAATTGAGCCATTATAATGCAATGATCGAAGACATTGTGCACCAAAAAAATGTCTATGTTTCCGCAGATCAACAAATCAGCAGCTTTGGTTTTAACGATGTTCAATATCTTATCGAAAATAAATTGGAGGCCCAACTCGACCCCGGACGGATGATGAAGGCGCTCATCGCCAAATGCATGGCACTCGGCATCCTCTTTTATACCAACTGCACCGTAAATCAGATCAACCACGAAACCAATGGCCTAACGCTCGACACCAGTCAAGGTTTTTTCAAAGCTAAAAAAGTACTGGTGGCCAATAATGCCTTCGTTAATGAACTACTGCCTGATCTTGCGGTGGTGCCAGGACGAGGACAGGTGGTCGTAACCAAGCCCATTCCAAGGCTGAAATTAAAAGGAACTTATCATTACGATAAAGGCTATTATTATTTTAGAAACATCGACGGACGAGTTTTGCTTGGCGGAGGGCGGAACCTCGACTATGAGACCGAAGCCACTACCGCATTTGGAGAAACGCCCCTCGTTCAGCAATCCTTAACCAAATTATTGGCAGAGGTGATCTTGCCCGATACATCTTTTGAAATCGAACACAAGTGGAGCGGCATCATGGCATTTGGACCACAGCTTTCGCCAATTGTTGAGGAGGCAAAGCCAGATGTATTTTGTGCGGTACGCTGTAACGGAATGGGGATTGCCATCGGGAGCCACACTGGTGAAGCAGCAGCAGAACTGCTTATAAAAAGTCTATAGAAAGCCTGGTTCTATTTTCCTTTTTTACGATGGTTGTTTACCAAAGCTCCCGTTTGGTCCACGAGGGTGGCGATCAAGGGCTGTGAGGTCTGGTCTGGTGTATCGGCGGTAAGCTTTCGGATGCTATTCCCATTTTTCAACTGGATGGTATAGGTTACCCCATCCAAAAAACTCCGCGTTGATCTTTCCTTCATCAGCGTTTCGGTAGTTGCATGCAATACGCTATCCAAAAGTTGCCAATACACGCTGTTGCCTTTGATTACAATTGTATCTCGCGTATAAAAGGTAACCGCACGCATGGCCGAATCCAGTTTCTTCGACAAGACATCAGCAGAATCTCTCAACAACGAGTCTGCTTTGGAAAGATTTTTCTTTTGGTTAAGTTGGAAAGACCTGTTCAATAAATCAGCTTTTCCATAGGTAAACCTCACCATCTTACGCCTATTGAGGCTGTCGCCCCGTTCATAATAGATCGAGATTTTATCGGATGAAATCCGGATATCGTAGGTGGTACTCAAGAGCTGGGTCACGGGCTGTTCCTTAATGAAGATCTGTTTCTCCGTTTCCTGTTGGGCATATAAAAGCGTTGCCAATAAAATAAAAACCGAGGTCGAGTAAAGTTTTTTCATGCTACTGGTTCTTTTTTTGCATCACGCTTTTATGCGCCCGAATAATCACTTCGGTGTCCTGTACCAGCTTAGAAACCATGGGATAGCTTTTGGGATCTAAGGCTTCGATAAACAGGTAGCGCGACTGCAGATTTGGATAATCCATCGTAAGGAAACAGGATAGGAGTGTCTTGCTTGTAGGAACTGCCATTTGCCCGGTCAATACTTGATCTGATGATTTCAATACGGTTTCCACAAATTGAAAATAATTCTTATGGGTGCTGCTAAAAACAACGGTACTGTCACTTTTAAAGTAAGTTTTTGCCTTTTTCAACGAATCGATCTGCTGCTGAAAATGATAGAGGGAATCGCTTTCCAGGCTGTCCAATGTTTTCTTAGCCACTAACCTTTTAATGGCCTGCATGTCATCGGTCGGCACCTCAATTTTTGCAATGCTATCAACAGTCCTGTAAACAATCTTGATACTTTCATTGGTTTTCAGGATTTCCATTTCATAGGCCTTTTTTGGATCTTCTGGCTTGAGTTCCAATTTGATCCGATAATCGGCACGCTGTGCAAATCCAATTAAAGGGATATGAATTAGACACAACAGTATTATTTTCTTTATCATTTCAACTCCATTTTCCTATCAACTTGTAGGTCAGCTCAAAGATATCGCTTATCCTACTTTTAAAATGATAAAAAATGTTAAAGGTTTCCCGTAAGTAAAGCATGGAATTTTTTCCTTATTTTTGATAAAAATTTTAGCAAAATGGAATTTGCCGTTATCGTTTTACTGATTGTTTTAGTGTTGCTTATCCTTGCCCTATTGTTGCGCAAACCTGCTGTGCAAGGGAAGAATGATGCGCTCAATTACCTAAAGGAAGAAAAACTCAAGTTGCAGGATGAACTCAACGATCTTCGCGAACGTTTCCATGAAGAACGGAGCAAGCTGATCAAGGCTGAAGCTTTGGCCCATTCGCATCGCGAAAAATTGGCCGAACAGCAAAAAAATCTGGAGTCGCTACAAGAGAAATTTACAGCTGAATTTTCTCTTTTGGCCAATAAACTATTGGAGGAAAAAAGTGCCAAGTTCACGGCACAAAATCAAACTAACATAGACAATATTTTAAGTCCACTTAAAGCAAACATCAAGTCTTTTGAAGAAAAAGTAGAAAAGGTCTATCAGACCGAAGCTGCCGAAAGAAGTCAACTTAAAGGGGTAATCTTTCAATTGATGGACCAGAGCAAACAAATCCAGACCGATGCCAATAATTTAACAAAGGCACTTAAAGGCGATTCTAAAAAGCAGGGCAACTGGGGCGAAGTGATCTTGGAGCGGGTATTGGAACGATCGGGACTGGTCAAAAATCGGGAGTATCGTATTCAGGCGAGTTTAAATAGCGCCGAAGGCGCCAGATTTCAGCCAGATGTGATCATTGATCTCCCAGATGAAAAACATTTGATCGTGGATTCAAAAATATCACTTGTTGCCTATGAAAGGATGATGAATGCAGAAACTGAGGACGAAAAATTGGTACATTTCAAGCAACATCTTTCTTCGGTTAAATCACATATCGACGGACTGGCCGGCAAAAATTACCAAAATCTATATCAGATCCATTCACCAGATTTTGTGCTGCTTTTTATGCCGATCGAATCATCATTCAGCATCACGGTACAAGCAGATCATGAATTGTTTAATTATGCCTGGGACAGAAAGGTAGTGATCGTAAGCCCAACAACATTATTGGCTACATTGCGTACGGTGGCCAGCATCTGGAAAGTTGACCGTCAGAATAAAAATGTATTTGAAATTGCCGAAGAGGCTGGGTCTTTATATGACAAATTTGTTGGTTTTCTGGAAGATATGGAAAAAATGGGCAAGCACATCGATCTTACCCAGAAGGCCCATGAAGATGCTTTTAAGAAACTTCAATATGGAAATGGCAACCTGATCGGCAAAGTGGAGAAGATCAAGAAATTGGGCGCAAAAAATAAATCCAATAAACAGATCGATTCCAAGTTTTTGGAAGAGGATTAGATAATATTTTTCTTTTTGTTTCCTATGATCGATAGAAAATTTTCAGTATTATCAATATACTTTCGTAAATGACCTGATGTATTATACCTTAAATCCCTTACCGCTTTCATAAGTTTTTCTGAATCTTCTTTATCACCAGGCTTAAGAATATTTGCATCCATTGGATAAATAACTAAATGATTTGAAATACTGCCCTTTAAAGGGCATGGATAATTTTTTAGAAATGAGACATGTTCTCCATCAGCTATATTGGATATTTCTAATTCCGCTGATGCATGACCAATGATTCCATAAAAATAAATTTCCTCTTGCAATAAATATGCATCTATTAATGGTTGTCCAAAATAAATTGATTTATCTTTATCTAAAGTCATAGTTCCAAAAGCAAAAGCTCCTTTATGAGGTATGCCTTCTAGAAGTAAATCATCCGATAAGCCGGAAACTGTACATACAAAAGATCTCAATGATTCTAAAGAATTATCTTTAGAATAAATCATTATACTATCAGAATATGTCGTTGATGATACCAGTTTCTCTTCCCTATCTCCCCATTTAATATTTTCATTTAAAGCCTTTCTATCATCTATTTTGATCATCATTTTATAAATTTCATTATGTGATTTTCTGGCCACCATATCTTTAAATCCCATAATATCTATAAATGCTACAAATCGTTTAGTTGTAACCTTCCATTCATCAATTGCTTTATTTTCACTCATATTATATTTACTTTTTAAAAGCATTCCATCCTTGTGCTTTCAGTTCGTGCACCACGTTCGATTTTGAGATCATTTTTACGCCCTCATTTTTATCCGTAATGTGGCCAATGATGCTCACATCGATATCATTTTTCAATTTTTGATAATCGCTCTGTTTGATGGTAAATAGGAGTTCATAATCTTCTCCACCATTTAGGGCACAAACTGTTGGATCCAATCCGAGCTCACGGGCAGTTTCGTAGGTCATCGGATCGATCGGTAATTTATCTTCATAGATCGTACAGCCCTTTTCCGATTGGTTACAGATATGCAGGATTTCGGAAGCCAATCCATCAGAAACATCGATCATTGCGGTAGGTTTGATCTTCAGCTGTGCCAACAGGTCGACCATGTCTTTTCTTCCTTCTGGTTTAAGTTGTCGCTCGATGATGTAATCCTTTCCTTCCAGATCTGGTTGCAGCTGCGGATTTTCTAAAAAAATCTGTTTTTCACGTTCTAAAATCTGAAGTCCGACATAAGCACCTCCCAAGTCTCCAGAAACACATAATAAGTCGCCTTCTTGCGCACCATTTCTATACACCACATCATCTTTTTCTGCATATCCAATACTGGTCACGCTGATTACAAGACCCTGTCTACTTGCTGATGTATCGCCCCCAACCAGGTCGATGTTAAATTTATTGCAGGCCAAGGCAATTCCCTTATAGATTTCCTCAATGGCTTCTAAGGGAAATTTGCTCGAAACACCCAGGGAAACAGTGATTTGCGTAGCCATGCCATTCATGGCATAAATGTCGCTCAGGTTTACCTGAACAGCTTTATAGCCCAAGTGCATCAAGGGAACATAGGCCAAATCAAAATGGATGCCTTCCAATAGCAGGTCGGTTGAGATCAAGACCTGTTTATGGTCAAAATTCAGCACTGCGGAATCATCACCCACACCTTTTACACTACTTTCGTGCGCAATTTTAAAATGTTCGGTCAGGTGCTTGATGAGACCAAATTCCCCTAATTCTGTTAATGATGTACGTTCTTTGTTTTCAAACATAATGTTTAGCGTTAAGCGGTCGGCGATGGGCATTGAATGATGAATGCCTATTACAATAATCTATAAACCCAAGCTGGCAGAAATTTCCAACATCCTTTCGATGGGCTTACGGGCAGCTACAATAATATCCGCAGGAACATCTACTTCCGGTAAACCATTTTTAAGGCAGAGGTAAAGTTTTTCCAAGGTATTTCTCTTCATGTAAGGGCAATCGTTGCAGGCACAACTGTTGCTTGGCGGGGCAGGGATAAATGTTTTTGTCGGATTGGCTTTTTCCATTTGATGGATGATCCCACTTTCTGTTGCTACAATAAATTCCTGTGCATCACTATTGATCGAATATTTCAACAGACCAGTGGTCGAACCGATATAATCGGCCATGGCCAATACCGATTCTTCACATTCTGGATGTGCAATAAACTTGGCATTTGGATGCCTTTCCTTCAATTTCGTTATCTTTTCACGAGAAAATATCTCGTGTACCATGCAGGCACCATTCCATAAAACCAGGTCACGACCAGTTTTTTTTGCTACCCAAGCACCCAGATTCCGATCCGGACCAAAAATAATCCCCTGGTCTTTTGGTAAGCTTTCCACAATCTGTACGGCATTGGTAGAGGTGCAGACAATATCACTCAAAGCCTTGAGTTCAGCTGTGCAATTGACATAGGTAATTACCACATGATCGGGATATTTTTCCTTAAATTTCTTGAACAGGTGTGGTGGACAACTATCTGCCAGCGAACAACCGGCCTTCAGATCGGGCAATAATACTGTTTTTTGTGGCGATAGAATTTTTGCCGTTTCTGCCATAAAATGGACACCAGCAAATACAATCACATCAGCATCTGTTTTGGCAGCCTCTTGCGACAAACCTAAACTGTCTCCAATATAATCTGCAATATCCTGTATATCAGGCTCCTGATAATAATGGGCCAATATTACAGCATTCTTTTGTTTCTTAAGTTTCTCTATTTCTTCAAATAGATCGAGTGTAGGATCAATTTCTTCCTCTATGTAGCCTTTTCTGTTTAATTCTTCTACAACTTCCATTTTCATTTGCATTTTATCGACGGTAAAGATACGGGCTTCCACACATCAATAATTTATAATTAATTTTTTATAAAAAGATTCTTATGGTTTATTAGGGTGTTGGTAGTGTGAATAAATTTTCATTTTAAATGAACGATTATGAGTTATCATATATTTACCAACATTTAACATGACGATTTATTTTATTTTTCGATTGATTTACAATGAAATGCTTTATGCGCCATAAACTTTTCAATAGCAAAATGTGTATTGTTAATAGTGTGGCAAAAAGTTGATAAACTAGGCAAAGTTGCTTAAAAATAATGTAAAAGATTGTGTCAAATTACCTTTTTACCTTAGCTTTAAACATTCAAAAATAGTTGTTGATTGAATTTATACATTCTTTTAACACGATTGTTGATGTTCTTAACACGATTTGATTTTTTATAGTTAACTCATGAGAAAAGTAGATTTCTTGGTCATCGGTTCAGGCATAGCCGGACTAAGTTTTGCACTTAAGGCAGCAAAACATGGTAAGGTGCTGATTGTGACCAAATCTAATGAAGACGAATCCAATACAAAATATGCACAGGGTGGGGTGGCCGTAGTGGTTGATGAAGGCGATTCTTTCGAAAAACATATTGAAGATACACTGATTGCCGGCGATGGACTTTGCGACGAAAGCATTGTTGAAATCGTAGTCAAAGAAGGTCCGTCGCGCATCCAGGAGATCATCGATTATGGCATTAATTTCGATAAAAATAATGCTGGATTTTTTGACCTCGCCAAAGAAGGTGGCCACTCTGAGCATCGTGTGCTACATTATAAGGATATTACCGGCTATGAAATTGAGAATGTACTCCTCAGGCAGATCCATGAAAACCCGAATATCGAGATATTAACACATTACTATTGCCTGGAGCTGATTACCCAACATCATCTGGGCATGCATGTGGATAAAAGTACTACAGATATCAACTGTTATGGCATATATGCCTTTAATACAGAGCTTAACGATGTGGAGAAAATCTTAGCATGTGTTACGGTGATGGCTTCTGGTGGAGCAGGGCACATCTATTCCAATACCACTAATCCCGTAATTGCTACTGGTGATGGGATGGCAATGGTGTATCGGGCAAAGGGCAAGATCCGTAACATGGAATTTATCCAGTTCCATCCAACTGCGCTATACCATCCAGGCGAATATCCATCTTTTTTAATTTCTGAAGCCGTTAGGGGATTCGGTGGCGTGCTAAGAAGAAGAAATGGCGAAGAATTTATGTACGAATACGATGAACGTGGTTCTTTGGCTCCGCGTGATATCGTTGCCCGTGCGGTAGATAATGAAATGAAGAAGTCTGGCGATGATTTTGTCTACCTTGACATCACCATGCGGAAAAAAGCGGATATTCTTAAACATTTTCCAAATATCTATGCCAAATGCCTTTCGATCGGGATCGACATGACCAAAGATTATATTCCAGTTACACCAGCTTCGCACTACATGTGTGGTGGGATTTTGGTCGATGAATTTGGAAGGTCTTCGATCAAAAACCTATATGCTTGTGGAGAAGTTTCATCTACTGGCCTTCATGGTGCCAACCGATTGGCTTCCAATTCTTTACTTGAAGCAACCGTATTTGCACATCGGATCTTTGTTTCGGCATTAGAAAATTATCGGCAAAATGAAATTCCTGAGCACATTCCAGACTGGGATGAACAGGGCGTAACGCAGATCAATGAAGATATCCTGGTTACGCATAATTTGCGCGAGACACAAAAGATCATGAGCGATTATGTAGGCATTGTCAGGTCTGATTTTAGATTAGACCGTGCCATGAGGAGGTTATATTTATTGTACGAGGAAACAGAAGAATTTTACAAGAAAAGCAAGGTATCGGTTAAATTATGCGAATTGAGAAATATTATCCAAGTAGCTTATATGGTCATTAAATCGGCCAAGGCCAGAAAAGAAAGTAGGGGATTGCATTACACTACCGATTACCCCGACCATGCCAATCAATTAGTGGACACAATTATCTAATTAACCATGCCAGTTATCCTACCAGTTAAAGATGTGCTTCCTAAGTGGGGAGAAGATTGTTACATTGCTCCAAATGCTACGCTTGTTGGCGATGTGATGATGGGAAATCATTGTTCCATCTGGTTCAATGCAGTGATCAGGGGAGACGTAAATTCAATCACCATCGGAAATGAAACCAATATCCAGGATGGAGCTGTGATCCACGCTACTTATCAAAAGGCTGCCACGCATATTGGAAATCGAGTTTCTGTTGGCCATAATGCCATTGTCCACGGATGTGAAGTAAAAGACAATGTTTTGATCGGAATGGGAGCAATCGTAATGGACCATGCAGTGGTCAACGAATATTGCATCATCGCCGCGGGATCTGTTGTACTAGAAAATATGATCTGTGAAAGTGGCTATATCTATGCCGGTACACCAGTGAAAAAAATAAAGCCCATTACCGAAGAACAAAGAGCACTATTGAACAGGTTGCCAGATAATTACATCATGTATGCAGGATGGTTTGATGCCGAGTAGTTAAGGAATATTTACTTCAGCCTCCTGGATCCAATTGGCCCTCAACCGCAATTCTCCGGGGACGTACCAGATTTTTTCTGGTTGGATACCACTTTTGATGTTTCCCGTATCCCATATTCCGTTCTTATTGGCATCGTAAACAATGCGGGCAAAATAGGTACCGGTCCTGTAATTTAATAAGGTTATCGGACCGCTCTTCACAATTTTTCTTGTAGTCACAACAACATCTTTCTTTTCATTTACGATTTCAAGAATATAGCTTTTGGCCGTATCCGGAACATTGATTTTCAAGGTCAGGGTACCATAGTCATCTTCACTGCCGAGCATGAAAGTCTTGTTGATTTCCTTGTTTTTTGCATTGAAGATAGCGGTCAATGCGCCTTCGTTTAATTTAAGGATATATTTTTCCTTTTTCTTCCAGGGATATTTGACCGTATAGTTTAAGATGTTGGAACTGTCTTTTACCAATGTAAAACCTTTTCTTGGGATAGAGTCCTCTAGTAAAGTAATTTTAGCAGGATCAATAGATTGGATCGGGAAATTGAACGACAGTTGTAGGTCGTTATTCGGGTTTAAAAGTCCGCTCTGGAGATTATCTCCGGCAGTGATATTCCGGGTATAGGTCTCTTTTTTTCCACGGGTAAACTTTACGGTATCAAGGCCCTTTTGCTCATCCTTGATCACAACCTTAACCGAATCAAAACTGAGATCAGCCAGCCAGACCCTGACCGAGTCATTGGTGCGGTTAAACTGGACGAGCTTTCCCTGGTCAATTGCCATCGGATCAATCACTTGGATACTTGGCTTTCTTAATTGCTGGTTGAAGTTCATGCTGATGCTGCCATCATTGTTCAATTTTCTATCGATGATCCTGAATACTGAAGCCAATTCCTTAAAGATGGTCAGCTGAAGCGAATCTATATTTCGGTCTAGTGTGATCGGATCTTTGATGAAACCAACTTCATCATTAAATTGCTGATAGATTTTATCGCCGCTTTTTTCCTTGAGCGCATAAATCTTGTATTGATCTTTTTTAAGGTTGTTCAGCTTGAAATTTCCACTACTGTCAGTGACCGTATAGATGGATGGTTTTCTTTTGCCGAAAATGCTGTCCCTTGCTAGGGGAATGGCCAATACAATGGCATCGATTTCAGGTTGTAGCGTAAGTGCGTTTTTTACGCTGCCAGCAATGCTCAGCGAGTCGATGCGTGGTCCAGTCGAAAAAACATAACTAAAATTTTTAATGGCATTGCCTTCGTTGATGTCTGTAACTGCCTTGCCAAAATTTAAGGTATAGGTTGTATTTTTTTCAAGGCTATCTTGTAAAGTAATTTCTAATCTTTTGAGTTTTGCTTTTAAGATTGGTGGTTTCTCCTGTTCAGGGGAGATGGTAAATTCTTTGAATTCGTTGGTAAGCTTGATGTACTCATCAAAGTCGATCACAATTTTGTCAGACTTAAAATTGGTGCTCAGGTTTTTTGGTTCAGATTTGACAACCTTGGGTGGAGTGGTATCTCTTGGTCCACCTTCGGGTGTTTTCATGGCCGCGCAGCCATACATGCAGGCAATTACCAGAAATAATAGTTTAAATATCGAATCAAATGATAGAATCCTTGTTTTGCGCATTTATAGGGCCCGTATTAAATTTTAATTGCTTTTGGATAAATATATCTAAAAAACCGAGAAGTCTCTTTATATCGCCTTAAATTAATCCATTTTATTTTGAAAATAAGCTGCTGATAATCAGATATTTATTGTTTTATCTGCTGATATGTACCATCAAAACAGAAATATCTGAAGGTGAAACGCCAGAAATCCTCGAAGCCTGGCCCAAAGTTCTGGGTTTGATCTTCAACAATTTTTCCCTTGCTTCTTTAGAAAGTGAAACCAACTGGTTGTAATCAAAATCCGGGTTGATGGATTTGTCTTCCATCTTTTGCATTTTGCTTACTATTTCATTTTCCTTTTCGAAGTAACTATCATATTTGATTTTGATCTCGGCCTGTTCAATGGTTTCTTTTTTAAACTTGGAAAGTAGGGAATCAAATGCTCCGCTTGCCGTTCTCAGGTCTTCAATGGTAACTTGTGGGCGGCTCAATAAATTGAACAGTTTAACGTTCTGGGCAAGTGGTGCAGTGCCAAGGTCTTCCAAAAGTGAATTTACCTCCGCCATTTCAACGCCCTGTTTTTTGGTAAAGGCAACGATTTCATTAGCATGTTCCACCTTTTCTTTAACAATGGCCAATCTTTCATCGCCAATGAGGCCCAATTGATGGGCGATCGGAGTGAGCCTGATATCAGCATTGTCCTGTCTTAACAGTAGCCGATGTTCTGCCCTAGAAGTAAACATGCGATAAGGTTCTTCAGTGCCTTTGGTAACCAGATCATCGATTAAAACGCCAATATAGGATTCCGAACGCTTCATAATCAGTTCGTGCTGGTCTTTTACTTTTTGATGGGCATTAATTCCGGCTATAAACCCTTGACTAGCAGCTTCTTCGTATCCTGTAGTGCCATTTATTTGTCCAGCAAAGAATAAATTGCTGATCAATTTGGTTTCTAAAGTCAAAGAAAGCTGGGTAGGTGGAAAATAATCGTATTCAATGGCATAGCCTGGCCTAAACATTTTGGCATTTTCAAAACCAGGGATTTGCGTAATCGCTTTGTACTGTACATCTTCTGGTAAAGAGGTAGAGAAACCATTGACATAGATTTCGCAGGTGTTCCAGCCTTCTGGTTCTACGAAAATCTGGTGTCTTTCGCGTTCTGCAAAACGATTGATTTTATCTTCAATTGACGGACAATACCGTGGTCCCAAGCCCTTGATGCGCCCGGTAAACATAGGAGATTTCTCAAAGCCTTCTTTCAATGTTTCATGAACTTCACCATTGGTATAGGTAATCCAACAGCAACGTTGGTCTTTTGGCAAATCAACATCGGTATAGGAAAATCGTCCTGGATTTTCATCGCCCCATTGTTCTTCCATTAAGGAATAATTTAGTGATCGGCCGTCTACTCGGGGCGGAGTTCCAGTTTTCATTCTACCAGCCTCAAAACCTAAAGTTGTCAATTGTTCTGTTAATCCAGTAGCTGATTTTTCTCCCGTTCGGCCACCACCAAACCGTTTTTCACCAATATGAATCAAACCATTTAAGAAAGTACCATTGGTAAGTACAACCGCCTTGCCATGAATTTCTACTCCTAATGCCGTCTTTACGCCAATTACGGTATTATTTCTAATCAGTAGGCTCCCCACCATTTCTTGCCAAAAATCTACATTTGGTGTGCGTTCTAAGGCTAATCTCCATTCTTCCGCAAACCTTTTACGGTCATTTTGGGTACGTGGACTCCACATGGCTGGGCCTTTGGACTTATTGAGCATCCGGAACTGCAGGGTCGTTTTATCGGCAATAATACCCGAATAACCGCCCATGGCATCGATTTCGCGCACAATCTGTCCCTTTGCCACGCCACCCATGGCAGGATTGCAGCTCATCTGGGCTATGGTTTCCATGTTCATTGTAATCAATAACACCGAAGATCCTAAGTTGGCAGCTGCAGCCGCAGCTTCACAGCCAGCGTGTCCTGCACCGACTACAATCACATCATACTCTTTAAACATCGTTTTTAAATGTGTTTCACGTGAAACAAGTTTTATTTCTCCAATTCTGTTTAACGTGAAACAGAATTTTGCTTAATGATTTTAATCAGACCATATAAAGCCACCATGCTCCAAACAGCCTCTAAAATGACAAATGGTAAAAATGGAATTAAATAGGAGGCATAGCTAGCAATGGCTGCGCCCATAAAGTTTAACAAATTATAGGTTACGCTTTCTGATTTGATCACCTTTAGGCTTTGCAAAAAGAAAGCAATCAACAATAAAGTTACGCCAATGGTTGCAATGATATCTGAAGTTTCCATGCTATTTTTCTGAAAGAATGACCCAGCGGTCCATTGTTTTTTCTAACGCTATATTTAAGTCATTAATTTCATCAGACAAACTTTGAATCTTTTGATAATCTGATGGGGCTGTCGTATTCATCTCCTGATTAAGTTGGTTTAGTTTTCCTTCCAATTCGGCTATGTTCTGTTCAATGGCGGTTAATTCCTGTTGCTCTTTAAAGCTTAATTTTTTAGTCGGTGAAACTGATTTTTCCAACTCCTGGTTTTTTGTTGGGGCAACAACAGGTCTAGGTTGATCTAAGCTCAATCGATACTCAGAATAGTTTCCATTGTAGATGCTCACTTTTCCTTCCCCCTCCATAATAAAAAGCTGATCGCTCATTTTATCCAATAAGTACCGATCATGAGAAACCAGCATCAATACGCCTGGAAAATTATCCAAAAATTCTTCCAATACATTTAGCGTATCAATATCCAAATCATTGGTCGGCTCATCTAAGATCAGGAAATTTGGATTTTGCATCAACACTTTCATGAGGTGCAGCCTTTTCTTTTCCCCACCACTTAATTTTTCAACCATACCATGTTGCTTTTTTGGGGGGAACAAAAATAAGGTGAGTAGGGCAGATGCAGATATGGTTTGACCATCGGCCATTTTAATATATTCGGCTACCGACTTCACAATGTCAATTACCCGGTCTTTATCGTTGAAACTTAATCCCCCTTGCTTGTAATAGCCATAAACTGTAGTCTCTCCAATATCAACCTGACCCCTTTCTGGTTTAAGGCTGCCCGTAATGATGTTGAGCAAGGTCGATTTTCCTGTACCGTTTTTACCGGCGAGACCGATCCGGTCGCCACGCTTAAAGGTATAGCTAAAGTCATTGATGATTTTTTTATCACCAAAAGTCTGACCAATATGATGCAGTTCGAGGATTTTATTTCCCTGCCTAGACATCTTTACGTTTAATGTAACTTTTTGATTGTCAGTTCTTTGCTTTGTTTTTTCTTCCAAATCATAAAAAGCGTCGATGCGGCTTTTAGATTTCGTAGTACGGGCTGCCGGCATGCGCCGCATCCATTCCAATTCCTTTTTTAAGAGGTTCTTGTTCTTTTGGAAAGTACTTTCATCTGAAGCCTCCCTTTCGGCTTTTTTCTCCAGGAAGTAGGCATAGTTTCCGTTATAGTTATAGGTCTTGCCGCGATCTAGTTCTACAATCGTATTGCATACATTGTCAAGAAAATACCTGTCGTGCGTAACCAATAAAATCGTCTTGTTTCCCGTAGTCAGAAGTTTTTCCAACCACTCAATGGTGTCAATATCCAAATGGTTGGTCGGCTCATCCAATACATAGATTTCGGGATCCTCGATAAGAAGCTTGGCCAAGGCAAGCCTTTTTTTCTGTCCGCCCGAAAGCGTAGCAATCTTTTGCTGAAGATGGTTGATGCCCATCCTGCTTAGGATCGTTTTGATCTGGTGCTCATATTCCCATGCATTGTGCTCGCTCAGCTCCTCATATAAACGGTTTAACTTTTTTTCGTCCGGGTCGGGATCTTCTATCAGTTCTTCATATTCCTTGATCAGCTGTTGCTGCTTGTTTTCGAGCGAAAAAATAAAATCACTGATCGAAAAGCCATCGGGAAAGCTAGGCTCCTGATCTAAAAAACCAATCTTTACCGACTTGTTTTTTACAATTTTGCCTTCCAAAGGAGAAAAGCGTTCGGCCAATAATTTCAGCAAGGTACTTTTGCCAGCACCATTGATCCCTACCAACGCCACGCGCTGACCAGGATTGATGCCCAGTGTTAGATTTTTAAAAAGCCATTCGTTGTGGTAGGCATGGCCAAGGCCCTCGGCTGCAATTAGTGTGCTCAAAGTCTTTAATAACGATAAATCAATTCGAAAAATTATTGCAAAAGTACGGATTAATAAATTGTTATCGTCTTGAACAGCGTAAGTTTAACTTAAAGTGGGGCTAATATTACTTTAGCTTAACAAGCAAAAAAAGCGGACATCCATCCGCTTTTCCTTAACTAAACTAAAAACTAAACTAAATTTTATGATGTGTGTGTTTGTTCATCTTATTCTGCACCCAATACTTGTGCCTTGTTCAAGGCAAATGAAGCGGCAATGGCCGAGTTTTTTGACTGGATGCTCTTGCTAGCTGCAGCAAACTGTTCCATGTTTACATTTGCATTCCCTGCAACCAGACCATTGTAGCTTTCAGAGTAGCCAGCCAATGTTAATTTGGCCAAGCCAGCTACATTAGAGCTCAGGTCAACAGTATTGGTATTCAAATTTGCCGATGCCTGATCTTTCAGGTTAACCACCAAACTAAGGGCGTTGAACTTTCCTGCAGTTCTGATGCTGGCATTTGCGGAGGCAGAAATTTCGGTCAGGTTGCTTACATAGACCACAACGGTCAAGGTTTCCTTGTTATATGAACTGATCCTCAACTCGCCGGCTTCCTGTTGTACAAGCGCATTTTTTGCATAGTACTCATCGTATATTTTAACACGCTCGTCGCTGCTCTGTACCAGTATCAATTCAACGTTTCCAGATACATTGATTTTGTTTACTTTTTTTACCTCGCTAAGCATGGTTTCTTTTTTTCCATCTTCCGCAAAAGTTGTAGCCGCGGTTGTGCCTAAAATGATGGTTGTTGTAAGAATGGCAATAAATGTTTTGATAGCAATTTTCATGATCTTTTATCTTTAAATTTTTTTGTTCCTTTAATTTTTAACCGCCCTTATCAGGCTGGTTTCGAATATAAGACTGGAGAAAAGCATAAAAGTTGCAACGTAACTGGTTGTATTATACCACCATAGCATGGTTGTCGACGAACGCCCGTAATTTTTCGACGAACGCCACATCCAATCTGGGCGGTATTTTTAAAAAGCCATCATCTGTTAACAAATAAACTTTTTGTCAAAAAAAAAGTCCTACCGAAGAATTATTCGAAATTAGATTTTACATTTGCAGCACTATTTAGAATTAAACTTAATAACGATATGAAGATACTGGCTTCCCTACTAATCGGCTTTTTGACACTGACCGGAGCGGCTAAAAAAGAAGACACGCCCAATAATAATCAGCGGCTTTATGTATCCAACTATGAAAATGTGTTGGGCACATCGTTGGCATTTAAGTTTACCAGCTCATCAGAGCAGGAGGCGGCTAAGGCCGAAGATGCAGCTATGGCAGAAATTGATCGGCTTTCGAGTATTTTCAGCGCCTATGAGCCCAACAGCGAGTTTAGCCGGTGGATGAAAAAGGACCTGAATCAGCCTGTTAAGGTTTCCAAAGAACTTTTTGAGATGCTGGCCTTGTTTGAGCAATGGAAAACACGTACGGGAGGCGCACTTGATGCCGCTGCTGCCGTTGCTGGAAATCTCTGGAGCGATGCAGCTAAAAAACACCAGTTGCCCAGCCAAACCAGTTTGAACGTTGCTGTATCAGCCATGAAGCAGGCCCATTATACCTTAGACCCTGTTGCGCAGACCGCAACACGACTGACCAATGCTCCATTGGTCATGAATACTTTTGCAAAAAGCTACATCATTAATCGTGCGGCCGAAGCGGCACTTTCGGCTTCGAAGATCAGTGCTGTGGTGGTGAATATTGGTGGCGACCTTGTGGTTAAGGGCGATGTAACAGATCTGGTCAATGTGACCAATCCGAAGGCCAGTGCCGAAAATGATGCGCCAATCGCACATTTACTGATCAGGGACAAGGCCGTTGCTACCAGCGGAAACTACCGCAGGGGCGTGCAGATTGGAAAACATTGGTATTCGCATATTATTGATCCGCGTACGGCAAAGCCTGTTGAAGGAATAATTAGCGCTACAGTTGTCGCTTCAGATGCAACTACAGCCGGCGCCTTGGCTACTGCCTTCAATGTGCTCTCAGTTAGAGAAAGTCAGGCGTTAGCAGCAGCTTTTCCGGGAACGGAGTACCTGATCGTAACTTCCAAGGGTACCGTTGTGGAAAGTGAGGGCTGGAAAAAGTTGCTGGATCCAACGGTTAACGAGGAGAAGGCTGTAGAACAGCCCGTTTTGGCAGGTGCCGAAAAGCCTTGGGATGCAAAATTTGAGCTCGACATTAACCTAGAGCTCAATGCCATCGCAGGAAATGGCCATCGTCCTTTCGCCGCAATCTGGGTAGAGGATGCCAACAAAGCCGTAGTGCGCAACCTGGCCCTTTGGTACAACAAAACGAAATGGATCCCTGATCTTAGAAATTGGTACAGGATCAACGGCGAAAGCTTTAAGGCCGATAAAAACAATTTTGCCTCGGTTACGGGCGCAACCCGCTCGCCAGGAAAATATACCATAAAATGGGACGGAAAGAATGATAAGGGGGCCTATGTTCCACAGGGAAAATATACCATCATTATCGAAACGGCCAAAGAACATGGTACCGATGAAATCCTTCGTCAGGAAATGGAATTTAAAAAATCGGCGAAAAAGGTGAATGTAACAGGAAATGTAGAAATCTCAAACGTATCTTTTGACTTCCATAAAAAATAACCAAACTCCACGCACCCTCACGTCCAGGAAAAGCACCAATACGAAAGCTGCCAGTCCTAAAAAAGAGGTCGTGAAACTTTCGCGCTGGCTGCACATCTACCTATCGATGGTCAGTTTTGCGATTGTGCTATTCTTTTCGGTTACCGGGCTTACGCTCAACCATCCGACCTGGTTTGGGGGAGATCAGCAGGTACAGATCAAAAAAACGGGAACGCTCAAGACGGCCTGGGTCAACAATCCAGATACCAACAAGATTGCGAAATTGGAGATCGTAGAGTTTTTACGAAAAACCCACGACGTAAGGGGCGCCGTTAACGAATTCAGGATCGATGATTCAGAAGTTAGCGTGGTTTTTAAAGGACCGGCCTATTCCTGCGATGTTTTTATTGACCGCGGGAAGGGCAGTTATGAACTTTCTGAACTTAAAATGGGCATCGTGGCGGTGATGAACGATCTGCATAAAGGCCGCGATTCGGGCAAGGGCTGGGGATGGATTATCGATATTTCGGCCATATTCCTGATCCTGGTCTCGTTGAGCGGACTGATTTTGCTGTTGTTCATGAAAAAACGCCGTGTCGCCGGATTGATTACCGGAGTAATCGGACTGGTACTGTGCTACCTGATCTACGTTATTTTTGTACCATAGTGTAGTTTTCAGTTAACAGTTTTCGGTTGACAGTTACAGCCGATCTCAACAACTCAACAACTCAACAACTCAACAGTTAACCAGTTAACCAATTAACCAATTAACCGAATCATCCCCAAATACTCATCTTCCTTAGCGGTCATGGTGAGCTTATCGGCCTTTGCCTTGTCTTTATAGCCCAAAAGATGAAGTGTGCCATGGATCATTACGCGACACAGCTCCCTTAAAAAGGGGACATTAAATGTGGCAGCATTTTCCTTGATCCTGTCAATGCTGATAAAAATATCTCCCACAATTATTTTAAGCGCTTCTGAGTTGTCGAACGTGATGACGTCGGTATAATCGTCATGTTGTAGGTAATCTTGGTTTATACGCAGTAAATAAGCGTCGGAACAAAGAATGAAATTCAACTGGTCCAACTGGAATCCTTCGGCCACTATTGCCGCGGTAATCCAATTTTTTAGGATGGTTTTGTGCCGAAGCTGATAGGAAGTGTCTTCAGAGAAAAAAGAAATCTTGGCCATGTGCAGTTAATGCGACGAATTTAGCAATTTAAAGTATTCGGCTATTTTATTCTTGTAATAATAATTGAGGTTAGGTGGCAGCTTTTGGATCATTTCGCTTTCACTCTGTTGTTGTTTTTTATATTTTTCGAGCAGCTGTTTGTAGGATGGCGGAAAATCTTTGGCGGCATTGCTTTCGCGCTTCGAATCCTCGTCCTGTTCTCTTTGGGCTTTTTCGGCATCGAGCAATTTGGTCTGGAGGTTGCGCTGCCTGTCCATGGTTTCTTGCGAAATCTTTTTGTTGACCAGGTCGAGTTCGGTCTGCTTCATTTCCTGGGTGAGCTGATTGAGGTTCCCCAATGCACCTTTTCCGTCTTTATTTTCCTGCTGATTAATTTTTTGGAGCGCTTCCCTGATCATCTGCTGTTGCTGGGCCATCTTGGCAAACTCCTGGCTCATCTGGCCCTTGGGCACGGTGCCCATGTTTCCTTCGCGCTGCATCTTGTCGCGGGCCTGCTGCATCTGTTTGTTCAGTTGCTCCTGCATCTGTTGCAGCCTTTTCATCCCTCCCTTGCTATTGCCTTTGCCGCCCTTCCCTTTTCCTCCTGCCTTCGAGTTTTGCAATTGATCTAAGGCCTCATTCAGCATTAAGGCAAGATTATTAAGTGAGGTCATGGCAAATTGTTGCGAACGGTTAGCCTCCTGCGTCCTTCTATCGCCCAACAGATCGAGGGCCTTGTCCATATTGAAATTGATTTTCTGTACCTCGGCATTTACCGTGGTCTGGATCTGTGGCACGCGTTTGCTTAGGGAGAACAAACTATCGGCAATGGTTTTCATGTTGTCTTTGATAGTCCGCTGCTGCTGTACGTTGCCCACGTAAGACGGGTCGTTGTTGCTCATTCTTCTGAGGCCGAGCATCACTTTTTCCTGTTCAAATGAGGTGGTCAATAGATTTTCTAAAAGCCTGCGCAGTTCCTCGGCATTGGTCTGGTCTTCCTTTTGTTCGCCAGATTGTTGGCTTTCTTTCATTTTTTGGGCCAATTGCTGCATCTTCTGTGCGGCCTCCTGTTGTTTTTGTGCGGCTTTTTGGCGGTCGTTTTTGTTCAGCGATTCCTTGCTTTCGCCCTGGTTTTTTTCGATTGCATCGCTTTCCTTTTTGGTGTCTTCGAAATCGTTAGGTCTTTCTAGCTCCTGATTTTTTTTATCCAATTGCTCCAATTCTTTTTGGAGGTCTTTAAAATCCTTGCTCAACTGGTCCTGTTTGGATTTAAGATCATCCGCCGATGCGTTTCTGTCTTTTGACTGCTGGCTGAGCGCTTGCTGATCTTTGGCCATTTCTTCCAGACGATCGATGGATTGCTGTAGGTTTTGTTCGAATTCCAGCTGCTTATAGAGTTCCAAAATGCGGTCGAGTTCGTTTTTTAACATCTTGTTGTCCATCTGCATCTTGGCCAATTCTTCGCGGGTGAGGTCTTTGTTGTTCAGTTCCATCAACTGCTGCAGCTTTTGCAGAAGTGTTTTGGTTTTTTCGTCCAAGACATTGTTAAACAGTTCATCGATCTGCTTCTGCTTTTCTTTTAGCTCTTCATCATATTGGCTATTTTCACTTTTCTGCAGGTTGTTTTTGTCGTTCTGCGCTTTAATGTCCTTTACGGCTTCTTCCAGCTGTTTTTGTTTGTCGAGCAGCTGTTCGATCTGCTTCCGGTCTTCGAACGTCAGGTTTTTCTTATCGAGCAAATTCTGGGTCAGTTTTTTGCTTTCCTTTTCTATGCTATTGGCCAATTTAATGGTCGATTCCATTTTTTGTTTGAGTGCCTCACTGTTTGCGTTCAGTTTTTCTGCAACCTGTTGCTGTGTAGGTACCTGGTAGGTCTTGATTTCCGAGCGCATCACTTTTGCACCATTTATGCCATCATTATCTGCAACTTCAAAGTAGTATTCGATGCTTTGGCCGGGCTTTAAGGTTAGCGAGCCCAAATTCCAGAGGTAGAAAAATGAGTTTTCGAGCTGGTTCGGCTTAATCGTGATCGGATGGCTGAATGAGCCAACAAGTTTGTTGTTTTCCTTAACCTGATATTTGAATTTTAGGGATGAAAACCCATAGTCGTCTGCAATATTTCCAGAAAAATAAAGTGCTTTTGTACTCAGCGAATCAGGCGTTTCTACCACATTGATGCTCGGATACTGATCTGCGATGACCGCCAGTTGATGGCTTAGCGAATCGGCATTGCTGACTGCACTATTTTTCGGGATGATTCGATAGTTGCCATTTTTTCGAACAACGGCACTAAAACTGGCCAGGTCATCATTAACTGTCAGTTGATAGGATTTATCCTGATAGATAAAAGCGAGTTGCTCACTGTTTTCTGTGTGCAGGCGCCAGGTTACCTTTGTGCCTTCGGGGATCAACAGATCGCCAACGTTGTTTACTTCCTCGTTTTTTCGGTGCAGGTAGCTGGGGAAGATCAGTTGGGCGCTCATGTTGAGCAGTGAGGGGCGGGGCTGTACCTCGAGTACAAAAGTGGAAGAATTAAATCCCCCACCGAAAAACTTGAGTTTTTTGCTTTTTTGGACGTTCTTAAACGTGTAATTAAACTGATCGATTTTCTCTTTTTCCAGCTTATACGTATTTGCCCCATCTTCGATGTAGATGTCCTGTGGAAACTCGTTGCCGCTCAGCGCGAGCTTGACAGTAAAATCATCGCCCTGCGTAACCTTAAGGCTCGTATTACGGATGTTGAACTGGAATGGGGCACGGGGCAGCACTTCTTCGTTGTAGCGGATAAAACTATCCGTTCCTTCCCTTAAAATGGCCGGTGCTATGAGGCCTATGCAAAGAATGATCGCTAGGGGAAACAAAATATACTTGACATGTTTTTTGTTATCGCCCAAATTAATGGCGCTCGAAAAAGGGATGGGTTTTAGTTCGCCGATTTTTTGATCAATGCCCGCCAAGATCAACAGGCGTTGCTGTGGGGCTTCGTCTGCCAGCATCTTAAGCTGTAAAGTGTTGAGCAAACGGTCTTTTACGGTGAAGAAATGATCGCCAATTAGCCTGGCCGCCTGTTCGATGCTTAAGGTACGGCTGAGCCTGAAATAAGAAAGGCTTGGCCTAACGATCCAAATGCCAATGGCAAGCAATGAAATTAAGATAAAAGCAAAGAAAAGGATGGTTTTTGCCATTGGGCTGGGCTGTGCAAAATAGACAAAGACAAAAAGCAACAGGTACAGCGCCATGATACTGGCAGCGGCATATATGCTTCCCCGCAAAAGTTTATTGAGATAAAACTTTCGGGTAAACTCATTGATCTTTGCAATTAAAAGGTCGTAGTTGCTGCCCATTTTGATAGTAACGGATAAACGTAGCCTACAGTTGTGCGGGCCCAAATCTTGTTTAGGGCGATAAATTAAGAAAAAATCTATAAAGTTTTAGCCGAAAAAGCTACATTTAACATTCCAAATGTACGTACATGAAACAGATTTTAACCGCGATCATTTTTGTCGCCATGATTAATGCAGGAGCGAAAGCTCAAAAACCGATTACGACCTGGAACAAGAACCAGGTGATTGCCCACCGCGGCGCATGGAAGAAAAACGGATTTCCAGAAAATTCAATTGCCTCTTTAAAGGAGGCCGTGAAGATCAAATGTTTTGGCTCGGAGTTCGATGTGCACATGACCAAAGACAGCGTTTTGGTGGTCAACCACGACCCGAACTTCCAGGGCATGTCTATCCCGAATTCTACCTATGCCGAGCTGTTGACCAAGAAACATGCGAACGGAGAATCGATCCCAACAGCCGAAGCCTACCTGAGAGAAGGCATGAAGCAAAAGACTACTAAGCTTATTTTCGAGATCAAACCTCAAAAACTGGGCAAGGAAAGAGATCTTTACCTTGCAGAAAGATGTTTACAGCTGGTGCATAAGCTAAAGGCCGAGCGCTGGGTCGAATTCATCAGCTTTGGCTACGACATCTGCCAATATATTGTGGAGAAAGCACCGGCAATGAAGGTACACTATTTAACAGGTGATGTAGAACCAGCCAAGATCAAGGCCGACCGTATTACCGGAATTGATTATCCGATGGCCGCATTCAGAAAAAACGAATGGTTTGCTCCAGCCAAGCAATTGGGCGTAGTACTCAATGTATGGACGGTAAACAAAGTGGAAGACATGAACTTTTTCTTGGACAACAAGGTTGATTTTATCACGACCAATGAACCTGAACTTTTGTTCGAGACCATTGCCGCCAGAAAAAAATAATTACTGAACGGATGTATCAGAGAAAAGCCCCATCGGTCAGATGGGGCTTTTTGTTTTGATTGGACTGATGGTTTGGGATTTTTGGGCATAAAAAAAGCCTCCCGATTATTCGGGAGGCTTGGAAAAATATGATAATAATTAAATTACTTTCACATTAACGGCGTTCAAACCTTTTCTTCCGTTTTCTACATCGTATTCTACGGTGTCGTTTTCACGGATTTCGTCGATAAGGCCTGTTGAATGTACAAAAATTTCGCTATCGCCATTTGAAGGGATGATAAATCCGAAACCTTTTGTTACATTAAAAAATTTTACTGTTCCTTGTTGCATTGTATTGTAATTAGTATATAAAGTCTGCAAGGTACAGAAATAAAATGGAATAAATGCAAATCCCTCTTTTTTTGCGCAATTACGCAAAATTACTGGCCAAGTTTTCCTTTTAGATAAACGGTTACTTCACTGGAATGTGGGATGCCCAGTGTTTTGCCAGGGGTAATGGCGA
Organism: Pedobacter sp.; assembly: GCA_031119475.1. Classification (GTDB taxonomy): domain Bacteria; phylum Bacteroidota; class Bacteroidia; order Sphingobacteriales; family Sphingobacteriaceae; genus Pedobacter. The sequence goes on along the minus strand of JAVHXV010000002.1, from coordinate 110,996 downwards.
ATAGATTTTTAAGGTAGACATTGGCAATGCCCTGCAGCAAACGTTTTCTGGGAGGAACGTCTTCTGGCATTACTCCATCTACCCGGTTAACGTAGAGGTTGCCTAGCGCATCTACGATCAGCGAAAAGCTATAGGAAAATTGTTTGTAGGACCTTAAGATTTCGATCTTATATTGTGGATACATATAGTCGTACGATGCGCTGCGGTGGTTGGTTTCGTCGATGGTCACCAATTTCTCAACCGTTACATATTTGCTTTTGGGCGCGAAAATAACAGGCGAGGTGGCCGCAAAAGCAATTTTTGGATTGCTTGGATCACGGTGTGTCTGATCGGACAGTTTCTGGATATAGGCGGTATCGGCCTTAGTGGGCTTTTGCAGTTCGCCGACGGTGGTTTTCAGTTTGTTTTCGATGTAATCTTTCGTGTAAAACGTACAGTACACATCTGAACGTACGTCATCGTCTCCAGCAATCACTTTTCCGTCAACCTGCAGTCTTTGCAAAATCAAGCTGTCTTTGCCGATGTAAATGGCCCGAAAAAACTCGCGCGCAAAATTATAGACCTTTCCATGGTCAAACTGAAGGTAAAAAGCTTCCATTCCCTTTTTTTCAGGGCTATAGGCCAACATGGTATCGGGCGCCTTAAACTCTAGGACCCAGGTAGGCTGGTGCATAAAGCCATCTTTGTTAAAGGAAAGGCCGTTCCGGTAACGGCGTTTAACCTCAAAGAAACGCACGCCATCAACTTTTGTAAAGGCAGATTCTATTTTGGATGGCGCGTTACCTTTATTTGGATCGGTATTGCAGGCAGATAGGATGGAAAGGCTAACTAGAATAGCCGTCAAAAAGGGATTTAGCTTCATCTTTACAAAGATAGCAAGGTTTGGTGAAATGCGGAGTAAGGCCTAGATTTTGTGACCTCCTTTGCGGTTTTTTGTCATGGTTTTGCCATTCACTTTGTCAAAGTCAATGGTACCATCAATCACCAAATCACTTTAAATTATGGTAAAAACGCAGAGTTTATTTGGGGAGTTTGTCAAAGTCAAGCTATGGTTTTTGTTTTAGGATCACCACGTTGGCAACTTTCCTTTCGCCCTCATGGTCCCACTTCTTGTTGTCTGAAGGATAATTGACCACGCCATTTTCATTTCCGTTGGCTACCCAGAGCGTAGTCGATCCGCCACCATCCAGGTTAATGGCACTGGTACAACCTAACCAACGCATCAGCTTGGCCAATTCGTGCAAGCTCATGCCCGCAGAATTGTCATTTCGCCCATCAACCACCAACATGATCACATTGCCATTAGGTTTGATGCCAATGGCTGTTCGTGGGTTTCTCAGGCGGGTAAATGCCGTAGAATCCAGTTGGTGATATTGGTAGCCCGTTAGCAACATGGGGCCACTCAGCATCACGTTTTTCTCTGGAAGGCGTTGCTCCCAATCAGGTGTTTCGTCCCAGTTTTTTAGCGTGAGCCTTCCTTTATCGTCGATGACCAAAGCAGCTCTTTGGTGCCTCGTCCTGTTTCCGTTCTTATCCAGCACATTTTGTTTGATGACCACTCCATCCATTTTGATAAAATCTACCGATCCGCCATTGGCGACATCAAAAAAAGTTCCATTGATCGCTGCGATAGCTTGTAGCTCCTTTGCAAAAGTTGAGGTGGTCTTTTTAACTTTTACTTCATTTCCGAAATCAAATACCGGCGCCCTGCCATTTCTTTTGATCTCTACATAGGCCACATACTGGTTTGCGGAAAATAAATTTTTTTGATCGAAATGATAGGTGACCAGCTTGGTTTTTGGGGCAATCTCCTTTTTCGTCCAATGGGCATTGACTACGGTAAGCGAATCTGTCTGTTGTGCCGCGGCCTGCTGCGCAAAACCGAGCAGCATGACATACATTAATCTTTTAAACATCGTATACGGGAACTATAAAGGCGGTAAAAGTAAAAGAAGCAAATGCAAAGCCCGAGGCGTAACCGAAAAGTTACCCGCTTACACCCTTTTCCTTAACTTTAGCAATTTGACCAAAATTTTCTTGTCGCGCAGAATTTCGATGATGAGCACCCGTCCATCGCCCGACTTAAAAAGCGCGCTTACTTCATCCAGACTAAAATCTTCGATTGCTCTAAGGTTAATGGAAATGATCTGGTCATTGAGGTGAAAATCTGCTTTTTCGGCAGGCGAATCAGGCTCAATGCGGCCCAAGAGGCAATAGTGGTCTGGCGCACCACTCATGTAAAGCTCCATACCCGACATATCGTGCTCAAATGGGCGCTTAAAAAATTCGTTTTTCTGCAGGTACATCACCTTGTGTTGGTAATCAAATGTTACATGGAAGCGCTTCAAGATGTCTGCGCCAAGATTTCCGTTCCTTTCCTTGAAATTGGTCTTCGCAATTTCATTATAGGTAGGGAAATTGGTCAGCACATTCTTAAAGGTGAAGTTGCCCAGGCCGAGCGTCGGTGTACGGCCAATATGTCCATTGATCGGGCCACTCAGTCCGATGCCCAAGTTGCCCTGTATGTTCACCGCCGAAGGCTGGAACACCTTGTCGTTATAGGTTTCCAAAGAAAGCGCATGACTTGCACCACAATCGACAATTAGCTTCACGCCAATTTTTCCAAGGGCCTCTGTTTGGATTCTCGCTGATATGTAGGGTTTGTTGTTGATGAGTTCAAAAGGAATTTTCTCTCCCCTGATCTTGTCGTTTTTTCCTGGGGAGCTAAAGGTAATCCGCTGTGTGGGATAGTTGACCTTTACGATAAAATCCTTAAAAAAATCATGCCCAACTAGTCCGGCAATCTCCTTTCCGACATAAGATGATAAGTTAAAAACATCCTCCTTGAGCACAAAGATCATCAAGTCCTTCACGCTGGCTTCGCCAATGCTGGTTACCGAGGTACGGGCAACATTGGCAAACATTTCATCGCCCCCACCAAATCCGGCAATCTTGACCTGCCTTAAACCTGTAAGGCCGATGCTGTCTATAAGTTTTGGATTGGTAATGACCATTGGTCCGACCCCCGTATCCAAAATAAAATTGAAAGGGCCCTTGTTATTGATATATACCGGAATAACGATCAGGTTCTTGATGAAGTCGAAGGCCAGCACATCTTTTGTCCTTCCATCATTAAATGTAAAATTTTGGCTCTTTGCGGCAGGCGCAAAGCAGATTTGGCAAAAAAATGATGCGAGGAGAAAGTAAAGGAATTTGGTTTTTATTGCCTGTTGCCAAGATTTCATAAAACTAAATTAATAAATTAGGCCACACATTCACATCATTATTAGTTTGATATGGCAAACATTTCCCTTTCTCTTCCAAAGAAGCTCATCCTTGCTTTCAGTTGCCTGACTATCTTTTGTGCGTCATGCTCCACAAACCAGCGCATTGCCCGCCAAGTAAAAAGGGAATTTAAGCATTCGGCCGTCATCAAGCAATATCAGGTCGGTTTTGCTTTGTATGATAAAGAAAAAAAGGAAATGATCTTTCAGAAAGATGCAGAGAAATATTATACGCCGGCCAGCAACACCAAGCTTTTTACCTTTTATGCCGGATTGAAGATGATGCCCGATTCCATTCCTTCACTAAAATATATCGAAAAGGGCGACTCGCTCATTTTTTGGGGAACTGGAGATCCATCATTTTTGCATACCCAACTGAAGGGGACCAAAGCCTACAACCTGCTGAAGCAGACTTCAAAGAAATTATTTTTTGCCCCAGGCAGATACACGGGCGATTTTTATGGCAACGGGTGGCAATGGGATGATTATAACGAATATTATCAGCCCGAAATCAATGAACTGCCCATCATGGACAATGTGGTGCTGATTACCGCCAAAACCGCAGGAAAGATGGAGCTCTTGCCAAAGACCTTCTCCACCTGCTTTTTAAAAGATAGTACGAGCTCGAAGCCATTCAACGTGGTGAGGGACTTCAATGCCAATAAGTTTAATTATCCAAATACGGTCATTCCCGCAAAGTACGACCAACAAGTGCCCTATAAAGTAAGTACGTTGACCACGGTTAACCTGCTTTCGGACACATTGGATAAATATATCGGAATCGTTAAAATGAAGCTGCCTGTAGGGGCAAAGACCATTTATAACGTAAAAAGCGATTCGGTATTTAAGCACATGCTTTTGCCAAGCGATAATTTTATGGCCGAACAGCTTTTGCTGGTCTATGGCAACCAGCTGGGCGAAGAACTCAGTACGTCGAAAGTGATCGATTATGTAACCAAAAACTACCTGACCACTTTGCCCGATAAACCTAGATGGCTAGATGGCAGCGGCCTATCAAGGGGAAACCTGTTTACGCCGAGGGACATGATCAAATTGCTGGAGCTGATCTATGATGAAGTGGGCGACGAAAAGAAACTGTTCGATCTCTTACCGGCAGGCGGAAAATCTGGTACATTAAGAAATGCCTACCCCAAAACCAACCAACCTTTTGTATTCGGAAAGACCGGAACCCTGAGCGGTGTACATAACCAAAGTGGATATGTGGTGACCAAAAAAGGAAAAACCCTGCTCTTCTCGTTCATGAACAACAACTACGTGGCCACCACTGCCGATGTGCGCAAGGAGATGGTTAGGGTAATGACCTTTATCCACGATAATTTTTAATCGAAGTGTTTTCGGACTTCTGGACTCTTGGACGTCCAGACTCTGTTTCGGACTTCCCGACTTACTGACTTCGGACTTTCTTGCGGTCTTTTGCGGGTTTGCAAAATAAAACTGCAAAAAAATGCAGGTATTTAAAAACTTTTGCCGATTTTAGGGAAGAAGTGCTTTAAAGCGCAACACCCAGAACGGCAGCCTATGAAGTTAAGACTACTCGCTTTTTTACTTTTCATCAGTTTTTCGGGCTTAGCCCAAGATCAATTGATCTACCAAAGCAAAAACTTGCCAAAACCAGATACGACCTGGGTTTTTACGCCCAAAAATTATCGGAAGGCCCAGAAACTGCCTGTGATATTTCTGTTGCATGGGTATAGCGGTAACTATAAGCAATGGGACAACATCATGAATGCCCAGCAATATGCAGACCAGTATGGGTTTATGATCGTTTGTCCAGACGGCCTGTATAACAGCTGGTACCTTAACAGTCCGGCCAAAGCGGATTTGCAATACGAAAACTTCTTTTTTGACGAACTTTATCCCGATATCTTAAAAAAATATAAAGTTGATGGACAAAACGTGTTCATTAGCGGGTTGAGCATGGGCGGTCATGGAGCCTTGTACCTGTTCATCAAAAAACCGGACTTGTTCAGTGCGGCAGGCAGCACGAGTGGGGGTATTCGGCTGATCGATTCGTTTGGCAAATATGGCCTTGGTCCTTTGTTGGGCAATCCGACAAAAGAAAGCGAAGTGTGGAAACAATTTTCGGTCTACGATCAGATCGGACAGTTAAAGGGCAATGAAAAGCCCATCATCTTCGATTGTGGATCATCGGATATGTTCTATGCCTCCAATAACCTGCTCAAGCAAAAATGCGATTCGCTCAAGTTGAACGCTACCTATATTTCCCAACCCGGAGGCCACAACCGAGCCTATTGGGCAAAATCTATCCGTCAGCAATTCGAATTCTTCAAGAACCAACTTAAAAACTAACCACCTATCAATCCTAACCCTATTATGAAAATTAAAAATCTACTACTAGCCCTGTCTTTCGCAGCAACCATTGCGTCGTGCGGCAAGAAGAGCGACCCACAGCCAACAACCCAACCTCCAATCGTAGACCCGATTATTACCCCAACCCCACCTACGCGTACGCCATGGGTAGCAGGAACGTTTAAGATCGTAGCCTATATGCCGAGCTATAAGGATCCGGCAACAGTTGATGACAGTAAGTACAAAATGATTACGCACTTGTTATATGCTTTCATCAACCCGAATGCCAGCGGCGACGGATCATTAAATACGGTATTGCAGCCTGCCCGTTTCACTGCGGTAATTGCTAAAGCCAAAGCTTTCAGTGTGAAAACCGGCATTTCTGTTTCGGGCGATAAAAATATTTTTGCTACGATTGCGGCATCACCAGCGGCAAGAACGAAATTTACTGCTCAGGTGCTCGCTTTCGTAAAAACGAACAACCTTGATGGTGCCGATATCGATTGGGAATACCCAACTGCAGCAGATGCCTCTGCAGATAACTTTGTACTGCTGATGCAGGAATTGAGTACGGCCCTACATGCAGAAGGTAAATTCTTAAGCGCAGCGGTGACACCAGGCGTGTATGCAGGTAATATCAAGAACGGAATTAAGCCAGAAGCCTTTCAGTATATCGACTTTTTGAACCTGATGCAGTACGATGGTCCAAATTACGATACCACAGAACCCTTGAACCATGCCTCTATGAAATTGACCCAAAAAAGCTTAGATGTGTTCTTGGTTGAGAAAGGCCTGCCTAAGGAAAAATGTATCCTTGGTATTCCGCTATATGGAGAAAATGCTGCGGGAGGCTCAATTGCCTATCGTGACATCGAATCCAGCGGAGCCAACGTATACCTGAATTTGGCAAAGGTAAATGGGACTGATTATGGCTATAACGGTATCCAGTTGATCTGGCAAAAGGCACAGTTGGCAAAAGAAAAATGTAATGGAATTATGTTCTGGGAGTTCTCTTTCGATTCTAATAGTTCAAAATCCCTGATCAAAGCGGCAAACGACCAATTGGGCAGACCTTACAATTAATGCACGACTATCCCGATTTTAGCAAATTGCCTACTGCGCTGGGGCCGAATATCAAGGTCGATGGACGCTTCTATCCTTATTTTGGTGGAACGGCCTACTTGGGCATTCCGCAGCATAAAATGTTCATCAGCCTTTACCAAGAAGGGATTGGGCTTTACGGACTGACCAATGGAACGAGCCGCAGCAATAATGTACAATTGGGCATTTACGAAGAAGTTGAAGCTTATGCAGCACGAAAGTTTGGTGCTGCAGCAGCTTTAATGGTTTCGAGTGGTTTTTTGGCCGCACAACTGGCCGTGAAGCAATTTGCCAAATTTGGCCAGGTGAGGCACGCTCCAGAGACGCATCCTGCCTTATGGCTCGATGAGCCTCCTACATCCAAAGGATCTTTTGAGCAATGGGCGAAGGCCATCGTGGAAGAGATCAATGAGAGCAGTGTTAAGCAATGGTTGTTGATCAGCAACTCTATGAATAACCTCTTTCCGGAAATCTATGATTTTTCGTTCCTTTCAGAAATCAGCAAAGATAAACAGGTTATCCTTTTGGTTGATGACTCACATGGTATTGGGATCAACAATGGAGGGTTGGGCGCTTTGTCGACCATCCAGGCGCCGCAACAGGTCAAGGTGTTGGTTGTGGCCTCTATGGGAAAGGCTTTGGGGATTGATGCCGGCATCATTATGGGGGATGATAAGCTTGTTGGAAAAATTAAAAACAGCAATGCCTTTTTTGGTGCATCTCCGCCCGCTGCGGCAGGATTGCATGCTTTTATGAAAGGCGAAAAATACTATGCACAGGAGCGAAATCGGCTGGGCATGCTGACCGAAAGATTGGGGAAAGCACTACAGCATGACCCCAATTGGCATTTTATTCCAGAGTTTCCTGTTTTTTTATCCAAAAATGCAGACCTTAGCAAAAGCTTACTGGAAAAACAGATCTTGATTTCGGCCTTTCCCTATCCTGACAAAGACGGGGACCTGGTCAACAGGATTGTTTTGAGCAGTTGGCATTCGATGGAAGACATCGATACGTTAATCCGTGCTTTAACCAAGTGATATGAAAAAAATAATCTTGATGTTCTTGGTCGTTGTGTTTGCACAACAGATCAGCTTTGCCCAAAAAACATTGAAAGTTTGGGTGGTGCGCCATGCCGAAAAACTGGCCATTGACCCCAAAGATCGCGACCCCGAACTCTCTGACGAAGGAAAGATGAGGGCAGAGGCTTTGGCCAAATTGTTAAAGGGACAAAAGATCGACTCGATTTTTGCCACCAACTACAAACGTACAAAATTAACGGGCTTTCCATTAGCCGACAAAGTAGGGATCTCCATCAAAACCTACGATCCTGCACAGATCAAGGTGCTGGCCAAGGAATGGAAAAAGGATGCGGCAGGTAAGAACATTTTAATTGTAGGCCACTCGAATACCGTGCTGGAAATTATCGAAGCCTTTGGCGGAAAAAGACCAGTTCCCGAGCTTACGGATGATGATTATGACTATGTTTTTGAACTGATGGTCAAGGGCGATAAAGTAGAGGTGAAGACCAATCGCTATGGCGCTGAGCACCACACTGCCGCCACTAAAAAATAGTGGAAGAAGGCAGCCATAAAATTTATACCCTCCAGTTTGGATTAGTCTGTTTAAGCTCTTTTCTTTTTTCGGCCAGTTTCAACATGCTCATTCCCGAGCTTCCCGCCTACCTCACCAAGATGGGCGGAGCCGAGTACAAAGGGTTGATCATTGCCCTCTTTACAGTCACCGCGGGCATATCCCGGCCTTTTAGCGGTAAATTGACCGATACGATTGGCCGCGTGCCAGTGATGGCGGTAGGCTCTATGGTCTGCTTTTTCTGTGGATTTCTTTATCCGGTCCTGACTACGGTAACCGGCTTTCTACTGCTCCGGCTTATCCATGGATTTTCTACCGGCTTTAAGCCTACGGCTACCTCGGCCTATGTGGCCGACCTGGTCCCTGCCGATCGCTGGGGCGAGGCCATGGGCGTACACGGGGTCTGTTTCAGTGCCGGAATGGCTATCGGCCCTGCCATAGGGAGCGCAATCACTTCCCATTTTTCGATCAACATGCTTTTTTATTGTTCATCGCTTTTTGCGCTGCTTTCTATCGTTATCCTGGCCAACATGAAAGAAACCTTGGGCAACAAACAACGGTTTAAGGCGTCACACCTTAAAATTAGCAAGGGCGATATCATTGAAGGCCAAGTTATTCCTGCGGCGTTGATCGTGCTGTTCAGCTACATCAGCTATGGGGCCATCCTTACGGTAATTGCAGATTGGAGCAGGCATCTGGGCACAGGAAATAAGGGTCTGTTCTTTATGGTATTTACGCTGGCGTCGCTGCTGATCCGGTTTGTGGCGGGCAAGGTTTCCGACCGTTATGGCAGGACCTTGATCATTAAGATTTCCCTGGTCATCCTGTTTTTTTCCCTGCTTGGAATTGCCTTGGCCAATTCTTCATGGATTTTGATGTGCGCTTCGGTGCTGTATGGCTTTGCCAGCGGAATGTTGTCGCCAAGTGTTTCGGCATGGACAATTGACCTGAGCAAACCTGGATTTAGGGGAAAGGCCGTTGCCACGATGTATATTTTCATGGAAATTGGAATCGGGCTGGGCGCCCTGTTGGCAGGGAGCATCTACATCACCGATATCTCTACCATCCCCACTATATTCTATTGTTGTGCAGGGATTACGGTAGTGGCGCTGGTCTACTTACAGTTTGTGTACAGGCGGAGCGGAGCGCGTGAAGCGCAAGGCGCATAGCGAACATACATACCATACACGCTTTGCTCTATTCGCCATGCCCTATGCGCTCAGCGCCCTAAAGCTTCTCAAACGGAATGTCCATAAGGTCGTAATTCTGCCAGCCATCGAAATCAAAATGCCACCATTCGTTGTAGATGACCTTGAAACCATTTGCCTGCATCACATTGATCAGGAAGTCCCTGTTTTTGATTACCTGCGGAGGCAATTCATTGAAATGTGGGGAGGCTTCCGGTGCAAAGCTATCGTACGGTGTGGGCATGGGTACGTCTTTTCCGGTCTTAAGGTCGATGATGGTAAGATCTAATGCGCATCCACGGTTGTGCTTGGACCCTTTTGCCGGATTGGCCACAAAATTCTTATCGCTTGCCTTTTGATAAAAAGCCACCGTAATGGCATAGGGCCTATAGCCATCAAAAATCTTTAGGCCGTAGCCCTTCTCCTTTAACAGCGCCTGGATCTTTTTAAGCTGTGCTACGACCGGTTTTCTGGCAAAGGCCCGGGCTTGTTTGTACATGACCTGCTTCATAAAGTTATTGGTCGTGGCATAACGGACGTCGAGCACAATAGATGGAATGGCTTTTTTGATCTCGATGAGTTCGTTGTCGGGATTGGCTTTTACACTGGCCTTGTACGACCAATAATCGCTGATTACGGTCAGTCCATAGGGATTTTGTGTATTTTGTTGGGCACATGCACTCAATGAGGCGGCCATGAAAAGCAGGAAGGAAAGTTTTTTCATGTTATTGGTTCGCGACCATTAATAATTCGAGATCTTTAAAAGGCAGGTTATATAGATTGGCGAGGTCCTTGTTGGTCAGGTGGCCCTGATAGCAATATAGCGCTTCGCGGATTCCCGGGCGGTTCCAGACCATGTTCATGAGTCCGCCCATGTCCCCAATATCGACCAAGATCGGCGCAAAAATGTTGGTCAGCGCATAAGATGCCGTGCGCGGCACCCTCGAAGCAATGTTCGGTACGCAGTAATGGATTACATCATGCTTGATGAATACGGGGTCTTTGTGGTTGGTTACTTCCGAGGTCTCAAAACAGCCGCCCTGATCGATGCTAACATCAACCACTACAGAATGCGGTTTCATCCGGCTCACGGTTTCCTCCATCACGATGCAGGGACTTCTGCCATGCTCGGCCCTGATGGCACCAATCACGACATCACAAGTGGTAATGGCCTTGGCCAACACAACGGGCTGCATGACCGAGGTAAACACACGGTTGCCAAGGTTGTTCTGCAGGCGCCTGAGCCTAAAAATAGAACTGTCGAATACTTTTACCTCTGCACCGAGCGAGAGCGCGGTGCGGGCGGCATATTCGCCAACGGTTCCGGCACCTAAGATCACGATTTCTGTTGGTGGAACACCAGTAAATCCACCGAGCATCAGGCCCTTTCCGCCAAAGGCACTGCTCAGGTATTCAGCGGCGATGAAAATGGAAGCTGCGCCCACAATCTCGCCCATGGCTCGTACTACACTGAGCACATTGCCCTCATCCCTCAAATGCTCAAAGCACAGTGCGTTGATTTTTTTGTGCAAGATCGCTTTCAGGTTGGCTTCTTTTAAGGTGCCTACCTGAAGTGCAGAAATCAAGGTCTGGCCCTTGTGCATAAGCCCGATTTCCTCCAGGGTAGGCGGAGCAATTTTTACAATAATATCAGCCGCATAAACGTCCTTTTTGCTGAAAGAAATCTGCGCGCCCTGTTCACTGTAATCCTTATCGGTAAAATTAGCGCCTACGCCGGCACCAGATTCGATGACCACACGGTGTCCGTTGTTTACCAAAAGCGCCACCGAAAGCGGTGTGAGAGCAATCCTACATTCCTGAAAGGAAGTCTCTTTCGGGATGCCAATGTAGAGGTTGTTATTTTTTTTGGTGGTTTCCATCATCGACTCCTGGGTCTGCAACAAGCCTCTTTGGGCGATTGCGGCCATGCCTTCTCGAAATCCTGTAGCCATGATAATAGGGTAGTTTTTAGGTGCTTGAAGATACGGAAAGTTTGGAGTTAATGCAAGAGCGAGAAATTATTGGGCATGCATTACGTGTTATTCTGAGGAACCTATGTAAGGATCTATAAAATAAATCGAAATTAATATTCGTCCTCGCCCTGCCCCTCCGAAGAGGGATAGCATGATGCTTAGCACTTATCGACAAGGAACTATTAACTTTTAGCTAGATATCAACCCCGTCCTACCGCCGTCATCCGAAACTCCCTGCTTCCATCTTCACCCAATGAAATCTCTACTTTGGTGTATTTCTCTGGTAAGAGCTCCTCGATTTTTTGTGGCCATTCTACCAGACAGTATTGCCCGCTATAAAAATATTCTTCGTAGCCGATATCAAATGCTTCCTGAATATTCTTCAGCCTGTAAAAATCAAAATGAAAGACGGTACCGTTTGGGCTTTCATATTCGTTGACGATTGAAAATGTGGGGCTGCTCACCACATCATGTACGCCCAACAGCGAACAGAAGACTTTGATCAACGTTGTTTTTCCGGCCGCCATTTCTCCTTCGAACACAAAAAACCGATCGCCATTGGCAAAATAGAGCAATTGTTCGGCAACCGTAGGCAGTTCGGCAAGGCTAGAAATAGTGATGCTTTTCATGCGATAAAGCTAAAGAAAATTTATTCGCCATAAAACCCAACATCAACCGCATCAGCTAGATACCATCTTACCTATAAGTCAAGTCTTACTTTAGCATTAGTTTAGGATAACTCCAGTTTTTTACAGTTAAAACCTGGACTCATACTGGACTTAACCTGGACTCATCCGCTCGTTAGGTACAAGCAAGCTTATAGCATGTCCCTATCATGATGTAGGTTTGAACACTGTAATTTTACCTTGAGGTATAGGTCACGATCGGTATGATCATTTCCTCCAAAGAAATTCCACCATGCTGGAAAGTTTCGTTATAATAGTTCACGAACTGGTTGTAATTGTTCTGGTACACGAAATATTGGTCTTCTTTGGCAAAGATATAATTAGAGCTGATGTTGATTTTGGGCAGCTTGGCATCATGCGGATTTTTGATGAGGAATACTTCTTTCGGATTGTAGTTCAGGTTTCTTCCCTGTTTATAGCGCAGATTGGTATTCGTATTGCGGTCGCCGATCACCTTGCTCGGATGTTTGACACGGATGGTGCCATGATCAGTGGTGATGATCACCTTTACGCGTTTTTGGGAGATCTTTTTGAGCAGTTCCAATAAGGGGGAGTGTTCGAACCAGGAAAGAGTAAGTGAACGGTAGGCCGCATCGTCATTGGCCAGCTCGCGGATCATCTGCATGTCTGTACGCGCGTGAGATAGCATATCGACGAAATTGTACACTAGGGCATTGAATTCATTGTCCATCAGGTTGCCCACTTTTTCTGTAAGGTCTTTGCCCTGATCATAGGTCAGGATCTTGTGGTAGCTGAACTTACAGTCCTTGCGCAGGCTCCGTTTGATCTGGTCGGCCAAAAAGGCTTCTTCATGTAGGTTTTTGCCACCTTCATCATCATCATTTTGCCAGAGCGAAGGAAAGCGTTTTTCCATGTCCAGCGGCATCAGGCCAGAAAATATGGCGTTTCTGGCATATTGCGTGGCTGTAGGCAGGATGCTGGAATAGGTATCTTCTTCTTCTATCCTAAAATATTCAGAGATCAGCGGATTGATGATCTTCCACTGGTCGTAGCGCAGGTTGTCGATCAGGATAAAAAAGATCGGCACATTTTCATTGATCAACGGAAAAACTTTTTTCTTCAACAGTTCGTGTGACAGTAGGGGCACCTGTCCTTTTCCGTTCACCCAATCCAGGTAATTGTCTTCGATGAACTTGGAGAACTGCGCGTTGGCTTCCGATTTCTGCATGGTCAGGATTTCGTGCATCTGCGGATCATCCAGTTTTTCCAATTCCAGTTCCCAAAAAACCAGCTTTTTATAGATGTCTATCCATTCCTCATAGCTGAGCTTGTCGTTCAGCGTCATGCCGATGTTCCTAAAATCCTGCTGATAGGCAGATGAAGTCCTTTCGCTGACCAGGCGCTTGTTGTCGATGATTTTTTTGATGGTGAGCAATACCTGTTTCGGATTAACCGGCTTGATCAGGTAATCATCTATTTTTGAGCCGATGGCGTCTTCCATCAGGTTTTCTTCCTCGCTTTTGGTAATCAGCACGACCGGCACATCCGAACGGATATTTTTAATGGCCGATAAGGTCTCGAGCCCGCTCATGCCCGGCATATTTTCGTCCAGGAAGACCAGGTCGAAATGTCCGTTGCCAAAGGCTTCTAATGCATCATTTCCGTTGGTAAAAGTGGTTACGGCATATCCTTTTTCGTTGAGCAATAAAATATGGGGTTTCAAAAGGTTGATTTCGTCATCAGCCCATAAAATTTTGGTTTCCTGCATTGGGTTAAGTTTTAACCATTAAGAAATTAAGGCAATCAAGCTATTAAACTTAATCTCCTTCATGCCTTAATGGTAGTATTATCAGTTTTATGTTATTAGCCATTAAGAAATTAAGGCAATTAAGCCATTAAACCTAATCTCCTTCATGCCTTCATGGTAGTATTATCAGTTTTATGTTATTAGCCATTAAGAAATTAAGGCAGTCAAGCCATCAAACTTAATCTCCTTCATGCCTTCATGGTTTTATATTAATCTTTATTAAAATTACTTCGCTGCTAAACAAATAACGTTTTCCACGTCTTAATGTTTAGCCATTAAAAATTATATGCAAAGCCATCTATCTTTCTGATCAGACATCGGTTTTTTATATCGATAAAAATAGCAATTTTTGTACCGTAATTTAATCTGAAGCATTGAACAAAAAGAAAATCATAAATGATCCGGTCTACGGCTTCATTACCATTCCGTCGGCACTGATCTACGACCTGATTTCGCATCCCTATTTTCAACGGCTGAGGTACATCAAGCAGCTTGGAATGACCCATTTGGTTTATCCCGGAGCTTTGCACACCCGTTTCCACCATGCTTTGGGCGCTATGCACCTGATGGGACTTGCGTTAGAAGTGCTCAGGAACAAGGGGCATCAGATCTCTGCAGAAGAGGAAGAAGCCGCTACCATTGCCATTCTATTGCACGATATCGGCCACGGTCCTTTTTCGCACGCATTGGAGCATACCTTAGTGAATGGAGTCCACCATGAGCACATTTCCATGTTGATGATGGATGAACTCAACGCAGAATTTGATGGACGCCTCACACCGGCAATCACCATTTTTAAGGGCGATTACTCTAGAAAGTTTTTTTGCCAATTGATTTCGGGACAACTTGACCTTGACCGGATGGACTACCTTAACCGGGATAGTTTTTTTACGGGCGTGAGCGAGGGAGTGATCAGTTTTGACAGGATCATTAAAATGTTCAATGTGGTCGATGACCAGCTGGTAATTGAAGAAAAAGGAATCTACTCGATCGAAAAATTTTTGATTGCCAGAAGGCTGATGTACTGGCAGGTTTACCTGCACAAGACGGTGATTGCGGGCGAACAGTTGCTGGTGAAGATCTTGGAGCGCGCCAAGGAATTGGCGAGTTCAGGCGAACCGCTTTTCGCCACACCGGCACTACAGCATTTTTTGGTACGGGACATCAATGAGCAGAATTTCTTTGAAAGCAAGAATCACCTGCATCAGTTTTCCAAATTGGACGACCAGGATATCTATGCCGCCATTAAGGTCTGGGAGCAACATGAAGATCCGATCCTGTCCAAGCTTTGCCAAATGTTGAACACCAGAAGGCTGTATAAGGTAGAAATCAGTAATGTTGCCCCATCAACAGACCGCATTTCCAGGCTTTCGGAGCAGACCGCTATGGCACTTAACCTGGAAGAAGATGACGTCTCCTATTTTGTTTTTACCGATACCATTAGAAATAGGGCCTACAATGCTGGAAATAGCAACATCAATATCCTGATGAAGAACCATGATCTGGTAGACATTACCAAGGCATCTGACCTGTCCAATCTTGAGTCGTTGGACAAGACGGTCAAAAAGCACATCCTCTGTTACATTAGGGACATTTAGCATTTTTTAACAAAATTTTTAACTTTTTGCAACGTTAAGTGTCTTATTCTTGTATAGATAACAACGTTGACTATTTGTTCATATCAATTTAACATTTAACTTTGTAAAATGCAATTTACTGCCAAGCAGATAAGCGAATTTTTGGATGGAACCATCGAAGGCGATGCAACGGTAAAAGTTGGAGAGCTTTCTAAAATTGAAGACGGCAAGGCGGGCTCTTTGTGTTTTCTTTCCAACCCTAAATACGAAAGCTACCTATATACCACTAATGCATCGGTAGTGATTGTTTCCTTGGATTTTGCACCACAACATCCTGTAAGCTGCACTTTAATCAAAGTTAAGGACCCATACAGCGCATTTTCCCTGCTGTTGGAGAAATATAACGAAGCCATTAACCAAGACAAAAATCCTTCTGGAATTACGCAGCCCTGCTTCATCCATCCATCTGCCAAGATTGGTAAAAATGTATTCATTGGCGCTTTTTGCACCATTGAGGAGGATGTTGAAATCGGCGACAATTGCCAGATCTTTACCCAGGTCTATATCGGTGCGAATACAAAAATCGGAAATGATTGCGTACTCAATCCAGGCGTGAAAATCTATCGCCGTAGCCAAATGGGCAATCGCATCACGGTACACGCCAACGCGGTGATCGGTAGTGATGGTTTTGGTTTCGCGCCCCAACCAGACGGAACATACAACAAGATTGCACAGATCGGAAATGTTGTGATCGAGGATGATGTAGAAATCGGTGCCAATACCACGATTGATCGGGCCACCATGGGCTCCACTTTCATCCGCAAGGGCGCAAAGCTGGACAACCTGATCCAGATTGCACACAATGTTGATGTGGGCGCACATGCCGTTGTGGCCGCACAAAGTGGGATTTCAGGCAGCACAAAACTGGGCGACAACTCGGTGATCGGGGGACAGGTGGGCATAGCCGGACACCTTAATCTGGGCAAAGGCACGCAGGTGGGCGCACAGGCAGGAATTAATTTTAACACTGAAGAAAATAAACAATGGCACGGTAGTCCGGCGCAGCCATTGAAAGAATGGATGCGGAGTACGGTCATCTTTAAAAAGCTACCAGATGTGGAGAAGCGTGTGAGGGAGCTGGAGGCAAAAATTGCAGAGCTGACCGCTGTGATCGCACAAAATGGGATGATACAAAAATGAGCATGAACGTTAAGCAAAAAACGATAAAAACTGAGGTTTCTGTAAAGGGCGTTGGCCTGCATACCGGAGCAAATGTGACCTTGACCTTTTGTCCGGCACCAGACAACCACGGATTTAAATTTCAGCGTGTCGACCTGCCTGGGCAGCCCATTATAGATGCCGATTGCGACAATGTGACCGACACGGCCAGGGGAACAACCATTACCCAAAATGGAGCCAGTGTAAGTACGGTAGAACACGTAATGGCCTCATTGGTCGGAATGGACTTGGACAATGTGCTGATGAAGCTCGACGGCCCTGAAACCCCGATTATGGACGGCAGCGCCATCCAGTTTGTGGAAGTGCTGGAAGAAGTGGGCGTAATTGCACAAAATACAGATCGGGAATATTTTACCATCCCACACAACATTACCTATACCGAAGAAGACCGCAAGGTAGAAATTGTGGCCATGCCGCTAGACGATTATCGTTTTACCTGCATGATCGATTATAACTCGCCTGTTCTCGGCAGCCAGCATGCCGGTATATCCAGCATTGCCGAGTTTAAAAAAGACATTGCCTCTTGCCGCACCTTCTGTTTTCTGCACGAGCTGGAATATCAGCTGCAGAACAACCTGATCAAGGGAGGTGACCTCAACAATGCGATCGTGATCGTTGATAAAGAGGTAACAAAAGATGAATTAGACCACCTCGCCAAGATATTTAAGCGTTCTGCCATCGAAGTTGCCCCTCAGGGTATTTTGAATAACATGGAGCTGCGGTACCAAAATGAACCTGCGCGCCATAAGCTGTTGGACATGATCGGCGACCTGGCCTTGGTAGGCGTTCATTTGAAAGGCCATATTATGGCAGCCAGGCCAGGGCACGCCGCAAACGTGGCCTTTGCCAAAAAAATAAAAGCAGCCATTAAAAAGGAAAAGGGCAAAAAGATCCAAAAGGTCTATGACCAAAATGCCAAACCTCTGTACGATGTTGTCCAGATCATGGATATTCTGCCACATCGCCAACCGTTCCTGTTTGTAGACAAGGTGTTGGAACTTTCGAAAACCCATGTTGTGGGCGTTAAAAACGTGACCATGAACGAAGAGTTTTTTAGGGGAC
This sequence comes from Pedobacter sp., assembly GCA_031119475.1. GTDB lineage: Bacteria > Bacteroidota > Bacteroidia > Sphingobacteriales > Sphingobacteriaceae > Pedobacter. The sequence goes on along the minus strand of JAVHXV010000002.1, from coordinate 93,198 downwards.
ATTTTCCGGGCGCACCTGTCATGCCGGGCGTAATCCAGATCGAGGCCATGGCACAAGTGGGCGGGATTTTGGTGCTGAGCACTGTTCCAGATCCCAGAAATTATCTTACCTATTTCTTAAAGATAGACAATGTCCGTTTTAGGGCACAGGTATTGCCGGGCGATACCATTATTTTTAGGTGCGACCTCATGGAGCCGATCAGAAGAGGGATTGCCCAGATGAAGGGAATCGGAATGGTGGGCGAAAAAATAGTAGTAGAGGCCGAAATGATGGCGCAAATTTCAAGAGTTAAAGATAGCGAACCTGCATCATGATACAACCATTAGCATATATACACCCACAAGCCAAAATAGCAGACAATGTTGTTGTTGAGCCATTTGCGGTGATACACAAGGACGTTGAAATTGGGGAAGGCACTTGGATCGGATCCAATGTGGTGATCATGGATGGTGCCAGGATCGGAAAAAACTGTAGGATATTTCCAGGGTCGGTGATTTCTGGCGTGCCCCAGGACCTCAAATTTGCCGGAGAAGTAACAACGGCCGAAATTGGCGACAATACTACGATCAGGGAATGTGTAACCATTAACCGTGGCACAAAAGACAAATGGAAAACGGTAATCGGCAACAATTGCCTCATCCAGGCTTATTCGCACATTGCCCACGATTGTGAAGTTGGCAATTACTGCATATTTTCGAACAGCACTACTTTGGCCGGCCACATCACCATTGGCGATTATGTGGTTTTGGCGGGGCTTGTTGCCATCCACCAATTTGTAAAAGTTGGTTCCCATGCCTTTGTAACAGGAGGCTCCCTGGTGCGGAAAGATGTTCCCCCTTACGTAAAAGCTGCGCGTGAACCACTTTCCTATGTTGGGATCAATTCTGTCGGATTAAGAAGGCGGGGCTTTTCTCCAGAAAAGATCAACGAGATCCAGGAAGTTTACCGTGTGCTATTTGTGAAGAACAACAACGTGACCAAGGCGCTAGATATCATTGAGGCTGAATTTCAGCCAACTGAAATCCGCGATGAAATTGTTGATTTCATCCGCAACTCAAACAGGGGCGTGATGCGTGGATTTGGAACAAACGGATAAGTAAGTTGAAGTTAGGCGTAAAGCGCCAAACACTAAACGCTATTTCGCATGCAGATTACCTTAACCAATATTGGCAGACGCTTTAACAAGGAGTGGATTTTTAGGAATATCGACTATACATTTATTGCCGGAGAAAGCTATGCTGTGCTGGGGCCGAATGGCTCGGGTAAATCGACACTATTGAACCTATTATTGGGATCGCTCACACCCTCCGAGGGCACGATTGCCTATGAAAGAATAAAAGAAGAGGCGATTTATCAGCAGGTCAGTTTTGCGGCGCCCTATCTCGACCTGATCGAGGAGTTTACCTTGCAGGAAACCATCGATTATCATTTCCAATTTAAGGATTATGCAGAGGGAATGGATGCGCTTGCCGTATTGAACCTGCTCGGACTGGAACAATCGCAGGACAAAGCGTTGAAACATTTTTCATCAGGCATGAAGCAGCGCACCAAACTGGCATTGGCCTGTTGTGCGGCAACGCCAATCTTGATTTTAGATGAACCGACCTCCAACCTCGATGAGCAGGGCGTAGTCTGGTACCACGATCTGGTAAACCGTTTTGCCGGGAGCAGGACCACAATCATCGGATCTAATCAAAAGCAGGAATATGCTTTTTGCAAGGAACAGCTGCTCATCAGCGATTATAAAAGCTAAGCGAAAAATCCATTCGATGCTTTTATTAAGCCTCAAAAATGAGTAGCTTTGTTGAAGGAGGATTTCAGTTTAAATCTACCCTAATTCTGTTTAAAACCAGTTCAATAAAAAATTTTAAAAACACTATTGTTTAATTAAAAAATAGTCTATACCTTTGCGGCACGAAATGGAGCCAAAAGAATAGGCGAAATTTCAAGAAAAATGGCAAAAGCATCTGACATTAAAAATGGTAATATTCTTCGTTTCAACGGAGAGTTGGTACAAGTGGAAGAGTTTATTCACCGTACACCAGGAAATTTAAGAGCTTTTTATCAGTCAAGGATGCGTAACGTAAAGACTGGTAAACTGGTCGAATATCGTTTCCGCGTTGATGAAGAGGTGGAGATCTGTAGGGTTGAGACCAATGATTATCAATACCTATATGAAGATGGCGATGCTTTAGTGGTAATGGACAATACCACTTACGAACAGTATAACATTCCGAAGTTTTTATTTGGAAAAGCTGTTCGTTTTTTGAAGGAAGGTATGAATGTAATTATCGCATTCGAAAGTGACGAACCGATTATGGCACAGACACCTTCGCATGTGGAGTTGGAAATTACCTACTCGGAACCAGCTGTTAAAGGCGATACTTCTACAAATGCATTGAAATATGCGACCGTAGAAACAGGTGTAGAGATCAAAGTCCCAATGTTCATCAACCAGGGCGATAAGGTAAAAATCGATACCCGCACTGGTGATTACGTAGAAAGAGTAAAATAAACGCGTGTAGTGCACAATAGCACCATGCGCAAGAAGATAATAAATTTCATAGTTTAGTTTTAGGTTTAGGTTGATTATGGCTTCGGAGTGGTTCCCGAAGCCATTTTTTTTGCATTTTGTTTACGGTTTGCTACCGCAGCAAGGACTGCACTTTGACAAAGTCCCTCCTCTTATTCGAGCATAACGATTGATTTACCTGGTTTATAAGGTTTGGACTTTGACAAAGTGCAAGACAATTGGATGACAATTTAATATATTTGATAACCCTTAGCACTATATACCTACATTGCCCCATGCTCAAATCAGAAATCCGAAAGCTGGCCCTAGCACAACGAAGTGCACTGAGTGAGGCACAACTATTATCGTTGAACGAAAAGTTGCTGGCACAGTTTAAAAAGCTCGATTTTTCGGCCATCAAAAGCATCCACCTTTTTTTGCCGATCATCCAAAAAAAAGAGCCCGATACTTTCCTATTTATCGATTGGCTTCAACATGCCCATCCCTTCATCAAAATCGTCGTGCCCAAGGCCGATTTCCAATCAGGCGAAATGAGCCATTATGCTTATTTCCATCAAGATGACCTCGTGCACAATGCCTACCATATACCAGAACCACAGCATGCAGAGCCCTTTGTTGGGGAAATAGATTTAGTCATCGTTCCACTACTTGCTTTTGATGAAAAAGGCTATCGCGTAGGTTATGGAAAGGGATTTTATGATCGGTTTCTCCAAAACTCAAATGCGCAGAAAATCGGACTTTCATTTTTTGGTGCCATATCTTCAATTAATGACGTACATTTGAATGATATCCGGTTGGATCAATGCATTACTCCAGATGGAATTGTAGATTTTAGATAGCCCAACAAACGCTTATCGCTGAACTTATGGAAAACTTCAAGATTACCTCGGCAAAACAGTATGAAGAAACCATGATCACAATTTTCGAATTGCAGGAACAGGAAGACCCATTGACACCAAAACAGCTAGCAGAAATCGATGTAATGGTTAAGGCTGCTGAACGCTACGAAGCAGAAGAACTTTAATGGCATCGCTAATGAGGTAGGCAATCGACTTGCCAATCTGCAGATCGATCCTTCCATCGGCCAATTGGGCTGCGCCCTCACAAATGTGCAGGTAACGCCAATCTTTGGCATTGGCCATAATCATCTTCCGTATATCGTTTAAGGCAAATCCGCTTGGCGTAGCCGCGCTCGACAGGCAGTTTTCAATACTGTCCAGGTCTATTTCCAGTCCGCAGGGATCAGCCAAGTCTTTGACAAACTCCGACCAGATTTCGGCCACAGGCAATCGGCTTCTTAAGACTTCTTCAAAGAAAATTGCTTTGATGTCGCTTGTGGCATATTGCGTGGGAACATCACGATGAAGGTAATTTTCATGGAGCCCAAACAGAAAATATTGGGCCAATTTCTTCTGGGCGAGGGCATTGCTGAACCCGTTTCCGCTGTGCCTCCCCTCTGCTACATTTCTGAGGTCGGCATGGGCGTCGATATTGACCACGTTCACCGGCTTTTCCATTGCGGCCGAAGCCCCTGAAATAATTGGCAGGGCATTGTTATGGCCGCCACCAATAATAATCGGCACCTTCCCACATTCAATGATTTTTTGCACCACCGGAGCAACAAGGTCATCAATAGCGGCTGTTTTGCTACGTAGCCCTTTAACAGACATGTCTTCTGGTTCATCGATTTGGAAATGACCTAAGAGTAAAATTTCATCACCTTTTAGGAAAGTATTGGACTGGATGTTTAAAAATGCCTTCATGGCAGCATGAAAAGCGGTTTTGGTACCTCCAATGCCAAAATTAGCGCGTACGCCCACATCTTCCGGAATGCCAAGGATTACAAATCTAGCTGTTGAATGCACAAGATCGTCCAATCCGTCGACCACCTGCACCAGTTGACCCAATTTTTCTTCGCCATTTCTTGGCTTTACCATGGCCAAAATATCATCCTGCGTATAGATCTTTAAGCTATCCATTGTAAATTTCTCCATTGATGATAACGGCCTCCAACTGTGGCTGTCCAAAACTATAGGGCAGGAAAGCAAGGGAAGGCATAGGTTTGGTCAAAATGAGGTTGGCCCTCTTCCCTTTGGCAATGCTGCCCACCTCATGACTCAGTGCTAATGCAGCAGCGCCGTTTAACGTAGCCGCGTTGATGGCCTCTTCAGGCATCATTTTTAATTTGATACAGCCCAAAGACACCACAAAATTCATGTTTCCCGATGGCGCTGAACCCGGATTGTAATCGCTGGCCAAAGCAACTGGAACATCTGCCTGTAACAGTTCTTTTGCATTGGCAAATGGAATGTTGAGGTAAAAAGAGCAGGAGGGCAATAGCGTGGCAATCGTGTCTGATTTGGCCAAAGCCTGGATAACTTCGGGATTGGTCTCTTCAAGATGGTCGACCGAAAGCGCAGCATTTTTGATGCCGACCTCTACACCACCTGAAATGGAAAGCTGGTTGGCATGGATCTTTGGTTTTAAGCCATATCGGGCGGCAGCCTGTAACAATTGATCGGTTTCTGGGACTGAGAAAAAGCCCTGCTCACAAAATACGTCCATGTAGTCAGCCAGCTTTTCTTTGGCTATCTGTGGCAATAATTCTTTGATAATCAGATTGAGATAGGCCTGATGGTCGTTCCTGTACTGTGCAGGATAGGCATGCGCGGCCAACAGCGTAGCCCTGATCGGGATAGGAAACGTGTCTTTAAGCCGCTTAACGACCCTGAGCATTTTGAGTTCACTTTCGACAGTCAGTCCATAACCGCTCTTGATCTCAATGGCGCCGGTACCTAGCCTGATGAGCTCCTTTAGCCGCACACTGGCACTTTCAAAAAGTTCGCTTTCGCTGGCTTCCGCAAGTTTATTGGCCGAATTGAGGATGCCTCCACCTGCTGCGGCAATGTCTTCATAGCTTTTGCCAGCAATCTTCATTACAAATTCTTCTTCACGGGGCTGCGCAAATACCAGGTGCGTATGGCTATCTACCCAGGTCGGGAGCACAAATCTACCTTCGGCATTGTGGTATGGAAGATGGGAAATGGAAGAAGGGAGGGTAGCCATAGGACCAAAATCTTTGATCAGCCCGTTTTCTACTAACAACCAGGCATTTTCGAGCACGGGCAGATGGGCCATTTCGCTACCGCGAAGAACCAATTTTTCTTTCGGATGAATACCTACGAGCGCTTTGATGTTGGTGATCAGCATATTTGTTAAAAGTTATGGGTTACAAGTTGCAGGTTTGGGCGCATAGGCTAGAACACAGTCTGGTTAGCCTGTTCGCCTACAACCTTCAACCTTCAACTCGCAACTATATTAATTCTAGCCATACCGGACAATGGTCCGAATGCAGGGCATCGGGTAAAATTTTAACGTGTTTAAGCCTATTTTCCATGGGATGTGTTACCAGGTGATAATCGATGCGCCAGCCCAGGTTCTTTCCCCGTGCACCTGCCCGATAGCTCCACCAGGTATAATGGTGTGGATCCTGGTTAAAGTGCCGGAACGAATCGATGAAACCGTTTTTCATAAAAAGGTCCATCCACTCCCGCTCTTCGGGCAAAAATCCAGATGAATTGGCATTCGATTTTGGATTATGGATATCGATCGGTTTATGGCAGATGTTATAGTCGCCCGAGATGATCAGGTTGGGAAAATCCTTTCGCAGCGCATGGATGTAACTATCGAAGAAACGCATGAACTCATATTTTTTCAGCTGCCTTTCATCGCCACTGGAGCCCGATGGCATATAGAGGCTCATCAACGAAAAATCGTCAAAATCAGCGCGCAAGATTCGGCCTTCGGCGTCAATCCACGGTTCGCCACAGCCATATTCTACATGGTTGGGCTTAATTTTAGTGAGGATGGCCACGCCGCTATAGCCCTTTTTCTCTGCCGGAAACCAATAATGGTGATAGCCCAATTGCTCGATCAGGGCCAGGATTTCTGGGATTTGCTCCTGCTGGGCTTTTACTTCCTGAAAGCAGACCATGTCGGCATCGGTAACCTGTAACCAATTAAAAAGCCCTTTTGTAGCTGCGGCCCGTATGCCATTGATATTGTAGGATATAATTTTCATTTCTGTGGCGTTTGTCGATTAGCGTTTGGAGAGCGTTTTTTCTAACTTTTTAGCCTCGCGTTTGGAAAGCACGCTAACGGTCATCTTTACATCTGTTTTGGGGCGATTGCCCTTTCCGGTAGGCTCATCGGCAATCGCATCGACCATTTCCAGTCCTTTGACCACTTCGCCATAGACGGTATAATTGCGGTCGAGGTACGGTGCGCCCCCAATGGTCTTGTAAACTTCGCGCTGCCATCCGGGAATCTTGAACTTCAACCGTTTTTCTTCCACCACGTTTAACATCGAATCTGTAAAAACCTTGCCCTGCACGATATAGAACTGTGAGCCGCTCGATGCCTTGGCCGGATTGACATCGTCGCCTTCACGTGCTGCGGCAAGCACTCCTTTTTTATGAAATAGGCTATCCCTAAATTCGGCAGGAATTGTATAGCTTGGACCGCCATTTCCCAAAGCTGAGTCGGGCTTTGCATTGCGCGAATCTGGGTCGCCGCCCTGAATCATAAAGGCCTTGATGACACGATGGAACAAAGTCCCATTGTAAGAGCCTTCTTTGGCCAGTTTAAGGAAGTTATCGCGGTGCAACGGGGTTTCATTGTACAGCCGAATGATGCATTCGCCCTTTGCCGTTGTAATTTTAACATACTGATATTTTGGCTTGGCGGCATAAGTTTGGATAAAGCCAAAGCACAAGATCAAAAAGAGGATTTTCTTCATTAAGCTAAGGTATCTATTTTTATTGACGATTTTAAAATGATGAGCGAAGCTCGGCCATCATCTATCATTTTTAAGTTATTGCTAAATAATCCGTAACTTTGCAACATGAGCTTTAAGCAAAAATTGGCACTCGGCCTGTGCACCTTTTACCTGTTCAGCGTAATTGGTGTGGCATTGAGCATGCATTTTTGTGGAGGCAAGCTGGCTTCGGTAGCAATCAATTCGACCAAGACCGAGTGTAAGTTCTGCAAGACAGAAGCGCCAGATAAAAGCGATGACGGCTGCTGTAAAAACACCAAGGTTGAAGTAAAAGTTAAGGATAGCCATCAGTCACAATCCTCATTCAAGTTGCCCAAGCTCTTCAGTTTCGAAGCGCTTGCGCATGTACATGTCTTTGAACGCTTTGTTCAGGCCTCGTCTTTCTTTAGGAGCAAAATCGAGAACAAAGCTCCACCAAGTCCATGCCACGTAGCCAGGCATGTACTCAATTGTGTTTTCAGGAATTAGCGTGAAGGTGCCTTGTGCACATCTTTAAAATTTAAGTCCGAAGGACTTGAAATGGGATTCACTTAAATTTTTTCTGATCATGAAAACACATCAGTTATTTTCAATTTTTTTATTGCTTTTTTTTGTAAATAAAGCAACTGCACAACTGGTCAAAACCGTTGAACTCCAGGTAACAGGACTTACCTGTTCCATGTGCTCGCAAGCAACCGAAAAGTCGTTGAGCACCTTACCATACATCGATAAGATCACCCCTGATCTGAACAGGAATGTATTTGTCATCACTTTTAAAAAAGGAAGTCAGGTGAATTTTGACCAATTGCAGAAAAAGGTCAAAGATGCGGGCTTTTCGGTAGGCAAATTAGAGGCAACATTCGATTTTGATCAGGCCAGGATAGATGAAAATGGCCAGACCTCTTTTGGCAGCCAGACCTATCGCTTTGTGAATGCAAAAAATAAAGTGCTCGATGGCTTGATCAAAACGAGTTTAGTCGATAAAAACTTTATTTCTACGGCCGCATATAAACAAAAGCTGGCTACGGTCAAGTTCGATTCCTATGCGACCGGCATGGGCCAGGTCAATGGTAAAAAAACACGGATTTTTCACTTAAGCCTTTAAACAATGCGGACAATAGCTTTTCTTTTGGGCTTATTGTGCGGTATGGTGGGTCGGGCGCAGGAATTGTATGTTTTTACCGAACCAGCCAGCAACATGCCCACCAATGCCTTGGGCATCAGGCTTACCAATGAAGGCCAATTTAGCCCCAGTTTCAGGAGCAGGACAATGGGCGAGGTGATGGTTGGGCTCAACAAAAACCTGATGTTCCATGTACAGGGATTTTTTTCGGACATGGATGGGAGCTATCGACTGGAGGGAGGGAGTGTCTATGCCAAGTACAGGTTTCTATCGCTCGATGGCGAAAAAAGCCATTGGCGGGCCGCAGTTTATGCGCGCGCCAGTACCAGCAAAAGGCCCATCTCTATGGAAGATATCAACCTTGAAGGCGACAATAGCGGTTTTCAGGGCGGGCTGATCCTGACCAAACTGGTTCACAAACTGGCCCTTTCGGCTACGGTTGGCTATTCGAAAGCTAGGGATGGTGCCGAAAAGCAGATAGCCGGTTCGGCAGTGCCCAACGAGATAGTTAACTACAGCCTGTCTTCCGGTTATCTGCTGCTCCCCTTTGTTTATAAAAACTATCATCAGCCTAACTTTAACGCGTATGTTGAACTTTTGGGGAAAACCAATCCGGCAAACGGGCATAGTTACCTCGACCTGGCCCCTGCAGTCCAGGTAATCTTGAATAGCCGCACCAGGATCGATTTGGGCTACCGGTTTGAACTTGGCGGAAACATGGATGGTCGTTACCTTAAAAACATGTACCTTGTACGGTTGGAACTTAATTTTTTTAATGCACTAAAACATAAATAAATATGAAAAGGATTTTTTTAATCATTGCCCTGTTGAGCACGACTATCATTTTTGCAGCAGCACAACAGGCTAAAATCAACACAGCATACAATAATACCTTAAAAGCATATTTTGAACTTAAAAATGCGCTTGCCAAAGATCAGGTTGACCTGGCAGGACAAGGAGCCAAAAATCTGGTGGCCAGCATTAAGGCATTTCCAGTTGCGGCCTTAGCGGCCGGCCAACAGACAGCGTGGAAAATGCAGACTGCAGAAATCATGAAGTATGCCGAACCCATCATTTCAGCAAAGGACCTGAAACTGCAGCGCAAGAGTTTTGAAGGGCTTGCTTCTCCGGTCATCAAACTGGCCAGAACATTTAAATATGCTCAACAGCCATTATATGTACAATATTGCCCTATGGTTAAGAGAAGCTGGCTGAATGATGTAGAGGCCATTCAAAATCCATTCTATGGCAGCAAGATGTACGATTGTGGGGAGGTGACAGAAACACTTTCCAAATAACAGTTGTGCGTATTTTTATAAAAAATATGGTCTGCGACCGATGTAAGATTATGGTGAGGGCCGAGTTCGAGAAGCTTGGCCTTACACCCTTGTCTGTTGTGTTGGGAGAAGTTGAGATTGGCGATACCCAATTGGATGTAGCTCAGCTGGAATCTTTAACCTCATCACTGTACAAATTAGGCTTCGAACTTTTGACAGATCGAAAACAACAACTGGTCAACCAGATCAAAAGCCTGCTCATCGGGCACATACATGATCAAGAAGAAAGGCTGAACACCAATCTATCATCTTTTCTTAGCCATCAGCTAGGGCTAAGCTATGCTTCGTTGAGTACCCTGTTCTCAGAGATGGAAAACGGCACGATCGAACAATTTGTGATCAGGCAGAAGATCGAAAAGGCTAAAGAACTGCTGACCTACAACGAAAACTCCATCAGTGAAATTGCCTATCGATTGGATTACAGTAGCATTGCGCATTTTTCGTCACAGTTTAAAAAAATAACAGGACAAACCCCATCGTTTTTTAAGAAATCCCTTGTACTTAAGCGCCAGACGCTGGATCGGGTTTAGCGGTTTCTTATCTTAGGTCAACGTGCTGATCTGCTGCATACTTTATCTTTGTAGATCATTTTACGGCCATGGAAACATTCAACCAGTTTAAGCGCTTTACTTCCAACCTTCCATCAACACCATTGATGCCTGTACTGTTTATTGGCCATGGTTCGCCGATGAATGGAATAGAAACCAACGAGTTCAGTGGTAGCTGGGAGGCACTGGCAGGTCAGATCCCGCTTCCGAAAGCGGTACTTGTGGTTTCGGCCCACTGGTTTACACCTGGCACAAAGATTACGGCGATGGACTTTCCGCCTACGATCCATGATTTTGGCGGATTCCCACAGGCACTTTTCGATGTCAATTATCCAGCTCCCGGACATCCAGCATTAGCTAGGGAAGCGGCAGCGCTGATTACTTCCGACCAACTGGTCTTAGATCATGATTGGGGGCTGGACCATGGCGCATGGACCATCATCAGGCACATGTATCCGAAGGCCGACATTCCGGTGCTGCAGTTGAGCATCGATTATCGGAAAAGCGGCAAAGAACATTACGAGCTGGCCAAAGAGCTAATGGCGCTGCGCAGCAAGGGCGTATTGATTTTGGGCAGCGGAAATATGGTGCACAACTTGAGGCTGATGAACTGGGAAATGATCAACGGCGGAGGATATGACTGGGCATTATCGCTAAACGAAAAATTTAAGGAACTGATCCTCGATCAGGACCATGTTCCATTGATCAATTACGGGCAATTGGGGAGTGCTGCACAATTGGCCATCCCAACACCAGAACATTACCTGCCATTGCTGTACACGCTCGGTCTCCAACAGGCCAATGAAGAAGCCACACTTTTTAATGATAAAGCTGTAGGCGGCTCGCTGACCATGACTTCGGTCAAGATCGGGTAGCAGGCCAATAATTATGTAAACCTTTTCTTTTAGGATGTAAAACCTGCCAGAAGCGGCGTGGTAACTTTGTGCGATCAATTTTAAAGTTATGACACATACTTATCAGCTTACGGGCATGACCTGTGGTTCGTGCGAAAGCAAGGTAAAGAGCAGTTTGCTTTTGCTTCCCGATATCCTAGCCGTCGAAGTATCGAAAGATAGCACAACAGCCACGATTACCATGGAGAAACATGTGGGATTGGGGCAACTTCAACGTGCGCTTGGCGGAAAAAACGCCAAATATCAAATAAGTACAATGGCGAATAGCGTAACAGAAGAAGGGTCAATCAGCTGGCTTAAAACCTATCGCCCAGTGCTCTTGTTGTTTGCTTATATGGCCATCGTTTCCTTTATCGCCAGCTGGCAAGATGGCCAGTTTGACGTGATGCATTGGATGCAATTTTTTATGGCGGGCTTTTTTCTTGCCTTTTCCTTCTTCAAATTTTTGAACCTACAGGCCTTTGCCGAAAGTTATGCTCGGTACGATATTCTTGCCAAAAGACTCAAAATTTGGGCATATGCCTATGCTTTTGTCGAACTAGCCCTGGGCATGGCCTATGCCACAAATTTTAATCCAGGGCTGACCAATTGGATCACACTGATCGTGATGTTGCTGAGCAGTATCGGGGTAATCCGAAGTGTTCTTGGCCGTCAGAAAATCCAGTGTGCGTGTCTGGGTGCCGTATTTGATCTTCCAATGAGCACATTGACCATTATCGAAGACTTATTGATGATCGTAATGAGCGCCTTTATGTTAACCCTGCTTTAAAGCTGCCCCAATGCAATTTTGATGTGCGCCAGGTGATGTTGGCCATGCCAGGCGTAATTGCCCGTTAGGTAGCCCATGGTAAACTCTTGGTTGGCGTCTGGGTGGATGTAGGTCCGCTCGAAATCTATTGGGTTTAACTTGCCCAATAAAAACACCAAACGCTGATGGATACTTGTCAACATGTTGATGGACAATTGGATGTCGCCGGTCTTTCCATCGGGCAATTCTGCCCAACGGTCTTCAAAATAAGGCCGGATTATTGGTCGATCTTCAGTTAAGGTGAGGTGAAAACGGGTATAGGCATTGATGTGGCTATCTGCTAAATGATGGATGACCTGCCTGATGTTCCATCCGTCCTTGCGGTAGCACAACTCCAGTTGGGTTTCGGTCAATGTCGTGGTAATTTCTATCAGCTGCTGCGGAAATGTGGCAAGATCAGTTATCCATTGTTGCAACTGCGAAGGCGTAATGATTGGAGGAGGGATAAATCTTCCGATGGGATATTTCAGATTTTCGAGGGTTGGCATTACATGATTTTTTTTAATAGGCGGAGCACCCAGTTTTTAAAGGGGTATGGGGGATAGACCAAATGGCTAAAATTTAGCTTAGACTGAAAAACAACAGCCCTTTCGTGCGAAAAATCTTTGAAGCCATACATCCCGTGGCTGCGGCCGATACCGCTGGTATTTACGCCACCAAAGGGCAATTTGGGATTGGAAATATGTACCAACACATCGTTAATGCATGTTCCGCCAGCACTGGTCTGCGTTAAAATCCGCTTGATGTTTTTTCGGCTATTGCTAAAAATATAGAGGGCAAGTGGTTTGTTCCTGGCATTTACCTCTCCAATAGCTTCAGAAAGATTGGAATAGGTCAAGATCGGCAGGATGGGCCCAAATATTTCTTCCTCCATCATCTTCGCACCCGCTGGGATATCGGTAAGCACGAGTGGTGCAATGGTATGGCTCTCTTCATCCATGTCACCAGAAAGGGCCAGGCTAGCACCCAGTTGGACAGCTTCTTCTGCCAAGTTCTTCAATCTTGAAAAATGATATGCATTTATGATCTTACCGTACATGTGAGGATCAATTTTTTGTTGATCGGTGCAGTACATCTTTTTCACGGCAGCTTGGTATGCTGAAATAAACTGTGCCTGTTGGTCGCGGTGCACGAATACGTGATCGGGGGCAATGCAGGTCTGGCCGCTATTTACCAGTTTACCCCAAGCGATCCGAGTTGCGGCCATGTTCAGGTCTGCCGTTTGGTCGATGATGACCGGAGATTTTCCACCCAATTCTAAGGTCACCGAGCTTAGGTTTTTGGCGGCGGCTTCCATCACAACCTTGCCCACCGCCGTACTTCCGGTAAAGAAAATATGATCGAATGGCAATTTGAGCAGTTCTGTAGCTACTTTGGCATCTCCTTCAAAACAAGCGATTTCCTGTTCTTCAAAGGCTTCATCAATTAGCCGATGGATGACCTTACTGGTAGCCGGGCTGAGCTCCGAGGGTTTCACGATGGCACAATTTCCTGCCGCGATTGCAGAAATCAAGGGGCTCATGGTGAGCTGAAAGGGATAGTTCCATGGCGCAATGATCAGGCATTGTCCCTTGGGCTCAATGTAGATCCTATTTTTGGCGAAAGGACTGGTCAGTGTGTGTCCAATGTGCTTCGGCCGCATCCAGATGCTAAGGTTTTTTATCGCAAAATCAAGTTCCCCATAAATGAAGTAAAGTTCGGTCACGGCGGTTTCGAAAGTGCTCTTGCGAAGATCCTTTGCCAAGGCTTTATAGATTTCGTCCTCGTTTTTTTCGATCACATCCCTTAAACGCCTTAGCTTAGCAATGCGGTCTGCGGCGTTGCTTAGGCGAAGGGCAGATTTGTAGGTTTGCTGCGCCCTAAAAACCACATCGATTTTTTGCGAACTAATGGACATCATATTTGTTAAATATAGTTAAATGACAGTGAAATTCATTAAAAACACACGATAATAAAGCATCTTGCAACATCAAGCATAAATTAATAGAGATGAATAGAACATTGTTATTTGTTTTGATCGGCCTTGCTTTTTGTGGGGAAGCCCAGGCACAGAAAAAGGCACCTAAGAAAGAAGAATTTAAACCAGCCGTGCTGGTGATCGGAAATAGAAATGCGGCCATTTCTGCCGCCATCCAGTCTGCACGTTCTGGCGTTCAAACGGCCATCCTTTTACAGGCGGGAGGGTTTGACCTGGTAGCCCCGGAAAAGGATATCGTTTCTGGATTTCAACTGCAATTCCAAAAAAAGTATACCGATAGTTTTTTGAATAAAACCGCATCGGCCGATTTCAAGGCTAATTTCGATAAACAAAAAGCCAATGCTCTTCTTACTGCAATTACCGATACGGTGAAGAACCTTAAGGTGATCAGAAGTGTGATGTGGACAAAAGCCAACCGCTCAGGCAACAGCTGGAGCTTTAGATTGGCAGATGGAACAACGATCAGGCCAAAGGTATTGATTGCTTCAACAGATTCGCGGTTGAACGAGACCTTGAACTTGGCGCCGGCCAATGTAGAATGGAGCAAGATAGATTACAGCGATAACCTCTACCGTACCAGCCTTACCGCCGGCAAGTCGTTGAGCGGCAGTACGGCCACCACATTTTCATTGAAGCAACTGCTGGTTAAAGACGAGGAGAACCTAGTCTGGCTAAGTGATCCAGAAAGCATGGAGTTGGGCCAGGCAGCCGGTGCCACAGCGGCCTATGCTGCATTTTTCGATACCAAAACCTCTGCATCCAACCTTAAAACAATCCAGGGGGAGCTCGTTCATTATAAGTTAAACCTGATACCTTTTGCGGACATCAGCCCGTTGGACTCCAATTGGAAGGCCATCCAGCTTGTTGGACTCACTGGGGTCATTAAAGGTGACCTTAATGCCAAACAGTTACTATTTTCACCAAATAAGATTATTACTACAGCAGACATTAGGCAGCCGCTCAAAGATTACTTTTACAAGGCACAGCTTTGGTTCGACGATCATAAAAGCGAACAGCTTAGCATCGCATCGGCATTGGACCTGATTGCCTATGTGGGCAATAAATCCATCGACCAGATGAAAAGGGAAATCGAGAGGAACTGGAAGGCAAATTATCATTTCACCTCAAATTTCGACCTCAACAGGCAGATCACCCGAAAGGAACTTGCCGTACTGCTACAGGATTACATGCCCCCATTCAATGTCAACATTGATGATACTGGTAGGGTAGTTAGATAGTCGGTTAACTGGTTGATTGTTTGAATTGGTTAATTGCAAAGTTAACCGATTAACCGATTCAACAATTAACCGTAACTTTTATAGGCAGTGGGTGTTGTGGCCAAAAATTTTCTATAAATTGCGGTCATAACCTAAACAAAATGAAGAAACTTTACTTTTTAAAGCTGTTTTTTCTGTGTTTGCTATGCCTAAAAGTTTCGGCGCAAAACCAGCAGGATTACAGTAATGCGGCTGTCCTGGCACAGCGGATCAAGGCGTTGACCTCAAAATATCCGCAATTTGCCAAATCAAGGCTGCTGACACAGACAGCGGGCGGCAAAGAAATCTGGATGCTTACACTCGGCTCGGGCAATACCGACCAGAAACCTGCCATCGCGGTGGTTGGTGGTGTTGAAGGAAAACACCTGCTTGGTGTAGAAATGGCCATCGGCTTTGCGGAAAAAATATTGGCCGCAACCACGGTAGACAGTGTAAAGACACTGCTCGACAAACAGACCTTTTACATTTTTCCAAACATGAGCCCCGACGCGACGGAGCAATATTTTGCCAAGATTAAGGCAGAGCGCAGTGGTAATGCCACCAAAACCGACGATGACCGCGACGGCAAAATGGACGAAGATGATTCCGAAGACCTCAACGGAGATGGTAAAATTACCTGGATGCGCGTATCAGACCCAACAGGAAAATATCGGATTAATCCAGACGATCCACGGTCGTTGATCTTGGCAGACCCCACCAAGGGCGAAAGCGGGAAATACATCTTGCTAACCGAGGGAATTGACAACGACAAGGATGGGCAGTTTAACGAAGACGGCAATAGCGGCGTCAACTTTAACCGCAACAACAGTTATAATTATCGGAATTTTGTGCCCGGAGCAGGTGAATATGCGGTTTCAGAAAAAGAGAATAGGGCGCTTTTCGATTTCCTGTTCGATGCCTTCAATGTGTATGCCCTGGTTACCTTTGGGCCGGTGAACAATTTATCGTCACCAGTAAGCTTTAATCCAAACCTATTGACAAAGCGTGTCATCACAGGTTGGTATGAAGCCGATGCCAAGGCAAACACCCTGGTCTCTGAACGCTACAACAAGATTACCAAGACCAAGGATGCCCCAAAAACCCAGGCAGACAACGGCGATTTCTCCCAATGGGGATATTTTCATTATGGCCGGTTAAGTTTTAGTACCCCGGGATGGTGGGTGCCCAAAGTAAATCCAGATTCAACACGTAAGGAGAAAAAATTCACCAATGAAGATGCAACAGCAAGCTATTTGCGCTGGGCTGCCTCACAGGGCATTGCCAATACCTTTACGCCGTGGAAAGCAATTAGCCATCCCGATTTTCCCGGCCAGACCGTGGAGGTGGGCGGATTGGATCCGTTTGTACTCATCAACCCACCCTACCGATTGGTTGACGGCATTGTTGCCAAGCATACCGATTTCATTTTGGGCCTTGCGGGCATGGCACCACAGCTGGAACTGGTCAATGTAAAGACCGAAAAAGTAGCCGATGGACTGACGCGGATTACCCTCAGCATTATGAATACCGGAGAGCTCCCAACCTATACCAAGATCGGCGACCGGAGTTTCTTCCTCAAGAAAATTGTTGTTAAGGTAAATGCCAGTGCCAACCAGGCCATCGTGAGCGGAAGAAAGAACCAATCGCTGGAAAGTATCCAGGGCAAGGAGTCGAAAGAATTGACTTGGCTGGTGCAGGGCACTGGAAAAATTGTCATCGAAGCAGGTAGTCCGACCACCGGACATCAATCAGTTACGCTATCACTATAAAATCAGGATCCATGAAAACTAAGCATATTTTTTTACTGGCCTTCCTCATTTTGTGGGCCGGATTGAGCAAAGGGCAACAGCCCGAAAATATATTGGCCGCTGTAGGCACTCCGCCAAATCCAAAAGTGCCGATAAGCTGGAACAGGTATAACGACCATACGGCCATTACCGCAATTTGCAAAAAATTGGCTGCGGCCTATCCTAACCTGGTCAAGCTCGAATCGATGGGCAAGTCGTTCCAGGGCAAGGAACTTTGGGTAATGACCATTACCGATACCAAAATTGGCAATGCCGATAAAAAGCCTGCAATGTACATCGATGGCAATATCCATTCGAACGAGATCCAGGGAAGTGAATTTGCGCTGTATACGGCATGGTATCTTGCCGAAATGTACGGAGCCGGCAATAAGGCCATCCTATCGCTCTTGGCCGATAAAACTTTTTATATTGCCCCAACCATCAACCCAGATGCCAGGGATAATTTTATCCATCAGGCCAACACGGCACATAGTCCGCGCAGCGGGATGATCCCGATTGACAATGACCGCGATGGCGCCACCAACGAAGATGGATTCGATGACCTTGATGGCGATGGTCACATCGTAATGATGCGCAGAAAGAGCTCAACAGGCCGTTTCAAGGTCGATCCGACAGATTCCCGTAGGATGATCATGATCGGCAATGATGAAAAGGGAGAATATGAACTGTTGGGATCAGAAGGTATCGATAATGATGGCGATGGGTTTGTAAACGAAGATGGCGAGGGAGCTTATGATCCAAATCGCGACTGGGGATGGAATTGGCAGCCCAATTACATCCAGGGCGGTGCTTTCAAATATCCATTTTCATTGCCCGAAAATAGGGCGATTGTAGATTTTGTCATGAAGCATCCCAATATCGCGGCAGCACAATCTTACCACAATAACGGAGGAATGATCTTACGCGGCCCTGGTGCGATCGAAGACGTAGAGACCTATAATGCGCTTGATGTGAGGGTGTATGATGCGCTGGGCAAAAAAGGCGAAGAAATGCTGCCGGGCTATAAATACCTGGTCGTGTACAAAGACCTCTATTCGGTATTTGGTGGCGAACTGGATTGGTTTTACGGTGGAAGAGGGATCTATACCTTCTCTAACGAACTCTGGACAGGCTATTCCATGTACAATAAAACAGATGGAGAGGATAGCCAATCGCAGCTGTATGCGTTCGACAAAGACTTACTGATGAAAGATGCCTTTGTAGATTGGCATCCCTACAGACATCCGCAATATGGAGATATCGAAATCGGCGGTTTTAAGAAAACTTATACAAGGCTACATCCGGGCTTCCTGCTCGAAAGCGATGCACACCGGAACATGGCCTTCAGTATTTTCCATGCCTATAACACACCAAAACTAGCTGTCAATGAAATTGAGGTTGAGGCAATTGCAGGTGGATTCACGCAGGTTACGGCCGTGGTAACCAATGATAGGATGATCCCAACGCACTCTAGCCAGGATGTAAAAAATAACATCGAAACCCCTGATATCATTTCCCTGAGCGGCGGCACTGTAGTAGCAGGCATGGTCGTAACCAATAGGGATATGAACTTTACCACGGAACAAAAGATAGATCCGGCCAATATTAAGGTAGGCAATATTGCGGGCAACTCTTATGTAACGGTACGTTGGCTGGTTAACGGAGGAAGCAAGTTTACGGTTACGGTGAATAGTAAAAAAGGCGGTGTGGCGAGCAAAACAAATTAAGTGTCCAAAGTTGAAATATGGAATGTTGTAACGTACAACCTGTAACGAAGAATTAACATGAAAAAATTAATCATTATATTTTTATTATCATCTGCGGTAGCCAGAGCCCAACAGCTTGGGACACTGACCGTAGAAAAGATCATGCGCGATCCAAAATGGATGGGTATTGCCCCAACAAACTTTCGTTGGTCTGAGGATAGCAAAACAGTTTTCTTTACCTGGAATCCTGAAAACAAGGAAAAAGACCAGCCTTACAAGGTAGGCGTCCAAAACTTTAAGCCCGAGCTTACAGACGAAGCCGCTGCCGACAAGGCTGCTGGCTTAAACTATGTCTACAACCGGGACAAAACCATGGGTTTGTCTGAAAAAGGGGGCGATATTTATCTTTCTAACTTCAAGCAAAAAACCCAGTTCAGGTTAACCAATACCATTGATCGTGAAAGTGGAGCATATTTTCTATATAACAACGATGTTGTTTTTATGCGGAATGACAATGTATTCCAGCTTAACCTACAGACCAACGAACTCAGGCAGCTGACCAATTTCGTGCGCGGGAAACGCCCGGCTATGCCCGAAAGGCCTATTGCAAGTGCACAGGACAATTGGCTGCGGACAGAGCAGGCCAATCTGTTCGACATCATCAAAAAAAGGAACAAACAGGGGCCTAGGCAAGGCTTTGCTGGTGGAAGGCGCTTTGGCGGAAATACAGACCCTAATCAACGAGTAATCAAGCCCATTTATTTGGAAGATAAGATTTTGAACGGAGCAACCGTTAGTCCGGATGGCAAATACCTGAGCTACCGATTGATTGCGCCCATTACTACCAACCACAATACGGTCGTACCCAATTACGTAACATCTTCTGGCTATACCGAAGATATTGCCGGGCGAACAAAGGTGGGCGAGAACCTCACCTCAAGCGAAAATTACCTCTATGACGTAACCAAAGACAGCACCTATGTGATCCAGCCCTCACAACTGCCCGGCATAAAGGATCTGCCAGACTATCTGAAGGATTATCCGAAACAATTGGCCGAGCGGACACAGAAAAATGAAGACCGCAAGGTAAACATGGGCATCGCCAACTGGAATGAAAATGGAACGGTAGCGATTATCACTGCAGATTCGCAGGACAATAAAGATTTTTGGATCTTAAAATTGGATGCGGAAACAGGTAAACTGACTTTGATCGATCGCCAAAGAGATGATGCTTGGGTTGGCGGACCTGGTATTGGCAGGGGAATCAATTGGATCGATAACAATCGGTTTTATTACCAGAGTGAAGCAACGGGCTACTCGCACCTGTATGTATTTAATGTGGCAACAGGAAATAAACAACAGTTAACCGCTGGAAAATGGGAAGTACAAAGGGTGCAGTTATCAAAAGATAAAAGCAGTTTTTATATTACCGCGAATAAGGAACACCCTGGGATTACCCATTTTTATAAGCTGAATGTAAACGGGGGTGAAATGGTGCAGTTGACAACGATGAAAGGCGGAAACGAAGTCACCCTATCACCCGATGAAAAATGGCTGGCAATTAATTACTCCTATATGAACAAGCCTTGGGAGCTCTACATCCAGCCCAACAAGGCAGGGGCGAAAGCTGTTCAGGTGACGAAATCTACCACAGCAGAATTTGAAAGCTACAAATGGCGCGAACCAGAAATGGTGAGTTTTAAAAATCGCTATGGCGATGATGTGTATGCAAGGGTCTATCCTGCGAGCCAGCCCCACCCAAATCGCCCTGCCGTGGTCTTCGTACATGGTGCCGGATATCTCCAAAATGTGCACTTCTGGTGGAGCCAATATTTTAGGGAATATATGTTTAACAATTTGTTGGCCGATAATGGTTATACGGTTATCGATATTGACTATACAGCGAGTTCAGGCTATGGAAGAAACCACCGCACGGGCATTTATCGCGACATGGGCGGAAAGGATCTGACAGACCAGGTCGATGGTGTAAAGCTTTTGGTAGAAAAGTATGGCGTTAATCCAAAGCATGTGGGGCTGTATGGTGGTTCTTATGGCGGCTTTATCACCCTGATGGGGCTATTCAAGGAGCCAGAGGTTTTTAGAGCGGGAGGAGCGCTGAGATCGGTTACAGATTGGGCACATTACAACCATGGCTATACCGCGAACATCCTGAACGAACCAATAAACGATCCAATAGCCTATCAACGGAGCTCTCCAATCTATTATGCCGATAAGTTTAAGGGCAACCTGCTCATGGCCCATGGAATGGTAGATGTGAACGTGCACTTCCAGGACATTGTTCGATTGACCCAGCGTTTTATCGAACTGGGCAAAAATAATTGGGAGCTGGCTGTTTATCCGGTAGAAGACCATGGATTTATTGAGCCAAGCAGTTGGACAGACGAATATAAACGGATCTTCAAGCTTTTTGAAACTACGCTAAAGCAATAGTCTATTATTTTGCTTGATGGTTAATTAATTCGACTTACGAAGTCTTAAGACTTCGTAAGTCGAATCCCATTAAATTTATTGCTCAATGAGATATAAATTTAAGTAATAGATTAAATCTAATTTATTTTCACTATAGTATAGATTTCATCTATATCGATATCGATATTTAATATGTACACTTTGCCTTAAGTTGGCGTATCTTTGTTGTACAAATAAAAAATTAAACAGAAAATTATGTCAATAGTAGGAAAAAAGTTCCCGAACGTAAGTGTAGACGCCATCTCAGAAATGGGCGATGATCTGAAGATCAACATCTTCGAAGAAGCGGTAAACAAACAGTCAAAGGTTTTGCTTTTCTGGTATCCGAAAGATTTTACCTTCGTTTGCCCGACCGAATTACATGCTTTCCAAGAGGCACTCCCTGAGTTTGCCAGTAGAAATACCATCGTTATTGGTGCATCTTGCGATACCAACGAAGTTCACTTTGCCTGGTTGAATACACCAAAAGACAATGGCGGAATCGAAGGAGTAAGCTATCCGCTTTTGGCTGATACACATAGACAATTATCGGGCATCCTAGAGATCTTGGATCAGGAAGTAAGCTATGATGAAGAAGGAAATGAGTCATTCACAGGATCGAATGTACCCTATCGTGCAACTTACCTGATCGATGAGACTGGTAAGGTTTTCCACGAAAGTGTAAACGATATGCCATTGGGCAGAAATGTTAAAGAATATCTTCGCCTGATCGACGCCTATAGCCACGTACAAAAACATGGCGAAGTATGCCCTGCGAATTGGGAAGAAGGTAAAGATGCAATGAACGCCGATAGAAAAGGTGTTGCCGATTACCTGAGCGCACATTAATTGAGTTCGGCGCTTAGCGCTAAACCCTTAACAAGAAAATTATGTTTTTAGAATTAACAGAAGATAATCTACAGGCCTATTTGGCCGACCATAGCAAGGTCATGGTGCAATATGCGGCTTCCTGGTGTGGCAACTGCAGGATCATGAAGCCGAAATTCAAGAAATTGGCTGCTGAAAATGAAGATGTGGCCTTCTTGATCGTTGATGCTGAGAAATATCCAAATTCAAGAAAGTTTGCCAATGTTGACAACCTGCCCACTTTCGCCGCGTTTGCAAATGGCAACCTGGTCGATCAGGTGCAGACCAACAAAGTTGAAGGCTTAACAGAGTTGTTTACCAAAATCAAATAATCATGAAGTTACCGGTTATCAGACAGTTTTATCAAAATAGCACGCCGGCGCAGTTAGAAGCTACGCTTGAAGTGTTGGAAGCGTTTTGTGAATTTAGGGGCGTACATGAAGAAGAGATCAATGTGGCCGGAGAAATGATTACCAATATCTGCGGTGCACTTGAGGTACATGCCAAGGTAAGCGAAGGCGCGGAAGAAAAAGATGCCCTGAACGGATTTGCTCAACGGGTGATGGGATCGATAGATCGATAGCCATTCAGAATAGATACTGTTTAAATAATGAAGCCATTCCGACTTAAGTTGGAATGGCTTTTTTGTAGGTGATTAGACTTTGACAAAGTCTATGACACAAAACCTTTAAAAATTGTAAATAAATCAGATTCCTGATGAAATCTAACGCATTTTATGGCAAATCACTTTGACAAAGTCTAGGCCTAGGCCAAATTGCGTCCTGCGTTAACTACACCATATACCGTACGGATAGCCAGTTTTTCATAAGACTGCCTCAGCTCATCGCTCAATTCGTGCTGTAATTTCTCGAGGGCATAGTGCTGGATAAGCACCAAAGGCAAGATGATCTTTTCCCTTACCGCAATAGACCTCTTCTCAACGGGATAATTCTCCATCAGCTTCTGTGAGCCCGAAAGCTTGAGCAACATTTGCTTCGAGAGCTCAAATTCGTCGTAGAGCGTTTTCCAGAAGGCCCCAAATTTTTTATCGTTCACCAAATAGGCCGTAATTGAAAAGTCAGATTTGCTCATCGACATCATACAATTATCGATAATGGTCTTAAAGTAGCCAGATTGCTGGTACGTCTGCTCTACCTGCGACCAATTGCCATTTTTTTCCTGGTTCTTAAGGGCGGTTCCTATCCCGTAAAATCCCGGAATGTTCTGCTTCAATTGGCTCCAGGAGGTCACGAAACTGATGGCCCTTAAGTCTTCCAGTTTTAGGGCTTCGCCAGAATTTCTTTTTACCGGCCTACTGCTAATGGTAATCTTCGAAAGCAGGCTTAAGGGCGACAAAGCCTCCAGATATGGCAAGAACAACGGATGCTCCCTCAGCGATACAAAAGCTTCGTAACTATCGTTGGCCATTGTATCCAAAGTCTCGTAGTTCGCTTGATCAAGCAGTACATTGTGCTTTTCTTTTACACCGGAAGAAATTCCCGCGTTGATCAGCTGCTCAATGTTAAAGGCCGCACTATCTACTGATCCATATTGTGAACTGATTGTCTGCCCCTGAATGGTGAGCTGGATATTTTTATTGGCGATCTCTTTCCCCATGGAAGCATAAAAACGGTGGGTCTTGCCGCCTCCGCGTGCAGGAGGGCCGCCCCTTCCATCAAAAAATGCCAGTTTGATGTTGTGCTTTTCCGAAGTTTCGGTCAGGGTTACCTTAGCCTTAAAAATAGACCAGTTGGCCATCAGATAGCCGCCATCTTTGGTACTGTCTGAAAAGCCCAGCATGATATCCTGCTTGCCTCCCCTTTTGGCCAGGTGCTGTTGATAAAAAGGATGATTATACAACACTTCCATGATTTCTGCCGCACCCGACAGGTCATTTACAGTTTCAAATAGCGGAACAAAGTCAATGGTCAATTGATCGGCCTCCCAGCCATTCCATAAAAAGAGCTCAATGAGCTGAAGGATATCGCTTGCCTGTTGACAGTTGCTGATGATAAAGCGATGGCATGCCTTTTCGCCATTGTGCTGTTGCATTTCCTTGATCTGAGCAATGGTTTCCAGCGCATCGGTCACCAAGCTATCCTGCTCGCCATTGTAGATAATCTTTGCATTGCGAAAGGAAAGGGCCTTGATTTTGTCTTCTTCCGACAGCTCATCGTAATTGGCAGGAAAAAGGGCATTGATCGGTTTTTGTTGACGGCAATAGGCATGTACCTTCCTCAAAATGCGGCTATCCTGCCTAATGTCCAACGACGCAAAATGGCTGCGGTAAAGTTCTACCTTGCGCTTGAGGTCGGCCACCAGCTCTACAAAAAGGCCATCATGGTCGCTGATCAGGGTTTCTTCTATCTTATTTAGGTTCTCGATCAAGAAATCCGAAATGTCTTCGCCCTCCAGGTTGCTGTCGAATGCATTTTTATAGAGCACTTCCTGCAGCACGGCAATGCTATCTTCGACGCCCCTAAATGTAACGCGTCGCTTAAGGTTCCTAAAATCCCGATAGTAGCACCTGAAAAGGATCTGGCGTAGCATTTTTGAAACCTGCAAGGTCGTTTCCGGATGTACATTTGGATTGCCATCGCGGTCGCCCCCTGGCCAGAAGCCGAGCTCGATGATTTTTTTGGGATCGATGTGGTATTCGCTCAGCAATTGGTTCAATTCTGATTGGATATTGGCTGCCGCGAAATAAAAAACATTTTCTAGGTACCATGCCAAACTGAGCGCCTCATCTACGGGCGTAGGCGATTTTTTGTTAAAAAATGGGGTTTTTCCCAACTGTTGCAACAGCTGGTTAATGGTCGTAATGTCGTTTTTACGGATGGCCACGGTAAGGTCGTTGATAATGGCCAGCACACTGCCCGGATAGAATTGTGTGGGATGTGCCGTTAGCACCAAGCGCAGCGAGAAATCTTCGATGAGCTGATCTACCTTATCGTGCAGGGTCTTATTGTCGTTTGCCTTGGAGAACAGCGCTCTTAACGAACTCTGCTCATCGCTGATGTTTAGTTTGTTGAATGATGCATCTTCAACGGCATCAAATAATACCACCTGGCGCTCAATGTACTGGATGAACCTGAAAAGAAGGTCTACAATTGAATGAGAATCGCTCTTGGGAATATATTTGTCGAAAAAAGCTTCGATCAGCTTTGCTGGGGTCTCCTGTTTTTTTACGCCCTCTTCGCAACTTTTAATAAATAGGGGCAGTAATGTTCCGGTATCTTTTACCTTATAAAAAGGAAGGGTGAGGAACAAACTGTTGTACAATTCGAAGCGGGAGATGACTTCGTTGTTGAAAATGGATTCGCGCTGACTAGTGGGTTGATGAGCTTGCATGCCCAAAAGGTAAGAAAATTGCGGCTTAACCACAAGAATAATACAAAATCGGCTTTAAGATTCATGTTGGATTTATTTTGGATTTACCAAATAATCCGTACCTTGTAGCTATTAAAGGTTAATACAAATCTTTTAAAAGTATCGCATAGTTCGTGTAAGAGGACTATGTAATTGTTAATTTTTTGGGAAAATTTGTTGGTCCGGATTTTAAATCCGGACCAACTTTTTTATGGGCCGACTATAACCTTCTTCCTAATGTGCATCAACGGCAACGTTGGCATTCTTCTTAAACTTTTGCAGGTAGAGCAAAGGAATAGAACAGAGCATAATCATTCCCGCGACCCAATAGGCATCATTATAAGTGAGGAGCAAGGTCTGTTTGATCACTGTCCCTTCCATCGCCTTCATGGCCATCAGTTTCGCTTCGAGATAGGAATAGCCTTTGCCCATAAAGTTACTGATCATCCCATTCAAACGCTGGGTAAAGGCAGGATTATAATCGTTGATGTTCGAAATCAGCGTGCTCCGGTGAAAACCTTGCCTCAAATGGATCAAGGTCGTCAGTGCGGCGATACCAAACGATCCGCCCAATTGACGGCTCATGTTGTTGAGTCCAGATCCCTGTCCAATCTCTGCCCCTTTTAGATCCTGCATGGCCAAAGTGGTCAGTGGAACGAAGAGCAAAGCCATTCCGAAGCCCCGAATAACCAATGGCCAAAAGAAATCGCCTGTTCCCGAAGACAAGGTCGATTTGCTGAGCATATAACAAAAAACAAAGAAAAGGAACATCCCGCCCGTGGCCATAAATTGCGCTGGAACACCTTTTTTAAGCATGATGCCGATAAATGGCATCATGGAAATGGTGCAAAGCCCACCGGCAATAAACAGCTTGCCCGTCTGCAATGGCGTAAATCCCAAAAGATTTTGTGCAAATACCGGGAAAACAAATACCGATCCATACAACCCAAAGCCCAACACAAAGGAGGTAAACATCCCGATGGAGAAGCTCCTATGCTTCATGATCGAAAAGTTGACGATGGGGTGGTCGGTACTGATCTCACGCCAGATGAAGAACAAGAGCCCCAGAACTGATGAAACAGCAAGCACGACAATATATGGCGTTGCGAACCAATCTTCACTTTCGCCCTTTTCCAATAAGGTCTGTAGGCTACCTACAGCGATGGCGAGGAGCAAAATGCCCCACCAGTCGACCGGCAGTCCCTTTCCTGTCTTTTCCGTCTTTCGGATAAAGGTAATCGTACAATACGCGGCAAGAATTCCGACAGGGATGTTGACGTAAAAAATCCATGGCCAATCGGCAATTTCCAAGATGTAGCCCCCAATTGTTGGGCCTACTGTCGGACCAACTACGGCGCCCAGTCCGAAAAGTGCAGTGGCGATACCCACATCCTCTCGTGGCCAGGTTTCCAAAAGGATGGCCTGTGCGGTCGAGATCAATCCACCACCTGCCAAGCCCTGTAAAATCCTGAACAGGATCAGTTCTTCTAGGCTAACCGCATTTCCGCAGAGAAATGAGGCAATGGTAAAGATGATAATGGAAGTCAGGAAGTAATTTTTCCGTCCGAAACGGTTGCCCAACCATCCAGACATGGGCAAAATAATCACGTTGGCTACGGCATAGCCAGTTGATAGCCAGGCGATATCTTCGAGGGTAGCCCCCAGATTTCCCTGGATCTGCGGGATCGCTACGTTTACGATCGTGGTATCGATCAGCTCCAAAAGGGACGCTGTGATCACGGTAAACGTAATGATCCATTTTTTAAAACCTACTTCGGCCATTGTTGCTTATTTTATAGATACCGAAACTTTAACGCTCATGCCTGGACGAAGTTTCTCCAAAATGTTTTTATCGCTTGTTTTCAATTTGATTTTTACTGGCACACGTTGCACCACCTTCACGAAATTTCCGGTGGCATTGTCTGGTGGCAATAAAGACCCTTTGGCACCTGTGATTGGGGCAAAATTATAGACCTCACCTTCAATCTTAAGGTCTGGATAGGCATCAACCTTGATTTCAACGGGTAATCCGGTGCGCAGTTTTTCCAACTGTGTCTCTTTGAAATTGGCAGTAACAAACAAGCTGTTCTCGTTTACAATGGCAAATAGGGACTGGCCCGGCTGTACCAGCTGACCTTTTTGTACATTCTTTTTGGAAACGATGCCGGTTGCCGGTGCCGCAATCTGTGTGTATGACAATTGCAACTTGGCAAAATCTACATCGCTCTGATGTTGGGTGACGCCAGAACTGCTTACGCCCAATTGTGATCTGGTGGTGCCAACTTGTTTAACGGCAGCATTATATTGATCAACAGCAGCGGTATAAGCTGCCTGTGCCGTTTCTTTCTGGGCCTTGACCTGATCAAAAGCCTGTTGGGTAACGGCTCCGTCCTTGACCAGGTTGGCATACCGTTCATAATCTTTTTGCGCCAAGCCTAATTTCACACGTGCCGCTTCGATGTTGGCCTTTGCGGTATTGGTATTGGCAGAAGTAGCCACAATCTGCGATTGGGAAACACCGACCCCTGCACTAGCTGCAGCCTGACCGGCCATGGCCTGCTCCAATTTGATCTTGTAATCCCGGTCGTCTAACGTAACGAGCACCTGTCCGGCAGAAACCTTTGTATTTTCTTCAAAGTTGATGTCTTTGACGTAACCGCCAACACGGGCCACGACCGGACTGATGTCTCCATCAAACTGTGCATCATCGGTATCGATATGCTTGCTTGAATAAAGGTATTCATTGATGCCAAAAATAGCACCCAAAATTACCAATACACCTAATATGATGGGTAGAACCTTATTTTTCTTTTTTGCTTGAGTTGTCATTATTATTGTAATTAAGAGTTAAGTTATAGGGATGTTTTTCCTGTTGATTTTAATAAAGTGTAATAGGCGAGTTTGGCATCGGCCTTTGCCAGTTCCAAATTGATTTTAGCTTGGTACAATAGCGTTTCTGCATCGATCCTATCGGTTACCGAGGCAATGTTGTTTTTGTATTTTGAAGCCAGGAGGCGATCATTTTCGGTGGCCTGGGCAATTGAGGCTTCGAGCACCTTGATGCGCTGTACCGCCAGCAGATAGTTTTGGTAATTGGTGTTCAGTTCGGTTTTAATGCGGTCTGAAACGATATCTTTCTGCAGTCCGATTTCTTTCTGCTGGATCTTGGCTTCCGAAACTTTGTTCTTGTTGGTCCACAATGAAGCCACGTTCCAGGAAATGGTGGCTCCAAGCGTAACCGGAAGCACAAATTCGTTGGTATGCGGAATAAAGCTGTTCGGATTGATGTAATACAGATTGGCAGCTACACCCACAGTCGGCTTCTGATCGGCCTTGATGGTCTTGATCTGATAATCTGCCACTTTGTGCTGTAGGTCAAATTGCTGCAGTTCCTGGCGGTTCGCATTGGCCTGGGCAAGGTAACTTCCGAGCGACTCTACCGGCTTAAGTGCAACATCGGTTGAGGTAAGCTCAATTTGGGTATCTTCCGGCAGGCCGAGCAGCACATTGAGGTTGTAGTTGATGATTTTTCTATTGTTCTCAATTTCAAGGTCCGTCAGCGAAACATTCGCTTGCTGCAATTGAAAGCGGAGCACATCATTTTTGGTCACAATTCCCTGATCAAAAAAGCGCTGTGCCTGTTGAAGCTGGCTCGCAATCGATTCAAGGTTTTGTGCCACGACTTTTTTGCTCTGCATCACCTTAAACAAAGAAAAATAAGTGTTGATGATGGCATAGCTGATCTCTTCCTTGTTTTTATCGGCATCCAAACGGGCTACTTCGGTCAGTAAACGTGTCGATTCCTGTGCATATTTATAACGGCCTCCACCATAGATCGTTTCCTGAACCGCTGCCGTCCCCAGAAAGGCATCGGCCCGTTTAGGTAGGGTAAGCGGATTACCTTCGCCAATGGAAAGTTTATTGGTCGTAATTTCGGCATGATTGTACAATAGGCTTGCAGAAGCACTTGGCAAAACATTGTCCTTGATAACGGCAAGCCGTGCATTGGATTCGTCAATTTTATTTTGTGCCAATTTTAGGTTTTTGCTGTTGGCAATACCAAGGTCAAGGGCTTCCTGAAGGCTTAGCTTTCTAAGCGTCTGCGCCTGCAGAACTGCGGGAAACAGTAACGCAACGAGTAGGATTCTGAATTTAATGCTAATCATTAGTGTTTGATTAAGTGGGTAAGTAAAAGATCGTTGAGGTGATTGATCAGGCGTACGCGCAGCTGATCGCGGTCTGTATCGTTTTTAATGTCGAAGTTGGGGTCGGAAATCACTTTGCTCGGAGAGGTCGCCACCATATTGATCGTTCCCATCACGCTTACAATAAGCATCCTGACATCCACTTTCCTAAAGCTGCCTTCTTTGATGCCGTTGTTGATGATGGATTCGATAACTTCCAAGTTTTGTGCCATCGCCTCTTTTACCTGGGTAAATATTTCAGGGCGTTGGGTCTGCAACAGTTCCCGATGCATCATTTTGTGGAAGCAGACATTGGAAAAGATACGAGAGGCATATACGCTCACTACCTTGAGCAACTTATCTTTAGCCGTAATTTTTTCTTCAGCAATCTGGTTCAATTGGGTTTTGAAACCCGAAATCCGGCTTTCCATGATTTCTAGAAAAACACCTTCCTTGCTACCAAAATAATAATTGATCATGGCCATATTGGCCCCGGATTCTTTAGAAATCTGTCGGGTTGAGGTGCCTTCATAGCCGAATTCGGCAAATAACTGCTCTGCTGCCCTCAAAATCTCCGTTCTTTTATCTGCTTTTTCCATGATTGAATTTAACGGCACAAAATTAATCAATCGATTGATTAATTTTGAGTTGTATGTTCGAAATGACAATTAGATGATAAAGACTTTGTCAAAGTCATTGAGTTAAAATGATTAATTTATACGCAAAAACGGCGTTTCTATTTCAAAATGTATGATTCCGTGATTGGACATTAACGAATTTTTTATGGAGCAGCCTAAATTATTTTGGGGGACTTTGTCAAAGTGCATGGGCTAGCTTTTTTCGTATCCGCAAACTTCATTACCTTAGGGCAACCAAATTTTACAGATGAAAAGATTCTATTTTCTAATCGCCCTATCTCTTATCGCTTTATTGGCCTTTACCCACAAAACCAAAATCGACCCATCCAATAGTTGGATCCGTATCAATTTACTGGGCTATCAGCCTAAATCTGTAAAAGTGGCCATCTGGGCCAGCAAAACGAATACGGTTCCGTCTAGTTTTGAGCTCATCGATGCGCAAACTCAGAAAGTAGTCTTCTCTTCTTCCAAAATACAGGCATTTGGAGCCTATGGCCCATTTGCCAGTACCGCACGTCTAGATTTTTCTTCTTTTACCACCGCCGGAAAATACCTGTTGCGTGCAGAAGGAATTGTTTCGCCCCTGATCATCATCAACAACGAAGTTTATCGGCATACCGCCGATTTTGCGCTGCGATACATGCGCCAACAGCGGAGCGGATTTAATCCCTATTTAAAGGACAGCTGCCACACGCACGATGGATTTGTGTTATATGGTGCAAAAGCGGGAATTAAAGACAGCACGCATTTTGATGCCGCCGGCGGATGGCATGATGCCAGCGACTATCTCCAATATTCGACCACATCGGCCAATGCCACACAACATTTGCTGATGGCCTATCGCGATTTTCCGCAGGCCTTCGGCGACGAAAAACAGGCCAATGGCCTTGAAGGAAAAAATGGGACCGCAGATGTGCTGGATGAAGCCAGATGGGGATTGGATTGGCTTTTGAAAATGCATCCCAAAAACAACATCATGTTCAATCAATTGGCAGATGACCGCGACCACATTTCGATGCGCATTCCCAAAATGGACAGTCAATACGGGAAAGGATTTGAAAGGCCACTTTATTTCATCGATGGCGCACCTCAACAGCGCGGAAAGTTCATGAACAATACGACTGGCACAAGTTCAACCGCAGCAAAATTTAGCAGTGCCTTTGCGCTCGGATCGAAAATATTCTCACCAAAAGATGAAAGATATGCATCATTATTGGCCGAAAAGGCAAAATCGGCATTGGCTTTTGCCAACATCAAAAAAGGCGTAACACAAACGGTCTCAGTCAAATCGCCCTACATTTATGCAGAAGATAACTGGACCGACGATATGGAACTGGCCTATGCTTCGATTTCGATGGTAGATGGCAATGCAAGAAACCACAACAAAACAGCATTCGATTATGCCAGAGAGGAACCAACTACGCCCTGGTTCAGTACAGATACTGCCAAACATTATCAATATTATCCATTTATCAACCTTGGCCACTACGAATTGGCGATGCGTGATGCAAGAAACCGACCACAGCTGATCAAATATTATCAGTCTGGAATTGAACAGGTATGGGGCCGAGCTAAAAAGAATGCATTTTATCGGGGAATTCCCTTTATCTGGTGCAGCAATAACTTAACTGTTGCCTTTGCCCAGCAATGCTATTGGTATGCGCAATTGAGTGGCGATGAAAGTTATGCCGAATTGGCCCAGGCCAACTTTGATTGGATTTTTGGCTGTAACCCATGGGGAACGAGCATGGTGTACGGCCTGCCCAATTGGAGCGATACGCCAACCGACCCGCATTCTGCGTTTACGCACCTGAAACAATATCCGATAGATGGCGGGCTGGTCGATGGGCCGGTCTACACCAGCATCTATAAAGGCCTTATCGGTATCCAACTTTATAAACCTGATGCATACGCTGATTTTCAGAGCGATCTGGCTGTTTACCATGATGATTATGGCGACTATAGCACAAACGAGCCCACGATGGACGGGACCGCTTCGCTGATCTACCTTTTGGCGGCCTTCGATAGCAGGACCCCCATCCAGAAAGAGAAGTTTGACTACTATCAGGGTGCAATTATCAGGGGAAATAAAAACGAAAAGAAAATTGCCCTGGTCTTTACGGGCGATGAATTTGCTGATGGAGGGGAAAAAATCAATACCACCTTGGCCAATAACAAGATTAAAGCCTCTTTCTTTTTGACCGGAAGATTTTATGGGCAACAGCAATTCAGCACATTGATCAAAAAATTGAAAGCAAATGGGCATTATCTGGGCGCACATTCCGATGGACACCTTTTATATAATGATTGGAGCAAGAGGGACAGCCTTTTGGTGAGCGAGCAGCAGTTTAAACAAGATCTGAAGCAAAATTATGCGGCAATGGCCAAATTCGGCATCAAGCCGGATGAAGCGTCTTATTTTTTACCGCCCTATGAATGGTATAACCAACAGATTGCCGATTGGTCACATGATATTGGCCTTCAACTGGTCAATTTTTCATCGGGAACACGATCTAATGCCGATTATACCTATCCAGAAATGGGAAAAAGCTACCGTTCAAGCGATGAGATCTATCAATCGATCATCAAGTACGATCAGGACAATGCCAATGGACTGAATGGTTTTATCCTGTTATTGCACATTGGGACAGACCCAAGGCGGACCGATAAATTTTACGATCGCCTGCCCGAACTGGTCGAGTATCTTAAAAGCCGGCATTACGAATTGGTTAAGATTGATGAATTGTTAAAATGAACGAAAGAATTGGCGTATTTTTTTAAATAATAATTAACTTTGGCGCAAATCATATTGATCAGTTCATCAATCAAATACAACAATGGATAACAACGAAAATAAAAACAGTTTTGAGTGGGTGTGGTATGTTCTTGGTTTATTGACCGGAATGTTGGCCGTAATTTCGGTAACTTCAAGCTTGGGCTGGATCTTACTGGGAGGCATTTTAGGCCTCATCTTCGCTGGTCTATTCTTGAACAATATTGTTAAAGGCCGTCACTATTAATCGGCATTATATTTCCTTTATGTTTAAAAAATTAAGCTTGTGCCTTGCATTGGCATTCTGCTGCGCTGCGCTGCACGCACAGACCTCTCCTGTAAAATATCCAAACCTTGATGCCAGTCCGATGGATGCCCTATACTATCCATTGAACGCTGTGAAGGTCAAAAAAGAAGATACTTCACTACCGTTGATCAAGGTTGTGTATTCCCGTCCACAGAAAAAAGGAAGGGAAATTTTTGGTGTGCTGGAGCAGTTCGACAAAGTTTGGCGCCTGGGAGCCAACGAAAATACAGAGATATATTTCGCAAAAGCGGTAACCATCGGCGATAAAAAAATCAAGGCAGGAACTTATGCCCTATTTGCTATTCCGGGGAAAGAAAAATGGACGATCATTGTCAATAAACAAACCGATCGTTGGGGTGCATTTAACTACGACCAGTCAAAAGATGTGGTCCGTGTAGATGTTCCGGTCACCAAATTGGAAAAAGCAATCGAATCGTTTTCGATGACCTTTGTTGACCAGCCCGAGGGTGCCAACCTGATGATGGCCTGGGATACCACCCAAGTAGCTTTGCCGATCTTGTTTAAGAAATAATCGTTGGTCCGGATTTGAGTCGTTGGTCCGGATTTCAAATCCGGACCAGCTATGATTTTAAATCCGAACCAGCCATCCAAATCCGGACCAACAAACTAATTTAACTTTCTTCTCAAATATCCATCCAGATACAGCAGTCCCAAGGCTACATCTATCAGGACAAAAATAGTGAGATAGACCGGATTCCCTATTTGTTGGGTAAAATTGCTCCACTTGATTTCTGGCATTTGAAATGTATCCTTGTTCATCGTTATGGCATAGGCAAAAATGCCGACAATCATGGCAGTGAATAAAAATCCTATCGCATACACAATACGTTTATCGATTTTGGTTTTTAAGGCCACGGGTGCAGGTACAGCACTCACCTCCTCCATTACATTTCTGGCAAAAGAAAGCGATGGTGCTTCTAATGCAAGGTCGCCGAGCTGTTCATGCAGCTTTAGCAATTCCCGGTAGCAGCTCCCGTAATCCGGATCGTTTGCAATTTTTGCGGCAATGGCTGCGTGTGTTGTTGCATCTAGTGTTCCGTCTAGATAGTCCCAAATCTGTTCTTCGATCGTGTTCATTTCCATAGCTGTTTTATCATTTTCAGATCAGTTCCTTTACTTCTTCTTTTAATAGGCCATATAATTTATCCTTTAGCCTTTGCCGCGCCCGATGTAACTTGACCTTCACGGTCTTCGGGTCCATGCGCAGTGCTTCGCCTATTTCT
This sequence comes from Pedobacter sp., assembly GCA_031119475.1. Taxonomy (GTDB): domain Bacteria; phylum Bacteroidota; class Bacteroidia; order Sphingobacteriales; family Sphingobacteriaceae; genus Pedobacter. The sequence continues at coordinate 58,541 of JAVHXV010000002.1, read as the reverse complement.
TCCAAACTTTGCTCGCCTTTATAGAACAAGGTGATAATCGCTGAATCATCGGGCAACAGCTGTGTAATGGCCTGATCAAGATAAGCATAAGCTGATTTCTTTTCCACATCAGAAGCTCCGCTACCATAACCTTGGTTTGGCAATTGCAACACATGCTCATGGTCATCGATCGATTGTGTTTCCAATTGATTTTTCCTTAAAAAGGTCATCGCCGTGGTGTAGGTGATGGTATAGAGCCATGTCGAAAACTTGGCCGACTGTTTAAAAGTTCCCAAGGCGCGATAGGCCTTTACAAAACAATCTTGTGCAATTTCTTCGGCATCTTCCCTGTTTTTTGCAAAACGGAAAGCCATGGTAAAAACAAACCTCTGGTGGCGCTTCACCAATTCGGCATAGCGCGCAGTATCTCCGGCCAGTACGGCCGTGATCAACTCAAGGTCTGTTTCTTTCTGTTGCATAAGATAACATTTAGACGCAAGTTTTTAAGAACAGGTTACAGTGGGTTTTCAGAAAGTTACAAGTATCAGGTAGCAAGATAGAGAGTAAAGCGTATGGCGAGATTACCCCCTCCTCCGATTTTCATGCTGAGCGAAGCAAAGAAACCCAGAACAAGTTAAAGACACACTGTCTAGATACTTGCTACTTGATACCTGCTACTTGATACTGATACTTCCTATCTGCTACTCGCTCCCTGCTACCAAAAAATCCTCTTTAAGAAAAAATCCTCCGCAAGTGTAACCTAAATTTTTTTCATGTAGTCATAGGTGGAAACAAACAATTTTACATTCACACAAAAAAAATAGAAATCATGGAAGGAATATTAGTACCCATTACATTTTTCATCTGCACTTTCGCATTGGTCTTCGGGATCAGGTATTTTGCCAACAAGGAAAAAATGGCAATGATCGAACGCGGTATCGACCCTGGCGTCCGCAAATCTACGCCGCAACCTTTTTTAAGCCTCAAATTCGGACTATTATTGGTCGGACTAGGACTTGGCCTTTTGGTCGCTTTATTTATTGTAAGGGCCTTGCTGGGCACTGATCTGTCTGGCGGACAAGAAGGACAGGCCGTAGCCATCTATTTTGGATGCCTTGGGATTTTCGGAGGCCTAGGGCTGATCGTTTCTTATTCGATCGAAAAGAATTGGTTGGATAAGCAGGGATAGACAAGGACTTAACTCGGTCCAGAAGTCCAAGAGTCCAGGAGTCCATGATGAATTGGACTTTTGGACTTTTCGACTCTTGGGCTCTCTCCCCATTAGCCCGTCTTCGGCAAAATAGCCACCGTTAACCTACTAATGCAGTTCATCTTGTCTTTATCGGTATACATCTTGATTTCCCACACATGTGTTTTGGCGCCTATGTGGATCGGTCTGCAGACACCCCTAACCTCACCACTGCGTACTGGCCTTAAGTGGTTCGCGTTTACTTCCAGTCCGACGGCAACATATTTTTCAGGGTCGGTACAAAGATAGGAGGCAATGCTGCCCAGCGTTTCCGCAAGCACCACAGATGCGCCGCCATGCAAGATACCTGCAGGCTGATGGGTGCGCTCATCTACCGGCATGGTAGCTACCAGATAATCATCGCCAATTTCCACGAATTTAATTCCGAGCAGCGCCCCGATATGGTTGGTTGGTCTGCCATTGATTTCTTCTGGGGTAAATTTCCTGAACCAGATCATAAGTAGCGTTCTTTGATCACGGCCGTGTGATGAATGATATGCCCCGCCATAATATATACTAAAGCCCGTACGCTCATTTCTTTCCCATTGGCATTGCCCATCTTGGCCAATTCCTGTTCATTAAGAGATTGTAGCAAGAACAGATGCGATTTTCTCATCAGTTTAAATTCTTCGATAAAACTATCTAACGTGCGATCGGAAAAATGCGCATTGGCCACATAGTCGTCTTCTTCAAATCCTGGCAATGGCGTTTTTTCCCCTCGGGCAAAGCATAACAGCCGATAAGCAAAAATCCTTTCCGAATCAATAAGATGTCCCATCATTTCTTTGATTGTCCATTTTCCAGGGGCATAGGCATAATCAGCCTTGGCTTCCAGACTGGCCATAAAGCTGGTAAAGTCGTCGAGCTGCTCGGTCAGGATCTGCATCGCATTGCCCTCAACCTTGCTAATGTAGGTATTAGCCCACTCGGGGTATTCCTGTATTTGTGGTCGGTTCATAAGTTATACTACTTTTTAAAATGATCCTAAATGTTGTTCCCTTTCCAATTTCGGAGTGCCGCACAAAAATCTCCCCGCTGTGGTAGTTCTCGATGATCCGCTTGGTAAGCGACAGGCCAAGTCCCCAGCCCCTTTTTCTTGTGGTATATCCGGGCTGGAATACCCGTTGCCAATTAGTTTTCGAAATGCCTTTTCCAGTATCCGAAACGTCGATGAAAACTTCTTCCTTGGTCAGGTGCTCAATGATGTTGATCGTGATCGTCCCTTCATTTTCAATGGCATTTGCTGCATTTTTGAGGAGATTTTCAATCACCCAGTCAAATAGGGGAATACTCAGCATGGCCCTTACCTGGGTATCACCGGTAATCACAAAATTTATTTTTTCTGATGTCCTTACCTTGAAATAATCCACAAAATTTTTGACAACGATATACACGATGTGGTCTTCGAGCATGGGTTTGGAACCAATTTTCGAAAAACGATCTGTAATGATCTCCAAACGGTGGATGTCGTTTTCCATTTCGGCAACCAAAGAATCTTCTTCGGCATTGAACCGCGATTTGATCAGTTCTACCCAGGCCATGAGCGACGAAATGGGCGTGCCGAGCTGATGGGCGGTCTCTTTGGCCATGCCCACCCATACCTGGTCCTGCTCGGCCGAGCGGGCCGAACTAAAAGCCACATAGGCCATGCCCAAAAAGAGGGCAATTACCCCCAATTGGATGTAGGGGAATAACCGAAGCTGTGTTAAAATAAATGAATCCTTATAATAGGCCGTCAGCTTTTCACCATTAAACTCAAACGAAATTGGTGGATGCTGTTCCTTCATCTTGGCCAACTGTTTCACAAAGTACAGCGAATCATATTCCCTTGTGGTATCGGTAGGGTAAAATGTTTTGGTCGAATCGAGTCCATCGGGAAAGAGCGCCCCATCTGGCTTGGTAATGATTACGGCCATCTTGTTGTTTTTTTTGATGGTCTCGAAAACATCCGTCAGCTCTTCGTTATCGTACATCTGCATCTGCTTTTCGAGCACTTTTACCCTCAACTGGAACTGTAAGGCCTCTTCCCGCTCCATTTTCCGCACAAAGAAATTCGAATACCACACGGAAGCACCGCCAATGACCAGTGCAAAAACAAGTAAGAAAACTTTCCAGCGGAACTTTTTTTGGTAGGGGTTCATAACGTTAAGGCAAATTACAAAATAGAATCAAAAATCTACCAACAGAAACGTAAACGAGGCAAAAAACATATCTTTGCAGCACAATGGAAAAGAACATCAGAGTAAGATTTGCACCTAGTCCTACAGGCGGACTTCACCTGGGCGGCGTACGTACGGCCCTCTTCAATTACCTGTTTGCCAAACAGCACAACGGAACCTTTATTTTAAGGGTTGAAGATACCGACCAGAACCGTTTTGTACCCGGCGCAGAAGAGTATATTGTAGATTGCCTGGACTGGTGCGGCATTACGCCCGATGAAAGTCCACAAAAACCAGGGGCATACGGCCCTTACCGCCAGAGCGAACGGAAATCGACCTATAAACCATTTGCCGATCAGCTGGTTGCAGATGGATATGCCTATTATGCTTTTGATACTCCTGAAGAACTGGCCGCAAAGCGTGAAGAATTGCCAAATTTCCTTTACGGGCAACAGACGCGGATGTCGATGCGGAACTCCCTCACTTTGCCTGCCGAAGAGGTAGCCAGCTTATTGGCCAGCCAAACGCCACATGTGGTGCGCATCAAGATGCCTGAGAACGAACAGGTAACCTTTACCGATATGATCCGCGGACAGGTAAGTTTTGATACCAACCTGGTCGATGATAAGGTGCTCCTCAAGGCCGATGGCATGCCTACCTATCATTTGGCTGTAGTGGTAGACGATAAGGCAATGGAAATTTCGCATGTTTTTAGGGGGGAAGAGTGGCTGCCATCAGCACCGATCCACCTGCTGCTATGGAAATATCTTGGTTGGGAATCGCTTATGCCACAATGGGCACACCTTCCACTGATCTTAAAGCCAGATGGGCATGGCAAATTGAGCAAGCGCGATGGCGATCGCCTTGGTTTTCCGGTGTACGCCATGACCTGGACCGACCCCAAAACAGGTGCGGTAACCGAAGGATTTAAGGAGCGCGGATTTTTATCGCAGGCATTTGTTAACATGCTGGCCCTGCTGGGCTGGAACGATGGTTCGGGAAAAGAGATCTTTTTGTTGCCAGAATTGGTTGCCGCCTTCTCGGTCGACCGGATCAGCAAAGCTGGAGCAAAGTTTGATTTTGAAAAAGCAAAATGGTTCAACCACGAATGGATCAAGCTCACAGACACCGACCTGCTCCGTACAGAAATACTGAATGCTTTTGATGATCTGGCCCTTAAGAACGTAACTACCCAATATCTCGATCAGGTAATCGACCTGGTGAAAGAAAGGTTAAACGGAATTACAGATTTCAGGAAAGAAGCTTCGTTCTTTTTCGACGACCCAGAAATAGTTGAGGCAGATTCGGTCAGGCCAAAATGGACCCCCGAAAAGGCTGCTTTTTTTGAGGCCTTTGCTGCGCAGCTCAACAATTCAGATCCAGCACAGCAATGGGAAGAACAATTCAAGGCAATGGCAGAGACCAAAGGACTAAAACCTGGAGAGGTCATGCTTCCATTCAGGATCATGTTGGTGGGCGGCAAATTTGGCCCAGGCGTATTCGACATTGCCAAACTGCTCGGCGCCGACACTACTCAACAACGTATAAATAAGGGAATTATTGCGTTCAGCTAAACAAATCGACTTCTGCCATTGTTATTTTGTTCATTAAACAATTAACCGATTAATCAATTTAGCAATTAACCAAAACTATGCAATGGTTCGGTAAGGGAAGCAGCAATGTAGAAGACGGAAGAGGTGGGGGAGGCCGTGTCGCAGTTGGCGGCGGGATCGGTATTGTGGTCGTCATTTTAGGGCTTTTATTTGGCAAGGATCTTAGTGGATTGGTGGGGCAGCTTCCGGTTGCCGATCAGGTAGAGGTTAAAAAAGGTGTGCCAGCTGGCGATGAACAGGCACAGTTCGTATCTGGCGTGCTCGAATCGACAGAGCAGGTCTGGGGAGCAGAATTTAGGGAACTCGGGCTGAACTACGACCAACCCACATTGAGGTTGTTTACATCCAGCGTGCAATCGGCCTGTGGCGGAGCAAGTTCGGCAGTAGGGCCATTTTATTGCCCAGGGGATCAAAAAGTATACATCGACCTTTCTTTTTATCAGGAACTGAAAGATAGGTTTGGTGCTGCAGGCGATTTTGCGCAGGCCTATGTCATCGCACATGAAGTTGGTCACCATGTGCAGAACCTTTTGGGCATTTCGGCCAAAGTAGATCAGGCCCGGCGCACCATGAGCGAGGTCGAATACAATAAACTTTCTGTAAAGCTCGAGCTCCAGGCAGATTTCTATGCCGGCCTTTGGGCAAATAAAGCGCAACAGCTTAAAGACTTTAGGTTGGATGCCGGAGATATCGACGAAGCGCTGAACGCCGCTAATGCCATCGGCGACGATAAACTGCAGCAGCAGGCACAGGGCGAAGTGGTACCCGATGCCTTTACGCATGGAACATCGGCACAAAGAATGTACTGGTTTAAAAAAGGCTTCGAAACCGGAGACATCAAACAAGGCGATACGTTTAATGCATCAAGGCTGTAATTTAGTCACTAGTCACTAGTCATTGGTTATTTATCAATAATCTTTACTCTTACTCTTACTCTTACTCTTTGCTCTTTGCTCTTTGCCCTTTGCTCTTTGCCCTCCCTTCACTTTGTAACATTCTTCTCAGGAATAAAATATTTTAAGTATTCCCAAACAAAAATTCACTTCATTTGTTTTCATTTCTTATAGTGGTTTTGCCACCATAAAAACCAAACAGACGTGAACGCCAAGCTTTAACATTTATTGGGAATGATCCTTATTGTAGATGATACGCCCGAGAACCTGATTTCTTTAAAAAAGGTGCTCGAAAAACATGATTTTGAAGTAGATACGGCCTCCTCTGGAGAAGAAGCGCTCAAAAAGGTTCTAAAAAATTCTTATGTGCTCATCATCCTGGATGTCCAGATGCCAGGCATGGATGGCTTTGAAGTGGCTGAGGCCATTTCCGGCTACAGCAAAGCCAAAGATACAGCTATCATCTTCCTATCAGCAGCCAATACAGAATTTAGGTTTATCGCCAAGGGATACTCGTCGGGAGGATTAGATTACATCACTAAACCCGTTGATATCAACATCCTGCTCTTAAAGGTCAAGACTTTTTACCGCATCTACGACCAGAACCGAAAGCTGAACGAGATGCAGAAGTCGCTGATCGAGGAAATCGAGTTCAGGAAGGAAGCGGAACGCAAAAAAGATGAATTCATCAGCATTGCAAGTCATGAGCTCAAAACGCCGCTCACCAGCGTAAAGGGCTATGTACAGTTGTTGGAACGGAGCGCTAAAAAAGGTGACCATGTTACGGTCCAGAAACACCTCGAAAAAGCACAGCTTCAGCTCGAAAAGCTAAATAACCTGATTGCCGACCTTCTTGATATCTCGAAGATCGAAAGTGGAAAACTAAAGTTCAACAAGCAGGATTTCCAGATCGATACGTTGATCGACAATGTGATCGAAATCATGCACCAGTCAAACCCAGAGTTTACCATTATCAAAAAAGGCAGTGCCCATTGCAGTATATATGGCGATGAAATGCGAATCGAACAGGTCATCGTCAATTTTCTGACCAATGCCATTAAGTACTCGCCAGGAACCGATACCATCGAACTGCAGGTCAGTGTAAAAGACGATCAATTGTATATTGGTGTAAAGGATTCGGGCATCGGCATGCTGCCTGAACAGCTGAACCATGTATTCGACAAATTTTATCGTGTAGAAGAAACTTCACAGCGGTTTCAGGGATTGGGCATCGGGCTTTACATCTCTGCCGAAATCATCAGGAGACATGGTGGGCAGATTGGCGTAAACAGTGAATATGGTAAAGGCTCGACCTTTTACTTTTTCATGCCCATCAACCTTCAAACCGATTCATCATTATAATTACCACTAAATGAAACTTTCGCTAAAAAGCAATCTCCGCCTCGGTCTGGGACTATCGCTTGTCTTGCTGATCATCAGCTCACTGGCTTCTTATGTCAGCATCAGGAACCTGATCAAAAGTTCCGATCAGGTGGCGCACAGCAATGAAGTCATCAATGGGGTAGACAACCTCATCTCCTACCTAAAAGATGCCGAAACTGGCCAGCGCGGCTATCTGTTAACCAATAATAAGGTTTTTTTGGATCCCTATAATGGCACACGGGAAAAGGTCGACAACCTGTACAACAAGCTTAGGAAACTTACGGTAGACAACAAGTTTCAACAGACCAGGCTGATTGAACTGAACCGTTTGCTCACGAGCAGGCTAAAGATTATTGATGAAACCATTGCCGATAAAGAACGGGGCGGCAGCGTGCCTGTTGCTGCGATGCTCGATGGAAAGCATTACATGGACGATGCCCGACGCGTAATCAGGGAGATGCAGACCGAAGAAAGGCGCCTGCTCGACCTCCGGACTGAAGAACTCAATGCATTTGCGAGCTATACACCAGGACTGATTATTTTCGCGGCCATCCTTTCGCTGCTCATCACCATTTTCTTCTATCGAAAAGTTGCCGCCGATTTCGACGAACGCATGGGGCTGCACCAGGCCCTTCAACGGGTTAACGACGAAACCTCGCACCGCATACAGGTGATACAGGGCATTGCACGACAGATTTCTAGTGGCGATTATAAAGTAAGATTAGACGAAGGCTTAAAAGATAGCCTGGGCAGCTTGGCAGGTTCACTGAATGCCATGGCCGAATCGCTACAATATTCTTTCGGTCAGCTTGAAGATAAAGAATGGCTCCAATCGGGCATTGCCAAACTCAATGATGCTATTGTGGGCGAAAAGGAAGTCGACCTGCTCGCTTCCGATATGCTTGCGCTGATTGTAGAACAGACCAAGAGCCATGTTGGCGCCCTGTATGTGCTCGAAGACGATAAAAACCTCTACCTGACCGGCAGTTACGCACTTTCGCCAGATCAGGCACAAAAGATCGGTATCGGCGAAGGCCTGGTTGGCCAATGCCTGCAGTCGGGCAAGCTGCTGCTCTTGGAAGATATTCCAGAGGGCGAACTCACCATCAGCTATGCTTCTGGACATACACAGCCAAAAAATGTGGTCGTGTTCCCATTGCAGCGTGACGGCATGGTGGTTGGGGTGATTGAACTGGCATCGCTCAATAGCTATACCGCTCGTAAGCTCGATTACATGAACAGCATTTCGCGCAATGTGGCCATTGCCATCCATGTTTCGCAGAACCGCAAAAAATTACAGGAGTTTTTGGAAGAGACACAGGCACAGGCCGAAGAACTACAGGCGCAGCATAGCGAACTGGAAGGACTGAATGCCGAGCTCGAAGCGCAGACACAAAAAATACAGGCTTCTGAAGAAGAACTTCGCGTACAGCAGGAAGAACTTTTGCAGAGCAACCAGGAACTGGAAGAGCGTTCGAGCCTGCTGGAAGAGAAAAACCAGCTCATCCAAGAACGGAATCTCGATATCCAGCAGAAGGCAGAACAGTTGGAGCAGAGCACGAAATATAAATCAGAATTCCTGGCCAATATGTCGCACGAGCTGCGGACGCCGCTGAACTCCATTTTGTTATTGTCCAAGCTCATGTCAGACAATGAGGAACTGGACAAGGAAATCAATGAATACGCCTCGGTCATCCAGAGCTCGGGACAAGGGCTATTGAGCTTGATCGACGAGATCCTGGATCTATCAAAAATCGAGGCAGGGAAAATGGACCTCGATATTGCAGAGGTAAAGGTTAAGGAAATGATTTCCGACCTGAAGATGCTCTTCAACCCGATTGCCCAGGATAAAAAACTTGAATTTGAGGTAGAGGCTAGTGAAGAATTGCCATCGAACATGCAGACAGATAAAATGCGGGTGGAACAGATCTTAAAAAACCTGCTTTCTAATGCCTTTAAGTTTACATCAGAAGGGAAAGTGAAGCTGGGCGTGAGTTTGGACCAGCGGCACAAGGCGATGATCTTTACGGTAAAAGATACGGGTATCGGGATTGCCAAAGACAAGCTGGCTATGGTTTTTGAGGCTTTCCAACAAGCTGATGGCTCGACCAGACGTAAATTTGGAGGAACAGGGCTGGGCCTTTCCATCAGCAAGCAATTGGCCAAGCTTTTGGGCGGTGAAATTACCCTAGACAGTGAAGAAGGCGTTGGCAGTACGTTTACGCTAGCGATCCCGGTCGATTACCATGACCGCATTGCACTATTGGAAGAACAGAAAACCAATAAAGAGAATGAGGAAAAAGCAATGTTGGCGGTGAAGACTGTTCCACAACCACGTTTTATCGTGCCGCACATTCCGGGCGATATAGAAGACGACCGCAATGACATTGCTGAGGGCGACAAAGTGATCCTGATCATCGAAGATGACACCGCCTTTGCCAAGATGCTGCTCGATTTTACACGGAAGCGCAATTATAAGGGCATTGTAGCCGTTCGCGGTGACGCAGGCATAGAATTGGCAAACAACTATAATCCATTGGCCATTCTCTTGGATATCCAGCTTCCTGTGAAGGATGGTTGGCAGGTTATGGAAGAACTGAAATCGAACGCCAAGACCAGGGCCATTCCGGTGCACATCATGTCGTCGCTTTCGGTCAAAAAGGAAAGCCTGCTCAAAGGTGCGGTAGATTTTATCGACAAGCCTTTTGCTTTGGAGCACATGAAACAGATCTTCGAGAAATTGGAAGATGTACTGAGCCGTTTCCCGAAGAAGGTGCTTATTGTAGAAGAAAATGAGCAGCATGCCAAGGCTTTGAGCCACTTCTTGAGCAATTCGAACATCCACACCCTGGTGGCCAAAAACGTTGCCGAAAGTATAGAAGCCCTGCAACGAAAAGAAATCGACTGTGTAATCTTGGATATGGGCATCCCTGATAAGGGTGCCTATGAGACCTTGGAAGCCATTAAGAAGAATGATGGACTTGAAAAATTGCCGATCATTATCTTCACAGGGAAAAATATTTCAAAAGGCGAAGAGATCCGGATCAAGCAATATGCCGATTCGATCGTATTGAAGACTGCCCATTCTTACCAGCGCATTTTGGATGAGGCAGGATTGTTCCTTCACCTGGTAGAGGAAAAAGGGAAACAGCAAAAGCCTATCGAAAAAGACCTGCAGGGCCTGAACGAGGTGCTCAAGAACAAAACGGTATTGGTGGCCGATGATGATGTGCGCAATATCTTCTCGCTGACCAAAGCACTGGAGCAGCACCAGATGAAGGTGCTTTCGGCGGTGGATGGAAAGGATGCCCTGCGTGTGCTGGCCGAAAATCCGAAGGTAGATGTGGTATTGATGGATATGATGATGCCGGAACTGGATGGTTACCAGACCACTACGCAGATCAGGGCGATGAAGGCCTACAAACAATTGCCAATTTTGGCTGTTACAGCAAAGGCCATGATGGGAGATCGAGAGAAATGCATTGCTGCGGGCGCCTCAGACTACATTTCGAAGCCCGTAGATATCGATCAGTTGATTTCCCTGTTAAGGGTATGGTTATATGATAGAGTTTAAAATCCGTTTAAATAAGTATGGAAATTAAAACAGGAAAAGTTTTAATCATAGACGACGATAGCAGGAATATTTTTGCCTTGACAGCCGTGCTGAAGGCCAAAAAATATATCTGTCTGTCTGCAAGTAGTGCCCAGGAAGGTTTTGATATGATCGCCAATGATCAGGATATTGCCGTTGTGCTGATGGACATGATGATGCCTGATATGGATGGTTATGAGGCGATGGGCAAAATGAAGGAAGACCCAAAACTAAGGGATGTCCCGGTAATTGCAGTAACGGCACAGGCCATGATCGGTGATCGGGAGCGCTGCCTGCAGGCGGGTGCGGCAAGCTATATATCCAAACCTGTGAATGTAGATGAGTTGGTGCAGCAATTAAACCAGTATATCTAGTGCCAACTCTATCAGCCATAACAGATGAACAGGTCGAAATCCTGATCGGCGACGTGCTTGAGCAGTATGGCTACGACTTTACGGGCTATTCTAGGGCATCCTTAAAGCGCCGGTTGATCAGGCTGTATACGCTTGACAAACAGGTCAGCTTTGCGGAGTTCAGGTACAAGATCTGTAAGGATAGCGTATATTTCAGACGTTTTGTAGAACAGATTACGGTCAACGTGACGGAAATGTTCAGGGATCCCAGCTTTTACAAGGCACTGCGCCATAAAGTATTGCCCAATTTGGCCACTTATCCTTTCATCAGGGTATGGCTGGCCGGATGTTCTACGGGCGAGGAAGCCTATTCGATGGCCATCTTGCTGAAAGAGCTCAACCTGTTGCATAAATCGCTCATCTATGCCACAGATATCAATCCAACGGTGCTGGAAAAAGCGGCACAGGGCATGTTTCCGTTGGGCCATATGAAACAATATTCAGAAAATTATATCGAATCTGGTGGAACTCAGGAATTTTCGTCGTATTATAGTGCAAGCTATTCCTTGGCGAAATTCGATTCAGAGCTCAAGGCCAAATTGATTTTTTCGACGCATAACCTGGTCTCAGACCATTCATTTAACGAATTTCAGCTTATTCTTTGCAGAAATGTGCTCATCTATTTTGATCGCGACCTGCAATTCAAGGTGCTTACGCTGTTCGACAACAGTTTGGAGAAATTGGGCTATCTGGCTTTGGGAACAAAGGAAACAACCGATTTCTCACCGATCAGCAAGCGATATAAAAGATTGGAAACCGAAAAAATCTGGAGGAAAATCAACGAATGAAAGGATGTAAAGCATTGGTAATTGGCGGCTCTGCCGGTAGCCTTGATGTACTGATCAAAGTATTGCCAGAGCTAGATACGGATTTGGCCTTTCCGATCATTATTGTGATCCACCGAAAGAAAGGGACCGATTCCTTGTTGGCAGATCTGCTATCCACCAAGACCCAACTTTTGGTCAAGGAGGTGGAAGAAAAGGAAGAAATCCTGGCCAGAACCATCTATATCGTTCCATCAGATTATCACCTGCTGATCGAAAACGACCATACCTTTTCGCTAGATTATTCTGAAAAGGTAAACTATTCGAGACCATCCATTGACGTGACCTTCCAATCGGCCGCAGAAGTCTATGGTGAACAGCTGGTCTGTCTATTGCTTTCGGGCTCTAACACAGATGGGGTAAATGGACTGATTACGGCCCGGAATTATGGTGCAGAGATCTGTGTACAGGATCCCAGCACGGCGCAGGTAGATTTCATGCCCGCACAGGCCATTGCAAGTGTAAAAGTAGACCATATCTTATCAACAGAAGCGATAGCCGCTTATATCAATACCTTAAATTAAAGGCTCAATGACTAAAAAAGTATTTATTTTCGACGATAATTCCGACATCCTCGAGCTCTGTACGCTCATTCTGGAAGATGCCGGATATGAAATCAAGACCTCGGTGACCTCGAATGGCATTGTTGACCAGGTTTCGGCCTATATGCCCGACCTGATCTTTATGGACAACTGGTTGCCCGATGTAGGCGGGATCGAGGCTACGCAAGAACTCAAAAGCCATCCAGACCTGAAACACATCCCGGTTATCTATTTCTCGGCAAATAATGACGTAAGTGCCCTAGCAGAAAAGGCAGGTGCCGATAGCTATCTATCCAAGCCTTTTGATATCCAGACCTTAGAAGAAATGGTGGTTAGCCATATTGGCAAGTAGGCTATCATCTGTCCCAATCTAACGACTAACGACTAATGACCCGATGATTAATGCCCCAATGACATTGGTATCGTTACAGTGAAAACTTGATCGGCACCGTATGCTTCATCTCAACAGGTTCGCCAAGTTCGAGGCCTGGTAACCATTCCATGTTATAGCGCAGCACGCGGATGGCCTCGCGGGTCAGCTCTTCATCTGGGCTGTCAATTACTTTGATGTTATCGATGCGTCCGTTTTTCATGACCGTAAACGATAACTTGACCGTACCCGAAACATTGTTTTTCTGTGCATTAGGTGGATATTTGATTTCTTTCCTTAAGAAATCGTAGAAAGCTTCCGTTCCTCCCGGAAATTTAGGTGGCTGGATGATCTTTAGGCTACTGGTGGTCTTCCCCTCCTGATCAAAATAAGTTCCTGTAATTTTTTTATCAGCTTCGTAGAATTCTTTGAGGGCCTGTTTCCCGTCACGATAGTACATGTTGCGGTCGCCAGATTTTTTGCCGTTCGCATAGTTCACTTCTTCTTTCAACTGTCCGTTGTCCCAAAACTTTTGGAAGATGCCCGTGAGCTTGCCCCAGCTATAGGTAGATTTAACGGAGGGCTTCTGGTTTGGATAATAGCTGGTCCATGGACCAATCTTATAGCCACGGTTGTAATTGCCCGTTTCTACGAGCTGACTTTCTTCGTTATACAGCGCATAGGGCCCCTTACGGACGCTCAGTTCTTCATCAGCAAAGGAAATGGTCTCTTGGAGTTTACCTTTTTTGGTGCTGAGGTTTACGGTCCACAAACTATCTTTCTTTACGACGTCCTTTTTCAGCTTGGAGCGGATGGGATCTTTTTCTATACCGCGTCTGGCGTAGACCAAGGTAGTATCTTGTTGCGCATCGGCCCAGATGGACAGACATACGCAGCAGGCAAGCAGGAAATATTTCTTTAACATGTAATGATTTTTAAGGATAACGGTTGTTCTGGTTAAACCAGTGTAATTTAACTGAAATTTGTGTACAATGAGAAATTTAAGATGAATTTGCAGGGAGGCTATATTGAGGTTTGGCTTAGGCACCACGCTATCCCCCTTTGGAGGGGGCAGGGAGGGAGGTATGGTCATGTTCTTTATGCCCTGCGCGGGCGGCGGTTTCGTTCTTTTGTCTTGATGGAAAGGTAGCCAAACCTGCCTGCCGGCAGGCAGGAGATCAAGGCTTGCATCCTTTGTCGGGATCATACGTTGATTGTTTGGTTACGCAGGGCAAGCCGTTCCGCCTATCGGCTCCACTTCTGCGCCCTGCTATTTGCTTAAATGAGAATGATCTCATAGAACAATCAACTATGCTCCTCTCCAAAGTCTGCTAGGCCGTCCCTGCATGGTGCAGAACCCTCATCATGGTTAAGTTCTATGCGCTTCGCTATCCCCCTCTGGGAGGGGGCAGGGGGGAGGATGGCGATATCTTTCTGCCCTTCGCGGGCGGCGGTTTATTACTTTTTCCTTGATGAAAAAGTAACCAAAAAATCAAGGCTTCAAATCTTAAGTGCTGAAAAATACGTCAATTGTCCTCTTACGCAGGCTGAGCCGTTCGCCGATCTCGGCTTCACTTCTCCACCCTGCTATGCACGCTAGAGAGAATTCGCCCTAGGGACAATTAACTATTTTTCCTTCTTAAGATTTAAGGCCGTCCCTGTATGGTGCTGGCCCCTCATAATGGTTAAGTTCTATGCGCTTCGCTATCCCCCTTTGTCCCGCAGGCTCCGCAGGAGCTCCCTTGGAGGACTCCTTTGGAGGAGAGGGCAGGGGGAGGATGGTTGTCATTCCTCTTTGGTTACCAATCTTTTAACCTTTCAACCTTTCCCAAAGGGATGCCTTTGGCATAACTTTCAACCCTAGTGCGCTTCCAGCCATGTCATCCCTTCACCGATCTCGATTTCTATCGGTACTTCGGTTTGGATGGCTGTTTTCATGCGATGGGTAATGATGGTCTTCATCTGTTCTACTTCGCTCCTGATCACATCAAAAACAAGCTCATCATGCACCTGCATGGTCATTTTTGATTGTAAGTGCTGGGCCTGCATGTCCTTATAGATGTTGATCATGGCAATCTTCACCAGATCGGCCGCAGAGCCCTGTATCGGGGCATTGATGGCATTTCGTTCGGCATAGCTACGAACGGTCTGGTTTGCAGAATTGATGTCGCGCAGGTATCTTCTCCTGCCCATGATCGTTTCTACATAGCCATTTTCCCTGGCAAAATTCATTGTATCGCTCATGTACTGTTTAATGCCGGGATATTGGTTAAAATATTGCTCAATGATTTCTGCGGCTTCCTTGCGCGGGATGTTCAGGTTCTGCGAAAGCCCAAAAGCGCTCTGGCCATAAATGATCCCAAAATTTACCGCTTTCGCATTTCTGCGCTTGGTCGAATCTACCACATCAATTTCAACCCCATAGACCTTTGCTGCAGTTGCCGTATGGATGTCGATCCCCTTGCCAAAGGCTTCGAGCATGTTCTGTTCCTTGCTGATTTCTGCGATGATGCGAAGTTCGATCTGCGAATAATCTGCCGAAAGCAAGATGTGGTCGTCATCTCTGGCAATAAAGGCCTTCCTGACCTCGCGTCCCCGTTCGGTCTTGATCGGGATGTTCTGCAGGTTCGGATTGTTAGAGCTCAATCTTCCGGTAGCGGCAACCGCCTGATTAAAACTGGTGTGCACCCTTCCGGTTTTTGGGTTCACCATCAGCGGAAGTGCGTCGACATAGGTCGATTTCAACTTCTGCATCTGCCTAAAATCTAAAATATCCTGTACGATGTCGCTTTTTGAGGCCAGCTGTATCAGCACATCCTCGCCCGTCTGGTATTGTCCGGTCTTGGTCTTTTTGGCCTTTGGATCGAGCTTCAGGTGGTCGAACAGCACTTCGCCCAATTGCTTTGGTGAGGCGAGGTTGAATTTCAGTCCGGCTTTATCGTAAACGCGCTGCTCTGCTTTGATGATTTCCTCCTGCAGCTCTGCCGAGTAATTGTTCAGCGTATCGATATCGATCCGGACACCTTCTTTTTCCATGTCTGCCAGTACATAGATGAGCGGATTTTCGATCTCTTGGGCCAGTTTGGCAGCATTTCGCTCGGTAAGCATCGGCCTGAATACATTGGCCAGCTGTAACGTCACATCCGCATCTTCTGCGGCATAATCGACCACGTTTTCTACCGGGACATCGCGCATGGTTCCCTGTCCTTTTCCCTTCGCCCCGATCAATGTGGTGATGGAAATCGGTGTATAGCCCAAATAGTTTTCAGACAGGACATCCATGTTATGACGCGTATCTGGGTCGATCAGATAGTGTGCCAGCATCGTATCAAATAAGATCCCTTTCACCTCTACACCATACCATTTGAGCACAAGCATGTCGTATTTAATGTTCTGGCCTATTTTTTCAATGGCTTCATTTTCCCATACGACCTTAAACTCGTCTACGATGGCTTGGGCCGCATCCCGGTCTTCGGGCACTGGAATATAGTAGCCTTCGCCCGGTTTAATGGAGAATGATAATCCGACCAGGTCGGCCATGTTGGCATCTGTACCCGTGGTTTCCGTATCGAAAGAAATGCTCGGTTGTTGGAGCAATAGATTGATCAGCTCTGCACGCTTTTCGGGCGTATCGATCAAAAAATATTCATGCGGCGTATTGCTGATGTTCTTTGCATCGATCGGGGTATCGAATAAAGAGGGCTGTTCTACAAAAGTCTTGGCCTTGGCGGCTACATCGTTTCCGAAGAGGTCTTTTTGTGCATTGGCATTTGGGTCGTTTACACTGAAATCTTCCCCGAATACCCGTCGGCCAATGGTCCTGAATTCCAGTTCGGCAAACAAAGGCTCCAACAGTTCCCTACTGGGTTCTTCCAGAATGAGCCTGGTTTCATCGAACTCGATGGGTACATTGAGGATAATGGTGGCTAGTTTTTTGGAAATCAATCCTTGGTTGGCAAAGTTCTCCACGTTTTCACGTTGTTTTCCTTTCAGTTCATGGCTGTTGGCAATGATGTTTTCCATGCTGCCATACTGTTTGATCAGGAGTTTGGCTGTCTTTTCGCCAATCCCCGGGATGCCCGGAATATTGTCGACCGCATCGCCCCAAAGGCCAAGGATGTCGATCACCTGTTCTACCTTTTCGATTTCCCATTTGGCCAGCACTTCCTTTACGCCAAGGATTTCCATTTCGTTGCCCATCCGTGCAGGCTTGTAAATAAAGATTTTTTCTGAAACCAGCTGTGCGAAATCCTTATCGGGCGTCATGCAGTATACCTCAAATCCCCTGCGTTCGCCTTCTTTGGCCAGCGTGCCGATAATGTCGTCGGCCTCATAGCCATCAAGCGTAATTACTGGGATGTTGAACCCTTCAATAAGCTTAAAGATGTAGGGCAAAGCTTTGGACAGGTCTTCGGGCATCGCCTCCCGATGAGCCTTGTAGGCTTCGAAATCGATGTGCCTTTCGGTCGGTGCATCCGTATCAAAAACGACGGCAATGTGGCTGGGCTTTTCCTTGCGGAGTACTTCGAGCAGCGTGTTGGCAAAACCCATTACCGCAGAAGTATTGACCCCTGTAGAAGTAAACCTGGGGTTTTTGCTCAGCGCGAAGTGTGCGCGGTAAATGAGCGCCATACCATCGAGTAGGAATAATTTTTTCATTTTGATGTACCGATTGAATTGATTTTACCGATTTTGGTAAAGTTAATAATCGGATCGGAATTAGGTAGTTTTTTTCTTATCGCTTTGCGAGGAGCGCAGCGGTTGCGAGGGAGGAAGCAAAGCAATCTCTCTTGTTTTACAATGCCTGTTGCTCGGTTAATTCTATGCATCATGCTATCCCCCTTCGTCACGCTGGCTAGACAGGAGCTCCCTTGGAGGAGGGGGGCAGGGGAGGAATGGTCATATTCTTTATGCCCTTCGCGGCGGCGTTTTCCTACCTTTCCCTTGATGGAAAGGTAGCCAAAGATCAAGGCTTGCATCCTTTGTCGGGATCATACGTTGATTGTTTGGTTACGCAGGGCAAGCCGTTCCGCCTATCGGCTCCACTTCTGCGCCCTGCTATCTCTACCGTAAACGAATGGTTCCCTGAACAATCAACTATGCTCCCTTCCAAAGTCTGCTAGGCCGTCCCTGCATGGTGCAGGCCCCTCATAACGCTAATCCTATGCATCACGCTATCCCCCTCTGGGAGGGGGCAGGGGGAGGAATGGTCATATATTTATGCCCTTCGCGGGCGGCGGTTTATTACTTTTTCCTTGATGAAAAAGTAACCAAACCTGCCTGCCGGCAGGCAGGAAATCAAGGCTTCAAATCTTAAGTGCTGAAAAATACGTCAATTGTCCCCTTACGCTGGCTGAGCCGTTCGCCGATCTCGGCTTCACTTCTCCACCCTGCTATGCACGCTAGAGAGAATTCGCCCTATGGACAATTAACTATTTTTCCTTCTTAAGTTTTAAGGCCTTCCATGCAAAGTGCAGGCCCCTCATAACGGTTAAGTTTTATGCGCTTCGCTATCCCCCTTCAGAGGGGGCAGGGGGAGGATGGCATGATCTCGACTTGCTACCGAACATCTACAGAGATTCCTCACTGCGTTCGGAATGACAACCCACAAGCCATCATAAAAACCAAAATTTTACGTTATTTGTATCGATGAAAACCATAAAATTCCTTTTTCTGCTGCTTCTTCTTGCGGGCAAGCTTGCTGCGCAGGATGCCATTTTGATCAGCGAGGGCAACTTTGTTCGTGGTGTGATCCAGGGCAGCAATTCGGTTTCTGTTTCGATTGTTACGGATGAGAACGTACAGTCGGTTTACCAGGCCAAAGAAATCAAATCTTTTGTGTGGAATGGCGAAACCTTCGAAAGCAAGCCCATTGTGGTGAAAAAGAAGATGGAATACCGCTTTTTTAAGGTCATTGAAACCGGTAAGGTGAACCTCTATGCCTATGGCGACAATGGCAATGCCGAACAGCCCGCGCCACAACGTACAAAAGTGAGACCGAGTATTGGGATCGGTGTAGGGTCAGGTGGTTTCGGCGGCGGAGTAGGCGGTGGAATTTCAATCGGCATCGGTGGCGGACGCAGAAACCAGGAGGAACAGGGCCCTGCGCCAAAAACGAAGATTGCCTATTTCTTGGAGAAACCAGGCTCAGGCCCCATGCAGGAAGTCAACCTGAACAACACGAATGCCGTAAAGACCATCCTGCTCCAAAAACTTACCAACGACGAAGATCTGGCCAAAAGCATTGAAGCTACCGAAAGTTTTGATGCGAAGAATTTGGCGGCATACATTAAGGCTTACAATTCGAAGTTGTGAGTAAGCAGTCAGGGTCCGAATTTAAAGTTCAGTACACTAAGGTACCCCAACCGCTAAAATTTTTTGAAAAAACTTTTCTAAATACTTGGCATGCTTAGGTTATGCTTTGTTTATGCTTTGGTTAAGCTTTGTTCAAGACTTGGTCGAATTACCTTAATTTGGCAGGTTTTAGCGCACGAGGTTTTAATTACGAGAATTTTTAAGGTGTGGCAATTTTTGATCGAAGTTACACTAAGTGAAGCTGATGCGGGATGCTTTTGGACTGCGCGAACACCAACCCCTCACTGTTTACCATGCCAGCGAATACTTGGGCCTGCCGATGGAGCAGTTGGTTACGTTTATGAAGTATTAGTCGGGAAGTCGGGAAGTCGGGAGTCAGCAAGACCGATGTTTAGATGCGAGGGGTCCAAGAGTCGAGAAGCCCAACAGTCCAAACCTCAACTTCGTCAGTTGCTTGCTAGTTGTCTTATATTGAGCGTTCCAACTTGCGAAGTTGTTGGCGATGCCCCAAACTAAATCTGGATTGACCCTAAGCATCTAGCCTTGCAACCCGAAACTTACAACATTCAAGCATTCAAAGCAGAGTTATCTTTTAATTTGCCTATGCGCCAAGGCTCGTAACCTTTAACCCACAACCTACAACACCTATTGCCTCGGCTACCTAGCAATGCAGCCGATAACATGATCGTTCACCATCCCCGTAGCCTGCATATGCGCATAGCAAATGGTGGTGCCGAAGAATTTGAAGCCGCGCTTCTTCATGTCTTTGGCAATCTGGTCTGAGATTTCGGTACGGGCAGGGATGCCACCCTGTTTGAAATCGTTGACGATCGGCTTGCCACCTGGCAGATAGCCCCACATGTAATTGGCGAAGGAGCCAAATTCTTTCTGGATTTCGATGAACAGCTTGGCATTGGTAATGGCCCCATTGATCTTTAAGCGGTTGCGGATGATGCCTTCGTCATTCATCAGCCGTTCTACATCCTTTTCGGTAAAGGCGGCTACCTTGTGCACATCAAAATCGGCAAATGCCTTGCGGTAGTTTTCGCGTCTCCGCAAAATGGTGATCCAGCTCAATCCGGCCTGCGCGCCTTCGAGGATGAGGAATTCGAATAGGATCTTGTCGTCGTAAACGGGTTTTCCCCATTCTTCGTCGTGGTATTTGATGTACAGTGGGTCGGAGCCGCACCAGGAGCAGCGGGTGGTGGATTGTGGCATAACGCTAATTTAGAGATAAAGTGAAGAGTTGGGGAAGGAAGTTTTCCACTTTTAGTTCATATCTTCAATCAATAGTTTTTGCTTATGATTGATGTAGCCTGTGCAATTATTATTAATGAAAGAAAGGAAATTCTTGTTACGCAGAGAAGTGCGTCAATGAAATTATCGCTAAAATGGGAATTTCCAGGAGGAAAGATCGAAAAAGATGAATCTGCGGAAGCATGTTTGATTAGGGAAATTAAAGAAGAACTTGATATCAATATAATTATCAAGCAGGCTTTAAAACCAAATGAATATCATTATAACGATTTCAGCATCCGTCTAATTCCTTTTATTTGCGAAATAACCTCAGGTGAAATTAAATTAACTGAACATGCAGCTTATATTTGGTTGCAGAAAGATAAGCTTGGGGAATTAGATTGGGCAGAGGCGGATATTTCAACTGCTCAATATTTGATTAGCCTTTGAAACGATTATCAAGATGATACTTCAAATATATTTTTTGTCTATCATTAAAGCCGCCAACGTTTTTTGTTGTAATTCTCCAAGTTTCTAGCACTTCTAATACTGAGGAGTCAGCAACAAGAATATTTCCTTTAAGTGAAAAGCTTATCCAGCCTTGATCAAATAGTCTATCAATATGAGGACTAAGTAATAGTCCATTATTTCCATCTAACTTTTCTGTATCATCAGATTTAGACCATGGTTTTATATGGCTGGCGGTTAAAAATGATATATTTTTAACTTTAGTTACTCTACATTCTTTTTCGATTGAAGTTAGCTCGTTTTTAAAAACTCCTTGACCAACTCTAGCCATAATCAATTGTTCTTTTTGAGTTTTAGGTATGTTTTTTTGCTCTATCTTTTTCTGTTCATTATCTTCAGCATATTTTTTTTCGAAATCTTCAACAAAGGATGGAATGGATGGATTATAAATATTAATAAGTTCTAACAGTTTTGCCGCCATTTTAGGGGCTATTTCAGCTAAATAAATACCTTGATTGCCATTCCCGTTCTGTTGAATTGGAGAATGTCTAATCGGCAATAGGTCTCTTAATAAATTAATTTCCGTTTTTGGCTTGAATGAGAATTCTAAGATAGTCCAGGTAATAGAAACCAAATATCCATTATTATCCCACTGTTTCCCCAAAGAGCCAAATTCAGCAGGTGTACTAGCTAATATATGCTCGGCTGTTGCTACACCTAATGCTTTTATTTGTGTATCTGCATAAGAGAAAATTAGATCACCAGGTTGTACAAGGGTAAGATTTGTGTATGTTTTATTGGCTTTTCCATCCTTATTTTTCGTAGGCGACCAAATATATCCTCCTCGAACTTCTTCTTTAAATGTTTGCTTATGATTTACCCACCAATATCTCATAATTCAAATTTTAATAGATTATGTACCTCAACCCCCAACCCCTTCGCCAATTCAAACAGCGTCGACAACTGGATATCAACCTTTCCCTGTTCTATTTTTGAAATATTGCTATCATCCAATTCGCAATTTGCTGCTAATGCACGCAGCGTTAGGCCCTTTTCAAGCCTAATCTTTTGCAAATTTTCGCCGAATTTTTTTTGAATGGAAAGCTTGGAATTTATGGACATGTTGAACCTTCAGAACTAAGGGTTCAATTTCTGCATATTAGTTAAAAATACTGCGGTGTTAAACTACCGCAATTTCGCAATGGTTAATGTTTGTGATCCTAGAGAAATGTGAGTAGATGTGAAATAATCGATTATACCCGCATAATCTCCGACTAGAAATTTTCTAATTCTCATCTTTATTTCGCAAGTAATGTTGGAGCGATTTAACATGATTAGATAAAAAGCCATACCCAGACAAATTGGTGAAAGTCCAGTAACAATTCGGTCTCCGACATTGCTTGCGGTGATCTGGGTATTCATTTACACCTATTAAATATGCAAGCAATGAAAAACAAGACATCAATGAACCAAAACCAAATCCTTCCCAAAAGAATGAAACAACTCAAATACCATCAGCCTATCCGGCAACTGACGGTGCAAACCAAAACAACGGTTATACCAAGGAGCTTGGGAAATGCCGAGTGAAACAAGGATATTCCCGCGTTGCAACTTGCGGGCGAATGGCTTCGTAGTGCAGGCTTCGATTGTGGCAAAAGAGTAATGATTATTCTAGAGCAAGGGCAATTGGTAATAAAACTAGCTTAAACCTAAGGTTGTAGGTTGGGTTAGATGCTTAAGACCTACAACCCGCAACCCAAAACCTGAATTTCGCCAGAACACATCCCCTCCCCATTTGTTATACCCAAAAACCTAGCTATGAAAAAGTTATTGATCACCACAGTTGCCCTGGCCGGGATGGCCTTGGCAGCATGCAGCTCGAACCAAAGTGAAGCGCAAAATGCCGACTCTGTTACGAAAGATAGTACCATGGCCGACACCGTGAGCG
The DNA here is from genome assembly GCA_031119475.1 of Pedobacter sp. Classification (GTDB taxonomy): domain Bacteria; phylum Bacteroidota; class Bacteroidia; order Sphingobacteriales; family Sphingobacteriaceae; genus Pedobacter. The sequence goes on along the minus strand of JAVHXV010000002.1, from coordinate 35,557 downwards.
CACAGGCCCCAGGCGATTCCGTCCGCTTGGCCGATAGCGCCATCAATAGGGCAGACCATGTGAAGTCGGATACCATCGAAAGGCCGAATTTGAGGTGATGTTGAAGCATCTACTTGAAAGAAAGGACAGATAATTACACACCTACAGAGATACTCAGCATGAACAAAGTGCGAAGGATTTAAAGTGGACTTTTGGACTTCTGGACTCTTGGACTCTCCACACCGGACTTCCCGACTTACTGACTTTCAGACTGATTTAATTCATCCCAAAACTCCACCGCCCTGCGGTAATGCGGGATCACGATCGATCCACCAACCAGGTTGGCAATCATGAAGATCTCGTTCATCTCTTCATGGCTAACGCCTTCATTGTAGCATTTCTCGAGGTGGTATTTGATGCAGTCATCGCAACGGAGCACCATTGAAGCCACCAGGCCGAGCATCTCCTTCGTTTTGACCGATAATGCGCCTTCGGCATAAGAAGTTGTGTCTAGCGCGAAAAAACGTTTGATATTGGTATTGGCAGATTCCATGATCCGCTCGTTCATTTTGGTCCGGTAACCGTTAAATTCTTCTGCTAATTTTCCCATTTGTCTGAAATATAAATCTTTTTTCTAAGCTAATTGTTTAATTAGAAATCCTCAAAACATGAAAATCATTTCGCCACAAGTGCATGCCGCATTAGATTTCATCACCGTGATCTTCTTTTTTGTGGCACCGTCCATTATCCCATTGTCGGACATTGCAGGTACTTATTGTTACCTTCTGGGTGGCATCCACCTGTTGTTGACGCTTGCTACAAATAATACTGGTGGTATCATGCGCGTGATCCCATTCCGGATCCATGGATTGATCGAACTTTTTGTCGCTTTCTTTTTGGGGATCATGGCCGCCACCTACTTCCGGTCATCCTTTAACGACCACCTGTTTTTCGCCATTGTTGCCGTGGTCATTGTAGTGGTGTTCCTGCTAACGGACTTTATCCGAAAACCTTAAATCTCATCCAAGGGGTTCCAGAACACCTGCTTAAAATTCTTGATCTTATCGTTTACCACGACAATCCCTTCGGCTTCCAGGCTTTGCTGCATGAGCTCGGGAGGGGAGAAATGGAACTTGCCCGTGAGCAGTCCGCTGCTGTTGACCACCCGATGCGCCGGTACCTTGGAATGTGCGATCCCTGCATTGCTCATCGCATAGCCCACCATCCTCGCCGAACCTCCAGCGCCTAGAGCCTTGGCAATTGCACCGTAAGAGGTGGCCCTACCTTTCGGGATGAGCCGGACAATCTCGAATACCTGATCGTAGAAATTTGAATCTAATTTTGGCATAGCTCATTCATTATAATACAGAGGTGAAGATAAGCAAACACTGGCATTTATCGTTATTCCACATGCGTAGTCTATAGACTTACGAAGTCGTCAGCTTAATGCCATAAGGACATCGCAAGTCGACGTTTCAGTCAAATGAAAACTGGATGTAGTTGATGTTCTTGTCTTTCTTGAGGTATATTTTTTCGTAATGGGTCTTGATCGACAGGACCTCATCTGCCAGATCAGAATGGTAAAGGTCTGCGGTATTTTTATGGGTCATGAGGTTCAGCTCCTTTACTTTTTCTACCGTATAGGCATACAGCCCGTCGTTATCAGTCTTGAGGTTGATTTTCCCGCCAGGCCGCAATAAAATTCTATATTTTTCCAGAAATCCTGGGAAGGTGAGCCTTTTCTTTTCACGGCTTTCCTGTGGCTGTGGATCAGCGAAAGTAATCCAAATTTCATCGATTTCGCCCGGGGCAAAAAATTCGAGGATGTCTTCGATCTGGATCCGAAGAAAGGCCAGGTTCTGGATACCTTCTTCTACACCAGTTTTGGCGCCCCGCCAGATGCGGTTGCCCTTAAGGTCGATGCCGATGAAGTTCTTTTCTGGAAACAGTTTGGCCAGGTTGACCGAATATTCGCCTTTGCCACAGGCCAGTTCCAATACGATCGGATGATTGTTCTTGAAATGCCCTGCCGCCCAATTTCCCTTCATTACCTTGCCCAAATGCAACTGGTAAACATTGGGAAACGTATCTATTTCGGCGAATTTTCTTAATTTATCTTTGCCCACAATTTGAGATTAAGCTGCAAAAGTAACATTTGAAGCTTAAAGCTAAAAGCCAAAAGCGGAAAGCAGCATTTCTTTTGGCTAGCTCTGCGCCTTGCGCTTTCAGCTTTCTGCTTTGGATTGGCTTTAAGCTTTATGCTCTTAACCTTCAACTTTCAACTTTGAACCTTCAACTTACTTTACCTTTCGCGTTCGTTCGGCAATACTGGTCGATCTGGAAACCGCATACACCGTATTTCCGGCAGAGATCTGATAGCCCACAGAAACGCTGTACACGAGTTTTTCGACCACAAGTCCGGTCGCATTGTCGACTACATAAGTGCCATTACTGCTGCTGTTGACAAGCTTTCCGGTAATGGTTGTACTGAACTTAACGACCGTATTCTTTTCGGTCATGCTTTCGATGGTCCATTTGCTTACCAGTTTTTGCTTGTCCATTTCTACCGTATCGCCCCAGGTAAAGCCTTTCTGGATGTTCTTGTTGTAAGAGATATCAGCCAATAGGCTAAACAAAGTGCCTTTTTCGAAAAACTCTGGCTTAAGTCCGGCAAAAGAGACCAAGGTATCGGTAGCCAGCTCGGCGCGATAATCTGTTGAAGTCTTGATCACCGCATATTTGTCTAGCGCAACTTTAACTGGTTTTTTCACCATAAAATCGAGCGCTCTGAGGATGGTGGATGAAGAATCGACTTTGTTGGCCGAGTTAAAATGTAGCTTTTCTCCCAGGGCTTCGATCATGTTGTCCATGCTCTTGATCTCTACGGTCAGGTTGGTTTCTTCGGCATTTGCCGTGGCCACCTTATAGGCTTTTGTCGCATTGGTGGTAGAGTTGATGTTGAGCACCTGGTTGCCACGCTTCAATACGGCGTTGGAGTTGGTGATCATCTCTGTTTCATATTCATCGCCAGCCTTAAAAGTGAAGACCCGGTGTCCGACCTGCGCCTGTACGGCGGTAAAAGACAAGAAAAATATAGCAAAAAGCGTGGCCTTCAATAGCAATTTATTGACTTTGTACATAGTATTGAAATAAATTTTTTAACTGATAATAGCTGATTAGACCCCAAGTGCCAACCTGATACTTGGGCTAGGCGGAATGGCGGGAATTGGTGGCAAAACCGTCATTTGAGGTAATGGAATAGATGTTGGAACAGATGATGGTGGTGGAGCTGTAGCATTTGCAGGGGGTGCTGCAGGTGCTGCTGGCGTAGCTGGTACCGTAGGGACGGTTGTAGCTGCGGCCGGAGCTCCGGTTGTTACTGCGCCTGGCGCAGGAGCTGCTGCCGCTGGGGCGGCAATGGCAGGCATGGCAGGTGCAGCGGGCACGGTTACCACGGGTGCCGCCGTTACCGGAGGTGTAATCTGTGGTGTAACCTGTGTAATCGGCACATTGTTATCAGATGCCGAACCTGTTGCATTTTGTGCTTTTGCATTGTTAATGCCCATCATCCCCAAAGTAGCAATTAACATTATGACTAGCTTTTTCATTTCTTTATTATTGTTTTACTGTTTTATCTAACACAAACGGATAGGCCAGCGATCCGATGAACGAGATCCGGTCTCCCGAGTTTTTGGTCAGGTTATATACGCCATAACCAAATGTAAGCGCAGACCTCTTAAAAGGCCTGATACCGCTTGATATTCCTAAATTCAGTCCCGACCATTCGGCATTCAGGTTTACGTTCTTAAACAGCTCGTAAGACACATTGGCGAAAACGCCCGTGCCATACTTGCCTTTTCCAGTCTGTACATCGAGCGGACTCTTATATAAAAAACGTCCAGTTCCAATCCCGATGGTATAGCCCAATGCAGACCGGCCGCCCGTTTTAGAGTGCACCGACTGTACCGCATGGCTAAATGCGATGTAAAATGTAGGATCTGGAGCGTCAGACACCGATCTGCTCGCCAACACCTGTAATCCGCCAACGGCGATGCTGCTCGCCTTGAAGATCTGTCTGCTCAGGATAATGTTTCCAGATAAGTCCCTGAAATCATCAACCCTTCCTACATTGATGCTGGCCGAAACATTGACCCATTTCTTTGGATCGCCGAAACTGATCCCGGCAGCAGCAATCAAGTCCCCAGTACTTGGATCTTTATATTGCGCAGGGAAAATCCCTCCTCCCACTACATAAATGTACGTTGTATTTCCACCGCCCCATCCAGATGGTGTCATTACGCTCGAAACCGCATTGTTCGGCAACAAGGTAATATCGCCAAAAAAACTCAACTCCTTCTCTTTCCGCAAAGAGTCCAATTTCACCCTCAGCTTATCTTCAAACACATTTTGCGCGTTCCCGGTTTTCGGAAATGCAGTGAAAATGAGCGCTATAACAGCAAGGACTTTAACGGTAGACTTGAGATCAATTAATTTATTCATAAACATGTCTATAATAAAGCAATAGTTGGCCTATTTATAGAATATTAGATAAAGTTATAACAATTTTGTTATATCCAGTAAAAATTATCAAAAAATTAGGCGCTTCCAACACCCTTACAACTTCATGTTGTGCGGGTTGCAGAGTAGAAAGACAAAAGCGTGCCAAAAGAAAATTTTCTAAAAAGGTGAAGCATTTTAACTTAAAAAATAATGAATTTTATTATAGTTAAAATTTATAACTTTAGAATCAAATATAGATTTTGATGATATGACCATAGTCCAGTTAGAATACATCGTGGCTGTTGATACCTACCGGAGTTTTGTAAGTGCTGCAGAAAAATGCTTTGTGACCCAGCCCACCTTGAGCATGCAGGTACAGAAGTTAGAGGAGTTCCTCAACGTAAAAATCTTCGATAGGAGCACGCAGCCCATTGTTCCGACAGAAATCGGCAGTCAGGTCATTGCGCAGGCACGCATCGTGCTCCAAGAAAATAAAAAGATCCAGGAGCTGATCAACAGTCAACAAAAAGATATTGTGGGTGAATTGAAGATTGGCATCATCCCGACCATCGCACCCTACCTATTGCCCGAAGTAATTGCATCGATGTTGGAAAAATATCCCGGGTTGAAATTGTTGATCTGGGAATATACCACGGATGACATCATCCATCATTTAAAGAACGGAACCATAGACTGTGGAATTTTAGCCACACCTTTGGCCAATTCGCACCTCACGGAGACCCCACTTTATTATGAAAACTTTGTGAGCTACATCAGCAAGAACAGCAAGCTCTATAAAAAGAAGGCCATCGAGGCCGATGACCTGGCAGAAGAAAATATCTGGCTATTGGATGAAGGGCATTGCATGCGTACCCAGGTACTGAATATCTGCCGGTCAACGCAGAACAACCGCCTTCAGGCACTGACCTATAATACCGGAAGCGTGGAAACGCTGATCAGGATGGTCGACATTAATGATGGGGCTACCTTATTGCCCGAACTGGCATTGGCAGAACTCAGTACCAAGCAGTTGAACAAGGTACGTTATTTTAGGTCGCCAGAGCCCGTAAGGGAAATCAGTCTGGTGACACATAAGAACTTCATTAAAAGACGGATGCTGAACGCGCTCAAAGAAGAGGTGCTGGCCGTGGTACCGAAAACCATGAAGCAAAGGAAAAAGAAGGATGTAATCGGGCTCTAGTTGTTGGTAACGGACTTGAGTCCTTCAATGCCAACCACTTTTTCTTCTTCTTCGCCTTTTTTAAGTTTCTTTTTCTTTTTGTTAGGGTCGATCCCGCTCAGGCGCTCCTCGATGACCTTGTTGAATTCGATCACCTGTTCGGGTTTTAAGACCGTTTTGATGCTTTTGTTCAGGTCGGCCTGCATCTTGTAGAAACGGGTCTCATCTTCCTGTTGGAACGTTCCGGCCTGCTGTTTTTTGAAGAGTGCAAACTGTTCCTTGGCCGCCTCGTAGGCATAGTTATAGATAATGCTTTTCTGCGTGGCGGAAAGATTTAGGCGTTTTTCCAGTTCTTCCACGTTCTTTTTTGCAACTTCATCTGCCGTTGGCATCTTCTGCGCGAAGCCTGCGGCACCAAGGCCCATGGCCAACAAAAGTATTAAAATCAATCTTTTCATCTTCATCTGTAAATCGCTTGCAATTTACGCAAATATCCATAAAAAATAAATCACCTAACTAGCTAATGATCAAATTAGTTAATTAGGTGATTAGCTGTATAAGGCTCTACCCTATTACAATGCTTTTTTGTAGCGTTCTGCTACGGCGTCCCAATTTACAACATTCCAGATCGCTGCTAGGTAATCAGGACGTTTATTCTGATATTTCAGGTAATAGGCGTGCTCCCAAACATCTATTCCGAAAATAGGCGTGCCCTTTACTTCGGCAATATCCATTAAGGGGTTATCTTGGTTTGGTGTAGAAGAAACGACCAATTTTTTATCGGCACCTACCGAAAGCCAGGCCCATCCCGAACCGAAACGTGTTGCGCCGGCCTCTTGGATCTTGGTCTTGAACTCGGCAAAAGAGCCAAAAGCGGCATTAATGGCCTTTGCTAAATCGCCTGTTGGCTCACCACCTTTATTCGGACCCAATACTGTCCAGAAAAGCGAGTGGTTATAATGGCCACCACCGTTATTGCGCACTGCAGCTGGATATTTTGAGATGTTTTTAACGATGTCCTCGATATTTCCATTGGCCTCAGGTTTACCTTCCAAAGCCTTGTTCAGGTTGGTAACATAGGCAGCATGGTGTTTTCCATGGTGGATTTCCATGGTCATTTTATCGATATGTGGTTCTAGTGCGTCTGTTGCATAGGACAACGCTGGTAATTCAAAAGCCATAATGTTATTGATTTAAGTTTAAAATTGTGAAGTACAAATATAATTTACAAAGGTTAGATTTTATACACGAGTTTGTCAACTTTCTTTTCGTTTATTTTGGAAAAAAAGGGTCATGAGTGCCCCGCATTCCGCAGCCAGTACACCGCCAACTAACAACGTTTTGGGGTGCAAAAGATTTTCCCCGACCTTGGTAAAACCGCGTTTTTCCTCCTTGGCGCCATACACGATCTTACTGATCTGTGTCCAATAACTCGCCCCGGCACACATCACACAGGGCTCGATGGTCACATAGAGGGTGCAGTCGCGCAGGTATTTTCCGCCCAAGGTCTGTGCTGCAGCGGTAAAGGCCTGCATTTCGGCATGTGCTGTTACATCATTGAGCTGCTCGGTGAGGTTGGATCCACGGCCCACGATCTTGCCCTTATGCACAATGATGGCCCCAATGGGAATTTCTTCCTGATCAAATGCTTTTTTTGCCTCATTTAAGGCCAGGCGCATAAAATGTTCATCTTCCTGTTGTGGATCTCGATTGGGCTCAAAGTTGTAGAAAGACATTGGTGGTTAATTGTTGATAATGTTGAGTTGTTATTTGTTGAGTTGTTTAGGAGTCGAGGTCGATGCTATGCTAAACACCTCATCACCTCAACAGCTAAGCAACCCTTATATCAATTTGTGTCCATTTGGCACTTTTTTGTCAATGGTAGTCAGCACGATATCGCCATTTTCATCAGCGAAGCCGGTTACCAAAAATTCGCTCATGAACTTGCCGATCTGCTTTTTCGGAAAATTGATGACACCAACGATCTGTCGGCCTACCAGTTCATCCTTTGTGTAATGTTTTGTAATCTGCGCGCTGCTCATCCTCACACCATACGGTCCAAAATCTACCTTGACCTTATAGGCCGGCTTTCGTGCTTCGGGAAAATCCAGGACTTCTAAAATGGTGCCCGTTCTTAATTCGACCTTTTCGAAATCGTTCCAGGTAATTTCGTTCATGGCCTAAAGTTACGGGATTAGTTTAAAAGCAGGAAGCATAAAGCCTAAAGGTTAAAGTGAAAAGTATACAGGTTAAAGCGAAAAGTACAAAAATCTGAAGGTAACCGGAAGGCTTAAGGCATGTTACCGACTTCTGCTTTAGCTCGATTAACCTTATCTTTGCAAAATGGTAGAAATCGAACTCAAGAAGGGAAAAGAAAAAGCGGTACTGCAGCGCCATCCATGGATATTTTCTGGAGCTGTAGAGAAGATCAAGGGCAAGCCGGAGAACGGCGACCTCGTTAAGGTGCTAAATGGCAAGAAGGAATTTTTGGGCTATGGCTACTTCAATGCACAATCGCGGGTGGCCGTGAGGCTGTTATCGTGGGATGAAGGCGAGGTGATCGACAAAACTTGGTATGCACAGAAAATCGCTCAGGCCATTCAGTTGAGAACAGATCTGATCAGTCTTGAAGATACCAATACCTGCAGACTGATTTTTAGCGAAGCCGACTTTTTGCCTGGACTGATCGTAGACCAATATGCAGATTTTTTATCTGTCCAGATCTTAAGTGCTGGGATAGAAAAGGCGAAGCCGATGATTATTGAAATTTTGGTAGATCTATTGCATCCGAAAGGCATATTTGATCGGAGCGATGCCACAGCGCGTACCCATGAGGGCATAACAGCAGAAAATGGGCTGCTTTGGGGAGACGCTCCAGAAACTTTTATTGAGGTGCGCGAAAATGGTATCAAATATCACATCAACATTGCCGAAGGGCAGAAATCTGGATTTTATTGCGACCAGCGGGATAACAGGAGGGTTCTAGCCAGCTTTGCGAGCGGTAAAACGGTGCTGGACTGTTTCAGCTATAGCGGTGGATTTACGCTCAATGCCTTTAACAACGGGGCCACTGCGGTAACCAGTGTAGACAGCTCTGCCTTGGCCATCGAGACCTTGAAACAGAATTTGGAACTTAACGGATTCAATCATAAACCGCATGTTTCCATCCAATCTGATGTGAACAAACAACTCCGGAATTTTAAGGACGAGGGAAGGAAATTTGATATCGTGATACTCGATCCGCCTAAATATGCACCTTCGAGGTCTGCACTAGACCGTGCCGCACGCGCCTATAAGGATTTGAACAGATTGGGCATGCTGCTGTTGGAGCGGGGCGGATTATTGGCTACTTTCTCCTGCTCCGGTGCCGTAGACATCGAAACGTTCAAGCAGATTATTGCCTGGGCTGCATTGGATGCTGGCAAAGAAGTGCAGGTTGTGCATCAGTTTACACAGCCAATAGACCATCCCATCCGCTTATCCTTTCCAGAAGGCGAATATTTGAAGGGTTTATTGGTAAGGCTAGTTTAAATTGTCATTGTTTTGTCATGCACTTTGTCAAAGTCCATCACCCGCATAAAAGCCTAACCAGGCATTTTATGCTTGCTGAGGGACTTTCTGCATGGGGACTTTGTCAAAGTGTATTATAAATCTTCTGACTTTCCGGGTAATTGGTCGTATGCTCCGGTCAATGCATATTTCCCAAAAATCACCAACCCGATTGCGATTGGGATAAAGATCAGTAAAATAATGCCCCATTGCAGTGCCGTGTTGGTCTGTGCCACACCAGGTTCTGCCACACTGATTTTTTCGTAGGCCTGCCAGGCCATCAATGCCATGGCCAAAGGTCCGAGGATAATCCAAAGTATGCCTAAAATTCTTTTCATTGTTCTTGTTTAAAACCTTAATCAGTTACATTTTCATCTTTTTTGTTGGAGAGGTACACTGCCCCGATCACAAAGCTAAGCGCAGCGATTCCAATAGGATACCATAGTCCCGAAAGTGGGGTTGCACCCGAAAAGCTTGCGATTAGCGTTGCCACAAAGGGTACCAATCCACCAAAAACACCATTTCCAACGTGATATGGCAATGACATCGACGTATACCTGATCTTTGTGGGGAAAAGCTCTACCAAAAATGCGGCAATCGGTCCGTAGACCATCGTTACCAAAATAATCTGGAAAAAGACCAGGGCCACAAACAGCCAAAATGTTCCAGGATCAAGTTTTTTGTCCTTATAGATTTCCTTGGCATGGCCGATGGGTTTCGAGCTGTCCGCATATACCGTGTCGACCACAACCTTATTGAAAGATGCACCATTTTGTAGTGAAACATTGGTACTCGTAGTTACCAGGCTATCACCTTTATCATGGAGTGGGGCAGTAGTGACCACTGGATCGGCAATTTTAAGGATCGGCGAAGTGCTCAAGGTAGCCACCTCACTTTTGTCGATAAAGAGCTGATAGATTGGGCGGTAAAAAACTATTCCCAACAGCATGCCTGTGAGCATGATCCATTTTCGGCCAACCTTATCGCTCCAGGACCCAAAAATAACAAAGAAAGGTGTTGCGCCAGCGATGGCCCAGAGCAAGATATAGCGTGAATCGTTGAAGTCGATCTTACAGGTATTTTCGATGAAAGATTGCGCATAGAATTGCCCGGTATACCAGATGACACCTTGGCCCATGGTGGCTCCAAACAAGGCAAGCAGAACCATCTTAAAATTGGCTTTTTTACTAAAGCTCTCCTTAAGCGGATTTTTAGAGATGTTGCCCTCTGTCTTTAATTTGGTGAACATTGGCGATTCGTGCATCTTAAGGCGAATGTAGATGGATACCCCTACCAAAAGGATAGAAAGCAGGAAAGGAATCCGCCATCCCCAATCGGCAAAAGCCGTTGCGCCCACCACATTCTTGGCCAGTACGATGATGCCCAGTGAAAGGAAAAGCCCCAAGGTTGCTGTAGTCTGGATCCAACTGGTAAAAAAGCCGCGCTTACCTTTTGGCGCGTGTTCGGCAACGTAGGTTGCTGCACCACCATATTCGCCACCGAGGGCTAGGCCTTGGATCAGCCTTAAAATCAGCACCAGAATGGGCGCCGCATAACCGATGCTTGCATAAGAGGGGATCAGACCGATCACGAAAGTAGATCCGCCCATGAGTACGAGGGTAAGCAAAAAGGTGTATTTACGGCCGATCAGGTCGCCCAAACGGCCGAAGACTAATGCGCCGAAAGGCCTCACGATAAATCCTGCTGCAAAAATGGCAAGCGTATTGATCAGTGCCGAAGCTCCGGCATCTGCCGGAAAAAGCTGTGCGCCAATAATGCTGGCCAGACTTCCGAAAATATAAAAGTCATACCATTCGATGAGCGTGCCCAGCGACGATGCGCCAATCACTTTAAAAATACTGTTCTGTTTGGTTTCGTGGTTCATAACGACTAAAATACAATTAATTAGCAAATTAGCTAATCTGTAGTTCAGCAATTACTGCTCATCGCGGAAATAGACCTTATAAAAGTTCATGGAGCGGTTATCGTCATAGCCTTTTTCGATCAGTTCCTTGTTGCCATGGATGTAGATGTGGAAGTTCTTATCTAATTTGAGGATGCTCTTGAATATCTTGGCCTGCTTTTTTACGGCCGCATCAGAAATGTCGAACTGATCGGCAATCGGGCTATCGAATTCCTCCTCAAAATTTTTCTTATAGGTCTTAAATGACTCGATGCCCTCTTTATTGGCAATGACTTCATTGGCAAATTCATCCACGTCAAAGCTTTCTTTTTCCTTAAAATATTTCATCGAGCGGTTAAGCAGATCGATCTTATCTGTCCTGGAAATCTCAAAATCCTCATCCAGCTTTTCGGTCACGAAACTTTTGTAAACGCCCATTACGTTCTGCGTCTGGCTATAGTTGTCGTTCCGCACTTTTAGCTTCAGGAACTCATCTTTCCAATACACAGCTTCCGCGCTGCGGTTGGTCTGGTCAATTACCGCAACTTTATAGCCTTCGGCGGCTTCTGTGTGAAAGATCAGGCAACCTTTGTCCAATTTGCTGATGTTGATCCCTTCCTGATCATATCCGAGCGCAAATCCGCCCTGCTCGGGAAAAACCTTAAGGTAACTTTCCTTCGTTTCTGACTTGAAGATCCCAATGCCATCATGTAGCTCTCCCTCGATCTGTACATTTTCAAAAAATGCGACATATAGCTCGCCAGACTTGATTTTGGGATGGTTTGCGACCTCGTAGAGATAGGTAGCCAATTTTTTGCTGTTCTCATGGAAGCTGCTGCCATCGGCAAAAATTTCAGTGGCAAAATGGTAAACTTCATTTAGGCCCAAATCTCCATTCGGATGCATAAAGCGATAGATTTCGTTCACTTTTTCGTATGGTGAGAGAAAATATTGCAACAGCAACTGGTTCAGCATCTCATCTTGAATGTTCATGGACTGCTCTGAAAGCATATAAAATTCATCCTGTAGACGGTTCCCGATCCGGTGGATGGAAAGTTCTGCTAATGTTGCTTCGTGGAAGGAAATCATTTAAAAAGTAAAAAGTGTTGTACGCAAACGGTTTTGAAAAGTTAAGAAAAGCTAATAGGAAGTTTCGCCAATAGTATTAATTTAACTTTGACAAACTTTTAAGTTTGTCAAAGTTAAATAGCACATCATTTCTTTCCCTGTTCTTCCGTCATCATCGGTTCATTCAATTCGACCAAGTGGTTTTTCTGCTGCCTTTTCCTGAAGACCATGTTCAATATTTCTACGCCAACAGAAAAGGCCATGCCGAAGTAGATGTAGTTTTTAAGGTGCATTTCATGCGCTGCGCGGGCATCCCATCCTTCAATTACCAAGCTTAGGCCGATCATCACCAAAAAGGAGAGTGCCAGCATTTTGAGCGTTGGATGTTTATGGATGAAACCTGCAATTTTTGGGCTGAATAGGAACATGACCGCCATGGCAATGACTACGGCGATGATCATCACTTCCAAGTGTTTGGCCGTTCCTCCCGCAGTAATGATGCTATCGAATGAAAAAACGGCATCGATCAGCATGATCTGGAAAATCGCTTGTCCAAAACCCAATGGCTTTTTGTTCTTGGTATCCGCAGCTGGATCTTCACCTTCCAACTTATGGTGGATTTCCATCACCGATTTATAGATCAGAAACAATCCGCCAAATAGCATGACCAGACTGGCCAGGTCAAATCCCTTGCCAAACCAGCTTTCTGGGACAATGTAATTGCCTTTTTGTGCGAGCAGCCAGCTGAGGCCAAACAACATCAGGCAACGGGAAGCGATACCGGTGATCATCCAGATCAGCCTTGCTTTTTTTTGCGCTTCCTTTTTAACCCGGTTCAGGATGATGCTCACAAAGATCACATTGTCTATTCCGAGAACAATTTCTAAAAGGGTAAGCGTAAAAAGAGAAATCCACGCCTCTGCGCTGGTGAGTAGTTCCATAGTTGATCTTATCTGGCACGAATATAAAAAAAGCCTGTCAACTTACATCAACAGGCCTGGTTATTATTTGTTTGGTCTTATTATTTGAAGGTTACCGAGCCATATTCGGCTTTTACGGTCACATTTGCCGACCCACCTTTTCCGATCTGACCAGCATAGCTTTTAGACGTGTATGATTTATCGTCGCCCAATTTTTTGGCACTGATATTGTCTCCATACTTAAAAGGTGCGTAATCTGTCGAAACCTTAAAGTTGGCATGATAATTTTCGCCGAAGCCAAGGTTCATGGTAGTATAAGATGAGGTGATGTTAAAGACCTTTGCACTCGTTTCTACATTATCGACCGAAAAACCACCATATTCCAGCTTTGCGTTGAGATTGCCTGTCAAGGTTGTAATTTTGGTACGGATGTAATGTGCATTTAGCGTTAGGTTATTTGCATTGACAATATTTACCCCGCCACCATATTCCTGCCTGATGTTGCCACTATTCTTAATGGTGTAAATGTTAACTCCTGCATATTGCGAATCTAGGTCGATGTTGCCAATACTGTTGATATACAATCCACCACCATAGGCCTGTTTGATCCTGGCTTGGTTAATTGACTTGAACTTTGTACTTGAGTATTCTGCAGAGATGTAGTTGTTCGGATTTGTCAGGTTTCCACCCGCAATAGCTCCATACTGAACCTTGATCGAGGTAGGACCGTCAAAATCATCTATATAAACATTGCCATATTCCTGCGAAATGTTCAACGGATTATTCTTTGGCATATAAACAGTAAGATAAATCTTTACTTCCCTCCTCCATCTTTTGCCGTTGATGCTTCCCCTTCCCCAAGATCCGCTCCGTTCGCTTACGCCGGCTTTGTAGGTCAATTGGTCGCTTTCTTTTGTCGGTTTAACAATAACGCCATCCAACAGTTTCTGTGCTTCCTCTTCTGTATTGGCATAGGCCTTGATGTCTGCATCGATCTTGATTTCGTTTTTATCCCATGTTTTGATGGTAATCGACCCATAGCTATTCGAGATATTGATCTTATCGTTGCGGTCTACCTTGTAAGAATGGGAGTAGAACTTTGTTTTTACGGGATCATCGCCCTGTTCCTGCCGATTTCTTGGCTCTGCATTTGTTCCCATTGCAGTAACGCTATTGGCATTGGCCGAGTAGGAATATGTTGAGCCGACACCAGTTGTGGCCCTAAAGCCTTCGCCGATAACTGCCCGAGGGGCTGATGGGGCACCTGGTGCTGATGGCGCACCCACACTAACGCTTGGCGCAACTTCGGCCCTGCCTTTTACTTTAAATAGTGGGCGCTGTGGCCTAACCGGCCTGGTTATTTTTGTTCTGGGTGCGGCCTCCGTAACATTTCCACCACCCGTGGCGGCAGGAACTTCCTGCGCCAATGCCGGCAGTGCAATGCACAAGCTGGCCAGGCCTAAGACTAATTTCTTCATATTGAATTCTCCTTTTTATATTGATTGACTTGGTTTATGATCATTAACTGCTGATTAAGTACCTGCAACTGGATGTCGAGGTTTTTCATCATTGCCCTAACTACGATCTGGCTGTTGGGACTGGTCTGCAGTTGTTTTTTTAAGGTCTCATAGTCGGCATTTAGCTTGCTCACATCCGACATGAATTTATGGTAGAGCTCTGGGTTATCTTTTGCATAAACCTCCAGGCTGTCTTTTTTCTCCTCGATCAGACTTGCCAGGTGCACTTCTTTTTTACCGAAAGACTTGCTCACGTCGGCCACATCGATCTGCCTGTGACTTTGATAGCTATAAGTGAGGTAGGCACCCAGCCCGATCACCAGCATGGCGGCAATGCTCATCCATTGGTACAGCTTAAAAGACTTTTTTTGCTGTTTTTTGTCAAGCTCTGCAGAAATGCGTTCCCACAATTGTTCTGATGGACCTTTTACTTCGAATTCTCTTTTGTTTTCTTTAATAAACCCCTCTAATTTATTTTTCATCTTGCTACTCCTTTCATTTCTAATAAACTATTCAACTTTCTCTTTGCCCTCATGTACTGAGAGCGTGATGTATTTTCTGTTATTTTCAAAATATGTGCAATCTCCTCATGGTCATAGCCCTCAAAAAGGTATAGGCTCAGTACAATGCGATACCCATCAGGAAGCTCATCCATGGCAGCTTTAATGGCTGCAACCTTATATTGCGTTTCGCTTTCATCATAGTTGGGCTCATCGGCAACCTCGACCTCATCTATTCCTACCAGTTCTACTTTTCGCTTCCTCAAGTAGTTGATAGACCTGTTGATGACGATCTGTTTAAGCCAAAGCCCGAAAGTAGTTTCCTGTCTAAAGTCGGCAATACGGTTAAACGCATCCAAAAACGCTTCCTGTAATACATCTTCGGCCTCTGCCTCATCGTTCACAATCCGCAAGGCCACATTGTACATAGCCGTCGCATACAATTTGTACAGGTCAAATTGTGCTTTTCTACTTCCGTTGCGGCATTCGTTTACGAGCTCAACGTGCTTATCGATGTATACTGTTTCCAATTTTAAAAGCGTTCTGATTAAAAGACAATGTTATTTCTAAAACGTTGCATCAAGGTGCAGAAAAATTTTTGGACACAATAGGCCATGGGCACAAAAATCAGTTATTTGCGTTTGGCGGATGGTGTTTGGGGAATTTAAAACGCTGATCGCTTAACGCAAGACTTTAAAACTAATGCAATTAATAGATTGGGCGTCTTAACACGCTGTCCGCTATATCTTTTGGCGAATTTGACCTCAATCCATACGTTTGATCTGGCCAAAAGGATGCCGCTTCCATCGTTGACGCAAGTGTTTCCTGGCCTGAACATTTGCTATCTTTGTGCAATGGAAATGATCGAGCATGAAATTAATCAATTTAGACTAGTCGAATTACGTGCAAAAGGCATCCTGATTGCGAATGTTGCAGATGGAACAGATCTCGTTGGAAATGCCTATTATAGGGGCTTCGACAAGGTTATCCTTCATCTGCAGAATATTGATGGTGCTTTTTTTGACTTGAAAACGGGCATTGCTGGAGAAATCTTGCAGAAATTCTCCAACTACAGACTAGGCTTGGCCATCATTGGAGACTTTTCGAAATTTGAAAGCAAGAGCTTTAGGGATTTCATGTTGGAGAGCAACAAATTGGGCCATGTAAATTTTGTGGGCACGATTGCCGAAGCGCTCGATACCTTATCTTGTTGATTGATTTGGGTCGTGCTGGCTTTGCGCCCAACTTTAAAAAACTTATTGTATTTTTGCGGCTCGAAAACTTATTTTAAGCATGTTAAGAACAACAACTTGCGGCGCTTTGACGCTACAAAACCTAGGCGAAAACGTAACCCTGTGTGGTTGGATGCACAATTCCAGGGATCTGGGCGGGATGACTTTTATCGACATCCGTGACCGTTATGGCATTACCCAACTCGTTTTTAACATGAACGATAATGAGGCCTTGTGCGCCGATGCGAGAACGCTTGGCAGAGAGTACGTAATCAAGGTGAGCGGTACGGTGGTAGAGCGCTCCAATAAAAATAAAGATATCCCAACTGGGGATATCGAGATCAAGGTTTCGGCTTTGGAAGTATTGAACGAAGCAAAATTACCACCATTTTTGATCGATGATAAAACGGATGGGGGTGATGACCTCCGGATGAAATATCGCTATTTAGACTTGCGCCGGAACCCGGTAAGGAACAACCTTGTGCTGCGCCACCGCATGGCACAATCGGTACGCAGGTATTTGGACGGATTGAATTTTATAGAAGTCGAAACACCTGTATTGATCAAATCTACCCCAGAAGGCGCTAGGGATTTTGTGGTGCCGAGCCGTATGAACGCAGGCGAATTCTATGCGCTGCCACAATCGCCGCAAACGTTTAAGCAATTGCTAATGGTGTCTGGATTTGATCGTTATTTTCAGATTGTAAAGTGTTTTAGGGATGAAGACCTGCGCGCAGATCGGCAGCCAGAATTTACGCAGATCGATTGTGAAATGTCATTTATTGAACAGGAAGACATTTTGAACATATTTGAGGGATTGATCAGGACACTCTTTAAGGAAGTTCGGAATTACGATCTTCCTGAAGTACCGCGCATGCAATATGCAGATGCCATGCGGCTATATGGGTCGGATAAACCAGATACACGTTTCGACATGCAATTTATTGAACTGAATGAAGTCGTAAAAGGAAAGGACTTTGCCGTATTTGACAAGGCAGCGCTTGTGATTGCGATCAACGCGAAAGGCTGCGCGCATTATACCCGCAAGCAGTTGGATGAATTGACAGATTTTATCAAACGCCCGCAGATTGGGGCTACCGGATTGATCTATATGCGCCACAATGATGATGGTACCTTAAAATCATCTGTAGATAAGTTTTATAACGAAGAAGAACTGGCCAAATGGGCAGCTGCCTGCCAAACAGAACCTGGCGACTTGGTATTGGTCATGGCTGGAGGAATAGACAAAGTGCGCAAACAACTTGGTGAATTGCGTCTGGAAATGGGCAACCGTTTGGGCTTACGGGATAAAGATAAATTTGCGGCACTTTGGGTATTGGATTTTCCGTTATTGGAATGGGACGAAGAAACTGAGCGCTACCACGCCATGCACCATCCATTTACCTCGCCAAAGCCAGAAGATATTGCACTATTGGATACCAAACCCGGTGAAGTCCGCGCCAATGCCTATGACATGGTGCTAAATGGAACAGAAATTGGCGGTGGCTCCATTAGGATCCACGACCGTGAACTGCAATCATTAATGTTTAAACATTTAGGTTTTAGTAAAGAGGAAGCCCAAAAACAGTTCGGGTTTTTACTGGAGGCCTTTGAATTTGGTGCACCGCCACACGGTGGCATCGCCTTTGGCTTCGATCGCCTTTGCTCCCTATTTGCAGGGCTTGACAGCATCAGGGACGTGATGGCCTTCCCTAAAAATAATTCAGGACGTGATGTAATGATCGATAGCCCTAGTACTATTGATGAAAAGCAGTTGAAGGAGCTGAGGATTAAAACCGATTTGATTAGCTAATGTGCTAATTAGGTAATTGGAACAAAAAAACCAGCTTTTTGAGCTGGTTTTTTGTTAATAAGTCTCGCTATCAGGCGGAATGCCATAATCTACAAAGGCATTTTCTTTTTTTGATTTTTTCCCCTTGAACAGGGATTTCACCATGTTGAATACGCCAGAGAGGTGCTCTCCATCCAGTTGTTGGCCCACTTTTCCAGAGACCATCGCCGCTAGGGCCTTGGTAATGAGCCCGGAGCCCCTAAAGATCGTCTTGTTTAAAAGTAGTGGCAATACGACCGACATGATCTTGCTGCTGATATTTGTTTTTTCATCAAGCTTTAAGAATCCGCTTGGCGTAGCATATTTCTTGATCAGGTTGCCAAGTGTAAACTGTTTCACATAGTTTTTGGCATCCGTTTTCAACAGCAATCCCTTTTCCTCATAATCGTGCTTCAACCGATGGATCTGGGCCTGGAGATCGCCTAAAGTGTTGATATCGTTATAATTTATCTTCATCGAATTCTTTTTTATCAGCCACTTTATCAAAATATTTCCTGATGAAGATGTTCACCAAGAAACGTTCTATAAAATTGTCTTTGGTTAAGTAAACAATAATAGATAGCAATAAATAAATACCTGCCACACATCCAAAGCCTGCAGTATGGCTTCCAAATACGGTTGAAAGATAAAGGGCCAAGGTAAAGGATGCAAACAAGAATGCCAATACAAAACTGATGATCACCGCTGCATTGGTAATCAGATCTGCGAATATCTTGGAGCCTTTTTCTACAGCCGATAGCTTGGTGTATTCTATCCGTGTTTCAAGATAGACCTTGGCATCGGCAAATAGGGTTTCCAGGTCTTTTTCTTTGTTCTCTTCCATTATCTATCGTTGTTAAACCGATCAAACGTTTTCTACTTCTGAAGAATATTCATCTTCAACATCACGTAGTTTGCTTTTTATCGAATCGACAACCTTGTCTTTCAATGCACTCAGGTTATTGATCTCATCAGCAGCACGGTCTTTGATCGAATCGCCGAAATCTTTTAACGATTGGCCCAATTTGTCCCTTGTCTCGCTTCCTTTATCAGGCGCAAACAACAATCCCAATGCCGCTCCCGCAGCTAAACCCGCTAAAAGCGCAACCAAAACTTTTGAATTATCACTCATGATCTTTAATTTTTATGGTTTATAATTTTGTTTACTGTTATAGTCGATGGTTAGCTGAAGATTACAGTCTTATACAACCATTTCCCATTCCATCTACTGTCTCTCGTCTCTTTCATAACTCCTCTGCATCCTGAATTGTTTTAATTCTTTCCAATCTTTCGCTGGCCATGGCACTTGTTTCATATATTTTGATCAACAAAAAGAAATACGAAAGAAGTAGGGGTCCAAAAACCAATCCTAAGATACCAAATAGCGGAATACCGATCACCACGCCCAAAACGGTGATGATGGGATGGATGTTGCCCATTTTTTTCGCGATCATGAACCTCAGCACATTATCGATATTGATGATGATCACGAAACCAAAGATCAGCATGGCCCAGGCGGCGAAATTATTTCCATCGGCCAGCTGCAACAGGGCAGCAGGCACAAAAATTACGGGTGGACCGAGCAAAGGAACCAGTGAAATGAAAGTGGTGACTACTCCCCAAAACAGCGGATCGTTGTAGCCCAGCACATAAAAGGCCAGGCTCAGTAAGGAGCCTTGCACCAATGCGATGAAACCCTGTCCGACTACATTCGCATAGGTGGTGTTGCGCATTTCTTCGGCGAAGCGATAGGCATTTTGCTCACGGAACGGTGCATATTTTACCAAGGCACGTTCGAAGGCTTCACGCTCTACCAGCATAAAATAAAGCAGGAAATACATCAACAATAGGCCGAGTACAATGTTAAAGATCCCTGAAATCAGTGAGGGGAACAGTCCTGTGGCCCAGGTACCAACGCTTTTTAATCCGTCTTCTATGATCTGCTGCACATTGCTGCCCACTGGAAGCAGGTGTTGGATCTTGTACAACAGGTTTTTGAAATAGATCTGGTCGTTTTTAAGTTCGGTAATTTTTTCGATCACCATACTGCTCAGCGCATAGAATGGGAGTACCAGCACAATAATGGAAATAAAAAGCAGCAGAATGGCAGTAAAACTACGCTTCCAGCCTTTTACTTCTGTTAAAAAAATGTATCCCGGACGTAAAATGGTGTAAAGTACCAGCGTACTCAATAAAGAGCCGAAAATTCCGGTCAGTGAGTAGGCAATCAGACAACCCAGGGCAATAATAATGACCAGGGTAATGTAATTGCGCTGTTTATAGCTAAAGATGGACATAGGAGCCTTAGATTACTATATAAATATCAAAAACCCTTAAATTGTTTGAGCAAAGAGCAAAGAGCAAAGAACAAAGCGCATAGGGAAGAGAACAAAGAACAAAGAGCAAAGAACAATGAGCGAACCTAAAAAACCTAGATGAACATCACATTAAATTTATGCTTTCGTTTTGCCTTCACTTTCCGCTTTCCGCTTTTCGCTTTGGGCTGTGGGCTTTCCGCTAATTATCCAGATCAATGGCCTTCATCTTGTTGTAAAGCGTTTTTCTATCGATATTCAGGATTTTGGCAGCCTTGGATTTATTGAAATTCACTTCCCTCAGTACGCTAAGGATGGTATCATATTCTGCTTCCAATGCTGCGTTTTTTAGATCGCGCGTACGACTGGCAGGTGCCGCAGATCGGCTGATGGCATTTTCAACGGCATTTTCAATCGCTGTGGCCTTGGCATAGGTAGAAATTTCTAAAGGCAGGGCTTTTAATTGGATCTCTTCCGTTTCGGTCAATAAGGTTGCCCTCCTCACCACATTTTTGATTTCCCTCACATTTCCAGGCCAATTATAGGTCAGGAAGCATTCTTCCACTTCAGGAGAAAATCCTTGTACATTTCTGTTCAGTTCTTCGTTCGCCTTCATTAAGAAGGTATGCGCAAAAACCATGATGTCGCTTCCCCGCTGGTTCAATGGCGGCAAATGGATAGAAAATTCGTTAAAGCGGTGATACAAGTCTTCCCGAAATTTGCCTTTTTGCATGGCCTCGCCAAAATTTTCATTGGTTGCCACAATGATCCTCACATCAAGGTCTATTTCTTTGGTGCTGCCAATTCTTTTGATCTTTCTTTCTTGTACGGTCCTCAATAAGGCAGCCTGGATTTCATAAGACAAGTTGCCGACTTCGTCCAAAAATAACGTTCCCCCGTTGGCCATTTCAAAATGTCCGATCTTGGTATAGAGTGCACCTGTAAAAGAGCCTTTTTCATGACCAAAGAATTCGCTTCCGGCCAATTCCTTGGTTAAAGAACCACAATCCATGGCAATAAAGGGCTTATCTTTTCGGGCACTGTTAAGGTGGATGGTCTTCGCTACCGATTCTTTGCCTGTTCCGCTTTCACCGGTCAGGATTACGCTGTAAGAAGTTGGTGCCACCAGCATGATCTGTTTCATGAGCTCTTTAGAGGCACTGCTTTGGCCCACTACAAATTCTCCAGTTTCGGCCTGTGCCTTGGTATTTTTGCTCTTTTTGTTTTCAACGGCGGGCTCTGTAGCATTCTCATTGAGTGCCATCTGCGTTTCGATGGCCTTATTGATGGTATTTAGGATCTCATCTGGATAAAGCGGTTTGGTAATGTAATCGTATGCACCTAACTTGATCAGTTCTACTGCCAATTTAATGTCGGAATAACCGGTAATGATGATGACTCCAGTGCTTGGATATTTTTCCTTGATCTTGACCAACATCGTTTTTCCATCGGTATCTTCCAACCTGTAATCGCAAAGTACCAGGTCAAATTTTTGCCTGGACAGGTAATCCAATGCGGCATTTCCGCTTACGGCTGTCTCTACACTGAAGGAGTTTTTGGTTAAAAATTTCGAAAGCAATAATCCGATATTTACTTCATCGTCTACGATCAATATTTTTTTCATGTCTGTGCTACTTACCTTATAAATAGCTAAATATAGAGAATTATTTGATTTGGGAAATATTTTCTACACTTTTTTATATAAATTTTACTTGTACTACAATTGTCGATAAGCATAAAGGTGATCTCATAAAAAAAGCATCCCTAACGAGATGCCTTTATCCTCCTGTTCGTCCGCACTAAAAATCGTAGCCCAACCTTACGCCGAAAAACCCTGCACCATCAAGGCCTTCGTATCGCGCACCAATATCCAATCCACCAAACCTTACGCCTAGTCCTGGCGCATAAGTAAAGCTACTGGAGTTAACCGAAGTAAAGCTTCCAGATGTTCCTGTTACTTTTGGCAAAAAGGTTTTGACTACAGTAACACCTGCTTCGGCCATGGCATAGAAATTTTTGGAAATCATGTACCTACCGCCTGCCTTGATCGGGAAAAATAGGGCTGCTTTGGTATCGATTGTTGGACTGATATCTTTAGGGATGAAGCCCATAATGCCACCTGTAAGGGTAACGTCGATGTTTTCGGCTACACCTTTGCCAAACCTTAGGGTTGCACCTCCTCCATAATCATAACCAGCCAGGCCATTTACGGGCAATGCTCCTTCTAGGCCGATGCCAAACCTAAAGCCGCTTACCTCTTGTGCCCTAAGGTTGATGTTTGCCAGCAAAAGTGCGCCAGCAAGTAGTGTGAATACTAATTTTTTCATGTTTGTTTGAGTTTGTTTGCAATTATTTGTCATCACAAAGATGTTGATGACCTGCAAACAAAACCATACCCGCCAATTGGTATATTTGGCTACCCGCTGGCACGGAGGACAAGGTAATCTGTTGCTAGAGAGAAGTTTATGGTCAATAGTCGAACTAAAAATTATAACTACCGACTATTTCCCGCTAAAATTAGCTTTTCGCTTTTCCAAAAAGGCGCTTACGCCCTCTTTAAAGTCTTGGGTCTGGAAACAATTGCCAAATTCTTCGATTTCTGTTTCATAGGCGTTTACGTCTGTTTGGAGCGAAGCATTTACCGCTTTGATTGCACTTGCAATGGCCAATGGTGCCCTTGATCTAATTTTTGATAAAATTTCTTCGGCTTTGGCGATCAATTCCGATTGTGGCACCACATGGTTGACCAGGCCGATAGCTAATGCTTTTTCTGCCGTGATCATTTCTGCGGTAGTGATCATTTCGATGGCAATTCCCCTGCCCACCAATTGGGTGAGGCGCTGGGTGCCACCATATCCTGGAATAAGGCCCAAAGTAACTTCAGGTAGCCCCAATTTTGCGTTTTCGCTGGCTACACGGATGTGACAGGCCATGGCGAGCTCAAGTCCACCCCCCAAAGCGAACCCGTTAATGGCAGCTACAATGGGTTTAGGGCAGTTTGCAATCGCATTAAAAACTTGTTCATGACCAGTTTTGGCCAATTCTTTACCTTCTTCCAGGCTATAGTTTTGGAATTCAGCAATATCCGCACCGGCCACAAAAGCTTTTTCTCCTGCGCCGGTCAGTAAAATTCCCCTTACCTCATTGTTATTCGCCGCATCGGCGATAATTACTGCGAGCTCGCTAAGCACAGCCCTATTCAAGGCATTTAATTTTTGCTCCCTATTAATGGTCAGGTATAAAATCTGATCTTTTATTTCTGAACGTACCTGTAAGTCTGCCATATTAAAAATTTCTATTGGTAACTACCCAATCTTGGATATAGGAAACGATGGTCGCCATGGCCGTTCCCGGTGGGAAAAGTGTGCCCACGCCGCTTTCCTGTAATTTTTGCATGTCTTTTTCTGGAATGATACCGCCACCAGTCAACAAAACATCGGTCATTTCCTTCTCTTTCATCAAGGTCATGATCTTTGGAAAAACAGTCATGTGCGCACCAGAAAGGATCGAAATCCCGATGGCATCTACATCTTCCTGTAGTGCAGTGTTGACTACCATTTCAGGCGTTTGCCTGAGGCCGGTGTAAATTACTTCCATCCCGGCATCGCGAAGTGAGGTCGCAATTACCTTCGCGCCACGATCATGTCCATCCAAACCAACTTTTGCAACTAGCACCCGTATGGGCCTGTTCAATGTTTTGTTCATATTTGATTTCAAAGTAGGGTGTAAATGTAAAGAAAATAGCGGTTTTATCAGCAAAGGCTAAAAAACAACCTTAAAATACCCTTATTGTTGTTAACTTTGAAGCTATAATTGGAATTTTTATGAGCGAAGAGAAATCATTGAACTTTATTGAAGAACTGATAGAGGGTGATTTAAAAAGTGGGAAATACGAAACTTTGGTGACCAGGTTTCCACCGGAACCCAATGGATATCTGCATATCGGCCATGCCAAGGCCATCTGCCTAAATTTTGGACTGACACAAAAATATGGTGGCTATACCAACCTGCGTTTCGACGATACCAATCCGGTAACCGAGAAAACCGAATATGTAAATAGCCAGCAAGAGGACATCCATTGGCTGGGTTTCGAGTGGAAGAATGAACTGTATGCCTCCGATTATTTCGACCAGCTATTTGGATTTGCCATTAAACTGATCGAAAAGGGATTGGCCTATGTAGATCACAGCACTGCTGAAGAAATTGCCGAACAAAAGGGAACGCCTACCGTAGCCGGAAAAGCGAGCACCTACCGCGATCGCAGCATCGAAGAAAATCTTTCGCTCTTTAACAGCATGAGAAATGGCGAGTTTCCAGATGGTGCCTGCACTTTAAGGGCCAAAATAGATCTAACCAGTCCGAATATGCTGATGCGCGATCCCATCATCTATAGGATCAAACATGCCCACCACCACCGCACCGGAGATGCCTGGTGCATCTATCCGATGTATGATTTTGCGCATGGACAGAGCGATAGCATCGAAAACATTACGCATTCTATCTGTACACTCGAATATGTGGCACATCGGGAACTGTATGATTGGTTTATTGCCCAACTGGAGATTTTTCCATCCAAACAATATGAATTTGCCCGCCTGAACCTTACCTATACCGTGATGAGCAAACGCAAGTTATTGCAGCTGGTTACCGAAGGTTTGGTAAGTGGATGGGACGACCCACGGATGCCAACCATAAGCGGATTGCGCAGGAGGGGCTACACGCCAGAAAGCATTCGGGAATTTTGTGAGCGCATTGGTATTGCCAAACGTGAAAACCTGATCGAATTGGGCCTATTGGAATTTTGTATCCGTGAAGACCTGAACAAAAGGGCTACGAGGGCCATGGCCGTATTGGATCCGATCAAGCTGATCATTACGAACTATCCTGCCGATAGGAGTGAAATCCTGATCGGTGATAATAATCCTGAAGCAGAGGATAAGGGCGGTACACGCGAAATTCCTTTTAGCCACGAACTCTGGATCGAGCGTGAAGACTTTATGGAAGAGCCCTCAAAAAAATGGTTCCGTTTGGCGCCAGGGGCGATGGTCAGGTTAAAATTTGCCTACATTGTCAAGTGTGAAAGTTTTAAGAAGGACGAAAATGGGGGCGTGACAGAAATCCATTGTACCTATATCCCAGAATCGAAAAGCGGATCAGATACCAGCGGCCTCCATGTGAAGGGCACGATCCATTGGGTAAGTGCGCCACATGCAGCAACTGCCGAAGTAAGGCTGTACGACCGCCTGTTCAGCGTCGAATCTCCTGATGCGGAAGAAGGTGATTTTAAGGAATACCTAAACCCATTGAGCATGGCAGTAATCGAAAGGGCTTATATTGAGCCCCATCTGGCTAAAGCTGAACAGGGATTGGGCTATCAATTTATCAGAAAAGGTTATTTCTGTGTCGATGAGGATTCGAGTCCGGATCGATTGATCTTTAACCGTACGGTGTCGCTAAAGGAAAACTGGAAGCCGAATTAAGGAGCTATTTTCCTTCCAGCTGTGCCGAAAAATAGGAATCCCACTTTTGCTGTGCTGAAGCATTCATGCTGTGGTTGGTTTCGGCATCGTATCTGAGCTGTTCGGCATTCATTTCGGCAAACACCTCATCGAAGATGGCCTTGATTTCTTTTTGATAGTGATTGGCCGAATAGGTAGCTGATGTAAACTTCTCCTTGAGTTTTCGGGCATAGATACAGGAAATGTCGGCATGGCCCTGCTCGTGTTTGAGGAGCTTAGATCCTGCAGCCCTTTTATCGGCCTGAAAATATGACCTAGCGGTATCCATTTTCAGTTTAACCTCAAATTGGACCTCCATTTTATCGCCTTTCAGCTGAGTAGGCTGATAACGATAGCTTACAATTGCCCAGGTGTATGCCTGGTGTTCGGCATTGGCGGGCCGGTCATTCTTAAAGAAATTCCAATCGAGGATGGGCCGTTCCTGCGCAGCTGCAAAAAATGGAAAGATCGAAAGCAGGATCAGAAATGGCCAATTTTTCTTCGATAAGACCATTACATATATTTTTTGTAGAGATTGTACAAAATCAGCTTGTCTGGGTCGGTTAAAGTCGGTGTAAGATCAGTGCCCACAAAGTGACGCTTGAAGGCGATAATGGCTGCACCAAGATTTTTTACATCATACCCAATAATGCGCAAGGCGGCAGTCGTGTCGAAATCTGCCGGCGGCATTTGTAGCACATCATCATACCACAATCCGAAGCCTCTTTTGGCCAGTGTTTTCCAGGGAAAATTGTGCGGGTCTGGCTTACGGCTAGGTGCATAATCGGCATGGCCAATAAAATTTGCTGTTGGGATGCCGTATTTTTTCTTCAGGGTAGCCAAAAGCGAACATAAGCTGTTGATCTGTGCATCAGGCCATGGGTCGGTTGTACCATTGTTATCTAATTCAATACCGATCGAAATGGAGTTCATGTCGGTAACAGTGCCCCATTTGCCCAATCCTGCATGTTGCGCCCTCAAAAAATCATTGACCATCTGTACCACTTTTCCATCCCTGCCAATCACATAGTGTGCACTTACGGCTGTTCTGGCAATGGTGAAGGTCCTTAGGGTTTCATCTGTCGAATTTTGTGCAGTATGGTGGATGATTACATAATTAGGTTTTCTCATCCCCATATTGATCGAACCGACAAAGGATTGTTCGTTATTTAGGGAGTCTATGGTCTGTCCGTTAGGTGGAAAAGCTTTGATGTTGGCCGCAAAGTCTTTGGCCATGTGCTTGTAGGTCTTATTGGTAGCTGCGTATTTATTGCTGCTACAATTGGAAAATAGCAGGGCAAAGGCTAGGAGGAAAAACGGCTTGAAGACTTTTTTTGATAAAGACATAGTTTGGTTTTTTAGTGATATTGTAGCGCAAATAATAGGATTTAATATTTCTGCGGCATATTTTTTTGCTAATTTAGTGCATTGATATAAAACGAAGAATTATTTCTAGCCAAATGAAAAAAAATATATTAAATGCGGGCCTTGGCCTTGGCTGCGCGATCACGACCCTCTTATGCGCCTGCACAAATACTAATCCAGACGATAAAAAAGTTAACGGCAAGGCAAAAGATAGCTTGCTGACCTATGTTGCCCAACGCTTACCGATTTATGAACGGGTTAGGTTGACCACCAACCTGAACGAACTTACCGTGAGTGAGCGGAAGGTGCTGCCACTGCTGATCCAGGCTGCGAAAATTATGGATGAACTGTATTGGAAACAGGTATATCCGCAGCGCGACAGCTTGCTGAACCAGGTGAGGGATGAGAAGACACGTGATTTCATCATGATCAATTATGGTCCATGGGATCGGTTAAATGGCGACAAACCCTTCGTGGCTGGCATTGGCCCTAAGCCAGATGGCGGGACTTTTTATCCGGCCAACATGACCAAGGAAGCGCTTGAAAAATCAGATGTAAAAGACAAACATGGCCTTTATTCGGTAATCCGGATGGAAAAAGGGAAATTGATCTCGGTGCCCTACCATGTTATTTTTGCTGAAGAACTGCAAAAAGCGAGCAGCCTCTTGAAACAGGCGGCCTTGCTGACCGATGATCCCGCATTTAAAAAATACCTCAACTTGAGGGCAGATGCACTGGTTACCGATAATTATGCACCGAGCGACAACGCCTGGCTTGACATGAAGACCAACGGACTGGATGTAATTATCGGGGCCATAGAAAACTATGAAGATAAACTCTTCAATTCTAGAGCGGCCTTTGAGTCGTATGTGCTCGTGAAAGATAAGGTCTGGAGCAAGCGGTTGGCCAAATATGTAGCCATGTTGCCAGAATTGCAGCGCAACCTTCCGGTAGAAGCCAGCTACAAGAAAGAAGTCCCGGGAACTGATTCGGAGCTGAATGCCTACGATGTGGTTTATTATGCAGGCGATTGCAATGCGGGATCTAAAACGATTGCCGTGAACCTTCCCAATGATGAACTGATCCAAAAGGAGAAAGGTACAAGAAGATCGCAGCTAAAAAACGCCATGAAAGCCAAATTTGATAAGATACTGGTACCGATTGCCAAAGAATTGATCGATGCGGAACAACAGCAGTACATTAAATTCGATGCTTTTTTTGCCAATGTGATGTTCCATGAAGTGGCGCATGGTTTGGGCATAAAAAACACCATAAATGGCAAAGGTACCGTTCGGTCTGCACTAAAAGAGCAAAATTCATGGTTAGAAGAAGGTAAAGCCGATATTTTAGGACTTTACATGGTAGCAGGATTGCTCAAAAAAGGCGAACTGAATGGAGATATTAAAGATTATTATACCACTTTTATGGCCGGACTACTGCGTTCTGTGCGATTTGGTGCATCAGAAGCACACGGCAAGGCCAATATGCAATGCTTTAATTTTTTTAAGGAAAAGGGTGCTTTTACCAGAAACGCAAATGGAACTTATCGTGTGAATTTCGAGAAAACGGAATCGGCCATGAACGAGCTGAGCAGCTTTATTCTTAAGCTTCAGGGCAATGGCGATAAGGCAGCCGTAGAAAACGCACAGAAACAGCGCGGTATTATTGAGCCAGAACTTCAAAAAGACCTGGACCGTCTGAGTAAAAAAGGCATTCCTGTAGACCTTGTTTTTGAGCAGGGAGTTGATGTATTGGGCATGAAGTAGTAGTAGTGCAGATCCCAGGTCCATGACAACCTCGCAGGTTCTTAAGAACCTGCGAGGTTGTTCTGTTTTTGCCCATTGCTAAAAAATTAAAAAATCTTGTAACCTTTCCATCTTTCTGCTCGTCTATACGGTATTAACTATTGGAAGCCCAATAAAAGGCCAAAGGAACTAGCTAACATTTTAATGATTTAAAAAAATTGCATGAAAGTGCAACTGGAAAACTATTGCCTCAACTTAACCACACCAAATGAAATCTTTATCCCTTACGCTCCTTCTTTTTTTGCTGAATATAGCTGCCTTCGCCCATACCAAAATGGGTACGATTGGCGGACTGGTGGTCGATGAACAGTCTAAACCCATGGATTACGTTACGGTAGGGCTTTTCAAGGCATCGGACTCAACATTGGTAAAAACTGCCCTGACCAATCCCGACGGAAAATTTGAATTCTCAAATATCGGCACTGGAAATTATTACATTAAGACCAACATGATGGGCTATGCCATTTTTAAGAGCAAGACTTTTGCATTAAGTGAAGGACAGGATCTAAAGTTGGACAACATCCGGTTATTGGCCACGAGCAAGGCCTTAAATGCCGTGAATGTCACAGGAACCAAGCCCTTGATCGAGCGCAGGACCGACAAAATGGTCATGAATGTGGAAAATAGCAGCATTTTAGTTGGCTCAACTGCCTTAGAAGTGCTGCAAAAGGCACCAGGGGTAACAGTAGACCAGAATGATAACATCTCCATGCAGGGCAAAAGTGGCGTGCTGATCATGATCGATGGCAAAATGACCTACATGAGCAATGCCGATGTGGCCAATCTGTTGCGCAACATGCAGAGCTCGCAATTGGAAACCATCGAATTGATTACCAATCCTTCTTCCAAATATGATGCTTCTGGGAATGCAGGCATCATTAATATCAAAACAAAAAAAGGAAAGAATGCGGGCACAAATGGCAGCATATATGCCAATGCCGGGTATGGAAAAAATCTAAAAGCGAATACGGGGGTCAATCTTAACCATAGGACAAACAAAACTAACCTGTTTGGCAACTACAATTACGGGAATTTTAGGAACGAAGGAATCCTGACCATCGACCGTATTTCAAACGGAACGCCGGATACCTATTTCATGCAGGTTGGCGAGACCTACAGAAAGCGCGAAAACAACAACTTTAAACTTGGGCTTGATGTTTTCTTGGATAAAAAGAATACCATTGGATTTTTGGTAAACGGCTATCGCAATACTGGAACTGAATTTTCGGACAACACCACATTGATCGGCCCTTCTTTTGCACAGGTCGACTCGTCTCTGCTGGCCATGAGCTTGCAGCGGAGCAAATATCAGAACATGGCCTATAACCTTAACTATAAATCTGTTTTGGATAGTGCGGGCTCCGAGCTTTCTATCGATGCAGATTACTCCAAATATAAGGGCAATGAACTGGCCGACTATACGAACGATTATCGATATGCAAATGGAACCCTGATCAGGCCAGTGGTAAACACAAGGAATGAAACCCCTGCCGTGATCGAGATCAAGGCCATCAAAGCAGATTATAACGTATCGCTTAGCAAGACCCTGAAATTGGAAGCAGGACTGAAGAGCAGTTGGGTCGAAACCGATAACAACCTGAAGGCAGAAGCCTATCTGGCCACGGGCTGGCAAAACGATGCCAGGCGAAGCAACCAGTTTGTTTATGATGAAAATGTAAATGCGGCCTATACCAGTCTTCAAAAACAGTTTAAGTCTACCAGTGTGCAACTCGGACTAAGGGTTGAGCAGACCAACTCCAAAGGGAATCTCCTTACCACCAATAATGTGGTGGAAAGAAGCTATTGGGATTTTTTTCCGACATTTTTCGTTCAGCAGAATTTGTCAAAAAATAACCAGATCGGCTTTTCGTATAGCAGAAGGATCGACCGGCCAAGTTATGATGCGCTCAATCCTTTCGTTTATTATCTAGATCAGTACACCTATAATAAGGGTAATCCTTTTTTAAATCCGCAATACACGCACAGTTTTGAAATCAATTATACCTTGCTGCAGAAATATAATATTTCCCTGAACTATAGCCGAACTAATGACGCTATAACTGAAGTACTGTTACCAGATCAGGTACAGAAGGCACTTTTTCAGACCTATGCCAATGTGGCAAGAAACATTAGCTATGGGGCAAATATCAACATCCCAGTTACGGTGGTAAAAGGCTGGACCATGAACAACAACCTGAATGTTTTTCATTTGAGCTTCGAATCGCCCAATCTTGGTGGATCAGCATTGAAAACCGGAAAAACGTCCTTCCAGTTCAAAAGCCAGCAGACTTTTATCATTGCCAGTGGCTTAACTGCGGAGCTGAGCGGCAATTACGAATCGCCTTTGGATTATGGAACCTTAAGCCTTAGATCGAGGTATAGTTTGGATGCCGGATTGAGCAAATCTTTGCTGAACAAAAAAGCGACGTTGAAATTGGCTCTTAACGATGTATTCAATACCAATGATTCAGACCTCACCAGTGCCTACCCAGGGCTTTCCTATACCCTCCATCAAAAGAACGAGTCGCAGGTGGGCAGGATCAGCTTTACCTACCGCTTTGGTAAAAACGAAATTAAACCGGCTCGCCGCCGTGCTACTGGTACCGAATCAGAGCAGGGAAGGATGAAAAATTAGTTAAAGGAACTGCGGTTACCAATATGTATTTGTACATATGTGCGTACATTTTGTTTCGTTGTGCAATTTTTTAAAAATTATTTTCCTAATTTTAAGAAAGTACGACTAACCAAATTTAACCACCATGGAGGAGAACCAGCTCAATCCCTTAAAAGCGCTAGATGAATGGGAAGATGATCTGTTATTGCGCTACCCAGATCCCGAGCAGATTGCCGAAGGCAAGGAAACAAAAGATTATCGCCAATACGACGATCCAGCTAGGGATACGGTAAAGGAATTCTATCGTTTAAACCATACTTACCAGACGTATGATTTTGTGATGGAAAAACGTGCAGATTACCTGCGCTTTAATCGTAAGGAAATGACCGTTTGGGAAGCCTTCGATTTCTTAAACCAATTGGTAGACGATTCAGACCCGGATACAGATCTGAGCCAGTTTCAGCACCTGCTGCAGACCTCAGAAGCCATCAGGCAGGATGGGCATCCAGATTGGATGGTGCTTACAGGTCTGATGCACGACATGGGCAAGGTTTTGTGCCTATTTGGTGAGCCACAATGGGCCGTAGTAGGAGACACATTCCCAGTGGGATGTGCCTATTCCCCAAAAATTGTCTATCCCGAATTCTTTTCGGCGAACCAAGATTACAATAATCCCCGCTATAATACCAAATTGGGTGTCTATACCGCTGGCTGTGGCCTGAGAAATGTGCACATGTCGTGGGGACACGATGAGTACGTATATCAGATGATGAAGGACTACCTGCCGGAGCCTGCACTGTACATGTTGCGCTATCATTCCTTTTATGCCTGGCACCGCGAAGGTGAATATGAATATTTGCTCGATGACCATGATCGCGAAATGTTAAAATGGGTACATCTCTTTAATCCGTATGATCTTTACTCCAAAAATCCGGTTGCTCCCGATTGGGAGAAGCTCCGTGCCTATTATGAGGCACTGGTAAAGAAATACCTGCCAGAAAAATTGAAGTTCTAATCGGAATCACATCATTTAACGCGCTCAAACGCCCATCAAACCAGATATGAACACTTTGCAAACGGCAGATTATGTCGTATTCGTCATCTATTTTTTGATCATTGTTGGCTACGGCTATTACATCTATCACAAAAAGAAAAAGAACGATTCTTCAAGGGATTTCTTTCTTGCAGAAGGCTCCTTAACCTGGTGGGCCATCGGTGCTTCGCTGATTGCCTCAAATATTTCTGCAGAGCATTTTATTGGGATGTCTGGCTCTGGCTTTGCGCTTGGGCTGGCCATTTCTACCTACGAGTGGATGGCTGCGGCCACCTTGATCCTGGTTGCCTGGCTGATTATTCCACTCTATCTGAAAAATAAGGTCTATACCATGCCGCAATTCCTGGCCCAGCGCTATGATGGAAGTGTCAGTACGGTAATGGCCGTTTTCTGGTTATTGGTCTATGTTTTTGTAAACCTCACATCGATCATCTACCTTGGTGCGCTTGCCATTTCTTCCATTTCGGGCATTTCGTTCGAAGTGGCCATTATTGGCCTATCGCTTTTTGCGGTTGTGGTTACCCTTGGCGGGATGAAGGTAATCGGCTATACAGATGTGATCCAGGTCCTGGTGCTTATTGTGGGCGGACTGATCACCACCTATCTGGCCTTATCGCTGCTATCTAGGGAATTTGGATTTGGAAATGATATTTTCAAAGGACTTTCTGTATTGAAAACAGAAGCTGCTGGACATCTGCACATGATATTTGACCACTCCAGCGCGCACTATAAAGAACTGCCGGGTATTTCGGTACTGATCGGCGGCATGCTGATCAACAACCTCGCCTATTGGGGCTGTAACCAATACATTGTTCAGCGGGCCCTGGGCGCTGACCTGAAAACCGCAAGGGCGGGCATTTTATTTGCTGCTTTTTTGAAATTGCTGGTTCCGTTGATTGCTGTATTACCTGGGATAGTAATGTATGTGCTCCATAAAAAAGGACTCTTTCAACAAGAAATGATGGGGCCATTGGGCGAAGTAAAGCCCGATAGGGCCTATCCGACTTTGATGAACTTATTGCCCGCAGGACTTAAGGGCGTCGCATTTGCTGCGTTAACGGCAGCCATTGTAGCTTCTTTGGCAGGAAAGGCCAATAGTATCTCTACCATTTTCTCGCTAGACATCTACCATAAATATTTCAATAAAAAAGCTTCAGAAAGATCGGTAGTGCTTGTTGGGCGATGGGCCGTAATCGTGTCGATGCTGTTGGCGGCCATTGTAACGCCTGCGCTTCGGTCCCTAGACCAGGCTTATCAGTTTATACAGGAATACGTCGGATTTTTTTCTCCTGGCGTACTGGCCATATTTATGCTCGGCCTGTTCTGGAAAAGAACTTCGACCGCTGCGGCACTAACAGCAGCCATTTTTACTATCCCAATTTCTACCGTGCTCAAGTTTTTGCCGATTTGGACAAATGGGTCATTTCCAGATCTTCCATTCCTCAATCGCATGGAAATTACATTTGTATTAGTGGTCTTGATGATGGTAGTGATCAGTTTGGCCAAGCCCAAAACTTCCAGCTCCGCTTTTGTGCCGCCTGAGCGATCTGATTTTAAAGTAGGTACCTCTTTTATCGTCTTATCAGTGATTATTTCAGGAATATTGGCAGCGCTCTATACGGTTTACTGGTAGTTAAATGTCGATTGTTTCTCCAATGGCAGGCAGCAACAAAGTCTTGCCTTTGGCTTCGAAAGTTTCTTTGGCAAGTTTGGTATCGATCTCGATAACCGGAAACGTGTTATAATGGACGCCGACCACTTTGTTGCAATTGATAAAATCAGAGGAGATGATCGCGTCTTCAACGTCCATGGTATAATTGCCCCCGATCGGCAAAATGGCATAGTCCAGTTGATAGAGATCGGCCAATAATTTCATTTCTAGCGTTAGCCCGGTATCTCCAGCAAAATAAAGCTGTTTATTTTCTATCTCTACAACAAACCCTGCAGGGTTACCGCCATAACTGCCATCGGGCAACCCAGCCGAGTGGGCTGCCCAAACCATGCGAACCGTACCAAAATCGAATGTGTATTTTCCGAAGTTCATGCTGTGCACATTTTTAACGCCTTTGCTTTCCAGCCAATCGCCCAGTTCGACCATGGCAATAACCTTGGCGTTGGTCTGCTTGGCCAACGTTACCAGATCGCCGATATGATCGCCATGCGCATGGCTCACCAAGATATAGTCGGCCTCAATTTTAGTGATATCGATTGCTTTTGCCAATGGATTTTGGCTAATGAAAGGGTCGAACAGTAATTTTGTGCCAGCTGCTTCCAATAGAAAGCAAGATTGGCCATAATAGGTATATTTCATGTCAGTTAGATAAGAGATAAGAGATTTGAGATGTGAGACAGCTTAGCCAGCTACTGGCCAAATAGGCCGCCCAATCCGCCCAGCATATCTTTCGTTGCCGATTGCATTTCTGTGGCACTTACCTGTTCTGCTTGGGCCAATGCCTTGTTTACAGCCGTTAACAGCAGCTCTTCGAGTTCTTCCCTATCGGCTTGTCCATAAAACTCATCCGTAATCTGGATGCCGGTAATCGATTTGTTTGCCGTTGCCGTTACACGGATGGCGCCTCCCTCAACTTCGCCAAACACGGTAATCGTATCCAGCCGTTTTTTAATTTCGTCTGCCTTTTGTTGGGCAGCCATGAGTTTGTCGAACATTTTAAAAAGTATAAAGTATAAAGTATAAAGTATAAAGTATAAAGTATAAAGTATAAAGTA
>JAVHXV010000009.1:64880-137595 GCA_031119475.1 Pedobacter sp. | reverse complement strand
TACCAGGGTATCTAATCCTGTTTGATCCCCACGCTTTCGTGCCTCAGCGTCAATAAGACCATAGTAAGCTGCCTTCGCAATCGGTGTTCTGTGACATATCTATGCATTTCACCGCTACTTGTCACATTCCGCCTACCTCAAGTGCATTCAAGCCCGTCAGTATCAAAGGCACTGCGATAGTTGAGCTACCGTCTTTCACCCCTGACTTAACAGGCCGCCTACGCACCCTTTAAACCCAATAAATCCGGATAACGCTCGGATCCTCCGTATTACCGCGGCTGCTGGCACGGAGTTAGCCGATCCTTATTCCTTCGGTACATTCAGCTCCATACACGTATGGAGGTTTATTCCCGAATAAAAGCAGTTTACAACCCGGAGGGCCGTCTTCCTGCACGCGGCATGGCTGGTTCAGGCTTGCGCCCATTGACCAATATTCCTTACTGCTGCCTCCCGTAGGAGTCTGGTCCGTGTCTCAGTACCAGTGTGGGGGGTCATCCTCTCAGATCCCCTAAACATCGTAGCCTTGGTAAGCCGTTACCTTACCAACTAGCTAATGTTCCGCATGCCCATCTTAGTCCTATAAATATTTGATTGTATTGTGATGCCACATCTCAATGTTATGCGGTCTTAATCTCTCTTTCGAGAGGCTATCCCCCTGACTAAGGTAGGTTACATACGTGTTACGCACCCGTGCGCCACTCTCATGAGGAGCAAGCTCCCAAATCCCGTCCGACTTGCATGTATTAGGCCTGCCGCTAGCGTTCATCCTGAGCCAGGATCAAACTCTCCATTGTAAAATGTGAATTCGAACACTGACCATTTTGTTCTAACGAACTGATAGTCTAATAGTATTCTATTATTAATGTTGTCTGTCGAATACAGACTTAAGAAACTCCAGCGGTCACATGTACTTTGTAATACTGTTGTTTGCCCCGCTGCGCTTTTATAAATGATATCTCTTTAATGAACTTTTCGAAGTCACCTCGCGGCCTTCTGTATATGTCGCAACCTACATGTAGTAGGCCGTTTCAATCTTTTTTGTCTGCCCATCGACATCCGCCGATTTGCTCCCGTTTTGTTTGGGACTGCAAAGGTAGGAAACTTTTTTAATCCTCCAAAACTTTTTTATTTTTTTTGAAACTTTTTTCAAAGCTCCTTGTTTTGGGTCTATCCAATATTTCCTGATTTCAAATCCACCACTCCATCCATCCTTTGTAGCCGCTACCTCCGTATCGGGGATGCAAAGGTAGGAAATGTTTTAATCCCGCCAAATACTTTACCTGTTATTTTTTTAAGTTTTTCTTAATGCACTGATTCCGTGAGGTAAAAGTTGATTGAAGTTGCGGGTTGTAGGTTAAAGGTTGCAGGTCTGGGTGCATAAGATTTAATATGTAACAGGGATATCTTTATATAAGGTTTAAATGTTGTAAGGTTGCAAAGTTGGATTCCTTTTTCAGCGAGTCTCTTGACAATTGCCCAACCTTTCAACCTTCAACCGCTAAAGCTTCTCCGCCAATCCCACCAATATACCTTCTGCCCCACGGATATAACATAAGCGATATATATTTTCATACTGTACGATTTCGCCGACCAGCTCGGCTCCCTGATCGCACAACCTCGTCACCAGTTCATCAATACCACTTACTTGGAACATCACACGCAAATAGCCCAGCGCATTTACAGGCGCAGCACGATGGTCGGCAACTGTTGGTGGATCCAGGAACCGGGAGAGCTCTAAACGGCTATGGCCATCTGGCGTGACCATCATCGCAATCTCTACTTCCTGATTGCCCAATCCAGTTACACGGCCTGCCCACTCCCCTTCAACCTTGGCACGGCCTTCAAGCTTAAGGCCTATTTCCGTAAAAAAAGCAATGGCATGATCGAGCGACTCGACCACAATGCCTACATTATCCATTTTAATCAATGACATATTTGTCTTTTTTTAACCCTTTTATATATCTAAGGATTACTTTATACTATTCTGATGAAAGCTAAAGGCCTTCAACTTAATTAATAATCTCTCCCTTAATATTGGCCAGTTTCTCTTGCCATTCCCGCAGCTCTTCGGCAGTCAACCTTTTCCACTCGGTAAGCTCGCCTATAATTTTAAGGGGCTCACTACTGCGGTACGAACGTGTTGGGTTGCCGGGAAACTTCTTGTCGGTCACGTTCGGATCGTTCTCAAAACTTCCGGTCGGTTCTATGATATAGACACGCTCAAGCCCTTCGCCCTTGGCCAAGCTTGCCGCCAATCCCGCCCCATTGGGCAATGCCGTAAAATAAATGTGGTTCATGACAATTTCAGGCCGATAATTCGAATTGAAGCCCGCCGTTAAAAGATCCCCAACTTTTAACGCCACTCGCGTACCATGATAAAATGGCCCCTCGTCTAATACTTTTTCTTTTTTCATTTCATTCTCAATAAGGTCATTGGGCATTAAGTCATTGGCCGGTAGCCGCCAACTGATAACTCACAACTGACAACTCATAACTCGTAACTGATAACTGCCAACTACCAACTGCCAACTAACCGTCTATGGTAATTGATCTGCCCCAAGTGGTAGTTCAGGTGGCCATAAAGATGCACCAATAGGTATTCAATCGAAGTCTTGTGCTCAAATACCAATACCGGGAATTCCTTTTCTAGTTCACTGTCCTTTAATTGTCCTAAGCCGGCTTCAACTACGGCTAGGGTCTCCTCAATCATCGATAAGAGCTGCTGTTGGGGCACATTTTTTAAGGAAAACTCCGCTTCCCTATTTCTCACATAGCCACTTTTGCCAATTTCTTTTCCGATGTAGTTGTTCAGGTTGCCGATCAGGTGCAGGCAAAGGTTGCCGGCCGAGTTGGAAATCTCTCCCCTAACTTCCCACAGTTGATCTTCCTGCCCGTATTGTACGATTTCATTCCGCAGTCTTAACAAATCTCGTTGAAATAAGCTCTTTAACGTAGCAACTAGCATAGCTGATGATGGGTTTGGTTGAGTGCCCGTAAAGTTACAAAAAGCACAGTGGATCTGAAAAGTTTTGTGCCGAGATAGCTGTATCTCCATCTTTAGTCAGTTCCACTCATCCGCAGCCCATCCCTGATGGCCGATTCGAGTCCAGCAACATTGATGTCTTTCAATGCCTTGAACCTGATGCAATATCCGGTTACACTGGCCTTTCCGATCTGCTTGGCATAGGTATCAGGAAGGTAGGTTTTGTCGGGAATGCCCAGGATGTAGACCGAAATGCCCGTTTTATTGGCACTGATGCCCACCTGAAACCAATCGGCAGTTTTTCCTTTAGCATATTTCATGGTCTGCAGGCCATAACCGATGGTCGGATTGGCCACCACCTTACCCTGGTCGTCCGTTCCATCATGGAACCACAACTTCCCATCAGGCAGGATCTGATGCATCAGTTGGTGGAGTGCAAGGATGTCTGCACCTTTGGCTTCGGGCTGACTGGCGATAAAGGTCTTGATCTGCTCCTGGGTGTTCATGGCTGGCGGAAAAGTTGAAAGTTAAAAGTTGAAGGTTCAAGGTTGAAGGTTGAAAGTTCAAGGTTGAAGGTTGAAAGTCTAAAGGTGAAACGTTTCAACATTACAACGTTCCAACATTTAATGTTTAAACTTTAATTTACCCTAAATAATCCCGTCAATGCGGTCTCTGCCAGGATATGTCCTTTCATGGCATGGAGCAGCCCTTCCTTATCCAAAGCTTTGGTTTCGGCCACGGCCTGATCAAGCGCATATAGTTTAAAGATGTAGCGGTGGGTTCCGCCCGGAGGGCATGGACCATTGTATCCCTTTTCGGCCCAACTGTTGAGGCCTTCAGTGGCCTTGATGGCCGAAGCGCTTTTGTTTTCGTCCAGATTGGTTATGGTATTCGGGATATTGTACATCACCCAGTGGACCCAGGTCTCACTCGGCGCATCTGGATCGTCCATAATGATGGCAAAACTTTTTGTTTTTTCGGGAAATCCGCTCCAGCTTAAGGGCGGAGAAACATTGATGCTATCGCAGGTAAACCTGGAGGGAATGGGTTTGCCTTCCGCAAATGCGGTGCTGACCAGTCTAAAATCGGTCTTGTTTTGTGATTTGGCGATTCCCGCAAGGAGCATGATGGCCGTTATAAATATGCCAGTTTTAGAAGAAAGTTTCATTTTATATTTGACTATCTAATTTCTATTCCTTTTATATCAACGCATCAATTTCATTGGGTCTAGGCAGATGATTGATCAATACTATCCAATGTTTTCATCCGCGACACGATCATAAGCAGGTATAACTTAACTTTAACCCACAATCAATCTTACATCGGTGATTTGATTATTGAATGAATGACCCTAGTCAAATTTACTAAAATATTTAATAGAATACCATCTCAATCCAACTTCTTTTCTTAATGCAGCGCCACTACCCCACGCCAATGTCTCCCGATCCGATCATTGCCTCAAGCAAGTAATTATACGGCCAATGACAACATCGTATCGCCCACCGTATTTATACTTGTTTTTAACAAATTTAGGCCTGATACTTGACATGCTTAGGTCATGCTTTGTTTATGCTTTGTTTATGCTTTGTTCAAGCCTTGGGTAAAATAACTAATTTTAAGGCTTTAGCGCAAACCTGAGTCCTAGAATCTGTATAAATATATTATACTTTCATGTATTTCGATTAATGCTTACGAAGTTAGGTTCTTTGCGTTTTGTTGGGTATACACCCGAGCTTGCCACTAACGATCAGCGGCTTGGCGAAGTTGGTGGACTCGAAATAAATTTACTAAAAGAATGGAACGGTAAAAGAAGAATTCCCATCAATTTAGCTGCGCTGAGCTCGGTTGCGCCTTCGGTTTGCCAAACCCTTGTTATAAGCAGTGTAGCCATTATACGAACTTAGCATCTCTCGTCAGTTCAGTTTTTTCCAAGCCTAATTTATCACTGAACCAATCTGTCAAGACTTTTTCTATTTCTCTTTTGTTGAACGTTCCCTGATTTCTTCTTGATTGTAAATAGTTCTCTCTAGTCATTTTTTCAGCTAATTGTCCCATATTTTCTAACTCAATTTCATTTGCAGTTAAATCTGCAATCCAAAATCCTAGTAGTGAAAAGGCTATTCCTGATAATGCTATTTTCCAACTGAAAAAGAAGCAAATAAATGATAAAAGAAAGATTGCTACTAGCGGCAAAATTACCCATCCAGGCGAATTCAGGATCTTTAATTTAAAACCTAGTTCCTGTTCAACGTTTTTTAAGTTTGATCGTCGTAATTTCCTTGGAAAGAGCTCTTCAAGTTTTTTTTGTCTTGTTATTTCTTTTTTATCAATTTTTAGTTCTGTTGAGATTGCATTTCTCAACTTATAGAACGCTTGTTGACTAGTGCAATCATCGAAATTTTCAAGTTGAATTTTCTTGGTAATGTGGTCACATAATTCTCCGAAGTTCTTAATGCCAATAAGTTCATTCTTTACAAATTTGATGTTAAATGACTTTTCTACTTCTCCAAGTAAATCTTCTACATCTTCAGGGTCAATGTTTTCAAGTTTAAAGTCTTCCATATTCTTTATGTCTTACATTCAGTCGGGTATGCACCCAGAATTGCCACTAACGCCCCGAGGCTTGCCGAAGTTGGTTGTTACATTAAATTTCTAGCAATAGAACAGGTTGAAGATGAATTTCAACCAATTTAGCTGCGCTGAGCTCGGCTGCGCCTTCGGTTTGGCAAACCTTTGTGAGCGGAATCTAAGCATGTTGAATCAATTCTTCTACTTCTTCTTTTAATTTTGGCAGATGATTGGTCAGTACTGACCAGATACTTTCATCGGAAATGTTATCATAAGCATGGATTACCTGATTTCTTAGTCCAACAATAGATTTCGCATTCGTTATCTTGATCAAGAACTCATTATCCCTAGTCAAAATCCTGTTCATTGCTTCGCCGATTATTTCTAGGTCTCTTTCGACGGCTCTTTTTAGAATCAGGTTTTTACGGTATTTAATGAAGTCTTTTGGATGTTTTAAAAAATAGCCGTCAATTTCTTCTATCGCTATCTTAATGTCATATAGCCACTTTAGAATCCTTTCATCCATAAACAAGTTCTTTTGACCTGTTAATTGAGCGGATTAGAATTGGGTTGCGCAAAGTCTGTTCTTCTACCAAATCAATGTCACGCCCGAAAAGATTTTTTAGCTTTTCCTTGAAATCCATATAGTTGTCAAAGTAATTAGCCAAATCGATCGACTTGAATTTCACGAGAAAATCCATGTCGCTTTTAGAGTTGAAATTGGAGTTTAAGGCTGAACCAAAGATATACATTTTGTCAACGCTATGGGTGCTGCAAAGTTCATTTAGATTATCAATATGGTCATCGATCAATTTCATTATTCAAATTTAACGAAAATATTCTATGAATGTCTACAAGTAGAAATATATGCTGGGAGAGGAGCGGTTGCAGATAAGCACCATGAATTTCCGCTAACGCCCCAAGGCTTGGCGAAGTTGGGGGCTCGAGATAAACCCTTATGCAATATTACAGGTTGAAGATGATTTCCCGCTAATTTTAGCTGCGCTGAGCTCGGCAAAGCCTCGGTTTGCAAAACCTTTGTTATGTGCAGTCTAATTTTCCAGAATTAGGGCATATAACTTCAAATTGAGATTTCCCTTTTTTATAATTTTCTCTACAACTGTCCCCGGCGCTTTACTAAGATCAAAATATTGTTCACTTCCGTCACTGTAAATTGCAGCGGCAAAATTTATATTCTTGTTACTATAAAAATCTAAATCAATAACGATATCTGAGTCTTTAATTTTTAAATTCTCACTCCATTCGAAATTTTTATCGACATCACTATTGGCTGATAAAAGCCCAAAATTGTGAATAATAGGAATGTCTTTCCAAGGTTTCATTGGCTCTTCCATCATGAACATATCTAACATTTCTCCAGGAATTCTGTCTCTTTTTTCAACTGTGCAATTTTTAAAGTTTTTTTCTGTGCTTTTTCTGGTCGAAACATGATTGTAATAAGTTCTTCTTTCAACATATTCGATTGTAGTAGAGTCAAAGTATTTTATGCTAAAATGATAATTTCCATCTTCGAAATAAATAAAGTGAATATGGAAATTTTGCCCATTAGGAATTTGCTCTTTAAAAAACTGAAATAATACTAATTCACCTATTATTCTCTTTCCATAGAAATTAACCTTTAAAACTTTTGCGTACCTATTTTTTCTTTTGACGACAATTTTCATAATGTGCAGGAATGGATTAAGGTCAACAACATGCCTCCAAAATGTCGGTAGGTTACTTTGAAACTTTAAAGTGTGCGAAACGGCGGGTATGCTCCTAGCATTGCACATAACGCCCCGGGGCTTGGCGAAGCTTGGTGGCTCGGATAAAATTACTAATAAAACTGGAACGGTCAAAGAGGAATTTCCACCAAGTTTTACTGCGTAGCTTTCGGCTTCCAGCCTCAGGTTGCCAAACCCCTGTTAGAGGTAGTGCGGTTGCTTAGATTTCAACTACAAACTTTAGGTGCTTGCCAAAGCCTTCACGGATTATTCTCATGAGTGTCGACAGCCTAATGTCACTAGCATTGTTCTCAATTCGGGAAATATAAGTTTTTGTGGTGCCGCATTTTTCTGCCAGCTGTTCCTGTGTCATTCCTTGTTCTTTGCGAAGTTCCTGTAGCATAACGCCAAGTTTGAAAGCCTCAAACCCTTCTTCGTATTGTTCTCTTGTTTCAGTTCCCTGTTTGCCATATTCGCTATCCAAATGGTCGGCAAACGAGGTCAGGTTTTTATTTGTCTTTTTCATCGAAGTAAAGTTTTTTTAGTTTCTCGGCAAGTTCAATTTCTTTCTTTGGGGTTTTCTGTGTTTTCTTTTGAAATCCGTTTGCCAATATTACCAGTTGGCCCTTGTCAAAAAACGAAAAGATGCGGAATATGTTCGAACCAACTTCTACCCTGATTTCGTAAATTCCTGTTGAACCTGTAATGTGCTTGAAATACTTTTCGGGAACCCTGCCCAATGTTGCAATGAGCTGCAAAGTCCAGTTGGTCTTCTTCTTGACTTCTGGACTAAACTTTTCAAAGAAATCCAGATAATAATTTTTGTAATAGAAGATGCTCCTTATAAATTTCTCTTTCACATTTCAAAGTTAGCTAATTAGGTAACATTACGAAAATTTATTTTATGAAATTTTACTAGCCGATGGGTGGGGGCGTAGCATTACCTCTAACGTTCCGGGGCTTTGTGAAGTTGGCGGTTAAGTTTAATTCCTGAGCAATATAAATGGTTGAAGACAAATTTCCGCCAATTTTGCCAAACCCTTGTTAGTAGCTGGCTATAACTTTTAAACCTTATTTGTTTTATTCCGATAGTCGTTTGAAATCCTATTTGTATATGTAATGTCATCCATATATTCAAATTCCACCTTGGGATAAAATTTACGATAAGTGAAATCAAAGTATTGGCTTCCTGGTAGATTTTTTATTAAATTATATCTAGTTATAAATTTGAAGTCTTCTAAATTATCATTATTGGAAGAATTTTCAATCTCTGCTGTATATTCCCAAA
Organism: Pedobacter sp.; assembly: GCA_031119475.1. Lineage (GTDB taxonomy): Bacteria > Bacteroidota > Bacteroidia > Sphingobacteriales > Sphingobacteriaceae > Pedobacter. Next base: position 129,032 of record JAVHXV010000009.1, on the reverse strand, counting down.
CCATTCCTAATGATGAAAGACTATTAAAGAAAAGCATAAATTGTTCATAAGTAGAGAACTGTGATCTTAATGATTTTCCATAAAAATATTTTTCCTTGCTAGTTAAGAAATTTTGAGAAGAGAGAAATTTATAAGATTGAAATAAGTGTCGAAAATAGTGTCCCAATCTATGTTGATGTCCACCATAGTATTTTTCTGCATGTAGATTTGGAAGCAAGGAATGCTTTTCAGTTTTTTGAAGTTTCTGTTCAGACTTTGAACTATCAGAATAAATCATCTCAAAGTCTTTTTTCATTTCACTAATTCCTTTGGATTTAAATTCCTCCCACTTTGAAAATAAAAACTTGATTTCTTCCTTTGGCTTTAGTTGCAAAAATATTTTAAGCCTATGAACGAAGTTTTTATTATACCTATTATAAAATTTATGTAGTAATATAGTCTCACTTTCCTTTCCAGCTCCAAAATAAAAAAAGCAAAAAGCTATATCTAATAACGCTAACTCTTTAATTGTTGCTCTAACTTTGTTCTCTTTAAGAATTTTTTCTAATAAAATTTGATATCCAGGTTGTAAAATTTCCATTTCTGGATACATTTTACAAAAACGTTGAATTTCATGGTAACAGTCGATAAACTCCTCAACAATAATTCTAAAAACTTTTCTAGATTCTGATGTCTTCAGTTCTTTCTTATAGAATTTTGTATATTTTAATTCGGTAACATTTTCTCTGTGCAAGCGAATAATATCATACAACTTTGTCTCAAAACCTTGTTTTAAACTTGATTTTCGTTGCTCATTTAAAGTTAAATAAAGAAAATAAAATGCAGCTCCATTGAAAACTGTTCCTAAGAATCCCCCAACAAAATCTCCGAATTGTCCTGTAGCTGCAAAATCCAAACTTTCATGCCAAATCCAATATCCGTTTAGTGATACGAAAACTAAAAAGTATACAAAAACTACACCCGTAAATATTAATAACGAGATAGTTAGGTTTTTAATGGATTTATCATTCATAGTTTTCTTTTGGACAAGATATATAGACTATAAATTACCAAACCAGTCATTCTTTATTTCAACTGTTTCCGTTAGTTTTGTATCTATACCAAGTTTTAATTCCTTTAATTTCTCGCATAGCAATTCTCCGTCAATCAAATCAATTGGTGGTGCTCCATCTCTAGTTGCTTCTTTGATTGCTTCCCTAGTAAATGTACCAGTTGTAATAAAAAGCCCTTTATCAGCTCTACCCTGCATAGCCCCTCTAAAATCTCTTATCTGACTCGGTGATACTGAGCCTTTATAACGTTTGCATTGGAAAATTACATGGAAACTTAAGAGCCCACTTATTCTAACAATACCTTTACCATCTATTCCTCCATCTCCAACTTTTCCTGTCACTTCAACTTGAACAAATCCACTTTCACGAAGAAGTCTTTGAGATAGCCTTTCAAATGCTGCAGGCGTTATGTTATATAGGACGTTTAAAAGTTTGTCTTTCCATTCTTCTGTATTATCAACCTCATCATTTACTTCTTCTTCAATCTCGTTAATTGTTTTCTTCTCTTTTTTTGGTTTTGATAGTGTTGGTTTTTCCAGATCTCTAACTGTTTTTACAATTTCTGTATGATTTAACTTAGATACATCTATTTCTGGTTTGGATAGTGCCCAAATTCCACGAGAAGAATTTTCTAATAAGCCAAACTTTCTTAAGTAAGTTTTACTCCATGCTAATCTATAATCAACTTCACTTCTCTTTCCCTGATCACCATGTGGAATTTGTAAAACTTCCTCGGCAATTTCGGCAATTTCATAAACCTTAGTATTTATTTCTTCAACGCTTCCAGAACCACCCAATTCAATTAAAGCCTTTACAGTTGGAATTAGTAGTTCATCAAAAGAAGGGAGTTTGCTAATTTGTTTTTTTCTTGCCATATCTGATTTAAATCTACACAACTTTATCTCATTTTAAAATTATCTGATTTTAAACGGATATCTCCGACTATTTAAAATATTATTCCCATCTTTATAATGCAATCTACGTTGGAGCAATCCAACAAATTTTCTTACTCACGATACACCCAGGCAAACTTGTGGGAGTCCAGCATCATCTCGGTTTTCCGACGTAGATTGCGGTGACCTGGATGCATATTAAACTTTTTTTAAAATGCAATCTACGAAAAGTTGAAAAACAGCTTCTGCAAGGAAACACAAAATCACCCAAGAACTCAACCCAACAAAATTTGTAAATGCGGGGCTTGCGAACCAGTGCCAAAGGCACCCCTTCGGGAAAAGCCCAAACTTCCAAGCTGAATGCGCAGGCTTAAAGTCTACTACAAGGCAGGCTGTACAGAAACAATTCCCGTAATTTATTACAGTGGGAATGGATATCTAAACTTGGTTTCGATGTAGGAAACCATGTAATTGTTTCAGAAAAAAAGGACAACTGGTTATCAATCTAGAAGTGGAATAGGCATCCCTAAAAACTGTCGGAAATATAAAAGTGTCGGCAGTTTGCATGAAAAACTTGAACGGTTTGCATCATGAGGGATATGCGTCTAGTATTGATGAAGTTTTTAAACTAAATGTTATGATCAAAACTTTTTAGCAATTTGATGACTTGTGAATATTCATATCTCTTAATAAATTTCCAAAGATTTTCTATGTACATAGGATTTTTTTGAGCTTTGTTCCTATCTCCAATCATGTTTATCCAATATTCTAAATAAGGTTTTAAATCTTTAGTGGTGATTAATTTATTATCTATATAATTTTGAAACATTGAAAGCTTAACGAGAAATTCATCAATACTTTTTCTTATAATGGTTTCCTCATCTGTAAATACTGATTCTGGTTCTGTTGATAATGAGTTCGCCAAATGGATTTCATCTATGTAAAAAATAGAACGAGTATTATTCTCTGGAATTTCGTTATCATAAAGAGGCAGATCAATCCTATTCCAATCAAGTATTAACAGTGTTTTTTTTACTTCTCTATCGGCAAAAAAATCCTTAATTTCTTTGGCTAAAAATTCATTTTTTTTCCATTTTTGAGTTTTTTTATACTCGATAATCGCCTTTATAGCCAAGACAAAGGCAAGAAAGGTAGTTAGTATTTTGATTGCTTGATCAATGTTAAAGTTTTGAAAAAATAAGTCCATTTTTTAGGAGTGAGAGGTTTAGATTGTTTTGAACATTATATAGGTTTGCACCATGAGGGGTTTGCACCATGAGAGGTATGCGTCCAGTATTGCAGTTAACGCCATGGGCCTTGGCGAAGTTGGCGGTTACATTAAATTTCCTAAGCAATATAAAAGGTTGAAGTTGAATTTCCGCCAATTTTACCAAACCCTTGTTAGCAGTAGTTATTTGAAACTGTTTCCACCGACATACATGTCAAAATTTATTTCAAGTCCTAGGTTACTCATTCGACTTATAGAATCTTTATTTATTGTTGGTCCACCGATCATTCCGTTACCATTATGAATGTCCATGGCAACTTGAATATAACCTTCTGCCGTTTCTACAAGTTTTTTAATCCCAGCTTCGTCCTTTTCTAAGAAATCTAATAGTTTTTTTAACTTGTCTTCAAATTCGTCGGGTTCTGGATTTGGCAAAAACTCTATATAGCTCACTTTCTCCTTCATTTTTTTATTTTCTCTTAAGTCACCCTTGTTCCAACTTTTTGTTGGTTTGAGCTCAGTTAAAGATTTTAGTTCATCTTCAGTTTTGATTTCTGAATGTGCTCGAAAATAAACTCTGTTCCAAGATTCCGATCCTATATTAAATATCTGCTTGCTCTCAGTATCGATATAAACAGCAAAATAGAATGGCTCTTCACTTACAGGCAAATAAGCAATAACAAGACCTTCATCTTCTTCACGGTCTATTCTCGCAATATTAATGTTGTCTTCAAAGTATATTGGACTATGGATTTCAAGAAATTGTTCTGTTAATCCAAATGTTTTACTCCTGAATTCTTCTTCAATAACTTCTTTTATTTCTTTGTCTGTCATTTTTTGTAACTGTGTTTTGCGCCAGAAAGGTATGCATCTAGAATTACTGCTAACGCCCCGAGGCTTTGCGAAGTTGGCGTATACGTTAAATTATATGCAATATAACAAGTTGAAGATGATTTCCCGCCAATTTAGCTGCGCTGAGCTTGGCTGCGCCTTCGGTTTGGCAAAGCCTTTGTTAGGCGTAGTAATAGCTTGATACATTTTAGGGCTTGCAGTTTTCATTTATAATTTTCGCTACCTTAAAAATTTCGGTATCGAAATTCTTATTCTTAAATTTATTCTTTAAAGCAATTTTAATATAATCATTTGCGCTCTTGCAATTACCATTTTTGTAATAGTAAATTGCTAGGTTAAAACTAAGAGCGTAATGCACAAATTGACTGGGCGACGATTTCTCATAACCAATTTTTAGTATTTTTATCGCTTCATCATATCTTTTGCTTTCTCCAAGGCTTGTTCCATAACTTGCGTATGCGTGTAAATAAGAACTGTCTATTTCAATTGCTTTTCTAAAATGTGAAAATGCATGTTCCGTTTTGCCTAAATAGGATTCTGTGTTTGCTATAGAATTAAGAATTGTTGAGTTATCTGGTTCGACCTTGTCAGCCTTTAAGTAATATTCAAGGGCAGCGTCATATTTTTGATCATTGATATTTTTATCTCCTAGCTTCAGTAGTTCTATAGCATTCGATGATTTTACTCCACTATAGTCGTTTCCTATAAACGTTCTTTCGGCTTCATCTTTAACTCCGTAACTGCACGAACATAATATTGAATATGATAAAATTAATGATGCTCTTAAATTAAATTTCATAAATCTATCGGTTATCTAATAATTCCATTCGTAAAGCTTATTTTGTATAATGCTTTTTGCGCTTTGCAGGTATGCGCCCAGTATTACGCCTAACGCCCCGGGGCTTGGCGAAGCTTGGTGGCTTAAGTAAATTTACTAGAAAACTGGACCGGTCAAAGAAGAGTTTCCATCAAGTTTTACTGCGTAGCTTTCGGCTTCCAGCCTCACGTTGCCAAACCCCTGTTAGGTGCAGCTAGTCATGTTGCAATTATAGCTTGACGCTTCTTACATCTCATTTCTCAACAAAAACTTTAAACATTGGTCCATCTTTTCTTACTTTATCAATGGCATCCGTCCAATACGCCCAAAATGCAGAATCTGCCGGCTCATCAGTTCCTTTCCAATACTCGCCACCACTCAATATATCGGTTAAATCATTGGAGCCGCTATTCTCCCAATATGCTTTAAGCACATATAGCATTGCTTCATAGCCTTCTTTTTTTGTGATTTGCTCGTTTGGTTCGTGTTTCATAATGCCTTATGTTATGGGAATATGTAGGTATTTGCCCAGGCTTGCCACTAACTTTTAATAGGCGAATCTACTTTCATTAAACCAATACGTTAAATAATTTAAATTCAGTGTGTTACTAAGCTCAAAGCGATTCGTTTGCTGTGTAGCCTTTTCTCAAATATAGTTTATTTTATTTCTTTGTTACGAAGAATTTTATCGAGTGGACTTTCGATCTTATTTGTCGAAACATGGTGTATAACGCATGGTCGTTTTAAGGTCTACATGACCCAGTAGCTGTTGAATGTAGGATCGCCTACATTGGGGCCAATTGACTGGAGAAAACACTACTCCTGCTGTATCCATGCAAATTTGCCATTCTTCAGGTAGATGATGCCACCGCCGCAGGATTCTGCTTGATGGATAAAGATCCCGTCATTGTCGAGCATGATCTTGTCGCCCGGCTTTACTTCTTCTTCCGAAATGATATCGCCCTCCTCATCCACATTATTGAAATAGGCATTCCCTTTTGGTACGCGCTCAAAAATGCCGATCCAATCGAGGTTATCAAAGCCTTGGCCAAGTACATCTTTGCCCATGCCCAGGTATTGGATCTGTTTGTTGCCAAAGATGATCTTCAGGCCATACTTACCGTTGTCCAGATTGCGGACAATCTTTACAGAATCTGAGCGCTGGTCTCCACCTAGATCACAGGTAATGTAGTTTGGTTGGTGTTCCTTTGAATCGACGATGCGCACTGATGATTGACTTACATTTGGCCGTTTTACTGGACGTACTGATGTGGAAGGGTCAACTTTGGCCGCAGGCGATTGGCAGCTCAAGAGTACAGGGATAACCAATAAAAAGACAAGTTTAGATAGGGCTGCGCTCATGGGCTGTTGCTAGTTTTTTAAAGATAGCGATTAAGTTTTGACATCCGAGAGGTATGGGGAAAGGTTCGGTATTGCTTCAGTTTCTTCGTCGCTCGCAAACACGCATAAATGGAGACCTGCTCGAGTACACACTCACATCCCGCTACCCACAACTGAAAAACCCGCAACTTTCAACTTTCAAATTTTAACTTTTTACTTTTTACTTTCTACGGTATGTCATCTTCCCCCTAGCCCCTCAAAAGGGAGACAGCGTGACGCCCAGACCTGCAACTTGGAACTTTCAACTTGAAACTCTTACGAAAGTTTCTATCTGCAATCGCCACTTTTATTCCAACAGTTCGGCCGGAATGATCTTCGACAGCAGCGCTTTCATCTTAGGATTGTCTACCGTCACAAATTTCCAGTTTTCACCCTTGTCTGTGGAACTTGCAATGACCTGCTTCTTGGCCTTGACCTTAAAAAATCCAGTCGTTTTGTCAAAAGACACATTCCCTTCCCCAAATTTGGCTTCAAAAGATTTGGTCATTCCTGCCAACGATTCATCATCCAACTCCATATCCTTAAATTTCATTTCAAGAGGAGAAACGATTTCCAGCTTCACATAACTGGCCCCATCGACCAGCTTTGGCTCCCCAAAGCCCGTAATCGCGGGGATGCCCAATTTGTATTCGATATTGGGCAATTTATAGACCGCTTCCAACAGCGATTTCATCTGGTCTTTCGGGAACAGCTCGAATAACTTCGGATTGATATATTCCAAGGATTGGTCGATTTTCCTTTCGCTCACCAACTTGCTATAACTGCTAAAATCGCGCTGTATAGCCCCGTTTACGTTCTGGGCAGCTAAAGGTTTTGATGCAATGGCCAACAGGCAGATCAGCAGGAGTCTTTTCATGGAGAGTGGAGGTTAATTTTCAACCAAGATACTAAGTTTAGTTGAAGGTTTAAGGTTGAAAGTTAAAGGATGAAGGTTCAAAGTTGCAGCTTGAACGTTGGGGAAGCACAAAAGGAAGTTCGGCAGAGCCTTTTATCTTCAATATTTCCAGTGTGAGCTCCTCCAATTGGTGCTTTCACTTACTTTTTTCTTACCCCACCTATATACCAACGCTATACCAACCCTACCTTTTTCATACCTTTTCTTTACCCTTTCTATACCCTTTCTATACCCTTTCTATACCTATCCTTTACCTATTCTATACCCTTTGTATACCTCCAGGGTATGGAAAGGGTATTTTTTTGGTATAGAAAAAGTAACGGAAGGGTTAGTTTGGTATGGGGTTGGTATATGGTTGAGGCGGGAAGAAAGTTGAAGGTTCAAAGTTGAAAGTTGAAGGTTGAAAGTTCAAGGTTCAGGTTGAAAGTTAAAGGTTTAAGGTTTAAGATAAAGTCTGGGCGCTTAACATTAGGCAACCTGTCTCGATACCTGATACTCGAGGCTTGAAACCCAAGACCCACAACCTGCAACCCCTAACCCAAAACGTTAAAATGTGTTAACTCCATTGCCCGACTGGATCTGTTTATCTAGCTTAGCTGACGTTCCAGCGATTTGTGGCAGGCACCCCTCAACGCAAAGCGCCAAACGCCGAACATAAATTTATTGACGTTGTCGTATTATTACCTTATCTTTGCAGAATGTTTAAAATTAAACACTTACTTATTTTAAGTCTGACCATCATTTTACTGGGCGCAGCTGGCTGTAAAAGCCGTTTTGAGAAATTACGCCTGAGCAACGATGTGGCCAAAAAATACCAGGAGGGAATTCGCCTGTACAATAAAAAAGATTACAATAAAGCCCTCATTCTATTCGAAGCACTTGTACAAAAATATAGGGGAACCGCCGAAGCGGAAGACCTGAACTACTATTATGCCTTTACGCTTTACCGTTTGAAGGATTATACCACGGCACGTTACAAGTTCAAAGAGTTCGCCGATACTTATCCGCAGAGTAAGAACGCAGAAGAATGCCGGTACATGGGTGCTTATTGCTATTATCTTGACTCGCCAAAATCATCGCTAGACCAAGAAAATACGTACAAGGCCATTGATGCGCTGCAATTGTTCATCAACCTTTACCCCAAGAGCGACCGTGCGGCACAGGCTGCGCAATATATTGCCAACCTAAGGGGCAAGCTGGAAAGCAAGGCCTTTGATAATGCCAAAATGTATTATGAGCTCGGTGGTTATGACATTTCGAACTATAAGGCAGCTGTGGTTGCCCTTAAGAATGCGCAGATCGAATTTCCGGACATCAAGTATGCAGAAGAAATGAACCTGCTCATCGTTAAGTCGCAGTACATGTTTGCCAAGAACAGTTTCCCGAACAGACAGGAAGCGCGCTACAATGAGGCCATTGGCTATTACAATGAATTTGTAGAGACCTACCCGAACAGCAAGCTCATGAAAGAGGCCAATCAGTTGAAGGCCGATAGCGAAGCTGGAATCATAGCTGCGAAAAAAGAACTGGCCGAAGAAGCGGCAATGATCGAGAAATACAACGCCCTCGATAAAAAAAGAGATAAAAAAGTAAAAGACAGTACCAACGTAGAGATTAAAAATAAATAAGATATGAATACAGCAAAACCCGCTATACCAAATACTACGGTAACGAGAAATGTACACGACCTGGATCGGGCAACCGACAACATCTATGAGTCGTTGGTGGTCATTTCGAAAAGGGCCAACCAGATTTCCAACAACATGAAAGAGGAACTTCATGGTAAATTGGCCGAGTTTGCTTCATCTAACGATAATCTGGAAGAAATTTTTGAAAACAGGGAGCAGATCGAAATCAGTAAGCACTATGAGCGCCTGCCGAAACCGAGCCTGATCGCAATGGATGAATTCCTGAACGGTAAAGTATACCACAGAAATCCGAGCAAAGAGCAGAAATAGTGCGCTAAGCGCTTAGGGCATGGCGTTTGGCGTTTATGCCACGCATACTAGCCATAGTTTAAGAGACAATTGACCCTTAAGCTATGGCTACTGTTTTTTTCTCTCTATATTTGCGTTAGTGAGTGGCCTTTTGCCGCTTTTAGCCCCATGCTGAACAACAAAAAAATCCTTCTGGGCGTGTGCGGAAGCATCGCTGCATACAAATCGGCCTTGCTGGTCAGGGCGCTGGTCAAGGCCGGTGCCGAAGTAAGGGTGGTACTCACGCCAGATGCCACGCATTTCATTACCCCGCTCACGCTGGCTACGCTCTCCAAAAATCCAGTTTATACCCAATATTTTGAGGCCGAAACCGGCGTGTGGAGCAACCATGTAGAATTGGGCCTTTGGGCCGATTACCTGCTGATTGCCCCTGCTTCTGCCAATACCATCGGAAAGATGGCCAACGGACTGTGCGACAACCTGCTTACGGCGGTTTACCTTTCGGCCAAATGCCCGGTTTTCTTCGCTCCTGCCATGGACCTCGACATGTGGAAACATGAAACCACACAGGACAACATCAAACGCCTAAAATCTTTTGGCCATACGCTCATCGCGCCCAACAAAGGCGAATTGGCCAGTGGCCTTTATGGCGAAGGCAGGATGGCAGAGCCCGATGAGATCGTCGCTTTACTGAAGCAGGAAATCAGCAAAAACCTTCCATTGCTCGGCAAAAAGGTATTGGTTACGGCAGGGCCGACCTATGAGGCTATTGATCCCGTACGCTTCATTGGCAACCATTCTTCAGGAAAGATGGGTTTCGCATTGGCGGAAGAAATGACCGCTTTGGGAGCAGAAGTTACGCTCATTACTGGTCCTACTGCAGAAAAAACAGCTTTTAACCTACACCGAATTGATGTGGTGAGCGCAAACGATATGCTCCAGGCCTGTACCGAAGCCTTTGAACACTGCGACATCACGATCATGAGTGCCGCCGTGGCCGATTATACCCCCGTTAACGTTGCGGAACAAAAAATCAAGAAGCAGGACAGCGCATTCTCGATCGAGCTGAAAAAAACAACTGACATCTTGGCCCAATTGGGCAGACAAAAACGGGAAGGACAATTGCTCATCGGCTTTGCGCTCGAAACAGAAAACGAAGAAGCCTATGCCAAGGAAAAACTGAACAAAAAAAACCTGGACCTGATCGTGCTCAATTCCCTAAAAGATGAGGGCGCCGGATTTAAGGGCGATACCAATAAGATTACGATCATTAACAGGCAACTGGATAAAGTGGAGTTCGACGTAAAATCCAAGAAGATGGTGGCGAAGGATATTTGCGCAGAAATTCTTAAGTTAGCAGTGCGATGAAAAAACTAACGGGTACCATTTTGTTGTTGCTGCTCACGTGCCTTACCTATGCCCAGGAACTCAATACCCGGGTACAGCTTCTCGCACCTAACATTTCCAACATCAACAAAAGAACACTCGACCAGTTACAGAACACGATCAGGGATTTCCTGAACAACAACAAATGGACCAGCGAAACCTACCTCCCTCAGGAAAGGATAGAGTGGAACCTGGTCATTACCATTACCGGATGGGATGGCAGTTCGGCCTATACCGCCGAAGCCCAGATCCAATCCAGCCGTCCGGTCTATGGAAGCTCCTATTATAGCACCTTGCTGAACCTGAGCGACAAGGATTTTGATTTCGGCTACAATGAAGGGCAGTCCATCGACTTTTCTGACCAGAATTTCATTTCCAACCTGAGTTCGCTGTTGGGCTATTATGCCTACACGGTCATCGGGCTCGACAAAGATACTTTTAGCAAACTTGGGGGAACACCCTACTTCCTAAAGGCGCAGAACCTGCTCAACATTGCGCAAAACAGTGGCAGCAAGGGCTGGAAAGCGATAGATGGCCTCCGCAATCGATATTGGATGAACGAAAACCTGCTGAACAATTCGTTCAAGGACCTACGCTTGTTCATTTACGATTATCACATGAACGGATTGGACAAACTCCAGGACAATGCGGGCAATGGCGCACAGCACATCTTTCAGCTGATCCCGGTCCTACAACAAATGGACAGGCTAAAGCTCAATTCTTTTTTCCCCAACATCTATTTTTCTGGCAAGGCCGATGAGATTACCAACGTGCTGGCCATTCTGCCCAACCCTTCCGATCGGATCAAGGCCTATAACCTGCTGAGCGACATCGATCCCGCCAACATCAATAAATATGAAGGATTGAGGAAGAAATGATTAATGGTTAATTGGTTAATTGTTAAACTGGTTAATTGGTTAATTGCCCAATCCTGAGCGCACTAAATTAACCGAAGTGGAGCATGTCAGATTTGCGATGAGCAGAGCGACGATGCGGACGCATTCCCTTAACGTGTTTGCGAGGATCACAGCGACGACGCAAGCTCCCTATTTATGTGAGTGATTGACATATTCCGATCTGTTGAGTTCATTGGTTGCCCAAAAGGGACTCCCTGGAGCTTCGGCCATGCTTACCTCGCAAATGCGATAAGAGATGCAACGATCCCATATTTTATGTGTCTTATGATTAAACCATCAATGGATTGATAAATTTGATTATATATAACTAGCTAACAATTAAATAGTTAATCAATATATCCATCCATAACTGTTAAAAATTTGTTAAATAATTTTGATTATACGAATTCATTCGTACATTTGAATACGAAAAAATTCGTAGTGTAACAAAATGAGTAGTACGAACATCAAACCCACAGAAGGCGAAATGGAAATCTTACAGGTGCTTTGGCAACAGGGCGACTGTACGGTCCGTGAGGTGCATGAGGCCCTGAACAAAAAAGATGCCGGCTATACCACTACCCTAAAACTGATGCAGATCATGCACGAAAAGGGAATGGTAGGAAGGGATACGAGTGCAAAGACCCACATCTATAAAGCATTGATCAACCGCGAAAAGACACAGCAGCAGTTGGTCAACAAAATGATCGACAATGTTTTTAATGGTTCTGCAGCCAGATTGGTCATGCAGGCATTGGGCAACAAAAATGCAAGCAAGGAAGAAATTGACCTGATCAAGGAATACTTGGATAAACTGAAATAGAATTGCGTAGAGCGAAGGGCGTTAAGCGCCAAGTACGCCAAACGCTAAACGCCACACAATAAACGCCAAACCTAAAACCCCTTTAACCCGAAATATATGGAAGCGATTGTAAACAACCTGATCAAAGCCATTGGCTGGAGCATCCTCCACTCGCTATGGCAAGGAGCCATCATCTACGCTGTGCTGTTCATCATCCTCATGGCACGTCCTAAAATGAGTGCCAGGTTAAAGCACAACTTATCTTTTGGCGCATTGTTCCTCATCTTTGCCAGTTTCTGCTTTACGTTTTCTTCCATATTCGAACTGCCAACACCGGCTACATCGGCACTTAAAAATGTAGCACTCGACCAGTTGGCCTATCAGGAAGTCATGAAACTGGGCAACACGTTCAGCATCCGTACAGAAGCTTATTTCCCTGTCGTAGCCATTGTTTATCTGGTGGGCATTGCTTTCCAACTGCTCATCCTTACTTCGGGGTATCTTAAACTCAAAAAATTAAAGCAAGCCAGTACCTTACAGGTTCCTGCGGCATGGAACACGGTATTTGAACTGACACTTGCCCAATTAAAACTTAATAAAACAGTTAAATTTTACCTTTCGCCCAAAGTTAACGTGCCTTTGGTGATCGGTTTCCTGAAACCTGTTGTATTATTTCCGGTTGCCCTAGCTACGCAGCTGGATCTTAAGCAAGTAGAGGCCATCCTGATCCACGAACTGTCACACATCCGTCGTCACGATTACCTCATCAACCTTGTTAAAACCTGCATAGAGACGCTGTTGTTCTTCAATCCATTTGTATGGCTCACCACCAAGTTCATACACATCGAAAGGGAACATGCCTGCGACGACCTGGTGGTAAACTTCACGGGCACACCGTTAACCTATGCGCACGCACTCTTGAAACTTGAATTATTAAAAGAAAAGCAGGTACCAGCGCTATCCTTAGCGGCTACGGGCAAAAACCAGTACCTGTACCAAAGAATTAAAAGAATTACAGATATGAAAACGAACTACATCAACGTCAAACAGCAGTTTTTTATCCTTACCCTAACCGTAGCTACCGTCATGTCGCTCGCTTGGATCAGTCCTGCCAAAAAACCAGTTGCCAAAGTTAAGAAAGCAGTAACCGCCTCTATTGTCGAGGTCTGCGCCGAGAAACCAGTCATTAGCCATAAATTGATCTGTAAGGCAGATACCGACTCGACCAAGACCAAGCGCAAGTATAAGATCATCATCACTGATGATAAAGGCAACCAAAAAGTCTACAATTCCTTAAAAGATATGCCTGATAGCCTTCGCATCAATATCAGCGACCTGGATTCGGCAACCATGAAGAGATTGGAATATTTCAAATCTCCAGAATGGAAAATGAAAATCGATGGCATCCAAAAGCATGCCTTGGAACTGAACAAAAAATTCGACTCAAAAGAGTGGAAGGACCACATGGCCAAAGTACAGGAACAGAGCCTGGCCATCGCCAAGAAATTTGAATCGAAAGAGTGGAAAGAGCAGATGGCAAAAGTTGAAAAAGATGCCGCCCTAATGGCCAAAAAATTCGAAAGCAAGGAATGGAAAGACCAAATGGCCAAAGTTCAACAGGAAAGCCTGGCGATAGCCAAAAAATTCCAGTCGAAAGAATGGAAAGAAAATATGGCACAGATCCAGGAGCGCAGCCTAGAGATGCAGAAAAAATTCAATTCTCCAGAATGGAAGAAAAAAATGGAGGATATCCAAAAAAATGCCGAGGAGATGAACAAAAAATATAATTCTCCAGAGTGGAAGCAGAAAATGGAAGACCTTAAAAAATTGCAGGATTCTCCAGAATATAAAGAGTTGAGGAAAAAATATGAGCAGGACCTTGATGAGCTGAAGAAAAAGAAAGGCATTAAAAGCGATAAGGCTTTCCTCCTATTCGATGGAAATGATGTGGTGGAAAAAATATTTCTGCCAGCTACCGAACCCTTCAAAGCCTTTGCTGCTACAGACATCGTGAAATTTATGCCCGTGCCGAGTGTAAAGTATGCTCCTGCTAAGGTAGCGGTACTGCCACCTACACCTCCAGCTATCGTATTGGATATGGTGCCAGCAAAAAATTAGCACAAAAAATCAAACAAACAAATGAAACCTGAGGGTGGGAATGTTAAATTCCTGCCCTTTTTTTGTTGGGGCATTGGTCATTGGTCATTGAGGCATTGGTCATTAAGTCATTAGGTCATTTCGACTTTTGGACTTCGGACTTCGGACTTTCCGACTACCCGACTTTCCGACTAAAATCGTAATTTAGCTTCAACTATGCTACAGAAACTTTCTATCCGAAATTATGCGCTAATCGATAGCCTGGACATTGGATTTGACCAGGGCCTCAACATCATCACTGGTGAAACAGGTGCAGGAAAATCCATTATTCTGGGTGCGCTATCGCTGATTTTAGGACAACGTGCAGAAAGTCGGTATTTTTTTAATCGGGAAAAGAAGTGTGTCATCGAGGGAACTTTTTTGATTGACAATGATCAACTGAAACAGTTGTTTGAGGCGAACGACCTTGATTTCTTTCCAGAAAATAGCTTAAGACGTGAAATTGCGATCGACGGGAAGTCTAGGGCCTTCATTAACGATACTCCCGTGAATTTGGCTACGCTGAAGCAGATTGGCGAACACTTGATTGCCATCCATTCGCAGCATGCCACGCAGGAACTCAATGATCCTGCCTTTCAATTGCTGATTTTGGATTCGCTGGCTGATCACCAATCCCTGCTTTCGGAATATAGAAAAGGTTTTCAGCAACTTAGGAACGACCAGCAGCGGCTAAACCAAATGATTGCATCGGCAACTGAAGCAAGAAATAAGCAGGATTACGAACAGTTTTTGTTCAATGAACTGGAGCAGGCAGCACTGAAGCCGGGCGAGCAGGAGGAATTGGAGCAGGAGCTTGAACGGCTTACACACGCGGAAAGCATCAAAAGGTCACTGTTGCAGTCTATTGCCCTCCTATCTGAACAGGAAATCTCGGCTCAATCGCTGCTCAGGGAAGCGGCTTCACAGTTGCAGGGCATCGAAAAATTCGATCCTACACTAGGCATACTGCACGAGCGCTTGCGTTCCAGCATTATAGAAATCAAGGATATTGCAGATGAGGCCATGCATTTGGAGCAAAATACGGCACACAGCAGCAGCAGATTGGAAAGCATCCAACAGCGACTGGACATTTTCTACACCCTGCAGCAGAAGCATCGCGTGGCCAATAATCAGGAGCTTTTGGCCATCCAGCAAGCGTTGGAAACGAACTTGACACAACTTTTGCATGCAGATGAGCATATCGATAAGCTCCGATCAGACATAGCCCTTGCCTTGGCCGACTTGCAGGAAAAGGCCAATCATTTAACGGCAAATCGCAAAAGAGCAATCCAACTGGCCGAAAAGACACTGCTCGATACGTTGGCACAAGTGGGCATACCACATGCCAAATTGATCTTTCAGCATCAGCAGACCGCAGCCTTAAATAAGGATGGGCTTGATGATATCTCATTGCTTTTTACCGCAAATGCCGGGCAGTTGCCTGCACCAATCGGTAAGGTGGCCTCTGGCGGAGAACTATCCAGGTTGATGCTCGCCATCAAATCGTTGGTAGCAAAACATACTGCCCTACCCACCCTGATTTTTGACGAGATCGATACGGGCATTTCGGGAGAAACTGCATTAAGGGTTGGAAAGGTGATGGCTGAGCTGGGACTTGATCTGCAGGTGATTGCCATCACCCATTTGCCACAGATTGCAGCCAAAGGTGAAGCGCATTATTTAGTATATAAAACCGAAACGAGCGATAAGACAACTACCGGACTTAAAAAATTATTGCCCGGAGAAAGGATTGGTACCATAGCAGAAATGTTGAGCGGTAAGAACCCAGGGCAATCTGCCCTACAGAACGCAAAGGAATTGTTGCAATAAAAAATAACTATTAATTTAGTTTATCGAATATTTTAACTAAATATGTTTATGAAAACTAAATTGCTGCTCCTCTTTATGCTTTTCACTTCAATGGCCATGGCCCAAAATTACGCTAAGATCGACGAACTTTTTGCGCCCTATGCGGGCGAAAATCCTGGTGCCGCATTGGCCATTGTAAAAGATGGGAAAATAGTTTATAGCCAAAGTTATGGTCTAAGTGAACTCGAAAGCAAGACCAAGGTAAACCTGAATACCAATTTTAGGTTGGCTTCGGTGAGCAAGCAATTTACAGCTGCAGCCATCCTACAGCTAATCGGCAAAGGAAAGTTAAATTTACAGACTACATTGAGCGACTGTTTTCCGGAACTGCCAGCTTATGCCAAAGGTATTTCCATCCAACAGCTGTTGAACCATACTTCTGGTATACTCGATTATGATGATGTGATCGATGAGACGATCGGCGGAGCACAATTAGCTGACCAGGATGTGGTTAGGGCATGCAAGGCTTTTACCAAAACCTATTTTGAGCCGGGCTCCCGCTATCGATACAGCAATACCGCTTATGTGTTGTTGGGCCTGATTATTGAAAAATACAGTGGCGAGCACTATCCAGCTTATCTGTCAAAACACCTATTCAGGCCTTTAAAAATGAATGGTTCGATTGCTTATGTGAAGGATGTGAACACAGTTAAGGACCGTGCTTATGGTTATGCGGAAGCTTCCGGTGGATGGATCAGAAAAGACCAGAGCAGTACGAGCGCCACCTTGGGCGATGGGGGCATTTATAGCAACATCAACGATCTATTTAAGTGGGAACAAGCACTTTACACCGATCAAATCCTGCCACGATCAACCTGGGAATTGGCCTTCGCCCATCAAAAATTAAATAACGGTGCCGAAATTGATTATGGTTTTGGCTGGCACCTCAAAAAAGAGGATACAGGCATGCCGGTCGTGTACCATACCGGTAGCACGACCAGTTTCAGAAATGTAATCTATCGCATCCCATCTGATCATTTCAGCATCATCATCTTGACGAACAGAAATACGCCAAAGGAAATGGACATGGTAAAAATGGCCGAAAATGTCAGGCGTGCCTATTTAAATTGATCTGTTATGGGAACCAAACGGCTCTTTATTTTTCTGATGTTGACCTGCTGCAGTCTCTGGTCATTGGCACAGCAGAACTATTCGATTTCTGGGATTGTCCGCGATCAGAAAGAGACCATTCCGGGGGTTGCCATCTATCTGAGCGGTTATAAACTGGCTACAGTGACCGATAATGAAGGCAGGTTTACCCTACCCAATTTAAAACCTGGCAATTACGACGTTTTGGTACAGATGATCGGATATCTGCCAGTTTCCAAAAATGTCATCATCACCGATCGCGCTGCATTTATTGAAGTTACCTTAAAGGAAAATGCCACACAGCTGAAAGAAGTGGTGGTGAAGCCAGACCCGAACCGGGAATACTACATCAATTTGTTTAAGGAATATTTTATCGGGACTACGCCAAACTCAAAGAATTGCAAGATCCTAAATACCCAGGCCATCAATGTAAACGACGATCGTTCAAATAGAGTATTAAATTTTACGGCCGACGAACTGCTGATCATTGAAAACCAGGCGCTGGGGTATCGGATCAAATACCTTTTAAATACTTTTGAGTATGATTACAAGACCAAGATTTTATTTTATGCAGGACTGCCCACTTTTGAAGAATTAAAAGGTAGCCAAGCAAAGCAAAGGCGGTGGAAGAAGAACAGGGAAATCGCCTATCGAGGCTCCTCGCAGCATTTTTATCAGTCGCTTTATAAAAATACGCTGGCCGAAGAGGGCTTTGTGCTGCATAAATTGACCACCATTAAAAACCCCAGCAAACTTCCAGACAGCCTGATCCAGGCCAAGGTCAGGCAATTTATGACGGGCAGGCAGGGTACCAAAAACATCCTGACCTTTAATGGTTCTGATTCTCTTTCCTATTGGCTCAAACAACGGAGCCTTTCGCCAACAGTGGATGTGCTGAACCGGGCACCCATATTAACCGACACCTTGGTAAAAAAAACAGACCATGTGCTAAAACAGATGAATTATACGGATGCGCTATTTGTGGTCTATAAAAATGAAAAGGAAAGCCCTGCTTACGACTACTCGGGTTTTAAGGTTTCACGACCGCCAGAGATTGGAAATGACCAGGTAACCTTGATCAGGAACATCAATCCTCCGATCCAATTTTATCCAAATGGGGCGGTATACGATGCCAAAGCTGCACTCTATAGCGGATTTTGGTCGTACGAAAAAATTGCCGACCTGCTCCCGCTTGACTATATCCCTCTTCCCAAAAAATAAAGCTACTCACCATTTGTGGAAAAACAGTTAAATAAATTGCTAATATTTTTAGTAATTTTAAACTATGCTTTTGGAAGATGGACATCAGGATTATTTAAACGGCCGTGGCGCCCAGCTTAACACGGCAAATAGATATTTGAAAAATTCCTTGGCCAAGGATCACCCAGAAGGCATTGATGATTGGGAAGAACCTAATTCGAAGACTGCCTTTATCGTGGGTTCATCCAAATCGGTAGTCAACAAAGTGCAGAGCCCGGATGTGGGGATGGCCTATTCGCTAAATCCCTACCAGGGCTGCGAGCACGGCTGCATCTATTGTTATGCACGCAATTCGCATGAATACTGGGGCTTTAGTGCCGGATTGGATTTTGAGCGGAAAATTATTGTCAAGCAGGATGCACCGGCATTGTTCAAAAAGTTTCTCGAAAGAAAGGCTTGGGATGCCACTCCAATTTCGCTTTCGGGCAATACGGACTGTTATCAGCCCGCAGAGCGGAAATTTAGGCTGACGAGGCAGTTGCTGGAAATCGCATTGGCGTATCGACAGCCTGTTTCGATGATCACGAAGAATGCCCTGATCTTGAGAGATCTCGATATCCTGCAAGAAATGGCGAAATTGAGGTTGGCAGCAGTGTATGTTTCGATTACCAGCTTGGATGAGCAACTACGATTGAAGCTGGAGCCCAGGACGACCACAGCAAAACAAAGGTTAAAGATCATTTATGAACTGAGCAAAGTAGGATTGCCAACTGGTGTGATGGCCGCACCGATGATCCCGGGCCTCAATAACCATGAAATGCCGGCCATTCTTCAAGCAGCGGCCGAAAATGGCGCAAAAGGAGCTGGATATACGGTAGTCCGGCTAAATGGCATCATCCATCAATTATTTGAAGATTGGCTCCGCAAGAATTTTCCCGACCGGTTTGAAAAGGTATGGCACATGATCCAGGATTGCCACAACGGAAACGTAAACGATAGCCGATATGGCACACGGATGAGGGGAGAAGGAAACTTTGCAGAAATGATCAGGTCCACATTTAAACTGCATTGTCGTTTAAATGGATTGAATGTCGACGACATCCAATTGGACCGGACTTTATTCAAAATTCCACAGGCGCAGATGAGTCTTTTCTGATGGTGTATTAACTATAAGAACATAAGCTTCATATCAACTAGGGCCATCTGCCATGAACCCTGACTATGAACTGTGAACTATGAACTATAAACTACCAACTATTTACTATTTTCGCTCCTTAAAACATTCACATGAAAATTGCACTCGTTACCTATCAAGACCAGGGAAAGTACCATACCGCAGCGGCCAACAATGAAGATGACCTGCTGATCAGTTTTTTAGCTTCAAAAGGATTTGAAGTCGAAAAAGCGATTTGGAACGACCCCAACGTTTTGTGGGAACGCTTTGATGTAGTCATTATTAAATCGCCATGGGATTATTTTAATCACATCAATGAATTTTATGTCTGGTTAGATGGACTTGGCCAGCTCAACTGCCGTGTGCTCAATCCGATAGCGGTCTTAAAATGGAATGCTGATAAACATTACCTAAACGACATTGCACAGGCAGGATTAAAGGTTACCCCAAGTGTATTTACTTCGCAGGAAGCCCAAAGCGATCTATCAAGCTACTTTGAGCGGTTTGATACCGAGCAGATCATCGTGAAGCCAGCAGTGAGCGGAGGTTCGAAAAATACCTTTAAGGTGACGAGGACTAATGTTGATGAAATCAATGTCCAATTGATGGCCCTAAAACAGGAAGAAGATTTTATCATCCAGCCCTTTTTAAAAGAGATCGAAGATCAGGGCGAATGGTCTTTTGTCTTTTTTGGCGGTAAGTTTAGTCATGCGCTGTTGAAGAAAGCCAAAGCTGGAGATTTCAGGGTGCAGGCTACTTTTGGGGGTACCGTACATCCTTTGCTCCCTGATCCGGAGCTGCTCGCCCAAGCACAGGACTATGTGGATCAATTTGCAAAAGATTGCCTATATTCCCGCGTAGATGGCACCATAGTTAATCAAAAACTCATGTTGATGGAACTTGAACTGATCGAACCTTTCCTCTTTCTGGAAACCCATGAACATGCTTTTGAAAATTATGGGAAGGCTTTGGAGACTATTTTAGGCCAAGCCTAATTGTCTGCTTCTCCGATAATAATAAAATCCACCTAGCGCCATGATAAATATAGCTACATAGATTTCATTATCGAGGGGACAGCTCTGGGGGGAAGTATTTGAAATCCATCCCGCACCCATGCCTTGCACTGAGCAGCTTGTGCCAGTTAGAATAAAGCTGCAACCAGAGTTTACTGTCGTGAAAGGTGTACTTTTATAGGTTGACCCGCTCTGAACTGTGGTATATATTCTTGTGGGATTAGAATTGGGCACACATCCAGTAGCACCCTGCACTGCAGTGCAACTTAAGGTAACCAGCAATATTAACGTTAAATATCTGAGCATAATGAATTCTCCATTCAATTCTTTATACCGTTACCTATTGCAGTGGGATGAGAGAGCGTTAGTTCAGGAGAAGAATTAAATCTTAATATTAAATATACAATTTTAAAGTTGGAAGCTTAAAAATAATTTCCACTTTAT
This sequence comes from Pedobacter sp., assembly GCA_031119475.1. Classification (GTDB taxonomy): domain Bacteria; phylum Bacteroidota; class Bacteroidia; order Sphingobacteriales; family Sphingobacteriaceae; genus Pedobacter. The sequence goes on along the minus strand of JAVHXV010000009.1, from coordinate 107,948 downwards.
AACATTGTCGTTGCAAATCTAAATATTTAATTGAAATTTCAAATTATGCTCGCCATATTCACGCTTACCAGGTCCTCTTTTTTCCAAAGTCCTGTGTCCAATACTTTCCTGCCCGGGCCGCACCCATTTCCTTAAAATCCACACTCATCAGGTTCATGCAATGCCCTGGACTTTTTATCCAGGCATTTACCACCTCAAATTCGTCGCGCTGGCCCATCGCAATATTTTCTCCGATAGCCATCCATTTATAGCCTACAGCATTAAAGCGGTCTTTTAGCGACTGCCCATTTGAAGAAGTGTGGCTAAAGAAATTACGTTGGTTCATGTCCTTGCTGTGTCCAATCGAGGCAGCCGCTATCACATCGCTCCAAATGAGCGGCGGTACAGCGGGCATATACTTGGTGCCGCAGTTGCAACCAGTGGTGCGCCTCTCATTAACAAGTTTTAAGATCAGCTGGTGGTCCAGATTAGTCGGACTTGGATCGCTATCGTTCCCAGTTGCCAGATCCGCAACCGCAAAGAGCGAAAAAATAAGCGTCAATAAGATTTTTCCCATAAAAAAACACCTGTCAGTTGTGTAACAGGTGTTTAACGAAAGTCAGGTGCAATTAGTATTTAAGCCCCTTCTTCTTTTTTCTTTTTCTTACCATTGCTTTTATTGGCAACCGTAATTTCTTCTTTTTCCTTATCGTAGTCGATTTCCAAGATATCGCCATCGTGGATTTCACCTTTTAAGATTTCTTCGGCAATAGGATCTTCCAAGTATTTCTGGATGGCGCGTTTTAATGGGCGGGCACCAAAGTTACTATCAAAGCCCTTATCGGCGATAAACTCTTTGGCACCTTCAGTGAGCTTCACTTCATAGCCCAGGTTATGCACGCGGCCAAACAACGATTTCAATTCGATATCAATTATCCTGAAGATTTCTTCTTTTCCAAGTGAATTAAATACCACGACATCATCCACCCGATTTAAAAATTCAGGCGCAAATGCACGTTTCAGCGCACTTTCGATTACACCACGGCTATGGGCATCGCTCTGGCTCAGTTTTGCTGAGGTAGAAAAACCTACACCCGCACCGAAGTCTTTCAACTGGCGTGCACCAATATTTGAGGTCATGATAATGATGGTATTCCTAAAATCAACTTTCCTGCCTAAGCTATCTGTCAATTGGCCTTCGTCCAATACCTGCAAAAGGATATTGAATACATCAGGATGCGCTTTTTCGATTTCATCCAACAAGATTACCGCATACGGTTTGCGGCGTACCTTTTCGGTGAGCTGCCCACCTTCTTCGTAGCCAACATATCCCGGAGGCGCTCCGACCAGACGTGAGACGGCAAATTTCTCCATGTACTCGCTCATGTCGATTTGGATCAGCGAATCGTCGCTATCGAACATGAAACGTGCGAGTTCCTTTGCCAATTCGGTTTTACCAACACCAGTTGGACCTAAGAAAATAAATGAACCAATTGGTTTTTTAGGGTCTTTTAATCCAGCCCGTGTACGTTGGATGGCTTTGGTCAATTTTTTGATCGCATCATCCTGTCCAATAATTTTAGCTGCAACCGTATCATACATGTTGAGCAATTTGGCACTATCTGTCTGTCCGACACGTTGCAAAGGAATACCGGTCATCATCGAAACCACCTCGGCCACATTGTCTTCTGTTACCTCATAACGCTTTGTTTTGGTATCAGCTTCCCACTCTGCCTTGGCTCGGTCCAGTTCTTCCAACAGGTTTTTCTCAGTGTCTCGCAGTTTTGCAGCCTCTTCATATTTTTGGCTTTTGACCACCTTGTTCTTTTCGATCTTGATGTCTTCGATCTTACTTTCGATACTGATAATATTCTCAGGAACATGGATATTGGTGAGGTGTACGCGCGAGCCCGCTTCATCCAGCGCATCAATTGCCTTATCCGGTAGGAATCGGTCGGTAATGTATCTTGATGTGAGCGCCACGCAAGCCTGGATTGCTTCTTCTGAATAGGTCACCCCATGGTGTTCTTCATATTTTTCCTTGATGCGGTTAAGGATTTCAACGGTTTCGTCAGGCGTTGCCGGCTCGATCATCACCTTTTGGAAACGACGGTCCAGTGCACCATCTTTTTCAATGTACTGACGGTATTCATCAAGTGTTGTAGCCCCAATGCATTGGATTTCGCCCCTAGCCAGTGCCGGTTTGAACATATTTGAGGCATCTAGCGAACCCGATGCTCCACCTGCACCTACAATGGTATGGATTTCGTCGATGAAAAGAATGACATCTGTCGATTTTTCAAGTTCATTCATCACTGCTTTCATGCGTTCTTCAAACTGGCCACGGTATTTTGTGCCGGCCACAAGTGAAGCAAGATCCAAGGTCACTACACGTTTGTTGAACAACACACGTGAAACCTTACGTTGTACGATCCTTAACGCCAATCCTTCGGCAATGGCCGATTTACCAACACCGGGCTCACCGATCAAGATTGGGTTGTTCTTTTTACGACGCGACAAGATCTGCGAAACACGTTCGATCTCTTTTTCACGCCCAACGATAGGATCCAATCGGCCTTCCTCAGCGGCACGGGTCAGGTCGCGGCCAAAGTTATCCAGCACAGGAGTTTTGGACTTGATGTCTGAAACCTTTTTTGGTGCGCTAAAGCTTTCTTCTTCCTGGTAATCTTCATCACCGCTCGAAGTGCCACCGCCCTGGGCCTCATCCCTAAATCCATTTTTATTTACCTCCACCTCCTGCTTAAAGATTTCGTAGGTGATGCTATATTGCAATAAGATCTGTGAGGCGATGTTGTCATCATCACGAAGGATAGACAGCAATAAATGCTCGGTCCCGATCAGATCGCTCTTAAAAATCTTTGCTTCCAGATAAGTAATTTTCAATACTTTTTCTGCTTGTTTGGTCAATGGGATATTTCCAAGGTTAACGGTTACACTTGAAGTACCGCGCACGGCTTCCTCAATAGAACGGCGAAGTTTGGAAGTATCGACACCTAAGGATTTTAAGATCTTAATCGCCATACCATCACCTTCGCGAATTAGGCCCAGCAACAGGTGTTCTGCGCCAATATAATCGTGACCCAATCTCAGGGCTTCTTCCCTGCTAAAAGAAATCACATCTTTTACTTGTGGAGAAAATTTAGCTTCCATAATATGTGTGTAAACCAGATGACTCTAAACTATAAATTTGTTTTATAAATACGGCTTCTGGTTATTTATATTTTATCAACAATTACGCCATTTTCGTGGATAAGGTTTCGCCTTATAGTAGGAATTAACAAATTTTAACTTGATCACAAAAAATTAGAGCCAGCGGTTCTTTTGTGTAAATAGATAACGCATAGGTTTTTAGCATCAAAAACAAGGGTTTATTCAATTCAAAGCCGCTTTGTCGCTAAATTGTAAGGTTTTGGCGACAGCGGCTTTCTGTCATTTTGCGTGGGACTAAAATTCATTTCAGCAATAATGGCAGGCAAAGGTATATCAGTCCCAAATTCATATCCCGATTACAAATGATAATCTTAGTCAACATTTTCCATCTTCACTCCCCCATCTTACAATTTAGATTATCTTTGCAGAAATAATAGCCAAATTTATGTCTGACGAAAAAATAATCTTTTCAATGGCTGGGGTAAGCAAGATTTACCCGCCACAAAAACAGGTTTTAAAAAATATCTATCTTTCTTTTTTTTATGGGGCGAAAATCGGTGTGATCGGTCTGAACGGATCGGGCAAATCGTCGCTCCTGAAAATCATTGCCGGTCTGGACAAGTCGTTCCAGGGCGAAGTGGTCTTTAATCCAGGCTATAGCGTCGGCTATCTGGCCCAAGAGCCCATTCTTGATGAGCACAAAACGGTCCGCGAAGTAGTGGAAGAAGGTGTGGCCGAAATTACTGCCATCCTTAAGGAGTATGAAGAGGTGAACGAAGCTTTCGGACTGGAAGAAAACTATTCAGACCCAGATAAAATGGATAAGTTGATGCAGCGCCAAGGGGAGCTTCAAGATAAAATCGATGCCGTAAATGCCTGGGAATTGGATACCAAACTGGAAAGGGCGATGGATGCCTTGCGCTGCCCTGAACCGGACACAAAAATCGGCGTATTATCGGGCGGTGAGCGTCGCCGTGTAGCCATGTGCCGCCTTTTGCTCCAAGAACCGGATGTACTTTTGCTCGATGAGCCGACCAACCACTTGGATGCGGAGAGTATTGATTGGTTGGAACAGTTCCTCCAGAATTACAAGGGCACTGTGATTGCGGTTACCCACGATCGTTATTTCTTGGATAATGTAGCCGGTTGGATCCTTGAACTGGATCGTGGCGAAGGTATTCCATGGAAAGGAAATTATTCATCTTGGCTCGACCAAAAAGCAAAACGCTTGGCCCAGGAAGAAAAAACAGAAAGCAAACGCCAGAAAACTTTGGAGCGCGAGCTCGAATGGGTACGCATGGCCCCAAAGGCCCGTCACGCCAAATCAAAGGCCCGTTTGGCCAATTACGACAAACTGGCATCCGAAGATGGTAGGGAACGCGAAGAAAAACTGGAATTGTTCATTCCTGCTGGTCCTAGGCTAGGAAATGTAGTGATCGAGGCCACAAATGTGACCAAGGCCTACGGCGACAAAATCTTGTTCGAAAACCTTAATTTCACCCTTCCTCCTGCTGGTATCGTAGGCATTATTGGCCCCAATGGCGCAGGTAAGACAACCTTATTCCGTTTGATCACTGGGCAGGAACAACCTGATGCAGGCACTTTCAAGGTTGGGGAGACTGTAGCATTAGGCTATGTAGATCAGATGCACAATGATCTTGCGGCAGAAAAGACCGTGTATGAAAACATTACCGACGGACTAGACAACATCCAATTGGGGAATAAGGCCGTTAATGGCCGTGCCTATGTGTCAAAATTTAATTTCAATGGTGCGGATCAGCAGAAAAAAGTTGGTGTATTATCTGGCGGAGAGCGAAATCGTGTACATTTGGCCATTACGCTAAAAAAAGGTGCCAATGTGCTGTTACTCGATGAGCCGACCAATGATATCGATGTCAACACCTTGCGCGCGCTCGAAGAAGCATTGGAAAACTTTGGTGGCTGTGCAGTAGTAATCAGCCACGATAGGTGGTTCCTCGATCGGATCTGTACCCATATCTTAGCTTTTGAAGGCAATTCAGAGGTCTATTTCTTCGAAGGAAACTATACAGACTACGAAGAAAACCGCAAGAAAAGATTGGGTGACATTACTCCGCACCGGATCAGATACAAAAAATTAGCATAGTTTATAAAAATCTGATGTTCAGTTAATTACGACTTACGAAGTCTTAAGACTTCGTAAGTCGTAAAATATCACCTAGCGCCTCTTTAATAAACGGAAACTTAAAGTTAAATCCCTGCGCTTGCAACCTTTCAGGAATAACCCATCGGCTTTTTAGGACCAGTTCTGTTTCTGTTTTGATAAAGATCGCGCCGATACTTAAGAGCCAAGCTGGAGCGGGCAGCCCAATCGGCATCTCCATCACTTGCCGAAAGGTTTGCATAAGCTGCTGATTGCTAACAGGATTAGGTGAAGCACAATTGAATATGCCATCGAGTTCTTTGTGTTCCTGTAAGAAAATGATCATCTGATAAAGGTCATCGATATGGATCCAACTGAACATTTGGTTTCCACTGCCCTGCTTCCCCCCTAATCCAAACCTTACCAAGTTGGTCAATGGCTGCATTACGCCGCCCCCCTTTCCCAAAACAATAGCCATCCGCAAAGCAATCTGCCTGGTTTTTGGGAAATCAAAGCTAAAAAAAGACGCTTCCCAACGCTTGGCCACATTGACCGAAAAACCACTGCCGATTTCTCCATTTCTTTCAGACATTGGCCTATCTTCGGCATGGCGATAAATGGTGGCCGTACTTGAATTGATCCAAAGTTGAGGTGGTTGTTTGCATTTAAGGATGGCATTCCCCAAGGCGGTGGTCGTTTCGGTCCTTGACTTTAGGATCTGCATTTTATTCTCTTTATCGTAGCGGCAATTGACAGATTTTCCGGCAAGGTTGATCAACAGTTCTGCCTGTTCAAGTGCCTCCACCATTTCAGGTTCATTATCCCATTGGATGTGATCAGGTTGCCTGGAAATGACCAAAACCTCATATCCATCAGCTTGAAATTTTTCAGAAAGATATTTCCCGATAAATCCGGTACCACCGGCAATAACAATTTTTCGATTCATAAGTCTTGCTTTAAATGTAAACCTATTGTCCGATTAAATGCGGCGGCAAAGGCTGTTGTGGTTGAGGACGAGGTGCATTAGCCTTTCTTTTTCCCCTAAAGAAAAGGTAAAGATTAAAAAAGAGCATGATCCCCAGATAAATTGAAAATCCGCCGATCTTGTAGCTTAGTGCTTCCACCAGATCTTGATAGGTCTTCACATACATGCTCATCTTTAAGATCATGAGGGCAAAACCCAGATTGAGCAGGTAAAATCCAGTTTCAAAAAGCTTGTTCGTTGCAAAAGCGATTTCTTCGCGCCCCTTAAAAATATCCAGCATATAGATCTTGCTGTTTTTAAAAAGTGTTTTTGATACATACAGGGTAAGGATGAGGGCGATTGGGAGATAGATCGTGTAGCCGATCAGGATGGTTTGAGTTTCCATGATTGATTTGTTTAAAGTGTTTTGATTAATTTTTGGACTTGAGTAGTGAGCACATAAATGTTGAGGTAATGTAAAATGGCCAAGATGCTGATGATGATTGCCATCCTTGCAGCAATTACCTCCACCAATTGTGGCACTGAACGGATGGTTTCCCAATCGACCAGGGTCATGGTGGCATAGCCCACATTGACCAGATAATAGCCCACCAACAAAACTTTATTGATCTGCTGGCAAAGTTGCAAGTGGTCTGGAATAAGTTCAGCAACAAAAACATTCCCATTCCGGTAGCAGATTTGGCCCACATATTTAATGATGATCACGATGCAGGCTATAAAAATGATATACCCAAAGAGGTTATAGTTCATGATTCTTTATGTTATTGTATGTACTGTATTTTCAGAAAATATTGAAATTTAGGATCAAATTTTTTTAGCCCATCATCTTCATGATCATCCTGGCCAACCAATTGTCTTTATATTCGGTTACTTTATCGATCATCTGATCTGCTTTTGACACGAAATCATGTAGTTTTTTTGTCTGTTCAATAAAATGTTTGGCTTCCTTAGTCTTGTCATCCTGGATGGCCGAAACCTCTCTTAGAACTTTTAGTGCAGGTTTGATTTCACGTTTGCTGCGTTCGCGTGCAATTTTGGTGGCAAGTTCATCCAAGTCTTTTTCAGCAATAAAAAATTCTCGGCGCTCTCCCTGCTTAAATTCCTTGTACACAATGCCCCAGTCCATCAATGCGCGTAGGTTCATGCTTGCATTGCCCCGCGAAATCTGAAGCTCCTCCATAATTTCCTCCATCGAAACCGGTTCGGCAGACACCATCAGAAAAGCATGGATCTGCGCCATCGTCTTATTGATGCCCCATTGTGAACCCAATGCGCCCCAGGTCTGTACAAACTTATTTTTTGCCTCACTGAATTTCATATCCAAATGTAAATATAAGTTTTCAAACTTTCAAATATTTTTGAAAGTTATATATATCATCCTCCGATATAATAATAATAACCTAAACTGTATGGGGTTTTTATTGTTATAAGATACATACAATCTTATATATTTGCGGTTATGAAGAAAATCCTTGTTGTAGATGACGATGACGATGTACTGGAAACCATCCAGCTTATCTTGGAAATTGGAGGTTATGATGTTGAGCCTTTAAACGATGCAGAAGAAGTTTTTAAACGGATAGATGAGTTTAAGCCAGACCTGATTTTATTGGATGTGGTGCTGGGAAAAATTGATGGCCGGGTAATCTGTAGCCAGATCAAATGTCATGTCGACACCAAAAATATCCCTATTTTGATGATGTCTGGATTATATGACATCAAGGAAGTACAGGATATGGAATGTGCTCCCGACGATTTCATGTCCAAGCCGTTTAAAATGGAGGTACTTTTAGAGAAGATCGAAAGATTGGTCAATTACAAAAGCCCATCGCATTATGATATCAATTAGAAAGTCTGCCAATCAGCTTATTTCTTCTCTTCCCTCGGGCCGCGTTTATAGATGACCAGTCCATTCAAAAAGTTCCTCAATATCTGATCTCCACATTTCTTAAAATTTGGATGTTCATCATTACGGAAAATATCCCCAAGTTCACTTTTGGTTACCGTAAAATTCACCAATTTACAGATTTCTATAATCTGATCTGTATTCAATGAAAGGGCCACCCTTAATTTTTTCATGATATCGTTGTTGCTCATCGGTTGGATGTTTGAAGTTGAAGGTTCAAAGTTGAAGGTTCAAAGTTGAAGGTTGCAGGTTCAAAGTTGAAGGTTTATAGCCAAATGCCAAAGTTAACGATATTTTGGTTTTCCAATTTACAAACCCTCATTCTACTTTCTATGTCACAGGCACCCCTGTAGGGCTTTCTACTTTTTACTTTTTACTTTTTACTTATTAAAGTGCCGCTTCGATTTTAACCTTCTTATTCTTTATTTTTTCGTTCGTTAATCTGGAAATCACTTTTGGTATCATGCTCCTTTTGATGGCTACATAGGATTGCTGGTCCTTGACCACGATCAGACCGACTTCATCTTTATTTAGGCCGCCCTTTTTGAGCAGAAATCCAACAATATCTATCTTATTGATCTTATCTTTCTTGCCGGCACCAATGTATAAGGTCTGCCAGCTGCTATCTGGAGGTAGGTGAAATGGCCCTTTTAAGGTTTCTGTTTCCAGATCATCAGATAGAAACGGAAAATGCTCGTCGTTGGCGATCATGAGATAAACGGTTCCTTTGGCATTCATCCTTGCGGTACGGCCATTGCGGTGCAAGAAAGCATCTGCGGTATAGGGCAACTGGTAATGGACAATGAATTCAACTTCGGGGATATCCAATCCACGTGCGGCCAGGTCCGTTGTAATCAGGATTTTAACGCTTCCATTCCTGAATTTGATCAAAGCACGTTCTCTTTCATCCTGCTCCATTCCCCCGTGAAAAATATCATGGATCAGGTTTTTATCAATCAAAAGGTCGCTGATGCGGTCTACTGTTTCCCGATGGTTACAAAAAATCAGTGTGCTATGGTCTCCGATCTTGCAGATCAGCTGTAGCAAGGTTTCTAGTTTATCTTCTGCAGTAGTCGCTATTTTCTTTAATTTAAGATCTGGTACAACCGCTGCCAGTTTCAAAAAATCAACCGAAACAGGCTGGTCAAGGCCAGTAAAGGCTGGTATTTCTTCCATTGCAGTGGCCGAAGTCAAAATGCGCTGCCTTAAGGATAAGAGCGTTCCAATAATCATGGACATATCTTGTGTGAAGCCAAACTCTAACGATTTATCAAATTCATCCAGCACTAAAGAAGTAATGCCCAACTGATCAAAATGCTGATGGCGCAAATGATAGGCAATCCTTCCCGGCGTTCCAATTAGCACCGCTGGAGCTTCCGTGAGGTCATTTTTTTCAGTCTTCACAGGATGCCCACCATAACAGCAGGTAACTTTGAAACCAGATGACATTTGTTTAAAGACAGTCGCGATCTGAAGGGCCAATTCACGCGAAGGCACTAAAATAAGGCACTGCACTCCTTGCACATCTGCTTGAAGGCGGCGCAATATGGGGATCAAAAAAGCCAATGTTTTTCCTGAGCCCGTGGGCGCATACAAGACCATATCATTCCCATTGATGGTTGCAGCGAGGGCGGCTTCCTGCATCGGATTGAGTGATTGGATCTGAAGACGATCTAAAATTTGCTGAAGGACCATTTGGCAAAGATAGGGAAAACGACGCGGATCGATGGGCAGGGAGCGGAAAGCGGTAGGCGTGAAGCGGAAAGCGGAAAGCATAAAGCGTAGCATGGCCAAAACGCCAAACGCCAAACGCCATGCTCCCTGCGCCATGCGAGCTGCCCTAACCTGTTGAAAACCAATAAAATGTTAGCAAATAAACTACGTTAAGGTAAAGTAATATTAACATCTAGCAGTTAATTTTAGGAAACCTGAGTACAGGTTTGTCCATAGCATCAAAAATTGCCATGGCAAATAGTGTTAACCATAAGAACAATACGTATGACCTGGAAGAAATTTAGCGGTGAGGTGATCCACTCCTCCATCTTGGCCGAAGTAGAAAATGCCATCATCAGGGAAACCGGGAATGGCTACAAGTTAAAAGTGTGCATCGGCACTGATTCTCAAGTAAAAGGCTCGTTTACCGACTTTGCGACCGTGATCGTGCTACTCAGGGAGCATCATGGCGGTTTTATGTACATTGCGCAAGATAAAACCACGCAGCAAATGGGCATAAAGGAAAGAATGTTGCTGGAAGTGCAGAAATCCATCGAAACGGCCTATTCCATCTGTGACCTATTGGATATCTATGATGTAGACCTGGAAGTTCATGCCGACATCAACACCAACCCAATGTTTAAATCAAATAAAGCGCTGAACGACGCGATGGGCTATATCCTGAGCATGGGATTTATTTTTAAAGCCAAACCAGAAGCCTTTGCCAGCTCAACCTGCGCAGATAAGATGGTGCATTGATTGGTTACTGGTTACTGGTTAACTGGTTAATTGGTTAATTGGTTAATTGATGAGGTGTTGAGCTGGTGAGGTGTTTAGATAGCTGGCCTAAACAACTCGACAACAAACGACTCGACAATGCCCTACCAGCTCTTCTTCACGATTTTGGTTGCTGCCGGAACTGTGGTAGGCTGAACCTGATTTTCCATCGCCAGTTTAAATTTTTGGGCCATTTGTTTGGCAGATGCAGTTGCCTGGACCTGATATTCTTTCCACTGTGAGGCATTGAGCTTGCCAGGCATATTTTCAAGCGGCATTCCAACAGAACTTGCTGCCACAAAATTTCCATATCGGTCACGTTGGTAGGGAATAAAAAGAAAATTCGTCATCCAAAACCGATATTTTCCTTCTTTATATTCCACATGGAACTGGTACAATACCTCTCCCGAAGGATGCGACATGACCAATAGCGTCTTACTGATCACAAACTTCCCAGAAGCCTCCGTTGCAGTATCGCCAAGTACAGATTTTAATTTGAGGCCAGTATCTTTTTTATTCAAAAAGCGTACCGCCCTATTTTTTAGGGAATCCTTTGAAACCTGGTCAGTATGCACCAGCTCGTAATAGATTAATTTACCCTGTTCATCAATTGGCAATACAGTATCCTGTTGTGCTTTTGATAGCACCGTACTGCTCAATAAGCAAAACACTAAAATACAGAATTTCATATCGGTAAAAAAAATGCCCCATTTAAGGGGCATTCGTATAAATTTGATGGATTAAAAAGCATAGACAAGTGCCATCGAGAATTGTGAGGCAGATTTGGTCAGGGTGGTCAGGTCTGATTTTACAAATCCCTGGGTCAGGTCCTTATCGTTGTCGAACCGGAATTCAGGAATCAATGTCAATCCACCAGATTTTATGTTGGCCGAAAAGGTGAGTGCGGTAACACTGGCATCGCTGGCCGTAGCTACACCTTTATAATTGAAATATTCTCCCCTCAATCCTAATGCCACAGCCTTGGTCACCGAATATTGCGGGTAGAGCGCAACACCGGTATAGCCACCATTATCATTAGACACGGTATAATCTGCAGCATTCAGCCCCAATTTAAAATCGTCGGTAATCTGATAGGCAGTGGTAAGGTCAAAGATTGTTCCCGTTCCGGCAGCACCGGCCGAGCGACCAGAAAGTACGTTCAGATAGGCTGTCCATCCTGTTACCGGAGTCACGGTTAATTGGGCACCCACATGTGAGATCCCATTAAAATCCTGATATACATTCCAGTCATTGAACAGTCCTGCCATTAGGCTCACTTTTTCCGAAAACAGATAGCTCGCCTTGATTCCTGCATTCTGGAACGGCCCGCTACCAAAGAGATAAGAAGTAGAGTAATTGAAGTTGGCTGCTGGCGAGATCACTTCATATCCGATGAAAGTCCCCATGTAACCGGCTGTCATGCTAAATTTATCCGTAAATGCATAGCTTACATACAAATTCTGGATATGGAAGCTATTGGTCGTCTCATCATAAGCCCCGGCAGCATTGGGGATAGATTGCGATTGTCCGCGGGGCCCAAATGAAAGTTCGCCAACAAAAGATGCCTTTCCTGTTGTTTTTTTTAGCGCCAGATCGATCATCCCCAGGGAAATCGAATTTTGCTCGTTATCGAAGTAGGTTTTGATGTTTGGTGCTTTTGCCAGATCGTATTTAAAATAAGTGTCTACCGAACCCGAAATCTGCAAGGGGGAACTGGTTTCTTGGGCGAAGGTGTTGACAGTTAGGCCAAGGGCCATGATCGACAGGGTAAATTTGAGTTTTTTCATGTTTTTAAAATGAAGCGTAAATCTAAAACCGGTTATTTTTTTGTGGAGGATGGATAAACTGGTCGAGCCGCAAACATGGCCCAACCAGTTTTAAAATCAAACGTTCGGAACTTCCTGTCCAGAGACGATCAAAGTACCTTGAACATATTTTTCGTCGTGCTGACTGGCATCAAGTCCTTCTTCCTCTTCTTCAGAAGATACACGGATTGGCTGGACCAGGTTTACCAATTTGAAGATGATAAACGACATCACGAAGCTGAAAACGATGACGATTGCCGCACCTGCTAGTTGTTTGAGGAAGAAATCAGCACCTCCATAGAGCAGGCCATCGGCACCCGCAGCATTTACAGTTTTTGTTGCAAAAACACCTGTGAGCAACATTCCCACAATACCACCTACACCATGGCAAGGGAACACGTCAAGCGTATCATCTAAGCTGGTCTTTTGTTTCCATGCCACCACAAGGTTAGAGATGACAGCTGCAAACGCACCAATAAAAATACTAGATGGGATGCTCACAAAACCAGCGCCCGGCGTAATGGCTACGAGGCCCACTACCGCACCGATACAAAATCCAAGTACAGAAGGTTTTTTGCCCCGTGCCACATCAAAGAACATCCAGGAAAGACCTGCGGCGCCAGCAGCGGTATTGGTGGTGATGAAAGACGATACTGCCAAACTACTTGCCCCTACAGCTGATCCTGCGTTAAAGCCAAACCAACCAAACCAAAGCAGGCCTGTACCGATCAGCACATAAGGAATATTGGCAGGAGGAACTTCCTTATGCTCCAGATGCGATTTTCTCCGTTTTAAAACCAATGCACCGGCAAGCGCAGCCATACCGGCAGAAATGTGTACCACGGTTCCGCCAGCAAAATCGAGCACTCCCAATTTAAACAAGAAGCCTTCTGGATGCCATGTCCAATGCGCCAGGGGCGAATACACAAAGAGGGCAAAAAGAACGATAAATAGAATATAGGAAGTAAAGCGGATACGCTCTGCTACAGCACCAACAACCAGCCCGGGCGTAATGATCGCGAACATCAATTGGAAAACAGCAAATAATGAAAGTGGGATTGTGGCGGCCAATGACCATGCAGGGCCAGAGTTTACGCCCTGAAAAAAGAAATATGTTGTGGGATCTCCAATAAAACCGTTGATCGATTTTCCAAATGCAAGGCTAAAGCCGACAACAATCCAGAGTACCGTGATTACACCGGCAGCGACCACACTTTTGATCATGGTCGATAGGACGTTCTTGCGATGGACCATTCCACCATAAAAAAATGCCAGTCCAGGCGTCATCAGAAAGACTAGTGCTGCAGCGACCAACATAAATGAAATGTCGGCAGCACTATATTTCCCTTCATCGAAATTGGGGACTAAAGGAATAAATAGTGCAAAAACAGCAACTATCATTAAAATTACGAAAGGTGCGTACTGTTTAATTAAAATTTTACCCATAATTTTTAATTTTTTAGTTTATTTTTTGATTTATAAGCTAAAACTATAGATAATTTTTCAAAAAACATCTAATTATTTTAATAAAAAATTAAAATATAGGATTTATTTATCTAAAAAAACAATATTTATAAGAATTAATAGGGTAAATTTCCCATATATAATGCTTAAATCATATAAAAGCAGTCAACAATTATAGTATTTTAGAATGAATTGTGTTTTTTTGGCATAAAAAATCAAATAATAATTGTTTTTTGACTTAAATTTTAATTTTTAAATCAAAAACAATCAACTTTATCAAATTGTCTATTTATCATGAAGTCATATCAGCTCATTTTTAGGCAAAAGTTTCCTGTCGCATTGGAAACGATCTGGGAGTTTTTCTCATCTCCATTTAATTTAGAAGCCATTACACCAGAATCCATGACTTTTAAGGTTACTTCCAAGCTTGAAAGAAATGAGCAGATGTATGCCGGTATGCTGATTACCTACAAGGTAGCGCCTATTGCGGGGATCAAGTTAAATTGGATGACAGAAATCACCCATGTGGTGCCGAAACACTATTTTATCGACGAACAGCGTTTCGGTCCGTATAAATTTTGGCACCACCAGCATCAGTTTAGGGAGATACCTGGCGGCGTAGAAATGACAGACATCATTACCTATGGCCTTCCTTTTGGATGGCTTGGGCAAATGGCAAACCAATTATTTGTAGCCCATAAACTCCGAGAAATTTTTGAATACAGGAGAAAAAAGACCTTAACGTTATTTGGGGCGTTGGATTGAGCGGAAGGCGGAACGCGTAGAGCGGGAGGCGATAGGCGAAGTTCCATCAGAGATCCTTCGCTACGCCCAGGATGACAAGCCGCCCGTAAACAGCAAATTGTAACAGCTATCCGTTATAGGCCGATCCTTGTACTACTCCCCTACGTTCTATTTCCTTATCGATGTAGCTTTGGATAGCGGATTTGTTCAGTCCCCAATTTGGGGCAATGAGCAATTCCCAATCAGAGATTCCAAATAGGCGTTGGATGACAATGTCTGGCCGCAATAATGGGATGAGCTCACAGAGCAGATCGGTATATTCTTCCAGCGTAAACAGCTTGAATGGGTTCTTTTTATATTTTGCGCCCATAATGGAGCCTTCCACAATGTGCAGGTGATGGAATTTAACAAACTTGATCTGTGTAAAGCGATTGATTTCATGGATATAGCCCTTCATCATTTCCCTTGTTTCCCAGGGAAATCCAAAAATGGTATGCACACAAAGGTCAAGCTTTGAATCTTTAAGGAGTTCTACTGCCTTGATAAATTCCCCATGGCTACAGCCCCTGTTGATTTTTTCCAAAGTCTCATCATAAATGGATTCCATTCCCATTTCCAGGTCAACATCATAGCGGTCTGCATAGCTCTCCAGCAGCGCTATTTTTTCTGCATCAATGCAATCAGGCCTGGTGCCTACCGCAAAACCAACTACGTCCTCGTTGTTAACAGATAGGGCCTCATCATACATCATCTTTAAATAATGTACAGGCGCGTAGGTATTGGTGTTGGGCTGGAAATAAACAATAAATTTATCGGCACGGTACCCGTTTTTGGCACGCTCCATGCCAGCACGTAACTGCTCTTTGATATTTGGAGTACTCCTGGAAGGCTCTGGCGTGAAAGAATCGACATTACAATAGGTACATCCGCCATATCCTTTACTGCCATCACGATTGGGACAGGTAAATCCGCCATCCACAATCACTTTAAAAACACGCTGACCATGATATTTGTCACGCAAATGAATGCCATAGCCATTGTAGCCTTTTATCCCCGAATCTAATGCAGTTCCCATTTGACAAAGATAGCCATTTTTCTGCAGGCTCAATGACAGTTGTTTGGTTAATTGGTTAACTGTTTAATTGGTTAATTGGTTAAATGTCAATTGTAAACTGCGCCGCAGGCGTCCCTTCGGGAAAAACTAACTAACCGTCTTCCTATTGGTCAGGTAATAAATAGGAATACCGAGCAGCATAATGGCTACGCCCCATCCACAAGTTGCAGGCTTGGTGATGAGCAGTCCGATTGAGATGGCAGACGCGGAGATGATGTACAGTGCAGGTAAAACCGGGTAGCCAAAAGCCTTATATGGACGGTCTGCATTAGGCATTTTTTTACGCAGGATAAAGATTCCTAAGATGGTGAGCACGTAAAATATCAGTACGATAATGATGACAAAATCCAATAATGCGCCATATTGGCCGGTCAAACATAACACAGAGGCCCAAAATCCCTGGGCCCATAACGCCCAAGCAGGAACGTCAAATTTATTGAGGTGACTAGCTTTTCTGAAGAAAAGTCCATCTTTTGCCATGGTGTAATACACCCTTGCACCCGCCATGATCAGTCCATTGTTACAGGCAAAAGTTGAGATCATGATCATCACGGCAATAATAATAGCCCCACTGTTTCCAAAAATATACTGTGCAGCTGCCGTAGCCACCCGATCAGATGGTGCATGGGCAATATCGTTCAATGGCATGACCGCAACGTACATGACGTTGGCCAGAATATAAATGATACTTACGATCAATGTTCCCAGGAAAAGGCTCAACCCTACATTTCGCTGTGGATTTTTAATTTCGCCAGCAATAAAAGTCACCCCATTCCAAGCATCACTGCTAAATAGCGAGCCCACCATGGAAGCCACAATGCCAGACATTAGGGCAGTACCACCAATCTCTACCCACGAGTTGGAAGTGGTATCAAACATTTTCGAATCCCAGGCATTGGCCCAATTTGCATTCCAGATTTCTGATTTGGCCGCAAGTGTCAACCCAAAGATGATGAGGCCAAATAGCGACAATATTTTAATGATGGTCAGAAAAGTCTGAAGCACCTTTCCATTCTTCACCCCTCGGCTATTGATGAAAGTGAGCAGGATAATGGTCAGGATAGAAACGATCTGTGCTGCATTGAGCTCGAAGTTCCGATCATTACCAAGTTCATCGACCCCTATTTTTAAACGCCACAAAATGTTTTCATTGCTAAAGGATGGAAAAAGGTAGGCTGCAAATTTCGAAAAGGCAACCCCAACGGCCGCGATCGTACCGGTTTGGATGACCGCAAAGAAGCTCCAGCCATATAAAAAGGCAATCAGTTTGTTATAAGCTTCCTTTAGATACACATATTGTCCACCAGCTTTAGGGAACATTGCGCTCAGTTCACCATAGCTTACGGCTGCAATCATGGTAATCACAGCTGTCAGCACCCAGATCAGGATCAGCCAACCTGCAGATCCGACCTGTCTGGTCATGTCTGCACTCACGATAAATATACCAGATCCGATCATCGAGCCTACAACCAGCATTGTGCCGTCGAATAATCCGAGTTCGCGTTTAAATGAGCCTTCTTCTTTAAGGTTTTCCATGTTCAGTTGAGTTTGTTTTGCCCAATAGATCGGGTGGTTTGTAGGACTAAGATATATTTAATAAGGAGTTAAAACAAGAGCATCCCAACGATGTTTATGAAAGAATATTACACAAACGGAAAAAATGTTGGCAATCATTTGGATAAAAATTTGATTATTAGCTAAACACGCTTATTTTTGCAACCCCTGTATTATTTTTATTTCATCACTACTAAAAACTAAACTATAAAATTTAAGTATGGATTTTCTACAAAACAATTTAATCTATTCCATTCCGGTTTTGGGCCTGATCGGCATCCTTGTCATGGCCGTAAAAAGCGCATGGGTAAGTAAGCAAGATGCGGGCGAAGCCAACATGCGAGAACTTGCGGGCTACATTGCGGATGGTGCGATGGCTTTCCTCAAAGCAGAATGGAAAGTATTGAGTTATTTCGCAATCATTGCAGCTGCGCTATTGGCGTATTCAGGTACGATTACCGAAATCAACGGCAGACCTTTCCACTCGAGCTGGATCATTGCGGTTGCATTCGTTATTGGCGCTGTATTTTCTGCAACGGCAGGATATATTGGCATGAAGGTAGCGACCAAAGCTAACGTGCGTACAACGCAAGCTGCCAGAACCAGTTTAAAACAGGCTTTGAAAGTAAGCTTTACAGGAGGTACCGTAATGGGACTTGGTGTAGCGGGCCTTGCCGTTTTAGGTTTGGGCGGATTGTTCATCGTATTCCTTGCACATTTCAATGTAATTGGAACAGATGGTGTGGTGAGCACTGTAAACATGAAAACTGCAATCGAAGTATTGACTGGTTTTTCGTTGGGAGCAGAATCAATCGCCCTATTTGCCCGCGTTGGTGGAGGTATTTACACCAAAGCAGCAGATGTTGGTGCCGATTTAGTAGGTAAGGTCGAAGCTGGAATTCCTGAAGACGATGTGCGTAATCCTGCAACCATTGCCGACAACGTAGGCGATAACGTAGGTGACGTAGCTGGTATGGGAGCCGATCTTTTTGGATCATATGTGGCCACAATTTTGGCAACCATGGTTTTGGGACAAGAAATTACGGTGACCGATAACTTTGGCGGCATGTCTCCAATTTTATTGCCGATGGTTATTTGCGGACTAGGCATTATCTTCTCCATCATTGGAACCTGGTTTGTAACTATCAAAGATGAAAAATCAAACGTTCAGAATGCCCTGAACCTGGGCAACTGGTCTTCTATTGTCATTACGGCCATTGCCTCTTTCTTTATTGTAAAATGGATGTTGCCAGAGACTTTAAGCCTACGTGGCTATGAGTTTTCGAGCATGAACGTATTTTATGCCATTATGGTAGGTCTGGTTGTAGGTACCATCATGAGTATCATTACCGAGTACTATACGGCAATGGGCAAGGCGCCAGTAAATTCGATCATCCAACAATCATCTACTGGTCATGCCACCAACATCATCTCAGGCCTTTCGGTAGGGATGAAATCAACGGTAGTACCAATCTTGGTATTGGCAGGAGGTATCATGTCTTCTTACTATTTTGCCGGTCTATATGGTGTAGCGATTGCTGCAGCTGGGATGATGGCCACAACCGCCATGCAATTGGCCATTGATGCTTTCGGACCAATTGCCGACAACGCCGGTGGTATTGCCGAAATGAGCCAGCTACCTCCAGAAGTACGTGAACGTACAGATAATTTAGATGCAGTGGGCAACACCACGGCAGCAACTGGAAAAGGTTTTGCGATTGCTTCAGCGGCACTAACTTCATTGGCACTATTTGCGGCTTTTGTGGGGATTGCAGGCATTACGGCCATTGACATCTATAAGGCACCAGTTTTGGCAGGACTTTTTGTTGGTGGAATGATCCCATTTGTATTCTCTGCGCTTTGTATCCAGGCGGTTGGCAAAGCAGCGATGGATATGGTGCAGGAAGTTCGTCGTCAGTTCCGCGAAATTCCCGGTATTATGGAATATAAGGCCAAACCAGAATATGAAAAATGTGTGGCCATTTCGACCAAGGCTTCTATCCGTGAAATGATCTTACCAGGAGGTATCGCATTGATTACCCCAGTTATTGTAGGCTTTGTTTTCGGTCCTGAGGTTTTAGGTGGATTATTGGCAGGCGTAACCGTATCGGGCGTATTGATGGGTATTTTCCAATCTAACGCAGGTGGTGCCTGGGACAATGCCAAAAAATCATTCGAAAAAGGCGTTGAAATCAACGGTGAGATGTATTATAAAAAATCTGAGCCGCACAAGGCTTCTGTAACAGGAGATACTGTGGGCGATCCTTTCAAAGATACTTCTGGACCATCAATGAACATTTTGATCAAGTTGATGTCGATCGTATCGCTGGTTATTGCGCCATATATTGCTTTGAGCTCTACAGATGTAGCCAAAACAGTTGAGGCCCAAAAAACAGAAGCAGTACATCAAAAGATCGATTCGCTATTGGGCAAACCTGTAGATACGAACACGACCGTGATCGATACGGTAACCAAGCATTAATCGACTATAATTGTTACTAAATAAAGGGGATTTCACAAAAAAATCCCCTTTATTTTTACATTAATTTTAATTAGGTTTGGGATTGTATTTTAATCTAAACAAAAACTATAACATGAGTTTATTTATTAAAAAACCAATGCACCTGCTGCTTGAAGAAGCAGGTGAATCGGGTAAAGGTTTAAAACGGACGTTAAGTGCAGGCGCTTTGGTTGCTTTGGGTATCGGAGCAATTATTGGTGCCGGTCTATTTGTACGTACGGCCGCAGCAGCAGCACAAAATGCTGGTCCATCGGTAACTTTGGGCTTTATTATTGCTGCCATCGGTTGTGCATTGGCAGGTTTGTGCTATGCAGAACTTTCCTCTTCTATTCCAATTTCAGGAAGTGCCTACACTTATACCTATGCTACCATGGGCGAATTTATGGCCTGGATCATTGGTTGGGACTTGGTACTGGAATATGCAGTAGGTGCTGCAACGGTAGGAATTGCATGGAGCGAATATTTAAATAAACTCTTGGTCGAGGTCTTGGGCATGTCGCCCATCCCCTATGAATGGATCCACTCCCCTTTTCAGGTATCGCCGGAAGGTGTGCATGGGATCATCAATATCCCTGCCCTGGTTATTGTATCGCTTTTAAGCTTATTATTGATCAAAGGAACTTCAGAATCAGCTTTTGTAAACGGACTGATCGTGATCACCAAAGTGAGCATTGTGATCTTGATCATCATTCTTGGATGGGGATTTGTGAATGCCCAGAACCATGTTCCATATATCCCACCGGCAACTAAATACATTGACCATGCGGGCGTTAGCCATAGCTATGGCGGTATCATGGGCATCTTGGGAGCTGCGGGAACAGTATTTTTTGCCTTCATCGGTTTTGATGCCGTGAGTACTGCAGCGCAGGAAACAAAAAACCCTAAAACAGCCATGCCTATCGGTATCTTGGGCTCCCTGGCTGTTTGTACCGTTCTTTACATCTTATTTGCCCACGTACTAACTGGTATCGCTCCAGTTGAATTCTTTAGGACAAAAGGTGGCGAAGCTTCTGTAGTAGCTGCCATTACCGAATACATGCATGGATACGGATGGTTGGCCAAATTGGTAACAGTTGCTATCCTTGCCGGATTTTCATCCGTAATCTTGGTGATGTTGTTAGGCCAGAGCCGTGTTTTCTACTCGATGAGTAAAGATGGATTGTTGCCAAAAATGTTCAGCGAACTACATTCAAAATTCAAGACACCATATAAGGCCAATTTATTTATTTTGATCATTGTGGGCTTGTTCGCAGCATTTATTCCTGGAGATATTGTAGGCGACATGACCAGTATCGGTACCTTGTTCGCATTTATGCTTGTTTGTGTAGCGGTAATCATTTTAAGAAAAACTAATCCAGAATTGCCACGTCAATTTAAGACGCCTTTGGTGCCGTTGGTACCGATCTTAGGTTTCATTGTTTGTGGAGCCATGATCTTCGGATTGGGATGGTTAAACTGGGCCAGGCTATTGGGCTGGTTGGCACTAGGTTTCATCATCTACTTTGGCTATAGCCGTAAAAATTCTGTTTTGGCCAACACAGGTAAAACAGTATTTCCTGTTGATCCACCGGCGCCAAAAATGCCAGGTGAAGAATAATCCCACTCAGATATTTAAAAGGGCCACTTTCGAGTGGCCTTTTTATTTGGGCCTCCAGATGTAACAAAATGAGTTTTAAGTTGTCTAATCAACAAACCTAAGGTCATGAACAGTTTTGAACAATGCACCTTGATCATCGGCATCCTCGCCGTGATATTTGAGGCCATCAAGCACCTCAGGGATAAGCTACGCGCCTAGAAAAGAGCAAAGAGCAAAGACAAAAAGAGCAAAGACAAAAAGAGCAAAGACAATAGATTAGAGACAATAGATTATAGACGTGAGATTTGGGGCGTGGAATTTGGAACGTGAGATTTGAGGGCCAAAGGCAATCGACGTTGCAAAGTTTGGACTTCTGGACTCTTGGACTCTTGGACTTCTAGACTCTTGGACTTTTAGACTTCTGGACTTTATCTACCCTTTAATCAATCTGGCCACAAACATGCTATCAGCCTTTTGGCCATATCCCTTGATCAGTTCTTTTTGCTCTAGTTTAAGTCCGAAATTTTCGATCAGGTAGTCGACCACATCCTCATTTTCAGCTTTAAAAACGGAGCAGGTCATGTAGATCAGCGGTTTTCCAGGCTTTAAGTATTGGATTACATTTGATGCAATCGCTTTTTGCAGCTTAACGTAGTTATCAATTTTGTATTCCTCAAAAAAATAGAGCATTTCGGGGGTTCTTCCCCATGTACCAGATCCCGAACATGGTGCATCCAATAAAATCCCATCAAATTCATAATGGTGCAAGATCTGGGTGTTATCCTGCAGCAGGTCCATTTGCTTCAATTGATATTTTTTAATACCGGCTAGCTGAAATCGCTCTTGAAGGTTATTTAGGCTATTCGTCCTGATATCGCTTACCAACAGCTGCACGGTCGGTTCCAAATCGTATAATAGCAGCGATTTTCCGCCAGATGCGGCACAACAATCCCACCAATATCCATATTTTTCAGGCCTGAAATATGCGCCTGTCTGCTGCGACGATAGGTCTTGGATCTGATAAAGGCGCTGATCGCTGAGCACCTGTTCCATTTTGGTGCCATTTGGCAAGGAAATACTTGTTGGAGAAAGAGCTTTTGCTGACACCTGATTAGCCTCCAATGCTGCCATTACACCTTGATGGCCCTGCTTGCTTGTCCGAATAAAAAGATCTGGCTGAATGAAGAATGATTTTAAAAAAGCTGTCTTATCAATTTCAGCAGAAAGTTTTGCAGCAAAAGGAAAAACTTCATGAAGTTTAAAATCGGGATAGGCATTTTCTACCTGGAGCAGCTTTTCGGTCAGTGGGGACGAAATGGTCTCTGCCAAGGCTGGCAGATAAGTGGAAGCCACCAAGCTGCGCGTATGGTTGCAAAGGTAATCGGCAATGGCCAGACGTTCCAGTTTTTCGAGGCCAAAAAGGGCTTTGCCCAGTCTAAAATAACTGTACAGGTAACGTGTGGCCCATCTTCGATCTGAAGAGCCCATCTGCTTGTGCTGTTTGAAATAATTAAACAGGTGCCGATGAAGTGGCAGCACGCCATCATAACTCGTTAAGATTTTTTCAAAGGCATTAACCTGATGCTCAACCCTCATTGCTTAGCTTTGTATATTTTTATCAATCGATTAGATTCAAGGATAGGTTTTGATAGCGCAATAACATTAACTCTTGATTAAAGTAACCATATTTTGGATGATAAGCAAAGCTGAAGCGATTGTGCAGACCGCGATAATCGTCCTTAGTCAGGTATTCCAGAAAGTTGGGTCCGTGTTTGGCCAATAAGCGGGCAAAGTAAAATCCGATATCAAAACCTTTGAAGCTATATTCACTAGGTTCAAAGTGATACTTAGCCCTATATTTTTTAATGAAATCGATGACGCCCTCACTCTTATAATCAATCTTATAGGAAGTGCTGATGATGGTTCCCAGTCCCTGCAACTGCTCGATCTTATAATTTTGCTTGATCCAGTTCGGATGTCCAAAAAGGTCGATTTCATAGCCACCACTTTTTAGGTTTCTCAATTTGTAGAGCTTATCTATGCTTGATGCGACAAAAGATGGTTCAGCGGAACAGACGACAACCGCATACTTTTTACCTTTGATCATCCGCCTTTCGAATTCCCCTGTATTCGAGAATTCCTGAAGTACAAAATTTGGGTATTTTGTTTTCATGCGGTTTCTGATGGGAGCGGCAAACTGTTCGTCGGCGGTTTTTTTCGGATTGATCAACACGACGATCGCAGCACGCTCAGCGAAATGCGAAGCTATATAATCGGCGATTTTCTCACCATGCTGATCAATGTTATTGACGATAGAAATTAATTTGGGATTGTTGAACTCACCAGGTTTGGATGCCGCAAGGGGC
Organism: Pedobacter sp.; assembly: GCA_031119475.1. Classification (GTDB taxonomy): domain Bacteria; phylum Bacteroidota; class Bacteroidia; order Sphingobacteriales; family Sphingobacteriaceae; genus Pedobacter. The sequence continues at coordinate 84,151 of JAVHXV010000009.1, read as the reverse complement.
GAAACCACAGGAATGTTGTGCACTAGGGAAAAATTAGAAAAATATTTTACACCTTCCGGGAAAACCGGACCGATGATCAAATTGCTAGCTTGGATGCTTTCCTTTTTGAACAAAGTGGCAAGCTGCCCATTTTCATCTCGCGTATCGAATACGTTAACGTTAAAATTTAATCCTGTTGCCGATGCGGAATCAAGTCCTAACATTACGCCCTGATAAAAATCAAGGGCCATGTCTGCTTTTTCGAGCTGGGCCTTGTTTACCCGATCCAAATCAAATTGGTTCAGCTTAAAAGGAATGAGCAGTGAAATATTGGCAACCGTAAAGCGTTTAGCGGGCAACTCAGTATGGGGTGCCTGTGATTTAGGGCCAACGGGATTTAATTTGTTCACTTTGGGCGAACAGGCGCTGAAAAGGAAGAGGCCAACAATAAAAACAGTACGTCTCAAAATCATAGCATAGATGTGGTTTATCCCGAATACATCGGAAAGATTAATTGTTGAGCGCGTTCGACTTACGAAGTCTTAAGACTTCGTAAGTATTTATTCCCATTCAATCGTAGCTGGTGGCTTGGAGCTGATGTCGTAGACCACCCTGTTGATTCCCCTCACTTTATTGATGATTTCATTGGAAATCTTCGCCAGAACCGGATATGGCAAATGGCACCAATCGGCTGTCATTCCGTCTACAGATTCCACTGCCCTTAAACAGATTACGTTTTCGTATGTCCGTTCATCGCCCATTACGCCAACAGATTGGACCGGTAAAAAGATGGCTCCTGCCTGCCAAACCTTGTCGTATAGGCCAGCTTCCTTGAGATTATCGATATAAATGGCATCGGCTTCTTGCAAAATGGCCACTTTTTCTGCAGTGACATCACCCAAAATCCTAATGGCCAGACCTGGACCAGGAAAAGGATGCCTGCCCAGGATAAAGCTTTCGATACCCAGTGTCTTACCCACCCTTCTTACTTCATCCTTAAACAAGGTATTTAATGGCTCTACGACTTTAAGTTTCATGAAATCTGGCAATCCGCCAACATTATGGTGCGATTTGATGGTAGCCGAAGGCCCTTTTACGGAAACTGACTCGATGATATCAGGATAAATTGTTCCCTGCGCCAACCAGACCACATCTTGCACCTCGTGCGCCGCATCATCAAATACCTCGATAAATACCCTTCCAATGGCCTTGCGTTTCAGTTCGGGATCTTTAACATCTTTAAGCTGGCTTAAAAATCGATCTTTTGCATCAATGCCTTTAATATTCAATCCCATGTGCTGGTATTGTTCGAGCACGCTCTCGAATTCTCCTTTTCTCAATAGGCCATTGTCCACAAAAATGCAATGTAGGTTTTGGCCAATTGCTTTGTGCAATAAAATCGCCGCAACGCTGGAGTCTACACCACCACTCAATCCCAAAACAACCTTGTCATTTCCAAGTTTTTCTTTTAAGGCTGCAATCGTTGTTTCTACAAAAGCATCGGCAGTCCAGTTCTGGCTACAGCCACAAATATCTACCAGAAAATTTTCCAACAGCTGCTTACCGTCAATGCTATGCGTTACTTCGGGATGGAACTGGATCGCATAGGTCTGTGTATCCTTTACCTGATAGCCGGCAACTTTTACGGCTGATGTGCTGGCAATGATTTCAAAATCAGCAGGTACTTGCTTGATGGTATCACCATGGCTCATCCACACTTGGGAGTCGATATGAATGCCCTTGAACAATTTATTTTCATTGTTCACATAGCTCAGGTTGGCGCGGCCATACTCCCTTGTTGAAGAGGCCTGCACATCACCGCCGCTTTGCTGCGCGATAAATTGGGCACCATAGCAGACCGCCAATAGCGGATAGGATTTGAACAAATTCAGATCTACAAAAGGGGCATCGTCCTGTCGCACAGAATAAGGGCTACCCGAAAAAATAACACCTTTTACGGTAGGATCTAATGTGGGAAGATGGTTATAGGGGTGGATTTCACAGTAAACATTTAATTCGCGAACGCGACGTGCTATCAATTGCGTAAACTGGGAACCGAAATCGAGAATGATGATTTTTTCTAGCATGGGCAAAGTTACTTAAAATAAGGGATAGCTCAAAAACATTAAAGAAATATAGAAAATAAAGATTGCTAATTTTTTTAGCTAACCAAAATTCATTAATTTTAACTACTTCTTACACTGGTCACTTACACCATGCTTACACCAAAGATCATACTCTATCAGCACAAGACATATCCTGGTATCGATCTTCTGCAGTTGCTCTGCAAGGTCCCCCGCGCCAGCGGTAGTGAGTCCCGAGGTGCGCCTGACGTCGGGAAGGCTGTCGGAGGTCTTCGAATTGTTCATCCTGGCATCTGGGAAAAGTTACCAGGATACATGGGCAGCGCCGGATTTTAGTCCGTACCATATGGGTCAAGTAAAATGCTCTATTTTTTTACATTCCTTGGAATCCACTGTGAAAATCTATTCCTTTGACATCTAATTATAACCTCTCAAAATTGTCTAGATCCAAGTCGTTACCGATCTTCTATGGCCTTGGTGCCCTTTTGCTAATAATAGTTTCATGCAGGAAAGACCTGATAGCTCCTTCAGATGCAATAGCCCCCGACAAAATCACATCATGGTATTTGAGCAATGTTGAAGTGACTCAGGAGAATCCCTTCAGCAGGCTAGTTCCCGACTGGGGCAACACGTTTGTTTCAGAGGACAGCGCCAAGAGGATCTATGAGATCAGGCTTAAAAATCCAGAAAAGCTTATATCGATCAGGTCGATGCCCAGTCCAGACCAGATAGAACAGCAGCAGAAATCACATGAGATTAAGTTGTTGGTATTCGAGGACAAAAAATCCGGCAAAATATTATATGGAGCATATATGTCCTTGGAAAGCAGGGAGAACATCATCAATTGTAGGTTCCATTACAGACAGCTTTCGGGCTTCAACGGCTCAGTCATATATTACCATTTTGACGGACGGCTTTCCAACGGGTGGACGTTCGAGAATGGGAGCGTCAAGAAAAGCATACATTCAATCAGTAAAGTGGCCTATGATGGGCTCAGGAGCGCAACGACCGGTAAGATCATGCAGGTAACTTGTATCACTGGACCTGTTGCGATATATAATTGGGGATGTGTGGGCGCAGAATTCCATGAGGTATGCGGTTATCATTTCAACAGATACGATTATGTTACCGAATGCTTTGGTGACGAGGGGCTCGAGGGTGAACTTGACCATCCTAGCGAACCCGGTGGTGGCGGAGAATATTTCCCACCTGTATATAATGATTTTCCACCTAGCGAAGAGGAAATCCTAGACTCGATAGAAAACAAGCCATTTGCGCTGTTCAAGGACGTAGACTGTAACACACTGAGGAACTGGTTGGCTACTGCAAAATTTGCTGCCGACAATACCTCTATCAACAAACTCAATAGCCTATCACAAAATGCGCTGCATGGCGACATGAGCAATAGGGTTGCTGCGATCCAGAAAATAGATGATGCTTACAGTACTACCGTGAACATGGACTATTTTTCGGTGACCGTGAGCCAGTTGCCCGAAGTTAATGGCCAAAGACTGGGACCTGGTCAGTTCCTTAATTATATACGTACAAATATCAATAGCTTTACAAATGGAAAGGCTATATTTGATCCCTATTCGGATTATGGGATAGACGATAACGCTCTGTGGAATTCGACTTCTCCAAAGGGAGCCATCTTAAAGATTGACCTGTTTGGGCCAAACGATGGATCTGTGATCACATCCTATTCAAGTACGGACCGATGGACCTTTACGACCATTTATGAACCCATTTATGGCGAACATCCTGTCAGCGGAAACAGGAATTTTGGTTATACTGCCAATACTGATGGATCCTACACGTTCTATACAAGGGGTGTTGACAGACTTACATCCTGGTCGGGAGAAATGTTCCAGAATTCAACAAGTATTCCATTTAACAGATCGGATGCCTTGTGGACAGCTTTCCAGAACCAGATCAGGGATTTTGTAACACAACATGATGGAACTGCCCTTATAAATGCGCCGGAGATCTTACGCCCAGACTGGGATGTTGTAAAAAGGGTGATCGATGGAAAGCTTCCGTTGAGCAGGTTGTCAAAAAATTGTCCAGACTAAGTTTGATTTTTATGAAAAGGATAATAACGAACATTCTATTGGCTTTCGTTTTGGATACTGCCATTGCCCTATTAAGAAATTATGTCCAGATAGATATAATGCATGACAGTTCGGTCTATTCGGGAACATGGCTAGAATTTATTGCCAATCGCAAGTTCCACTTTTTTGTGGTGGAGCCGATGATCGTGCTAATCTTCATACTATTGCCCTATAACCTGATCATAACGAGGACAAGGGTAAGGTATTTTTCGCTGCCGAAAAAGATTGCGACTTTTTTGGCAATAATGGCTTCCCTACTTTGGATTGTCGGAACATTTTTTGGGGTATGGGGACTTTCGATCCAGACCCAGTTCTATTACCTTGTATATTGCGTTCTTTATAGCATTATATTTGCATCAATCATCCATTATGTCTGTGATGTTGACAGGGACGTTCGATGAACAGTACTCAGTCGTTTATGAAAATGAACAAGAAATGTGTAGGAATTTCTTTTGCTAAACTTTAGCAAAGATAGAAAATAAAGGAAGATGCCCCGCAGGGGTGCCTCTGGCAGAAAATGGAAAAGGAACATCAGAAAGACAATAAAGAAATTCTCTTCATGAAAACTTACCTCTTCCATTTTACCTCTTACCTTTACCTTTTACATCGCTCTCACATCTGCAGCACGCTAACGCCGAATCTCCTTAAAAAATCAACGCCTTCATCGCTCGCGAGGCCTTTATAGGCGGCGTAGGAGTCCTTGAAGTACACATCTTTGATACCAGAAGACAAAATGAGGCGTGCACAGGCAATACAGGGCGAAAGTGTAGTATATAAGGTTGCGCCTTCTATCTTAGATCCATTTTTTACGGCATATAGGATGGCATTCTCTTCGGCATGGAGTGCAAGTGAACAGCTTCCCTTGCTGTCTCTCGCGCATCCTGTTTCAGGCCACTCTTCATCGCAGTTGTGCGTATTGGCCGGCGGACCATTATATCCTATGGATATGATACGGGTGTCTTTGGTGAGCACAGCACCAACATGGGCGCGCACGCAATGTGAACGCCCTGCGAGGTCGGTAGCCAGGTTCATGAAGATCTCCTGAAAAGAGGGTTTATCCATGCTATGCCCTGGTCGATGCGATATATTTTGTTCCAACCTTATGCCCAGCGGCAGCAAAGTACAAAATATAGAGATAACAAGGCAATACACTGATGAAGAATGCCAATTGGAAATGGATCAGCATCACATCTTTAAGGTAACCATAGATCAATGGCCAGATTGCACCACCTGCAATTCCCATCACCATAATGGCCGAACCTGTTTTGGTAAATTTACCCAAGCCTTTGATGCCCAACGGGAAAATTGCCGGCCACATCAATGAATTGGCCAAACCGAGCAGGGCCACAAAGATGACCGAAGTATAGCCATCAGCTATGAAAGCCGCAATGGTAAATACGATTCCAAGAACGGCGCAGATTTTTAGGGCAGCCTGTTGGCTCATGTACTTTGGAATGGCAATTACACCTACTACATAGCCAATAAGCATCCCGCTTAAGGTCAGCGTGGTAAAATATTTGCTGATGTCGGCACTAATGCCCAATGCTTTGCCGTAAGTACCAATAATATCTCCCGCCATCACCTCGGCCGCTACGTAAACAAAAATACAGAAAGCGCCCAGGAACAGATGTGGAAACTGGAAAATGCTGGTCTTGGCTGTATGGCCACTGCCTTCTACCACCACGTCTTCCTGGTCGATGTTGACTTCAGGCAATTTGGACATCTTTACAAACACGGCAAATAAGGTAAATATAATTGCAAGTGCGATGTATGGCGTATAAACCCTATCTAAAACTTCGCCCAAAAGGCTTTCACGCTCTGCTACGGTAGTGGCGGCACTGTTGATTTTCGCCTCTATACTGGCCGAATTTTTAAGGAAGATTGCCCCCATAATGATCGGCACGATAATTCCAGCAAATTTATTGCACAGCCCCATGATACTCATCCTTTTTGCAGCACTATCAATTGGGCCGATGATGCTGATATAAGGATTTGATGCTGTCTGTAACAGCGATAAAGCTGCACCCTGAATAAATATACCGGTCAAAAATAAACCAAAACTACGGCTGCTTGCCGCTGGGATGAACACCAATGAACCCAGTCCCAAAATCAAAAGCCCTACAACAATTCCATTTTTAAAGCCCATTTTTTTGAGCAGCCAAGAAGATGGCAAGGCCAAGAAAAAGTAGGCGATGTAAGAGGCAAAAGTCACAAAGAATGCTTCCAGATCTGTTTTTAGGTTACAGGCCAGTTTTAAAAATGGAATGAGCGTACTGTTCGCCCAGGTTACAAAACCAAAAATAAAGAACAGCGCACCGATAATGGCAATTGCCCGATAGTTGCTTTGGTGTTGTTGAGATGTCTGAGTCATTTGATAAGGTTTATTTTAAAAACTAAATATGCAAAATAAATCAAAATCGCTAAAATAAAACCAGCCAGAAAATTCAATCTATTTTACTTTGCTAAACATAACTAAAATTTGTGGCTTGCAAATGGTAAATTTTGTAGAAAAGGCCAAAAAATAAACGTATGCGCAACGATTAAAATAGGATTTTTATACCCAAGGAAGGGGTAAATTTGAATCAGAAAATGAACAATTTTAGCTGTAAAAATTGCATATTAGCATAAAATATATCTAAGGCGAATGTTTGAAGCGATATTATTGGGCATGGGCGCAGGTTTAATTTCCTCATTCTTAACTGGTCCCGTTTTTTTTGCCATGATCAAGACCAGCATCGAGCGCGGCTTCAAGGCAGGCTTCTCCTTGGCTGTCGGTGTCATCATCAGCGATGTGGTGCTGATTGGCCTGGTCCTATTTGGCAGTCAATTCTTGAAATATCAGGAAAGCTTCGATAAATATGTCGGTATAATTGGTGGAATATTCTTGTTGGCTGTGGGAATCTACTACCTGCTTTCAAGGGTTTCGTTAAATTATGAGACTGATACGCTCAAAAAGATCAGTAAACGGGGCTACCTGCTCAAAGGCTTTTTGATGTGCATCCTCACACCATCAACCTTGATGTTCTGGATCATTGTAAGCGGTATCATTTCTGTTAAGCTCGACCTGTTGAACGAAAAACTGTTCTGCTTTGTCATCGCCATGGCCACACAGCTTACCGTAGACGGCTTCAAGAGCTACTACTCGAGCAAACTGCGTCACAAGATCAAAGAAGAAACCCTTAGCACGCTAAATAAGGTCGCCGGCGTAATCATTATCCTTTTTGCCTGCTGGCTGATGTATAAGACCTATCATCAGTTTTATAGCTGACAGCTTATAGTTGGTAGTTATTAGTTGGTAGTTATTAGCTGGGAGCTGGTTAGTTTATGCTTGGTAAACTATAGTTAATAGTATCTTTCTATGGTTGAATGTCATCCGATAGTTCCATAGGCCTTTCTTTGGAGCGATCTGACCTGACGCTTTACGCTATACGCTTGCCCCTTGCTCCCCACCCTAGTACGCTCGCTGATTATTTCCTTCCCTCCAATTGATAAAAGCCTTGTTCACGACTTTATTGCCGCCAGGGGTTGGATAATTGCCTGAAAAATACCAATCACCAGTATGGTTTGGACAAGCTTCGTGCAGGTTATCAAGGGTTTGGTAGATTACTTCAACTTCTGCAACCGTACCCGCTGGCGTAATGATTTTGGCAATCTGATCTGAAATTTCCTGTTGCTTAAACGGACGGTAGATTTCCTTTACATGATTGACAATCTCTTCTTTTGGAAGCAGCAATGAAGCCTTACATTTCTGATAGACATCCTCGATGACCTGCTCCATGCCACGCTCCTTCAACAGTTGGATGGCCGCATCAAAAGCTACAAATTGGCCCATTTTAGACATATCGATACCATAGCAGTCTGGATAGCGGATCTGTGGCGCAGAAGAGACGATAATGATCTTCTTTGGGTGTAGACGGTCAATGATCTTGATGATGCTCTGCTTAAGGGTAGTACCCCTTACAATGGAATCATCAACCGCGATCAGTGTATCGTTATGGTTTTTAATCACGCCATAGGTCGTATCGTACACATGGGCTACCATTTCACTACGGTCGGCATCTTGGGTGATGAATGTACGTAACTTCACATCTTTGATGGCCAGTTTTTCGACCCTTGGTGTCATGGACAAGAGCTCATTCAGCTCTTCATCGCTCAATTGCCGCTTATTACCGATCAAGGCTTCTTTCTGGATGTCCCTTACCCTTTCATGCAGCCCTTCTACCATACCGTAGAACGAAACTTCTGCGGTATTGGGGATAAAAGAGAAAACGGTATTCTTAAAATCTTCCTTAACGGCCGATAGGACCTGCGGAATGAGCAGATTGCCCAATTTTTTACGTTCGCGATAGATATCGGCATCGCTTCCCCTAGAAAAGTAGATCCGTTCAAAAGAACAGGCCTTTTTCTCTGATGGTTCGCGGTACATTTCTTGGGTTACGGTTCCGTCTTTCTTTACAATTAAAGCATGGCCAGGTTCGATTTCCTTCACCTGTTTAATCTGTACATTAAATGCGGTCTGTATGGCTGGCCTTTCTGATGCTGCTACCACCACTTCGTCATCAACATAATAAAACGCAGGCCTGATCCCAGCTGGATCACGGAGTACAAAGGCATCGCCATTTCCTACAATCCCAGAAATCGTGTACCCGCCATCCCAATCTTTTGCCGAGCGGCGGAGGATGTGGGCCACATTTAAGTTTTCAGAAATTTTCTGGGTGATCTCGACATTGCTCAGCCCCTCTTTTTTATAGGTATCAAAAAGCTCCTGGTTTTCATCATCAAGAAAATGTCCGATTTTTTCGAGTACGGTTACCGTATCTGCCTTTTCCTTGGGGTGCTGTCCAAGTTCATATAGCTGTTCCAACAACTCATCTACATTGGTCATGTTAAAATTGCCTGCAATGACCAAGTTTCTGGTCATCCAGTTATTCTGGCGCAGAAAAGGATGGCAATTTTCAATGCTATTCTTACCATGGGTACCATAACGAAGGTGCCCTAACAATACTTCACCTACGAAGCTTACATTCTGTTTCAGGTATTCGGTATCCTTCATCAATTCCGGCGTATCATTTTGGATGTCGACAAACTTGTTCTGTACATATCCAAAAATATCAGCGACTGCATTCTGTGCCATGGACCGGTAACGGCTGATGTAGCGACTGCCTGGTTTCATGTCTAGTTTGATGGTGGCAATACCTGCTCCGTCCTGCCCGCGGTTATGCTGTTTTTCCATCAACAAATACAATTTATTGAGGCCATAAAGTGCAGTACCGTATTTTTCCTGGTAGTATGAGAGAGGTTTTAACAAGCGGACAAAGGCAATTCCGCACTCGTGTTTGATCTGATCGCTCATGAATAATGAATGAGACGCAAAATTACCTTTTTAAAAATTTAAAACCTAGCAAGAAATGGATTGATTTCCCACATTTCCGTCATTTATTCTGGAGTACGGTTTTGCAGTTCAACTGTCCATTTTAATTTTTTTTGACGCGATTTTCTCGCCCAGAAAAACAGAAGCATGTGCATCAAAGACTGCTGCGCTACCTGAAGTATAAAATGTCCTTTGTCCATTTCTGGCCAACTTGTTTTCGATTTCTGGATGCCTGACCAAGTAGTCTGACAAGCTATCTGCCACAATCTCGCCCTGGGAGAGCAATTGGATATTTTCTGGAAGGTAGGTTTTTATTTTGGGGATGAGCAAAGGATAATGGGTACAGGCCAACAGGATACAGTCGATCTGGTCCGATTGGTCCAACAATTCCTGAATGTATTTCTCTACAAAAAAATCTGCTCCTTTGCCCAAATGTTCCCCATTTTCGATCAGCGGAACCCAGAGTGGACAGCTCTGCTGGTGAACGTTGACCGAAGGAAAAAAATGATTGATCTCGATGGGGTAAGAGCCAGAATTCACTGTACCCCGGGTGCCCATGATCCCAATATTTGCCGAGCTGGAAAAATTGCCGATTACTTCTGCAGTGGGCCTAATCACTCCCAAAACCCTGTGATTAGGATATTTTTTTGGCAGGTCCAATTGCTGGATGTTACGCAGGGCTTTTGCCGAGGCTGTATTGCAGGCTAAAATAACCAGCTGGCACCCCTGCTCAAATAACCAAGATACACACTCCAAGGTAAATTGGTATACGGTCTCAAATGAATGGTCGCCATAGGGAGATCGGTCATTGTCGCCCAAGTAGATGTAATCATATTGGGGCAATTTCTGGGCAATGGACCTAAAAACAGTTAAGCCACCAAAGCCAGAGTCGAAAATTCCAATGGGTAACGAATTGTTCATGAGTAATGCTGGAATGTTGTAAGGTTGAAATGTTGCAAAGTTTAAATGTTGAACATTGCAACGTTACAAATATTTTTAACAAAAAAGCGGAATTGGGTTTATCGCCCAATTCCGCAAGATATCAATTCGTTCTTAATTTCTTAAATTATTGTTTTGGCTTAGCTCCAGCTGGTGCTTTAGCTGCCGGTGCACTTGAAGTAGCCGAAATGCCCAATTTAGTTTTAACCGCAGCAGTGATGTCTTCGCCTCCATCAAAATAAACCAAGTTGTTAAAGCCTTGTGAAGCTGAGATATCGAAAACATAAGCCAAACCTTTTTCTTTAGCAACGGCATTCATGGCAGTGGCTAATTTTTGGTTGATTGGAGGAAATAATTCTCCTTGCTTGGTCTGCACATCGGTACTTGCTTTGGTACGTGCATCTTCGATGCGTTTGCCCAAATCCTGAAGCTCAGTTTGTGCAGTCATCAATTCTTTGGTTACCTGTTCTTTATTGGCTTCGCTCAAGGTTCTTTCTTTCTCTTGTGCAGCTTTAAGCTTCGCTTGATATTCCTGGATCATTTTATCGATCTCGGCCTGTTTTCCCTTTGCCAACGACTCCAAGGTAGTTTGTGCAGCTTTTGCTTCAGGCATGTTTGCATAGATCTCATCAGAATTGAGGTGACCGATTTTCTGCTGTGCATTTGCAACGTTCGCGCTAAAAACTAATCCGGCTGCAACAAATAATACGTTAATTAACTTTCTCATTTTTCTATTTTACTTAATAATTGTTTTAAAATTTATGTGCGTTATTTCACCAGCGTACCCGGCTTATATCCTAATCTCAAAATTACATCGTTGCTGATGTCATAGCTGCTGCTTGCATAGATCATCATGGTCGATTCACTGCTCTTATCGAAAACAAAGTCGATAAACTTATTCTTGGCGGTTTCTGCAACTATGGTAGCTACCTTGTCCTGGATCGGCTTCAACAACTTCACCCGCATCTGGAAAAGGTCGCCTTCCGGACCAAACTTCTGCCTTTGCATTTCCTTTGCTTTTTTTTCTCTTTCGATGATGTCATTCTCCCTGCGCTTACGCATATCATCGGTCAATAATACCTGATCTGCCTGATAGGCCCTGTACATCTTGTCGATTTCGGCAAAGCTTTCATCTATCTGTTTCTGGTATTGATCAGACAGGCCCTTGATCTGGTTTTCTGCCGATTTATAATCTGGCAAATGCTTCAGGATGTACTCTGAATCCACATAGGCAAACTTTTGTGCCGATGCCGTCAAACCCATCAACAGCATCAAACCAGCGAATATAATTTTCCTCATTTGTGTGTGTTTTCTTCAATTTGAAGATACAAAAATTAATTAAATCCTCCTAGTTGTTGTGCAATGCTAAAGTGGAACTGGCCTTTGTTGGCATCAGCGATACCTGGGATCTTATCAAATCCGTATCCATAATCAATTCCCAACAGACCGAAGATCGGTAAAAATATCTTCGCGCCAACACCTACAGAACGCCTTACGTTAAATGGATTAAAATCGCTAAACCTATCCCAGGTATTACCACCCTCGGCAAAGACGGTCATAAATGCGGTTGCCTGTTGTGATGCAATAACCGGATACCTTAGCTCCATCACATACTTGTTAAAGATCGGACTACCCGAACTTTGTGCAATGGTTGGGTTGGCCCCTACCGGGATGACGGAGTTGTTTGAATAACCGCGCATGGCGATCAGTTCAGAACCCTGAAGGAAATCAAATCCCTGCATACCATCACCACCTAACTTAAAGCGCTCAAATGCCGATTGTCCAACGGCACTGTTATACTGCCCTAAGAAACCGAACTGTGCCTGGCCCTTAAATACCAACTTGCCAACAACTGTCTCAAACCATTGTGCCTCAAATTTCCATTTGTGGTACTCGGTAAACTTATAACGTTGTTTATCAGAAGCTATTGCATAGTTGATCTTATTCAGCAATGAATATGGTGGCGTAGCCTGGACGGTAAATTTGATATATGAACCTCCGGTTGGGAAAATCTGGCTTCCATTTCTAGAGTCACGCGCTATTTCCTGGGTCAGGTTCAGGTTATAAGAAGTACCTGTGCTGAACAGATATCCAGGATAGTTGTTCAGGATATATTGGTTCAGGTTAACCGCATGTGAAATGGAGAAATAGTTATCTGGCCAGTTCAGCCTTCTGCCCAAGCTTACCGATACCCCGTTCAAACGGATTTTCTGGTAGGACTCATCGGCCTGGTCGTAACCGTTTGATTGTAGGGAAGTAAAGGCACTTACACCGAAACTAACCGGCTTTTTACCACCAAACCAAGGTTCAGAGAAAGAGAAGCTATACGATTGGTAATATTTGCCGTTCGTCTGTCCGCGCAAGCTCAATTTTTGGCCATCGCCTTTTGGCAAAGGTTTGTAGGCATCGCCCTTAAATAGGTTCTTTAACGAGAAGTTATTGAAGGTCAATCCCAAGGTACCGATAATCCGGCCACCACCAAAACCTCCAGACAGCTCGATCTGGTCTGATGGTTTTTCTTCTACATGGTATTCGATATCCACTGTTCCATCAGCCGGATTTGGCTTAGGGATCGGGTTGGTCTTGGTTTCATCAAAGTTGCCCAGTGCACCAATTTCACGTACACTTCGAACAAGTAGTTCCTTCGAAAATTTATCGCCCGGCTTGGTACGGATCTCCCTCAACACCACACGGTCGTTCGTAATGGTATTGCCAACAATCGAAATCTTGTTGTTGGTGTATTGTGGGCCTTCATAAATGCGCATTTCGATGTCGACAGTATCGTTGTGAATCTTGGTCTGTACCGGATCGATGTTAAAGGTCAGGTAGCCATCATTCAGGTAAACGCTAGATACGTCATCGCCATTGGCACTGCCACGTAATTTCTTTTCGAGTTTTTCTTCGCTAAAAAGTTCGCCTTTTTCAATACCAAAAACCTTTTCGAGATAAGCCGTTGTATATTTCGCGTTGCCGATCCAGGTAATGTTCCCAAAATAATATTTAGGTCCTTCATGAAGATCGATCTTAATGCCGACCGACTTATTGTTGTAGCGATAGATGCTATCTTTTAGGATCGCGGCATCCCTGTATCCCTTTTCCTGCATCTTGGCAACCAGGTTGCGCTTATCTTCCTCATATTTTTCCTTGTTGAACTTTCCGCTACCAAATACTTTATAAAAAGCTTGTTGGTGCGTTTTTTTCAGGTATTTCCTTAATTTGGCAGACCTAAACTCCTTGTTCCCGGTAAATTTAATTTCGTGCACCTTTACCCTTTTGCCCTTGTTGATCTTCACCTGAAGGATGACACTATTTTCCTGGCTTGGATCTGGCTTTGAATTAAAGTCAATTGTGGTATAAAAAAAGCCTTTGTCCAACAAATATTTATTGATGATCGATCGGGTCGTGTTATAAAGGTTATCGTTGATGATGGTCTTACCGGCCTTGTCTGCCAGTTTTTCATTTAAGTCTGTGCGCTGGGATTTACTCACCCCCACGATTTCGAAAGCACTTAAACGCGGGCGCTCAACCACTTCGATGTCAAAATAGACGGTATCCAGATCGATTTTGGTAACAGACAATTTAATGTCATCGAATAAGCCCTGCATCCAAAGATTCTTGATGGCATTGGTAGTTGCCTCGCCCGGCAGTACTACCCTTTCGCCCTTGGTCAGCTTGGAAAGAATAATGATGGTTTCCTTATCCAGATATTGCGCACCTGTGAGTGTGGTCCCACCAATTACATATTCCTTCGGACTGAAGTAATCTAAACTCAGGCCATTAACTTTAAGAGAAGGAGCTGGAGGATTTTGTGTACGGATCTGGGCAATTGCAGGCGAGCCTATCAATAACAAAAATAGCAGTTGGTATATTCTTTTCATTTGTCTTTTTAATTCCTTTTAGACATCAAATGGAACCTCTGATCATTAAAATAATTATTTCTGAACTTTTTGATAATTACTTTAAATCAGTTGGGTTCATTTAATTCTAAAAAACGTTGCTAAGTTAATTTAAACACATGTTAAAAAGTGTTAAAAGTAAAATTAGTTCAGTTGTTCACTAATTTTTCCAAAGCGTCGTTCGCGTTTTTGGTAATCTACAATGGCCTCAAAAAGATGCTCTCTTCTGAAGTCTGGCCAAAGTGTTTCTGTAAAATATAATTCGGTGTAAGCCATTTGCCACAAAAGGAAATTGCTGATGCGGTGCTCACCGCTCGTGCGGATCATGAGTTCGGGATCGGGGATGTTGGTCGTGGTCAACTGTGCCGCAAAAATTTCTTCGGTAATCTCATCTGCACTGAGCTTATTTTCTACTGCCAGCTTGACCAGTTTCTTGGCTGCTGCCACAATCTCCCATTTAGCGCTATAGCTCAACGCCAAGGTAAGCGTGCAGCGTGAGTTGTTCTTAGTGATTTCCATCACATTGGCCAGGTCTTGAATGCATTTTTCAGGCAGGGAATTGAGGTCGCCAATTGCGTTCAAGCGCACATTATTTTTATTCAGGGTTTCTGCTTCCTGATTAATGGTGGCAATGAGCAGCTCCATGAGGGCATTGACCTCTTCTACGGGACGGTTCCAGTTTTCTGTTGAAAATGCGTAAACGGTCAGGTATTTGATACCAATATCTACACAGCCTTCCACAATATCCTTTACAGAAAGTACGCCGCTTTCATGTCCAAACACCCGAAATTTGCCCTGATTTTTTGCCCATCTGCCATTGCCATCCATAATGATAGCGATGTGTTCTGGTAGGCGATTAATGTCTATTTGTTCTTTAAATCCCATTTCTGCTGTTTCAACGCCCTAAAAGGTAAAACATTTTTGGCTCACAAAGGTATAAGATATCCCAATACCTACAAATAGGTAATGGTCTCTTTTTCTAAAATCACCCCTTTGTGTACCGGGTTGTCCTAAATAAATTCCGGTACGTTCGCCCGAGCGGTCGGCCAAAATAGCAGACGTGGCCGGGTCTGGACTTGCAGCAAAAGCTGTAGTCGGCGCATATACGCCACTTACATCGTCTAAAAAATCGGTAAAGGCTGTCCTGTAGCCTAACTGTGCGGTCAAGGTCCAACTGCTCCTTAACTTATACTTTAGGCCAACACCGTATGGGATCACCAGGGCATAACCTTTATATGGGGAAGCCTGTCCTTCGGTGACAAACTGTTTCAATTTGTAATCGTTATTGCCGTAGGTTGTCTTCGGATCGAAAATCACCTCACCTATCCCGGTAAAGATAAAAGGTGTAAACCTGGTCTTTCTGTTAAAGGCGTAGAGATCAAAAAGATTAAAATCAAGCAGCAGGCTGATTTCGTGGAGCGGGGAACGAAAGCTAAGGTTCCGGTCCCTGAGCTGTTGATAACTTGATTTGGCGTCGTCTGCTTCGATCTGACCAAAGTTATAATGGAAGCCAAGCCCCAGGTGCGGATTGAAATTGAGCTTTACAAAAGCTCCCCCAGCTATGCCGCTTACTTTGATGGGATTATAGAGATTTAGATCGCCCATGTAAGCCGCACCACCCAAATGGCCACCGATTTCCAGTTGTTGGGCATGGAGCAAGGCGCAGGGAGCAGAGAGCAATAATAAAACGATTAACCTCAGTAGCCGCATGTTAATAATTACGAGTATCGATGCCCCAGAGGAGCTTATTCCTTAACGTAGTAAGGTAGCTTTCATTGTTCAGCCTGATCAGATTTACGCTAAATTTGGACTTGTTAATGGTAATCTTAACCGATCGATCTACGGTTTCTGTCCTCGAATCGCAGGAAAGCAAGAATTTGGTGCTGCGCGCCTCGATTTCAAAAGTGAGTGATACATGGTCTGGAACGATAATTGGCCTTACATTAAGGTTATGCGGGGCAATTGGGGTGATGACAAAGTTCTGGGCATTGGGCAAAATGATCGGGCCACCGCAGCTCAACGAATAGGCCGTTGAACCCGTAGGAGTAGCAATAATCAGTCCATCGGCCCAATAGGAGTTGATGAATTCATCGTCCATATAGGCATGGATGATCATCATCGCAGAATCGTCCCTGCGATGAATGGTAATATCGTTTAGCGCAAAATTTTCATCCTTAAAAAGATTATTCTTCGAATCGAGATTAAGGATGCTCCTTTTATCCAGCGCATATTCTCCATTGACGAGTGCACTGATCGCGGTATCGATATCATTTTTATTGATACTGGCCAGAAAACCCAATCGACCGAAGTTGATCCCGATGATGGGAATCTGCGAATCCCTTACTAGTGACAAAGTATCGAGCAGCGTACCATCGCCACCTAGGCTCAATAGCACATCTGCATGGTTCAGCAGGTCCTGATGTGACGAAAAAGTGCCGCAATTTTTGGGAAGCGTAATCTTTTCCGCAATAAAGCTGTTGAATTTCGAATAGACCAATATGTCTATTTTATACAAGGACAGGGCATTAAAAACCTGTTGGACGAACGGCAATACGCTATCGTTAAATTCCCTTCCATATATGGCAATCCTCATCTAGGCTTAAACGTTAAGGTAGTTCATGAAAGAATTGAAACGATCGCTCGAACTATCATTGTCCTGCGTATTGTTGAATACGGCCAACACCTCATAATCATAGCGTTCAAAAGCGGAGATGATTCCGGATAACTCTGTCTTATTGATCTTTAGCGTAACTTCCAATCTTGTGGAATCGGGAAAAGAGCTCACGTAAGACGATAGTACCTGTGCATTATCCGCTTCTACGATCTGCGCCATGTGGGCCAACGAATTGTTACGGTTGCTGATCGAGAGAACGATGATCCCACCTGGTTCTTTGACCGCGTAGGTTTCGGCTACATATTCCAAAAGATTGTTGATGGAGACTACACCGAGATAGTTCTTTTGCACATCGAGCACTGGAACCAACGATAGTTGCAACTGGTTGAATAGGCGCACCACATCGTAGATATGCGAATCTTCGAATACAAAAGGGTTGAGTATGGTAAGCGATAAGCTTCCAATGGCAGTCTGCTGGTCCCTCACCTCGATGAGTTCATCTTCTGAAATCAATCCGAGAAATTGGACCTCATTTACGATGGGCAGGTGGTACAGCTTAAACTCACTCATCCTTTCCAAAGCTTTCTGTACGGTATCAGAAGTCTTTAGCGGCGGAATTACGTTTGATATGAGTGCTGATGCCAACATTTATTTCAATAATATTCGATTTAAAAACTTGTCCAGAAAGACATTAAACACTTCAGGCCTTTCCATCATCGGCGCATGCCCACACTCATCGACCCAGTTGAGCTCCGAGTTGGGCAGGAGTTCATGGAACTCGACCGCAACTTCCGGTGGTGTAATTTTATCCTGTCTGCCCCAAATCAGTGAAACCGGGATGGTAATGCGTCCCAGTTCTTTGGCCATATTATGGCGGATAGCCGATTTTGCCAAAGCCAGGATCCGGATTACCCGAGAGCGGTCGTTGATGGTCTTGAATACTTCATCGACCAGTTCTTTTGTTGCAGTTTTTGGGTCATAAAAGGTAAACTCTACCTTCTCACGCACATAATCATAGCTTTCCCTACGCGGGAATGAGCCACCAAAGGCATTTTCATAGAGCCCAGAACTTCCCGTCAAGACCAAGGCCTTCACAAATTCCTGGTGCGCAGTGGTAAACACAAGTCCAACATGCCCTCCCAAAGAATTACCAACAAGTACAACCTGATTAAGTTTCTTAAATTTTAAAAAGCGATGCACATACTTAGATAAGCTTTTTACGCCCAAAGTGAGAATTGGCAGATCATAAATCGGCAAAATAGGGACAATAACGTGATAATTTGCCTTGAAATGATCTATCGTTGGTTCCCAATTGCTCAATTCGCCCATGAGCCCATGAAGTAATACCAACGTTTCACCCGCTCCTGCTTCGATATATTTAAACCCGTCTTCTTCGATTACTTCGTATTGCATAGTTGTTTGTAATGATATGTGCTACTAAGTTAATGGAGTAAAATTAAATTACCGCAAATTGTTTAACATTTTTGCTAATGAGGTGATTTGTTGATTAGTCGATGAGCTGATGAGTTGATTAGCAAATTAAATGATGAGTTGGTTAGGTGATTTACCGTTTACCGATAAACTTGATTACCTAATTGGCTAATTAATCAATCACCTAATTGGTCAATTTGCTAATTAGCTAATTAAGCTGTGCCTTTACAATTTCACCGATCAATTTGCCATCTGCCTTGCCTGCCAGCTCCTTATTGGCCATTCCCATTACCTTGCCCATATCTCTCACGGTAGCAGCGCCCGTTGCGGCAATAATCTTGGCCACGACCTGCTCAATTTCAGTCCTGTCCAACTGTTTGGGCAAAAAGGCGCTGATCACATCGATTTCCTCCTGCTCTACCTGAAATAGATCGTTCCTTCCCTGCTCCTGATAGATTGTTGCAGATTCTTTACGCTGTTTGACCAATTTCTGAAGGATCTTGATTTCTGAATCGGCGGTAATTTCTTCGCTTCCCTTTTCGGTCTTGGCCATCAAAAGGGCAGCCTTAATTGCCCGCAGTCCCCTCAGCTTAGCCTGATCCTTGGCCAACATGGCCTGCTTGATCTCTTGATCTATGGTTGTTGATATCATTGTTGGTTAATTGTTGAATTGGTTAATTGTTAAATTGTTGAATTGATTGATTAGTGAATTGCACAGTTAACCAGTTTACCAATTAACCAGTTAACCACATTTAGTCTCTCTTCAAAACAAATCCATTGGCCTGTGCAGCTGATCTATGGTTGTTGATATCATTGTTGGTTAATTGTTGAATTGGTTAATTGTTA
>JAVHXV010000009.1:0-64780 GCA_031119475.1 Pedobacter sp. | reverse complement strand
AATTGTTGGATTGATTAGTGAATGCACAGTTAACCAGTTTACCAATTAACCAGTTAACCACCATTTAGTCTCTCTTCAAAACAAATCCATTGGCCTGTGCAGCTGGCATAATGATCATGTCATTGATGTTTACATGTGCCGGCCTGCTTACCGCATACCAAATGGCGTCTGCAACATCTTGGGCGATCAATGGCTCAAAACCATCATAGACCTTTTTAGCCCTATTCTCATCGCCCTTAAAACGCACAATCGAAAATTCTGTTTCTACTGCGCCCGGATGGATACCTGTCACCTTGATGTGATGTGGCAGCAGATCAATACGCATGGCCTTGTTCAGCGCATCAACGGCATGTTTGGTCGCACAATATACATTTCCGTTGGGATATACATCTTTTCCAGCGATCGAACCTATGTTAATGATATGGCCTTTTTGCTGAGAAACCATCCAGTTGGATACCACTTTGGTCACATACAACAATCCCTTCACATTGGTATCGATCATTGTATCCCAGTCATCTGTACTGCCCTTGTCGATCGGATCCAGTCCCTGGCTCAGGCCGGCATTATTGATCAGCACATCAACATTTTTCCATTGGGCAGGCAGGGTTTCCAATACATAATTGATATTCTCTTTATCCCTTACATCGGCCTGGATTTTCCTGACTTCGATGGTATATTGTCCCGTAAGCTCGTCGGCAAGGTCTATTAGCAGGTTCTCTCTTCTTCCCAACAAGATCAGGTGATAGCCCTGCTGGGCAAATAGATGGGCACAAGCTTCCCCGATACCTGAGGTTGCACCCGTAATCAATGCAATTTTTGCCATTTGAATAGTCTTTGGTGCAAAGGTAAGGAAAAAGAGAAGGAAACGGGAAAAGGGATGACGGAAAAGGGAAGATGTGCTATTCAAAAAACAAACTGAACGTAAAATGTCGCAGTTTTGCTTTTTCCAATGGATTTGAATAGGGATTGCTATCGTGCTTGATCACATCTGATAACGAATAGCTTAACTTAAATTCAGGCGACATCTTGAACCATTCAAAATAGATGTCGAAACCAAGGCCAGCTTCGTAAGACAGAAAATTTTGCTTGCTCTTTAGCAGTTTATTTACCGGAGCTGCACTGTCATCGTTATTTTTTTTCCCAGAGGTGAGGTCCATGGAATATTTAAGTCCACCCAACATGTAAGCCCTAAAATTCATGATGCGGTCTGATTTAAGCTTTAGCGTGAGCGGCCAATCGACCATCGTGGTCTGGATTTTCCGCTGGGCCGTTGGGGCCGTAGGATTGTAGGTGCCCGGAACAACGTAATTATAGTCGATGGTGCGGTCGGTAAAAACCAATGTAGGCGTAAACCGTACATCGAAGTTCGGAAACACATTCATGCTCACCAGAAATCCAATCCCAAAGCCAGGTGTGGGCGGTGAAACTATAGACGATAGCGAATCGGTTACATAGGCCCCAAGTTCAGGATCATAAAAGGGCGACCGCCAGTTTGGTTTTTTGACGAGCTTGAGCTCAGCGGAAATGTATTGGAAGCTAAACCCCCAATTTATTTTTTCATCATCGATGCCTCCGCCCCAATTCTGGGCCCAGCCCATTTTCGACAGGCTGATTACAATAAGCAGCATCAATAACTTCTTCATCATTTAATTCCGGTATAGATTGCACTGATTCCAAACGTTAGGGACCGGTGTTTGGTATTTTTGTAGCCCACTTGTTCCATCAATGCCGTAAATGCTGCACCATCTGGGAAAGCAACAACAGATTCTGGCAGGTAGGAATAGGCGCGTTTATCTTTGGAAAACAATTGGCCAAAAAAAGGTGTAACGTAGTTAAAATAAAAGTTGTAGGCCTGTTTTACCGGAAAAGCCTGGGGCTTGGAAAATTCCAGGATGACAATTTTTCCTTCCGGCTTAAGTACCCTGAGCATGTCTGCCAATCCCCTCTCCAGGTTTTCATAATTTCTTACCCCAAACGCAACAGTAATCGCATCAAAGGTATTATCTTCGAAAGGAAGTCCTTCCGAATCACCCAGTTGCACCGAAAAGATTGCACTTAGGTTCCGTTTATTGATCTTTTTTTTGGCCACTTCCAACATGCCCTCAGAAATATCGACCCCGATTACTTTTTCTGGCTGCAGGATCTGTATGGCCTCAAAAGCAAAATCTCCAGTTCCCGTAGCCACATCCAAAATCTTACGTGGCCTGATTGACAATAATTCTTTAATGGCCTTTTTCCTCCAGAGCACATCAATGCCCAGAGAGAGGAAATGATTTAAAAAATCATAGGTCTTCGAAATATTATTGAACATGCTGGCGACTTGCTCTTTTTTGCTCTCGTTTCCAGCGTAGGGAGTTATTTCTTTGCTCATATCGTGCCCAAAGATAGGGTTATTGTTGCAATGTTTTAAAGCTGGAAAGCTGAAATGTTTGTACTCCGCTTTTACGAGCTGATCCGTCGCCGAAAAGAATATCCATCCTGCCTCCATCCTCCGTTCATTCTCCGTTTTAACAGGCCTTACCTTAGCCGGATGGTTGCGGAAACTGGTTATCATCTGGGCCGACAACCTCGCAGGTTCTTAAGAACCTGCGAGGTTGTCGGTTGGCACAATAAACCTTATCTTTGACCTATGATCATCAAATCAGCAGCGTTTGTAGTAAGCAACACCAAAATTTCGGCACTGCCACCTCCTGTAAAACCCGAATATGCATTTATCGGCCGCTCGAACGTAGGAAAGTCGTCGTTGATCAATATGTTGGTAAGACAACATGGTTTGGCAAAAACGTCGCAAAGACCCGGTAAGACCCAACTGATCAACCATTTTTTGGTCAATGATGAATGGTATATTGTAGATCTGCCAGGATATGGATACGCAAAGGTCTCTAAAAGCAGCCGGGAAAAGTGGGAAAAATTCATCAGGAACTACCTTACCAAAAGGGAAAGCCTTCAATGTGTATTTGTACTGATCGATAGCCGGTTGGAGCCCCAAAAAATAGACCTTGAGTTTTGCTCATGGCTGGGCGAGTGCCAGATCCCATTTGCATTGGTCTATACCAAAGCCGACAAACAATCTGCACCCAAGACCCAGCAGCAGATTGCCAAATTTAACAAGGCCCTGCTCGGATGGTTCGAAGAAATCCCTCCTTCTTTCGTTACATCTGCAGAAAAAGGCCAGGGGAGAGATGAAGTGTTGGGGTTCATACAGGATGTCAATCAAGATTTTGAGGTCCCTCCCTACGATCCCAATTTTTATACAGAAAACAAAAACAGCTCATCGCATTTCGATACCTGATATGCCAAAGGCACCCCTGCGGGGCTTGATACCTGATACTTGATACTCAATACTCATCCAGTCCATGAAAAAATACCTCTCCCTCGTTTTATTTGCCCACTCCATATTCGCCATGCCTTTTGCAATGATCGGCTTTTTCTTGGGCGTTACGGAGGGCACACAACCTTTCCATTGGTATCTGTTTGCACTGGTTATTTTATGCATGGTTTTTGCCAGAAATGCGGCAATGGCCTTTAATCGCTACCTGGATCGGAATATCGATGCACGAAATCCGCGCACAACGATGCGTGATATTCCCGCAGGCCGGGTATCGGCCAATGAAGCCCTCCTATTTGTCATCATCAACTGCGTTCTGTTCACGGTTGCAACAGCTTTTATCAATCAGCTCTGCCTTTGGCTTTCGCCTGTAGCGCTGTTCGTTGTCCTTTTTTACAGTTACACCAAAAGGTTTACGGCCTTGTGCCACCTGGTATTGGGACTCGGATTAGCCTTGGCACCAATTGGAGCCTATATTGCAGTTACTGGCGCTTTTGCCATCGTACCGCTATGCTATTCTTTCGCGGTGCTATGTTGGGTAAGCGGTTTTGACATTATTTATGCACTTCAGGACGAAAGCTTCGACAGGAACGAAAAACTCCATTCTATTCCGGCTGCCCTGGGGATCAGGAATGCCCTGCGGTTGTCAGAACTGCTGCATGCCCTCTCAGCAGGATTCGTCATCCTGCCGCTATTTTTTGCGCCATTTAGTTGGGTATACCTCGTCGGCATTGCGTTTTTCTGTACGATGCTGGTCTATCAGCACCTATTGGTAAAACCGAATGACATCAGCCGGGTCGATCGCGCATTTGCGACTACAAATGGCTATGCTTCGGTTATATTTGCGCTCTGCTTTCTAACAGATACCTATTTGAGAACACATCATTTAACATCATGGATCATTTAATCATACCTAAAAAACAAAGAAATTACATTCCACAGCATTTGAAGATGGAATGGGAAACTCTTTCGCCCATCTTAGACGAACTGTTGCAACGTCCGCTCCACAGCGTGGGAGAATTGGAGCAATGGCTAAAAGACAAGAGCGAATTTGAAGCTGCGCTGGAAGAAGATTTTGCCTGGCGCTATATCAAGATGTCGTGCGATACGGCCAATGAGCAATTGGTAAAGGATTTTCAATATTTTGCTACCGAAATACAGCCCAAGATTTCTCCTGTTGCTAATGAACTGAACAAAAAACTGATCGAAAACCCATTCGTTGATGAACTGGATCAGGATAAATATTTTGTGTACCTGCGTGCGGTGAGGAAAGAGCTTGAACTCTTTAGGGAAGAGAATATTGAACTTTTTACCCAGTTACAGGTTGCACAACAAAAATATCAGGGCATTACCGGAGCGATGAGCGTGCACCTGAACGATCAGGAATATACCTTGGAGCAGGCAGCAAATTTTTTAAAAGATACCGATCGCGAGGTGAGGCAGCAGGCATGGGAAGCCATTCAGCAGCGACGTTTGGCCGACAAGGACGACTTGAACATCTTGTTCGACGAACTGATCGCCAAACGCCATCAGGTTGCACTGAATGCAGGATTTGAAAATTACCGAGACTACATGTTCCAAGCCTTGGGAAGGTTTGATTATACGCCTAAAGATTGTTACGACTTTGCCGCCGCGATTGAGCAGGAGGTTGTTCCTATCTTAAGAGAACAGGCCGAAAAAAGAAAAGAAGCCCTGAAGCTAGATACCTTGCGCCCTTGGGACATGGAAGTGAGCACAACGGGCAAAGCTGCTTTAAAACCTTTTCAAAATGGACAGGAACTGATCGACAAGAGCATCGACTGCTTTACGGCTATCCGTCCATTATTGGGCAATAAGTTGGCCATTATGAAGGCCAATTCCCTTTTTGATGTGGAAAGCAGGATGGGAAAAGCACCCGGAGGTTATAATTATCCGCTTGCAGAAACTGGTGCGCCATTTATTTTTATGAATTCGGCCAATTCCCTGCGCGACCTGACCACCATGGTGCACGAAGGTGGCCATGCCATTCATACCTTCTTGACCGCAGACCTGGAACTGAATGATTTTAAGCATTGCCCTTCTGAGGTTGCAGAATTGGCCTCTATGAGCATGGAGCTAATCTCCATGGACAACTGGAATGTATATTTCGACAAAGAGGAAGATTTGATACGTGCCAAAAAAGAGCAATTGACGGATGTGCTGAAGACTTTGCCCTGGGTAGCAGTAATCGATCAGTTCCAGCATTGGATCTATACCAATCCTGATCATACGGCCGCAGACCGCGACTCGGCATTTAAACAGATCTATACCCGATTTGGTGCAGGTTTTGCTGACTGGACAGGTTATGAGCTCCAGTTTGGCAACGTTTGGCAAAAACAGCTGCATCTGTTTGAAGTGCCTTTTTATTACATCGAATATGCCATTGCACAATTGGGGGCCATTGCCGTCTGGAAAAACTACAAAGAAAATCCAACAACGGCACTAGACCAATATTTGGCGGCATTGGCTTTGGGCTATACCAAACCGATGAACGAAATCTATGAAACAGCGGGCATTAAATTTGACTTCAGTGCAGATTATATCCAAGAGCTCGCAGCTTTTGTGAAAACTGAACTGGAGAAGCTGGTGTAAGCGCGAAAAGCAGAGCGGAAAGAGCAGAGCGCAGAGCGCAAAGCGTAAGGATGATGTCCGCTATATCTTCTGACTTACCGACTTTCAGACTTCGGACTTACTGACTTCGGACTTTCGGACTCTCAGACTATTTTATTAAGTTTGAACAAACGATCAACCAAACATGCTAGACAAACTATTTAGGAAAAAATCAATCAACAAGATTTTAGATGATGCGGCGCAGGGGCATGGCGACCATGGCGGCTCATTACATAAAACATTAGGCGTTAGAGACTTGACCGCTTTTGGGATTGCGGCCATTATTGGGGCTGGGATTTTTAGTACCATAGGCAAGGCCAGTGCCGATGGTGGTCCGGCGGTTATTTTCCTATTTATTTTTACGGCCATAGCCTGTAGCTTTGCGGCCTTTGCGTATGCCGAATTTGCGGCCATGGTACCCGTTTCGGGAAGTGCCTACACCTATTCTTATGTGGCATTTGGCGAACTCGTGGCCTGGATCATTGGTTGGTCGCTCATTATGGAATACTCTATCGGGAATATTACGGTCGCCATCTCCTGGTCAGACTATTTTACCGGGCTGCTCTCTTCCATTCGAATACCGGCCTTTGGCATTGATGGCATCCACATCCCCGATTGGGCAACAATGGATTACCTGACTGCTTTTAATGGGCATAAGCATGCCGAAGCCTTATTGAATGCGGGAAAAAGCATGGCGAATCTGGACGATGCCACACGCATTGCCAATAGTGCATGGAATAGCGCGCCAAAAATCGGCAATTTCCATTTTGTGGCCGATCTTCCGGCTTTGGGCATTATTATTTTTATTACTTGGTTGGTATACAGGGGGATGAAGGAATCACGGAATGCCAGTAATGCGATGGTGGTGGTTAAGCTAGCGGTGATCTTATTGGTACTTTCTGTGGGCATATTTTATGTAGATACTGACAATTGGAGCCCTTTTGCACCTAATGGCGTCAGTGGCATCCTGAAGGGCGTATCAGCGGTATTCTTTGCCTATATCGGTTTCGATGCGATTTCAACCACGGCCGAGGAATGTAGAAATCCACAAAAAGACCTGCCGAGGGGAATGATGTGGGCCATTATTATCTGTACGATCTTGTATGTGGCCATTGCCCTCGTATTGACTGGCATCGTTAAATCAGATACCTTGGCCGTAGGTGATCCACTTGCCTTTGTATTTGATCAGATCGACCTGAAACTGATGAGTGGAATAATTGCCGTAAGCGCTGTATTTGCCATGGCCAGCGTGCTGTTGGTGTTCCAAATGGGACAGCCCCGCATCTGGATGAGCATGAGCCGCGATGGCCTATTGCCAAAATCGTTTTCGAAGATCCATCCCAGATTTAAGACACCTTCTTTTTCAACCATCGTAGTGGGCTTTGTTGTGGCCGTTCCTTCCCTTTTCATGAACCTAACCATCGTAACCGATCTATGTTCAATTGGAACCTTGTTCGCATTTGTATTGGTCTGCGCAGGTGTGCTGGTATTGCAGAACCGTCCGGATGTACAAAGAGGAAAGTTTAAGATTCCGTATGTGAACGCCAAATTTATTGTACCGCTTATCTTTCTTGTTGCAATAGCCATCGCACTGACCAGTTTTAAGGCAGAGACTACCGCTTTCATCACCAATAAAACGATTACCAATGAGCCGGTGAAATTCATCACCTCCCTCTCAGATCAGGAATTGGAAATGGTTAAAAAGGAGATTACCGCTAGTCCGGTGGTGCTGCAGGGCAAAAATATAGATGCCGAAGCCTATCTGAACAGTTTAACGCCGGCGCAGTACGAAGACTTTATGGCAAAATCGTCCATCAGTACTTCCAAAAAATATGAAAGTGGCTGGTCGCTGTTCAAACATAAGATTCCGATGTGGGTATTTTTGATCATCTGTTTGATCATTACCTATTATTGCATGACCAAAAATCTTTCGTTGATCCCTGTACTCGGACTGATCAGTTGTCTGTACATGATGTGCGAACTGGGAATTTCCAACTGGATCGGTTTTGGAATATGGTTGATCGT
This sequence comes from Pedobacter sp., assembly GCA_031119475.1. Lineage (GTDB taxonomy): Bacteria > Bacteroidota > Bacteroidia > Sphingobacteriales > Sphingobacteriaceae > Pedobacter. The sequence goes on along the minus strand of JAVHXV010000009.1, from coordinate 56,799 downwards.
TGGTTTGATTGTTTATTTTGCTTACGGATACAGAAACAGTAAACTGGCAAAAGTTACAACTTGAGTTGTGAGTTGTGAGTTGTGAGTTGTGAGTATGGACTTGTCATTAGCGGATGGCTTAACCTGCTCGGCTAAAAACTTTTCAAACTTTGTCCCGTCACCGAAGCGATAGCACAGGCAGCCAACCTTTCAGCTTTCGACTTTCAACTCAAAACTGCTAACCTACACCGCCAGGCGTTTCATTTCAATATCATCTGGGGTCACAAAGATCAGCGGTACTTTCTCCACTTCCACATAACTCGAATCGAGGCCAAAACTGGTTACCTCAGACAAACTCAGGCGTTTGAGCACAAAGTAATAATCCATGATCGTCCGTTCGTAGAAACTGAGGTTTGTAAATTTGGATAAGTGTTTTTCCAATAGTACGAAGCGGAAATCTCCTGTAATCTTGTGCTTATTGAGGGAAGTATATTGACTGGTGATATCAACCTCACCGTTTTTGACCAGTTCTTCGACCACTTTCCGATAGAGGAGGTTTACCCGCTGCTCTACCCTAAAGCCCAATCGGAAATCGATCCTGATCAGCTTGCCAGGAATCAGGAACTCTACCTTGTATTCCATGGTATAAGGTTCATCCATTACATCAACATGCACCAACCAATAGACATCGGCACGTTTAGGCTCTTTTTGGATGATGGAATAGATGATTTTCGACTCGATTTCTGTTTTAAAGTTGGCACTGGTAAGGTAGACCAATTGCGATGAATATTTGGGCACCGACTCATCGTTGCTCAATTCCTTTAAAATTTCGAAGTAATCTTCAATCTCTACATATTTTACGAACCTGTTCTTGATTTTCCGAGAATTGAACCAGGTCCACATTACGCTCAGCAATGCACAGCTGATCAATAACGTTACCCATCCGCCATGCACAAATTTGGCCATGTTACCTATCAGGAATGATAATTCGATTACTACATATAGTGCAACAAAGATCACGATCAGGTATTTCGGGAATTTTTTCCTTAACATAAAAACAGCTACGAGAACGGTTGTCATGAGGAAAGTAAGGTTAATGGCCAGTCCATACGCACCCTCCATGTTATCTGATTTTTTGAAGATCAGTACGATAATGATACAGCCGACCATCAATAACCAGTTGATCGATGGCACATATAGCTGGCCTTTCTGCACACTAGGATAGTTGATCCTGACCTTTGGCCACAGATTTAGACGAACGGCCTCAGAAATGAGCGTAAAGGATCCAGAGATCATCGCCTGTGAGGCAATTACCGCAGCAGTGGTGGCCAATATCACCATGTACAGTACCATCCCTTCTGGAACGAGCTTAAAGAACGGATTTTCCAATGCGCTGTGCGGATCGTAATTGGGATTGCTCAATACCCAAGCGCCCTGTCCCAAATAGTTCAATACCAACATCAACTTTACAAAGATCCAGCTGATCCGGATGTTTTTTCGGCCACAATGTCCAAGATCGCTGTACAAGGCCTCTGCCCCTGTAGTACAGAGGAATACACCACCTAAAATGACGAGTGCGCTCGGATTGGTAAATAAAAGATGAAGTGCCCAATATGGATTTAATGCCTTAAAAACGGTAGGATCATCGGCGATGTGGCTAATTCCGGCAATGCCCAATGCGGCAAACCAGAAGAACATGATCGGGCCAAAAAGCTTTCCGACCAAGTTGGTCCCAAATTGTTGGATGATAAATAACAGCGCAATGATCCCGATCACGATCGGGAGAACAGGTACGGTCGGAAACTTCAATTTTAAGCCCTCTATGGCCGATGTTACCGTAATGCTCGGTGTAATCATTCCATCGGCCAATAAAGCTGCCCCACCAATAATGGCCGGGATGACCAACCATTTAGCCTTTTTACGCACCAGTGAATACAGCGAAAAGATACCGCCCTCGCCCCTATTGTCAGCCCTAAGCGTAATCACTACATACTTGATGGTCGTCTGTAAGGTTAAAGTCCAGATGATACAGGAAAGTGCGCCTAGAACAACATCTGTACTAATGGTCTGGTGCGAGTCGATAACCGACTTAAAGATTGCCTTTAGGGTATAGAGTGGGGAGGTACCAATATCTCCGAAAACAATTCCCAAACTTACCAAAACGCCACCCGCAGTGAGGGCGTTTACGTTTTTATGACTTGACACGTGCTAAAAATTTGGATGCAAAATTAATTAAATAATTAGGATATAGGGGATTAAATTTTTTTAGAAAAATAAAGCAGTCCTGCTTATTTTTCCGGCGGCCGAAAAACAGTGTTAAATAGTGTTAAATATTGGTTTTATAAACAAATAGTTTGATTTCTTTGTTTAAATATTTATATTTTTGTGGCTTGATAAGATGGATCTAAAGTCGAAAATAACGTTCTCATGGAGTATCCTATGCATCATCTGCATGGTTATTTTAGGCAGTCAGAACGTTTTCGCACAGAAAGCAGATAGCGCTCGGGTTTCCATCAAACCGAAGCCAAAAGTGGTGAGCAAAATCCCACAGATCAAAGCCAACTATCAGCCCTATAAACCCTCTACCCTAGGATATAATGCCTATGGCCCAACAGCGCCAGTCAATACGGTCAAGACCGGAAAAATCTTGACGGTACTCAAAGTCTATCCCAATCCTGTGAGCGACCAGCTCAACATCAGCATGCGTTTGGAAAGAGAAGTCTTGCTGACCATTAAAATTACCGATATGCTGAGCAACGATGTGGTGCGGCTGGCCAATGAACGCGTACCTGCAGGTGAGCAGACCAAAACCTATACGCTGCCCAACCGGTTAAACCCGGGCATGTATTTTCTTAAGATCGAAGCGGGTGGCGAGCCCAAGATCTTAAAGATTTGGGTCTTGTAAATAGCTATTTTTTTCTAGTTTTGCCAACAGCGATGGGAGTTTACCACACTAAGCACTTGTCGCCAAACGCTAATCCTATTTCCCATGAAAGTTATCGCCATTGGCCGCAACTATGCCGCACACGCCAAAGAACTGAATAATGCTGTTCCGAGCCAGCCCATCATTTTTTTAAAGCCAGATACGGCAGTCCTGAAAGACAATAAGCCTTTTTACCTGCCTGATTTCTCTTCAGATATCCATTATGAACTTGAGGTTGTGCTGAAAATCTGTAAAGAGGGAAAGCACATTGCCGAAAAATTTGCCAGCAATTACTATGACGAAATCGGGCTGGGCATCGATTTTACTGCGCGTGACATCCAAAATGAACATAAGCAAAAAGGACTGCCCTGGGAGCTGGCCAAGGCCTTCGACCATTCGGCCGCCATTAGCACATTTGCACCAAAGGATACCTTCTCCTCCATGTACGATCTCAGGTTTGAGCTTCAGATCAATCAGCAGACCAGACAACAGGGGCATACGGCCAATCTGCTTTTCTCTTTTGAAAAGATCATATCATTTGTATCACAGTACATTACCTTAAAGAAAGGAGATCTTATTTTTACGGGAACTCCCGAAGGTGTTGGACAGGTTAAACAGGGGGACCAACTTGAAGCTTGGCTCGAAGGCAAACAACTGCTAAATTTTAGTGTTAAATAAACATGTTCAAAAAAAATACCTGTTTCCAAACACTTGTTTCCCTCTTCTTTTTTAACACTTTCCTGATTACCCAAAGCCATGCTCAGCAGGTTTTCAGCAACAACACCTATCCCCTAACCGATTTTAGACAACCCTTAGACATTACGCCCCCAGCCCTAGCGGGATCTTTTGGAGAACTCAGGGCCAATCATTTTCATTCGGGAGCCGATTTTAGGACCAATCAACGTACCGGATATCCGGTTTATGCAACAGCGGACGGGTACATCTCGAGATTGCGCGTACAGAACAGCGGATTTGGTTTGGCGCTTTATATCAATCATCCGAACGGCTTCACTTCTGTATATGGGCACCTTTCGCGCTTCAATCCGAAAATTGCACAGGTAGCTAAAGACCTTCAGTACAAGAACAAATCCTATGAAATCGATGAATTTCCGGCTTCCGATCTTATTCCCATCCACAAAGGAGACATCATTGCCTATTCTGGCAACACGGGAAGTTCTGGCGGACCACATCTTCATTTTGAGCTCCGCAATACCAGAACAGAGGAAACCATTAATCCACAGCTGCTGGGCATTTCTATTCCTGACCACATCCCTCCGGTAATTTATGCCATGTACGTTTATAGACTGAATGGACAATCCTTTAACGAGTTTACCCCTAAGCAATATTTTCAGGTTGCTGGTGGAAACGGAAAATACAATCTCAACAAGGTCACTACCATCAACCTCAACGGTGAAGTTGGTTTTGGCATCACCACTACTGATCGTCATGATGGGCAATCTGGATTAAATGGCGTGTATTCGATAGAGCTTTTCGTAGATGGAAAGGCGGTATATACCTCTGCATTGGAACGTTTTAGCTTCGAAAACAGTAGGGCCATTAATTCGCACATCGACTATCCGGCTTTGATGACCCAGAAAAGAAGTATCCAAAAAAGCTTTGTCGATCCTGGTAATCCCTTAAAAATCTATAGTAATCTAGCCAATAGTGGGAGGGTTACATTCAATGATGACAAGCTGCACCAGGTACGTTACCTGATTACCGACAGCAGGGGCAACCAAAGCACTTTAAATTTCAATGTACAGGCCAGTAGTGGTGCATCGATCAATGCCCCGGCACAGGCAAGTGGAATCAATTTTCCCTACCAGAACAGCAATGAGTACCAGAACAGCGAAATAAAAGTAATCGTTCCCAAAGGGACTTTATATAACGACCTCAATTTCGTTTATAAAAGGGGGGCTAAGCCCCAGGGAAATGCCTATTCGGCTGTGCATCACATCCAAAATAACCTGACACCGCTGCATGTTGGTTTCGAGCTCTGGATCAAAGCCGATAGCAGCTTGGCAAAACATCAACAAAAAGCTGTGATCGTAAATACCAGCCGCGTATCTCAGGGCGGTATTTTTGAAGATGGCTATATCAAGGCCAAGCCTAAAAATTTTGGCAGCTTTTTCATTGCCATCGACACCATTTCGCCAACAATTGTTCCCGTGAATATCGCAAACGGAAAAAACATGCGCGGCCTGGCCAAAATCAGTTTTAGGATCAGCGATAATCTTTCTGGAATTAAGAATTTTAATGGCTATATTGACGGCAAATGGGTGCTGATGGAATTTGATACCAAAACAGCCAACCTTTGGCATAGTTTCGATGAACGTACCAGTCCAGGCAAGCACACTTTTGAATTATTGGTCAGCGATATGAAAGATAACGTGAAGAGGTATGCCATTGAATTTTACCGATGACAATAGCAATACAGCCATATAACTATCCAAAAATATACCACATGTCACAACCTAAAATAGGCGATAAAGCCCCAACATTTACTTCGAAAGATCAAAATGGGAACCAAGTATCCCTTGAACAATTTAGCGGCAAGAAAGTCATCCTGTATTTTTATCCAAAAGATGACACGCCCGGTTGTACGGCCGAAGCCTGTGATTTTAGGGACAATTACCAAGGCCTAAAGAGCAAAGGCATAGAGGTACTAGGGGTAAGCATAGATGATGAAAAATCACATCAAAAATTTATCAACAAGCATAGCCTACCTTTTACGTTATTGGCCGATACGGATAAATCTATCGTTGAGGCGTATGGCGTTTGGGGAGAAAAAAGCATGTACGGCAAGACTTACATGGGCACAAACCGCACTACTTTTGTAATTGATGAGCAGGGCAACATCGCGCATATCATCACCAAGGTAGACAGCAAAAACCCTACTGCCCAAGTTTTGGAGCTCCTCGGTCAATAGGTGAAATATCCCTGCTGATGATCGATTTGGCAAAAAAACTTAACAATTTGATATTTTAACCTGAAAAAATCGATTATTCCAATCCCTGCTCAAATTTTATAGTTAAATTGCGGAACGATACTAATATATCGCGAAACAACCCCAATTAATGATGAAACATACAATTAGTGAACTAGAAGATATTGCCTCACAGGTAAGAAGAGACTGTTTAAGAATGGTGCATGCCGTGCAATCAGGCCATCCAGGAGCCTCTTTAGGCTGTGCAGATTTTTTCACCGCCCTTTATTTTGAAGTGATGAACCATGATCCAAAATTTAACATGGATGGTAAGGGAGAAGATTTATTTTTTCTGTCAAATGGGCATATTTCTCCGGTTTGGTATAGTGTATTGGCCCGTTCGGGCTATTTCCCACTCAGCGAGTTGGCCACATTTAGGAAGCTTGATTCCAGGTTGCAAGGGCATCCGACCACGCATGAGGGACTGCCGGGCGTGCGCGTTGCTTCAGGATCATTGGGCCAAGGCCTATCAGTGGCGGTAGGCGCAGCACTGACCAAAAAACTGAATGGCGATAAATCTATTGTTTATTCACTTCAGGGCGATGGGGAATTGCAGGAAGGCCAAAACTGGGAAGCCTTTATGTTTGCCCCTTTCCACAAAGTGGATAATCTGATTGCGAGCATTGATTACAATGGGCAGCAGATTGATGGACCTACCGAAAAAGTGCTTTCATTAGAAAACCTGCAGGCAAAATTCGAAGCTTTTGGCTGGCACGTCATTACATCAGACGGAAATGACATGGCAGAAATTACAAAAGCCCTGCATTATGCCAAATCATTGACTGGAAAAGGCAAGCCCATCTTGAACCTGATGAGCACCCAGATGGGTTATGGTGTTGATTTTATGGTTGGCACGCACAAATGGCACGGTTCCGCTCCGAGCGATGATCAATTAAAGACAGCCTTAGACCAGATCAAACAAACCGCAGGCGATTACTAACTTCACGCGATCAGCGTTGGGCTGAAAGCGTTCCAGACGCATCACGCCGAACGCCAAACGATAACATCATGAAAAAATATACATATACAGAAAAAAAAGATACCCGTTCTGGTTTTGGTGCAGGATTACATGAAGCAGGCAAGCGCAACGAAAATGTTGTAGCGCTGTGTGCCGATTTGGTAGGTTCATTAAAAATGGACGCCTTCATCAAAGATTTCCCTGAACGTTTTGTACAGGTTGGAATTGCAGAAGCCAATATGATGGGAATAGCTGCCGGAATGACCATTGGCGGAAAAATCCCATTCACCGGTACTTTCGCTAATTTTTCAACTGGCAGGGTATACGACCAGATCCGCCAATCCATTGCCTATTCTGGCAAAAATGTGAAAATCTGTGCTTCACATGCCGGCCTTACCCTAGGCGAGGATGGAGCGACGCATCAGATCCTGGAAGATATCGGACTGATGAAAATGCTTCCAGGAATGGTGGTCATCAATCCGTGCGATTATAACCAAACCAAAGCGGCAACACTTGCGATCATGGAACACCAAGGCCCGGTATACCTCCGTTTTGGCCGACCAGTGATCCCAGTATTTACGCCAGAAGACCAAAAATTTGAGATTGGCAAGGCGTGGATGGTCAACGAAGGAAAAGACGTGACCATTATCGCCACTGGCCACATGGTCTGGAGAGCGATAGAAGCTGGTGAAAAGTTGGCCGAGCTGGGCATCGATGCCGAGATTATTAATATCCATACCATTAAACCATTGGATGAAGAAGCTGTCTTAAAATCAGTTAAAAAGACAGGCTGTGTGGTTACCTGCGAAGAACACAATAAGTTTGGCGGATTGGGAGAAAGTGTTTCGCGTTTATTGGTAACCGAATACCTTGTGCCTCAAGAATTTGTTGCCGTAAATGATAGCTTTGGCGAAAGTGGCACACCAGATCAGTTGATGACCAAATATAAGCTTGACCCAGTAGATATCGTTGCCGCAGCGCAAAAAGCGATATCTCGACGAGATAAAAAATAGATAGCAGTAAGAAAGGTGGGATTTGAACGTTGATTTCATTTTTGATAATGATTCCACGCCACTTATCTCACCTTTCCGGTCTCCTATCTCAACCCACCTTGTATGAAACAAGTTGAAGATGCAGAAATCTTAGAGAAATTCGCTGTCGAAAAAACCCGGAGCGAAGCCTTCAATTTGTTGTTGACAAAATATCAGCAAAAAATCTATTGGCATATCCGGAGGTTGGTCATTGACCATGATGATAGCGATGACCTTGTCCAGGAAACCTTTGTTAAGGTCTGGAAAAATCTGGCGAATTTCAGGAGCGACTCACAGCTTTACACCTGGATTTATCGAATTGCCACCAATGAGTCCATTACTTTCCTGAACAAGAAAAAACAAAAGCAGCATATTTCGCTCGACGAGGTAAGTACAGATCTGGCAGATATCTTGACGGAATCGAGTTATTTTGACGGCGATAAGATCCAGCGCAAATTACAGGAGGCTATACTCACACTTCCAGAAAAGCAGCGGATCATCTTTAACATGAAATACTTTGACGACATGAAATATGAAGAGATCTCGGAGGTCTTGGGCACCAGTGTAGGCGCCTTAAAGGCATCATTTCATATCGCCGTAAAAAAAATTGAAAGTATTTTATTAAATGAAGATTAGGTATTAAACCTTTTACAATAAATTCTATCCATACTAATGTGATGAATAAAATTGAAGAAAATATGGAGTGGGAAATGGAGGCACCTTTTTTGGCCAGTCTTCCACGTACTGCCCCGTATCGTGTACCGGATCAATATTTTAACGAAATCTCTGGTCGCATCAATCAGGCTGTTTTTTTGGCTGGCCTGGCGAAGCGCGACCACCATGGATTTAATGTGCCAGCAAATTATTTTGAGGATTTGGGCCAGCAGATCGAAAGCCGCATTGCCGTTGATCGGCTGATCAGCCTGGCCTCAGGCGATGGTTTCAAAACCCCTGACCATTATTTTGACCAATTGCAGGCCAATATCATCAGCAAAACTTCTGGTCAGGCTAAACCTGTCAAAGTGATTAAGCTGTGGCAATCTGAAGCCATGCGCTACATTTCTGCAGCCTGCTTTATTGTGCTTGTAGCTTCAGGGTTATATTTGAAGGAACAGCATAGTGCCAGACAATTGGCGAGCACAGAGTTGGCCAACGAGCAAATGCTTTACGATATTGATGAGCAGGTGATCTTTGAACACCTGGAAGATACACAATCGGCAAATGCGGCCCCTGCTTCTCAAACAGAAATGGAAGATTATATTTTAGATCATTTCTCCACAAATGACCTTTCCAATAATTTATAAGATGAAAAACATATTTATTGCATTAATATTTTTCCTCACACCTTTTCTGGCCAGTGCACAAGGGCCCAGGATGGATGACGGAAAGTGGGAATCCAAAAAAGTAGCCTTTTTAACGACCAGATTAGATCTAAGTCCAGCGGATGCCAAGATATTTTGGCCAATCTACAACGATTATGTCCGTGAACAGAATACCCTAAGGAAGGAACGTTTCCAGAAAATGATCAGCTTTAGGAAAATCAAGGAGATTGATGAACTTAGCGATACCGAAATCCAGACCTTAATCCAGAATGATTTTGCTTTTAAGCAACGCGAACTCAACATCGAGAAAAAATATTATGCCAGGTTTAAGGCTAACCTACCACTCAAGATTGTCGGCAAATTTTACAGGGCACAAGAAGCATTTAAAAAAGAGATCCTCAACCAGTTCCGGGGCGCCAATCCGCCACAAAGAAGGACAGACTAAAAATTTCCCCCATTAAAGATCCCGTAAATATCCTTTACGGGATTTTTTTATCCCCAATCTCCAACAGCAAATCTTTTTTATTCTGTAATTTGCACTATGCTTACACAACGCCAATTATTTCTACAATACAATGCACAAACCTCATCTACGCCACTATTGCTAGAGTTTGTGAGGGCAAAAGGATTGTATATGTATGATGCCAATGGCAGAGCATACATGGACCTTATTGCTGGAATTGGCGTAAGTAATGTTGGACATTGCAACGACGCGGTGGTTTCGGCCGTAAAAGAGCAGGCAGAAACGTTTATGCACCTCATGGTATATGGTGAGTTTGTACAGAGTCCACAGACAAATTTTGCACATGCCCTGTCCAAAGTATTGCCTCCTGAGCTGAGTTGTACCTATTTTGTCAATTCGGGTGCAGAAGCCGTTGAGGGCGCCATGAAATTGGCAAAAAGATTTACTGGTCGTGGTGAGATCATTGCCCTTAAAAACAGTTACCATGGCAGTACACAGGGAGCTTTGAGCTTAATGGGCAACGAAACATATAAACAAGCCTATCGCCCCCTACTCCCTTCAATCAGGTTCATAGAACTGAATGATGAGGCGGGCCTGTCAGCGATTACTGAAAGAACCGCAGCAGTATTTATTGAAACAATACAGGGTGAGGCCGGGGTTCGGCTTCCATCGCCATCTTACCTTAGGTTACTTCGTGAAAAATGTAACGAAACAGGAACTTTATTGATATTCGACGAAATTCAGTGTGGTTTTGGCAGAACGGGCAAGTTGTTTGGCTTCGAGCACTATCACATCACACCAGATGTGCTGTTGCTGGCAAAAGGAATTGGCGGAGGCATGCCCATTGGTGCATTTGTCGCCTCTCCAAAATTAATGTCGGTATTTACTGAAAATCCAATTCTTGGGCACATTACTACTTTTGGCGGACATCCGGTAAGCTGTGCGGCCGGACTGGCCACGCTGAATGAAATTTTATCAAATAAGCTGGTTGATGATGTGCTATCAAAAGGTGAACTTTTTAAGTCGCTGCTCAAACATCCCGCTATCAAAGAAATCCGTGGCATTGGGCTGTTATTGGCGGTAGAATTTGAAAGTTATGAAGTGAACAAGAAAATTATCGATGGCTGTATTGCTGATGGGCTGATTACCGACTGGTTTTTGCATTGTAGCCATTCAATGCGGATTGCGCCTCCGCTGATCATCACTGATGCCGAAATCCGTCGAGCTTGCGGGATTATCCTAAATAACATCGACAAATTTGCACCATAAGCATTGTGTATGAACGTACTGATTGTTGAAGATGAAAAGGCCCTTGCGCTGGAAATCAATGAATTTCTGAGCCGTGAAGGCTATATTGTTGAACATGCCTGGAAGAAATCATCTGCTGAAGAAAAGATTTTTGTCAATAATTATGATTTTATCCTTTTAGATCTGGGTTTGCCAGATGGCGATGGTTTTGATGTGTTAAGACAATTTAAGCAATTAAAGGACCGTGAAGATGCGGTGATTATTCTTACGGCCAGAAGCGCCGTCGACGACCGGATCAGCGGCCTAGATGGTGGGGCCGACGATTATTTGGCCAAGCCATTTTCATTGAACGAACTTCTGGCGAGAATGAACGCCATTAAACGGCGCAAGCACAAACTCGATAAAAATGAGGTGATCGTCCATCAATTTGTGCTCGACATCCAAAATCGAACCGTTTCCTTCAATAATGAACGGATATCATTGACCAAAAAGGAATTTGAGATCTTCAATTATCTTGCCCTAAATAAAAACCGAGTGGTTTCTAGGATCAGCTTAACTGAGCATGTTTGGGGCGACATTCTTGAGGTGAATTCCGATTCCAACTTTGTAGATGTACACGTCAAAAATCTTCGTAAAAAACTATCGCAATTTGCCGACACCAATTGGTTTGAAACGGTAAGAAGTGTAGGATATAGGATAAATTATTAGCTTATGGCGATTACCAACCGCTAAACGCCAATCGCCAAACGCCCTCCCCATAACGCATGAAGCTTCAAGTCAAATTTGCACTTTATAATGCCATTACCAAAGTAACCATCATATTGGTGCTCGGACTGATCATCTTGTTATCGCTCGAAACCATTTCTTCACACCATTTGGATGCACGTTTGACCAAGAAAAGATTAAAATTAATTGATAATCTCAATGCTGCCGAAATTGATAGCCTCTTGACCAGCCAGCGTTCTTTTACAGACTATAACATTCTCAAAGAGGAGTTTATCGTCCTTAATATTATTCCAAAAACGGGCAAGATCAGTCCACATCTTAATTTTACAACTGAGCGGAGGGAAATCGAAGGTGATATTGAAATCTACCGCATCCTTACCGATCAATTCGAATTTAACAACAAGCGTTATCAGCTTGAGCTTGGGGAGGCGATGACTGCGGTCGAATCTATCAAGTCGACCATCAGGTTTTATATGTTGATGGTATTGATTGGCGCTTTATTGGTTACATTGATCACAGATTACGCTTTCACCAATTTCATCCTGCGGCCATTTTACCAGATCATAGATCAGAAATTGAACAAGGTCAATGACCCGATTTCTTATCGCCATGAAAATATCCCGACCAATACGACCGATTTTAAGATCTTAGATGAGAGCATTAATTCGCTCATGAAGAAAATCAACAGCCTATTTATGCTCGAAAAGCAGTTTATTGCCAATGTTTCGCATGAACTGCTGACGCCGATTTCCGTATTGAGCAGTAGATTGGAAAATATACTTTCTGACGAAAGTTTGCAGCCTGGCCACGAAGAAAAATTATTGGCTTCCCTAAAAACATTGAATAGATTGAAGTTGATCATCAATAGCCTTTTATTGATTTCCAAAGTAGAGAATGAGCAATACCTCAAGCAAGATCAGGTCGAACTGAAAGCCGTGTTGGTAGACTGTTACGATGACCTGGAGGACCGTATAGTAGCCAAAAATATTACCTACAGCAACCTTATCGAAAGAGGGCTTTCCTTTGTCGGAAATAGGGCCCTGATCCACACGCTGCTGATCAACATCATCAATAACGCCATCAAATACAATACGTTTGGCGGCACGATTACGATTTCAGAGGGGATTAGGCCGGAAAACTATGTTTTACGAATTGCCGATAGTGGCTTGGGCATGGCTGCTGAAGCTGTAAAAAACGCTTTTAATCGCTTTGAGCGTGTGCCGGGCAATGATGAAGACGGATTTGGGCTAGGTCTCGCTATCGCGAATAGTGTAGCAAAATTTCATGGCATCCTGGTTGATATCCAATCTGAAAAAGGACATGGAACGATGGTCAGCATTTCATTTCCTTTGTAGATGCTAGTCTAAATTAAGCCTAAACTTCATGAAATCTTCATGAACAAGATGCACCTTTAGGTAACGAAACATCAGAAGCGATTTCCGTTTTGTTGAATTATCAAACTCAATAAAAGTTTTTTAGTTTTCCGGTTACCCTTATCTAAACCTTCCCGTATCCATATATGGGAAGGTTTTTTATGGTCTGATTGTGCTTGCTGTATTGTTATATTGATATATTTCTATTGACCTATCCCACTTTTTGTCTTTTGATGAGGTAGGCCTGAAGGATCTGTTCAAATCCTGCATTGATATCGGCATCGACAAGATCGATCTGATATTGCGCACAGGTTAGGCTGATTTTTTGGCGATAGGCTTTCATATGTTCAACATAGGTGGCCGCTACTTTTGAGGTATGGGTTTTTAACTGCATCCCACTTTCGAGATCGATGAAGTGATAGGGCCTGTTTTCGAATTCAAAATCTACCTCTTTCTGCTTATCGCTTACACTAAAGATCACGACTTCATGCTTATTAAATTTAAGGTGCTGAAGTGAGGAAAATAAGTCAGCAAGTTGGTTTTCATCGTGTACATTTTGCAACAGATCACTAAAAACAATCACGAGCGACCTTTTGTGAATCAGTTCTGCTACCTGATGCAGTGCCGCCGAAAGGTTGGTCTGGATATTCAATTTTGGTGCATGCAACAGCTGTTCAAGATGGGAGAACAAAAACTGCTGATGCGTAAGCGTTGATTTTGCTGCGGTGTTTAAGTTGAGCTGGTCTGTAAAAAGGCTTAACCCAAACGCATCACGCTGTTTTCTCAGCAGATAGATCAATACTGCCGTGCTTTGGATGGCAAAAGCCAACTTGTTATACTTTTGATCAGGAAAATACATGGAGGAAGAGGCATCGATCACAAACTGGCACCGGAGATTGGTTTCCTCTTCATATCGCTTGCTAAATAGCTTACCTGTTTTTGCATAGATCTTCCAATCGATGTTCTTTACACTATCACCGTTGTTGTAGAGGCGATGTTCGGCAAATTCGACGGAGAAGCCATGAAACGGACTTTTGTGCAATCCGGTGATAAAGCCTTCTACAACCTGTTTTGCAAGCAGCTCGAGGTTAGAATTAAACTGAAGATTGTCATATGGATTCATCATAGCCTAGTGCAGGTACAGCACCTCGCATGGGAGGTGGTGTACTTATTGCTTAGTAATTCTGTAAAGATTGCCACCATCGGTAATGGCATAGAGTGCACCGTCTTTTCCTGTTGCTAAATCCCTAAAGCGTTCCCCCTTATCCTCCAGTAATCTTTCTTCTCCGTTAACCTTGTTTTGCTTCAATGTTAACCTAATGATATGGGAACCGCTTAATGCGGCCACAAAAAGATTTCCCTTCCATTCGGGAACTGCATTTCCGGTATAAAATGCAATGCTTCCAGGCGAAATTACCGGATTCCAATAATAGACAGGCTGTTCCATACCTTCTTGCTGCTGAATGCCATCGCCAACTTTGGCACCACTGTATTCTGTTCCATAGGTAATTACTGGCCATCCATAGTTCTTGCCAGGACGGATCAAGTTGAGTTCGTCTCCGCCTTTGGGGCCAAATTCTGCTTCCCACAATTCACCTGTTGATGGGTCGATTGCCAGCCCATCAGGATTGCGGTGCCCATAGCTATAAATTTCGGGAAGCGCATTGGCCTTGTTCGCAAATGGCCCACCTGTTACAGCTTTCCCGCTTGTTGTAAGGTGAAGTATTTTTCCCAATGAAGAATTCAATTCCTGCGCCTGGTCTCTAATATCTTTTCCAGAACGTTCACCAGTACTTACAAAAAGGTTTCCATTTTTATCAAACACAATCCTTGAGCCATATTGCAGTTTGCCCTTATAAACTGGGTTGGCCCGATAGATAATGACCTGATTTTCGATTGAACTGTCGTCATTGGCCAATTTTCCTTTAGCAATAACCAATACCGCCCCATTGGACTGGGGTTCTGAATAGGCCCAGTAGACCATCCTTGTTTTATTAAAATCTGATGGCAACGTCACGTCCAGCAGCCCTCCCTGTCCAGAATCTTCGACCTTTGGCAATCCAGAAATGGTTTTTAAAAGTTTCCCCTGTTTATCCAAAATAACCATGTTCCCTTCCTTTTGGGTAATCAGAAAGCGGCCATCCGGCATTACTGAAAGGCCCCAAGGCCTAGCCAGGTTTTTATTGATGATGGTAATCGATAATGGTGTGGAAGTTTTTATGCCAGTAATTCTGGTCTGTCCAGCAAATGCGGGCTTATAGTTTGCACTAGGTTTAAGTTTTTCTACAGGTGCTTGGGCAATGGCAGTGCCAAAGATGAAAAAACCAATAAGTAATGGCAAATAAATTCTTTTCATTCAGATTCAATATTTACTAAAAATAGCGAAAAATTGCTCAAATCTCCTAACTCAATGCCTTATTGGTCCAACAAAAAAAGCCTTGGCGTAAAATCCAAGGCTTTGTATCTGATCACAGCTGATGAATGACCAACTGTCGTAGCATTAAAGTTGTTTATCTAATTTTCCGGCTAATACTGATTTTGGAACAGCACCGACTTGTTTGTCTACTACTTCTCCATTTTTGAAGAACAATAGTGCAGGGATGTTACGGATACCAAATTGCGTCGAAATCTGAGGGTTGTTATCAACATTCACTTTTCCAACCAAAGCTTTCCCTTCGTATTCTTTTGAAATTTCGTCCACTACCGGACCAACCATACGACAAGGGCCACACCATTCTGCCCAAAAATCTACCAATACAGGTTTATCTGATTTTAATACAACTTCCTCGAAGTTCGCATCTGTTATTTCTAAAGCCATAACTTAATTTTAAATTTATATACAAATATATGAGCAATTGTAGTGCCATCAATGTCAGGCTGTCAATTTGACATTTAGGTGAGGCAACGCTAGGTGCCGAGCTAGTTTAGCTTATAGTTCACAACATTTATTTTGGTTAATTGTTCTAAAAACTGGTTGTTCGGGTTAATCTTTAACGATTTTGAGGGCAGTTCTAGCTTGAGGTTCTGCTCCCTATCATAGACTTCAAAATTTAGCTTACAATTGTGGCGTTCGCTATTTTCTTTGTTTTCTTCGAGCATAATAGCTATCTTCTGCATGAATTCGTCATTAATGGCCTCAATTGGAACTTGTATGGTGATGCATTTCGTCAGCTTTTCCCTCAGTTCTGCCAATAGGTTAATGGCCGTTACTTTAAATTCCCAATCTCCCTCTTTTCTAAACCTTTCGCCTACGGTGCCCCTGATCTGCAGAAAATATCCCTCAGTTAAAAATTCTTTGAACCGCAAAAAATCATCACCAAAAAGAGCAATTTCACAGCTCTCATCATAGTCTTCGAAGATAAAGGTACCAAATGGCTTTCCTGTTTTGGTAATCCGTTGCGATGCGAGTACGACCAATCCGCCTACTACCAAATCCCTATTTTTGATACTTTCAAATTCTGCAAGGATTTCTTCATTGGTGTCGCCGCTCCTGATCTTGTTTACGATGCTGATGTGACGAACCGAATGTTGGCAATAATGGTTCAGTTCAAATCGGAAATCATCTAATGGATGTCCTGACAAGAAAATCCCGATGGCATCTTTCTCATACTTCAGGCGGTCGATCAGTCCCCATTCTGGAGACACCGGAAAAGTTGGTTCCAGGATCAGGTCGGCTTTTGAACCTCCAAATAGGGATGCCTGTGAAGAATTTTCATTATTTTGAAAATCGTTCGCGTATTTGATCAGCTTTTCGATCCCATTCATTTTATCATTGGCGCCAATATAAAAGTATTGTGCCCTATGGAATCCGAACGCGTCAAATGCGCCACTGTACACAAAGCTTTCGTAAGCTTTTTTATTGACAATCCTTGTATTTGAGCGTTTAGCAAATTCGAATACACTGGCATAAGCACCATTGGCCAGGCGTTCTTCGATGATACTTTCTACAGCCTTTTCGCCCACACCTTTTACGGCAGACATGCCAAACCGCACTTCACCTCTTGAATTGACCGAAAATTTAAGGTCAGACTCATTTACATCTGGGCCCAATACGGTAACGCCCATTTGCCGACACTCTTCCATAAAGAAGGCGACCTGTTTGATATCGCTCATGTTGTTGGACAATACCGCGGCCATGTATTCGGCAGGAAAATTTGCCTTCAAATAGGCAGTCTGGTAGGCAATCCATGCATAACAGGTAGAATGGGATTTGTTGAATGCATATTCCGCAAAGGCTTCCCAATCTTTCCATATCTTTTCCAGGATTGTTGCGTCATGACCTTTTTCTGCGGCTTGCTTAATAAATTTGGGCTTCATCTTATCCAATACATCCCGTTGCTTTTTACCCATCGCCTTACGCAGCACGTCAGCTTCCCCCTTGGTAAAATCGGCCAATTTTTGCGATAAAAGCATCACCTGTTCCTGATAGACCGTAATTCCATAGGTTTCTTTCAATAATTCCTCGCAGGCATCCAGGTCATATTTGATCTCTTCTTCTCCATTTTTTCTACGGATAAAGCTTGGGATATAGGCAATCGGTCCAGGGCGGTACAAGGCATTCATCGCAATCAGGTCACCAAAAACAGTTGGCTTTAATTCCTTCATGTACTTTTGCATACCGGCGCTCTCGTACTGGAAAATCCCTACGGTTTCGCCACGCTGGAAGAGCTCATAAGTTTTGACATCGTCAATGGGAAAACGGTCGGGATCAAGGTCTATATCATGCCTTTTTTTCACCAACTTAACGGTATCTTTAATTAGGGTCAGGGTTTTTAATCCCAAAAAGTCCATTTTGAGCAATCCTGCGCTCTCTACTACCGAGTTATCGAACTGTGTAACATATAAATCTGAATCCTTTGCCGTTGCTACAGGAACGAAATTTGTAATGTCATCTGGTGTAATGATCACTCCACAGGCATGGATACCGGTATTGCGCAATGAACCTTCCAGTACAATGGCCTGTTCTATGGTTTCAGCGCCCAGATTTTTGGCCGATGCCAAGTTCTTAAGTTCGTTTACCCGTTCATATTCATCTGGACGTAGCGCGGCTTTTAGTGCTTTTTCTTCCAGATTAAAGATTTTGGCAAGCTTCATATTCGGAATGAGCTTGGCAATCTTATCGGCCTCAAACAGCGGAAGGTCCAATACCCGGGCCGTATCACGGATCGAAGATTTGGCTGCCATGGTACCATAGGTGATGATCTGCGCAACCTGGCTCGAACCATATTTATTGATCACATAATCCATGACCCTGCCACGGCCTTCATCGTCAAAGTCGATATCGATATCGGGCATGGAAACACGATCTGGATTAAGGAACCGCTCAAATAGCAGGTCATACTTCATCGGGTCGATGTTGGTGATCCATAAGCAATAGGCCACCACCGATCCGGCAGCAGAGCCACGTCCCGGACCAACAGAAACGTCTCTTCTGCGGGCTTCCGCAATAAAATCCTGTACGATCAGGAAATAGCCTGGATAACCTGTCCGCTCTATCGTTGCCAGTTCAAAATCCAATCGCTCTGTAATTTCATCGGTTAGTTCCCCATATCGTTTCTTTGCACCCTCATAGGTAAGGTAACGAAGGTATTTGTTCTCGCCCCGCTTACCTCCGTCTGTCAGATCTTCATCAACCTGAAATTCTTCAGGGATATCGAATTTGGGCAAAAGTACCTCACGTGCCAATTCATAGGGCTCAACTTTGTCTGCAATTTCTCCAGTACTCAAAATTGCTTCGGGCAGGTCGGCAAAAAGTGCCTTCATTTCTTCTGCCGACTTAAAATAGTATTCCTGATTAGGCAAGCCATATCGATAGCCTCGTCCACGACCAATAGGAGTAGCCTGCTTCTCGGCATCCTTTACGCAAAGCAGGATATCGTGGGCATTTGCATCTTTTTTATTGATGTAATAGGTATTATTGGTAGCTACCAGTCTGACATCATGTTTTCGTGCCAATGCAATCAGATCGGCATTTACACGGTCTTCATTCTCCTGGTGATGGCGCATCACTTCAATGTAGAAATCGCTGCCAAACTGCGCTTTCCACCAGAGCAAAGCCTCTTCTGCCTGCTTTTCTCCGAGATTTAGCAACTTGCTCGGAATTTCTCCATATAGATTTCCGGAGAGCACAATAATGTCACTTTTATATTGTTCGATGACCTGGCGATCAATCCGTGGCACATAGTAAAATCCTTTGGTATAGGCAATCGATGACATTTTTGCCAGGTTATGATAGCCCTGTTTATTTTTGGCAAGCAGAACAACCTGATAGCCATCATCCTTTCTTGTTTTATCGCTATGGTCGTCGCAAACGAAAAATTCGACACCAACAATTGGCTTTACAGGTTGCCCAGTAGGCTTTTCACCTTTAGCAATAGCTTCTTCGTTTTTGGCCTTGATCTCTTTGTTTACTTTGGATATGTTGCTCACAAAGTGAAATGCCCCCATCATGTTCGCATGATCGGTAATGGCTACGGCAGGCATATCATGTGCGGCCGCAGCTTTGACCAGATCGGGCACGCTGATGGTCGACTGGAGTACCGAAAACTGCGTATGGTTATGCAGATGGACAAAACGCGCGGTTGCCAGCTCCTGTTTATTATCCGCCAGTGTCTGCTTGGAGATCCCCCCTGTTTCTGTTTGTTGTAATTTTTTCCTGATCTCGTCTGATGCGGCCTTGAGGTTAACATGCTGGAGCCCGACAGGTGCAATAGGAATGGGATTAGCTTCTTTAAAACGCAGAAAATAATCCGTATCAACAAGCAGTTCTTCTTTCTTGAAGATTTCATTTTTGATCAGTTCCAGGAAACAACGGGTCGTTGCCTCCACATCAGCGGTAGCATTATGTGCTTCGGCAAACGGAACGCCGAAAAGATATTGGTGCAGTTCAGTCAACGTGGGCAGTTTGAATTTGCCACCCCTACCTCCCGGGATTTTTAACAGTTCTGCTGTAATTTCCGTACAGGTATCCAAAATTGGCATGTTTCCCATCGGACTTTCAACGCCCATGCGATGAAATTCACAGCCCATGATATTGATATCAAATCCGATATTCTGTCCAACCACAAATTTCGCCTTGCTTAAGGCCACATTAAATTTAGTCAAAACCTCACTAAGTTCAATTCCCCTCTCATTGGCCAGATCAGTGGAAATGCCATGGATCCGTTCTGCATCATAGGGAATATTAAATCCCGATGGCTTGACAAGATAATCTTCGTTCTCCAACAGATTGCCCATGTCGTCATGCAATTGCCAGGCGATCTGGATACAACGTGGCCAATTGTCTGTATCAGTAATGGGCGCATTGTAATTACGGGGCAGGCCTGTAGTTTCAGTATCAAAAATGAGGTACATAGACGGGTAAATGTTGGAAATCAAAAATAAAGATTTTAAGGGGCTAACGTGTCAGGAATTTATCAACAATACAACCTCGCAGGTTCTTAAGAACCTGCGAGGTTGTCAGGCTCCTCCAGGCTTATTACCTTTGTAAGATAATTACCATTGTTATGTTCCTCCGCACCGAGACCTTTCCTGCCAAAACACTAGTGGGCCTACACCTTAACATGTCTATTGCCCACAACAAGACTTTCGAACTGTGGAACAGTTTTATGCCCCGTAGGGCCGAAATCAACAATATAATCGGAAGTGAAATGTATTCTATGCAGGTTTATAAGCCACATCACAACATGGCAAATCTTCAAGCTACTTTTGAAAAATGGGCTGCTGTAGAAGTAGGCGACACGATTAAGGTTCCTGAAGGCATGGAAATGATCACCATCCCTACCGGCAAATATGCAGTGTTCCTCCACAAAGGTCCAGCTAGTGAAGGCTACAAGACTTTTCAGTACATCTTTGGATCGTGGCTACCAAATTCAGGTTACCAGCTTGATGACCGGCCACATTTTGAAATATTGGGAGAGAAATACCGCAATAATGATCCCAATTCGGAAGAGGAGATTTTTATTCCGATCAGGTAGTTTTTAGTTGATAGTTATCAGTTAAAAGTTTTGGGTGCAGAGGCTCATCCTAGAGAGAAGGTAAATGTAGTTCAGTTGGTAGCTCACAGTTAACAGTTCTGGGTGAGATTAGAGCTAAAAACTGCAAACTAAGAACTATAAACTAATGCTCCTGGCTTACCAGGCTTCCTATGTCATAGCCCATTTGCCTGCAACGCTCTATGATTTCCTTTAATAGTTCGGGATCCATTTTTGGTTCCCTAGACATGATAAACAGGTATTTTTTATCTGGGTGGCCCACCACGACATAACTATAATCGTCTGCCAGTTCGATCACCCAATATCCAGCCTTAAATGGCCAGATGAACTGTGCCTTCATATCGCCATCAGGCCGATGCTCATCAAAAAACAATTTTGACCGGACCGATTTTTCTTCAGGATTTCCATTTTTATGGTAAGTGGTCAGCACATCGAAATGTTCGGCATCAACCAAGGTATAATTTTCAATGGTCTGCTTCCAATTTTTATCAAAAAGCGTCGGAATTGAATATAGGGAATACCATTTTCCGGCGTATGCCGAATAATCGATAATGTTAACAGGCTGGTTCTCGATCAAATTTTCCATGTGACAACGGTTTTAAGATTAACCAAAGCCAAATGAAGATTGTTTTGAGAAATTTACAACCCGGAGCACGACCTGCTGTGTTTGGGAGTTCATGCTCAACATCCTAAAGCCCAATACCGACCGCAAAATGGGCTAACCTCCTTTATCTCGCAAAAAACCTTGGCAACTTTTTTTATTTCCCATTCAATTCGATAACTTCGGCATCAAAACATTTTCTATTCATAATCTATAATAAAATGAAGATAACCGTAGTAGGCGCCGGCGCAGTTGGTGCCACTTGTGCCGACAACATTGCAAGAAAAGAATTAGCCGAAGAATTGGTTTTATTGGACATCAAAGAAGGTTTTGCCGAAGGTAAGGCCATCGACATGATGCAGACCGCTACATTGCTCGGATTTGACACCAAAATAAAAGGGGTTACCAATGACTATAGCCAGACCGCTGGTTCTGCAGTTGCTGTTATCACTTCGGGATTGCCGCGCAAACCGGGGATGACCCGCGAAGAACTGATCGGTATCAATGCCGGAATTGTAAAGGGCGTAGCTGAAAATATCCTAAAATATTCTCCCGATGCGATTATTGTGGTGATCAGTAATCCAATGGACACCATGACCTACCTGGCGCTAAAATCTTTGGGCCTCCCTAAAAATAGGATTATTGGCATGGGCGGAACCCTAGATAGCGCACGTTTCAAATATTACCTGAGCGTTGCCCTAAACTGCAATTCAAACGACCTACAGGGATTTGTAATCGGTGGCCATGGCGATACGACCATGATCCCGTTGACCCGTTATGCAACCTATCAAAGCTTGCCAGTTAGCAATCTTTTGGATGAAGCTACTTTGGTAAAAGTTGCTGCCGACACCATGGTTGGAGGCGCTACACTGACCGGATTGTTGGGCACATCAGCTTGGTATGCCCCTGGTGCAGCGGGTGCAGCTTTGGTCGAAGCGATTGTTCGCGATGAAAAAAAATTGTTTACCTGCTGTGTTGCGCTTGATGGTGAGTACGGACAGAAAGATATCTGCCTTGGTGTTCCCGTAATCATTGGCAGAAACGGCTGGGAAAAAATCATCGACTATAAACTCAATGCAGATGAACAGGCCGCATTTAACAAAAGTGCAGATGCAGTGCGCAACATGAACAATGTGCTGGCAGAGATGAAATTGGTTTAGTTGGATAGTTGTTTGGTTGGTTAGTGAAAAACCATTTCATTGTTGACCGAACAATAGATCTTTTCTCATTTAAGCGCATCGATGCGGACAAGTACTGTTCCTTTAAAAATTATTAACCTACAAGACGACGGTTTCCATCTTTTGGTGGAAATCGTTGTTTTTGGGGAAAGTGCGTATGCCGTGGTCGATACGGGCGCGTCACGGTCTGTATTTGATAAGACCCTGATGGGCAGGCATATCGAAGAGCTCATCGAAAATGAGGAAAATCAGGCCGCAACCATTTTTAGTACCTCTACTACCCTACACGGAACGATCCCCAAGTTAAAGATCGGCAAGCTTACGCTCAAAAATTATGCAGCAGTTGCGCTAGACCTCCAAAGTGTGATCGACACTTACCTTCAATTGGGCCATCCACCCATTGCAGCCATTATCGGCGGTGATATCCTGATGAATTTCAAAGCGAAGATCGACTACCGTAAACAGAACATAAAATTCTACAAATGAGGACTGGGAGCTTTGTTGGCTTAAAAATTGAAGGGGTTAAACGTGTCGCCTCAAGTATGCTCATTGGCATGCTGATGAGCTTGTCATTATCTAGCTTTGCACAACAGGTTAAGATCATAGACAAACCGATTATCTTCGATGCAACAAGGACACGGCTCTCTATCGACTACCTAAAAAGAAGGCACAACTTGGTTCAACAGGCACCAACCATTACTCCCAACATGATTGTACTGCACTGGACTGCCTCAAGAACATTGATGGGCACCTACAACGCCTTCAATAGATCGATCCTGCCTACCGACCGTAAGGCCATAGCTGGCGCCAGCAGCCTAAATGTTTCCTCACACTACCTGGTTGACCGAGACGGCACTATTTTTCAGCTGCTGCCAGATACGACCTTTGCCAGACACGTCATTGGACTAAACTACTGTGCCATTGGCATCGAAAACGTGGGCAGCAATGATTTTCCGCTTACAAAGGCACAACTCTTGGCCAATGAAAAACTGATCCGATATCTGGTCAAGAAATATCAGATACAATACCTGATCGGCCATTATGAGCACACCTTATTTAAAAATACCCCACTTTGGAGAGAAACCAATCCTTATTACCATTCTGATAAATCGGATCCCGGCAAAGCTTTCATGAAAAGCATCAGGGAAGAGCTGCAGGACCTCAACCTAAAAGGCGCACCCAAAAAATTAGCGCCCTAATCCATTTGCTAATTAGCTAATTATCACTAGCTTTAAGTAAACCATAAAAAATTTAATGAGGAGAGTATAAGACTTCTACAAAAAAACTGGAGTTGATGACTACTTTTTTAACCTTAAACCAAACTTAAAAACATGAAAGCATTAAAAATTATCTTAGGCATTATCCTGGTGTTGGTGATCATCTTTTTTGTCGGCGGATTGTTCCTGCCAAAAACCTATTCCGTAAATCGAAGCACGGTCATCAACGCCCCAGACAGTGTGATATACAAAAACATTTCAAGTTACGACGAATTCCTGAAATGGAATCCATGGTCTAAAATGGAACCTAATATCAAGACTACAGTGGCAGGTCCTGTTGGACAGCCCGGACACATGTACACCTGGGTAGGCGACAAAACCGGAAGCGGGCAAATGACCATTAAAAGCGCAGAGCCAAATAAAATGGTCGATATGGAACTGAAGTTCATCAAACCCTTTGAAAGCCTAGCAGACGCACGCTTTGATCTGGCTGCTGAAGGAACTGGGCAAAAGGTAACCTGGACCATGAGTGGCGAAAATGACGGCACCTTTAGCAAATGGATGTGCCTGATGATGGATGGCATGGTAGGCAAGGACTTCGAAGCTGGACTAAAATCGCTAAAAGAAAAATCTGAGAAAGGACAGTAAAGGGAGTTTGAGACAAAGATGAAAGACAAAAGATCAAAGATGAAAGATTAAAGACAAAAGATGAAAGACTCGATAGAGGATATCAATAGGGGATGACTGCACTGTCTTTGTTCCATAATCTTTGTTCTATGCTCTTTGCTCCATGCTCCATGCTCTTTGCCCAATGCTCTAAAACAAAAAAGCCCTTCATCATGGAAGGGCTTTTTGCTTTTATAATAGCGCTAACTAACGGGCGCCTTAGGCATCAATTTTCGCATATTTTGCATTGCGTTCAATGAATTCCCTACGTGGAGCGACTTCATCGCCCATCAGCATGGAGAAGGTATGGTCGCATTCCGCAGCATTTTCGATACTGGCCTGTAGCAAGGTCCTTGTTGCTGGATTTAGCGTAGTTTCCCACAACTGTTCAGCGTTCATCTCTCCCAAACCTTTATAGCGTTGGATGTGTACGCTGTCTTCCTTTCCACCCCCTTTCAGACGTTGAACGGCGGCATCACGCTGTACATCGTTCCAGCAATATTCAAATTCTTTTCCCTTTTTAACCTGATACAACGGTGGGGCCGCTATATAAACGTATCCTGCCTCGATCAGGCTCTTCATGTAACGGAAAAAGAAGGTAAGAATTAAGGTAGTGATGTGCGAACCGTCGATATCCGCATCCGTCATGATGACGATTTTATGATAGCGCAGTTTGGTCAGGTTCAGTGCCTTATCATCTTCTGGTGTGCCAATGCTTACGCCAAGTGCGGTAAACATGTTTTTAATCTCGTCGTTCTCATAGATTTTATGCTCCATGGCCTTTTCCACGTTAAGGATCTTTCCTTTCAAAGGAAGGATGGCCTGAAAATTACGGTCGCGACCTTGTTTGGCCGTACCGCCCGCAGAGTCTCCCTCTACAAGGAACAGTTCGCATTTTTCAGGATCGCTATCTGAGCAATCTGCTAATTTTCCTGGAAGCCCAGAGCCGCCCATTACGCTTTTGCGCTGCACCATTTCGCGGGCTTTCCGCGCAGCGGCACGGGCTGTAGCAGCCAAAATAACCTTGTTCACGATCATTTTTGCTTCCCTCGGATTTTCCTCAAGATAATATCCCAATGCTTCTCCTACCGCAATATCTACCGCACCCATTACTTCCGAGTTGCCCAGTTTAGTCTTGGTCTGTCCCTCAAACTGAGGCTCGGCCACCTTTACGGAAACCACGGCCGTGAGGCCTTCCCTAAAGTCATCGCCTGTAATTTCAAACTTGACGTTCTTTAAAAGGCCCTCCTTATCGGCGTATGCCTTAAGTGTACGGGTAAGTCCCCTTCTGAAACCTGCAATGTGCGTACCTCCTTCATGGGTATTGATGTTGTTGACATAAGAGTGTACATTTTCTGAATAGCTATCATTGTATTGCATGGCCAGTTCTACCGGGATGCCATTTTTAATGCCCTCAAGATAGATC
This sequence comes from Pedobacter sp., assembly GCA_031119475.1. GTDB lineage: Bacteria > Bacteroidota > Bacteroidia > Sphingobacteriales > Sphingobacteriaceae > Pedobacter. Next base: position 30,708 of record JAVHXV010000009.1, on the reverse strand, counting down.
GGCTCAGGGATCAGGGATGGCCGTGTACCATCTAGAAATTGCACAAATTCCTTCAATCCGCCTTCAGATTTGAACTCTTCGGATAGGAAACTGCCATCTTCCAGCTTTTCACGTTCGTCAATAAGCGTCAGGCTGATCCCTTTGTTTAAGAAAGCCAACTCCCTTAATCGAGAAGCAAGCGTATCATATCTATACTCTGTGGTCTGGGTAAAGATTTCTGCATCTGGCTGGAAGGTCTGGATGGTACCTGTCTTATCTGACACGCCGATTTCTTTTACGTCGAAAAGAGGCTTGCCACGCTCATATTCTTGGGTAAATATCTTTCCTTCGCGATGAACAACAGTCTTGACATGCACCGAAAGCGCATTCACGCAGCTTACGCCCACACCGTGCAGACCACCAGAAACTTTATAGGTATCTTTATCAAATTTTCCACCGGCATGTAGAACGGTCATCACGATCTCCAATGCCGACTTTCCTTCTTTCGTATTGATGCCGGTTGGAATACCCCGGCCATTATCTTCAACGGTAATCGAATTGCCTTCATGAATGGTGACGATGATGTCTGTACAATAGCCAGCCAACGCTTCATCGATCGAGTTATCTACGACCTCATAAACCAAGTGATGCAATCCCTTAACCCCTGTATCCCCAATATACATGGAAGGACGCTTGCGAACCGCCTCCAGGCCCTCTAAAACCTGTATATTATCTGCCGAATAATTGGACTTTGAATCTTTTTCTTCGCTCATAATTTTGTTTAATACTTAAAGAATCAAAAATACCATTTTTTGGCGAATTAAGGCAGATTGTGGATAACTAATTGGGTGTTGAAAGTGTTCGGCATGAAGCGCATGGCGGATGCTAAAAAGCGGTCGGAAATAGCCTGTGGAAATTACTTTTCAAATCGCTTTGCGCCACGCACCCTGCCAATAATTTCACCTCAGTTTAAAGACAAAAACCAAGCAGATTTAGGATACTCCATTTTGATTTTTATATTTGTTGAAATTAATTAAAAATATAGGTCGGACCCAGATCACAAACAACAACAGTCCGATCCTTTGAAACAATTTATACAGATGAAAATTACTACACTAAAAATGGGCGGCCTAGCTACCGCGATCGCAATAGTTTCAGTACTTGGTGCTTGTGGCAATAAGGATGGAAAAACAGATGCCGGAAATACGAAAACGACTGCCGCTGTGGCTGAGAACGAAAAAATCGTATTCGTTAACTCCGATACATTGATCACCAAATATGAGTACTTCCAAGCCATAAAGGCCAAAATGGAAGGCAAACAGAAATCAGCGGAAGCAGATTACGCAGCGAAACAGCAAGCTTTCCAACGTGAAGTCCAACAGTATCAGGGACAACAGAATACCCTGCCTGCCGATCAGAGAGCGGCCACAGAGCAACGTTTGCAGCGTAAGGGACAAGAACTACAGGCATATCAACAAAATGCTGGTGCAGCCCTTCAAAACGAGAGCGCAAAGGAAAATGAATTGCTTTACAATAAAATTGCGGAATATCTAAAAGGATATGCCAAAACCAAAGGCTACAAAATGGTGCTGACCTACTCAAAAGGAAATCCTAATGTTTTGTTCGCCGATGAAAGCCTCGATGTAACCAAAGCGGTTATCGACGGTTTGAACGAACAGTATACGAAAGAGAAAAAGTAATTTAGTTGATAGTTCATAGTTGATAGCTCATTTTGACTACAATGACTTAATGACAAACCTACAAGCCTCGAGCAATCGGGGCATTTTTTTTGCTTAAACAAAGCTATGGAACACGAAAAATTTATGCGCATGGCCATTAAACTGGCAGAAGATAACGTAGAACAAGGCATAGGCGGACCGTTTGGCGCAGTGGTGGTCAAAGATGGAAAAGTGATTGCCAAAAGTGCAAACCTGGTTACAAAAAACAATGATCCGACCGCACATGCAGAAGTTTCTGCCATTCGTCTGGCCTGCGAAGCGATGGGAACCTTTGACCTCACAGGCACAGTGATCTATACCAGTTGCGAACCTTGTCCGATGTGCCTCGGTGCCATTTATTGGGCCAGAATCGGTACCATCTACTATGGCAACACCAAACAGGATGCCGCAGCGATAGATTTTGACGACCAATTCATTTACGAGGAACTGGAGCAGCCATACGAGAAACGGCAACTTCCGATTATCCAACTGCTGAGAACAGAAGCACTCCATGCTTTTGAACTTTGGAAAAAATCGCCTTTAAAAACTGCCTATTAGCTGGCATTAATTAGGTGGTCTATTTACTTGCCGTTTTGGCCAGTCCGATCATGATGTCCATTTCATTTAAGATCGCTTCGGCCGTACCCTCAAAGCCTACTTTTTTAAATCTGATGAAACCTTGGCCGTCTATGATAAACTTGGTGGGAATTCCGCTTACTTTATATTTCGATATCGTCTCAAAGTCGTCGGGATCCTCTTTGCTCCTGGTGTCTAGCAAGATCTGAAAATCATACTTGGTTCCAGCTAACCAATCCTTCACCGCTTTTTCGCGTTCGGCCTCTCTTTGCCAGGTATTGATAAAGAGGAAGACCACATGCGGATCAGATTTATATTTATCTACGGCCATTTGCATCCCAGGAAAGGATTGGATGCATGGCCCACACCACGTCGCCCAATAATCAACCACTACAACCTTTCCCTTTAGGCTGGAAAGGTCAACTTTCTGCCCTTTTAAGTCCATTAGTACAAATGGCGGGGCTGGCACATGAACCATTTCCTTGGCATATTTTTCTTGTTGCAACCGCAATCCCTCCCTTTCCAAATTCGCAAAATAAGCTTCAAAAGGCGTGCTGCCCTTATATATAAGCTGCAGCTGAGACCTGAGCAGGTTATTTTTTTGTCCAGCCCTGGTCAACTTTTCAATTAGGGCGATTGCATTTTCCCTTTGCCCATTTTTAATCAATAGATCAATGTATTTGCCATTATATGCTAAAGATTCATAATCCGTTTTCCTGACTACTTCAGCCATGATGCCCAGGGCTGCTTCCCGCTGTCCCAACTGATCGAGTACATTGGCATATACCGCTTGGTAATTGGTGTAGCTGTTGTCGAGCGATTTCATATAATCTTCCCTGGTTTCGTAATAAGCGGGAGTAGCATCATTTCTTGCCGAATCGATCAAAACGAGCGACTTTCTGGAAATCTTTTCATAAAACGGAAGATTTAGACTAATGTCGTCTTTCCAGGCAAAAGAGTTGTACAATACCGCTCTAGTTGTTTTGGAATCGATAAGGTCTATATAATATTCGACCTTGGCAGGATCGGTTTTTAAAAAAGCGATGCCAAGTCCCGGAAACGCCCTGGAAACCTTGGCCACATCAGCCTTATGGTTTAAGCTCAGGTCAAAATCCTTTAATATCTGCAAGAACCTGTCTTCTCTTTGTTGTGGATCCCGCATGGCAGACAATCCACTGATCTCTGCATTTAGTGCATAATTACCTTTGGGATAAAGAATTTTCACTTTTTTATACACGGAATCGGCCGATGATTTTCTTTCGAGAATATGATAGAGCGCAACCGTCTGCAGCGCATCTGATTCTGAAGGAACCTGGTTCAGTTTATCGATTGCTGCCTGTACAGCCTTCACGCCCTGTTGTTTGTTTACACTGTACAATGCCAGCAGATAATTGTTGAGGTAGTGCTTCTCTAGGGCCTGATCTGCTTTAAATGCAGCCTGATAGGATTGTAACGCCCGGCTATGGTCTATTTTAATATGGCCCATATTTTTACCGGGTGCCGAGTATATAAAGCCTTCCAGAAAAAGCGACATGGCGGTAGGCGAACCTTTTTCAAAAATTTTCACAAAGTATCCGTTCGGATTTTCGTCTTCGTTGTCTTCTGCACTAAAATTGAACAAAACCAGATGTGCAGAATCTTTTGGCTTAAACTGTCCTTCGTACACCTCCCCTTTTTTGGTCAGCACAATCGGCAAGGTCTGGTAACTGTCCCTGCTGTAAACTTCCCTTATCTTACAGGAAATATTTGCCATTTTACTGAGATTGCCTCCCCTGGGATCATAGCTAAATTTTATCAATTGGCCTTGCTCCGGCTTTTCAGGGGCAAACTTTGTTGTCTGGGCCTGTGCGAAAGGACAGCACACAACGTAAATCAATAGAAAAATTAATTTCTTCATAATTAACTAATGTATTAGTTTATATAACTAAATATATAGTTAATTCTTATGAGTTCCAAATCTAATTTCAAATAAAAAATGACCGCCTGTTTTGCGGTCCCTTTTCAACTCAATATTAAATTTAGCTTATTTGCTGGCCGTCTTGCCAGATTGTTTGGCCAATTCGATCATCACATCCAATTCTTTTACTACACCATCTGCAGTACCGGAGAAGCCTACTTTTTTGAAGCGGATATTTCCTTCCCCATCTACAATAAACTTGGTCGGTATGCCATCAACCTTATATTTTTCAATCACTTCAAACTTATCTGGATCGCTCGGGCTTTTGGTATCCAACAAAATGTTGAAGTTGTATTTTGAGTTGGCCGCAGCCCATTCTTTTACTACTTTTTCCCGATCATCTTCACGCTGCCAGGTATTGATAAAAAGGAAGACAACATTTGGATCTGTTTTATATTTTTCGACGGCCAATTGCATTCCTGGGAAAGAGGCCATACATGGTCCACACCAAGTTGCCCAGTAATCCACGATTACTACTTTTCCTTTGAGACTGGCCAAATCAACTTTCTGTCCTTTGAGGTTCATCAGCGCAAATTTAGGTGCAGGCATATTGATCATTTCCTTTACAAATTTTGCCTTTTCTTTTTCCATCGCTTCCTTTTCCAATCCGGCGTAATACACTTCGAAAGGTGCAGTGCCTTTGTAGGCAGCCTTAAGATCGGCCTTTAATTGCGGGGTACCCTGACCAGCCTTCACAAAGCGCTCGCCAAAAGTGACCACTTTATCTTTCTTGCCATTTTTGGCCAGAAAATTTACATACCTGATATTCATATCGGCACTACTGAAGTTATTTTTTGTTACCGCTGCTTCTTGGAAGGCCAATGCCTCTTCATTTTTCCCTTGAAGGTCGAGCAGCGCGGCATAGGTATCGGCATAACTGGCATAGGAGCTTTCTAGGCCCTTGATATAATCCTCTGGTGAGGAATAGTAACTTGGAACCGGATCTTGCTTCGACAATTCGATCAGGTCCAAAGATTTTTTAGAGATTTTAGCGGCAAAATCCAGGTTTTCCTTGGCTTCAAAGCTTGCCCAGGCGTAGCTATTGTACAGCCCTGCCCTACTTGATTTATTTTCTACTTTATCGCTATAAAATTCAAATTTTTCATTGTTCTTGGCTTGGCCGTATGAACTCGCAAGAACGGGATATAAGGCAGAAACTTTCGAATAATCTGCTTTATTATTTAGGTCTAGGTTAAAATCCTTGATCAGCCCATTCAATTTTTCTTCTTTTTTTACAGGATCTCTTTCTGCATACAATGCATTTGCCGCTTGGCCATAAGCAAATTGGCCCGTTGGATACTTGGTCTTGATAATTGTATTGACAGAGTCTACTGCTGCTTTCTTTCTGAGCACATTATACATTCCGGCAATTTTGATCAAATTATCTTCACTCTGACTCTTTTTATTGTAGGCCGAAATGTAATCGTTGACCATCTTTTCGCCTTTCACCTTATCCAATCCATTCTGCACGCCCAGATATTGAACGATATAGGTGTCTTTTAACGCTGGCTCCTGCTGAAAAGCCAGTTCGTAATTCTCGATGGCTTTGGCACGGTCGGCTTTGATGCCACCATAGGCTGGGCCATACGTTGTCCAATATTGTGCTTCCCAATAATGGCTCATGGCAAGTGGCTTGCCGTCCTTATAAAATTTTGTAAAATATCCTGCCTGATTATCATCTTTTGTTTCTCCAGAGTTAAAGGCCAGCATGACGAATGAAGTACTATCAGTCGTAGGTATGCTGCCCTTATAGATCATTCCTTCCTTGCTGAGCGGGACAACGATAGACCTCGACACTTTGCCGGCACTTGCAATCGCAATACACTTCACATCAGCCAGCTGCGCCAGTTTTCCGCCTGCGGGATCATAAGTAAATGTTAAAGGCGTTCCACCTTTTGGCATCGCCGACGAAAATTTAACACTTTGGGCGTGCACTTGCACCATCGCCACAATTGCTACGATAGACAGGATTAATTTTTTCATGATACAGGGTTTAATCAATAGTTAACTAAATCTATAGTTTATTTTCGTTATTTCCAAATTTTTCTGACTAATGATGAGAGGTAGTTGACAGTTGGCAGTTCGGAGTTGACAGCTTGTCCCGAATGGACGCCTGCGGCGAAGTCTGTCTGCTTGAAGAACGATTCTATTTAGATAGAAACCCTCTTTTTAGCTTTTATGCCAAAGGCACCCCTTCGGGACTTTGTACTTTCTACTTTCTACTTTCTACTTTCTACTTTCTACTTTCACCCTAATCCTCAAACATCCCGCCTAAAAGCTCATCGGTTTCCCTTCTGTCTTTTTTAGTGGGCCTCCCCGTTCCCCGATCTCTTTTCAGGCTTGGGGCATGGAACACCGATTTAAAGGCATGGGTCTCTTCGACCGGGGTCAGGTCTTTGTATTTGGTTACAGCTATTTTAGATTCTACTCTATTGTAAAGCAGCTCGACCACCTCGATCACTTTCTTTTCAATCCCTTTGGAAACCTGATAGACATCGCCCACCTTGACCACTACAGATGGCTTGATATTCTGGCCATTGAGCTTTATGCGACCAGCCTTACAGGCCTCGGTAGCCAAACTTCTGGTCTTGAACAGCCTGATTGCCCAAAGATATTTATCAATCCTTAATTTCTCATTCCCTGACATAAAACCAAAAGTAATTAAATTGGTTAATTAATAGATGGTTTTTTGCGGATGGTTGATAGTTGATAGTTAGTAGTTAATAGTCATGTTCCTGGCTGTTTTGATCTTTGACTTATTGAAGATTGATATCCTGAAAACTGCCAACTGCGCTGTCGGGATAACCGTCAACTGCCAACCGCCATTGTTAACTGAAAACCGTTAACTGAAAACTGTCAACTGAAAACTGATATTCAAACAATTGGCCCTATTCTAAATAAAATTGATTTATTTTGTAAAAAATTTAATAAAATGATCGGAGACTTAAAAAAGTTAATAGAAGCTGCCTGGGAAGACAGGTCTTTATTAGCCTACAATAACTATTGCGAAGCCATAGAAGAAGTTATTTCAAGATTAGACAGGGGCGAACTGCGCGTAGCAGAGCCTGTATTGAATACCTGGGGGATTAACGAATGGATCAAAAAGGCCGTAATCCTCTATTTCCCCATCAAAGAGATGAAGGAAACCAAGTCTGGGCCATTTGTTTACCATGACAAAATGGAATTGAAGACCGACTATCAGGAGCGCGGCGTAAGGGTCGTGCCAATGGCAAGTGCCAGGTATGGCGCGTTTTTGGCCAAAGGTGTAATCATGATGCCATCATACGTAAACATTGGTGCCTATGTAGACGAAGGTACGATGGTAGATACCTGGGCTACCGTAGGTTCATGTGCACAGATTGGCAAACGCGTACACCTAAGTGGAGGCGTAGGCATTGGTGGCGTATTAGAGCCAGTGCAAGCAGCCCCTGTAATTATTGAAGACGACTGTTTCATTGGTTCTAGGGCAATTGTGGTAGAAGGTGTCCGTGTAGAGAAAGAAGCTGTGCTTGGTGCAAATGTAGTATTGACCGGCTCTACTAAAATAATTGATGTGACCGGCAGTACTCCTGTTGAATACAAAGGACTTGTTCCGGCACGTTCTGTGGTCATCCCCGGATCTTATACCAAAAAATTCCCTGCAGGCGAATATCAAGTACCTTGCGCGCTTATTATTGGCAAGAGAAAAGAATCAACCGATAAAAAAACCTCACTTAATGACGCCTTGAGGGAAAATAATGTGGCTGTTTAAAGGCATAGCGGAAAGTGGAAAGTGGAGCGGAAAGTGGAGAGCGGAAAGCTAAATCAAGAAACCTATATAGTGAACGCAGAATTCGAAAAAACGTCCAATAAGAAAGAGAGTCCAGAGCTTGATCAAGGCTTTGGACTTTCAGCTTTAGGTGCTCCGATCCGGATTGGTTACGATGGCAAAAGAGCCGCAAATAACCTGACTGGACTCGGCAATTATAGCCGTTCGCTGATCGCACATCTCGCAGCACAGTTTCCAGTCAACCAATATTTGGTTTATACACCAAAAATTAAGGAAAAGATCAGAAATTTTCCTTTGTTCTCTACCAAAAACATACAGTTAAAATTGCGTGATAAAGGGGCGGGCAAATTGCTCTGGAGAAGCCTGGGCATAAAAAAACAGATTTTACAGGATAAAATCGACCTGTTCCACGGATTGAGCCACGAAATCCCATTTGGCATTGATCAAATCGGCATAAAAAGTATCGTCACCATGCACGACCTTATTTTTTTGAGGATGCCACAATATTATAAATTGATTGACCGGATCATCTATAAATTTAAAAGTAAATATGCCTGTCGGCACGCAGATCGGATCATTGCCATCAGCGAACGTACCAAACAGGATATTGTAGAAATCTATGGGACTGACCCTTTTAAAATCGAGGTGGTTTACCAAAGCTGTGACGATCGGTTTAAAACTCTAAAATCAGACAGTGAAAAACTGAGCATCAAAGAAAAATATCAGCTCCCAGATTGCTATCTGCTCTATGTAGGGACTATCGAGGCCAGAAAAAACCTGGTGGCTCTCATAAATGCGTTGCCAAAGGTCGGCGATGCTATTCCTTTGGTTGTTATAGGCCGCAGCACGAACTATCGAAAAGAGGTAGAAAAGGCCATCCTGAGAAATGGCCTTGAAAAACGCGTCATTTTTATGGATAGCGTACCATTCTATGACCTACCGGAAATCTATCAGTTGGCCAGCTGTTTTATTTTGCCTTCTTACTATGAGGGATTTGGTATCCCGATTATTGAGGCATTATATAGTGGAATTCCCGTCATTGCAGCTACGGGTTCGTGTCTGGAAGAAGCGGGCGGCCCACATAGCCTATATGTTCCACCAGATGATGTTGAAGCACTGGCAAAAGCCATTATGCTTGTGCTAACCGACGAACAGGTAGCCCTTAACATGAGAAAACAAGGTCTATCGTACGTACAACGCTTTAATAATGAATTGGTAAATGCACAATTAATGGAGGTTTACCTCAAAACCTTGGCCCAATGAAAAGCTGTGTAGTCGTTTTCCCCCTATACCGATCTCCCAACCGAACTGAACTTGCATTTTTGGAAAATGGGCAAAGGTTAACTGCGCATTGTAAGCAGGTCATTGCAGCTCCTGAAGGATTGAGGATCGATGAAAGTTTTGGCGAATTGGAAAAGCTGGAAGTCAAACGCTTTGCCAAGCACTACTTTGAGGGAATAACCGGCTACAATCAGCTGTTGCTTTCCAAAACATTTTATCAGGCCTTTGCACGATATGATTACCTGCTGATCCATCAGGCAGATGTCTATCTCTTTAAAGACGAACTTCAATTTTGGTGTGATCAGGGTTATGATTATATCGGCGCACCTTGGTACAGGCCAGATAAATTAAATCGAAATGTGCTATTTCAATTTTTTGAGTCGGTGAAACTGCTCTTTAAAAAAAATAAGACCTATGCCCTTCGGCACAATAAAGTAGGAAATGGTGGGCTTTCCTTAAGAAAAATCGAGGCTTCGCTAAAAATCCTGGATCAGGCACCGACAGCGCTGGTAAAAAAATACACAGGCCAAAATGGCGACGCATATAACGAAGACATTTTCTGGTCGCTAGAGGCACCAAAACTGGCAAATTTCCATATTCCACATTGGCAGGAGGCCATGGAATTTGCAGTCGAGTTTTATCCAAGCAAGGCTTATCAGTTTTTGGGAGGCAATCTGCCTTTTGGTTGCCATGCCCCATCAAGGCATGAACCCGAGTTTTGGCGAAAATTTATTTCTTCAATTTGACTTACGAAGTCTTAAGACTTCGTAAGTCAAAAATTTTAACCCAGATGAAAAAAGAAATCGAAAAAACCTTGCAGATCTTACATGATGGTGGGGTAATCCTTTATCCAACCGATACGGTTTGGGGATTAGGCTGCGATGCGACCAACGAAGCTGCCGTAGCTAAGGTAAATGAGATCAAGGGGAGGGCGGCAGACAAAAGCCTGATTATCTTATTGGATACTGAAAATAAGCTGCAAAGCTATGTAACTGAAATTCCTGAAGTCGCCTACAGCCTGATCGAATATGCTGAAAAACCCTTGACAATTGTATTTTCTGATGCAAAGAACCTGGCCAAGAATGTAATCAATGCGGATGGAAGTGTAGGCATACGCATTGTTAGACATCCTTTTTGTGAACAGTTGTTACAACGCTTCCGCAAACCGATCGTGTCTACCTCTGCTAATGTAAGTGGTCAGCCATCTCCACGCTTTTTTGATGAAATCAGCGAGGAAATCCTTCATGCGGTGAATTATATCGTAGATTTCGAACAAGAAAATCGTACGCCCAAAAGCCCATCGACCATTGTCAAGATTGGGCCTTCAGGCCAATTTGAATTTATTAGACGATAAAAACAGCCATTGCTCCCTGCTCTTGGCCTAATGGCTTTTTTGGCTACCAGACTTTTTCGACCCTCGAACTCCAAATAGTTTTTCTTAATTTCGCGAGGTTTTACCAATTTTGATGCAACAACACCTACAGCACCCTATCTTCGGGATTTTGGCCAATGTTGCCGACCAACAACAGACCAAGGCCTTTGTTATCGGTGGTTTTGTGCGCGATCTTTTCTTGTCCCGTCCTTCAAAAGACATCGATATTGTAGTGGTTGGAAACGGCATTTCATTTGCCGAAAAAACTGGTGAAAAACTAGGCGCAAAAGTCGCAGTATTCAAGAACTTTGGAACGGCTATGTTGCGCTACAATGAACTGGAGATCGAATTTGTAGGGGCCAGGAAAGAATCCTACCGGTCCAATTCCCGTAAGCCAATCGTAGAAAATGGAACACTGGAAGATGATCAGCTGCGTAGGGATTTTACCATCAATGCCCTGGCCCTTTCCTTAAACCAGGAGAACTTCGGCCAGCTGATCGATCCATTTAATGGAATTTCAGATCTTGAACATAAAATTATCCGTACTCCCCTTGCACCGGACCTCACTTTCTCAGACGATCCGCTAAGAATGATGCGCGCGATCAGGTTTGCGACCCAGCTTGGTTTTAAGATTGCCGAAGATGCCATAAACGCTATAAAAAGCCAGAAAAATCGGATTAGCATCGTATCCAAAGAACGGATTACCGATGAGCTGAATAAGATCATTCTCGCTAAAACACCATCCGTAGGCTTTAACTATCTTTTCGATACCGGTTTGCTCCACCTTATCTTCCCGCAGATGACCGCGCTTTATGGCGTAGAAATTGTAAAGGGAAAAGGACATAAAGATAATTTTTACCACACACTTCAGGTACTGGACAACATCAGCCTGCATACAGATGATCTTTGGCTACGCTGGGCAGCCATCCTTCATGATATTGCCAAACCGGCAACCAAACGTTTTGAAGAAGGGCATGGATGGACTTTCCATGGGCACGAAGACCGTGGAGCACGGATGGTGCCACAGATTTTTGCCCAATTGAAACTGCCATTGAACGAAAAAATGAAATTTGTGCAAAAATTAGTACAGCTTCATCTCCGTCCAATTGTACTGGCACAAGAAAAAGTCACCGATTCGGCCGTTAGAAGACTGTTGTTTGAAGCTGGCGAAGAAATTGATAGCCTGATGATGCTGTGCAATGCAGATGTCACCACAAAAAATGAATACAAGATTAAAAAATACCGGAATAACTTTGAACTCGTTAAGCAAAAGTTAAAGGATGTAGAAGAACGGGACCAATTGCGCAATTGGCAACCACCCATCACCGGAAATGATATCATGCTTACTTTTGGCCTGGCAGCAGGGAAAGAAGTGGGGATTTTAAAAAATGCAATTAGAGAAGCAATATTAGAAGGAGAAATAAAAAATAATTACGAAGAGGCGTTCAATTATATGTTAGAGAAAGCAAAGGACTTGGGTTTTACGCCAATCGGCAATTAACTTTAGCGATGAATTATTTTTATTTCTTAATTTTACAGACAGAAACAGAACAACCGCATGGCAATTTATAGATTTAAAATTTCTTTTGAAGATTATGATGATGTAGTAAGAGAAATTGATGTCAAAACTACACAGACTTTTGAAGACCTGCATCGTGCCATCCATCGTTCTACCGGCTATAATGCCGATAAATCGTCTTCATTCTTCGTTAGCACAGACAACTGGATCAAAGGTGAGGAAATTTCCCTATTGCCAAACGAACGGAAAGTAAAAAATGGGGTAAAATTGATGGAAAACTCCAAATTGAGCAGTTTCGTCGAAGATCCACATCAAAAATTTTATTATATCTATAATTTTGAGCGTCCATTCGATTTCCATGTAGAACTGGTCAAGATCATTTTGGAAAATGATCCAAATATCGAGTATCCATTCCTGGTAAAAAGTACTGGAGATGCACCAAAAATCATTGAAAAAAATGCAGGTGGATTTGCAGTCAGCAGTGCTGCGGCAAGTAGCGATTTTGATTTCCTGAATGAAATGGATTTTGTTCCCGAAGATACCGATGAACTGGAAGCAATGGATGGAAGAGGCATTATGGCCACTGAAACCGACGAAGAAAGCGAAGAAGAGGAACAGGACGATTTCAGTAATGAAGAAGAATATGGCCAGGAAGATGAGTACGGATCAGAAAAAGACGATTATTAGCCAAATCTGTTCATTGTACCAATAAACAGATTTCTTGCTGAACTATAGCGGTATCAAGTCTATGTCACAAAAAAAACTGATTGTTGTTGTTGGACCTACTGCGATCGGGAAGACTGCATTGGCCATTGAACTGGCTAAATTTTATCGTACCGAGATCATTTCAGCAGATTCAAGGCAGTTTTTTAAGGAAATGAACATCGGCACAGCCAAGCCTTCACCAGAAGAACTGGCTGAAGTAACACATCACTTTATCAATTCCCATCACATACAGCAACTGGTAAGCACTGGCGATTTTGAAGTCGAGGCACTTCAGCTTCTATCCAACTTGTTTCAAAAACATGATGTACTGATCATGGTGGGCGGATCTGGCCTTTATATTGATGCGGTTTGCAAAGGATTGGATGAATTGCCAGAGATCGACCTTCGTATCCGTGAAAAATTAAACCACCAATTGGCTACTTCCGGAATCGAATCCATCCGCCAACAGCTAAAAGAACTTGATCCAGAATATTTTGCAAAGGTAGACCAATCTAATCCGCAGCGAATGATCAGGGGATTAGAAGTCGTACTTTCGAGCGGCCAAAAGCTCAGCTCATTCCTGACCGCAAACCGAAAGGAAAGACCATTCCAGATCATCAAAATCGGGCTAAATACCGAGCGCTCTACACTTTATGAACGCATTAACCATCGCGTCGACCTGATGATGGAGGCTGGCCTATTAGATGAAGTTAAAACTTTACTTCCCTTTCGGAGATATAATGCCCTAAATACGGTAGGTTATTCTGAGCTGTTCGACTACTTGGATGGCAAAATCGATCTGGCTTCCGCCGTTGCGCAAATCAAACAAAATACGAGAAGGTTTGCCAAACGACAACTGACCTGGTTCAGAAAAGACCCTCATACCACTTGGTTTGAACCAACTGAAACAGAAAAAATCATTGCATATTTAAAAGTTTAGATCTACGATTTACGCGATTCAATCTAAACTCTTAATTTCTAATTTATAAATCTAAATTCGTAAATCGCAAATCAACTAGGCTTGTGCTGTTGGTCCGCCAAAGTTCATTGGAAATCCCGGAGGTTCATCCTGGGTTTTGATGCGGCCATGTTGTGCCTCGTATTTGTCCAGGTTATCTTGCATGGCCTGCAATAACCTTTTCGCATGTTCTGGTGTCAGAATAATCCTTGATTTTACCTTTGCCTTTGGCACACCAGGCATGATACGGATAAAATCGAGTACAAATTCCGTATTCGAATGCGTGATGATCGCGAGATTGGAGAAAACTCCTTCCGCAATTTCTTCTGATAATTCTATGTTGAGCTGGTTTTCGTGCTGTTGTTCTTCCATAAAACAAAACTAGCACTTTCTCTGAAAAAGTGCTAGTTCATTATAAATTAACTACAAGGCAACAGGTCTTTGCAATTAATTTATGGCAAGTAATAATATTTTTGTCCCTCATTGCTACCGTCCAATAGCTTCATGCTGGTTGCATAGCCCGCGGCATTGTACTCATAACTTCTTTTTTGAACAACCGTACCCGAGGAGTTTACTGTTGTAATTTCTGTTGCATTATTTTTAGATTGTGGAGCTCCAGATAAAATAGCTGCCATACCCTCGCCCAAATGATAAGGATTTAGTTTGTCATCGTATTTATAAGATGCCTGGGTACTGGAAGTTCCACTGGTTGCCTTTGTTCCTTCAATATTATCGCCATTCCAAAAATATTCATTGATCAGGGTTACCCCAGGCATCCCTCCATTTGCAAAGTTTGTGGTAATCTTTGACACCTTTCCTGCGGCATTGTACTCATAGTTCTTGGTCGACCCAAAGTCTGTAGGATTCATGTACACATTTACAACTTTGGTAATCTGCCCGCTGGCATTGTACGTTATCGCATAGCTTACTTCTCCTCCAGTACTATTTACACCTTTTGCACTTGCTACCTTACCATTTGCGTAGGTCACGTTTAAATTTACCCTTGCAGAAGTCACGTTCTTTAAGGTGCCATCAGCATTGTAGCTGTACTCGTTCACCGTTGTCTCCGCGCCTGTACTTGGGTTCCAAGAGCTAACCTTGGTCAATCGTACGGTGGCTGCCGGTTCAGGTTCTGCTGGGTTTTTCTTGCAAGCACCCAGTAAGGTGGCAACTGCGGTTACGAAAGCAATAAGCTTAAATATTTGTTTTTTCATGTTGGATTAGTTTGCGTAATAATATTTCTGACCTTCGTTGCTACCATCTGTTAGTTTCATGCTAGTCGCATAGCCGGCGGTATTATATTCATATACCCTTTTTTGCACATTGGTAATGCCACCATTCACAGTTTTGATTTCAGTAACGTTATTTTTTGATGGAGGTAGACCATAAAATACAACAGCAATACCATTTGCTAAGCTATAAGGGTTTAATTTGTCGTCGAAGCTTACATAGGTTGTAGTATATGTGCCAGTTGATGCCGTGGCAAGATTGTCTCCATTCCAAGTGTAGTCTACTGTGTTGGTTGCGATCGCGATATTTACATATACAGTGGTAATTTTGCTGATTTTGCCAGCAGCGTTGTAGCTAATTGTTTTGGTATTCGCGTTCGTGCCACCATCTGCATATATAACCTTTACCAATTGATTGGCTGCATTATATTCGAAAGTATAGGTTACCGATACAGTTCCTTGTTTAAATAATCCAGTTAACACCGACATTTGGTTTGCCGCATTAAAGGTAGCTGAATAAGTGGCTCCACCGAAAAGAATGCCTGTGCTATTTCCTTTGGCATCATAGCTGATTTCCAATCCACTCGCTTCGGCCCCGCTTCCCGGATTCCAGGAATTTATTTTGGTAAGTTGAGGTGTTTTGGGTACATCAGGCTCATTGCTACTTTTCTTGCAGGCAATAAAGCAAAGGAGAGCAATTGAAAGGCAGAAAAATTTTAAATTCTTAAGTGACATGATTTAAAGGATTAGATACATTAACGATGTAAATATCCGGTCAAATCCGATGTCGGAAAATACCATTATCACGGCATTTTTAGGTACGTACTGATGGGTATGATTGCTCAGGATTCAAGATCTGCATTGTTGTACAGTACAAAAAAAGCCCCGTAGCAAATTGCTACGGGGCTTACCATCTATTTGATCAATTACGCTTCTACTTCTTCTTGTTTCGAAGCCATTAATTTATCGTATTCTTCTTGAGAACCTACAATGATGCGCTCGTATCCACGTACACCAGTACCTGAAGGGATCAGGTGACCAACGATTACGTTTTCTTTCAAGCCCAACATGTCATCACGTTTACCTGCGATGGCTGCCTCATTCAGTACTTTGGTCGTTTCCTGGAATGATGCGGCCGAGATAAATGATTTGGTGCCCAAAGATGCACGGGTAATACCCTGAAGGATTGAGCTCGCGGTTGCAGGTTTTGCATCACGCACTTCAATCTGTTTCAGATCCTGGCGTTTCAACTGAGAATTTTCATCTCTTAGTTTACGCAGCGATAAGATCTGTCCTGGTTTTACATTTGTAGAATCTCCCGCTTCCACTACAACTTTTTTGTCGTAGATCAGGTCGTTTTCTACTTGGAAATCCCAACGGTCTACCGAGTCGTTTTCTAAGAAACGGGTATCTCCTGGATCTTCGATGTGTACCTTTTGCATCATTTGGTGTACAATGACCTCAAAATGCTTATCGTTGATTTTCACACCTTGTAGGCGATACACCTCTTGGATACCATTCACAAGGTATTCCTGTACCGCAGCCGGGCCTTTAATGGCCAGGATGTCGGCTGGTGAAATCGAACCATCAGACAATGGCATACCTGCTTTCACGAAATCGTTATCCTGCACCAAAATGTGTTTCGACAATGGCACAAGATATTTTTTCACTTCCCCGTCTTTCGATTCGATGGTGATTTCGCGGTTACCACGTTTTACGCCACCTAGGGTTACTACACCATCGATCTCGGTTACTACCGCTGGATTTGATGGATTGCGCGCTTCAAATAGCTCGGTCACACGTGGTAGACCACCTGTAATATCTCGGGTTTTTCCGGTTGCACGAGGAATTTTAACCAAAATCTGTCCGGTTTGCACGGCTTCAGCTTCATCTACCGCAATGTGTGCGCCAACAGGGATGTTATAAGCCCTGATCAGGTCACCTTTTTTATCGACTACGCGGATAGATGGATTTTTGGTCTTGTCACGTGAATCGATGATTACTTTTTCACGGTGTCCAGTTTGTTCATCCGATTCTTCACGATAGGTTACACCATCAATGATGGCATCAAATTCGATCTTACCAGCAAATTCTGAGATAATGACCGCATTATATGGATCCCATGAGCAGATTTTATCACCTTTGGCTACTTTATCACCTTCTTTTACATATAAAAATGCGCCGTAAGGGATGTTATTGGTAACGATTACCTTTCCAGTGCCAGGTTCAGTGATCTTGAACTCACCTGAACGGCCCAATACGATATCTACTTTACCATCTTCTGTTTTGGTTTCTACCGTACGAAGGTTTTCGAATTCGATTACCCCATCAAATTTGGCATTGATCTGAGATTCTGCAGCAATGTTCGATGCCGTACCACCCACGTGGAACGTACGCAATGTTAACTGTGTACCCGGCTCACCGATAGACTGTGCTGCAATTACCCCTACAGCCTCACCTCGTTGAACGCGTTTACCTGAAGCCAAGTTACGTCCGTAGCAAAGTGCACATACCCCACGCTTATTTTCACAGGTCAATACCGAACGGATTTCAACACCTTCTAACGGCGATTCTTCAATTGCCTTGGCAATATCTTCGTCAATGTCCTGTCCTGCACCTACCAAAAGTTCTCCATTTAATGGATTGAACACATCATGTAGCGAAGTACGTCCCAAAATACGTTCGTATAAAGGCTCAACAATATCCTCGTTATCTTTTAACGCCGTAGTGTACATTCCCCTCAAGGTTCCACAATCAACATCGTTAACGATCATGTCTTGCGCGACATCATGAAGACGACGGGTCAGGTAACCGGCATCGGCCGTTTTTAAGGCCGTATCCGCCAAACCTTTACGCGCACCGTGGGTAGAAATGAAGTATTCCAAAACCGACAATCCTTCCTTAAAGTTAGATAAGATCGGGTTTTCGATAATCTCGCCACCAGAACCTGATTTTTGAGGTTTTGCCATCAAGCCCCTCATCCCAGCCAACTGGCGGATCTGCTCTTTCGAACCACGGGCTCCAGAGTCCAACATCATGAAAACAGAATTGAAACCTTGGTTATCGTTAGACAATTGGCTCATTACAAACGTAGTTAAACGATTGTTGATCCTGGTCCAGATATCGATGATCTGATTGTAACGCTCGTTGTTGGTAATGAAACCCATGTTATAGTTGTTTCTTACCTCTTCTACTTCTGCAGCTGCCTGCTCTAACAACGTATGTTTCTCTACAGGAATATTAACGTCTTGCAAGTTAAACGAAAGACCTCCCCTGAACGCCATTTGGAAACCTAATTCCTTAATGTCATCCAAGAATTTGGCAGAGCGGGCCATACCAGTCATTTTTACTACCTCACCAATGATGTCCCTAAGGGATTTTTTGGTCAAGAGCTCATTGATATACCCCACTTCTTCAGGCACCATTTGGTTAAATAATACCCTACCTACAGTTGTTTCAGTTAATTTATTTACGATTGTTCCATCTTCTTGTTTCACATTAACTTTCACTTTGATGAAAGCATGTAAATCAACTTTCTTCTCGTTATAAGCAATAATTACTTCTTCCGGAGAATAGAATGATTGGTCTTGTCCTTTTACAACCCGACTTGCATCGGTTCTACGGCCTTTGGTGATGTAATAAAGACCCAACACCATATCCTGTGAAGGAACCGTAATCGGCGTACCGTTTGCAGGGTTTAAGATGTTGTGCGCAGCAAGCATCAATACTTGTGCTTCCAGGATTGCGGCATGGCCCAAAGGCAAGTGTACCGCCATCTGGTCACCGTCGAAATCCGCGTTGAATGCCGTACATACCAATGGGTGCAATTGGATCGCTTTTCCTTCTACCAATTTAGGCTGGAAAGACTGGATACCCAATCTGTGCAACGTAGGTGCACGGTTAAGCAATACCGGGTGGCCTTTCAATACATTTTCAAGGATATCCCAAACCAATGGATCTTTTCTGTCGACGATTTTCTTTGCAGATTTTACTGTTTTCACAATTCCACGTTCAATCATCTTACGGATGATAAACGGTTTGAAAAGTTCGGCAGCCATATCTTTTGGCAGACCACATTCGTGCAATTTGAGGTTTGGACCTACAACAATGACCGAACGGGCAGAATAATCGACACGTTTACCCAATAAGTTCTGACGGAAACGGCCTTGTTTACCTTTCAAGATATCTGAAAGTGATTTCAGGGCACGGTTACCTTCCGTTTTCACCGCATTGACCTTACGTGAGTTATCGAACAATGAATCTACAGCTTCCTGTAACATCCTTTTTTCGTTACGTAGGATTACCTCTGGTGCTTTGATCTCGATCAAACGTTTTAAACGGTTGTTACGGATAATGACGCGGCGGTAAAGATCATTTAGATCTGAAGTGGCAAAACGGCCACCTTCCAATGGCACCAATGGACGCAATTCTGGCGGGATAACCGGAACAATCTTGATGATCATCCACTCTGGATTATTTTCGATCCGCTCCTGCGCACTGCGGAAAGCTTCAACAACCTGAAGGCGTTTCAAAGCCTCATTTTTACGTTGTTGCGATGTTTCGTTTGCAGCTTGGTGACGTAGATTATAAGATAGGGTATCCAGATCAATGCGTTTCAATAGATCTTCCAATGCCTCCGCTCCCATTTTGGCAACGAATTTATTAGGATCTTTGTCGTCAAGGTACTGGTTCTCTTTTGGCAGTTTATCTAGGATATCCAAGTACTCTTCTTCCGTTAGGAAGTCCATGTACTGGATGCCCTGCTCAGCCATTAGTCCTGGTTGAATGACTACATAACGCTCGTAGTAAATAATCAGGTCAAGTTTTTTGGTTGGCAGGCCTAAAAGATAGCCGATTTTGTTTGGCAAAGAGCGGAAATACCAGATGTGCGCTACAGGCACCACCAAATTGATGTGGCCCATGCGCTCCCTGCGTACTTTTTTCTCTGTTACCTCTACACCACAACGATCGCAAACAATTCCTTTATAACGGATCCGTTTGTACTTACCGCAATGGCATTCGTAATCTTTAACCGGACCGAAAATACGCTCGCAGAACAAACCATCACGTTCAGGTTTGTAGGTACGATAGTTGATCGTTTCTGGTTTTAACACCTCCCCACTTGAACGCTCCAAAATATTCTCAGGCGATGCCAAGCTAATGGTAATCGAGGTGAAATTGCTTTTTAATTTATTATCCTTTTTGTAAGACATATCTTTTTTGAGTTGTGAGTTATGAGTTGCGAGTTGTGGGCCTGGGCGCTTAAACTCGCAACCAAAACCTGCAACCCGCAACTTTAACTAGTCTAACGTAATATCTAAACCTAATCCCCTTAGCTCATGTACCAATACGTTGAACGATTCTGGTACACCTGGGGTTGGTAGGTTTTCGCCCTTAACAATGGCTTCGTAGGTTTTGGCCCTTCCGATTACATCATCCGACTTCACAGTCAGGATCTCTTGAAGGATGTTGGCTGCACCGAATGCCTCCAATGCCCAAACCTCCATCTCACCGAAACGCTGACCACCAAATTGAGCTTTACCGCCCAATGGCTGCTGTGTGATCAATGAGTATGGACCGATCGAACGTGCGTGCATCTTATCATCAACCATGTGACCTAATTTCAGCATATAGATAATACCTACTGTAGTCGGCTGATCAAATTTCTCACCTGTTAGACCATTGTGAAGATAGGTTCTTCCTGAAGCAGGCAGACCAGCCTTGGCAATGTATTCCTCTACTTCATCATGTTTGGCACCATCAAAGATTGGGGTCGCGAATTTCACGCCCAACTCTTTTCCGGCCCAAGCCAATACGGTTTCGTAGATCTGGCCCAAGTTCATACGTGATGGTACACCCAATGGGTTCAGCACGATATCAACTGGTGTTCCATCTTCCAGGAATGGCATGTCCTCGTCGCGCACGATACGGGCTACAATACCCTTGTTACCGTGACGTCCGGCCATTTTATCACCTACTTTTAATTTACGTTTTTTAGCTACGTATACTTTCGCCATCTGTACGATCCCTGATGGCAACTCATCGCCAACACTGATCGCAAATTTATCGCGTTTGTAAGCACCCAACTCCTCGTTTACACGGATACCATAGTTATGGAGCAACAATTTGATCTGATCGTTTTTGTCCTCATCAGTAGTCCATTTGTATGGATTGATGTGCGCATATTCCAGATCAGCCAAAATTTTCTGTGTAAACTTGGCACCTTTGGCGATCAATAGCTCCTTGTACACATTGAATACACCTTGCGATGTTTTTCCGTTTACAATCTGGAACAATTTATCGACCAGCTCATTTTTAAGGTTTTCGGTAGCTAAGTTGTATTTCTTATCTAGTTTCTCAATTGCCGATTTTTCTTCCGCTTTTGTCGTTTTCTTAGCTCTTGAGAACAATTTGGTATCAATAACCACACCTTTGATGGATGGAGGTGTTTTCAACGAAGCATCCTTCACATCGCCAGCTTTATCACCGAAGATCGCACGGAGCAATTTCTCTTCTGGTGAAGGGTCTGACTCGCCTTTTGGTGTAATCTTACCAATTAGGATATCTCCT
The DNA here is from genome assembly GCA_031119475.1 of Pedobacter sp. Lineage (GTDB taxonomy): Bacteria > Bacteroidota > Bacteroidia > Sphingobacteriales > Sphingobacteriaceae > Pedobacter. The sequence continues at coordinate 9,075 of JAVHXV010000009.1, read as the reverse complement.
TCTTTTACTTCGGCACCGATGCGGATGATACCGTTTTCATCCAAATCCTTAGTGGCTTCTTCAGAAACGTTAGGGATATCTGGAGTTAACTCCTCTTCGCCACGTTTTGTATCACGCACTTCCAATTCGAATTCTTCGATGTGCAATGAAGTAAAGATATCATCTCTAACGATACGTTCGTTGATGACGATCGCATCCTCAAAATTATATCCTTGCCAAGGCATGAAAGCTACCTTCAAGTTCCTTCCCAAGGCCAGTTCACCATTCTCGGTGGCATAACCTTCGCAGAGCACTTGTCCTTTGGTTACTTTCTCGCCTTTTTTAACGATTGGCTTCAAGTTGATACAGGTATTCTGGTTGGTTTTTTTGAACTTGGTCAGTTTATACGTCTTGCTATCGCCTTCAAAAGAAACCAAACGATCGGTTTCGTTGCGCTCGTATTTGATAATGATTTCGTTGGCATCTACATATTCAACTACACCATTGCCTTCGGCATTGATGAGTGTCCTTGAGTCACGGGCTACACGGCCTTCCAAACCTGTACCTACAATTGGGGCTTCAGGGCGCAACAAAGGCACGGCCTGACGCTGCATGTTCGATCCCATCAAGGCCCTGTTCGCATCATCATGCTCTAGGAAAGGAATCAAGGAAGCTGCAATTGAAGTAATCTGGTTAGGGGCAATGTCCATCAAGTCCAATTTTTCAGGCTCGATGATCGGGAAATCGCCTTCGTAACGTGCTTTTACACGAGGAGTGGTAAAGTTACCCTTATCATCATACTCTGCATTGGCCTGTGCAATGGTCTTGCCATCCTCATCTTCTGCAGACAGGTAGACTACATCCTCATTAACGGCTACTACACCATCGCTAACCTTTTTATATGGAGTTTCGATGAAGCCAAGGTTGTTGATCTTTGCGTGTACACAAAGTGAGGAGATCAAACCGATGTTTGGCCCCTCTGGTGTTTCGATGGTACACAGACGGCCGTAGTGCGTATAGTGAACGTCACGGACCTCGAAACCTGCACGTTCACGGGAAAGACCGCCTGGGCCTAAGGCTGAAAGACGACGTTTGTGCGTAATCTCTGCCAAAGGATTGGTCTGGTCCATAAACTGTGAAAGCTGGTTGGTACCAAAGAATGAATTGATGACCGACGACAGCGTACGTGCATTGATCAGGTCGGTAGGCGTAAACACTTCGTTATCGCGGATGTTCATACGCTCACGGATCGTCCTGGCCATACGGGCCAAACCTACACCGAACTGTGCATACAACTGCTCACCCACGGTACGTACACGACGGTTGGACAAGTGATCGATATCATCGACCTCTTCTTTCGAATTGATCAATTTGATCAGGTATTTAACGATGGCAATAATATCAGCTTTCGTCAACACCTTAACATCGTCTGGCGTGTCCATTTTTAATTTACGGTTGATGCGGTACCTACCTACATCACCTAAATCATAACGCTTGTCTGAGAAGAACAAACGCTCAATGATACCCCTAGCAGTTTCCTCATCTGGTGGTTCTGCATTACGCAGGGCACGATAGATGTTTTCAACGGCCTCTTTTTCAGAGTTTGAGGTATCTTTTTGTAAAGTATTGTATATAATGGTATAATCAGCCTGCGAGGCGCCATCATCTTTGGACAAGATGATTGTTTTTACACCCGCATCGATGATCATATCGATATGGTCGTCTTCTAAAACGGTATCCCTATCCAAGATCACTTCATTACGGTCGATAGAAACTACCTCACCTGTATCCTCATCTACAAAATCTTCAACCCATTTTCTTAGGACCCTAGCGGCCAATTTACGACCGATAAACTTCTTCAAGCCTGATTTGCTGACCTTTACTTCGTCGGCCAGGTCAAAAAGCTCCAAGATATCTTTATCAGAATCGTAACCAATGGCCCGCAATAGCGTGGTTACCGGGAATTTTTTCTTCCGGTCGATGTAAGCGTACATGACGTTGTTGACGTCTGTTGCAAACTCGATCCAAGAACCTTTGAAAGGAATGACACGGGCAGAATACAACTTGGTTCCATTGGTATGGCGGCTCTGGCCGAAGAATACACCTGGAGACCTGTGCAATTGCGATACAATTACACGTTCTGCACCGTTGATCACGAATGTACCTTTAGGGGTCATATAAGGTATGGTACCCAAGTATACATCCTGAATAATGGTTTCGAAATCTTCATGTTCTGCATCGTTACAAGAAAGTTTCAGCTTTGCTTTTAACGGAACACTGTAAGTTAACCCACGGTCGATACATTCTGCAATGTCATAACGTGGTGGGTCAATAAAATAATCCAAGAACTCTAATACAAAGATGTTCCTAGAATCTGTGATTGGGAAATTTTCTGCGAATACTTTGAACAGACCTTCGGTATGACGGTTGTCTGAAGTGGTTTCGATCTGGAAAAATTCTCTAAATGATTGCAACTGCACATCCAAGAAATCTGGATAGTCTATGATATGCTTACTACGTGCAAAATTTACTCTTTGGTCTACGACTTTATTTGCCAAGGGACTAAATTTAATTTAGTTTAAGAATAAACTATTTGTTTGGTTTGCTACGGAACAGATCATCAACCAAACAAGATGAAATGTATATAAACGGGAATAGACTCCGACTGCATAGTCGGAGTCTTAATGCCATGCTAGTAATTTGACAATCTCTGAAAGATTGTCAAAGTTACTAGCATGGTAAGCAAAGTTGAGAGATTACTTAATCTCAACTACAGCTCCAGCTTCTTCTAGTTGTTTTTTCAAAGCTTCAGCCTCGTCTTTAGCCACACCAGCTTTCAATTCTTTAGGTGCACCATCAACTAGGTCTTTAGCTTCTTTCAAGCCTAGGCCAGTAAGGTCTTTTACCAATTTAACAACTGCTAATTTTTGACCACCAGCTTCTTTCAAGATTACATCGAAAGTAGATTTTTCTTCAGCTGCAGGAGCATCTGAACCACCGCCAGCAGCAGGACCTGCAACAGCAACTGCAGCAGCAGCTGGTTCGATTCCGTACTCGTCTTTTAAGATTTGAGCTAACTCGTTTACTTCTTTAACTGTTAAGTTTACCAATTGCTCAGCAAACGCTTTTAAATCTGCCATTTTTATAGATTTTAAAATTTTTACGTAAAATAATTTAATTTAAATACGAACTTTTTAAGGGTTCGCTAACCTTCTCTTTCTTGTAGTGTTTTAACTATGCCTGCAAGTTTTCCTCCGCTAGACTTCAATGCAGAAACAACATTTTTCGCAGGTGATTGTAATAGGCCAACGATTTCGCCAATAAGCTCTTCTCTTGATTTCAAGCTTGTTAACGCATCCAGTTGGTTATCACCCATAAAGATTGCTGAATCAATATATGCAGCCTTTAATACCGGCTTATCAGATCCTGCTTTTCTCAAGGCTTTGATCAGCTTTGCTGGTGCATTGCCTACCTTTGAGAACAAGATTGCTGATTGGCCTTTCAATGCCGCGAAGATCTCAGATGAGTCGCCTTCCAAACCATCGATCGCAATTTTGATCAAGGTATTTTTTGCAACTTTCATTTCGATACCGCTTTCGAAACATTTGCGACGGATGTTATTTACTTTCTCAACAGTTAAGCTAGAGGTATCGGCAATATAAAAATTGCCATACTCCTGCATTTTTTGTTGAAGAGCTAAAACTACTTCTTGTTTTTCTTCTCTGTTCATAATTAGATCCCCGCTACTGATTTAGTTTCGATTGCAATTCCAGGACTCATTGTTGAAGAAACATGGATGCTCTTAAAATAAGTTCCTTTTGCAGCAGAAGGTTTTAATTTAGAAATCGTTTGAAGTACTTCTAACGCGTTCTCATATATTTTCTCTGCTGAGAATGATACTTTTCCGATCGAAGCGTGAATGATACCAGTTTTGTCAACCTTAAAATCAATCTTACCGCCTTTTACATCAGTTACAGCTTTACCAACTTCATTGGTTACTGTACCCGACTTAGGGTTTGGCATCAAGTTACGCGGACCTAAAACACGGCCCAACTTACCAACTTTTGCCATACAAGCAGGAGTAGTGATAATAATGTCAACATCTGTCCAACCACCTTCAATCTTAGCCACATATTCGTCTAAACCAACGAAGTCTGCTCCAGCAGCTTTGGCCTCTTCTTCCTTGTCAGGAGTACAAAGTACCAAAACGCGAACAGTTTTACCGGTTCCGTGAGGTAAAGTAGCGATACCACGCACCATTTGATTGGCCTTACGTGGATCTACACCTAAACTTACATCGATATCAACCGATGCATCAAATTTAGTGGTAGTGATCTCCTTTACCAGCGCAGCCGCATCCTGTAAAGAATACGATTTACCGGCTTCTAGTTTAGCGTGTGCCTGTTTTTGATTTTTTGTTAATTTGCCCACTGTTGTAAACTGTTTTTTGTTAATTAATTTGTCCAAGGCGCATCACCGCTCACGGTGATTCCCATACTGCGTGCTGTACCCGCTACCATTTTCATAGCAGATTCGATAGTGAATGCATTTAAATCAGTCATCTTATCTTCAGCAATTGACTTAACTTGATCCCAAGTCACCGAACCAACCTTCTTACGGTTGGGCTCAGCAGAACCACTCTGTAATTTAGTCGCATCCAATAATTGGATCGCCACCGGAGGGGTTTTGATGATGAATTCGAAAGACTTGTCAGCATATACAGTAATTACAACTGGTAATACCTTACCTGGCTTATCTTGGGTACGAGCATTGAACTGCTTGCAAAACTCCATGATGTTCACACCTTTAGCACCCAATGCAGGGCCTACCGGTGGAGATGGGTTCGCCGCTCCGCCTTTGATCTGTAATTTAACAAGTGCACCGACTTCTTTTGCCATTTTCTGATTTGTTAATTGTAATACTCAATGTTAAATAGTGGAAGCATGTAACATTTTGTTCCTTAATAGCCATGGGTAGTGAGCGATGGGCATGGAGAAGAGTTCACCATGACACGAAACACCACACAAAACCAAAAGGATTGCAAAGATAGATATTATTTGACACAATCACAATACTTTAGCGTAAATTTTTCAGTTCATATTTCCCGCTTTGTTAGCGATCAAAGAATTGCGGAGATTAGCCTGTAGGATGATCATTAATATTTAGGATTTGGGCGTCCTTGCGGGCGCCAAAGGCATCCGAACGGGGCTATACGTTTTTATATTTTTTACCTTAAACCTTGCAGGTTTTAAAAACCTGTAAGGTTTACAATGCTTTATTGGGTTTCCGTAAACAAAATCCTAACCCATATGTTATTTTATTCAATCTATCCTATAAAAACGATTATGTCTACAATCAAAAATCTCAGCAACGAATCAGCCATCGAAAAACTAAAGGACCTGGCCGAAGGAAAAATGTGCTTATTCTGCACCAAGGAAAATGAAAAACTAGAATCACGCCCAATGGGTGCTTCACAAGTAGACGATGCGGGTGATCTCTGGTTCTTCAGCGCTAAAAATAGCAATAAAAACCGTCAGATCCAGGCCGATCCTGAAGTATACCTGATGTTCATGGAACCAGGGAAGCAACATTATCTTTCCCTAACAACGGAAGTCGAAATCGTGGAAGATCAACAAAAAATAGACGAATTGTGGAATGATTTTTTAAACGCTTGGTTTCCTGGTGGAAAGGATGACCCTCAGATCTCCCTGCTAAAGGCCAGTGTAATCAGTGGACACTACTGGGATGAAAAGGATGGCCACCTGATTGGCACGTTGAAAGCTGGACTAAAAGCATTAACAGGTGGAAAAACGGATGATGGTGCGCTGGAAGGGGATATTAATGTTTAGTCTTGCTAAAGCTGCCGTTGTTAACAGCACCGAACTGACCTAAATAAACCTGATCGCAGCGGCACGCAGTAAAGCGAAGAGCAGGGCTACAGTTACCAATCACCACTGCCGTTATTTTCCAAAAATATTTCTGCTATTAGGAGCGCAGGAGCAGTGCTACTAGCAAGGGCAATCCCGTCATACGCTGCAATCTGCCTTCGGCAGGATTTCCACTGCTGCCGGGGCTAGAAGGCAGGCATTGTACAAGGCACAACGGTTGAGCCCATGCAAATTTTCGATGTTAACAGCACCGACCTGCGTGAAATAAACCCGATAGCAGCGGCACGCAGTACAGCGGAGAGCGGGAAAGCACCCTGCCATTATTTTCCAATCCTTCGCGGCATCCTAGACAACATCGCAGTCAATGTCCCGGCACGGAAAACAAAAAAAGCCAGCAAAAAATCTTGCTGGCCTTTCCAATATTATTAAATAGTTGGCATGAGGCGTTTTGAAACGCCTATCGCCCAACGCTATTCCTTCTCTACTTGCATATAGTTAAGTTCAAGCGGGGTCTTACGCCCAAAGATCTTAACCATTACCTTTAATTTTTTCTTCTCTTCGTTAACTTCTTCGATCACTCCGGTAAAACCGTTGAAAGGACCATCCATAACCTTAACGTTTTCACCCACATAATAGGCAATGTTCATCGTTTCGGTCTGTTGGCTCATTTCATCAACCTTGCCCAAAATGCGGTTCACTTCTGCCTGGCGCATCGGAATAGGATTTCCGGCCTTATCGCCCAAAAACCCGATTACACTATTGATGCCCTTGATAATGTGCTCTAACTCACCGTCCAGCACCGCTTCGATCAATACATATCCAGGATAAAAGTTACGTTCTTTGGCAATCTTTTTACCATCCTTCATCTGATAGTATTTTTCCATAGGGATCAATACTTGAGGGACCAGGTGCGAAAAACCTAACCGGCTGATTTCAGAATCGATATATTGTTTTACTTTCTTCTCTTTACCACTTACTGCCCTTACCACATACCACTTTAACTGATCGTTCATCTAGAATTTGGATTAAAGTTGATTATAAAACGTTTCTAATACCCAGGTAGCACCCTTATCCATCAGAAAAACCACCAATGCAATAATTAATGATGCCACGAGAACCAATACTGCAGAATTCTGCAATTCTCCCCAAGTAGGCCAAGTTACCTTCTCGGTCATTTCTTCGTACGATTCTTTTATAAATTGAACTACACCAGCCATATTATCTATTAAATTAGCTAATTAGCCATTCGCTAATTAGTTGCACGGGAACAAGGATTCGAACCCTGATCAAAGGTTTTGGAGACCTCTATTCTACCATTGAACTATTCCCGTAGACACAATTAGCTAATCAGCGAATTTGCTAATTAGCTAATTGATGTATTTATGCAATCTTATTTCAAGATTTCAGTTACCTGACCTGCACCTACAGTTCTACCACCTTCACGGATAGCGAAACGTAGACCTTTTTCCATTGCGATGGCGTTGATCAATTTTACAGTGATCGTAACGTTATCACCTGGCATTACCATTTCAGTACCTTCAGCTAGAGAGATTTCTCCTGTAACGTCTGTAGTACGGAAATAGAATTGAGGACGGTATTTGTTAAAGAATGGAGTGTGACGTCCACCTTCTGCTTTAGACAATACATAGATTTCAGCTTTGAAATCAGTGTGAGGAGTTACTGAACCTGGTTTGCAGATTACCATACCACGACGGATATCAGTTTTCTCAATACCACGCAACAATAGACCTACGTTGTCACCAGCCTCACCATAGTCAAGGATCTTACGGAACATCTCCACACCAGTAACGGTAGATTTCAAGTTCTCAGCACCCATACCTAGGATCTCAACTGGATCTCCTGAGTTGATCTGACCACGCTCGATACGACCAGTTGCAACAGTACCACGACCAGTGATCGAGAATACGTCCTCAACAGGCATCAAGAATGGAAGGTCAGTCAAACGTGGAGGAATTGGAATGTAGCTATCTACAGCATCCATCAATTCCATGATTTTAGCCACCCATTTTGGATCACCGTTCAAACCACCTAGTGCAGAACCTTGGATTACAGGGATATCATCACCAGGGAATTCATAGAATGACAACAATTCACGAACTTCCATCTCTACTAGTTCTAGCAATTCTGGATCGTCAACCATGTCAACTTTGTTCATGAATACAACCAATGAAGGTACACCTACCTGACGAGCCAATAGGATGTGCTCGCGAGTTTGTGGCATCGGACCATCTGTAGCCGCAACAACGATGATCGCACCGTCCATCTGAGCAGCACCAGTAACCATGTTCTTCACATAATCCGCGTGACCTGGACAGTCAACGTGTGCATAGTGACGGTTAGCTGTTGAATACTCAACGTGAGCTGTGTTGATGGTGATACCTCTTTCTTTTTCCTCTGGAGCAGAGTCAATCGAATCAAATGAACGCGCCTCAGATAAACCAGCATCAGATAACACTTTAGTGATAGCTGCTGTTAAGGTTGTTTTACCGTGGTCAACGTGACCGATTGTGCCGATATTTAAGTGCGGCTTACTGCGGTCAAACTTTTCTTTTGCCATGTTTTTATACTTATTAGTAGGTTAACTTTTTTATTTATTTATTGTTTTGATGCAATTCAATGCAAAAACCCTTGTCATCCTGCCTAAACAGCATTAACAAAGCGCCTTTGTTTATTCTTTTTGAGCCAAAGATGGGACTTGAACCCACGACCTCTTCCTTACCAAGGAAGTGCTCTACCGCTGAGCTACTTCGGCTTTTTAATGAGCCAATTAGCTGATTAGCTAATTAGCTAATTTAGAGCCAACTGCTCAACTTATTATGGAGCGGAAGACGAGGTTCGAACTCGCGACCTATAGCTTGGAAGGCTATCGCTCTACCAACTGAGCTACTTCCGCTTTTTGATTTACAATTGAGAAATTTACGAGTTACGATTTTTCAATCGCCAATCTAAAATCTTTAAATCTAAAATCTATTGGTGGGGAGAGAAGGATTCGAACCTTCGAAGTCTTGCGACAACAGAGTTACAGTCTGTCCCATTTGGCCACTCTGGTATCTCCCCTTTTTATTTACGATTTGATGACTTACAATTTATGATTGAAATCCAATCTAAAATCTAAAATCGTAATTCGTCAATAAAAAAAGAGCCTCCTATCGGGATCGAACCAATGACCTACTGATTACAAGTCAGT
>JAVHXV010000001.1:1132510-1246848 GCA_031119475.1 Pedobacter sp. | reverse complement strand
CAAGTATCAGGTAGCAAGTATCAGGTATCAAGTATCTAGTGTCTAATATCTAGTATCTAGTATCTAGTATCAAGTAACAGGTAGCGCAATTAAGATGCTTTAGCTTGTTGATAGCGCTTGATGTTGATAGCGCCATTTGCCTGATAGGGTTCAAATATGACATTGTCGCCAACATTGATCGGATCTATGCAGTCGCTATATTGAAATAAATAATACAGTTTGTTGTAGGGATTAAGTATAAATCCTTTACCTGCTGCCTTATTAAAGGCAATCACTTCACCTTTTTCCATAATAAGCCGTTTCTATGGGAACAATTGGAAGAATAGATTTGTTTTTAAAAGTTTTGAAAAATTTTCCACCATGTTATTGTGGAAAAGGTAGATCGAAACAAAGGCAGATGGCATTTGTTCTTTAGCTGTACTTAAAATCTAAGATTATGGAACCAATAGGAAACGAACCACATGGATGGGCAGAAAATGAGGAGCGCCATACCAGTTTTAACAGATCGGAACAAAAGGAACCTGCTGAAAGGGAAATCGATTATGCCGACAACGATCTGGCGGGGATTGCATCTGGAAATATGCCTGATGAAGAGGGGGTACGTCCATCGGCGAAGACCGATGATCCACGCGGATTTATGGGCGATTTTGCGGAACCACAGCATGATGAAGACTAACCGTATTGTAGTGGCGAAGTTTTAGGGATTTCGCCATTCCAACTCGTAAAATTCTTTTATATTAGCTGTCTGATCAATATAGCCCAATGAAACGATATTTTATATGCCTTGCCGTAGCCACCTGTTCAATGATGAATGTACGCGCACAACAATCCCCAAAGCACGAAGACACCGAATTTTATACACCTGTACCACCCATTGTTACTCCGGGAAGTACCAATGCTGCAGCACCATCAGATGCGATCGTGCTTTTTGATGGCAAAAACCTCGACCAATGGGTGAGTGTAAAAGACAATGGCGTAGCTAAATGGGAGGTAAAAAATGGGGTAATGACGGTGAACAAGTCTGCCGGAAATATCGAGACCAAAAAGAAATTTACCAATTACCAGTTGCACATCGAGTGGCTGATCCCTGAAAATATAACCGGAGAAGGCCAGGCACGTGGAAATAGTGGACTGTTCTTGGCCTCCATTGGTGGTGGCGATTTGGGCTATGAGCTGCAGATCCTGGATTCCTATAACAATAAGACCTATACGAATGGCCAGGCCGGCAGTATCTATAAACAGACCACTCCAATGGTAAATGCCAATCGGAAACCAGGCGAATGGCAATCTTATGATGTGATCTGGACTGCTCCAGTATTTAATTCCGATGGTTCTTTGAAAAGTCCGGCCAGGGTTACTGTTCTTTTTAACGGCGTTGTGGTCCAAAATAATTTTGAACTCGCCGGACCGACCCTTTACATCGGAAAGCCTGACTATAAAAAAGCACATGGTGCCAGTCCGATCAAATTGCAGGCCCACGGCGATAAGAGCGAGCCCATCAGTTTCCGCAACATCTGGGTGAGGGAGATTTAGTCAAGTTAAAAGTTAAAAGTTCAAGGTTGAAAGTTCAAGGTTGAAAGTTCAAGGTTGAAGGTTCAAGGTTGAAAGCTTAAGGCTCAAAGCTCAAAGACCAGGGGTGTCTCATGGTAATCTTTCAGAGATCCCTCACTTCGTTCGGGAGGACAATTCTGCTGTACGCTTTGAACTTTGCACTTTGCTCTTGATACTCGATACCTGATACTCGATACCAATTAAACCTGAACTTGTTGCCGCTTATCGCTTAAATCTGCAGCTACATCGACTTTTCTGAGGCTTTCAGCAATTAAACTATATAGAAATTAATTTTCGTCTTAATTTTATGGCCTAGCCATGGGGGATTAGCATGTATTTGGAGCAAGTAAGGATGATTCTTATCAGTTAACTCCTGTGGCTATTTTCGTTTTCTTCGAAAATTGTTTCTATGAGGATACCAAATGGCGTATGCAAAAAGATCCGTTTGCGCCGCATCTCTGGGATGTGCATTTTCTGATAGGAGATGCCCAACCTGATCAATTTTTGTTCAAATCCCTTGTAATCTTCCATAACGAATGCAAAATGATCGATTGCTTCTGCGCTTTCATGGCTATGGCCTGGCGGCACATTGCTCTTGATCAGGTGGATTAAAGGCCAGTCTTTTTCATAAAGCCAATAGCCCTCCACACTTGCCACAATAGAAGCAGGTCGGGAGCCTTCGACTAGCCCGAATACCTCTACCATGAAGTTTCTGGTCGCTTCCAGCTCGTGGGTCCTAATGGTAACATGGTCTAGGTGCATCGTAAACTGCTATGGGTAATCGAAAAAGGTCATTGAACCAAAGGCTCTTCTAGCCAAGGCAAATCTACTTTCTTTTTTGCCAATAATTGCTGTTTTTGTTTGGTATAGAAATCAATTTTTTCCTGATTTTTCAATAGTTTGTACAGCGCTATCATAAATTGATAGGTGTAGAGCTCATGAATGGCAAATTCGTTACGTCTATAGATGGCCAGGCTTTCTTCGGCATATTTCAGGGCCGTCTCGTAATCCTTCCTATTTTTGCTCTGCTCTGCCTTGATCGATAAAATAACCGATTGGGTATAGGAAGTATAATTATTTCTGATATCGGCATATAGATTGGTCAATAATTTTTCCATCTGGTCGGTCTTTGCCCCGGGATTTATTTTGGCATGTGCTTGGGCAAGAATATTCAGCAGATAAATGGAGAAGAATTCCCTGGTACGCTTTAGTGCGGGATAGGCCTTTACAATCGCATTTACGATCTTGATGACCTCCTTTGGTGTACCATAAAATAGATTGACCATCAGGATGAGCAGATAATTGATGGTTTTCATGGTACTTGGCAAGTCCTTGTTTTCTTTTATCAACACGGAACCGTGGTTCTTGAATTCTTCGATGAGGGCCAAGGTCGGATCATCAAGAATGGCCTTTCCGCTAATTTTTTGTTGGATCAGGGCTACAATTCTATAGGGGTCGATCGTCCAGGTCTTCCGTGCATTTTCCAGCACTTCCATTTGCTTCAATCGTGCATTGATGCGTTCCTGATCAAGGCTGAGACAGTCAAAAATCCCTAAAATGGTATGGTAAAATAGGGCATTGTATTCATTGTCTACAATATCGATCAGGCAATTGATCGCATCCTTATAGCAGGAATCGATAAAATCAAAATGGATCAGTTTTTTGATCAGCAGGGCATGCAGGCCCTGATTGCTCATTTCCTTGGTCAGCAGGGGGTCGTACTTGGCATTATAGCTGAGGTTTTCTGCAATAAAATAGATCAGGTAGTTGTTTTCGTAACTGTTTAACTTGATGCTCAAAACCGCCTCCATTTCTTCGAACTTATACTGCTTGACCATGAGCCTTACCGACCACTGGAGCAGTTGGAAACGGACCTGGTTGCCCGTATATTCGTTGTTGATCAGCTCGAAAAATTTAGAGTCCATCTGGTTGCTGAACAGGTCATACAATTCGAGGAACAGGAAATACTCAAAGGTGTGTGTTTGTATGAATCTCACGTATTCAGCTGAAAGCCCGTTCTTAAGCTGTTTTTCTTCCATGAGGATCCCATCTGCCAACAGTTCATCATAGGCATCTTTGATGATTGGCATTTCCTGGATGAGGTCTATTTTTGGTACAGCATATCCTTTTCTACCATAATTGGTCAGCTGCACGATTTTTTTACAGCACAGGACTTTTTCAGTAGCGTATGTAGCATTATAGATCTTTTCCTGGATGAACCTCGAAATGATTTCATAGAACAAGATATTGGTATATGATTCGAAAGCCGGATATTCTTCTTTCAATTGGTAATACCATTGGATATGAAATGGAAATTTGAGCTGCACCTTAAGGTTTTCATTGATCTTTGCAAAGTCGAGCGGACTCATCTTGTGGAAGATCTGTTCTACCTCCAGTTCTGTTAGTGGTGGAACATTTGAATTGTCGTTCAGGTTAAAATAGCTCCCCGGATACCATTTCTGTTTATAAAAATAGGCATTTCTGATTTTTTCATTGAAGCGGCTCCAGGTGGTAGAGCGCATGCTGAGCACCAGTTTAATGCCTTCATGCTGGCCAATGGTACTGATCAATCCCGTAAGGCTATCCAATATCCTGGGTTTGGACGATCTGGTGCTGATCAGTTCCGAAAAACCATCGATAATCAATATCAGCTTTGTTCCCGTTTGCTGAAACTGGGCCTCGAAAAATGCTGCCAGTTCGATGTCTGTCTGAATATCCAACTTGGACTTGATCTTGTCCTCAAGATGCAGTTCGGCCATTTCTTCGTTAAAGAGTTCGTCGGCATTAATGAAAACTACAATGTCTTTTTTAAGCGGGGCCGCTGGATCAAGAAATAGCTGCTGTACCAGATGGCTGAGCAGGATGCTTTTTCCATAACCAGGTTGCGAGATAAAAGCGGTATAACTGTATTTGCTGTGATAAAAGAATTCAAGGTCATGTTTGGCGAATTCACGCGGGATGGTCAACTCATAGGGAACGCTGCAACGGTTGCGGATATTTTGTAAGGTATGGGCAGTTATTTTTTCCGCCAGGGCGCGATGGTGATCAAGAGCGGCCAAAGCTGGATTGGCAAAATGATCTGTTATGGTCTCATCGGCAACAAGCCCAGCGTATTCTTTCAGGGTATTGATGGTAAATTTAGAAAAGTCGTGTTTGATCTGGGCAAATCCAAATAGCCGCTTGATCGTTGTTTCGCTCACATTCTTTTTTAACTCTTTTTGTATGGCTAGGGAGATGATGCGACAATCGGAAGGGCTAACGATATGGATGCCATTTTTTACCAAGATCAAACGCTTTAATTCCTGCAAAATTGATGTGTCTGTCATAGTAAGGATGAGCTTTTGAGCGTTGTTGACTAAGATAAAAATTTTGAAGTCAAGATTTTACAGCTCGAGCATGCATGCAAAAAATGCTCAAAATCTGGGCATTTTATAATTTACAGACTTTCAGTAATTTAAATTAAATAATGAACGATTTTGATCAAAAAGAATTTCAAAATGTAAAAAAATAGAGCATTTTATGTGCACAATCTTTTTCCACACCAAGTCTATAGTGCCTCAGGTTTTTTTCGGTCATAAAATTGTTTGTCCAGAAAAATAACTGTCCTGTAAAGGAAATATACCTATTCGTGTAGAATTGGTAAGAAGCAATCCAACGGCCAAAAAAAAATCTCTTCCGATTAGGTAACTTTCCCTCTAAAACTGAGCTGATGTATACCTGTATCATTGTTGATGATGAGCAAATGGCGATTGCGGGACTGGAAATGTATATTGCGGCCATGCCCCAGCTGCGGTTGGTTGAAAGCTATTCGGATCCACTTATTGCGCTAAAAAATATCCATGGGCCAGTAGATTTCATTTTTCTGGATATCGACATGCCTAAAATAAATGGGATAGAGCTGGCCAAAGAAATCAGGAGCAAGACCACAAAGTTGATCTTCACCACGGCCTATACGAAATATGCACTGGAAGCCTTTGAAGTCCATGCCGATGCCTACCTGCTCAAACCCTATTCATTGGGTAAATTTATGATCACCATGAACAGGTTGCTGCCGTTTCCCACAGCTGTGCCCACGGCCGTAAAGCAGGATTTCTTTTTCGTAAAGAACAAAGAGGAAAATTTGAAAATTACTAAGGTTAATTATTGTGATATTGTTGCGTTAGAGAGCAGGCGGAATGACCTCTTGATCTACACTTCGCAAAAGAAGATCCTGACCTATATGTCATTGGCGGAAATGATCAAGGCCCTACAAGATTTTCAGGCATTTGTCCAGGTGCACCGCAGTTTTGTAATCAACCAAGACCATATTGAGTCGGTTACCGGAAACCAGCTCAAATTAACGAATGGAATAGAGCTCACTATCGGAGAGACTTTTCGCAAAGAATTCAATCAATTTCTTGCGAAAAGATTAATTAAGGCAGGAAGAAATTCATCCTGCCCTAAAATAGACTAGCGTAAGTTTTTACGATGTAGTCCTGTGGTATGTGTTGTGGTGGTCATAACCGAAGTGGTATCGGTTGGTGTCATGGCTCCGTTAAGGGGTTGGCCACTTTGTTTGTACACAAATAATGTGCTTTCTACAAGTTTTAAGGTTTTACGTTTCATAATGATAAGTTTATTTTTTGTGAAACTTAAGCTGGAAAGATTAGGGTTAAAAATTTTTAATACGAACAGGAAGATTTTCGGGACATAATTGAATTTTATGATCATGAAATTTTTAAAGTGGCTGAACACCTATCAGGCCCACATCTTTGGATGGACATTTTACATGTGCTATGAAACCCTCAGCATTGGCTTCGCCCTAAATAGCTTTGGAAAGCCTTTGGTCTATTTGATGCACTATTTGGTTTTTGTGCTCTTCTTCTATCTGAATGCGCTATTGTTTTTGCCTTTCGCCCTACAGCATGGGCGACATGCGATTTGGCGATTGCCGTTTATACTGGTATTCCAGGTTGCCGCTTACATCGGCTGTCAGTTTTTGGTCTCCCAATTATTGATACTGGTGCGTTTGACAAATGAATCGACACAGTTTTATACGAGTTATATCCTGCGCAATACTTATCGGGCTACCCTCTATATCGGATTTTCAACTGGATATTATTTTCTGAGAACGTATCTACACGAAAGAAAAAGGGCAGCAGAACTGGAGAAGGATAGGCTGAATGCGATCATTGCCCAACAACAGGTTGCGCATCAGCTCACTACTGCCAAGAATGCACTACTAAACGCACAGATCAATCCCCATTTTCTTTTTAACACGCTAGATTTCATCTATCAAAAAGTGCATGTCCTTTCTTCAGAAGCCGGAGAGGCGGTCATCAGGCTTGCTGAAATGATGCGTTTTGCCATGGATGCCTATGCTATGGACGAACAGGTAAGCCTGATGGATGAAGTTGGCCAAGTTGAAAATTTATTGGCTCTTTATCACTTAAAACATGAAAAACAGGTGCCTGTTGAGCTGTGCTATGGACAGGAAATCTCGTCGTTTCAAATTATTCCTTTGATCCTGCTCACGTTGGTCGAAAATATGCTGAAGCATGGCCATTTTGATGATCCTAGATGTATCCCAACAGTAACCCTCAAGGTCAATCACGGAAACCTGGTCATCACCACCAACAATGCCACACATCCTCATGGTGCTTTTGAAAGCCATCAGCTGGGGCTGGAAAATATCCGTACCCGCCTGCAGTTTGCCTATGGCGATCAGGCCAGTTTCGTCCATCAGCAAAATGATGGCCAGTTCAGGGTAGAAATAATCATTCCTGTGGGGTTTTTGAAACCGCGCGCTTAATCTGGAGTGTCCGCACCAAAAAATGATAGATCACGGTTTCGTACATCCGCTGATCCGAGGTGAAGAGCCGATTCACATGCATATGGATCAGGTCTGCCATTAACCGGCTTTCTTCGCTAATCCCATTACAGGTCTGAAAAATTGAGCCCAGGCTTTTTTCGTAAGCTGTTAAAAGATATTTCGGTAGGTTAAATGCAAGTTTTCCAGACCTTGATTTTAGGGCATTAAAGTTGGCATTGATTTTTTTAAAATGGTCTGTACCGATCTGCATCTCCAAGTCAAACCTGACGGCCATCTCTTTTACAAAGCTAAGTTGGTCTTCAATTCTAGGCAACCAGGCCATGAGCCAAAATAAGATCAGGTTCTGACAGTTGAGCAACAATTGGTCTTCAGATTTTGCCCTGCCCAGAATATAGAGTACGCTTTTACTATCAATGGCAAAGAAATGTTCGACCAAGTCCATTCTCTTTGCACCGTAGCGATGGGTTTCCCTGAAGTAGGTCTTGATCTTAAAGTCGTTGATGCTGCCCAGTTGCAGTTCTGGTTCGATCAGCTTTTTGAGCGATTCGATCAGCCTAAACCCATCAACTTTCCTTTTCATGTGAAGCCGAAGGCGGAGGTGTGGTCCCGACTGGTTATAACGGATAAAAAACCATTTTTTCAGCAACGGCCGATGAACTTTTACAAAACTTTGAACCTGGTTCAGCAGTAAGGAATTTCCTTTCAATGGATGGCTATACAATTCGAAATAGAGCCAGTCGCCACCGGGCAATTGTGCATGTTCGGTTTTTGCATGTCCTTTTTGTCGAGGTTGAAGGGGCTGATAGATCTTTTCGCGATGATGAAAATTGGCAATGTACTGTGGAAAATATGGCGTTCCGTGTTCATCTTCGATGCAATCTTCTTCGGTAATCAAGGCCTCACTGATGTACACGTCTTCTGCTTGTTGCCTACAAAAATTGAGCAATGCCCAAAGATCCTCTGGCAAGCTGGGATCAAAACATAGGGTAGCATCGGCATAGCCTGCCCTAAACCTAAATTTAATGCCTGTCTGAGCCAACCATTTTTTTAAAGCGGCCACTTCACAGTTGCTGTCCTGATAAAGTGACCTGGGCAAGAGCCAGGTTGCTGGCGATACGATCAGCTGATGAAAGCTTACTCGGGGGTAGTAGGAAAGCTTTGGAAAAAAATCCTGCAGCCTGAATGAAAATTGGGTGGCTATCCCCTGATTTTTAACATCGCACAATAAGCGATAGACCGCAAGGTCAGAACGGGTATAATTATAGGCCGATGGTATCCTGGGCATCACCCTTTTTCCCAGTTCTCTTGATTTGAGGATGACCTCACCATTTTCTACGCTGACCAAAAGGTCATTTAGGTCCAGTGGCATTTCGGCATTGGACCAGGTAAGTATGGGAAGTTCATAAGGATAGATTGATCTGCGACGGTTAACATTGTCTATTTTTCCCTGGGCCTGATAGGAGATATCAAAAAAGGCGATCTCGGGATTCGCTTCGGCTTCAATTTCTGCTATTTTCTTAGCGTAGGCTTCCATATCGTCATTTCCCAAGGTAAAACGGCCAATTAAGGCTGTGGCCGTTGACCCGCCACCGTAAGCAATAACCGGTTGGTGCCCATGCAGATGAAAGATGAAACTGAAGGTATTGGGTATCATTGGCGGCTCGATGTTCAGATCTGGCACAAAATCTTCCAGCTTGATCGGATTGCCCTTAATGATTTTATTAAGCAGGAAAGTATGAAATGCTCCATATTCAATGGTGGGCAAGGCTTTGCTAAAGCGAGCCTGCTTGATTTCGTCGACCAGCATGTTGGTGTGACGCTGTTGGGCCAGGTTGCCATAGCCTATGCCTATTTCTGGATCCAGGGCAAGTGCCAAGCTGATTTCCTGGTGTTCAAATCTTTGAAGAAACTGGGTCTTGAAATGGTCCAGATCGATATTTTCTGGGATTCCGATTACGCTAGCCATAAATTTGACCAGTGCAGGGAAGTGTTTGAGGCATGAACTGTCAAAGTTTCCTTCAATGCGTTTTCTTTCTGCAATGATGTAATCTGATGGTGATGGCGGCGCTTTAATCTTAAGCCTTTCAAAATAATCGGGCCCAATCAGGTTTGGGTGCCGATCTGAAAACAGCAGTTGCCGATCGATGAGCTGCCTGACAAAAAAAGTTGTTTCCTGAACATCCATGCCAAATGCCGCTTTCATCAGTTCAAAGATCATGGCGCCAGTTGTTTTTCGCTTACAGGTAAGCAATAGGGCACTTAGTTCTGGAATGGCACTTACAGCGGCCAATTCATGTATATTTTCCCTAATTTTGAGGTAACGTATTTCATCTCCGGTAAAATAAATGGAAGAATTGCTCAAAAAAAATTGATCGGGTTCGATATGTTGCTTGATTTGGTTAAGGTATTGCTGTTTTTTGCTCCAATCGATAAAATAATGCCTGTCAAGGTCTTTTGTTACAATTATTTTAGCTGGCAATTGATCAGCAATGTGGAGCAGGGTGATGGCGGCAAATGAACCAAAGGGTGTCGACCGAAATTTCGACCGGTTAAAATATTTCCAGAGCGCATACCTAATCCTGTCGGGCAGTTGATCGAGATTTGCGGCATCCAGATCTGTAACGAGTTCGGCAAATACAGGAGATGATTCTTCAATTTTTGCTTTTAATTCTGCTAGGACCTGGGAGAGGAGGGCATTGATGCCAAATACTGGCGTACGACAAATTATTTTGTCAAGTGGTTTTAAATCCATAACAATTCCTGTTTTGAATGAAGGCGTGAGATGATGTAAAGATGTGATTTCCAAATCAGATTGCAACAAATATTTATATTTTGTTTCCCACATCTGCCTTAGCACCACAAAAAGGAATGTTGAGCATTTTAGTATCCGATGAAACAATCTTATCTTCGTGGCTGTTCCTTAAAAAATCCCATACGTCAATGGTGATCGACCTTTACAAAGCCATGAAACATTGTTTGTGGTCTGTCGTTTTTTTATCACTTTGTGCACCCTTAGTGGGCTATGCGCAGATTGGTCCTGTTCCAAAGGCTAAGGCAGGGGTGATGGATCTAAGGCAATACAGGCTCGATGAAAAGATTCCGCTTGATGGAGAGTGGACTTTTTACTGGAACAAGCTGGTGCAGCCCCTGGATACGGTTCCACCAAAAGGGATGGTTGTTGATTTTCCGGCCAAATGGAATGACTTGAGCATCAATGGCAAACAATTGCCTGCCTTTGGCTATGCAACCTATCAGCTCAAACTGCTGTTGCCCAAAACAGATCGGGTGTTCAGGATCGATATGCCCGATGTCTATTGTGCCTATCGCCTTTTCCTCAACGGCAAGGAAGTGGCAACAAATGGAAAGGTGGCTACCAACGCAAAGGATTTTATTGCACATTGGCAGTACCGGGCTTTCGATATCCCCGAAGGGATGACCAGTGCAACACTTACCTTGCAGATTGCCAATTATGTGCACAGTAAGGGCGGCATCAAAGACCAGATCTATATCGGTACCAAAGAGGTCGTCGAATTGGAAAGAGCACGCGAAGAGGCCATTGACCTTTTACTGACCGGCTGCCTGTTCATGGGCGGTATGTTTTTTATTGGTCTTTACCTGATGGGAAATAAAGACAAGGCAATTTTACTTTTCTCTTTATATTCTATAGTTTACAGTTATCGGATTATCGGAGTAGACAATTACGAACTCCATACCGTATTGCCAGACCTGCCCTGGAACTTAGCGGTAAGATTGGAATACATCACCTTATTTTTGGGCATTGGGCTGTTTGGGCTATACACGCGCTATTTGTACCCTTTGGATCTGAATAAAATGGTGGTAAATGCACTCTGTGCCATCTGCCTGCTATTTAGTGCCAGTACGCTTGTGCTTTCGCCCTATTATTTTAGTCAATTGATCAATCCATTTTTGGTGGTTACGGTCTTTTGTATCGCCTATACGCTATATATTTATACCATAGCCTACAAACGGAAGCGTACCGGATCCAATTACGCATTGCTCAGTGCATTGGCACTGATGGTAGTGTTTGCCATTACGCTGCTCTATTACTGGACACTGATACCACGCCTACAATTTGTAAGCTTCTGTGGATACATCAGCTTCTTCTTTTTGCAGTCGCTGATTTTGTCGCACCGTGTTTCCTTCCAGCTTAAAAAGGCCAGGTTGCAGGCTGAACAGGGTCTGGTGGCCAAGACCGAATTTCTGAGTACGATGAGCCATGAGATCAGGACGCCACTAAACTCGGTCATCGGCATGAGCCATTTGCTCCTGAAGAACAGTCCACGACCAGATCAGGCCGAGCAGCTGGATATCATGCTTTTTTCTGCAAACAACCTGCTGGGGATTGTGAACGATATCTTGGATTACAATAAGATCGAGGCCGGAAAAATTTCATTGGAGCGGACAGAAATTGACATTGTGGCCATTGTAAAGAACATTTTGGCTGGCCTACAGAATTATGCGCAAGAAAAAGGCATCGAGCTGAAGCTTAGGCAACCGGAGCCTATCCAGACCAAACTGCTTGGAGATCCGACCAGGATTTTCCAGGTGATCACCAATCTGGTTCACAATGCGATCAAGTTTACGCCAAAAGGCTATGTGGAGGTAAGTATTGATGAAATTGGTCAGACAGAGGAAAGCCTTACCTTAAAAATTCAGGTAAAGGATACCGGGATCGGGATTTCAAAAGAAAAGCAGACCATTATATTTGACCGTTTTACACAGGCTGATTCCTCTACTTCACGAAGTTTTGGCGGTACCGGCCTAGGGCTGGCTATTTCTAAACGGATTTTGGAGCTGCAAAATTCTACTTTGAAAGTCATCAGTGAAGAAGGGCAGGGCGCCACATTTTATTTTGAGCTCACCTTTGCGAAGGCCACCCATCAGCATTACTCCAATGATAAGAGCTATGAGCAGAAGCCAAAAATTTTGGGCAATAGCTTCGCTGATGAAAAAGAGAAACCATTTGCCGGCCTTTCCATTTTATTGGTCGAAGACAATGCGCTCAATGTTCTGGTAGCCAAAACCTTTCTCCAAAATTGGGGAGCTGAGGTCGATGTGGCCAATAATGGCCTCGAAGCCCTTAACCTGTTAGATGAACGCAAGCACCATGCCGTGCTGATGGACCTGCACATGCCGGTAATGGATGGCTATGAAGCTACCGAGAAAATTAGGGCCAAAGGTATTTCCGTGCCAATTATTGCCTTAACGGCCAACATCAAAGATGATATCGAAGACAGGGTGATACAGGTAGGTATCAATGATGTGATCGTTAAGCCGTTTTTGCCAGATGATCTTTACCATAAGATCAAACTTTTTACCAAAAGGATTTAACCCGACTGTGCAAACCAATTTGGGCTAACATTGTTATGCTTAAAATGTTTGGTTATGAGAACGGCCCTAATTTGTATCTTCCTGCTGTTGGTCAATGCCAATTGCAAAAAAAGATCTACGGTAGAAGAAGGTGAACTTCTTCCGGTTGAATTAAAGACCAAAACGGTTGCATCCGAACTTTCCAATCCATGGGAACTGATCTATGGGCCGGACAACATGATCTGGTTTACAGAAAAAGCAGGCAAGATCAGTCGGCTTAATCCCCAGAATGGTACGATTACTCCACTATATACGATTGCTGATGTCAGGGTAAATGGCGAAGGTGGATTGTTGGGGATGGCGCTCCATCCAGATTTTGCTTCAAACCCGTATGTATATGTAGTATATGATTACGGAACAAGCTATAAGGGCAAAGTGGTGCGTTTTACCTACGCTGGAAATACCTTGACAAGTCCTCAAGTACTGTTGGACCAAATCCCTGCGGCATCGATCCATAATGGTTCACGGTTGCTCATCAGTGGGAATAAGTTATGGATCACCACTGGTGATGCTTCTGACCAATCGGCCGCCCAAAATATCAATTCACTTTCGGGAAAAATACTTAGGATCAATTTAGATGGCAGCATTCCTGCAGACAATCCCTATGCGAACAATCCGGTCTGGAGCTATGGCCACCGTAATCCACAGGGTTTAGTACAGGTAGGCAACAAATTATTTTCTTCGGAGCATGGGCCTGATTCTGATGATGAGATCAATATCATTGAAAAAGGAAGAAACTATGGGTGGCCTAACATCAAGGGATTTTGCAATGAGACAAATGAGCAATCCTTTTGTTCGGCCAACCAAGTGGTTCAGCCGCTCATTGTCTGGACACCAACGATCGCACCGAGTGGACTTTCATATTATAGCTCCAATTACATCCCACAGTTTAAAAATTCATTATTATTGGCCTTGTTAAAGGATTCGAAGCTGATGCAACTGAAATTAGATGATGCCCAGACCAAGATTGTGGCTACACAAAATTTCTATATGAACGAATTTGGGCGGATCCGTGCCATCTGCCAATCGCCTGAAGGCAAAATCTATTTTTGCACCAGTAATGGCAGTAATGATCGGATTATTGAAATTGGCAAATAGGCTATTGGCTGATCTGTATTTGATTTAATCCAGCAGTTCGCTGATTTTGATATGCAATGCATCGGCAATGGCTTTGATGATGCTGATGGATGCATTTGTTTCTGCCCGTTCGATGCGGCCGATCTGGCGGGTATCGAAACCCGTTAATTCTTGGAGTTTTTCTTGGGTTATGTTTTTCTGTTCGCGGATCTTGACCAAATTTTTCCCAACCTGCATTAAATAATGTTGATTTTTGTACTGTTTTCCCACATTCCCAAAGTCAACATATAAATAAAAATATATTAGGACTTATTTGTCCTATTAACATTTTTTTAGTATGTTTGGTTTAATATAAATAGGTATTAATAAGAGTCTTGCGATCAAATTTCTCACGCCGTAACGCAAGACAGCAGATTTATGCCCCTATCTATGTGTAGATATGTTATCTTAGCTTATCGAAATAGATGTGGGGCCTGCTGTAATTCCATGTTACGTAAGGCGTGAGAACTTTAAGTGGTCATGGTTGGTAGGCCCCACACTTATTAACTGCGGGACTCGTATCGCATACGGGTATGAAAATAAAGCAGACATCGAGCTATCGTTCCCTTGTTTCCTTAGCGAAGCACGCTTTCATTCTTCATGCCATTCTGGGTTTATCCTTTATCATTTTAATGAGTTTGGTCATTTGCTCACCTGAGTAAACTGCCGGCATTAGCGGGCGGCGAAGTCTAGTTAATAATTAATGGTTAATAATTAATGCTGCCTGCTTTTGCATCCCGGGGCAAATACTTGCCTATTTTCTATTCAACCTAAACTTTAATTCAACCAAATTCATGAAAAAATTAACGCTATTTGTCGTGATGGCACTGCTATGCCTAAATTTTAGGTCTTTAGCCCAACAGCCTGATACGATACCCGCACTCAAGGTTGGTGATAAATTGCCGGCCAATTTCTGGTCTACCAAGGTCAGCTTATTGGACAACACCGGTAAAAGATGGGAGGCTGAGCTCAGCATCTTTAAAGGTAAGGCGCTACTCATCGATTTTTGGGCCTGCTGGTGTGGTGCCTGTATCAATCATTTCGTTCAGCTGAACCAGATCCAACAGCACCATCCAGATCTGGCCATTATTCCGGTCAACACCAAAACAACTAGGGACACAGACCAAAGGATTATCGAACTGACTTCGGGAAAGAAATACCGCAACATTACCTTGGCGATGCCCACGGTTGTGTCTGATACCAGGATTACCCAATTTTTTCCCCATCATGGCCTGCCACATTATGTATGGATCAGCAAAGATGGACGGGTCAAGGCAATTTCGATGTCCCTATTCATCAACGAACCAAATATTAACCTTTTACTTAACGCAGAACAATAAAATGAAAAAAATATTAACGCTCATCCTTGTCATGCAGGGAATATTGATCAGCGCTGTCTGTGCCCAGGAAAAAATTAATGGGAAAATTGTAGATCGAAGAGATCAGACTATCCTCGCAGGGGCAACGGTTACGGTCAAAAACCAAACCAGGCAGACCACATCAGATCCGAACGGAAATTTTAGCCTCGATCTGCCAAACGGATCTTATCTGTTGAACATCAGTTATTTGGGATATCGTTCTTTGGATACCTTGATTACCGTTCCAACTAAACCTATTGTGCTTGGCCTGGACCGGGCAGCCAACCAACTTGATGAAGTGGTCGTATCTACAGGTTATCAAAAGTTGCCAAGAGAACGCTCAACAGGATCTTTTACCATAGTGGATCAAAAAACGTTGGACCAACAGATAGGTACAAATATCATCAATCGCCTAGATGGTATTACCAGTTCCATTAGTATCGATAACAAAACCAATGGAGGAACTATGATGGTCAGGGGCCTCAGCACCATTCGTGGGCCTAGGGAACCTTTGATTATATTAGATAATTTTCCTTACGAAGGAAGCTTGGACAACATCAATCCAAATGATATTGAAAGTGTCACCTTGCTCAAAGATGCCGCTGCCGCATCCATCTGGGGTGCTAGGGCAGGGAATGGTGTAATTGTGCTCACCTCAAAAAAGGCACAATATGGACAAGTCCTAAAAATCACGGCAAACGCAAGCATGAACGTGATACAAACTCCTGATCTCTATGCAAAAAAGGAAATGTCGCCCGCAGAATATATTGAGATTGAGCAATTTCTATTTTCAAAAGGGGCTTATACCAGTTCAGAAAATTCTACGGCACATCCCGCATTGACGCCAGTCGTAGAAATATTGATTGCAGCCAGGGATGGCAAGATTACTGCCGCACAGCGTGATGAGCAGCTCAACAGGCTAAGGGGGCAGGACCTGAGGAGCCAATTGAACAAATATGTTTACCAAAATGCCGTAAATCAACAATACTACGTTGATCTGAAAGGGGGAGATGTAAAATCTGCCTACAACATTGGCATTGGATATGACCATAATGTGAGTGAATTGGCGGCGACTTATAATCGACTGAACCTAAAAGTTGATCACCAGATCAAAATCACCGACAAGCTCAGCATCAACGCGAGGGCAAATTATACAAACGGCTTTTCGGCAAGTGGAAAATCTGACCTCAGCGGCGATCGTTTACCCTTGTACACCGCTATTGCCGATGATCAGGGCAATCCCATCAGTGTCATGAAAGATTACAGATCTGCTTATACCAGCACCCTCGGCAACGGCCAGTTGTTGAGCTGGGATTATTATCCACTTAACGATTACCGTTACAACAACAATACGACCAAATTACAGGAGCTGTTGATCAATGCCTTGCTTAGCTACAAGATCATCAAGGGCCTTCAGTTCGACCTGCGCTATCAATACCAAAGACAAAGCAGTACCGGAAAACTCGTACAGGGACTAGAGAGTTACTACACCAGAAGGACCATTAATTTTTACACGCAGTTTGATGCTGGGGTAATGAAAAGAAACGTTCCGTTGGGCGAAATCCTGACCAACCGGGAAAATCTCCTGACTATCAACAACGCCAGGGCACAGCTCAATTATAACTATGACCTGAAACGGCATCAGTTGACCGTACTCACAGGTGCAGAGGTTAAAAATGCTTACAGTTACTCCGGAAACAGTACCGTGTATGGCTATAATGATGAACTCTTGACCTATCAAAATGTAGACTTGGTCAATACCTACACAACGATCATTTCTGGGGCAAAAGTACTTATTCCAAACACCCAAGGTTACAGCAGCAACCTGAATAGGTTTATCTCCCTTTTTGCAAATGCAGCCTATACTTTAGACCATAAGTATACATTGACTTTGAGCGGCAGAAAAGACGCATCCAATCTTTTCGGGGTCAAGTCTAATGACCGTTGGAACATCCTCTGGTCTTCGGGTGCTTCTTGGCTGATCTCCGGTGAAGATTTTTATAAGGTTAAATTTCTGCCCTACCTAAAATTAAGGGCCAGTTATGGGGCCAGTGGCAATATTGATCCGTCGATGTCGGCAATAACAACATTGACCTACGCCAGTGCCTCGCCCTATACCCAACTTCCTGTGGTTAACTTTTCGACCTATGCCAATCCAGAACTGCGTTGGGAAAAAGTAAAAACGTTAAACCTGGGTTTAGACTTTACCTCAACCATTGGTGGTCTGAGTGGTTCTGTTGAATATTATCGAAAAAAGGCGACCGATCTTTTCGGACAGGAACTATTGGACTATACCACGGGTATTGGCGCAACCATCGTAAAGAATACAGCCAGCATGCAAGCTTGGGGGATGGATATTGAACTAAAAGCTTCCCTAAATTTTGGCAAGGTCAAATGGAGCCCTAACGCATTTATCAATTATTACAAGGATAAGGTGACCGATTATTACCTGAGTTCTACACAGGCCAGTGCATTTGTAAATGGCGACCTGACGGTATCGGCTGTGGTCGGAAAGCCTGTATATTCCATGTTGTCCTATAAATGGGCGGGCTTGGATGCCGTTGGCGATCCGCAGGGATATTTTAATGGTGCTGTTAGCAAAAATTACGCAAGCTTATTGGGATCTGCGACCAAAGTTACCGATCTGGTGTACAGTGGACCTTTATATGCGCCGATTTCGGGAGGATTTGGAAATACCTTCCAATATCAAAAAATCGCGCTGTCAGTTCAGCTTAATTTCAAGGCAGGCAATTACTTTAGAAGGGAAACGCTCAGTTACAGTAATTTATTCAGCACAAGGGTTGGCCATTCAGATTATGCCCTGCGCTGGCAGAAACCTGGAGATGAACTGACTACAAATGTTCCATCCATGGTCTATCCGGCGGTAAATAATCGTGATGCATTTTATAGGGGCTCTGAGGCTACGATCGTGAAAGGCGATGTAATCCGCCTAAAATATATCAATCTCAGCTATACCCTAGACCGTGAAACCATAAAAAAACTGCCATTTGCACAATTACAGATTTTTGCTGTTGCCAATAATCTAGGTACGCTCTGGACCGCCAATAAATTAGGAATCGATCCAGATTTTGAAGATTTCCCACCATCCAAATCATTTGCATTTGGAATCAAAACCCAATTTTAACCTTATGAAAAATATAATGAAATATAGCATTGCCATAGGTATGATCATGCTCACCTTATCTGGATGTGATAAGTTTTTGGACGAAAAACCCCAGTCGCGCCTGGTCGTGGCTTCCAATCTTAAGGATCTGCAGGGCCTGATGGACAACTATCTCCAGGCCAATAATAACGATGTCGCCTCAGGAGAGATTGCAGCAGACGATTATTACATTACTGATGCCGAATGGGCCGCACAGCCAGAATATGACCGTCGTCTGCACACTTGGGAAAAGGAAAATGTAATGCCGGCCAGCGGCAATGATTACTATTATAGTTATCAGCAACTTTACCGGGCCAATACCGTACTCGCTACAATCGATCAGGTAAACAAGGACAACTTGATCGAATGGAACAATGTTAAGGGACAGGCGCATTTTATGCGTGCGAGACTGTTTTTGCAATTGGTGCTGCTGTTCGGAAAAGCATATGATCCGAATACCGCAAAAACAGACCTAGGCATTCCTTTACGCCTTGGTACAGATTTTAATGAAAAATCGGTACGTGCAACCTTGGAAGAAACGTACCAGCAGATTATCAAAGACCTGGAAGAAGCATGCAAACTATTGCCAAACAAACCAGTACATGTGATGCGGTCATCTAAACCTGCGGCTTATGCGCTATTGGCGAGGACCTATCTGGCCATGGGCAATTTCGAAAAAGCAGGCCTGTATGCCGACCTCAGTTTGCAGTTGAAAAGTGATCTTCTCGACTACAATACCTTAAATGCGGCCGCTGCATTTCCTTTTGCGCAATTTAATACCGAAGTAGAATTTTCTGCGGTAATGGCTACACCAGCGATTATTGCAAATGCAACAGCTAAAATACCACTCGTTTTATATAACCAATATCAAGCAAACGACCTTCGGAAGACCTTATATTTTAGGAAAAACACCGACGGAAGCTATGGTTATAAGGGAAGCTATGATGGCGGAACGCCAAAGTTTACGGGGATTTCAGTAAATGAAGTTTACCTGATGCGTGCCGAAAGTTTTGCCAGACAGGGAAAGCTCACCGAAGCCATGAAAGACCTGAATACGCTGATGCGCAAAAGGCACAACAATACCTATGTAGATAAAACCGCTGCAGACAAGCAACAGGCCATTGATATCATTTTAACTGAGCGGAGAAAAGAACTGCTGATAAGGGGATTGAGATGGATGGACCTGAAAAGGCTGAACAAGCTCGGCGCAAATATTACCTTAAGCCGTACCATCAATTCGAAAACCTATACTTTGGAGCCCAACAGTCCAAAATATGCAATCGAAATTCCGCCAACTGTTATTGCGCTGACAGGAATGCCACAAAATCCATAGGGATATAAAAAAAAACAAAAGGGCGGCTTTTATGGCCGCCCTTTGCAGTTATGGATTAATTACACCAGGTTTTTTGGATACAACATTGTCTTCATCCAATAAGATGTCATCAACTGTTGGATGTGCAGCTAGATAGGCAGCAAGATCTGCATATTCTGTGGTATCAAACGAAACGATACATGGAAGGGTGCTGCCCTCACCACACGACTCTGCAGGTTCAGATGTTACATCTTCCCAAGCTGCTTCATCATTGATGCGATCATCGTCTGCATCTTGATACTGAAACATCAACGTGGTTTTTTTAACTCCACTTTTGAAGGCACTTTGGGTAAATACTAGTCCAAGTCCCAAAACGATAGCAAAAAAAGGTAATAAGCTTTTAGAATTTTTCATGATTGTGTACTGCTTTGTTGCATTTGAAAAAACAGCCGAAAAAGTTTGGTTATGATTTAAGTTTTTAATCTACGCCACTTTGGTAGGCAATGCACCTGTAGGCACAAACTCCTGGGTCTGTGCTTCCGTTTAATTCATTCTTTTTTGATATGTTGATTTATGGTGAGTCCAATGATGGAAAGCGAAAGAAAAAGTAGGTTGAACCAGAAATGAAGTTTCCAGCCCATGTTTTTAAGCACTCCGCCACAGCTGCAGGGCATTTTGGAAAATACGCCAGCCAATGCTAAACCAACATAGCTGGTGAATGTGGCCATCAGCAAGGCCGATAAGATTAATCCTACCCGCCTCGTACGGCCAAATGTGAGCAGGGTAGCAGTACAGATTTCTAAAAATGGGATAGACCATTTGAGCAGAGATACAATCGATGTGTTAAAATGCTGCTGTTGAAGCTGTCTTTCAAAACCCGCAAAATCGATTAGTTTGCTAGTAGCGGTGTAAACGAACAGCAGCACCAATAAAAAGAGGATGAGTTGCTGTAGGATAGCTTTTGAATTTTGGTCTTTATGGTTCATTGCATCTATATTTATTCTTCGAGTACATAGCGGCCCAGTGAGCGTTCGTATTTGATTTGGTGGCCCTCAAGACGGAGCCTGATAATCAGCCTTTTTACTGTAGTCGGGTGGCAGCTCAATATTTTCGAGGCATGTGATGCATTGGCAAATTGATGGTGCCTTACCATAAAAATTACCCTTTGTAATCTTTCTCTATATTTTTGTATCGATCTCATGATTTTCGTTAATGTCAAATGTCTTTCGTTACCGTTGCATCAAACCATAGCTTTTCTTAAAAAAATGAATTAAATTATTTCTGTTTGCGAAACATTTCCTTGAGCAGATTGCTTAAGGTGGGACCGGTAATGCCTAGATAATTGGCAATGTGCTTCTGGCTCACCACATTGGCAATGCCCGGATATTGCTCCCCGAGGTAGCGGTATTTTTGCGAAGCATTGCTGATTCGATAAATATTTTTCTCGTGGTTAACCCTGATCAGGTGTTCCTGCAAGATTTTATTGCTGAGGTGTAAAAAACATGGAGAAAGGTCCTGAAGCGCGAGCCAATCGTGATAACTGATCCTCCACACGATCGCTGTTTCTTCGCAAACAATCCCTTCATGACCGACCTGTTGCTTGAAGAAACTATCAATTGCGGTCATAAATTGATTGTCGGTAGCAAAATCTATGGTTTTGTCTTCAAATCCATCACTGGTATATACCCTAAAAAAACCTGTTTTGATAAAGTAGAGGTGCTTACAAAGGTCGCCAGGATAGAGGAGGTTGCTGCCCTTTATAATGGTAAGCTGTTTTATCCGCGCACTTATTGCCTCCACACATTCCTGATCTAAAACTACCCTGGATTGCAGGTAATCTATGAAAAACTTAACATCCATTGTTTGATAATTTATGTGAACTGATATTGCTTTCTAAAAAATATTAGGAACCGCTCATCTTCAACCTTTTCAATTTGGCCTGCACGTATGGGATGAGGTTAAAAAGGATCAAGAGGAAGGTAAATTCCAATAGATAGTTGTCTAAACTGCTTTCAAGGGTCTTTGGAAAGCTGAAATAGGCAGCCAATGCAATCGCCGGTAAAAGTGGCATCAGGCATCCCCATAATAGCTGATGGACAATGCGTATCTTATGATGGGAATTCCAGGGATAGTATTGGTTTAGCAGTTTGGTGATGCCATAGACAACGTTTCCCAGCAAATAGATAAGCAATACATTGATCATCATCGCCATCGAAAATTCGCCATAGGCGGCATAATTAGATTGATCGTGTAGCGCGAGGTGATAGCCACTCGCCACTGAAAAGGTAGCTTTTAGGAAGCGATTGGGAAAAACAAAGACTATGATGATTTTACGCCATTTATTTCTGTCCATAGTTGGTCTATAAAGTTGAAATGTAATTCGGCACTAATGCTACCGCAAATAATCATCAAGGCAAAAAAAATTGTCCCAAACACCACTAAATCGGTATAAAAGGGCTTTTGGTGTATACTTTATCCAACAATTAAATCACATTTATTGCTGTGCACAAAGAGGGCAGGTTCGTTGAGAACCAAACTTTATCTATTTTGGATTGTTACCATACTGTCCTTTTACACCTAAAAAAATTGATTATGAAACTTAAATTTTCACTGCCAATCTTACTCATCACTGCAGTAATCGGTCAAGGTTGTGTGAGCAATAAAAAGTATCAGGAATTGCAATCGACAAATTCCAAATTGCAGGAAAGCAACCAAGACCTAAACAGGAGACTGCAGGCCAGTGAGAGCGATGTATCTGGCGGCAGAATCAGGATCAAAAGCTTAGAGGAGCAGATTGCTGCCGAAAAATCTAACGCGGCTTCACTTCAGGCAGCCCTGAACAAATGTCTTACCTCGAGCAGCCAAGGAAACGTAAACATTTCCAAACTGGTCGATGAAATCAATAGTTCAAACAAGTATATCCAGCAACTTGTCAATGCGAAAAACAAAAGTGATTCTTTAAATATGGTGCTGACCAACAACTTGACCCGTTCTTTGAGCCAACAAGAAATGAGCGATGTAGATGTTAAAGTATTGAAAGGTGTGGTTTACATCTCTTTGTCAGACAATATGCTCTATAAATCTGGTAGCTATGAGATTTCTGACAAAGCGGGTGCTACATTGACCAAAATTGCCAAGATCATTAAAGATTACCAAAATTATGATGTCCTGATTGAGGGTAATACCGATAATGTGCCGATCAAACAGACGAATATCAGGAACAATTGGGATTTAAGTGCATTGAGGGCGTCTTCAGTCGTGCAAACCCTTCAAAATACGTACGGTGTAGATCCTAAGCGATTAACTGCTGGAGGTAGGGGAGAATACAATCCTATCGCAGATAACAGTACGGCCAGTGGCAAGACCCAAAATAGGCGTACGCAGATTATCATCACCCCTAAATTAGACCAGTTTATGGAACTGATTGGTAAGGCTCCCGAAACAAAGCCATAAAAATATGACCACAAAAAAGGCCGATCTGTTCAGATCGGCCTTTTTTGTGGTTAAAACTGTGGAGCATCTGGCCCGTTGTCATTATTGTTTTCCCAACTATCTGCTTTTTCATGCTCATGTTTGGCATAAGCTGCAGCTTTATCATGGATTTCCTTGGCATGGCCGCTAAATTCCCTGTCTCCAGATTTATCGACGCTGTGTGGCTCCATTTCCAAATTTTCAGCAGCTGGTTTTGCTTCACTCTGTTTCTTGGCCAGATCGTGATTATGTGCTGCTTCGTCATGATTTTTACCTAGTCCGGCGATATTTTCCTGATTTTCCATAAGTGCATAGTTTAAGTTACGATTACATAACAATGCTCGGAAACAAAAGTTTCATCGCTTCAACGCGAAATCAAGACTTCCAATTCGCTAGGGGACAGCGGTTTTTTAAGCAGCTTGATGACATAGGGATTGGCTTCGGCCCGTTTGATATCCCCAAAATCCAAAGTCGAGGACAACATCGCTACGGGACGTTTTTCGGGAAAATCTTTGTAGTGTTCCAAAAATTCAAAGCCATCCATTTCCGGCATCTGGATATCCAGCAGGATAAAATCAGGCAGCAGCTCTGGTGTAGACAAATATTTGTTCAAAAAATCGAGTGCCTCTTCTCCAGACCGGCAGATGATGATCTCCTGAAAAAGATTGGCCAAATTAATCAGCTTGGCATTAATTTTCAGATCGATTTCATTATCGTCTATCAACATCAATTTTTTGGGCCTACTTTGCATTGGGAATGGTAATTTTAAAGGTAGTACCATGATCAATATCTGAACTTACGGCAATTCTTCCATCAATCCTGTTCAGGGCTTCCTTCACGATAAAAAGGCCTAAGCCACTACCATGATGAACCTTGCTCTTAAAGAATTGCGTAAAAATCTTTTCCAAGTGCTCGTTCAAGATACCCATGCCATTATCACTGATGTTGATCTGTGCCTGTTCCCTGTTCACTTCCACCTCGATGTTTACCTTTTTATTGGGTTCGCTAACTTTCTGATATTTAATGGCGTTGGAAATGAGGTTGCCAAGAATAACCTCGATCCTGAACAGATCGCCCTTGAATGGAACTGACTGGTCAATACTTACCGTAAATTGGGTCTCCTTGTTCGAATGGGCATACATTTCGATCAGGTCTTTGATCAATTGATCAAAATCAACAACCGTAGGTTCTGCAACATTCTTATTGTTTTTGTAGTATTGGAGTGTTTTCTGGATATAATAATCCAGTTTGCTCGAGCAGGTCTCAATCAGTTCCCAATAATCGCCGCTGGAATGGTATAGGCCTTCCATCTTAACCAGGTTAACAATGCCGATCACCGAAACCAGAGGAGCTCTTAATTCGTGGGAAATGCTATAAATAAAGCGGTTAAGTTCATCATTCGTCTTTTCCAGTTCGGCCATCTTATTGCGGAGGTCGATTTTGGAACGATAGGCATCGTAAGCATTTTTTATGGAATTGTGGAGCTCTAAATCGTTCCATGGCTTGGTAATATACCGATAGATATCGCCATGGTTAATGGCATCGGCCAATGCCTCAATATCCGTATATCCCGTTAAAAGGATCCGGATCGGGTCGGGATAAGTTTGCGTAATGCTCTTGAAAAACTCGACACCGGTCGTATTGGGCATTTTCTGATCCGCAATAATGACTTGGATATCTACATTCTGCAGGATCTTAAGCCCTTCGGCCGCAGAAATCGCGGTATAGATCTCATATTGGCGCCTAAAACTTGCTTTGAACGCTTGAAGGTTATTCTCTTCATCGTCGATATATAAAACCCTAACAGCTGGAGTTTTCATGTATTATTGTGGATTTACATTCAAGGTAAGAATAAATTCTGTTCCCTCGCCAACTTTTGACAAAACTTCTATGTGCCCCTTATGCTTTTCAATAATGCTAAATACAATAGAAAGGCCAAGTCCTGTACCTTCCCCAATATCTTTGGTCGTGAAAAAAGGTTCGAAAATGCGGTGCTTCACTTCTTCGGTCATGCCTATGCCCGAATCTTTGATGCTGATTTTTACCTGTTGGTCAATATACCACGATTTAATGGTCAGGAATTCCTCATCGCGCTGAACTTCCTTGGTCTTGATGGCCTGGATGGCGTTGGACACCAAATTCATAAAGACCTGGTTAATTTTGCCAGGTAGGCATTCTACCTTAGGGAGGTTGCCAAATTCCTTGATCACAGTGAGGTTGTCAGGTAGATTGTTCCGTACCAAGACCAAGGTCGACTGCAGTCCTTCGTTCAGGTCAATTGGCTTCATGTCAGTCTCATCTACGCGGCTAAAGTTTCGCAGGCTACGGATAATTTCGGCCGTACGCTTAGCGCCTTCGCTAATGCCAGAGAGCAATGAGGAGATCTCATTGTTCACAAAGTTGATATCGATCTGTTTTTTGAAATTTTCGATTTCTTCGATCTGCGCCCTGATATCTTGGTCGAAATCGATTTCTTCATAACGTGTAATAATTTCTTTGAGATCGTTAATGTCGAGTTCCAAAGGCTTGATGTTGGAAGTTACGAAATTGATCGGATTATTGATTTCATGGGCAATACCTGCCGTCAACTGACCAAGAGCCGCCATTTTTTCTGCATCGACCAGTTGTGATTGTGTGTCTTTCAGGTTATTCAGCGTCACATTCAGTGTGGAAACCGCACTTTGTAATTCTTCTGTACGTTCTTCGACCTTTTTCTCCAAGACAATATTTTGCTCCCTGATCAATTTTTGGTTTTCCAAGGAAGCATTCAAGGCTTGTGCCTGGGCATGTTCGTTTTCTCTTTTAAAGAAATTGATTTTATCCGCAAGGGCGAAAGAAAGCAACATGACCTCAATAGAGGAAGTAATCTGGAGCAGGTAGATCGTAAAGTTGTTGTAAGGAAGGATGCCATAATCTTTCATGATGAAAAGAATAGCACCGACCAATAAAATAGACCAAGCGAACAAATAATATCCTGCCGGATTAAAATGCTTTTTGAAATACACATAATAGGCCAATGAAAGTGCGATGATTGCCCCAACAAAGGTCAGAAACTGCATAATGATAAAGGCACCTTGACGCTGCCCGCTGATAAGCAGGATAATATCCGCAACTGCAAGCACGATATAAATGTTGATGTATTTATGTGCTTTTGGGGTATATATTTTGGTGTTGAGGAACGATTGGGTAAAGATTGTGGTAAAGACAACTGCCAAAAGGGAGAACAGAACCACCGAATTGTCATCCAACCAACTTTTATAGGGCCAAAAATATTTGACTGTATAGCCTTGAATGGAAATTTGTGATAGCCATACCAGACAGATGTACACCACATAGTAGATATAACTTTTATCTCTAACACTAAAAAATAGAAACAGGTTGTATAAGAACATTACCACCATAATTCCGGTGTAGAAGCCGAAAGTCATGTCGCGGATCAAGAAAGTCGTGATGATCGAGCCCTCATTATAGATATGGATCGGTATAACCAGCAGTTCCTTGGATTTAAGTTTGATGTAGATAAAATCTTTTTCCACATTGAAATTGGAAGGGATTTCGTACACAAATAACTTTTGCGACAAATTAAATTTCTTAGTGAAATTTGCGTTGATTTCTTTTTTGCTGATCGAGCCATCGCTTTTTACCACATAAAACTCTGCGGTTTCAAGCCTGGCCTGATCGATAAAGAGCACTACATCTTTGAGCGCAGTACGATCGGTTACTTTGATCTTGATCCAATAGGTGGCATCATCAATGCCAAAATTGATCACACTTTTATCGTTTGGCGTAAATTTGTCGAGTTTAACGGCCTCCTGAATGCTCAATTTTCCACTTTTGTCGCCATAGGTTGCTGCAGAATAAGCGATGTCCTGGCCAAATGAAATGCTGTTTTCGGCAAGCACATGGTGCACTGAACAAAACAGAAATGTAAGGAATAGTAAAAGTTTTATCCTCATAGTTCAAGATTAATATGAAGATTTATTGGCAGTCCATTAGAGCCGATAAATTCTATAGTTTGTTGGTGCTTTTCACGCAGCTGCATGATGTTTGGTATTTCTTCGGGATGCGTTGCCCCAAGTCCGATGGTATCTTCGATGAGCAGGGCAGTGGCAGTTAATTTTTCTTCTGGATAATAAAATTTTCCATTGATCCCAATTTCATTGATGACCCTAAATCCACCCCTGATTGAATTTCTAT
Organism: Pedobacter sp.; assembly: GCA_031119475.1. GTDB lineage: Bacteria > Bacteroidota > Bacteroidia > Sphingobacteriales > Sphingobacteriaceae > Pedobacter. The sequence continues at coordinate 1,219,477 of JAVHXV010000001.1, read as the reverse complement.
AGGTTGCAGGCGCACACAGACCAAACAAGGTGCTCAATTTCAATAGCGAGGAAATAGCGATGCTGATCCTGCCCAGAAACACACTTCCGATGCCAAGGCCCGCAATTTCCCAAGAATTCCAGAGCCCGCAGAACTCTCCTGTTCCTGCAGCAAGGCGCTCGCTCACCATCGTATAGATACGCTCGTCCATTGCGCCCACCGCAGACTCGATCGGCAAAGGTGTTTTGCCATCGGCAATGTGTACCCGACAGCCCGCAAGTGCTTTTCCACCTTCCTCGGCGCTCACCAAAATGACATATACATTTGGATTGAGCACCCAATCAATCTTTGCCGAAGTAATCTGGGTAATCCCAAAAATCTCCAATACATGTGTATGCCCTTCGATAAACTTCATACACGCTGAACGATCATCAACTGCCCTGAAAGCCCTGAAATACAGGTTTTCGATATGCGGCCTAAGCTCTTCCACCAGTAAATATTTTAGCCGTTGATTTTCTGATCGTCCGTTCTGGAGATGGACTGGCCTTGAAGAGCCTGAACATAAAAATAGCCTGATCTTCTCCCGTCTGTCTAAAGAGTTGGTTGAACTGCATTTCTGCCTGTTTCAATTGTGCTTTCAATTCTGAAGGAAGGGGAAGACTGTCTTCAATGCTATTCTTGTAGAAAAATATGAGCGGCACGTTTACCGGATGGACCTGAAGATCGAGCCCTGTAGCACCCAGCCATAATTTTTCGGCAGCCATTCCACCTTTAATGAAGGAATTGATTTCGCCCTTAGGCATGGATAACAATCCAATGGCAGATGAAGCCATAAATTGCATCATGGTTAAACGCTTAAAACCACTTCCACCATTGATCTGCTGCAGGAACGAGATCATCTTTTTATCCTTTAGGAGCCTGATTCCAATCTGGTCGTTGTTGCTGAGGTCTAAAGTATGGATGCCAATTCCGTCTTCGGTAGCATTTACCTGTTCAATGTCCCAGCGCATCTCGCGTGAAATGAAATCTTCATGTGCAGGAGGAATGAACATCCGTAATAAATCTGCTTGTGTAGCGATCATTCCAACCGCTTTAATGTGCTCAGGATCAGTAACCCAGGTTAATTTTGCACCTTCGACAGCTGTGGCAAGCCCCGAGAGATGATCAAGATCTGTAGTCTGTATTTCTTGCCTCGGTGTAATTTTTCGGTTGGTATGCCTTGAATCAATCTGCTCCGCAAGTTTAAGGTCCGTTTCACTTGGCTGATAGCCGGGACTAAAAGTAAACCAGGCCACATGTTTAGGGGCCAGCTGAGGAGTAAGGTGATGATCTACATGGAGATGTAGGCTTGCCGCCTTGAGCAACAAATTTTCTATGGCGGTGCCCAGAGAAATATACGATGAAATGTATTGAGGATCTAAATAAGCTTGTGCAGCACTTTCGTTCAAGAAAAGATGCAGGCGTCCTCCTTGGAAATGCCAGTGCCAAGGCTGGTTGTTGCCGCCTGATGGTGATTTTCTTGCCGCTTCAATCAGCTGATCTAAAAGAACTGTGGATAAAGGTTGCGCAGTTCCCTCAAAAACCATTTGGTGCGTATTGACGAAATCCTCAATTTCTTGGACCGGCATTGGAGCTTGTGGAATCGTCTGTTCTGCAATTACAGGCGCTTTTGCCGGGTCGCTGATCAATTCATCCATGTCGATAAAAAAGCGACCGGATACGTGAAGATTGCCGAGCAGGATTTTTCGTGAAAGATCTGCTGTAATTCCACCGCCATAAATGACTGCGCTCGCTAATTGTGGCCATGTTGAAATGGTGGCCATAATTTCTACTGCCGAGGCTTTCATTCTCGGAGAAAGCGTTTCCACTCCAGTTACAGCGGTAATGTAGGGAATCTTTTCGTCCATGGTTGTCAGGGTCTTAAACTTTTCCATGTCGAGGTGTTCGACCATCCCATGCAGTACCGGGCGATCTGGCTCAAGGTCAAACCTTTCGATATCAATCGTACCCCTGTCACTGCCCTCCATCAGCACGGGAATGCCCAATGCTTTGGCTTTATTTCGGGAATTGATCTTGATGTCAAAACTATCGCATTCATCTATCAATAGGTCTAGTTTTCCATTTTCTGTTAAAAACCGGTCCATATTGGCTTCAGTAATCCCTTCATCAAAGCAGACCACGTGTAAGTAAGGGTCGATTTCGGCGATTTCCCTTGCTACGATTACGGTTTTTTGAAGTTTTAGGTTATATACCCCGGTACGGATCCGGTTGATGTTGCTGAGGTCAAGTTCGTCAAAATCGGCAATGCGCAATTCTCCAAAACCTCTTTCCATGGCCAAGGCCAAAGAAACCGATTGTCCTACGGAAAGACCCATGACACCTATTTTTTTTTGGGCCAAAGTCGCTTGTTCCTGTGCGGTTATTTTATGTTTGTTCCGATTGGTACGTACAATTTCGAATTCTTTTTCTGCCAACAGGTGTACCACTTTTCCGGCCCAGGGATAATATACCCATACACCATATTCATCTGTGTGCTTGCCCCCAAATTGTTGCGCTACTGTTTCGGCCAGTGCCGTAGGGGGCAAAAAAATGATGGTCGGATTTAAGCATTTGACTAATTCTTCAACCTGTGAAACAATGTGGTCGTGTACTTGTAGATGTGGATGTTGGGCAAGTAGATTTTCAAATGAATTTTTATCTTTTTCGTCGGCTAGGTTGTAAAATAAAGGTCTATAGGTTTTTTTGTGCTCATGGGTGTCTTCAATGAGCTTGGCTAGATGGATTGCGTAACCAGTTTGAGGCTGCATTTATTCAGGTTATAGAGGTTTATAAATAATAAAAGTACATTTGAATGTTAAAACAACTAAATTAGTCTTTTAAGAGTTATAATAAAAAAGTATTTTTAACTTTTTATTGATACACAAATGAGCGCGAATATATTATACGTAGACGACGAACCCCATAATTTAAGTGCCTTTGCAGCTACTTATCGCAGGTTATACAAGATTTTTACTGCCGAATCGGCCGAGGAGGGCAGGAAAATCCTGGATCGCGAAGACATTCATATCATCATTACCGACCAAAGGATGCCAAAAACGACTGGTGTAGAGTTTCTTGCTTCCATTTTGCCCGATCATCCCGATCCGATCCGAATGATTTTGACTGGATATACGGATATCGATGCCGTAATCGACGCGATCAATAAAGGGCAGGTATATCGTTATATCCAAAAGCCTTGGATGGAAGAAGATTTACGGATCAATATTGAGAAGGCCATTGAAATCTATACCTTGAGAAAGGAAAACAGGGAACTGACCGAGAAACTCCTGGTTGCCAATAGACAGCTCGAGTTCATTGCACGTCAGAACCTGTTGTCGTAACAGTTAATCTGAAAACAATAATCGATACAATCAACCCCTTTACCGATTCTAATTTTTGTTTGTTAGGTGCTTTTATGATAATTTGATATTATTGTATAGGACAACGTTTTGTGGGTTATCTATGAAGAATTTCTACCTTTTCTTTTTTGTGCTTTTACTGGGCTGTGTTTCTGTGGCGAATGCGCAAAATATATCCAATGAAGGTTCAGAGTTTTGGCTTGCCTTTGCTACGCACGATCCGAGTGGCAATCTGGTGGCCCAGATGAACGTAAACGTTACATCTAAGGAAAATACCGAGGTCACGGTTTCCTGTGGCACTTATACGCAGACCAAAAAGATCCCAGCAAATACGGTAGTCGTGTTCGCAGTACCGCGTGCCAACTCTTATATCGATTTTGCCAGTGCAAATGGGGTGTTATCTGATAGGGGCATCCATGTGGTTGTTACCCCAAATCAGCCCAATGTTTCTGTTTATTCGCATGTGTATGCCAATGCCCGTTCTGCAGCATCCTTGATTCTGCCCGTTGGAGCACTTGGTCAGAAATATTATTCCATGAACTATGAGCAGGATGCTGCGGTTACCAATGGAAATCCGGCCAGGAATTTTTTGGTACTTGTTGCGGCAGAGGCAAATACACAGCTGGTCATCCATACCAAAAATGGAACAGCAATTCCAGTTACTTTGAACAATGTTGGCGATGTATACGAATATATCCCTTCAGGAGCAGATGACCTGACTGGGACCTATGTTGAAGTCGATCAGAATACCGGATCAAAATGCAAGAAATTTGCAGCATTTTCGGGCAGTACCTCGGTTACGATTGCTTGCGGGGGATCAAGGGATCCGCTGTTCCAACAATTGTATCCGGTGAGCAGCTGGGGTAAAAATTATGGTGTAGTTCCCTTCTTTAACCGCAATTATATTTTAAGGGTACTTGCGCAGGAAGACAACACCACCGTAAATGTTGGTGGAACAAGTATTGTGCTCAATAAGGGCGTGTTCTACGAGGCGCCAATCGCTAATCAACCGATCATGGTCTCCGCCGATAAGCTGATCAGCGTAGCCCAATATTCACTTACACAAGCCTGTTCGAGCGCAGCTAACGGAAACATGTTGGGCGATCCCGAAATGGTACTTCTAAACCCGATCGAATTTAACATCAATAAGATTACCCTATTTTCGGCCGCTAAAAACGCCATCGTCAATAAATACCTCAATGTATTTATGAAGACCAATAGGACCAATACTTTCCGCATAAACGGAAATTTGCCCAGCAATGGCACCTGGTTCCCAATGCCTTCAGATCCAACTTATTCCTACATCCAGATTGAGGTGGGCATAGGGTTGCAGACCGAAGAAAGTCTGACCTTGACTGCGGCAGATGGCTTTAATGCAATTGCCTATGGTTATGGGTCTGCAGAATCTTACGCTTACTCGGCTGGAACAAATCTGGCTTCCTCCCAATACCTGGTCTTGCTAAATAAGGTGACCAGCGAAGAGGTAACAGAAGTCTGTATCGGCCAGGAAGTGGAGTTTAACCTCACCCTTCCTTATCTGCTTACTAAAATCAATTGGGAATTTGATGATGGAACGACCTATAATGTAAATACGCCCAATTATACGACAAAAGTTGTGAATGGCCAGACACTCTATACGTATAAACTAGATCAGACCAAAACTTTTGTGGCGTTGAACGACATTAAGCTTAAGGTTACTGGCGATTTGTATGGGGGAGCCCAGCAGTGTAACCTTTCTACGTTCGAATTTACCTTTGCCTTGCATGTGAGTGCCTTGCCTAGTGCCATTATCGGAGGTCCAACCAGTGCATGTCTACAGGAAAAAGTAGATTTTAAGGATCAGAGTATAACAAATATGCCAAACAAGCTCATTACCAAATGGAAATGGGATTTCGATGATCCTGGTTCGGGCGCATTGAATGTTTCAGATCAGCAAAATCCTTCGCACCTGTTCACCACAGCTGGCAAACATACCATCAAGCTAACCGTATCTTCAGAAAATGGTTGTATGTCTGATGTTAAAACATTCGAAATTTATATCAACCCTAAGCCCTTACCAAGTTTAAAGTCAAATTTGAGCAAGACCTGTCCGAATACCACTATCCAGTTTACCGATCTCTCTACAGTCAGTGAAGGAAGTATCATCAAATGGAAATGGGATTTTGGCGATGGAACGCAGACAGACACACGGCAAAATCCAACCCACAGCTATGCTTCAACTGGAGTTTACAAAGTGATATTGACAGTTGAAACAGCTAAGGGATGTATCGAATCGTCTCTTCCCATGGATTTGGAAGTGACAGGGCCCATCACCAGTAATTTTAATGCGCCGGATATCTGTGTGAAAGATCCATTGACCACCTTCGAAAATTTATCGGCCAATATTGATGGTACTAAAGCAGGCCTCACCTACGAATGGGATTTTGGGGACCCATTGACCGGTGCGCTCAATAAATCTACCGCCGAAAACGGTCAACACGCTTATACCAAAACAGGAACCTATCAAGTAACCCTAAAGGTGAAGAACGAAAATGAATGTGTCGACATCCATACCGAAACTTTTGTGGTGAATGGACAGGATCCGATTGCCAAATTTGAAGTGATCAACAGGAACCAACTTTGTAGCAATACCACGTTTACGGTCAGGAACAAATCCTATGTACAGGATTTTGGTACCGTAACGAAGATCGTGCTATACATAAACGGCGTGCAACATGTAGATAATGATCCAGTACCTGATAAGGAATATACTTTTACCTTGCCTGAATCAACTTCAGACCTACCTGTTCACCTGATTATGCTGGCTTATTCGGGCGGGATCTGCGTGTCTAACCCAGTTGAAGATGACATTGTCCTTTATGCCTCACCGCAAATTAGGTTTGATCCTTTGGCATCTATCTGTTATGATGAGGCAGCTAGACAACTGGTTGCCAGTCAGGTGAGCAACTTGAATGGTAACGGGGTGTTCAGTGGGCCGGGCGTTAGTCCGCAGGGATTATTTAATCCCAGGACGGCAGGCTTGGGCACGCATTCGATTACTTATACTTTCACCACACCTAGAGGCTGCTTCGCAACGATCACGCAAACAATTACAGTTAATCCAACACCTTCCCTGGCCATTGGCAAGGATGTGTACATTTTGGCTGGGGGGGAGGTGCGTATTGATGCCACTGCTTCGGGGAACGGCCTGACCTATAAATGGAGTCCGGCACTGGGCCTAAGTCGCGATGACATTCTTAATCCTGTTGTATCACCATCAAGCGATACCCAATATACGCTAACCGTTACCACGGACATGGGCTGTAGCGTCATCAGCCAGGTGTATGTTCATGTATTAGAAGATATCAATGCGCCCAACAGTTTTTCTCCTAATGGCGACGGGGTCAATGATGTATGGAACTTAAAATATCTCGATTCCTATCCAAAGGCCACCGTAGAAATTTATGATAGGAATGGAAACCGGGTGTATAGCAGTTTTGGCTATAAGATTCCTTTCGATGGCAATTTTAAAAATCAGCCTTTGCCTGTTGGAGTTTATTACTATATTGTTAACCCAAGAAATGGTAGGAAAATCAAGACCGGCTCCTTAACTTTAATCCGATAGTGAAATATATTTTTACATACCTGCTCCTCAGCCTCAGCCTTACCTTGTTTGCGCAACAGCGGCCACAGTATACCCAATATCTATTCAATAATTATTTGTTAAACCCGGCATTGAGTGGTATCGAAAACTATGTCGATTTTAAGGCGGGATTTAGAAAACAATGGTCTGGTATAAAAGATGCCCCTCAAACAACCTTTGCGGCGGCACATTGGAATTTGGGCGATGATTACCTTTGGAAAAACCCACTATCCATGCCCGAAGATTCCGACGACCCGATGAGCAGGAACTATATGCAGAACTACACAGCTTCACCATCACATTCTGGAGTAGGAGCAACCGTAATATTGGACAAGGCGGGCCCCATTTCCAGATTGGATGCAAATGTCACCTATGCCTATCACCTTCAATTAACAGGTACATTGAACATTGCTGTAGGCGCTGCTGTTGGATTGACCAGGATTGGGCTCGACGTTAACGACCTCAGTTTGGAAGATCCTAATGATCCTGCGCTCATGAATACCATCACGAGTCAGATTAAGCCTGATATTGGTCTTGGTACATGGCTCTACGGTGCCCGTTTTTTTGCCGGGGCTTCAGTCCAGCAGTTGCTGCCTCAAAAATTAGCTTTTACGAGCGATCCCAACTATAAATCTGGAAAAGAAGTGCCGCACTTTTTTTTAACTACAGGTTATAAAGTTTTCCTCGCTGAAGATATTTCTGCCGTACCATCTATTATGGTCAAATATGTAAGTCCAACACCATTATCTGTAGACCTGAATATGAAAGTGGGCTTTAAAGACCGCATTTGGGTAGGCGGTAGCTATCGGCATAATGATTCTTTTTCGGCAATGGCCGGATTTAATGTCAGCAAACTGGTTAACCTCACTTATTCATACGATTTTACGACTTCACAATTGAATAAGGTAAGCTATGGCAGCCACGAAATCGTACTCGGGCTACAGCTTAATAACGTTTACCATGTACTGAGCTCAATGCGCATGTGGTAAGTTAGCGTTGAAAGTAAAAAGTGAAAGGTAAAGTGAAAGGTAAAAAGAGCAAAGAGCAAAGAATAAAGACAAATGATCAGAGATTGGTGTGTCCTCAACAACTCAACAACTGACAACTCAACAACTGACAACTCAACAATTAACCAGTTAACCAATCAATCAGTTAACCAATCAACTACAGTTCCTTACGTAGCCTTGCAACCGGGATGTTCATTTGCTCGCGATATTTGGCAACGGTTCGGCGGGCAATATTATAGCCCCTTTCTTTCAGGATTTCGGTCAATTTTTCATCGGCCAAAGGACGACGCTTGTCTTCGTTTCCAATGCAATCTTCCAATATTTTCTTTACTTCCTTATTCGATACTTCTTCTCCAGTTTCGGTCTGGATGGCCTCTGAGAAGAAAGATTTCAATAAAAAAGTTCCGAACTCGGTCTGGACATATTTAGAATTGGCAACACGTGATACGGTAGAAATGTCCATACCGATCTTGTCTGCAATATCTTTCAGGATCATCGGTTTCATCTTGCGCTCATCAGCTGTTAAAAAATAATCATACTGATAATGCATAATGGCATTCATGGTCTTCAACAAAGTCTGCTGGCGTTGTTTGATGGCATCAATAAACCATTTTGCCGAATCGAGCTTTTGTTTTACGAATTGGACCGCCTCTTTGAGCTTCTTGTCCTTCTGTGCAGCCTTATCATAGTGGTCGAACATATCCATATAAGAGCGGCTCACCCTGAGCTCTGGCGCATTCTTTGAATTGAGGGTCAAAATCAGCGTGCCATCGTTATTGGTGATATGGAAATCGGGGATGATCTGTAATTGTTTGGTGGTAACCTGGTTCGAATCGCCTGGTTTAGGGTTTAGGCGAAGGATTTCGGCAACAACCTCTTTGAGCTCCTCACTGTTCAGTCCGACAGATTTTTCCAGTTTATCATAGTGTTTTCTGGTAAATTCATCCAGATGGTGCTCTACAATGGTAATGGCTTTCTTGATGATCGGATTGTGGGTATCCTTGCGCTTTAACTGCAGTGAAAGGCATTCCTGTAAATCTCTTGCAGCAATGCCCGGTGGCTCAAAAGATTGGATGACCTTCAGCATTTCCAATACATCCTCTTCTTCGACCATTACATTCTGCGAAAAAGCAAGATCATCTATCATAGAGGTAATCGGTCGGCGCAGATAGCCATCATCATCCAAGCTTCCGATGATCTGTTTACCTACAATGAAGTCGGTATCTGATAGGGGAACAAGGTCTAGTTGTTCTTGCAGGCTTTCAAAAAAAGTACTCTCAATGGCAATTGGAGTTTCCTTTTTTTCTTCATCGTCGTCGTTGTTGTTATAAGATGTGCTGTAATCGTTAGATTGGTCATCTTGCAGATAGTCTTCAACGTTAAACTCATCCATCCCGCTTTCTTCCCTGGATTCCTGATCGTAATCTTCACGATCTTCGTTGAGGTCATCATACTCGCCTTTAGGCTCATCTAGTGACATCAAGCTGGGATCTTCCAATGCTGGATTTTCTTCCAATTCTTCCTTGATCCGGGTATCTAGGGCAACAGTAGGCACCTGCAGCAGTTTGATGAACTGGATCTGCTGGGGCGAGAGCTTTTGTAAGAGCTTTTGTTGTAAGTGTTGCTTTAACATAGGATATGGATGATCAAGTCGCCAAAAATAAGGAATTGCTTTTGGAATTTATCTTTTATTGTCCAGTTATTTAGTATAGGGGGCAAATCAACAAATGAAAAACAAGTTGTTGGTTCTCGAAGTTATCACTACTTTTAAAAACAAAGTTTCATTCATTTAAGTTTAACCACAAAAAAAATATTTATGGGTTTTGTAAAAGAATTTAAGGAATTTGCCATCAAGGGCAATGTGATGGACCTCGCTGTTGGGGTAATTATTGGTGGCGCTTTCGGCAAGATCATCGATAGCGTAGTAAAAGATTTGGTGATGCCAATTGTATCGGCAATTATCGGACAACCTGATTTCAGCAAGCTCTACATTGTGCTGAAAGGAAATGTTCCTGATGGTGTAGGACTCGAAGAGGCTAGAGCCGTAAAGGATAGTGCGATTTTCGCCTATGGAAACTTTTTGACTGTGGCTTTGAATTTTTTCCTTCTTGCTTTAGTCGTCTTCTTATTGGTAAAGGGTATCAACTCCTTGAAACGTAAAGAAGAAGCCAAACCTACCACACCTCCAGCACCAAGTAAAGAAGAGATTTTGTTAAGTGAAATCAGGGATATATTGAAGAGTAAGTGAGAAGCCAGATAAGAGATTAAAGATTAAAGACAAAAGACTATAGACAAAAGACAAAAGACAATAGATAATGGCCAAAGACAATGGATGGTAGATAGGAGGCTGTCATCGGAGCGAGGAGGCTGGACTAAGTGTTACGACTCTCAAGTAACTTGTATTTAACCATTGCCTTCTAACTTTAAAAGCTTCTCTTTACGGTTGGGTCTGTGGCGATGATGTAGTCGCCCAACGCTTCATATTTTTTCCAATCTGGATTGTTGAAGTCTTCGGCAGAGAAGGAAGAAATGTTCAGTATCTTCACTTTTGGAAGGTATTTCTTCAATTGGGCAGCCGTTCCCAGCTTTTCATCGCTATGGAAGCGGCCGTTCACCTGAAGAACTTTTTTGCCTTTATTTGCTTTGATGGCCTTCGCAATGGACCAGGCCATGGTCGCATCCCAAAAATTTTGAGTTTGGTAGATCTTCATTCCGCCCATGCTGTGGCCGCCCAAGGTTTCGATAAACTTATCATAATATCTTCCTTTTGCCGTATCAATGGGCAGGGGTGCCATAAATTTTTTCGAAGCCACTGGTAATTTATCCATCACCTGCAATCCAGATCTGCTCACCATATTGCTGTACCTTGCCGCTGCGTTTCCACCAATTACGACCAGACCATTTGTTTTGGCCCATTCGATCATCGGCCGATAATCTTTATAATTGTTCCAGGCCCTAGCTTCCTTGATAAAATTTTTCTCGCTGATATTTCCGTTCAGATATTCATCGATCACAGGCTGAACATCAGTATGGAACATTTCCATGCTTAGCACAACTTGATTTTGATAACGCTCAGAAAGCTGCTGCAAGAGGGCCGCTTCTAGGTAATGCCCAATAGAATCGTTGTGCTCTTCGCCAAAAAACAGTACATCGGCCTTGGCCAGATCAGCTGCAATATCTGACAACGTAATGATTTGCTGTTTTTTTACATCATAGATTTTATAGTGCTTGCTGATTTCTTGCGCCTGCAAAAAGAAAGGAAATAAAAGCAGTAGGAAAGTGGATAGCCTTTTCATGAGCGTAACATTTGGTTGATGGGATGAATTATTTTCAAATTAACAAATAATTTTACCGATTAATTAGTGCTTTTTACCGATAATTAACTGATGTACAACAATGGCTTGTTGGGCAAACTCAAACTTAGCCTTACATTTGGTCATACCAATTGAAAAAAGAAAATGGAAAATTATAATATGGAAAATAACAATGGCATAAGCCGGTCAAGCAAAGTTTTGGCAGGCCTATTTATTATTGCGATTGGAATAGCTTTGACAATAGTCAATTTTGTGGACATCAGGACCAACTGGATCTTTACTTGGAGTACTTTCCTAATGTGCATGGGCCTTTTCGTCGGCATCAAAACAAATTTCAAAAATAGTGGATGGCTGATCATGTTTCTGATCGGTGCTTATTTTACGGCACAGAAATTATTCCTGTTCGAATTTGATTTCCACCGTGTGACCTTGCCCTTATTTTTGGTGGGACTGGGCATCTTTTTGATCCTGAAACCAAAAAGTGATTTCAGGAGGCACGATCGTTGGGCCCGTAGAAGACAACGTTGGAACAACAAATTTGGCCAACAAAATCCATACACGGGCTTTGAAGGTCCTGAGCCACAGCCCGCTCCAACAAGCGAACAAAAAGGTTCTAACGCAAATGATTACCTTGATAGCGTAAATGTTTTTGGGGGAAGCCATCAGACCGTCTATTCCAAGAATTTTAGAGGGGGTGAAGTGGTAGCTGTATTTGGTGGATGTGACCTTAACCTTTCACAGGCCGATTTTGAAGGAACAATCGAAATTGACATCACTGCCATTTTTGGTGGATGCAAGATTATCGTTCCTCCAGGATGGCAGGTTAAATCTGAGGTTACCGCTATTTTTGGTGGCCTAGATGATAAAAGAAGCGTTCAGCCAATAGAAGGGCCAACAAAACTTTTGGTTGTAAGAGGTATTGCCATGTTCGGTGGAGTAGATATCAGAAACTACTAAGCCGCACCAAAACTGTTCATAACTTCGAATGACGACAACCCCCTTATCCGTAAAGACCATCAAACAGGTATCCTCGCTCATTTTGGGCCTTTGGATAGCTGTTTGCGCCTTTTTACTGAATTATACATTTAATTTTGATTGGCAGGTTGCCATCACTGATAGTGTAGTCAGCAATGGGCTATTGGCTATTGGCTGTATCGTTCTGAGCAACATGTTGGGCTATTACCTGCCAAAAAACAGAAAACTCCTGTTTATACTGCTGTTGGCCGGAGTCAAGGCCATTGTCATCGTACTGCTTTCTGCCTATGGGCTGAACTATCTATTTGATCAGGACCTCAAATACCATACTTTTTTGGAATTCTCCTTGTTGTTCAGGATTTTGATTGCCTATATGTGCCTGGGCTGGTGTGCACTGGCCAATATACTTTGGTACCGGTTAGATGAACAATCGGAAACGCAAAATCGGCTCATGATGGCACAAAACCTGGCTAAGGAAGCAGAACTCAATAAATTAAGGCACCAGTTGCAGCCGCACTTTCTTTTCAACAGCTTAAATTCTGTGTATGCGCTCACTATCGTAAATCCCACTGAAGCAGGGACCATGATCACCAAATTGGCCGCTTTTTTACGGGGCACGCTGAAACGCGATGATGAGGTCTGGGTAAATGTGGCAGAGGAAATGGAATACATCCAGTTATACCTTGATATCGAAAAGGTAAGGTTTAGTCATCGGCTCAATATTGATGTCACGATCGAAGAAGAAACGTTGGCCTTGTGCCTACCGGGAACCTTACTGCAGCCTATCGTTGAAAATGCCATTAAGTTTGGCCTTTACAATACCGCGACTGCCATTACCATCACCATTAGGGTAAAACTAGAAAATAACGCCCTTGTGATCTGTGTGGCCAACCCCTACGATCCGGAAATGAAGGCCAGTAAAGGTACTGGTTTTGGGCTTTCGGCCATACGGAGGAGATTGTACCTGCTTTTCGCAGACAGTAACCTGCTCCAAACCGAATCAAAAGACAATAATCTATATATTACAACGCTTAAAATACCACAAAAAGATGATCAAAACGATACTAATTGACGATGAGGCCTTAGCACGTGATGTGGTGAAACATTACCTGCAATCGCACCCTGAAATTGAAGTGGTCGCAGAGTGCAGTGATGGTTTTGAAGGATTGAAGGCGATTGCACAACATCAGCCAGACCTCATTTTTTTGGATATACAAATGCCAAAGATCAGCGGTTTTGAAATGCTCGAGCTTGTCGAAAAACATCCTGCCGTAATCTTTACAACAGCTTTTGACGAATATGCCATCAAGGCTTTCGAAGTCAATGCCGTCGATTACTTGTTAAAGCCCATCGAGAAGATCCGTTTCGACCAGGCGATGCAAAAATTGCCTTCCAAATTGGCAAAAGATGAAAACAGCAATCAGCTCCTTGAAACTGCAGCCCTTTCACCAGCGCAGAACAACAGGATTGTGGTAAAAAATGCAGGTGTCATCAAAATCATCCCAGTTTCTGCCCTTCATTATCTCGAAGCCGACGATGATTATGTGAAATTAAGTACGAACGAAGGCAATTTCCATAAAAATAAGACAATGGGCTTTTTCGAACAGACACTTGATCCCAACCAGTTCATCAGGATCCACCGTTCTTACATCATTAATTTAACAGAAGTGACCAAAATAGAACTGAAGGAAAAAGACAGTTATGTGGTGCTGCTCAAATCAGGAATATGGCTGCCCGTAAGCAAAACTGGCTATGTGAAGTTAAAAGCCGCGCTGGGATTGTAGATGGTTTTATAGTTAATAGTTAAAAGTTGATAGTTTATAGTGGTTAGCTGATAGTCGATAAGATGACGACTTTACATAGTCTTTCATCTACGGTCTCATGTCTTTCACCATTAATCTATTATCTATCATCTTATGTCTTTCATCTTTTGTCTTTCATCTTTTATCTCTCTCAAATCTCTAAACCACTTGTCCCGAACAAAAATAAATCTCCCCATTCTTGCAATTTTGAAAAAATCTGACTATATTTGCACCTCTTATTTAAAAATCTAGTTAAGATATTATACAGTTATGAAAAGAACATTCCAACCTTCGCAAAGAAAGAGAAGAAACAAGCATGGCTTCCGCGAAAGAATGGCTACAGCAAACGGTAGAAGAGTATTAGCTTCTCGTCGTGCAAAAGGAAGAAAAAGATTATCAGTTTCTGACGAGCGTCGTCATAAAGCATAATTTTTGATTGTCCCGAAGGGATGTTCCAAAGAAACTCTTCTGGAGCGGAGCAGTACACGCTGCAAAAGCTAAATTAGGACAATCAAAAATGAACACATTCCATAAAGAAGAACGGTTATGTAGCAAAAAGTCATTAGACCTGCTATTTCAAAACGGTTCTTCTTTTTTGTTATACCCCTACCGCATCACCTACCTCTTTGTTGACGAGCCGCACCAATATCCGGCACAAGTGGTCATCAATGTGGCAAAAAAGCGTTTCAAACATGCGGTAGCACGCAACCTGATCAAACGCAGGACGCGGGAGGCCTATCGGCTACATAAGACTTCATTACTCTATCCCTTCCTTTTGGGCAAACAGGAGCTGCTCTTATTGTCCATCCAATACATTGGTAAAGAGATTGCAGAGTATGCTTTTTTCGAAAAGAAATTAATCAGCGTTTTTCAAAAATTAGCACTGGAGATCAGGTCATGAAAATTATCTTATCATTATTCTCTTGGCTATTTTTGGGTATCATCCGCCTATATCAGTTATTGCTATCGCCAATATTAGGCGCAAGCTGCAGATTTACGCCTACCTGTTCACAATATGGGATAGAAGCCATCAAAAAGCATGGTCCATTCAAAGGGGGCTGGCTTACCCTCAAAAGAATAGCCAGTTGCCACCCTTGGGGCCGTCATGGCCATGATCCGGTTCCTTGAAAGTTTAAAGTTCAAAGTTTAAAGTTCAAAGTTGAAGGTTGAAGGTGGAAGGTTCAAAGTTGAAAGAAAAAGCCAAATTTGCAGACGGTTAAGGTTATTTGTACTTTTGCCATTCTAAAGCTAGATATGCTTTGACCTTTAAGCTCTGATCCCCAAAATGCCGAACATCCTTCAAATTGAAACTGCTACTGCTTCCTGTTCTGTTGCCCTGTCCGTAAACGGCGAAACGAAGTCCATAAAAGAAGAGATTGCGCCTAACATCCATGCGGCCAACCTCACCCTGTTTATCGATGAAGTGATGAAAAGCGCCAATTGTAGCTATGCTGAACTGGATGCCATCGCAGTCAGCAAAGGGCCAGGGTCATATACTGGACTTAGAATTGGCGTATCGACTGCAAAAGGACTCTGTTTCGCACTAGATAAGCCACTCATCGCCATCGCGACATTGGAATTAATGGCAGCTGGCTTTTTAATGGAGAATCCAAATTATGGAGGATTGGTTTGTCCCATGATCGATGCCAGAAGGATGGAAGTTTATACTGCCGTATTTACCAATAAACTTCAGGAGATTGAAGTGGTAAATGCGAAAATTGTGGATGATAGAAGCTTTATCCTTGAGTTGGACCGGCATTTTGTTACTTTTATTGGTGATGGCGCAGCCAAATGTGAAACCGTTCTTGATCATCAGAATGCCCATTTTTCGACAAAGAATTTCAATTCTGCTGCAAACATGAGCAAACTAGCTTTTGAAGCCTACCAGTCAAAAAAATTTGAAGATGTAGCTTATTTTGAGCCTTTCTATCTCAAGGATTTTGTGGTTACGGCACCAAAGATCAAAACGCTATAGGTGAGCAAGGAGCAAGGAGCAAGGAGCAAAGGCCGAATGGTTATCCTGAACGAAGTGAGGATCTCCGAACCAAACGATTAGCAATTAGCTATCAACTAATAAGACTTGTGCCCAAAAAAGCCAAATAGGCTCCTGAAAAATCCCTTATATGGTTTTTGGCCATTCACACCTGGCATCGTACTAAAATTCATGGGGTGGTTTACTACAGATCCGAATTTAATGCCCATTCCAATATAAAACGATGCCCCTAGATAGCCTGAGCCAATGGCCGCATCTTCCTTCCTGATCCCGCTCACGGTTGACAAGGTTTTGGAAATGTTATCACTGCCCAAAAAGAATTCAAAATTTGGTGTTTTATACATACCCTGCAGCCCAAGCATGATAAAGTTGTTGAAATTATAGACCGGGGTCAAACTTGCTGATACACGGTCAAACTGAATGGTATTGACCAAGGCCACATCTCCTCCCTTATGGAAAAGGTTCTTGGAAATAATTAGGCTTGGCTTATAAAATTCAAAGGTCCTTGAGATCAAGAAATCTGCCTTGGCATTGGTGGGCGTATAAAAACCTTTTTGCTCATCAACATCATCAATAAAATCGGTAATTTCTTCATTGATCTGTTTGCTGGTATAGGTTGAGGCAGGTACGATGCTTTTAAGTTTGTTAAAGGTGGCGATGTGGCTATCCTTGTTCCAATGGATAAATCCCAGGTCTTTGATGTTCCCCATGATAAAATATCCCGACCGCGAATGATATGTTGTACCAAAACTGAAGGATGCGCCCGGATTTTTAAAAAGAGGAAGAAAGGTCTTCCGGTCAACTTCATCCTTCTCCAGGAAGCTTCCACGGTACCGCCCGGTCAATCCGATATCCAATCGGTCTCCTGCTACATCCGCATTGATATAAGAATGGTCAATATGGATTTCGTTATAGGCCATACCGCTCAGCAAGCTAAATTTCAGGCCGAAAGCTAGTCGCTTATCCCAATTTTCCCGTACAGTGAAACTAAATTGATGGTAGCTTTGTTGATAACCGCTTGTTTTAAATACATCTACATACGGGATATTGTTAAAACGCTTATAGGTATCGATTACGGCCAAACCTTCATTCGTATAATCCAAGATTCCATCACTCCTTACCTGCCATGCAAAACCAAATTCCTGGTTGTACTTGTAATGGCTGAACAGCCTGAAGGTAAGCAGGTAGGTGTTGGTGTTTACAAATGCGGTATTCGGGATTCCATCTCCAATAGGCAGGCCAACTGTTGTAAACTTCCCTTCATTGACGACCTTTCTCAACACATCCTGCGCATCTCCCTTATTGGCAGCATTAACGCTGAAGTTTGGAAACAGGAAATTGGAAGCAAATTTAGAGGAGCTATCCAGTACAAAAGATTTGATTGCAGGATTTTCAAATGAATCAAATAGGGTCCGCGTGCCAAAAAGGGCATACTGTTGTGCGCTCAGTTGGGTGATTCCCAATAAACTTAACATGAGTAAAAAACAGCTTTTCTTCATCAAATTTTCTTCAATTAGTTTGTTTTCAACGTATCTGTTTCGAGCATTCCTGCCATTTTCTTATAAAGGAGTACATTACTTTGGAATTTTCCTTTATCGGCTGTGAGCTGATAGGCAAAAGCAGAATAGGACCTGAATCCATTTTTTGAAAGATATTGCCTATAATAGGGCATCTTCAGATTTTTCCCAAAAATGTCTACCGAATTTTTAAGGTCAACATAATAGCAGATTGTTGCTGCGGATGGCAGCTGGTCGCTAAAATTAATGTAGGACTGTGTATTGGTCAATAGCCTGTTGTTGTTATAAGAATTTAAAAACACCTCGATACTGCTTGCGTAATTAGACATGACCAGGTAATTGTCGATGATGGTGTAAAATGGCCGTTCAAACTTTTTAAAAGGTTCGCCAAAAAAGGCATAGGGAATATATGGCTCCTTAAAAATCTTAACATCGGTTGCATAATCTGCACTCAGGTCCAACAACAACTGGTTTACTTTTTCGCCATTTTTTAGGCAGATGGCACCAAATTTTTCTCCTGTATTCAATTCAAACGTAATGAGCTGGTCTTTAAAATAGCTGGAAAAAATCTGTTGCAGGTTTAACCTATACTTTTGATTAAGGTTGGACAGGTGTTCGGCAATTCGCTGATCTTCCTTCTTGGCCGCTAGCCATGACGTGAATTTTTTCTTCCAAGAATTGTAATCTAGCAAGGTATAACTGGTATAATTCGCTGTTTTCTCAGGTAATAGCTGAACAATGGTCTGCTGTTGTGCCGGCATATCTGTATAAAGGGCTTCATATGTGTTTGCTTGGCCTATGGTAGTTGTTCCGTTCAATAATATTTTTTCCTTGCTAAAATTATAGCTCAAAGATGCAAATGCCTGCTGCTTGTTTAAAATGCTCAGCTCGCCTGTTAAATTGCTGTTCAAAATCTGTTTTAGCAACGAGGGAAGATGGTCAAAATCAAGATAAAGATTGGCCAGCGTATTTTTATTAAAGCGTCCCTGTTGCTGTATATAATTTGCAAATGCAATATCTTTTTGCTGCTTATTCAAAGCATTGTCCACATGTTGTGCGGCATTGGAAATGATGAGCAGATTTCCTTTCAGCCCAAGTACAAAATGGGTGCTGTCATTTGGGGAAAGGTCATATTGACCTGGCTTACGCTGTACGTTACTCAACATTTTTCCGAGTGCGGATACGATATTTTTTGGATCAGCCTCAAATTGAGTAGCCAGCACATAGTCGATCTGATCTGTGCCAGCAGCAGGCACCATTCCAATATATATTTTTTGATCAGCTAGGGCGTGATAAAGCTTAGCATTGGCAACCAAAGTGTTTTTTAGCGCAATAAGCTGACTCGACTTCTCCTCGCCAAGCACATCCTGTAGCAGTTCCTGACCACTCAAAATCTCATAAAAGCTTTTGTCGTTTTCGAATGAAAGCACAAAACCGCTCTGCTGTGCCACGGCATTTAATGAAAGCTCATTGGCACTACGCTCTACATTCTGCTTAGAAAAATAGAGATAGGCCATCGCAAATGTTGCCAAAACCAATAAACCTAAAGTAAAATAGATCTTTTTCATGTGCCACTACAAATTTAATTTAATTTTATGATTACAGAGATTATGGCGCCATTTTATTAATTTAGCAAGCTATAAAAGCCGATACTATGAATAAACGCATTATTGTTACTGCTTCATTTTTTGGTGCGTTGGCAGTTGTCCTTGGCGCATTTGGTGCGCACAGCCTTAAAGGTCATTTGGATGTACAGTCGCTCCAGGTGTGGCAAAAGGGAGTAGAATATCAGTTTTACCATGTATTTGCGCTTTTGTATCTTTCTACATTTGCACGTTATAAAAACAAGCTCATCAATCTCGCCTTTATCTTTTTTACATTGGGCATCATCTTGTTTTCAGGCTCCTTGTATGCCATCATCATTGGTAAGATTGCAGAGAAACAAGGACTCACGACCTTTCTAGGTCCGATTACGCCCATTGGCGGATTAGCCTTGATCTTGGGTTGGCTTTGCCTATTTTTTGCGGCTATAAAAGATAAATGATGCAATTTGCAGAGTCAGGTTTTATCGAGAGGGATACACTTTTTGTGGAGGTGGTGCTGCCCTTATCATTGGCCATCAATTACACTTATCGGGTGCCTTATGAGCTAAATGATCGTGTGTCGATTGGCAAAAGGGTAGTGGTACAGTTCGGAAAACACAAGATATATACAGCACTGATCAAGTCTATTGGCCAACAGCCCCCCGAAGTTTACGAAGCCAAATACATTATTGATGTCATTGATGAATACCCGGTAGTAAGTGCGGTGCAATTTGAATTTTGGGATTGGATCACATCCTATTACCTCTGCAATGAAGGAGATGTAATGGCTGCTGCGCTTCCCACAGGCCTTAAATTGGCCAGTGAAACCATTTTGGTACTAAAGGATGAGCTACCGCTCAACGTCGAATTTTCTGAAAAGGAAACAATCATTATCGAAGTACTCCATCAGCAACAGCGGATCAATATCGATGAAGTGGCCAAGCTGCTAGGCCAAAAAACCGTCTATCCCATTGTCAACTCACTGATTGCCAAGGAAGCCATATTTGTGGCTGAAGAAGTTGTTGAAAAATACAGGCCCCTTTTAAAGTCATTTGTTCGCTTAAATCCTTTCTATCACGAAGCAGAAAACCTCAAGCAGCTTTTTTCAGTCCTGGAGAAAGCGCCCAAACAGCTTGATGCGCTTTTGGGTTACCTAAAGGTGGCAAAATCTGGCACAGCAATGGCCAAACAGCAACTTTTGGAAGAAAGTGGAAGTGGCCAGGCTGCGTTGAAGGCATTGATCGATAAGGAAATCTTCCTTGTTGAAAAAAAACAGGTGAGCAGGCTAAATGATAGTTTTGACGAGTTTGAACTTAACTTTACATTAAGCCCCGCCCAACAAACGGCATTTGACGAAGTTGGCGACCAATTCAATGAAAAGGATGTCATCCTTCTACATGGGGTTACTGCTTCTGGAAAGACCCAGCTGTACATAAAATTGATTGAAAAGGCCATTGCCAAAGGAGGGCAGGTATTATTTCTGCTGCCCGAAATTGCCCTGACCACTCAGATTGTAGAGCGGATCAAACGATATTTTGGCGATAAAATAGGTGTTTACCACTCAAAATTTAGCGACAATGAGCGGGTCGAAATTTGGAATAAAGTCCTGAATCAAACTTATCAGGTAGTATTGGGTGCAAGGTCTGCCGTGTTTTTGCCATTCAACGACCTAAAGTTGGTGGTGGTTGATGAAGAGCACGAATCCTCATACAAGCAACATGATCCTGCACCAAGGTACCAGGCAAGGGATGCAGCCGTATTTTTGGCACACCAACATGGGGCCAAAGTCATTTTGGGATCTGCAACGCCATCTATTGAAAGCTATTACAATGCCCTGATGGGAAAATATGGCCTCGTTAAGCTGAACGAAAGATTTGGAGGTGTGCCATTGCCCCTGCAGCAGGTGGTGAGCATTGCCGAAGAGACCAAGCGCAAGAAAATGACAACCTATTTTACAAGCGTGCTGATTGATGATATGGCTTTGGCATTGGAGAACAAAGAGCAGGTCATCCTTTTTCAAAACCGGAGGGGTTATGCCACCATCCTCATTTGTGCAACTTGCGGCTATGCACCCAAGTGCATCAATTGCGATGTAAGCCTTACTTTCCACAAAACAAGCGGTAAACTGCACTGCCATTATTGTGGCTATCACCAAAGCAGTATCCAGATCTGTCCAGCTTGCGGTTCAGTCCATATTGAGCAGAAAGGCTTCGGAACGGAGCGGATCGAAGAAGAACTCAGCCTAATTTTTCCAGATGTAAAACTTGCCCGCTTAGACCTGGATAGTACGCGTACCAAAAATTCGATGCTGCAGATTATTTCAGATTTTCAGGATAAAAAGACCCAGATCCTGATAGGGACCCAGATGGTGGCCAAAGGACTTGATTTTGATAATGTGGGACTGATTGGCGTGATCAATGCAGATACTTTGCTCAACTATCCAGATTTCAGGGCCTTCGAAAGAAGCTATCAATTGCTGGCTCAAGTGGCCGGCCGTGCAGGGCGAAGGGAAAAACAGGGGAAAGTATGCATCCAGGCCTATGACGATGACCATCGGATCATTCAGCAGGTAATCGAGAATAATTATACTGGCATGTATGAAGATGAATTGGCTGAACGCAAACAGTTCGATTATCCTCCTTTTACCCGATTGATATTCGTTAACGTTAAACACAAGGATGCAGACATCTTGAACCAGGCTGCGCAACATTTGGCCATCATGTTAAGAAATCAGCTGGGCAACAGAATTTTGGGACCTGAGCAGCCGCTAATCTCACGGATCAGAAATTACTACATCAAGCAGATAATCATCAAGACAGAAAGGCAGACGGCGATACAAAAAGTGAAATCTATCTTAAAGGAAACCATCAAAAATTTCAACGCCCAAAAAGATTACAAGAGCGTGGTTACTCAAATTGATGTAGATCCGTACTAATTTTTGCTGATCAGGTGCACCTGGATTCCAACGGAAACAGGATTGACAAGGAATTCCCATTTATTGTATTTCGCAAATGAACGCGTGTTCAGGGCATCTTGTTGGATGGTTTCCTGACGCTCATAAGCATAATAGAACTTGGCATTCGTTTCTACAAAGAGCGAAAGTTGTTTAATCGGATTGACTTTAATCCCCAATAGTGGTGCAATCAAAAAACCATTTTTATCGGCATCTACGTTATAAGGCAAATTACTGCTTTTCGGGTTATTTGATTTGATTTCTCCCGTAAAACGATTGGCTTTAAAACCTAGGTCTACACCGAAATATGGTTGTATCTTTGCATAATTGAAATTTTTCTCAAAGCCTACTGTAAACGAATAGTCTGTTACCAGTCCGGCCGCAATTTCACAGGTATTGCATTGGTTGGCAAAAGTGATGTTTTTACGATAGTAGTCTGCTCTGACACGATAGCTGATCTGGTTGTCGTTGAATTTAACCAAGACACCAGTGAAATAAGAATCCTTATATTCTTGGGAGTTGGTTTGGTTTAAGATTTTAGGCAGCTGCATAGAACTAAAGCCAACAACACCAATGGAATAATTATAATTGGCATCTGTCTGCGAAAATGCAGTGGTATAAAAGGAAATACAACAAACAAAAAGTACGAATTTCTTCATATGGACATTGGATAATTGACAAAAATAGAAATTATTTGCCATTTATCTACTATAGGACGAAACCTGTACGAATGGATTTTTTTGTCTGATTATGTGCCCATTACTCTAAAAAGTATCTTCGCGATCAATTCTTTGCAGGCAGATTGAAAAGTAAAGCCTATTTTTGGGCATCATGGCCTACAAGTTTATTGACAATTATAGGGAAAGGGGAGCAAGAAAAAAGCTGGTTGCCCTGCTTAGGGATAGGGGAATAACCGATGAGGCCGTATTGAATGCCATCGGCAAAGTTCCACGGCATTTCTTTTTTGATGAGACTTTTTGGAATCAGGCCTATAAAGACATTGCCTTCCCGATAGGTGATGGGCAGACCATCTCCCAACCCTATACTGTTGCCTATCAGACCGAATTGCTGCACATCCAAAAGGGAGATAAAGTGCTCGAAATTGGTACAGGTTCAGGATATCAGACCTGCATCCTGATGGAATTGGGTGCGAAAGTATTTACGATTGAAAGACAACCAAACATTTATAGCCATACCATTAAGGTGCTGCCTGGAATGGGCTATAAGGCTAACTTCTTTTTGGGCGATGGATCAAAAGGCATAGAAGCCCACGCCCCCTACCACAAGATCATTGTTACTGCCGGTGCGCCTTTTGTACCAGAAATCTTATTGAGACAGCTAAAAATTGGGGGCATCCTTGTCATCCCGGTAGGAAATGAAAAATCGCAAAAAATGATTACCGTAATCCGGGCTGGCGAAAATGACTTTGAAAAAATTGAATTGGATACTTTTAGGTTTGTTCCATTGGTCGGCGATCAAGCCTGGTGATGGTTATCAGTTACTAGTTAACAGTTTTTAGTTATTAGTTCACAACTATCGACTTAATACTGTCACTTTGAGATAAACTGGCAACTGTAAACTGGCAACTGCAAACTGGCAACTACCAACTATAAACTAATCTACTGTTTCATCACCCGATCCAGTTCACGTTTACTTTCCCGCTCTTTGATACTATCGCGTTTGTCGAATTCCTTTTTTCCCTGGGCCAGCGCAATCTCCATTTTGGCAAAACCCCGTTCATTAGTGAAAATCCTCAATGGCACAATCGTGAATCCTTTTTCCTCGCCCTTGACCCTTAGTTTTTTCAGTTCTCTTTTCTGCAGCAACAGCACCCTGTCTCGCTTAATGTCGTGATGGCGAAATGAACTATGGCTATATTCTGAAATATGGAGGTTCCTGACGTAGAGCTGGTTGCCAACGAACATGCAAAAGGCATCGGTCATATTTGCCTTTCCCTGTCTAATGGCCTTGATCTCTGTCCCCAGCAATGCAATTCCGGCTACATAACTATCTAGGATATGATAGTCGAAATAAGCGCGTTTATTTTTAATCTGGACATCGTTTTTCATATTCGGCGCTAATATCTGAAAGAAAAGCCGATAAAGTAAACTTTATCTGTGTTTTTGGTCAGCCCCAGATTAAAACCGGCGTCAAATTTTATATTAGGAGTAACAGCATAGGCCAGTCCGCCATTAAGGGAAACCTGTGCTTTCTGGCCTTCGAAATCATACACATAATAGCTCTCTACAAAGGTTTCCAACGATTTTGTCAATTCTTTGCCAATTGTAGCAGATTGAAGGATACTACCGTGATAGCCCGACGAAAAGACCGATTTCAGGAGATCGAATTGAACCTGTGTGCCAAAGCTAAAATCATTGCCCAGATCCATGCCAAACGGGAATACTACGCCCGGTTCAGTATAACTGTTCCCTCTGCTTGTAGGAAAATTGACATAGGGCATCACAGCAAAAGCCGTTTTTCCACCATCATTTCCCCAAAGGTTATATTTAAGCCTAAGGGTAAGGTCGCCAAAACCGTTATCGGTATCTGTATGACTTCCTGCAACATCCTTTTCGTAAGTTTGAACATAGCTCGCCACCACCAGTTGTAGGTCTATGTTTTTGGTCAGGCCCAGTTTCAGGTTGGCCAGGTTAATGTTGTTTTCTACCGAAGTCATGCCATCCTGTTTATTTCTGCTCGTTTTAAATAAATCGGTTTCCAACTGAAAATGGCCTGCATCTACACTATATGGACTTTCGGTAATATCCGGACGATCGGTGCTCATTTCGCGCATGTTTGCTTTCGGCAAAGGATGAAAAAGCGTATACTTGGGCGATTGTGCCCATAGTTGGCTGTACACAACAAGAATCATCGCCAATACGATCAAAAACCTTTTCATTATCTTACAATTAAAACTGGAATGTTTACTTTATGCCTGACCGAGTCAACTGTGGTGCCAAAAATCAGGTCTTTGATGCCTTTATGCCCATGGGCGCCCATTACCAACAGTTCAAGGTCGTTACTTTTGCTGATAGCGGCTATTGCCTTTGCGGTCCTTCCAAAACCAATCTGAGGAGTTGATCGATAACCGAGCTCGCTAAGGTTGGCCTGGTATTTTTCCAGATTCTCTTCATCGGTCTGTGTTTCATGGTCCATAGCCTTGTGCCCATGGTAGCTGGCTGCTGCAGTTTCCACCACATGTATCAGTACATAATGGGCGTCTTTTCCACCTTGTGTAAGGGCATGCCTGATGGTATTGCGGTCATGTTTGGAAAAATCTACGGTAATGCCAATGCGTTTATAGTTTACCCGTTCAATGGGCTCTATTTCCAGCGCATTGCCATGAGGAACATTACCTATCCTTTGTTTTTTATTAATTAACGGATAAACAAAGATGTAGGCCAGCAGGAGACCGATAAAAATGGCCATTGGAATGACTACCACGTAAATGTACCATCCGTTGGCCGTTTCCATCCATCCAATAATCTCCTCGATCACTAGTTTAATGTTCAGTCCCACAATCACCACGGCACTTGTCCAGGCCAAGATCTTAACCCAGGGTTTAATGGCAAATTCCTTCATTTCCTTTTTGTCAGAAGTAAGGTGGATGAGGGGAATGATGGCGAAGCCGAGTTGTAGGCTAAGTACAACCTGACTTAGGATCAGCAGTCCGCCAAGTGCATCATTTCCAAAAAACTGGATGGTACAAAAGGCAGGGATGATGGCCAATAACCTGGTAATTAGACGCCTTAGCCAAGGTTGGATCCTGAGGTTAAGGTGCCCTTCCATAATAATCTGCCCTGCCAATGTTCCCGTAACAGTAGAACTTTGTCCGGCGGCAATCAGCGCAATGGCAAATAAGGCTGGTGCGGTACTGCCAAAGATGTTGGTCAACAGTTGATATGCATCCTGGATTTCTTTGACTTCATGATAGCCATTTTTGAAAAAAGCGGCTGCAGCTAAGATCAAGATAGCAGCATTCACCAAAAAAGCGAGGTTCAATGCAACTGCAGTATCGATGAAATTAAATTTGATGGCTTCAAGAATTCCCTTGCTGGTGCGTTCAAATTTTCTGGTCTGCACAAGCGACGAATGGAGGTAGAGGTTGTGGGGCATTACCGTTGCGCCAATGATACCTATGGCAATGTACAGGGCATCACCAGATAGTAGGGAAGGCTCAAAGCCCCTTACCACCTCGTGCAAGGCAGGCTGAACAATAAACATTTCGATGAGGAAAGAAATGCCCACAATAAAGACCATCGACACGATGAATGCTTCCATTTTGCGCATACCCTTGTTGAGCAGGAATAGGAGCACTACGGTATCAAATATGGTAATACAGACCCCAATATTGAGCGGCAATCCAAACAATAGGTTCAGTCCGATCGCCATACCAATGATTTCGGCCAGGTCACAGGCGATGATGGCCGTCTGCGCTAAAATAAACAAAGGGAAATTGACCCATTTCGGATAGGTATTTCTCGAAGCCTGCGCCAAATCTAACCCGCGAACAATGCCCAGCCGTGCACTGAGCGATTGAAGTAAAAGGGCAATCAGATTGGACATCAAAAGGATCCAGATTAACTGATAGCCAAATTTACTGCCTCCGGCAATATCAGTTGCCCAGTTGCCAGGATCCATATAACCGACACTAACGAGATAGGCCGGACCAATAAATGCCAAAATCCGTTTCCAGCCCGTGCGCTTGTCTGTGGCTACACTTTTATGTACTTCGCTCAACGATTGTTTCTGATCCATTTTTACTTGCTGATTAAGATATGTTTAGCAACTTCCCTGCTGATGTTAATTTTATGCTGATCGACCTTAAGCTCTACAGAGCCATCAAAATCGATGATTTCCGTAACAACAATTTTTTTGCCAAGCGTCAGGCCCAATTTCTCCAAATGCTTTAAGAAAGGAGAGGAGTGTTCGCTTACACCTGTGATCGCACCTCCCTCATTTATTTTTAGTTTACTTAGTTTCACAAACGATAGGCTTGCAAAATTCCCGTCCCGGTCTGGAATGGGGTCGCCATGGGGGTCGACTTTTGGAAACTCCAGAAATTCATCCAGGCGCTCCACCAGTAGGTCTGAAGTGATGTGTTCCAGCTCTTCTGCCACATCATGGACCTCATCCCACTTGAAATTCAATTTTTGTGTTAAGAATACTTCCCAAAGGCGATGTTTCCTAACAATATTTATGGCTGTTAGTTTTCCTTTTGCAGTTAAGGTTACGCCCTGATATTTCACATAATCTACCAATCCCTTTTCAGAAAGCTTCTTGAGCATATCAGTTACCGATGCCGCTTTCGTCTGTATCCTCTCTGCAATTGCATTCGTCTGCACGGGATTGCTGAGTTCTGAAAGATGATAGATGATCTTAAGGTAGTTTTCTTCTGTAAATGACTGCATTTAAGTATATCTAATTTTAAATTTAGACAAATCTAAAAATTATTTTGTAAAATAAAAAGCAAATTAATTTCTGTTTGGTAGAATAATATTTGGCGAATAGGTTAATGAGTACTACCTTTGGTTATTAATCATGACTATATGGCAACGGAATTAGATAAAACTGATTTTAAGATCCTTAAGCTTTTACAGGAAAATGGCAGGATTACCAATTTACTTTTATCTCAGGAGATCGGGCTTTCGCCGGCACCAACATTAGAGCGGGTGCGCAAACTGGAAATGTCTGGTTACATCAAAAGTTACCATGCCTTGGTCGATGAAGAAAAGTTGGGCCTGGGCATCAAGACATTTATACAGGTACAGTTGGATTTTCATAAGAACAACACCATCCAGATTTTTCTTGATGAAGTAAACCAGATCAACGAAATTACCGAATGTCACCACGTTACCGGTCAGGCCGATTTTTTGTTGAAAGTATATGTGAGCGACATCAAATCATACGAGCGCCTCATCATGGATAAGATCAGTAAGATTTCTGTCGTAAAGACTTTCCAGACCATGATGATCATGTCGACGACCAAGAAGGAGCCGATTGTGCCATTGGAGTATTAACTTTCCATTCTACACTTGCCAATCAATCGGTGCCTTCCCTTCTTTTTCCAGGATGTGGTTGGCCTTGCTGAAGTGATTAGAGCCAAAAAAGCCGTTATAAGCCGAGAACGGTGAGGGATGGGCTGCTTTGAGCACCGTATGCTTCTTTGTATCGATCAGGCTTTCCTTTTGCTGTGCATATCTTCCCCAAAGTAAAAAAACCAGACCTTCACGTCGTTGTGACAGCGTAGCAATCACATGGTCGGTAAATTGTTCCCAGCCCTTATTTTGGTGCGAACCTGCTTCATGTGCCCTGACGGTCAGTGTAGCATTGAGCAGGAGCACGCCTTGATCGGCCCATGAGGTTAGGTTGCCATGGTTTGGAATTTCAAAATCCTTAAACTCATCGGACAATTCTTTATACATGTTTTTTAGCGAAGGTGGAACGGCAATGCCTTTTTGCACAGAAAAAGACAGTCCATGTGCCTGTCCCTGGCCATGATAGGGGTCTTGCCCCAAAATAACCACCTTTACACCTTGGAAAGAGGTATGTTGGAAAGCATTGAAGATATCGCTGTTTTTGGGATAGACCGTAAATCCTTTCTGTTTTTCTTCCAGCAAGAAAGCTTTTAATGCTTTCATGTACGGTTTTTCAAATTCAACGCCCAGTACTTCAAGCCAGTCTGGCGGGAGTGCGGCAGCCATGTTTAATTGGTCTTTGGAGTGGCTGTAAGCAGTTTGACCATGTCTTTCTCCAAGCTCTCTTGCGGATGCTCGGTGATGCGGGCCACTTCGCTACCTTTCTTATCGGTAAAGATAAAGGTCGGCACATTGGTGATCTTCATCTCATCGATCAATCCATTTTCAGTATGTTTTGATCCATCTACAGCAATGTAGCTGATCTTTGAGGGCTCGATCCCAGCGGCATCCATGATCTTTAGGAAATGTGGCACTTGCAGCTTGCTATCTCCGCACCAGGTGCCCAGCACAATGGTAATCTGTTTATCTTTTAGCGCAGCACTCAGGTTTTTTAATAAGGTCGAGTCAACCGCATAGTTTTCATAATTCGAATCGTAACTTTCCTTAAACTCTGGAAAAGTTGTAATCCCCTCTCGGGAACACTGGTTAATCATGACCTGCTTGTGCCGAGTTGGGTCTTCGATCTTTTTATTCAATTCTTGCGCGCCTACATTCATGGCCATTAAAAGGATAAGGGATGTTAATAAATTTTTCATAGAAATGGTTTCAGCTATTTAGACTTCAACTGGTGGGCAAAGTTTAATTTTTGCAAGTTTAGAAAGTGCCCATATCCGTCATATTTTTGCTGAAATTATGAATTTAAATCAATTTTATGGTATATAAACACGATATTTGCACAAATATGATATAACTATGCCAAATTTATTACGTCTCATTCTCGGGTTCGCTTTTCTTGGTGCAATGGTTGCACTCTTCATCTTCGGTTTCTGGGGCTGGGGAATACTGTTGATCTTTTTGAGCTTGCTTACTTTCATCACCTATTTCTATAATGAAAAAATGCTGCTGGCCCAATGGTTCCTGCGCAAAGATAACCTGGCCAAGGCAGAAAGCCTGTTGGGCAGTATCAAAAATTATGAAAAAGAGTTGAATAAGATGCAATATGGGTATTATAACCTGTTGATCGGATTGATCGAATCGAGGAGATCACCCATGAAATCTGAAAAATATTTTAAGGCTGCGCTAAATTTCGGCCTGCACATGGACCATAACATTGCCTTGGCCAAATTGAGCCTTGCTGGTATCGCCATGGCAAAGAGAAATAAACGGGAAGCTCAGATGTACTTAACAGAGGCTAAAAAAGCCGATAAGAATAAACTATTGGCCGACCAGATCAAGCAGATGAAAGATCAGATGGGCTTAATGGACAAACAACAGATCAGGTATGCCAGATAATTGGCTGATTAAACCTTATTGGTTCTTAAGAACCAATAAGGTTTTTTCTATTTATCGCAAAGGCGATCAAAATTCTCTTCATATTCTGCTGAAGTCTGGCGATTGAAGTCTTCATCACAATCTTCATCCTTACGGTTAAAGAAAAGTTCTTCTGCTTGGATCCGTTTGATCAATTGGCGCACCAAGGCCAAATCGAACACTTTCTTGTTCAGTTTGATGCAATATTCGTTGTCGGTAATTTCTAGGCTTGTACTGCTCATCACATTTTTCATTTAATAGATGCCCTAAAATAAAAAAGACCAATCGGATTGTACTCCAATTGGCCTTTAAGTTTTTGTTATGCTTGTGTTAAGCGTGTGGCGATTAGCGTCTAGTGCTTAACGTTTGTGCCATTCTCACCAATTTAGAAGTTTAGCCTTTAACCTTGAATTTTCAACTTTGAACTTTTGCCAAAGGCTCCATAGGAGTTCCTGTGGAACATCCTTTCGGGACAACCTTCAACTTTTAACCTTGAGCCTAAGCAAACCACTCGTTTACCTCATCTTTGGTGGGCATCGGAATTTCAAGCTTTAACTTTTTGCGCATCCCGCCGAGGTCGTTAAAAACTTTGTTGGGGTTGCCTGCCTTTAACTCTTCAACCGTATTAAAACCCATTTTTCTGATCACCTGGACCCAGTCTGCTGCTACGCCTGCATCGATAAAATCCTGGTCGGTCGTTACCTTGGCCTTCTGTTCTGGTCGCATCTGTGGGAAAAACAATACTTCCTGGATGGTAGATTGGTTGGTCATGAGCATCACCAAACGGTCTATCCCTATGCCCAGTCCTGATGTTGGCGGCATACCATATTCGAGTGCGCGCACGAAATCATCGTCCATGGCCATGGCCTCATCATCGCCCCTGGCTGCCAACTTAAGCTGCTCTTCAAAACGTTCTTTCTGGTCAATCGGATCGTTCAGCTCAGAATAGGCATTGGCAATTTCCTTTCCATTAACGAACAGTTCAAATCGCTCTACCAATCCATCTTTCGAACGGTGCTTCTTGGCCAAAGGTGTCATTTCCAATGGATAATCGGTAATGTATGTTGGCTGGATGAGGTTGGCTTCCACTTTTTCACTAAATAGCTCATCGATCAATTTACCGCGGCCCATCGAATCGTCGATCTCAATGTTGAGGCTTTTGCAGGTTGCCGCAATCTCTGTTTCGCTCATGTTCGATACATCGATGCCGGTATATTTTTGGATCGACTCGTACATGGTGAGTTTTTCGTAGGGCCCTGCAAAATTGATTTCATGCATCCCTACTTTTACGATAGGCTGGCCATGGATCGCCGTGGCAATCTTTTCCAGGCATTCTTCCACCATTTCCATCATCCAGATGTAGTCTTTGTAGGCCACATAGATTTCCATGGCCGTGAATTCCGGATTGTGGGTGCGGTCCATACCCTCGTTACGGAACATTTTTCCGAATTCATACACGCCATCAAATCCGGCTACAATCAAGCGTTTCAAATACAACTCGTTCGCAATACGCAGATATAAGGGCATATCTAAGGTATTGTGGTGTGTTTGGAAAGGACGGGCAGCAGCACCGCCGTGAACAGCCTGCAGGATAGGGGTTTCGACTTCCATCCAGCCCTGGCTATCGAAATAGCTGCGCATGGTATTGATCACCTTTGACCGATTGATAAAGATCTGCTTATAATCTGGGTTAACGGTCAGGTCTACATAGCGCATCCGATAGCGCAATTCTGGATTGGTAAATCCATCGTATACATTTCCTTGGTCGTCGCGTTTAACGATAGGCAAGGGGCGCAGCGATTTGCTGAGTACGGTAAATTGGGTTACATGGACCGATATTTCGCCGGTCTGCGTCGTAAATACATATCCTTTAACGCCCACGAAATCGCCAATGTCCAATAGTTTCTTAAAAACGGTATTGTAGCGGGTCTTATCTTCTCCCGGACAAAGTTCATCGCGTTTCAGATAGATCTGGATCCTGCCTGTAGAATCTTGTAGTTCTGCAAAGGAAGCTGCACCCATGATGTTGCGGCCCATGATCCTTCCAGCAATGCTGATGGTCTTATAGGCCGTCTTATCCTTTTCATAGTTGGCTAAAATGTCTGCCGCATTGGCATTAATTTCATAAGCTTCTGCTGGATAAGGGTCAATGCCCAATGCACGCAGCTGTTTCAACGAATCGCGACGAAGTATTTCCTGTTCTGATAATCCTGTACTCATTTATTGTATTTTTTGCAAAAGTAACAAAATCAATCAGCAAATCAGCTAATTTGCTGATTAGATAATTGGCTCTTACTCGGCTTCAACCCCTTCTTCATACATCTCATTGATCGCATCTGCGTATTTTTTTTCAACGATTCGACGTTTTACCTTGAGGGTTGGCGTAATCTCTCCTTCATCGATGCTGAAGGGGTTTCGTTTGACTTTAAAGTTCTTAATGCGTTCAAACTTGGCCAATTCGTTGGAAATCCTTTTGATGTCATGCTCAAACCAGGCCTTGATCTCCTGATCTTCGATAAAATCTGCATCCTCCTGAAAAAAGGCTTCCTTGAGGTTGAAAGCTTCCTGCAGGGTTTCCTTATTCGGGATGATGATTGCCGTAATGAACTCCCGTTTATCGCCAATTAGGAACAATTGGTCGATCTTCGGACTTTTGAGGTAGGTATTTTCTACTGGCGTAGGATATACATTTTTGCCGTAAGCATTAACGATCATGTTCTTGAGGCGATCGGTAATCTGAAGGTTTCCCTTGTAAAATCTCCCGATATCGCCCGTATGGAACCAGTTGTCCTTGTCAATGGCTTCAGCAGTTTCTTCAGGCTTGTTAAAATAGCCCTTCATTACACAATGGCCACGCACGATTACCTCTCCTTCGGCGCATTCAAAATCTTCCTGGAAGGTATGGTGGGTCTGGATGCTGACCATTTCCTTTGTTTCTACATCCTGGATTCCCACTTCAATGCCGGGAATGACCCGACCAACCGTGCCATAAACCTGGCGGTGATATTCGGTGACAGACATGACGGGCGATGTTTCCGTTAGCCCAAATCCTTCCAATACCTTAATGCCCAGATCGCCGAAAAACTCCCCTACATTGCGTGGAAGCGCTGCACCACCAGAAATCATGAACTTTAATCGGCCACCAGTTTTTTCCTTGATCTTGCTGAAGACCAGTTTTTCGGCAATTGCTTTTTTTCCTGAAAGGAGCAGCCCTGGATTTTTGCCTGCTTCTTTAGCCTGACGGTAATCTTTACCCGTTTCGATGGCCCAGGTAAAGATCTTGGCCTTTAGGCCTCCACCGGCAGTGCCCGATTTGATGGCCTTGTCGTGGATGCGCTCCAGCAAACGTGGTACACAGGCCATAACCGTGGGCCGTACTTCTCCCATATTTTTGGCCAATAGTTCAAGGCTCTGCGCAAAGGCAATTTTACAGCCCTGGGCACAGCACACATGGTAGGTAGCGGTGCGCTCAAAAACGTGGGAAAGGGGGAGAAAAGATAGAAATGTTTCCGTTTCATCGATTACGGGGATCTGTTCAAGACAGACCTTTACATTTTCAACGAAATTATAATGTGTTAACATCACTCCCTTGGGCGTACCTGTTGTTCCAGAAGTATAAATGAGGGAAGAAACATCCGTCGGCAACACTTCACTGCGGCGCAGATTGATCTGTTTCTGTGCATCGGCGCTTACGGTGTGCTCCAGCAGAGCTGAAAAAGGAATGATCTCCAGATTTAATCCCTCGGGAACGGCTACTTTTTCGTAGCCTTCAAATGCCGGAATGATATATTTTAAGGCCTCGCAATTGGCGGCAATCTTTAGCACCTTTTTAAACAGGAAAGGATTTCCGATAAGGATCGCCTTGATGCCCGAATCATTGATGATATAGCCCACTTCATGTTCAGAAAGGGTAGGGTAGATCGAGGTGTTGATGGCTCCAATCTGTTGAATGCCCTGATCAAAATACACATATTCTGGTGAATTTTCGATCATCAGGCCAAGCCGATCACCTTTGGCAATGCCTTTCTCCAAAAAGAAAGCAGCAACCGAGTCGGCCTTGGCCAAAGTTTCACGAAATGAAATCTTTTCCCAATTGGCGCCTTTTTTATGGATCAGAAACGTCTCTTCAGGTTGATGGATATTTTCTACAACGTTGCGTAATAAGCTGGGGACAGTCGAGAACTCATTGAATGATACCATATATAATGCTTTGGATAGATAGACAAGATACAAAAATAGGGATGTTAGTCCGAATTTCAAATCAGTTAGTCCGGATTCTAATTCGGACCAGCATAAAAAAAGTCCCGTTTTCACGAGACTTGATCTATGCTTATTGTTCCAGTCGGTCTGGATTTAAAATCAGTTGGTCTGGATTTTAAATCCAGACCAACTACACACTAAAACTTTCTCCACAGCCACACGAGCGGCTTGCATTGGGATTATTAAAGGCGAAACCTTTACCGTTTAGGCCATCTGTAAAATCGAGCTCAGTACCGGCGAGGTAAAGAAAAGATTTCATGTCGAGGGCAATACGGATGCCGTGGTCTTCAAAAAACTGATCACCTTTTTTTTCTTCGTTGTCGAAGTCAAGGTTATAAGATAGGCCCGAGCAGCCGCCCCCTTTTACGGAAACACGTAAAAAGTAATCAGATCCCAACTGCGAATCCTGCATAAGATGCTCGATCTTACTTTTTGCTTTATCGGTTATAGTAATCATAATGTTGCGGGTTGTAGGTTGTAGGTTTTAAGGCTAGGCAACTAGACCTTCAACTTTCAACTGTTATGCCAAAGGGCACCCCTTTGGGGCTTTCAACTTTAATGGTGCGATTTCTCCAATTCCAACGCTTCAAGGCCATTTTTGACCCTATAATCGTTGATTGCAGATTTGATTGCATCTTCGGCCAATACAGAGCAGTGGATTTTTACTGGTGGCAATGCCAATTCCTCTACAATATCCATGTTGTCGATGGTCAATGCTTCATCAATTGTTTTTCCTTTTAGCCACTCGGTAGCCAAAGATGAGGAAGCAATGGCCGAACCACAACCAAAGGTCTTAAATTTGGCGTCTGTGATTACATTTTCATCATTTACTTCGATCTGTAAGCGCATTACATCGCCACACTCTGGCGCACCGACCAAACCTGTACCAACAGATTTGCTGTCTTTGTTCAAGGTACCAACGTTACGTGGGTTGGTATAGTGTTCCATTACTTTTTCTGAATATGCCATATCGGTGAATTCTATTTAAAGCCTCCTTTGGAAGCGGGTTTATCTTTGTTCTAAGTTGTATGTTGTAGGCCTGGATGCTTATGCATAATGCCCAAACTCTCTCTTTAAATGTTTTTTTCTGAATCCAGTCCTGCAACCTTTAACCTGCAGCCTTCAACTTTCCAGTTAGCGCTTAATGTTCCGCCCACTCAATCTTGCTCAGGTCAATTCCATCTTTGAACATTTCCCAAAGTGGGGACAGGTTTCTCAAGTGGTTTACAGCTTTCTTTGTATTTTCTATTGCGTAATCTACTTCTTCTTCGGTGGTAAAGCGTCCCAATCCAAAACGGATCGAAGAGTGTGCCAAGTCATCAGATAGGCCTAGGCTCTTCAGTACGTATGAAGGTTCCAGGGAAGCCGAGGTACAGGCAGATCCCGAAGATACGGCCAGGTCTTTCATGGCCATCATCAGGCCTTCGCCTTCTACATATTTGAAGGAAATATTGGCAACATGTGGCAAGCGGTGTTCGCGATTGCCATTTACATAGCTTTCTTCAAGTTGCAATAGCGCAGTTTCTAATTTATCGCGCAGGGCGGATAGACGTTTGGCCTCTGATTCCATTTCTTCGCGGCACAATTGGCATGCTTTGCCAAAACCAACAATTCCGGGAACATTTAAGGTGCCTGAACGCATCCCACGTTCGTGGCCACCGCCATCCATTTGGGAAGTAACCTTTACCCTTGGATTTTTTCTGCGCACATATAAGGCGCCCACGCCCTTAGGGCCATACATCTTGTGTGCACTGAAGGCCAAAAGATCAATGCCATCGGCATTTACATCAACTGGCACTTTTCCTACAGCCTGTGTCGCGTCTGTCATGAACAGGGCGCCATGTTTGTGCGCAATGGCCGAAATTTCTTTGATGGGCTGGAGTACACCGATCTCGTTATTGCCATACATGATGGTGACCAAAATGGTCTGAGGTGTCATGGCGGCTTCGAGTTCGGCCAAATCGATCAATCCATCTTCCTTAACGGTGAGATAGGTTACTTTTGCACCCTGCTTTTCTAGGTGTTTACAGGTATCCAGCACAGCTTTGTGCTCTGTGGTGGCCGTAATGATGTGGTTTCCCTTTTCGGCATACATTTCATATACCCCTTTTATGCCCAGATTATCGGCTTCTGTAGCGCCAGAAGTAAAAATGATTTCCTTTTCGGTACAGCCAATTAATTTTGCGACCTCTTCACGGGCATAATCTACAGCCTCCTCGGCTACCCAGCCAAATGCGTGGTTGCGACTGGCGGCATTGCCAAATTTTGAAGTAAAATACGGCAACATGGCCTCTAAAACCCTAGGATCTAGGGGAGTGGTAGCATTATTATCTAAATAAATTGGAAGTTCCATGGTTAAATCTTTTGTTAAGCGTTGGGCGTTTTGCGTCTTGCGCTTATCGCTATGCGCTGATCGTACACGCAAAGATACAAAATTTTTTTCCGAACAATTATAAATTATAGCTATGATGGTCGAGATAAAACGTGCATTTTTACATTAGGATAACGTTATTGGCCATGAACAAAATCGAACACATCGGCATTGCCGTCAAAAACCTGAGCAATTCGATCGACATTTATCAGCGCGTGCTGAATGCAGATTGCTATAAAACCGAACGGGTTGCCTCAGAAAACGTAAATACGGCATTTTTTAGAACAGGCGAAAATAAGATCGAACTATTGGAAGCTACGTCACCAGATAGCCCGATTGCCAAGTTCTTAGAGAAGAAAGGGGAGGGCATCCATCATGTCGCTTTTCTGGTCGATGATATCCTCGAAGAAATGGAACGCCTGCGCAATGAGGGCTTTGTCTTGCTGAATGAATCGCCCAAAAAAGGCGCTGATAACAAAATGGTGTGTTTTATCCATCCCAAAGAAACCAATGGGGTACTGATCGAACTGTGCCAGGAAATTAAATGGAGGTAGAAGTCCGGAGTCGGGAAGTCCAGAAGTCCAAGACTTGTCCAAGGCTAAAACAATTTTCCAACTTTGGTTATTTATTGAATTAAAATACAATATCATGGAAAATTCAGGATCAAACCCAGGAAATAAAGCGATGCCACAATATCCGAAGGCAAGCGATGAATTGCAAAAACACATCGAAACGGTTATTCCCGATGAAGAACAGGAAGACAGTCCGACCGCAAATGCCGCGCCTGAAGAATCTGGAGCAACCCGAAGAGAAGAAGGGGCAGTAAAGCCAATCGTAAGCGAAGCACGAAAAGCTGATGGTGAAGCGGAAAAAGATGAAGACGAAAAGCCCCAAAAAGAGATTTGAGATTGGAGAGGTGGGACACGAGATCGGGTTGTTCGGATAGCGGACTTTTCGGGCAGAAAAATGGGCGTTGTTCGGACAATGTAGGGACTTTGTTCGGAAAACCACCCCTTTATCCGAACAATGTCCGAAGAAAGTCCGAAGAAAATTGAAGTAAAGTAAGACGTGTTTCTATTCAATCTTTGATCTCACATCTTCCATCTCACATCTTCCATCTTCCATCTTCCATTTTCCCTTTTACTTCCTACCTTTGAATTTCATCTCCAAGCCATCTGTTTAACCTTATGTCCAGTCTGACCAAGCTCGTATCCAAGCATTTTGATATTCCCGAAGATATCAGCGAATCGGCATTGCGCGAAGCTTTGGTCAAGACCTTCGAATACCTGATCGAAGACGACTTTAACAAGCTGCTCCAGATCCTTTACCGTGCAGATGTAGACCAGTACAGGTTAAAGGAGCTATTGGAAAATACCGAAGGCAAAAGCTCTGCTGAAGTCATTGCCGACGCCTATATACAACGGCAAATAGCAAAAGTGGCCATGTGGGAGAAATATTCGCCCTAGTCCTAAAGTTAAATCTTATCTTTACCGGCATGGTACTGCCCAGAAATCGCTTCTTCATTATCGGCATTTTGGTATTGGCCATCTTTAATTTCTTTTACACACTAAACTATTCGGATATCCATACAGCTGGTGCCCCTTGGTTATGGAGTCCCACTTGGCTGTTGTACGGGCCTTTCCTATATTTTTCGGTACGAAACGATACCCAAAACGGTAGTTTTCGTCCTTTCCTCTACCATTTGATTCCGGCAATCTTATTTTTTGCAGGCTATTCCTTACTTCCCGATCAATGGTCAGAAGGATATGATCAACTGTTTTTTATCGTGCCGCTTACCATGGCCTGTTATGTTTTCGTTTTGCTGCCTACCCTAAAAAAGCGTGCGATGCAAGAAGAAGACATTGACCTTTTCATTTTGCTTACGGCTTTCTACGCAAGCTTGATATTGATGTGCAGTGTGCGCTTTGTTTGCATCAACATCTTGAAGCTGAGTGCTGGCGTCAATTACAATGGTTACATCAACTATGTGCTGATGGCGATGGTCATCATTACCATTGCTTTTTTGTTCTCCAAAAGAAAGGAACAATTGCTTGGAGGGAGAGACCTACAATTGCAGGGCTATGCCAAATCATCATTAAAAGCTGAAACGGTAGCATTTTATATCAAAAAGATAGAAGAGCATTTTAGGGAAGAGCAGGCATTTCTTCAATACAACATTACCCTCGACTCGCTGTCGAGACAATTATCCATCCCCAAACCTCACCTGACACAGGTTTTTAATAAGCACTTGAAAAAGAATTTCTATGGCTATCTGGCGACCTACCGGATTGAATATGCCCTGATACTCATGCAACAGCATAATTTTACCATTGAGGCTTTGGCCCATGAATGTGGTTTTAGCTCCAAAACCTCTTTTAATAATCATTTTAAGGCGATAACCGGACTTACGCCTACGGTCTACCTCAATCAAAGGAATGAAAGCTGATTTTTCGATCATACAGATCATCGTGTATGCAGGATTCCTGCTCACGTTGATCAACATCTTCATCCATGCGAAACTGAAATTAAGGACGCCTTTTGCACGAGTGGTGCAATTGCTCAACCTCTATCTTGCCCTACATTTTGTTTTCATCTGGATGGTAGAAACAATCTGGATCAGTAAAACATATCTGGATCAGATGGCGCCATTTTCGCTCCTATATGGCACTTTTCTATATGTCGCTAACAATCTCACCAGAAACGAGCGGATAAGTTTACGAAAAATGTTGCCCCATCTGATCATCCCAGCCTTCTTCTGGCTGTGGTTTTTGATCATGCTTTTTCAGGGCATTTCCCATACCAATATGTTATACGTGCGCATGCGGATGATCGTGGCCATCCTTACCTTGTCATGTTATATCTTGGGAACAATTTTATTTAATAAAAAACCAATCCTGCCAAATTATCGATTCGTCCGACCCATTATTATCTCAGGTTCGATCGTCTTGGTCATCATGGTCATCATCGCCATTAGGGTAGCAACACGAAAGATACTTCCGAATTTTGATGGAGTGAACTCGGTCCGCACCATAGTTTACCTGTGCATGTTTGCCTGCGCCATCCTTGTATTTAGGGTGCAATTGGGGATGACGAAATACATGCGAAGCTAAGTTTTGGCTTCGATACAAAAGTTGGAAGCCTAAACCCCACTTGAAAAATTACTGTTCTTGATAAACTTCGGGGCTGCCCTGTGTTTGGTGGCCTGTTCAAATGCATAAGCAAATGCCAATACTACAGGTTCCTGATAGGCACTTGCCATAAAGGAAAGTCCGACAGGCAACTCATGGATCCTGCCCATGGGCACGGTAATGTGTGGAAAGCCAGCCATTGCTGCTGGCGATGCAAAATAAAATCCTCCACTGTAATCGCCATTGAACAGATCGATCAATGATGGAATGCCGAAACTAGTGCCCACAATGGCATCTAGTTGATTTTTCTCCATCAGGTCGGTGATGATTTTCTTTGAGGAATTTACTTTCATCAGCGCTTCTTTATAGCCCTGACTGTCAAGATCTATTGCCTTTTCACTGGCTTCCAATGTTTCCTGTCTGAAATAAGGCATGGTACTGGTTTCGTTTGCCTTGTTAAATGCAATCACATCGCCCAGATTCTTCACT
Organism: Pedobacter sp.; assembly: GCA_031119475.1. GTDB lineage: Bacteria > Bacteroidota > Bacteroidia > Sphingobacteriales > Sphingobacteriaceae > Pedobacter. The sequence goes on along the minus strand of JAVHXV010000001.1, from coordinate 1,179,137 downwards.
TTTGCATTGGCCGAGGCCAGATAGGCATTTACGCCGGCTTTGAATTCTGGTTGGAGCACACTGGCGTTTATGGCGCGCATCTCTTTCAACAGTTCGATCTCTATCAATTGCGCACCCAGTTCTTTGATCTTTTCCAGCGCAGCTTTGTACAGGCCGACCACGCCTTCATGTCCGGTCAGAAAAGATTTTTCTATTCCGATCTTCTTTCCTTTCAGGCTATCTTCCTTTAGAAAAGTGGTATAATCGGGATAGGCCTTGCCTACACTGGTCTTGGTGATTTCGTCTGCGGCATCAAGCCCGGTCAAGGCAGCTAATAAGATGGCCGCGTCGGTCACTGTCCGGGCCATTGGTCCTGCAGTATCCTGTGTGGCCGAAATGGGAATAATGCCACTGCGGCTCAATAGTCCGACGGTGGGCTTAAGGCCTACCAACCCATTGTAGGAAGAAGGGGCGATGATCGATCCGTTGGTTTCTGTGCCAATGGCCACAGTACAAAGGTTAGCGCTGGTAGCTGCGCCTGAGCCAGAACTTGACCCACTGGGACTGCGATCGAGGATATAGGGGTTCTTGGTTTGTCCGCCGCGACTGCTCCAGCCGCTGCATGACCTGGTCGACCTGAAGTTAGCCCATTCGCTGAGGTTCGTTTTTCCCAAAATGACAGCGCCTGCTGCCCGAAGTCTTTGGACAATAAATGCATCTGCTGCGGCAATATTTCCAGCCAACGCCAGGGCACCAGCAGTGGTCTGCATTTTATCTCCGGTATTGATGTTGTCTTTGATGAGCACGGGAATGCCATGCATCGGTCCGCGAACTTTTCCATTCCTCCGTTCTATGTCCAACTGTGCTGCAATGGTCAGTGCATCAGGATTGATTTCGATGACAGCATTTAGCCTGGGCCCATTTTTGTCAATCTTTTCGATCCGTTTCAGGTACATTCTGGTGATCGTTTTGGAAGTGATCTTGCCGTTTTCCATCGCCGTCTGCAGCATCGAAATGGTTACTTCATTTAGTCCGAAGTCGTCTTTGAAACCATTTTTTGCATCATTTTCATCAGTCAGCATGGCTGAAGCCGGGATGCTGATTGCAGTGGCTGCACCAACAGTAACCGTATCTTTGAGGAAGTTTCTTCTGTTCATAGTTAAAGATAGGAAAATTTGGTACAGGTTGTGAGTTGCAGGTTGTAGGTTGCAGGTTGCAGGTTGTGGGTTACAGGTTGTGAGTTGCAGGTTGCGGGTTGGAGGTAGTAATATAGGAATCCCTCGAAGATACTACCAGGATCAGGTGTGTTGGAAGCACTTACGAAAATTTACGCCACATCCTTGTATAATCAAAATAATTTAACGATATTTGTGCCGCTTTAAACCGTTCTTCTGTTCGGTTTGTACCAGCTTGAATTAAAATAAAGAAAGCCCATTGGCATTATCGCCCGCAAATTGCGATAGCGTTCTTGGAGTTTTCGCTTAAATAAAACTAAATCATATCAAAATGAAACAAGATTTGCATCCATCAAACTACAGGTTCGTCGTATTTAAAGATATGTCTAACGACTATGCATTTTTAACTAAATCTTGCGTAGAGACTAAGGAAACAATCAAATGGGAAGATGGAAATGAATATCCATTGTACAAATTGGAGATTTCCCATACTTCGCACCCATATTATACTGGTAAAATGAAATTGGTTGATACAGCAGGCCGTATCGATAAATTCAAAACCCGTTACGCTAAAAAATAACCTGAATAGTAGCTACGCATCACTATTTGGATAAGGGGCAGCAAAGCCGGTCATAGATCGCATCGCTGCTAAAATATTTTGAAAGTCCCGTGCATTGCTCGGGACTTTTTTTATTTTTGTGGCTTATGACAATCAATCTTTTTGATGATCAATCCTGGCTTTCACTAAGGCCACTCACCTTTACCCGGCCAGTTGCCGATCTGCGCATAGGCATTTTGACCATAGCAGAAAAGTGGGCCAAACGATTGGCTGCAGATTTTGGCTTTGTTACCCAACCTTATCTCCAGGCTAAATATTCCGCCAAAAATGGCCAGCTATACATCAATGGCTCCGTTTGTCCGGATGAGGCGCTCATCGCATCAGTCTTAAGCCTTAAGGCCAACGAAGTTTTGGTTAAGGAAGGATTGACCATTGCCTATCATACCGATCAGATTGATTTTCATCATTTGAACGCAACCACAAATTTTATAAATATCAATTATTTAGCCGATGTAGTTAGGCTACAATTTCCCGATGATATTTTTACGCACAACCATGCCGAATTGGTTAAGGATTTTGAGCTGTTGACAAAGGGACGTACATCAGCTACGCTGAGTTCGACCAACACCATTTTGGGCGATCAAATCTTTGTTGAGGAGGGAGCGAGCGCCGAATGTGCTACTTTTAATACCTTGCAGGGTCCGATTTATCTGGGCAAAAATTCACAGGTCTTTGAAGGTTCCCATATCCGGGGTTCTTTTGCTCTTGGAGAAAATGCTGTCATCAAAATGGGCGCCAAGATCTATGGCGAAACAACTATTGGGCCTTATTGTACCATGGGCGGTGAAATTAAGAACGCTGTGGTATGGGGCTATTCCAGCAAGGGCCACGAAGGCTATCTGGGCAATTCGGTAATTGGTCAATGGTGCAATATTGGTGCAGACAGCAATAATTCGAATCTTAAAAATAACTATGCGGAAGTCCGCTTGTGGGACTATGCCAAGGAAAGCTTTCGAAAAACAGGGCTACAGTTCTGCGGTCTGGTCATGGCCGATCATGCGAAGTGCGGCATCAACACCATGTTCAATACAGGAACGGTGGCAGGTGTGAGTGCTAATATCTTTGGTCCTGGTTTCCCGCGAAATTTTATTCCCGATTTCGCATGGGGCGGAGCACAGGGCTTTGAAGTATATGCCATCAATAAAATGCTCGAGACCGCCAAAAAGGTATTTGAACGTAAACATTTGGTATTAGATGAAATCGAGCAATCGATATTGGAATATATATTTGAAGAAACTAAGCAGTACAGGCGGTTTAGCTAGGAGCAAAAAGCAAAGAGCAAGGAGCAAAGAGCAAGGAGCAAGGAACAAAGAGCAGATCCTTTAAGCGCCTAATTGAAGTAGAAGCCCCGCAGTGTGTTCTACAGGAACTCCTGCGGAGCCCTTGGCATAAAATCGAAGGCTTATCGCATGTTTTGAAAGAAATGCTGCAAAGCCGTTGATACTAAAATAATCTGTGTAATCAATATTAAATCAATGTAATCATAAATAAAAAAATGAGGAAAAAAATAGTTGCCGGCAACTGGAAAATGAATTTAGATTATAACGAAGGAATTTCGTTGTTCTCAGAAATTGTAAATATGGTAAGGGACGAAAGATCAGGCGATCAGTCGGTAGTTATCTGTGCTCCGTTCATCCATTTGAACAGCTTATCGCAATTGGCCGCAGGAGTAATTGGCATTGGCGCCCAAAATAGCCACCAGCAGGAAAGTGGAGCTTTTACCGGTGAGGTTTCTGCAAAGATGATCAAATCAACTGGTGCGACCCACGTGTTGGTGGGGCATTCGGAACGCAGGCAATATTTTGCGGAGACCGACCAATTGTTGGCCAGCAAAACCGTTACCGCACTACAGCACAACCTAACGCCGATTTTTTGTATAGGGGAAACATTGGACGAACGCAATAACGGAAGTTACTATCAGGTACTCGAAACACAGTTGAACGACGGCCTTTTCCATCTGGATGAAGCTGATTTTCGTCGCGTTGTACTGGCCTATGAGCCGGTTTGGGCAATTGGAACAGGCTTGACAGCCACGCCGGAGCAGGCCCAGGACATACACGCCTTTATCCGTGCCAAAATAGAAGCAAAATATGGAATGGCTGTGTCCGATGATACGACAATCTTATATGGCGGCAGCTGTAACCCATCAAACGCTGCACAATTGTTTGCCCAAAAAGATATTGACGGGGGATTGATTGGTGGGGCATCGCTAAAATCCCGTGATTTCACGGACATTGTCAAAACATTTAATTCATAATGGAATACATCAAGGTTGCCTTTGTTTTTGAACAGATTGAGGAATACCAGCAGGATATACTGATTGCTGAACTTGCCGATATGGGATTCGATACATTTGAACCTACTGAACAGGGCTTTGATGCCTTTATTGTTGCCGATGGCTTTGATGAGGCGGAGCTCAAGGCCATTATGGCTGGAGCGGCAAGTGACCTCAATGGAAAATATGAAATCTTTCCAATTGAAGCGCAGAACTGGAATGAGGAATGGGAAAAAAATTTTAGTCCGCTGATCATTAGCGATAACTGCTACATCAGGGCTACTTTCCATGAGCCACAGCCACAATATGAATATGAAATCGTAATCGACCCAAAAATGGCTTTTGGTACTGGACACCACCAGACGACCACGATGATGATGCGCTATCTGCTTCAGGCCGACCTTAACCATAAGACAGTATTGGATATGGGCGCAGGAACAGGGATTTTGGGCATACTGGCTGCCAAGCGTGGAGCGAAATCCATTACAGCGATCGATAATGATGATGTCTGTTACCGGAGCGCAATCGAAAATGCGGCACTGAACCAGGTAGAAAATCTGACATCGCTTTGCGGCAGCAAAGAGATGATACCAAATGCCATATTTGATGTGATCCTGGCTAATATTAACCGTAATATCCTGCTCGACCAGATGGAAAGCTATGCTGCGGTTTTGGCACAGGGAGGAACAATCTTTTTTAGCGGCTTTTATGAAACTCCCGACCTGGAAATGATCAGGGCAGCGGCAAGTAAATTTGACCTGCATTACATCGACCATCAGAAAATAGATAATTGGGTAGCAGCAAGGTTTGAGAAGAGATAAAGAGCGAAGAGCATAGAGGAAAGAGCAAAGAGGAAAGAGCAGAGAGCAATGAACAAAGAACAAAGAGCAAAGAACAAAGAACAAAGAACAAGGAAAAATGATCCAATGCCCTAGTGATCAATAACCTAATGCCTCAATAACCCGATTACAGCTAGGCGTGCTGCGCTTTGTTAAAAATTATCCACACATGAAAATACATTTTATCGCCATTGGCGGGAGCGCAATGCATAACCTGGCCATTGCATTGCATAAAAAAGGTTTTAAGGTTACTGGTTCAGATGATGTGATTTTTGAGCCTTCGAGTTCGAGGTTGGCAAAATTCGGATTGCTCCCAAAAGAAAACGGTTGGTTTGAGGGCAATATCTCCCCCGATCTCGACGCGGTGATCTTGGGCATGCATGCCAGATTGGACAATCCCGAATTGTTGAGGGCCCAAGAATTGGGATTAAAAATATTTTCATATCCAGAATACATCTACGAACAGTCTAAAGATAAATTAAGGGTCGTGATTGGCGGCAGTCATGGTAAAACTACCATTACCTCAATGATCTTGCATGTGCTGAACTACTTCAAGAAAGATTTCGACTATCTGGTAGGGGCGCAATTGGCAGGCTTTGAGACGATGGTACAGCTTACCGATGCACCTGTGATCATCATAGAAGGCGATGAATATCTGGCTTCACCAATCGATCGTCGGCCAAAATTCCATTTGTACCATGCCAACATTGGGGCAATCAGTGGAATTGCGTGGGATCATATTAATGTTTTTCCAACATTTGAGGATTATATTGCCCAGTTCGAAAAATTTATTGGGACAATTTTACCGGGTGGAAAATTAATTTATTGCAAAAATGATGCGGAATTGGACCGGGTGGTGGAACGTTCAGCTGCTGCCATCGAAAAAATTCCCTATGGCATTCCAGCGCACGAAGTAATAGATGGTGTTACTTACATCTTGCCCAACCACACGGCATTAAAGGTGTTTGGCGACCATAATTTGATGAATCTTAATGCGGCAAAAATGGTGGTTCGCGAACTGGGTATTTCAGCGGAAGCATTTGAGGAGGCCATCGCTTCATTTACTGGTGCTTCCAAGCGATTGGAGCTCTTGTCTGCCCATGGAGGGACAAATGTCTACAAAGATTTTGCACACTCTCCATCCAAGCTTAAAGCGACAATTGAAGCTGTTAAGGCCCAATTTAAGGATCGAGAACTTGTGGCCTGCATCGAACTGCATACCTTCAGTAGCTTGAATAAAAACTTTTTAAAGGAATACCAGCATACGATGGACTCTGCAGATGTGGCCATTGTCTACATCGACGAAAAAACCTTTGCGCAAAAGAAGATGGAACCATTAAATGAAAACGATGTTAAAACATCTTTTGACAATCAGAAATTGATGTATTTCAGCGATCCACAAAGTTTGGAGGCACACTTGCGGAGCTTAAATTTTAAGGATACAAACCTATTGATGATGAGCTCTGGGAATTTTGGGGGGATAGACTTGGTTAAATTGGCATCAGACTTGAATGGCTAAGCATAATAAACCAAATCCTAAACCAAAAAATGATCAAATGAACATCATTGGAAGAAACATTAGATTGCTGCGCCAAAAAAATGGCTGGAGCCAAGGAGAGGCAGCAAAAAGATTACAGATTTCTATTCCCGCATTTTCTAAAATCGAAACCGGCATCACGGACATCAATATTTCCCGGCTCGATCAAATTGCCAAATTGTTCAATGTTTCTACCATTGAAATTATGGTTAATGAAGGCGAAATCACTTCACTGACCAACTTTGCTGAAATCGGTCAACTGCGCGAAAAATTGACCGACCGTGAAGATGAAGTCATCAAGCTCCAGAAGCGCGTAATCGACCTCTACGAAGAATTAAGGTTAAAGTAGGAGACCCTTTGTAGCTTGGCCGTTCCTGGCAACGCTTACGGCCTAAAGTGTAATTCGCTTTGTGATCTTGTCATGCCGAGCGGAGAGAGGCATCTTTGAAAGGATTTGATCAGAGATATTCGCTGCGCTCGGTATGACATTTAACCTAGGCTTCGCAAACATTGCTACGAAGCACTGTGCTGGGGATAAGTTCTCTTTGGCAGCCCTTATCATCCTGGGCGCAGCAAGGGATATTTGGTTCCTACGCCTTCAATAGCCAAAGCTAAGTTTGACTATTTTACTTCCAATCCGATGCATGATCATACTTATTACGTGTACATCCTGACCAATACGGTGAGAACGGTCTTGTATATTGGCGTAACAAACAATCTACAAAGGAGGTTAGTGGAGCACCAAAAGAATAGTGTTTATTGGTCGTTCACAAGGAAATATCGCTGTTTCTTTCTAGTGTACTATGAAATCTACAAGTATGTAAATGATGCTATCGCAAGAGAAAAAGAGCTCAAACGATGGAGTAGGGCCAAAAAAGTAGCCTTAGTTGAACTGGAGAATAAAGCGTGGAGGTTTTTGAATGAGGAGATATTAGAAGATTAGTGGTTTACGTTGTTTTAATTCCCATCACAGAGCGGAGCAAAGGATTTTTGATCTTACTTCGTTAGAGATACCTCGCTGCGCTCGGTATGACAAATCATGCGAGGCTTCGCAAACATTGTTGTGAGCATTGTGCTGGGCGATAGGTTCTCTCTGGCAGCCCTTGTCATGCCTAGCGGAGAGAGGCATCTTTGAAAGGATTTAATCAGAGATACCTCGGCGCTCGGTATGACAGGTCATGCGAGGCTTCGCAGGTCTGCATCACGAACAGCTAGAATATTTTCCTCATGGTTAGGTGCTTTTTGCCGAAAGTGGCGCCGGTGGCTTGGTGTATGGCGATCATCTTTTCATTAAAATCGCCAACCCAAGAAAGCTCCAGCTCTTTGTATTGGTTTTTGGGAATAACATATTCTTTCAGTTTAATGAAAAGAGCTGATTCTAGTCCGTGCCGTTGAAAAGCCATTTTGGTTCCCATCACAATTGCGCGCATCCTTTTTACACCAATCCATCGCCGATAGGCAAATTTTAGCTTTTCTATCAGGCCTAATTTGCCATTGAAACCTTTGATCATCTGGTTGGCATCAGGGATAATGACTACAAATGATGCAGGTTCACCATCAAGATAGGCAAACCAGATCAGCTTTTCGTCCATGATCACTTCCATTTGCTTGAAGCTTTTGGCCAGCGTCTCCTTTTTGATCGGCACAAAGTTTTCAAAATCTTTCCAGCCATCATTATAGATTTCCATCAAGTCGTTGATGTATTTATCCGCATTGCGCTTTTTGAAATGTTCAAAACTATAGCCCGGCTTTGCGGCTACCCAATTTGCGATCTTTGTAAACCTTTCTGGAAAAGGGATGGTAATGTTGACATGGTTGGTAAGCTGCTCATAGAGCGTCTCAAATCCGTAAGCCCTAAATAATTGCTGGTAATAGGGGAGGTGAAAATTCATTCCATAGGATGGCGGTGTAAAGCCTTCCACCAACAAGCCCCAGAAAGTATCATTCTCGCCGAAATTGATGGGGCCGTCCATGGCCTGCATGCCTTTGGATTCCAGCCATTCTTTAGCGGTATCAAATAGCTTAAATGCGGCCTCTTCGTTATTGATGCATTCGAAAAAGCCCATTCCACCAGTTGGCTGCTCATAATTATAGGCTTTTTTTTCATTGACAAAGGCAGCAATCCTGCCAATGGTCTGGTCATGATCATCCTTTAAGATCCATCTGGTGCATTGCCCATGCTGAAAAAAAGGATTGGCCTCAGGATCAAATACTTTTTCGATATCTTGGTCCAGTGGTCTGATCCAATTGGGCTCTTCTTTATAAAGCGAGGTTACCACGTCTAAAAATGCTGTACGGTCTGCTTTGGTGGTAACAGGTATAATCTTCATGCTCAAGGGTCATAAAATAAAAAGCACCCTCTAAAAAAGGATGCTTTTCAATATTAGCGGATATATGTTTTAGTATCTATCGTCGTCGTCGTCATCATCGTCATAACTTTCAAACGTGTCCAGGTCATCCAATGGCACATCGAAATCATCTTCATCCTCTTCGTCCAGAATTTCGTTGTCCTGGATGTCATCATCTTCGTCCTCATCAGATTCTTTTTTGCTTGACATCGGCTTGCTCACTGGGTTTTTCTGGGTCGGTTTTTTTGGCGCTTTCATAATACAATTATTAATAGTAGGAAAGTTTAACGTACTCTAAATTACAAAAATCTTTTGATAAGAAAAAAGCTGTTTTTTTATTATTATTTACATCAAAATTAAAATAAAAAGCGCTTTCCTGAAAGTTTTTTTAATTTTTTTTCAACCGGTCGAGGCAGTACAAGTTGTAAAAAAAAGCAGGCCAGATTACCCATAAGCTGGTCGCTAAATTTGTTGGGTTAGCCTGAAAAAATAGGGGAGTTATAAAACAAAAAAGCGTCTCAGTTTTTACTAAGACGCTTTAACACACAAATGAAACCTGAATTGAGATATAGTTTTAGGTTAGGTTAAAAAATATCTTTTGTCAATCCTATAAGAACGCTTTTCAACAAACAATAGCTGTTTGTTTAATATCTTATAACAAGTTTAATGCTAATCCTAAAATGATGGCAGTGGTATTTAGTAAGTGGTAGTAATAATTGAGTAAACGGTAAAAATTAATATAAAGGCACCAAAATCGTGACCGTAGTGCCTTGGTTTCCGTTCTGTTCAACGAACAGTTGTATAGGTTTTACCTCAATTTTGTTCAATAGATTGATCCTTTCATGGGTCAGGTTCATTCCCCTGCTTACATGTGCGGTATTTTTATGGGCCAATGAATTTTGGATTCCCACCCCATTGTCGATGATTTTGATCCAAAGGTAATCTTCATCTTTTTGGACAATGTTGATCCGCACTTCTCCACCCTCTTCAATTGGCATGATGCCATGCCAGATTGCGTTTTCGATATAAGGCTGTAACAGCATGGACGGTATACGGGTTTCTTCCTTGTCGATTTCTTCATCAACGAAAATATGGTACACAAACTTTTCTCCGAAGCGATTTTTCTCCAGGCTTAAATACAGGTTCAGGTACTCTATTTCCTCCTCCAGGTTGATGAAGCTCTTGGTACAGATTTCCAGGTTCTTCCTGATGAGCTTGGCAAAGCCCGTGAGCACCTTATTGGCCGATGAGGTGTTCTGTGTATTGATGTAATGCTGGATCGAATTCATTACATTGAATACAAAATGTGGGTTCATCATGGCCTGCAGGGCCTGCTGTTCGAGCATTAAGATCTTGTTTTTTAACAGCAGTTGTTCCTGTTCCTTATTTTTTTGCCGTTTGGTAATCCTTACGGTAATCACATATAACAGATAAGCACCGAGGGCCAACATCAGCAATAGAAACCACCAGGTTTGCCAGAAGTGTTTTTCGAGCACGAAACTAAATCTTGCTGGTTCGCTCCAAATGCCATCCTGTGCCTTTGCGCTGACTTCAAAATTATAATTGCCCGGTTCAAGGGAAGAAAGCTCAAGACGCCTGTTCTTGGTTTCAGACCATTCTTCATCAGGCTTTAGCCTATAACGATAGGTTATTTTTTGATTTTTGAAGTTAATTGCACTATAATTAAAAATAAGGGTACGCTCATTGGGCTTCAAGGTAAAGTTTGATGCTCCCAAATCCAGCAGGTGCTGGTTGCTGATCACCGAAGAGATAAAGATTTGAGGTGGCTTTACGGCAATTGAGGTTGGATGGTGTGCGAAATAGACCAATCCATTATTGGTGGCGAAGTAGGCCGTATCTGTGCCGATATAGAGATCGTTCAGGTCATCTGATAGCAGGTCTGTCGCATAGTTAAAGGAATTGACCACAAATTGATCACCAGAAGCGTCGATCCGATTGATTCCAGCATTACTGATTGCCCAGATATACCTGCCCTTAACATATAATCTATTGATGATGTTATTGTTTAGGCCCTGCTTTTGGGTCAGCCGTTTGATTACTTTTCCATTTCTTAATACGATAACTCCATAGCCATCTGTGGCCATTACCAAAGTGCGGTCGGGCAACTGCTTGATGTCGTTGATCCTCTTGGTTAAAATTGGGTAGGTTTCGAAAGGTTTATACAGACCATTTCCATCAAACTTGGCAAGTCCGCTAATGTTTGAAAACCATAGATGCTGATCCTGGTCGTAAAATACACGATAGGACCGATCCTTAAAGTAATCCTTATTTTCTTGGTAGTTTAAGGATGAAAAGGCCAATTGATGCAGCCGATCCTTGATGATGACTACACCCGATGAAAGGGCGAGCGCAAGCTTACCGGTGGTGTCGATGCTGAAATTCTTGACCACAAACATCGAATTGTTCAGTTCCCTCAAGTAACTGATTGCTGCTGATGGGCGTTGGCTATTGATTACCCCCAATCCATAATCTGAGGCAAAATAGATTTGTTGGTGTAAACTATCAAAAGCCAATTGCTTGATCGTATTAAATTTTCGATGGTCTGGAACAACAATGCGTTCAATTTTTCGGCTAGGCAGGTGGAGCACATCGATGCGGCCATCCATTCCCAGCCACAACCGATGGTCTGAATCTTTGATAATGCTCTTGACCACATTGGTGCTTAAGCCGTTTTCCTTATTAAAAATATAAAGCCTTTCCTTAGGGTCCGGCAACCGATATATTCCGTTTTTTGTGGTAAACCACATGTTCTGGTTTCGATCTTTGATGACTTGGTTTACATCTACATCCTGCAGGAACTGTTTTGTCGTTCCATCAAAATTAATGATGTACACCCCACTGTTATTGCTCAGCCAGAGCTGGTTTCGGTCAACATAAATATATCCTGGACTATTGGTCAGCAACTCTTGATTAATTTTTAGGACCAGTCTGCTGATCGGGCCAACTTTAACATTTAGGCCAACTTTGTCCAAGAAATAAGTTGATCGGTCGGCCCTGCTGATCAGTGTTTTATAGGAGAGGGGCAAAACTTTGTCCTCGATTAGTACAAAGTTGCTCTTGATGTAGAGAAAGACCGCTGTTGAGCTGTAGGCCCAGATATTTCCCTGTTTATCTTCCTGGATAAACGCATTGGCATATTGCCTGGCATCAGATGGTGAACTGTACTTGATGAGGTTCTGTCCATCCCACACCCCAATGATGTTTTTATTGGTGCCAAACCAGATCCGGCCTTTGCTATCTTCAAAAAAAGACACGATAACCGCATTAAAATTGAGGTACCTGAGCTGTTTGTCGTTACCTGGATTGTAGATCCGGCCATTAAAAAAGTAGCTCAGTTGTCCGTTGAGTGATAAAAACCAGATCCTGCCCTTGCTATCTTCACGGAGCTGGAGCACTTGGTTATCGGGCAAGCCATCATCTACAGAAAAATTCTCAAAATTGGTACCATCAAACCTGCTCACACCTGCATCTGTAGCAACCCAAATGTATCCCTTACGGTCTTGCAGGGTGTAGTAACAGTTGTTGCTCGGAAGACCATTTTTCGTAGTGTAGTGTGGCAAATAGGTGGTCTGTCCATAACCGGAAAGGGAAATGCCAAAAACAAGCATTGTCCAAATGAGCAGGTATGGAAATCTAATTTTCAACTTGCAGATTTGTATAGTTTTTGATCTTTTCTGAGAAATCGCTTGCCCGCCTACGCGAGATCGTAATGGCCTCCCCGTTTGACAGAATTACCTGTAAGCCATTTTTAGAATTGTATTCCTTTACATATTTAAGGTTTACGATGCTCGATTTGTGGATCCTGGCGAACCTATGGTCTGGAAGGATTTCTTCGTATTCCTTCAGAATTTTGGAGACTGCTATTTTTTCGAGGTTGTTCAAATGAAAAACTGAATAGTTGCTATCCGCCTCGATATGGATAATGTCGTCAATGTCGACCAGGCGATAGCCCTGTCCACTTGGCAGCGTAATCTTTTTAATACTCGAACGCTCATTGAGGTCATTGGCCAGGTTGGTCAGGCTTTCATTGCGGTTTTCGTTCCTGTTCAATCTGTTGTATTTCGTTGCCTTGTTTACGGCCTCCTTTAGCTCGTCGATGTCAATGGGCTTCAACAGGTAGTCGAGTGCATTGGCCTTGATTGCTTTCAGGGCATATTGGTCGTAAGCTGTGGTAAAGATAACAGTTGCATTTGCCTGTTGTGCCTGTGGGATGAGCTCGAAGCCGTTTTCGCCCGGCATGGCAATGTCCAGGAATATGAGGTCGACCTGCTGTTGCGAAAGCAGGATCCTTGCCTCGTTAACTGATTTGGCGATCCCCAGCACATTAACGGCCTCACAATTTTCCTGGAGAAGGAAATATAGGGAAGATCGGGCAAATTCTTCATCATCTACAATAATCGCATTCAGCACGGCGGAAGTTTTAATGGCTCAATTTATCAAAAATCAGATGCATTAGGAAATATTTATTGAAGGCATTAAATCCAAATGGTATTTGCGCCCGTAGATAGGGTGTTAGTTGATAGTTAATAGTTAACAGTTCATAGTCAATAGTTCATAGTTAACGGTTGATTGTTCATAGTTGATAGCCACTGCCCGCCAATCTATGGTCAATCGTCTTTTATCTATGGTCAATCGTCTTTTATCTAATTGTCTATTATCTATCGTCTATTATCTAATTGTCTATTGTCTATTATCTAATTATCTATTATCAAATTATCTCTTCTCTCGCATCTATCGTCTATTATATCATCGTAACCACCTTTTAAAAAAATAAAAACTATGAAAAATTTAAACGAACCAAGCCAAGTGTTGCCTGCCAATGAGGGTGGGATCTTGGAAAGCAGATTGCAGCGCCGTTCCTTTTTGCAATATGCGGGAGCTGGTGCAGCCGCTTTGGCGCTGACCGCTGTAGGCTGTAGAAAAGACAGGGGCTTCACCAACGATATCTATGGTGTAACGCTGGATTTTAAAGATGATTTTGGCGTATTGAACTATGCCTACGCCCTGGAACAGTTGGAAGCGGCATTTTACACGCAGGTTAGCAACAACCTGGCCATCTTTACCGATTCTACAGAGCGTGCCTATTTTCAGGATATCCGTGCGCATGAAGTTGCCCACAGGGAATTTTTCAAGAGTGTATTGGGCACAGGTTCTATCGGGAGCTTGACACCGGATTTTTCTAGTATTGATTTCAACAGCCGTACAGCTGTGTTGGCGGCAGCTAAAACATTTGAAGACCTTGGTGTTGCAGCCTACAATGGAGCAGGGGTTAGAATTCAGAATGCCGCTTATCTAACGGTTGCTGGTCAGATTGTTTCAGTAGAGGCGCGTCATGCCGCCGCCATTCGCGACATGATCAGTAATGGTAGTTTTTCTAACCTGAGCGAATTGCAGTCGAGTGGACTTGGAGCCGATTCGGCCAATGGCCTAGATGGTGCCTTGCCTCCAGATAAGGTATTGGCTATGGCCAGCAAGTACATCAAGACCAAAATCAATGTCATCAACCTTTAATCCTAAAACTAGAAATCATGAATATCATTAACATATTAGACGAAATTGAAAAAGTAGATGGCGAAATCTATGAACGATTGAACCCACGTCGCAAAGCGATGAAAGACTTTTATAACATTGGAAAGAAAATTTCGCTTGCCGCGCTGCCACTGGCACTGGGATCAATGTTCCAAAAAGCATATGGGCAGACCAATCCGACAAACGTAACCGAAGTGCTAAATCTCGCACTCGCATTGGAATATCTGGAGTGGAACTACTACAATCGGGCTTTAGGCTTATCAAGTGGGGCAGCCTATATTCCGGTCGGTCCGGCAAGGGATGCGATTACCACCATCCGTAACCACGAACGCCAGCATGTCGATTTCCTAAAAAAAGCACTTAACATTACAGGTGCCGATGGGTATGTACAGGCAGATTTTGATTTTACCGCTGGAGGAACTTTTGCAGATGTGGATACGAACTATCAGACTTTCTTAAAAGTGGCCTTAGCCTTTGAAGATACAGGAGTAAGGGCCTATAAAGGTCAGGCGCCTTTATTAAAGCAGCAATCGGTGCTTACTGCTGCCCTGCAGATCCACGGCGTAGAGGCACGCCACGCTTCGCATCTTCGTAAGATGGTAAAAGAAAATGTTACTGGAGCCACAGCCTTAAAGCCATGGATTACCTACACGGCCAACGGAAATGATACTGGAGTTACGGCGGCAGATGCTGTTTATGCAGGTGAACAGAACACCAAAATCGCTAACATTGAAATCCAAAACGTAAACGGTAGTGGAATTACCCAGGCCCAGGCGGCCGAATCGTTCGATGAAACGATTACCGGAGCCCAGGCCAAAACAATTGCGAACCTGTTCATAAAGGCAGGCAAGAAATTGTCCTAACAAAAAAGGGTGGTCTATTTAGACCACCCTTTTTGTTTAATTAAAGCCGGATATAAAGTTCCTTCAGGAATTTATCGGTTGTCTTGGTTTCTTTGCCATCGGGAACAATACTGGACATGTTGTAAACAATGCCATCTATAAACACTAGGTTCATATAGATCGTGTTTTTGTTCTTGTCGTCCCTTCCAGAAGTCTGGTAAGCAGGATTGCTTTTAAAGGTGACAATCTTAGGTGCCGAAAAAGTATAGTTTGGCATGGTGGGCGCTAAGCCTCCCATAAATTCTTCGGCCCATTTCTGTTTAACAACTTCCTCATTGAACTCTTTTGCGGTCATTCCCGTAACCTTTAACAGGTCTACCGTAGTGATCAAAAAGACTACACCATCATTATTCCTGATGCCATAACTGGTTTCATTTAGTTTTTTGGCCTCGATAGGGAAATTTACATCCACCTTATCGTTGATCTTTTGATTGAACCATTTTTCTTGTGCTCCAGCATAGCTGCTGGCTAGGGCCAGAAAAAATACGAGCGTTACTTTTTTTAACATATTTATAATTAGTAAGTGATGACTTGTTCTTCCAACTGTGCAGGCATTTCGCGATAGTTATATTTTTGGCCGCGCAATTGTGGCTCAAATCCTGCTTCCCGAATGGCGTTCTGGATACCTTTTGCGGTAAAACGGTGTGGCGCCCCTGCAGCCGAAACCACGTTTTCTTCGATCATGATGGAACCGAAGTCATTCGCGCCTGCATAGAGGCAGGTTTGGGCAACTGCTTTTCCAACGGTTAGCCAACTGGCCTGTATGTTTTTGATGTTTGGCAACATGATACGGCTCAGGGCCAACATCCGCACATATTCATCGCCGGTTACGTTATTGCTTATTCCCCTCAAGCGCTTCAGCAAGGTGCCATCATCCTGAAAAGGCCAAGGAATAAAGGCCAGAAAGCCATTGGCGTGTTCAGGTTTTTCGCGCTGTACTTCCCTGATCCAAACCAGGTGTTCAAAACGCTCTTCTATGGTTTCTACATGACCAAACATCATGGTGGCAGAAGTTGTGATGTCCAACTGATGGGCCGCACGCATCACATCCAGCCATTCTTGCCCACAACATTTGCCTTTAGAAATCAATCTCCTCACCCGGTCGTTCAAGATCTCTGCGCCCGCACCAGGGAGTGAATCCAGCCCATTGGCCTTCAGTTCTTTTAAGACTTCTGTATGCGAAATGCCTTCCAATTTAGCAACATGGGCAATTTCTGGTGGACCTAAAGCATGCAATTTTAGGGCAGGATAAAGTTCTTTTAACTGTTTAAACAGGTCGGCGTAAAAGCGCAGGCCAAGATCGGGATGGTGCCCACCCTGTAGTAGCAGTTGGTCGCCCCCAAGCCTAAAGGTTTCTTCTATTTTAACCTTATAGGTTTCGATATCGGTAATGTAGCTTTCGTCATGGCCTGGTCTGCGAAAAAAATTACAGAATTTACAGTTGGCTATGCAGACATTGGTGGTATTTACATTCCTGTCGATCTGCCACGTTACCTTTCCGCTCGGAACCTGGATTTTTCTGAGCTCATTGGCTACAAATGCCAATTCGGCGGTGGTGGCATTGTGATAGAGGAAAACGCCCTCTTCCAGTGTTAAAAAATCGAAATTTAAAGCACGTTGTAACAGTTCGGCAGTATGCATTTACAAAGATATACAAAAGTGGTGATAGAGTCCAATAGTCTAGAAGTCCAATAGTCCAGAAGTCCGGCACATCTGTTGGACTCTTCGACTCTCGGACTTCTTTCCCATGCCGACTTTTCCCTATCTTAGCGGTCTAAAATTTGCTATGATAAACTTTGAACGTTTTACCTTAGCCAATGGCCTAAAGGTGCTGGTCCATGAAGACCCCACCACGCCAATGGCTGCACTCAATATATTATATGATGTTGGCGCCCGTGATGAAGAACCTCATAAAACCGGATTTGCACATTTGTTTGAACACCTGATGTTTGGAGGTTCGGTAAACATTCCCGTTTACGATGAGCCGTTGCAAAGGGTAGGGGGAGAGAACAACGCCTTTACCACCAACGATATTACCAATTATTACATCACCTTGCCTGCGGCCAATCTGGAAACAGCCTTTTGGTTAGAGAGCGATCGTATGTTGAGCCTAGCTTTTTCGGAAAAGAGCCTAGAAACACAGCGCAACGTGGTGATGGAAGAATTTAAGCAACGCTATCTCAATCAGCCTTATGGCGATGTCTGGCTTAAACTCCGTCCATTGGCCTACCAGACGCATCCTTATCAGTGGGCAACCATCGGTCAGGACCTGGCGCAGATCGAAAACGCCACAATGGAAGATGTAAAAGCTTTTTTTAAGCAGCACTATCATCCGCAGAATGCGATTATGGTTGTGGGTGGCAATGTGAAGACCAATGAGGTAAAGGCACTGGCCGAAAAATGGTTTGCGCCGATTGCCCCAGGCGAAAAAAAAGAAAGAAATTTGCCACAAGAACTTCCACAGACCGAATCCAGATCGCTCACCGTACAGGCAAATGTGCCGCTGCATGCTATTTATATCGCCTTTAAAATGCCCGCAAGAAGGTCTTCTACTTATCAGGTCTATGATCTGATGTCGGATATCCTTTCTCAAGGACATTCTTCGCGCCTGTATACCAGGTTACTGAAGGAAAAACAATATTTCAGTGAAATCAATGCCTATCTATCTGGCAGTCTAGATGAGGGCCTGTTTATCGTAGAAGGAAAATTGATTACAGGAGTAGCCATGGACACTGCAGAACAGGCCATATGGGATGAGCTTCGCCAGATGGCAGAAACGCTCGTCAGCGATGATGAACTGACCAAAGTGAAAAATAAATCAGAATCGATCATGGTTTTTTCTGAAATGAATTTGCTCGATAAGGTCATGAATCTGGCCTTTTATGAGCTGTTGGGCGATGCACAGGGATTGAATATCGAGATAGATAAATACCTGTCCATCACCGCGGAACAGATCAGAAATGCCGCTGCCGAGACCTTTAAGAAAGAAAAATCATCAACCCTATATTACCAAGCCAATGCTTAACCGAACGATCGCGCCCGATTTTAAACAAGTCGACACCATCAGCTTTATAGAACCGATTGCACAGCAACTGGCAAATGGCATCAAGGTATTTACCATCAACGCTGGCCAACAGGAGCTTGTCCGTATCGAATTCATTTTTCAGAACGTAAATTGGAACCCATCCAAGCCGCTACAGGCACAAGCGGTGAATACGTTGATCAACAATGGCACAAAACAGCTTTCCGCCAGGGAAATTGCCGAAAGGGTAGACTTTTATGGGGCATTTCTGCAAACGGAATATGCTGCCGATTACATTACCGTCTCTTTGTACAGTTTGAATAAACACCTCAAAGCCGTACTTCCATTGGTCTGGTCAATCTTAAACGAAAGTATTTTCCCGGCAGATGAACTGGCAATCTACAAGCAGAACCAACAGCAAAAGTTAAAGGTCAACCTCCAAAAGAACGACTTCTTGGCCCGAAAGACATTTGCACACCACATTTTCGGCCATACAGCCTATGGAGCAGACATCTCGTTGACCGATTACAATGCCCTGGAAAGAGCTGAACTGTTGGCCTATTTCAATGCCGCCTTTACGCCCCAAAACTGTACCGTTATTGCCGCAGGAAAATTTGGGGAAACCGAGTTTGGCTTGCTAAATGATATTTTTGGGGGAAACTGGGCGCATCATGGCCAAGCAACAGTTAACAAATTTAATTATGAAGAAGCTGAGGCTATCGAAATTTATCTCGAAAGAAAAGATGCCATACAATCAGCCCTGCGACTGGGGAACATCAGCATCAATCGCAAACACCCTGATTTTCCGGCACTCCAGATAATGAATACTTTATTTGGTGGATATTTTGGCTCCAGGTTAATGGCCAACATCCGTGAAGACAAGGGCTATACCTATGGCATTGGTTCGGGCATCGCTTCCTTAAAAGATGCAGGCTATTTTTTCATCGCCACAGAAGTGGGAACGGCAGTTTGTAATGATGCCCTTCGTGAGATCGAAAAAGAGATCGAAATATTGAAAACTGACCCTGTAGGAGAAGAAGAGCTCAACCTGGTCCGCAATTTTATGCTGGGTTCTTTATTGGGCAGTCTGGAAAATGCTTTTTCCCATGCCGATAAATTTAAGAACATCTATTTTTCAGGACTTACGTTCGATTATTATACCACCTACATCCATCGCGTAAAAAACATTACTGCCGAAGAAATAAAGGCAACAGCCAACACCTATTTAAATTGGGAGAACATGACCAAGGTGGTGGTGGGGAAGAAGGGCTGATAGTTTACAGTTTACAGTTTATAGTTTACAGTTCGTCAGTCAGCGTTCTTACGTTATTCTTATCTCTCACGTCTCACATCTTACATCTCAAATCTCACGTCTCCGAAAAAAAAAGCCCCGGGAATTATTCCGGGGCTTTTTAAATGGTATTCATCACTGCTTAAAACTTCAGTCCGACAGTTACATAAACATTGTTCTTACTGTTCTTGGCATCTGCTACTGGCTCATTAAAATCCTGTAGCAGGTAAGGGCTGAAAGTACTGTGCGTTTCAACACGTTGGTAGCCTAAATCAATGTAATAATTGCTGTTGCGGTAGCCCAAACCACCTGTGTAGAATTTTGTGGCAAAATAATCATCGTCATCTTTGTAGGCACTGCCATTCATACCATAACCACCCCTTAAGCTAAACATGTTGGTAATTTTTACTTCGGCACCAAAACGATAGTTCATCGCACTGGTGAAATTAAGCTTCACTTCATTGTTGTTTTCGTTGATCACATCAATATCATCGCCATTTGTGCTAGAGAACCTTAAGGTCGAGTAATCTACAAAATCAATATCTGCGGAGATCAGGGCACGATCGCCGATCACATAGCTTGCACCAAGCGATCCTTTTAAAGGCGTGCGCAGGTTGTAGCTAAAATCGTAGGTTTCGGCATCGATGGCATTGTTATCTGTGCTTACAGAAGAGCGGTCGTCAATGGTAAACCAGGTTGGGGTCTGCAGATTGGCTCCAATCCTGAATTGAGGAACAGGCCTAAAGATAACGCCTAGCCTTCCGTTTATACCTGAACCCTTTGTTTCCTGGTTCTGATAATAATTTACGCTGTAATTTTGGACGGTACCAGTTTCATACAAACTGCCATCATTAATCAACCTCAGGTTAACGAGGCCAACATTGGCGCCAATGTAGAATTGGTTTGAAATGTTGAGCGCCCCAGCAATGTTAAACTCCGAAACGGATCCCGATCTCACGATATTGCCCGATTGTTTGTTGCCTAACGTAAACGCATTATCGTTATCGAACATATTGTAGACTGAACTCTGGTTATTTGTTCCACTAAAATTTGCCTCGAGGCCATAATCATTATTTCGGCTATAGCCTAGCCCAACAACTGCGCTGACCAATCCTTTTTTGGTATCCTGCCCGCGCATTTTATAGGTTGGCATATAAAATACCGCACCGATCTGGTTCAGGTTAATCTGCGCCCGATCTGAGGTTGTGCGTGTATTCAGGTAAGCAGCATCAATGGTAGTACCATTGAACTCTGGCGTAAAGGTGAATTCAGATTTGGTGAAAAGGCCTAGTCCGGCAGGGTTGCCACCTAATGAACTAATGTCTCCGCCCACTCCGATCTGGGCATTGCCCATTGCCTTAAATCGGGCCGTACTGCCATAATTAATTTGAGAAAAACGTAGCGCATCGCCACTGTAGGTAGGTAAGATGACCTGTGCATAACTATTGCCCATGGTAGCAGCAATGGCCATTACCAATAGCAGAATATATTTTTTCATGTTGAAAAGATCTAATTTGATTTACTGAATAAGATTATAGAGGAGCCATAAATGGAAAGGTAAGCTATACAAGGATGGTATGAACGGAGATTTCCAATTGATTCGATCCTGTAGCTAGCCTTTCACCATCAGCTATCCCCTGCCACCACCTCGGGTTGGTCTCGAACCGCCGCTGCTGCTGCCACTGCTTCCGCTACTTCCACTGCTTGATGGCGGCGGTGTGTAGCTTGGCCTTGAAGGTGCACTTTCCCTAGTAGGTGGGGTATAAGTTGGCCTTGAATCGGACTCCCTGCTCGGCCTGCTGCTGGTACTCGGACGGGATCCATTTGTACTTGGATTATAGCTTTCCGGGCGTGAAGGCCTTGAGCTGTTACGGTCTATTGATCCCCTCGATGGGACGGTACCGTTGTAGGTTCCAGGTCTGGCATCAACTCCGCGTGTTGGACGGGGCCTATAATTTTCATTCCTGCCCGCATAATAGCCACCTCCATAAAGGCCGCCGTAATAACCGCCATAGCCGTAGTAGCCAGTTCCAAAATAATTGTAATTTGAATAGATGCCCCAGTATGGAGAATAATAAGGCGAGCCATAATACGACCAGAAATAGGGGCTCATGTAGTTATAACGGAACCCGTAGTTGCTGTAATAACCATTGTAGCCATAGCCGTACCACGAATTATAGCCGTAATAGTTGTAGTATGGATCATAATAGCCGCGGTAAGGATTTGCATAATAGAACCTGTCTATACGAGAGGCATAGTCCATGTCATAATACGGATCTGATTTGCGGTAGTACTCGTCGTTAACGGCAACAGCATCCCTTTGTACCGGTACCGAAGGCTTATACTCCTTGGCTTGTGCAGTGGTGTTGTACACATCGTCCTGTACGGCTGCATTTTGCGCCATTTTAGGAGCGGAGCACGATGTAACCAACAAGGTGGTTACAGCGAGCAGACTGGTGAATAAATGTTTTGGTTTCATATGTGTGTTGTTTTTGTGTGTGCGTCGTTAAATTGTAGCTATAAATTTATAGATTTGTACGCGACTTTACAAGAGATTTAACACAAAAAACGTTCCAAACAGTTATGAGCAAAGGTATTACGAGCAAAAGTGACGATTATTCCCAGTGGTATAACGATATTGTTATAAAAGCCGACCTCGCCGAGCATTCGTCGGTGAAAGGATGTATGGTAATTAAGCCATATGGTTATTCGATCTGGGAGAAGATGCAGGCAGTTTTGGACCATAAGTTCAAAGAAACCGGACATAGCAATGCTTACTTTCCACTGTTTATCCCAAAATCTTATTTTTCTAAAGAAGCTGCGCATGTTGAAGGTTTTGCAACAGAATGTGCGGTGGTTACCCATTACCGTCTAAAAAATGATGGCAATGGAAATATTGTTGTCGATGAAACCGCAAAGCTGGAAGAAGAACTGATCGTTCGTCCCACTTCAGAAACCATCATTTGGAATACTTACCGTGGCTGGATCGAATCCTATCGCGACCTGCCTATCCTCATTAACCAATGGGCAAACGTTGTGCGATGGGAGATGCGTACCCGTTTGTTCCTGCGTACAACGGAATTTCTATGGCAGGAAGGACATACCGCCCATGCCACCTCAGCTGAAGCCATCGAGGAAACCGAAAAAATGATCAATGTGTATGCCGATTTTGTAGAGAATTGGATGGCAGTTCCAGTTGTGAAAGGAAAAAAGACCGCTTCAGAACGATTTGCAGGTGCGTTGGATACCTATTGCATTGAAGCACTGATGCAGGATGGAAAGGCACTGCAGGCAGGTACATCGCATTTCCTTGGGCAAAATTTCGCAAAGGCATTTGACGTTAAATTTACCAGCAAGGAAGGAAAACTGGAACATGTATGGGCAACCTCATGGGGCGTATCAACCCGGCTAATGGGCGCATTGATCATGTCGCATAGCGATGATGCAGGATTGGTATTGCCACCGAAACTTGCACCGATCCAAGTAGTGATTGTGCCAATTTATAGAAATAGCGATGATCTGGACAAGATCACTACTTTTGTCGATGAACTTATTCCCAAATTAAAGGGATTGGGAATTTCCGTAAAATATGATGACCGCGACAGCCAGCGTCCAGGGTTTAAATTTGCAGAATATGAACTGAAGGGCGTACCTGTGCGACTGGCCATTGGTGCGAGGGACATGGAGAACCAGACCGTAGAACTTGCCCGCAGGGATACAAAAGAAAAATCTACGGTTCCACAACAAGGGTTGGAAATCTATATTGCCAATTTGCTACAGGAAATACAGGATAATATCTACAATAAAGCATTACAGTTTAGGGAAACGCACATTACGGAAGCCAATAGCTATGATGAATTCAAAACACTGCTTGATACAAAGACGGGTTTTATCGCTGCGCATTGGGACGGTACTGCAGAAACTGAGAAGCGCATCAAAGATGAAACAAAAGCTACCATCAGGTGTATTCCATTAAACAATAAACTAGAAGATGGTGTTTGTATGGTTACAGGAAAACCATCAACGCAAAGGGTGTTGTTTGCAAGAGCTTATTAAAGTTGAAGGTTGAGAGTTGAAGGTTAAAAGTTAAAAGTTGAAGGTTGAAAGTTAAAGGTTGAAGGTTGAAGGTTGTGCCAAAGGAATGTTCCATAGGAACTCCTGCGGAGCCTTTGGGAAAAGGTAACCTATAGAAGATCCCTCGCTTCGCTCAGGATAACAATTCACCTATAGTGTTTGTGCTTTGCTCCTTGGTCTTTGCTCTTTGCTTCGCCAAACGCTCAACATCCAACGCCAAACGCTCCACGCCCAACACTATACTTTACTCGCACTATGAACGATAACTATAAGGAAATTCTCGATAAACTAGAAAACAAAGCCTCGCTCAAGCAGGCAATCTATCGGAGTACGGCAGAAGTTTTTGGGCAGACCAAGGCCATTCTTTCAAAAATTGCGGCCAAGCTTTACCAGGATTATACCATAAAGGATCCTTCAGTGGAGGTAAGTTATAAGGAGATCAACCAATTTGAAAGCCATTTGAAGTTTTCTGGCGATCTGTTGATGATTTCCATGCACAGCAATGTTTTTAACTTCGACGATGGGCATTCGATTTTCCAGACCGCGTATGTAAAGGCCGACCGGAGCCTGAGCTATTGCGGCGTCATCTATGTGCATAATTTTTTGGCCGACTCGATCAAGTACAATCGCTTAGCAGATGAGGGTTCATTGGTGGCGCGTATTTTGGTAAACAAGGAAAAACATTTCTTGGTAGAGGGTGAGGGATCATTGGGATTTTTATATGAAGACTTTGCAGCAAATGTGATCACAGAGGAGATCCTGGCCGACATCCTGGAACGGTCTATTCTTTCCTGCCTGAATGAAGATCTTTTGCTGCCGCCATTTGCCCAGATCAAAGATGTGACTCTTCATCAGAAACAATCGTTAATTACCGCCAGCGGCTACCCTACGGGGAAACGCCTCGGCTATTTATTCAGTTCAGAACTTCAGCAGAACAACATATGAAATTTGCAACCAAAGCTATCCATGCCGGACAAGAGCCCGATCCTACTACAGGGGCCATCATGACGCCAATTTATCAGACTTCTACCTATTGGCAGCAGTCGCCCGGAGATCATAAGGGCTACGAATATTCAAGAGGAACCAATCCAACCCGTAGGGCATTGGAAGATTGCCTTGCAGCATTGGAAAACTGTAAATTTGGCCTTGCCTTTAGCAGTGGAATGGGCGCTACCGACTGTGTCCTAAAATTGCTGAAGCCTGGTGATGAAGTCATTACCGGTAACGACCTTTATGGAGGCTCTTATCGTATTTTTACGAAAGTTTATGAGAAATACGGCATAAAATTCCATTTTTTGGATTTGTCTAGTCCTGAAAATATCATTCCCTATATCAACGAACGCACAAAACTGGTATGGATCGAAACACCGACCAATCCGACCATGCGCATTATCGATATTGAAGCAGTGGCGAAAATTACCAAAAAGCACAATCTTCTTTTAACGGTGGATAATACTTTTGCCTCGCCCTACCTGCAGAACCCTGCCGACCTTGGGGCAGACATCGTGATGCATTCGGTGACCAAATATATCGGTGGACACTCCGACGTAGTCATGGGCGCCCTGTTGGTAAACGATGAGCAATTGTACAAAGACCTGTTCTTTATCTACAATGCCTGCGGCGCTACACCAGGTCCTCAGGATTCGTTTTTGGTACTGCGTGGCATAAAAACCTTGCACCTGAGAATGAAAGCCCATTGTGAAAATGGTGCCAAAGTAGCCCAATATTTAAAAAACCATCCCAAGATCGATCAGATCTATTGGCCAGGTTTTGAGGACCATCCGAACCATGCCATTGCCAAAAAACAGATGAAAGATTTTGGTGGAATGGTTTCGGTCACCTTAAAGAATGCCGATCTGCAGGAAACCTTTAGGATAGCCTCCAGGTTTAAAGTCTTTTCTTTGGCCGAATCGCTCGGCGGAGTCGAATCTTTGGTCAATCATCCAACAACCATGACACACGGTTCCATCCCCAAAACTGAAAGGGAAAAAGTTGGTGTTACCGATAACCTT
Source organism: Pedobacter sp. (assembly GCA_031119475.1). Taxonomy (GTDB): domain Bacteria; phylum Bacteroidota; class Bacteroidia; order Sphingobacteriales; family Sphingobacteriaceae; genus Pedobacter. The sequence goes on along the minus strand of JAVHXV010000001.1, from coordinate 1,153,514 downwards.
TTGCGCTTAAGCGTAGGAGTGGAGGATATTGAAGACCTTTTGGCCGATCTGGAACAAGCACTGGCAGGCGGTTGATTGTTTAATTGTTTAATTGTTTAACTGGTTAATTGGTGAATTGTAGAGTTGTTGGTTGTGAAGTTGTTGAGGTAAAAATCGAAAACTCTGTGAACACCTAAACAACTAAACAACTAAACAACCAAAAAACCAAACAACCAAACAACCAAACATCTAGGTAATGAAACACATCGAACTAAAGGAGTTCTTAGATTTTAAGGTGCTTCAATACAATAGGCCTGATTTTATTGCAGACGATCCGATTTGCATTGCGCATCAATTTACCAAAAGGCAGGATATCGAAATCGCTGGGTTTTTTGCAGCAATTTTGGCCTGGGGACAACGTAAAACGATCATCAATAAATGCAGGGAGCTGTTCGCGCGAATGGACAATGATCCGCATGCCTTTATGCTGCACCATAGTGATGGTGACCTAAAACGCTTATTAGGCTTCAAGCACCGCACCTTTAACGATACCGATCTTCTATATTTCATTGCTTTTTTTCATCAGCATTACGCTGCTTCACCGAGTTTGGAAACTGCATTTCTGCCACCCACAACTTTTAATTCCGGTTACCTTCCGGAGATCGATCAAGGTGGTATTTTGCTTTCATCGCCCACTTGCCTGCTCAGTGAAATGCAGCCACAGGCCTACAGTGCAGAGCAGGCATTGAACCATTTTAGGGAATATTTTTTCAGCCTGAGCGATTTTCCAAGGCGAACGATCAAGCACATCTCCTCGCCAAAGCAAAAATCAACCTGCAAGCGACTGAATATGTTTTTGAGGTGGATGGTAAGAAAGGACAATTGTGGGGTAGATTTTGGGATATGGGATGCGATACCAATGGATGCCCTTGTCTGTCCTTGCGATGTACATGTGGATCGTGTAGGCAGAAGCTTGGGACTGATCAAACGTAAACAGACCGATTGGCTTACAGCCATTGAACTGACCGAAAACCTCAAAAAATTTGATCCTACAGATCCTGTAAAATATGATTTTGCGCTGTTTGGAATGGGTGTTGAAAAAATGGGCCGATCAGCTAACTGGCAAATTGATAATTTTGAATGATGGTAACGCTTCAAGCTGAAATAGAAAGATTTGAATCCAATGGCGAAAAAACTGGCTGGAGCTATGTTTTTGTGCCACAGGAGGTGGCCAATCAGATCAAACCAGATAACCGTAGGGAAATTCGGGTAAAAGGATTTATTGATCAGCTTGCAGTAGAAGGCATGTGCCTGATGCCTGTAAAAAGTGACGGGTTTATTTTGCCATTGAACAAATTGATCAGGCAAAAACTTCGGAAAGAGGCTGGCGCAACGATTGGCCTGCAGTTGGAACACCATGCAGATTTTAAGATCGAAATGCCCGATGACCTTGAAATTTGCCTAATGGATGAACCAGGCTTGCTGGCGCAGTTCCTTGACCGGCCGAAATCACATCAAAATTATTTCATCAATTGGTTGAATAGTGCCAAAACTGAACCTACACGCACCAAAAGATTGGTCATGATCGTGAATGCCATGGCCCATCAATGGGATTTCGGAATGATGATTAGGGAGGGTCGGGAGGCCGGAAGTCGGGAAGTCGGAAGATAGAGTCCAAGAGTTCAGGAGTCCAGAAGTCCAGGAGTCCAATAAGTCCAGAAGTCCAGGAGTCCAGATGAATCAGTTTGACGGTTCTTGCTTTTTCGATGTAACCTAAACTTGCAAAGTTCTCCGTCAGATAATCAGGGTAAGATTATACAAAAAATCGGTTAAAAACACATTCGGCCAGAACAAAAGGTATACTCGGCGTAAACGAACGGTAGATCCGGCTTGAACAAAAAGAGCGAAATTCGGCACTTTTGCGGCAAATGTTGTAGGATGTTTGCATTCCCTCAGTCCATTTCTTCATAGGAATCCCATCAGTTTCCTTTTTCCTTCTTCCTTCTTCCTTCTTCCTTCTTACTACTTCCCTCTAATGGTATTTCCTGAACCAACTGTTCACTTTCATCTGAATAACACCTAAAAATGCTTCCCTAAAGATCCGGGTACTCATTTTAGAAGTGCCCTCGGTACGGTCGGTAAAGATGATGGGAACTTCTACAACATGGAAGCCATATTTAATGGCCGTAAATTTCATTTCGATCTGAAAAGCATAGCCTACAAATTTGATTTTATGCATGGGAATGGTTTCCAATACTTTTCTGCGGTAACATTTGAAGCCTGCTGTGGCATCCTGAATGGTTATTCCGGTAATCAATCGCACGTACATAGAAGCGAAATAAGACATCAGTACACGTCCCATTGGCCAATTGACCACGTTTACACCCTTCACATACCTAGAACCAATAGCTACATCGGCCCCTGCCGTACAGGCTTCGCGCAGTTTAAGTAGGTCATCCGGATTATGCGAGAAGTCAGCATCCATCTCGAAAATATAGTCATACCCGCGGTCCAAGGCCCATTTGAAACCATGGATGTAAGCTGTTCCCAATCCCAACTTTCCTTTCCGCTCTTCCAGGTGCAATAGTTCAGGAAACTCCAGCTGCAACGACCTGACGATCTGTCCCGTCCCATCTGGAGAGCCATCATCAATGATGAGCAGATGAAAAGGAAAATCTAGGGAAAAGACCTTTCGGATCATCTTTTCGATGTTTTCTTTTTCGTTGTAGGTTGGGATAATAACTAAGCTGTCGGACACTTTATAGATGGTTTTAATTGTTAAATTGTTTGACAACAATCTAACCATATCGCATTTGAACTTGTTGTTGAGATCGATTTGATTGATGATGTATTCTTGAATTCAAAATTATCATTAAAAACCAAAAGCCCGAAATTTCTTTCCGGGCTTTTGGTTAAATATTGTTAATTGTTAGTGGACGCCATGCATCCATTTTTTCAATAGTGGGTTGAGCAGAAAGATGATCAATCCGGCTACTATTGGAATAACAGTGAAAATCAAAAAGAAGTAGGAGATGGAATGGCTTGCCGTAATCTTGTCGATCAACGCACCAGTTGCACCGGCAAGATAGTTTCCAATTGCCGTACAGGTAAACCAGAAACCGAACATCAACCCAACAAGGCGTGCTGGAGCAAGTTTACTTACATAGGATAATCCAACCGGAGAGACGAACAATTCGCCAACAGTATGGAAGAAATAAGCAAAAATTAACCAGAACATCGTCACCTGGGCAGTCGTTGCCCCTTGTGGTATTTCCCGACCTCCATAGGCCAGTCCGGCAAAGCCCACACCCACCAAGATCAGTCCCAGGCCAAACTTGATTGGACCGCTCGGGTTGAACCTGGTTTCGAAAAACTTGGATACCATTGGAGCCAGCGATACGATAAAGAAGGAGTTGAGCACGTTAAACCAAGAGGCCGGCACTTCAGTATTGACGGCAGAAAATTCCCTGTTGATTTTCCAGATGCCCAAAGCCCAGATGATCGCGAAGCTGAGCATGGTAAATAAAATGGTTGCTGGGTGTTTTTTAAAGATTTTCGTGGCCAATCCAAATAAAACGATAGATACGGCCAACAGTGGGAATATAGTCAAAATGGAGTCTACCCATTTAAAGGTGAGCGCGGCATTTCCGGTCAGGTTGCGAAGGGTATAATCTTTCGCGAAAATTGTCATCGATCCACCTGCCTGTTCAAATACCATCCAGAAGAAAATAGTGAAGATGGAAAAAATGGCGATTACCCATAACCTTTGGGTTTCTACTTTCTTTTGGGTGACCTCGTCAACTTTATGGGCAACCAGATCGGCTGGTTCTTTTACGACCGGAGCTTCGGGTTTAATGTTCTTTGAACCAATGACGCCAAAAATCTTTTCTGCGAAATAAAATTGAAGCGTACCGAAAAGCATAAAGATCCCGGCCAGGCCAAAGCCATAATGCCAGCCAACTTTTTCTCCAAGATAGCCGCACATGAGCATGCCGAGGAAAGCACCGGAATTGATGCCCATGTAAAAAATCTGATAGGCCGAGTCCTTTTTATCGCTTATTGGCGGATAGAGCTTGCCCACCATGGCAGAGATATTCGGTTTAAATAGTCCATTGCCTGCAATGATCAGGATCAGTCCCAGATAGAAAAAATTGCTGCTTACAGCCTCGAGTGCCATAGAGGCATGGCCGAGTGTCATGATCAATCCGCCAATGATCACCGCTTTGCGGTAACCCGTGAAACGGTCGGCAATAAATCCGCCTACGATAGGAGTGAGGTACACAATGCCGGTGTACAGGGCATATAGCTGCAACGCATCGGCCCGTGGCCAGGCCCAACCATTAGATTTAAGGTCGGCGATCAAAAAAAGCACCAAAATGGCACGCATGCCATAATAGCTGAATCGCTCCCACATTTCTGTAAAGAACAGTACAAATAGGCCTACCGGATGCGAATAAAGGTTGGATGTGTTGGCTTCACTTTTTTCCAGGTGCAGGACAATGTCCTGATCGGTATTTAAGTTTAATGATTTTGATGCCATAGATTAGCGTATAAGTTTAGTTTCAGTTAAATAATACTTGTGTGTTAGTTTAAATTAAATTGCAAGATAAGTACATGGATGCAGAGTAGCAAATTAAAGTCTATTCGTTGGATTTAATGATGACCATCGATGCTTTTACGGGTTTTCCATAAAAATCATCATTAGGCGAGGGCTCATTCTTTAATTCTACATCCTCCGCCAAAGCCAATTTTCCCCAGGCCAGCTTATAGCCATCGAAACTAAGGTCGGAAGCATAAAACTCATAATTGTCTGCCATTTTGGGATCATATGGAGCCAAATGGTCGAAAACAATCATCTTCACATTTTGGTCGACGGTTAACGTCATGGAATTTAGCTTACTGTATTCGAAAACAACCCGGTTCTTATACGGCCCATTTTTTGAGGCCTGAAAAATTTCCTTGCCAAATACTGGTTCACCTTTTTCAAAGGAAAGCACATCGATTACTTTCTTCGAAGTTTTCTGGTTATTGCCCTTCCATCCCAAAAAAATCCAATAGGGCTGTTTGCCATTGACGATAACAGGGACCATTTCATAATAGCGCGCACCATACCAGTTCTTGTTACTGGTGATGGCATTGGCGTCGGCCAGCGTACTGGTGCCGTCGTTCAATGGATGAAGCTTCAGGGCTCCATTGGTAGTTCCCATCTGGATGGTGCCATAGAAACGATAGGTGCCATCATTTAAGGGCACAAACCAGGTAATGATCCTAAAGGCATTATCGGGCGATTTTATAATGGAAATGCGTTTGAGCGAATCGAATCCATATCCAAATGAACCTGTAATTTTCAGTGCGGTAACGAATTTTTTAATGAATGCCGCGTTTTTTTCCAACCTGACCTGATCATCCTTTGCCGCAAAAGTCTCATCGCTCAAGATCTGGAGAGAGTCTTGATAGGCATTGAACTGGAGATTATGATCGACGTTAAAGGTATGTTGTGCCCTTGATGTGCCGATCAGGCCTAAGGTCAACAGCGAAAAAATAAAAAAGCGCAGGTTCATTTCAGCTACACTAACGCAGATTTTCGATAACTATTGCACTGGCGCCACCGCCACCATTACAGATGCCCGCAACCCCAATTTTACCCTTATTCTGCGACAATACCGAGAGTAGGGTCACAACAATCCGGGCACCAGAGGCACCTAGCGGATGGCCTATGGCTACTGCGCCACCATTTACGTTGACTGTAGTGTCATTTAGGCCAAGTGCTTGGTTGTTGGCCAGGGCCACTACAGAAAATGCCTCATTGATTTCAAAATAATCTACATCAGCTATACTTAGATTAGCCCTGCTCAGGGCCAGGGGTATGGCTTTGGAAGGCGCGGTGGTAAACCATTCGGGTGCCTGTTGTGCATCGGCATAGGCCAAGATTTTAGCCAAAGGTTTGATGCCCATCGCGGCTGCCTTTTCGGCGCTCATCAGCACCAATGCAGCGGCACCATCATTTAAGGTGGAGGCGTTTGCTGCGGTTACCGTTCCTTCTTTTTTGAAGACTGGTTTTAAGCCTGGAATCTTATCAAACTTTACCGATGACGGCTCTTCATCCTGGGCAAAGAAGTTAACCTCGCCCTTTCTATCCTTGATTTCGATCGGTACGATTTCTTCGTTGAATTTTCCTGCCTGCTGTGCTGCCTGTGCTCTTTGATAGGATTCGATGGCAAATTGGTCCTGTTCTTCACGTCCTATGTTGCAGCTTTCGGCGCAAAGCTCGGCTGCTGAACCCATGTGATAATCGTTGTACACATCCCATAACCCGTCTTTCACCAATCCATCTGTTAATTGTCCGTGGCCCAAACGATAGCCATTTCTGGCCTTATCTAAATAGTAGGGCACATTGCTCATGCTTTCCATGCCGCCAGCTATTACGATCTCATTTTGGCCAAGGGCGATGCTCTGTGCGGCCAGCATAATGGCCTTTGTGCCAGAAGCACAGACTTTATTGATGGTAGTGGCTGGAAGATCTGGAAGTCCCGCTAATTTTGCCGCCTGGGTAGCAGGTGCCTGTCCGAGATTTGCCGAAAGTACATTGCCCATGTATACCTCTTGGATCTGCTCTGGTTTTAGACCTGCTTTTTCTATGGCAGCCTTAATGGCGAAACCGCCTAATTGTGGAGCTGAAAAAGAGGCTAAACTCCCTCCAAAGCTTCCTATCGGAGTTCTTACAGCTGCTACGATAACTACTTCTCTCATGTGATGTCGATTAATATTTGGTCCTACAAAAGTACCATTAATTCTTGTAATTGCTATGCTGGCATTGTAATTTTTGCGTCGGAGTTTGTAGTAGTTAGGTATTCATTCCGAGATTTCAGGATGTCAATTTCGATATGGCTTTACGCTGTGCCTCATACCCCATGCTCATCGCTCTTTGCCCTTTGCTCCATGCGCTTTGTGCTTTCTTCTTTAATCTTTGGCTCTTTTTCGCTTTCCGCCTTTCGCTACGCGCTAAATCTTTTCTCCTTCTGCTTTCCGCTTTCCTTCAAAAATCCTATTTTTGGATTAATCAAACTGTACAATTTTGGCCAAAATCAGAAAGAACCCGAAGGTACTTTACCGCAAATATTCTTCCAACATCAAATATGTAATGATGGTGGCCTGTGTGCTGATCATTACCCTTTATCTGCCCAAACAACCTAGATTTAGGTATGAGATCGAAAAAGGAAAGACTTGGCTGAACAGGGATTTGATTGCTCCTTTCAGCTTTGCGATCTTAAAGACTGCTCCTCAGGTCAATACCGATAAAAAAGAGGCATTGAACAATGTACTGCCAATCTATGTGTATAATGAGGAGGTGGAGAAAGTGGAGAGAGATGCATTTTTGAGCGAATATGACATCAAATGGAGGGCGAGCGCATTGCCCGAAAAGGACAAGGAAAATAGCAAGAAAGCTGCTGTCGCCCTGTTGGGATCGGTTTATAAAAAGGGAATTATTGCCTTAACGGCCAAGCACCAGAAAGATGGTCGGCATTATGATTTTTCGCTTTTGTCAAATAACATTTCCACCCAATACAATTCGCAGGATGTATATACTGTAGAAAGTGCGCTTGATTATCTTGGTAACAACCTGAAATTAGCAGATCAGCGCGTTAAGGATGCGATTATCGATTTGGCCGAGAGCCATTTAAAGCCCAATATCACTTTTGATGAATCGTTGACGGCCACGGTACAGAAAACTACGGTCAATAGCCTATCTACTACGAAAGGGATGGTGCAGAAGGGAGAGCTGATCGTGGCCAAAGGCGGTTATGTGGATGATGAGGTCTATCAAAAACTGCTTTCTTATAAGGAAGCTTACGAGGCGCAGACCAAGACCATTGGCGACAATAAGTTGGTCTACCTTGGACAGGTCTTGTTGGTCGGGATCATCATTACCTTGTTGATGGTTTTTCTCTATATTTTCAGGAAAGATATTTTTGCAGATAACAGGCAGCTTTCGCTGATCCTGTTGGTCATTACTTCGATGTTGTTGGCGCTGACCTGGGCCATTAAGCTCAATTTGCCCAGCTTATATTATATCCCGTTCTGTATTGTTCCGATCATCATCAGGATCTTGTTTGATACCCGTTTGGCACTCAACCTGCATTTATTGGTCATTTTGATCGCTGGCTTTTTTGTGCCAAATAGTTTCGAATTTGTGTTCTACCAGACTACCGCAGGCATGGTGGCCATTTATAGCATTAAAAACCTGATCAGGCGCGAGCAGTTGCTGATTTCGGCGGCGTTCATTTTAGCTGCCTATTTTGTTTCTTTCGTTGGAATTGCCCTGCTCAGGGAAGGTACCTATAAGAATATCGACTGGCAGAACTTTTTGCCATTTATTTTCAGTGTGCTGCTTTCACTTTTGGCCTATCCACTAATCTATGCCTTTGAACGTGTTTTCGGAATTACATCAGATGTTGCGCTGATCGAGCTGACCAATACCAATAACAAATTGCTCAGGGAGCTTGCTTTTAAGGCTCCAGGAACATTCCAGCACTCTTTGCAGGTGGCCAACTTGGCAGAGGCAGCAATTTTTAAGATAGGCGGTAATTCTTTGCTTGTAAGGGCAGGGGCATTGTACCATGATATCGGTAAGATGGAAAATCCCCAGTATTTTATTGAAAACCAGAATACGGCCACAAGCCCGCATGATAAACTACCTTATGAGCAAAGTGCGCAGATCATCATCAAGCACGTACACAAGGGGATTGAGATTACACGGAAATATAAACTGCCGGAAAGTGTGATCGATTTTATCCGGACACATCATGGCAATACCAGGGTCGATTATTTTTACCAGTCATTCCTAAAAAACTCTCCAGAAAAATTTGTTGACGAAAACATTTTCCGTTATCCGGGACCTATTCCCTTTTCAAAAGAAACGGGGGTACTGATGCTGGCCGACTCCGTAGAAGCGGCCTCAAGAAGCCTGAAAAATCCAGATGCACAGAACATCAACGACCTGGTCGAAAGGATCATCAATTACAAATTGGAACAAAACCAGCTCGATAATTGCGACCTGACTTTAAAAGACCTGGAAACTATAAAGCTGATATTCAAGACAATGCTGATGAGCATCTATCATGTGCGGATAGATTATTTACAAACCACATAATTTTTTTTTGCAAACATAGATGAATTGCTATATTTGTGCCCACGAAAAAGGCATTCTTATGGAGTAGCCTTGAACGTGGAGAGGTGCCTGAGAGGCCGAAAGGAACAGTTTGCTAAACTGTCGTACTGGTAACGGTACCGCGGGTTCGAATCCCGCCCTCTCCGCAGGAATGCTGCCCATTGGGGTGGCATTTTTTGTTTAATCCAACACCTGCACCATCTGATCAACTGCCCTAGGTTTGCTAAACTATCGTGCTGATAATCCCAACCTATGGTCGGGACGGGTTCGAATCCCGCCCTCTCCGCAGGAATGCTGCCCATTGGGGTGGCATGCTTTTAATCAATAAGTATCTAGCCCTTTCCCTTCTTGTCAGTTTTGATGCAATTGGGTACGGTTTTGCCGTCCTTTTTCTTGGTTCCTGCTTGTTCGTATCCTGACCAGCAGGGATCCTCTTTTTTCTTTTTCTTTGCCATGGCTAAATGAGTGATAGTTATTCCTGTCCGTTTTCTCCAACCCAATTGAAATCAGCTGATGAACTTCCAGTTTTACTTTCTGAATGGGCCGAGTCGTTTGGGTCGGCTTCTGGTTTTTTAGAGCTTCCGGTATAGGCATCATCGCTTAGCGAATCATAGCCCTGGGTGCCTGTATTGTCCAGCCCGTCTCTCGGCGCTGCCTTTTCGCTGGGTTGCTGTTGCTGCTTTGACATAAATGCTTGATGAATGAATAGATGATCATTGAACAATCTGGCTGCTATAATGTTTAAACATAAAATGATATCTTGACCTAAAATCGTTACGTTTGAAGCTTTAGATTTTCATCACGTGGAATACATTACTACAGCCCCTTTCCATATTCTGGTCGTAGAAGACAACTTGGGAGACTTTATCCTGGTCGAGGATTTTATCTTAAGGGAGATTTCCGAACCCGTCATTACCCATGCACGCACATTTGAAGAAGCTAAGGCGTTGATCGAAAATGAAGATTTCCAATGTCAACTGGTATTGTTGGACCTCTCTTTGCCCGACCGGACGGGAGAAGCACTGATCGAAGAAGTGGTTTCGCTCTGCCATCATATCCCGATCGTGGTCTTAACGGGCTATACCAATTTTAATTTTGGCATGAAGTCTTTGGGAATGGGCATTTCAGATTACCTATTGAAAGACGACCTCACTGCCAGTTCGCTGTTCAAGAGCATCATTTACAGCACAGAGCGAAAAAGGATCATTTCTGAACTGGAAATGTCTGAAAAGCGGGCAAGGGGCTTTGCCGGGCAGCTGAACAATGCGCTCGAAGAAGAGCGATCAAGGATGGCAAGGGAAATCCATGATGAATTCGGCCAACAGCTGTCTGGCCTAAAAATGTCGCTGTCTGCGCTGAGAAAAAGGCATCAGGGCGACCGAGACATGGAAGAACTGATTGTTGCGCTGGTTGCCGATGTTGACCATAGTATCGACTCGGTACGCAGATTGGCCAATGAACTGCGTCCGGCATTGTTGGATAAGTTGGGACTTTTTTCGGCGATAGAATGGCTTGTTGTGGAGTTTCAAAAGAAAACCGGCGTTGAAGCACAATTCCGCACAGATTTTGAACAGCCGATGATGGAAAAGTCTATCGAAATCAATATATTTAGGATATGCCAGGAGGCCCTCACCAACATTGCAAAACATGCCAAAGCAACCAGGGTGGGCATCCAGATCGAAAGGGTCAATACACAATTGCTGATCAAGATCATGGATAACGGCAAGGGTATCGGGAGTGAAATCCTTAAAGATCCGCTGTCGATGGGCCTCATGAACATGAAGGAAAGGAGCAACCTGATCCAGGCAGAACTACAGATCAACAGCGCCCAGGCAGGTACAGTAATCGAACTTATTATAGATCATATATGGCCATGAAAATATTGATCGCCGACGACCATTCTGCCATACGGATTGGCGTTAAACAGATTTGCCTGGCAGAATTCCAGAACGTTTCCATTGGAGAAGCGATGAACTATGCCGAAGTTTTCCAGCGGTTGGCAGAGGCCGATTGGGATATCCTGATCCTCGACATTGACCTTCCCGGGAGGAACGGCCTTGAAATTCTGCAAAAACTGAAGACAGATAAGGTCAAAGTTCCCGTGCTGATGTTCAGTTTCCATGGTGAGGAACAATTGGCCGTACGGGCGATGAAATTGGGCGCATCGGGCTATCTTTCTAAAGACTCGGCCGATCTCGAGCTGGTCAACGCCATCCGCCAGATCCAGAGCGGAAGAAAGTACGTTTCGCCATCCCTATCAGAAAAACTGCTTTCCCTATTGGATGATGACATCGAAAAAGCCCCGCATGAACTTCTATCCGAACGAGAATACCAGACCTTGCTGCTCATCGCCTCCGGCAAAAATGTAACCGAAATTGCAGAACTCCTTTGCTTGAGCAAGCCCACCATCAGTACCTATCGCGCACGCATCCTCGAAAAAATGAAGATGAAAAACAATGCCGCTCTAACAACTTATGTGATTTCGCAAAAGCTAGTGTGATACATTGTTTAACTATTTAAATTGGTTAAGCGGTTAACTGTGGGGCATCTCCGTCCTCTCAACAACTCAACAATTAAACAATTAAACAATTAAACAATTAAACAATTAACCAGTTAACCAGTTAACCAGTTAACCAATCAACCATCTCATTGTCGACCAAACCATGACAGGGCTTTCATAATTAGGTCTATTCTTTTGTAGGGTAAATCTGGATTTCTTTGTGAGTTAAAATAAGAGGGCGATTGCCCGGCCATCTAAATGTGACTCTGATATGTACGCTGCCCATCCCATGAGGATATTGATTATAGAGGATAATCCTGGTGATCTGACCTTGATGGGCTGCTACCTGAAAGCTGCATTGGAAAGTCCTGAGTTGGTAAGCGCAAGTAATTTTACAGCTGCCAAAACGATATTGCAGAAAAGTGGTGAAAGCTTTGACCTGGTTTTCCTAGACCTTTCGCTGCCCGAACTGGAAGCCGATTCGCTAATCAACGCCATCATCGCCTTATGCCCTGACTGTCCGGTCATTGCCATGTGCGGATATACCTATAGCAAGTTCAAACAGAAATCCCTAGAAAGAGGTATTGCAGGTTTTATCATAAAAGATGATATTACACCTGCGAAACTATATGATCAGATTATGGATTGTATAGAAATTAAAAAAGGAATCAGCGAATAGTTATATTTGAGCATGGATAGTCCACAAGGACAGATCAGCATAAATACTGAGGATTTTCATTCGAAAACCAAGGAACGGTCAGATGAGTTAATGAACTATTTTCTGGTCGGGTATTTTATTGTTGGTTTGGTACTGGCCAATTTTTATGGTACCTGGATCATAGCCATCGGGCTGGGCGGCTTGCTCATCGCTGCTTTTTATGCCGTTAAGCTATTTTTTCCGCATACTGTATTCTATCAATATGTACTTAGTGCGATATTGGGTGTGTTCATGGCGCAGTTCATCTATCAGATGCACGGCATGTTCGAGATGCATTTCTTTGCCTTTATTGGCAGTGTGGTGCTGATCACTTACCAGAAATGGACCTTGCAGATCCCCATCCTGATCGTGGTTATTGTTCACCATGCCACTTTCAGCTATTTGCACAACATGGGGATAGGGAGTCTTTACTTCATCAGTTCTGATTATTTTAAGCCCCAGACTTTTATCATTTACGTCGTATTGACCACCATTATCTTTTTCATTTGCGGACTTTGGGGCTATCAGTTGAAGAAGATGAACGAGAGGTACATTTCCCAGACCCTGCTCTTGATAGAACTGCAGCGGGAAGCACAGCTTTCGAACGAAAGAAAGATCCATGCAGATGTTCTGAAAAAGCTGAACAGCAGTTTGGAAACAAAGGCGAGGGAACTTTCCCGATCCAATGATGAGCTTGAGCAGTTTGCTTATGTGGCCTCCCACGATCTCCAGGAGCCGCTCAGGATGATCACCTCCTTCTTAAGTCTTTTGCAGGAACGATACGATTCGATCATTGACGACGAAGGCCGCCAATATATACATTTTGCAACCGATGGTGCACAGCGGATGCGTCAGATCATCAACGACCTGCTGGAATTTTCGAGGGTGGGCAGGGCCGAAGACAAGCTCGAGCAGGTCGACATCCAAAAAATGGTAACTGGCATTACAGTGCTGTTCAAACAGCGTATAGCCGAACTCAATGCGCAGGTCAAATTTGACGGATTACCGGTCCTGCAAGTTTATAAGGCGCCAATCAGACAGGTTTTTCATAACCTGATCAGCAATGCCCTAAAATACCACAGCAAGGGTACGGTACCAGAAATTGAGATTACCTGTGAAGAAATGGGCGACTTCTGGAAATTTTCTGTGATCGACAATGGGATTGGCATCAGTAAAGAATACTTTGAACAGATTTTTGTGATATTTAAGCGACTGCACGCACGGTCTGAGTTTCCGGGAACGGGCATCGGACTGGCCATCACCAAAAAGATCATTGAGTTTCTGGGCGGCGAGATTACTGTTGATTCTGAAAAGGGCAAAGGTTCCATTTTCAGTTTTACGATACCGAAAATCTATTGAGGCAGCCACTTCGGTAGTTCCCAATCATAGGAATGTTGTAGAACAAACCATGACAAAGCTTTCATAATTAGGTCTATTCTTCACGATTGTGATTTTATCAATCTTTGTAGTGTTATATAGCAAATCTTTGGATAGGCATTAAAATGTGTGTTTTAGAAACGTTGCCGAGGCAACCATTTCACCAGCACCAGCGTAATGTATCATAACAAAGGTGTTACAATCCGAGTTAGTCCTTTGGTTTGTTTATAACTAAAAAGTATTTATCCTTACAAAAGAAACATCGCTATGAAAAATTTTACAATTCCGTCTCCTTTTAAAAAAGCAGTTTTCACAGTTTTTGTGGCAGCAATGGGTATGTTATCCATTTCCTGGACAGAAGACAAAGAAGAGGTTACACCAAATCAGCAAAGTGCCAGCTATCAGGTTATTAATCAAAAAGCATTTATTGCCGGTGCTGGAAAACTTAAGGATTGGAAATCTGAGGTCAGTAATTTCGATTGTACAGGGCAGTTTGTAGCCCAGCAGGGAGAACTTGGCAGCATTTCAGATTTTTCTTTCAGCTTGAATATTGCAGACCTTAACAATGCCAAAGAGGGTTCTGAACTTCAAAAAGCAATTTCTACCAAAGGCATCAATGAAATTGTGTTCATGCAGAAAAAGCTGATGATCTTGCCGATCATGAAAATGGTTTACATGGGCGGTGAGGTAACGATGAAGGATGGAAGCCACGCCTCTCCGATTTATTTATCATACGAACTTGATGAGAACCAAAATATCAAAGTAACTGGAAAACAACATGTAAGGTTGAGCGAATTTGGCATCAAGGCGCCAAATATTGATGCAGGAGCATTAGAAGATGAGATCATCATCAATATCGAGTTTACTTTGGCCAAACCACAATTTGCAAGTACAACAGTAAAAATGGAACCTATCCAGTTAGCTGCCAGACCAATGGGAAAGAGGGCAGATACGAGGGACTAGGTTTGCAATCCTGATATTTTTCCTATATTTGTGTTTTACCGATCGGGGTGTAGCGTAGCCCGGTATCGCGCCACATTTGGGATGTGGAGGTCGTAGGTTCGAATCCTGCCACCCCGACAAACGAAAGCCCCGCAGCATGCAGCTGCGGGGCTTTGTTGTTTCCAGGCAAGCCCAAGCCCAGCGCAGCGGCTTGAAGGCGAAGGCTGGAAACAACAAAGCAGGACTGCGAGGCACGAGCAGGCCAGGGCTTGAGCTTGTAACGGCTCCCCAACTCAGGATCCCCCATCCTGCCCAAGCCCAGCGCAGCGGCTTGAAGGCGAGGGCTGAGAAGTCGGGAAGTCAGAAAGTCAGAAAGTCAGAAAGTCGGGAAGTCCGAGGTTAAGTCCAAGAGTCCAGAAGTCCAAGAGTCCATGGCAATCTGCCCATCGGTGAAGGCCAAGTAGTCCGTAAGTCGGGAAGTCGGGAAGTCCGAGGACTATAGACCAAGAGTCCAGAAGTCGAAGAGTCCATGGCAATCTGCCCATCGGTGAAGGCCATGTAGTCCGTAAGTCAGAAAGTCGGGAAGTCCGAAGACTAGAGTCCATGAGTCCAGCAGTCCAGGAGTCCATTACAATCGGTACATGGACTTCTGACTTTCGGACCTCTGACCTCTGACTTCTGACTTTTGACATCGGACTTCTGTTCGACTAAAAACAATAAAAAAGTCTACTCCTTTCTTTGGGTGGGGAAAAATAATAGCCCAGTGAAATTTCATGGGATCCATGCTCGTAATTTGCCAACTGGTTTAGGCTGTAATCGAACGCATATCCGATCCGAAACCGCTTTTGAACAAGAAAATCCATTAACAGGCCAATCGCACTACGCTTGGTCAGTCCCTCCTCCAATGTTTTTCTAGGAAAAATCTGAATGGAGGTGCGATAGGTTGCACCAATAGAAAAAGCATCCTTAAAAATGAAAAAAGTATTCAGGTCTAAAGAAGCCGGGCCATGCCAATCATCCTTGATCAGAAAAGAAGGTTTGAGCTTTAATCCATCCTGCAATGGAAAGATTGCTGCCGAAGTGAGATAATAATGGCTTTTTGCTGTCAGGTAAACGGGTGCATTGGTAATCTGATTGGCCTGGTGTGAAAAAAGATTGTTCACCGATAGCCCTACAAAGAAATTTGCCATTGTAAATTGGAGACCTGCCCTCAGATCGGGTGCGGTTTTACGTTCTAGCGCTGTAGGAATGCGGATGTCATTCAGTTCACCGGGCTCCAACAAGCTGCCATCAAGCCCCGTTTGTAAGATGCCAGCTCCAAGTCCAAACGATAGAGTATTGTTTGGGTCCTCGCTCAATCGAAGCCGGTAAGCGAAAGTCAGATAACCATTGAGCATACTTTGTGCGCCAATCTTATCTTTTGAAAGAATTACGCCCAAACCGATTTTTTTATCTTCAATATAAGTGTCGAAAGAAAAAGATAAACTTTCTGGTGCACCCTTAATGCCAGTCCACTGCGATCGGTAAAAAGCTTGAGCATATGTGGCATCCCTATATCCCGCATAGGCAGGATTGACATATAGGCCATTGAACATATATTGACTGTACTGGGCATCTTGTTGGGCATTGGCCATGCTATTGATCAGACACAGCCAGCCAACGAAGCCAATTTTTCTTAGATATTTAGTGTATGACCGTAACATATCCTTTAAATTCTAGCCATGTTGAATGAACTGTTTTTACTTTTAGCAGATAGAAATAGGTACCATCACTTAGGCCGTCTGCCGTCCAATCGCCCTGATAACCCTTTTTCTCATAGACTGAACTTCCCCATCTGTTAAAAATGGTAAGCTGGTTTTCCTGAAAAGATTCAAGTCCGCCAATTTTAAAGGTGTCGTTCTTTCCATCGTTATTGGGCGTAAATACATTTGGAACTTTGATGGTTAGAATGGATTTTTGATCTATTGCGACATTATTGCCCATTAATGGGTCGGCTGTAGCCGCAATCACCGATGCTGAGCTTTTGAACAGGCCATCTATACTGGGTTTTACACTGATTTTTAATTCTGCATCTTGTCCTGGAGCCATTTGTGGGATAGACCAGGAAACAGTTTTCGTTGCAGCGCTGTAGGTCGAACTCCCCAACTGGGGAGTGGCCAACTGGACCAGCATCATCCCTTCAGGCAGCAAACTGCTCACCTTGATCGAATGTGCTGCATCTGGTCCTTTGTTGTTCACCTTAAGGTAATAGTCGAAATTTTCGTTCACCGTTATCGGACGGCTAGCCGACTGTAGCGAAATCGATAGGTCTGCGATTGGGCTATCCATCATGGTCACCGTAATCGGATCTGCTTGCTCAGAACTGCATCCGCCGGCGTTGAACGTAACTATCGAATAAACTCCCGGTATCTTGGCCAGATAGCTGGGGGCTTTACCATCGGAAAGCGGAATACCATCTCTGGTCCACTGGTAAGCGGTTGCACCAATAGAAGATGCCTGCAGGCGCACCCATCCGCCCGGCTTGATGCTTACTGTGGTTTGGGCATAGACAGGCCCTAAGACCATCATCATAAAGAACAATGGCAGTATCCATTCGCCCCTTTTTTTGCCCAAAAACATCTCGCCGAAATTTTTGCTAGTTAGCCGTGATCGTAAGGGTTGGTTTGGCAGGTTTAACCGTAACGGTAACAGTTTGCTGGGTAGCACTTGAATTGGCCTCGCAACCATTGCTTGGATTTAGCAATGTTCCCGTTGCACCTGCCTTCTGTTTATATTTGACGTACCCTGTAATTTTGTAGGTCGCGGCTGTAGTAGTATTCAAGGTGTATGTTCCTGTAGCCTGGTCAACTGTCCCCAATGTGGCACCATCTACCGGAGTGTCTGCATCCTTCACCACCGTATACCTGAATTCTCTTTCCAGATCGCTGCCGTAGCCCGACGGAAATCCAGTTGTGGTCTGTGCAACGGTTGCCGATGGCACTCCACTGGTTGCGCAATAGCTAGAGGTGCTTGGCGCATTTAGGGCAATGCTCAATGCTGGAAGTACGATGAGCGTATGGTTGGTGGGATCTGGCGGACAGATCGATGTATTTGCTGGGTCATCTAATACAGTTGTTAGGATGAGTTCGTAGGTCCCCGCACTCGGAAGGCTTGTTGGTGCAGTGGCAGAAGGGTAGCCTGTTATGGATGACGCACCTTGCTTAATGTCCCATACATAATGTGTATTAGCGGGCGCGGCCGAAGGGCTAAGGTTTAATGTTGCCCCTGTACAAACATAGAAGGTGTCTGCATGCAATGAAATTGATGACATGAGCAAGATGGTCAGTAAAGCTGATGTAAGGATGTTGACTTTAGTATCCATGGTCATAAATTTTAAGTGTAACTAATTCGAGTTGATTTGTATAGCTGCCATTGCGGCTTTTGGATTCACGGTAATTGTAATTGCAGTTCGTTGGGAAGCACTCCCCGTACAGTTATTTCTGGTTGCTTCGGTGTAAAAATGATAGGTGCCCGGTGCCAGTGGGCCGGGTGCGTAATTGCTACCGGTATATAGCAGATTACCTCCGCTTTGCGCGTCGTACCAAGTATAGGTGTTGCAGGCCTGTGCTGAAGAGATGCCAAGGACAGGATTTGCTGTTTCACAAAAAGACTTGGATGAGGTTATACTGCCATCAATACTGGCGATCGGTTCGGGAATCAATCTTCTGATATCGTAAACATATACCTGTGTAAAAGCGTTGGCCAACCCCCCCGCTTGTACGGAAATCCGATCAAATGCCCCATTAATGGAATAGGTGAACTGATAGATGTAGTTTGCCGCATCCAATAGGCGAATATTGATGGCGGCACTGTTGACAGGAATGCTGGTAACGATGTTGTTGCCAAGATAGGCCACGACCGAAAGTTTAGAGAAAATAGCCGCACTGAGCACAGTTACACTTGGAACTTTTAAAGTAACACTAACAAGATCGCCACTTACCGCAGGACGGGGCAGTAAACTGGTGATGTGTACATAACCTGCAATGCCGATATTTTGGTTAATGGTAGCATAGGTGGTCATGTCGTTATCTATGGCGTTGTTGGCATTGACTACACCATTTGATGCACCTAATAGCCCGCTTGTTGTGCCGGTTAACAGATCTGCCGAAGTTTCGCAATCTCCAGCAGTTGCCATAGGCTGATCAACATAGGCTGCATACACCCTGATCTGCCCAACTGCTACAGTAGCACTTACGGATACCTGCACAGCATCATAAGATGGGCCCGGGTTATCGATTACAAAATCACTGATGTTTTCGCCGGAGATCAAGCTTAGAAACCCTCCCGAAATATCTAGCTTACTACCTACCGGTGCGCCCTGTTTATAGGCTTGTATCGACAAGGTGATGCCCAATAGACTAAGGTCTACCGTACTCGCCAATTTGACATGTATGCGTTCGCCTGCATTCAAGGTAGTAGGGAATTTAAGGCGCTGGTACCGGATAGCCCCAAGTATGGCAATGTTGATCAAACTATAATCGGTTAGGTTGCTGCCAACGGCATTGTTTGGATTGCTGACATCAGAATTGATAAAAGCCACATTACTGTTGGCTTCCTCTGCATTTGCATAAACGCGCTGGTAGGCCGGACATTGGGCCGATACCTGAGGAACAACGATACAATTTATCGCTATACACCATAAAAGTAAACCAAGTAGTCGAGTGAGCATGAGCAGCAAGTGATCTTGCTAAATTAACTACATGGTATAGCGTATAGTTGTGGCCACTTTATTCATTCAGCGGCATATTGTTCAGTTTATTCGTAGGGTTTAGGTTTTGTTCACTTTGTCAAAGTCAATACCGCCAATTTCACAACAAAGTGTGTTTAAAGGGTTGTAAGGACAGGGAGATTGTCAAAGTGTTTGCAGGTGCCGATAGCTTATACTTTCAACAAACCCCTGAATCCGCGGGCGGCATAATAGGATGATGCGCCGTTGTGATAGACAAATGTGGTTCCATAGCGATAGTCGCAAAATAGGGCGCCCCCAAGCGATCTGATGGATTCTGGCGTAAGGATCCAACTGGAGGTTTTGGTATCAAACGGTCCGAAATGCTGCAGGTTTTGATACTGTTCTGCGGTCAGGATTTCGATGCCCATGTCTGTTGCCATAGAGATGGCATCATTTTCTGGCTGATGTTCCTTTCTGGAAATCAATGCTTCATGGTCGTAACATGTACTCCGCCTTCCTTTCGGACTTTCGGCTGCACAATCTACAAAGAGGTATTCGCTTGTTGTGGGGTCGAAAGTGACTACATCAGGTTCTCCACCCGTCATTTCCATTTCGTTGAGCGACCATAGTTTTGCGGGATGTTTTTCCAATTTGGCCTGTACATCAGTCCATTTGAGCATGGGATGGCGTTCCGGATTTTTTTCGAAACGTGTTTTCAAGATCGATAAAATTTCATCCCGCGATGCGGCAGAAAGCAGCTGTTGATCCATATTAATCATTTAAACCTTTTCCGTTCATAATCTGCGGCATGTATTTTTCTACCCTTGCTTCACGTGTTTTGGCCTGCTTGGGAGCCGAAAAATGCAGGAGGTAGGCACGCTGCCTTCCCGGCGTCAACGCTTCAAATGCTGCTTTTAATGCTGGGATGCTTGTCAGTTTGGACTGGAACTCCTCGGCGACCTCAAAATCAGTAGTCTTTTTCAATTCTACTTTTAACCCGGCCCGTTCTACTTCAATCGCCTGAAAAATATAGGATTTGAGGGCCGCTTCCTGGTCCATAATCTCGCTGAGGTGCTGAAATCGAATTTGCCGTGCAGATTGTACATTTTCGGTCTGTTGTACCAAAAGTCCATGCGTATCGCTCAATAACGCGCCTTTGAAAAACAAAAAAGCACAGTACTCCTTGAAATCATGGATCAGTACAATGTTGGCCTGATGATGGGTATAACAGGGCTGGCCCCATTTTAATTCTTCTGTCAGTCCGCACGAGAGCGCAATGTCCCTTAGTCTTTCAAGCGATTCATGCCATTTGTTGTCTTTGTTAAAATAAAAATCAGCTTTGCTCATATGGGTTAATTGATGCATTGTTTTATTGTTGAGTTGTTGGTTGGTGAGTTGTTGAGAATTTCAAATTACCTAATTAACACATCACCTCATCACCTAAACAACTGGACACCTCATCGTAATTGTTGAGTTGTTGGTTGGTGAGTTGTTGAGAATTTCAAATTACCTAATTAACACATCATCTCATTATCTCATCACCTAAACAACTGGACTCCTCATCGAAATTGTTGGTCGTTGGTTGGTGAGTTGTTGAGAATTTCAAATTACCTAATTAACACATCATCTCAT
>JAVHXV010000001.1:1071028-1132410 GCA_031119475.1 Pedobacter sp. | reverse complement strand
TATCTCATCACCTAAACAACCAGGCACCAAACGCCTAAACACCTATCTAGCCTTTCTAAAATACCAAGATATACTGGTTAGTGCAAGCAATAATGTTGGGCCGAACAGTTCTATTATTTTATCGCCCATGGCCAGGTGCGAATAAATGGCACCAGACATGGTAAAGAAGAAGCCTGCGTAGGCCCATTCCTTGACCAGCGGGAATTTTGGGATGAGGATGGCCACAACACCAAGGATTTTCCAGATCGCCAGTAGGGGAAGCAAATAGGAAGGATAGCCAAGATGGTTGAAAAGCTTAACCTCCGCTTCCATTTTTAGCAATTGTACTATTCCGGTCGATAGCATTCCCAATGCCAGCCAGAGTGTGGCAATCCAATAAATAATTTTGTTGGTTTTAGACATTTTGATCTTTTTTATTTTTTAAGAGGTCTTCTAATCTTTGGTGTGCGAGGTTTAGTCCTTTTTTAAATGGAAGTTGTAGCATCTGGTCTCTGAGTGCAGTGGTACGATAGATCGATTGGATGGTCAACTTGCTCGTATCTGCGGTGAGGGCCTCAAATTCCAGAAATTCGAGCTGAATGCCAAATGGTGAATTTTCCATCTCGAAAGTTCGCGTAATCTTTTGCTCCGGTATAAACTGATGGATAATCCCATTGGCCCGAAATACGATATTTCCATTAGGGTCGCTGGTTTCGAATTGGTAACTGCCGTGCGTCCGGTTTTCGAGCTTGACTACCTTGGTGCCCATCCACTGCGCTACAATTGCAGGATCGGTATAAGCCTTAAAAAGCAGGGCTAGGGATATATCGAATGTTCTGGAGATGAAGAGCTCCTGTTTGCCATCTTCGGCGTTAACTTTTGTTTTCAGTTCCATGTAATCATATTTTAGGTTCGGGCAAGGTATTGGGGAAATTTTTCATGATCTCTTCCAATTTATTAAAGCGATCGTCCCACATTTTGCGAAAAGGTTCGATGAAATCGGCCACTTCTTTCATTTTGTTTGCATTGAGCTGATAGTGGATTTCCCTGCCATTGTGTTTGGGTTCCAAAAGTTCGCATTCGGTCAAGATCTGCAGGTGCTTGGAGACGGTAGGCCTGGCAGTATCAAAATTAGCAGCTATTGCCCCGGCACTCATGGCCTGTAGGGAGACCAAGAGTAGGATAGACCTCCTGGTCGGATCGGCAATGGCCTGAAAAACATCTCTTCGTAAGTTCATGTATAATGGTTGAAACGTTATAATGCCTAAAGTTATAACATGTAGCTATTTGACTACAAATATATGTGTAGTTATTTAACTACGCAAATTTATTTTTGAAAAGGGTATCAGGTAGGTTGCAAGTATCAGGTATCAAGTAGCTAGCATCAAGTTTTGAGCAAGGAGCATAGCGCAAAGAACTTAGAGCAGATGTTAAAGATATTGATGACTAATGGCACTAATTTAATCCTTTGATAATAAGTGTGATATTTTGTATTCGTTAGAAACTTCAATTTTTATTTTTGAATAGTTGCCCAGGTTTGTATATTTGCACCACCAAAAAACAAAGGCATTGCTTTAAAGTAATGTAATTGTTAAAGTGATACCATGATCGGGGTGTAGCGTAGCCCGGTATCGCGCCACATTTGGGATGTGGAGGTCGTAGGTTCGAATCCTGCCACCCCGACAAACGAAAGCCCCGCAGCATGCAGCTGCGGGGCTTTGTTGTTTCCAGGCAAGCCCAAGCCCAGCGCAGCGGCTTGAAGACGAAGACTGAGACGTCAGAAAGTCCGAAGACTGGAGTCCGTAGGTCCATAAGTCGAGAAGTCCGAAGACTGGAGTCCAAGAGTCCAGAAGTCCTGCATGCCAACTTCGTCAGTTGCTAGGTTAATTTCCTATTCAGATGATACCCCAACTTGCGAAGTTTTGGATAAAGTCCGAAGTTCAATCCAGAAATCCAAGAGTCCAGCAGTCAAAGAGCCCATGGCAATCTGCCCATCGGTGAAGGCCAAGTAGTTTGTAAGTCCATAAGTCGGGAAGTCCGAAGATAGAGTCCAGAAGTCCTGCATGCCAACTTCGTCAGTTGCTAGGTTAATTTCCTATTCAGATGATACCCCAACTTGCGAAGTTTTGGATAAAGTCCGAAGTTCAATCCAGAAATCCAAGAGTCCAGCAGTCAAAGAGCCCATGGCAATCTGCCCATCGGTGAAGGCCAAGTAGTTTGTAAGTCCATAAGTCGGGAAGTCCGAAGATAGAGTCCAGAAGTCCTGCATGCCAACTTCGTCAGTTGCTAGGTTAATTTCCTATTCAGATGATACCCCAACTTGCGAAGTTTTGGATAAAGTCCGAAGTTCAATCCAGAAGTCTAAGAGTCCAGCAGTCGAAGAGTCCATTAATCGGTATAAATAGTGGCCAAATGAAGATTTGGGTGGGAGTCCAAACACAATTTTGCTTCAGTTGTTAAGCAGTTGATGGAATTTATGGATTACATTTTTGGCCATGGAAAAGATCTGAATAGCCTGCAGATGTGCTGTCGGGGTATCTTGGTGTTTGTAATCGCACTGCTGCTCATCCGCATTTCTGGTAGGCGATCGTTCAAGATGGGCGCTCCGCTTGACAATATCATCAGTATCTCCTTGGGTGCCCTGTTGAGCAGGGCCGTAGTCGGAGTTTCACCATTTGTGCCCGTAGTGGCGGTCTGTTTTGTCATCGTGATCCTGCACCGGCTGATTGGAATATTGATGGTTCATCATCAGGCTAGCAGCCGCATGATCGAAGGTGATAAGATATTGCTCTTTGAAAACGGTCAATTCATCGCAAAAAGGCTACATCGAGCCCTGATTAGTGAAGAAGATGTAATGCAGGGCATCCGAAACGCCGCACAGACAGAAGACCTGGGCCTGATCGATAAAGTCTATATGGAAAGAAACGGCGAGATTACGGTGATCAAGAAGAAAATTGAGATATAGATGTAAGATATGAGATATTAGATACGAGATATTAGACAATAGATATTGGACATTAGATTTGAGTTGTGGGAGATGGTTTTGCACTGGCTACTTTTTAACCTTGTAACTTTTAACTTTCAACTTTGGAACTTTCAACCTTCAACCTTCAACTTTACAACCTTTCAACCTTCAACCTTCAACCCGACCTTGCATGACAGTACAGGATGGAATGTACAGATAATTTCTGGAGTTTAGCTTTCAACCAAATATATTCCTATGCACCACTTGGATCTTAAAAAGGCCGGCCTGGCTTTTTTATCGTTTGCCATTATTGGCATCGGCATTACCGCCTTTAAATCGAGCGAAGATAAACCTCCTGCCCCAGGTCTTGATTGGCTGAAACAGCATTTTGCCGCTCCGGGAAAGGAATATGGTACTGCACCACTTTGGGTGTGGAACACCAAGGTCAACAAAAAAGATATCGATGCCATGTTGATCGATTTTAAAAAAACGGCATTTGGTGGTGTATTCATCCACCCCCGGCCAGGACTGATCACCGAATACCTTTCTTCTGAATGGTTCGACCTGACCAGATATGCCGTACAGCGTGGAAAAGAATTGGGGCTGAACGTGTGGATCTATGATGAAAATTCCTATCCGAGTGGCTTTGCTGGGGGTAACGTGCAGCATGAAATGCCAGAATCCTATAATCAGGGCCAAAACCTTTCTCTCACCAGGGCCAATCAGCTTCCGGATACGGCAGCCAGATTTTTCCAATGTTACAAGAAGGAAAATGGCGAACTTAAAAATATCACGACAAGCCTCGGCAACGAAATGGGCCGTAAGGGAGAATATTACCTTATCAGCAAGCGCAACAATGCCCGAACTGATTGGAACGCAGGATTCCCTTATGTAGACCTGATGGTAAAAGGTGTTACCGAAAAATTCATCGACCTGACCTTAAATGGTTATAAAAGGGCATTTGGAACTGAGTTTGGCAAGACCGTACCTGGTGTATTCAGTGATGAAATGACCATACAGGTACAGGGAAATGGAAATGTGAGGTGGACACCTGACCTGTTCAGTTCATTTGAAAAAAAGTGGGGCTATCGGCTGCAAGATCAACTGGTATCGCTATTTGAAGAAGTGGGCGATTGGAAAAAAGTAAGGCACAATTATTACCACACCTTGCTCAACCTCTACATCGATCGATGGTCGAAACCTTATTCGGCCTATGCCGCCAAAAACAACCTGATCTGGACCGGCCATTATTATGAGCACAGTTGGCCAAATCCTTACCATACACCAGATAACATGGCCATGTATGCCTGGCACCAGATGCCTGGGATCGATATGCTCTTTAATGAATACAATGAAAAAGGAACTGGTCCTTTAAGAGAGGTACAGTTTGGAAATCTGCGTGCCGTGCGCGAATTGGCCAGTGTTGCCAATCAGCTCGGCAAAAAACGGACACTTTCCGAGTCATATGCAGGTGAGGGATGGGAGGTAAGTTTAAAGGACCTGAAGCGTTTAGGCGACTGGGAGTATGCCCTGGGCGTAAATTTTCTTTGTCAGCACCTATCGGATATGACCATCAAAGGATCAAGAAAATATGATTATCCCCAAAGTTTTTCCTATCAAAATCCTTGGTTCAGGTACTATCGCGAACTGAACTTGTATTACGCCAGGCTTTCGATGGCCATGAGCCAGGGTATCCAAAGAAACGATATCCTCGTGCTCGAGCCTACTACATCTGGCTGGATGTATGCGCTTTTTGGCAAGCCGAACAAGAATTTGGCAAAAATTGGGGAACGCTTTTCTGAATTTGTGACTACCTTGGAGAAGTCGCATGTGGAATATGACCTGGGTTCAGAAAATATCATCCAGCAACAGGGTAGTGTGCAGGGCAAACGTTTTGTGATCGGTAGACGTGCCTATGCCACAGTTGTCGTTCCTCCGGGGATGGAAAATATAGATTCAAAAACTTTGCAGCTCTTAACAGCCTATGAGGCAGCCGGAGGCAAGGTCATCAGTTTCGAAGCATTGCAACGAGTAGATGGAGCGGAAAGTGATCAGGTCGAAACATTCAATCGGCAAAAAGAAAATATTGTTGTGGCCAAATCATTGGATAAAGAGATTATCGCCAAATATTTAAGGCCTACTGGCATCGCCATAAATACCGAAAAAGGAGAGGCAGGCGGCAATATCTATCATCAAAAACGTTGGTTGCCAGATGGACAGCTCATTTTTCTGGCCAATGCCGATATGAAGCAGGAAGGAAAAGGCGAACTTACTTTTCAGGATGGCGATGCGCTGGTGATGGATCTGTTTACGGGCAAGATTTCAGATTATCCCGAAAAAGTTGCCGGATCTTCAAAAACGGTATCGTTTACCATTCCTCCAGCTGGGAGCTTGCTGCTGTTCATCGCCAATAAAAAGCAGACTGGCTATCCACAGCTTGCCGTTCCAAAGGCAAAAGTTGTGTTATCGGGCACCGACTTAAAAGTTTTAAGACCTTTGGAGAATTCGCTTATGGTCGATTTTTGTGATGTGGCCTTTGGAAAAACTGAGCTAAAAGACCAATTTATATTCAATGCCGCTGATACGGTGTACAAATATCATGGTTTCAAACATGGCAACCCATGGGACCACACCATCCAGTTCCGCAGTGAAATCTTAAACAAACAGACCTTTAAAAAAGGATCAGGCTTTACGGCAACCTATTATTTTGATGTGCACGACGCTGTCTCTACCATAGCGATGAAAGCTGTTGTTGAGCAGGCGGCCCTATACAGCCGCATCCTGATCAATGGAAACGAAGTGAAGCCAACTGCCGGACAATGGTGGCTGGACAAGGAGTTTAACGTACTCGAAATCGGAAAATACGTGAAACCTGGAAAGAACAGCCTGACCTTGATTGCCGATCCCATGCAGGTATTGGCAGAAATACAGCCGATATACATATTGGGCAATTTTGATGTCGTTCCCGCTGCCAAGGGATGGGCCATTTCACCACCATCAGGCCTTAAATTGGGCGGATGGAAAGCCCAGGGACTGCCGCTGTACGGACAAGGCGTTACCTATAGAAAAAATTATCAGGTAGATAACCTGACCAAAAAGCATGAAGTAAAACTGGACGATTGGAAAGGGACCGTCGCCGTTGTCAAAGTAAACGGTGTACTTGCCGGTACGATTGCTTTTGATCCATTTGCGTTAGATGTTTCCAGATACCTTAAAAAGGGTTCGAACGAAATCAGCATCGAGATCATCGGAAGCCTTAAAAATCTATTGGGCCCACATCATAGCAATCCGCCATCAGGCTATGTGGCACCGGCATTGTTCAGAAAAGTGACCGGCTATCCTTCAGGGAACAGCTATCAGACCCTAGACTATGGACTCTTCAAAGATTTTGACCTTTTGGAATTGAAATTTTAAGTAGAGTTTGTAAGTTAGGATGAGTTAAAGTAAAAAGTATAAAGTATAAAGTAAAAAGACAGAATGCTTGATAAGTTATCTGTGAAATCATCCTAATCGGTGTAATCATCCGCGAAGCGATAATATTAACCAAAAAACTAAACAACTAACCAACCAACCAACCAACCAACCAACTAACAATGGCATTAACAAACGACAATTCCCTGCTGAGCAGGATGGGCTTACCAAGGCACCTGGCCTGGGGCTACTTGGGCATTTTGATTTTTATGATGGGCGATGGGCTCGAATTGGGCTGGCTCGCTCCTTATTTGGACAAGCGGGGGATGGGGGCAGAAGACATTGCGCTTTTATTTACCGCTTACGGCATTACCGTAGCCATCGCATCCTGGTTTTCTGGAGTGCTTACCGAGGCTTATGGCCCACGGAAGACAATGATTATGGGATTATTGATCTACATTATCGGAACCTTGGGCTTTGCCGGACTGGGCATCGAAAACCTGAACTATCCCATCATGCTCATTACTTATGCCATCAGGGGCTTTGGTTATCCTTTCTTCGCCTATTCTTTTTTGGTGTGGATCAATTATAGAAGTGCGCAAAATAAATTGGGAACAGCGGTTGGATGGTTTTGGTTCGCGTTTACCGGCGGACTGAATGTTTTTGGCGCCTATTACTCCATCTGGGCCATCAAGAACCTTGGCGAGCAAAATACGTTATACAGTGCCGTGCTATGGGTATTGATCGGAGCACTTTTCGCTTTGGTGCTGAACAAGGATAAATTTAAGACCAATACCGTGCTCGAAGGCAACAGCAAGGCTGCAGAACTAAAAAAAGGATTGGTGATCATGAAAAAAGAACCTAAGGTGCTGATGGGCGGTATTGTGCGGATCATCAATACGACATCACAGTCGGCATTCTATGCTTTTTTGGGCATCTATTTGATTGGACGTGGTTTTAGCCAATCTGAATGGCTACAGATCTGGGGAACAATTTGGTTGGCCAATATTGCCTTTAACTTATTTTTCGGTTTTGTGGGAGACATTGTAGGTTGGAGAAATACCGTGCTCTGGTTCGGTGGAATTGGCTGTATGCTGGCTACGCTGCTGCTCTATTATTCGCCTGTTATTTTTAACGACAGTTATTGGCTGGTCATGCTTTGTGGGATATTATGGGGCGGGTTGTTGGCCGGATATGTGCCTCTATCTGCACTGGTTCCATCATTGGTTAAAGAAGATAAAGGTGCGGCCATGTCGGTACTAAATCTTGGTGCCGGACTGGCCACTTTTACCGGCCCGCTCATCGTTTGGCTCTTCATCGGTTCCATCGGGAGCGAGGGCGTGGTATGGATTTTGGCATTCCTTTACCTAGTGAGTGCAATCCTCACCAAATTTATCACCCTTCCCAATGGTGCCAAAACCTTGGGCCCCGCAGTGGCAGAAAATGACTAGGACCGTGCAACGTCAATCCGTTCTTATTGTATTTGTAATGATGTTATGCGGCCTATCTGGTGCTGCACAACAAAACTTGGGGCAGATTAAAAACGTACAGGAACTTCAGCGTTTTTTCAGCTATCGGCCTGGAAGAGATCCGTTGCTCATTGCACATCGGGGTGGTACGGTGGCAGGCCTGCCAGAAAACTGTCTCGCTACTTTTGCACATACCGTAAAAATGACTACTCAGTTTCTGGAAATCGATCCAAGGTTAACAAAGGATAGTGTCATCGTCATTATGCACGATCCTACTTTAGAGCGAACGACCAATGGAAAGGGGAAGATTGAAGATTATACCTGGAAAGAGCTTCAACAATTGAGGTTAAAGGATGCGCAGGGCAAGCTGACCGATCATCAGATCCCCAGTCTGGAAGCGGTGATCAGGTGGGCGAGAGGGAAATGTATCCTCCTGTTGGATCGAAAAAATGTGCCACTTTCAATGATGGTTGATAAGCTGAAGAAGTGGAAAGCAGAAGCACAGGTTATCCTGTCGGCATTTGAACTGCCTGATGCGAAGGCTTATCACCGGCTCAACCCAGAACTGATGCTCGAAATCTACATCAAAAATGCAGAACAGCTGAAAATGGTCGAGCAATCCGGTATCCCTTGGAAAAACATCATTGCTTATGTCAGTCAGCCAAAAACCAGGGAATTTTATGATCTGCTGCACAGTAAGGGCATCATGTCAATTGTGTATACTGCAACTGTGGTAGAAAAGGAAAAAGACGCAAATTTGAGAAAGCAGGCCTATCGCGACATTATTGCGGCGGGAGGCGATATCATTTTGGCCGACAAGGTGGAGGAGGTGATGAGGGAAGTAAAAAGTATCAAGTATCAAGTATCAAGTAGAAAGTAGTTAGAGCAAGTAGAAAGACAAAAGATCAAAGACAAAAGACGGGACGCCTGCGCCGCAACCTTGCGCTTGTCGCCTATCGCCTATCGCTTTCCGCTTTCCGCTTTACGCTTCAACCTTGAATCTTTGCCAAAGGCATCCCTTCGGGAAAACTTTAAACCTTGAACCTTCAACTTTGTAAGTGTTGATAAGAAAATTTGTCCATCATTATAAAATATCTAAACTTAGTGCATTAAAACGCTAAGAAAATGGAAGATGTAAAAGCACTGAGCCAAGTTGCTGAATTTCACAAGACCTTTAAACACCCGATTTTAGAAACTGCGACCATACCTACGAAAGAGCGATGCCAGTTGCGTATCGAACTTTTGTCAGAAGAATTGAAAGAGCTACAAGAGGCGGTTGATGATGGCAATATGGTTGAGATTGCCGATGCGCTCTGCGACCTGCAATATGTGCTGGCAGGGGCCATACTTGAATTCGGATTGGGAAAGCAGTTCAAAACGCTTTTTGATGAAGTGCACCGCTCTAACATGAGCAAGGCCTGCAAAACGCGTGAAGAGGCCGAAGCCACCATTGCGCACTATAAAAATACCGGTAATGTAGATGCTTATTACAAAGAAATCGATTCTTTGTTCCTGGTCTACAGAAACGGCGACCACAAGACATTGAAATCCGTAAATTATTCACCGGCAGATCTGAAGAGTATAGTTCATAGTTTATAGTTGCTAGTTCATAGTCTATAGCTTACTGTTCTTTTGTCTATGATCTTTTGTCTATAATCTTTTGTCTGTGATCTTTGTTCTTTAGTCCTTAATCTCTTATCCTTAATTAACCCAACCTCTATGCTTACTATTGGAAGTTTTGAAGAATTTGAAGTCCACCTTGGAAAGGAATTGGGCGTTTCTGGATGGCACAAGATCGATCAGGCGCAAATTGGACAATTTGCCGATGCGACACTTGACCATCAATGGATCCATATCGATGCAGAGCGGGCTGCCGAAGAAAGTCCGTTTAAGGCTACCATAGCCCATGGCTACCTGACCTTGTCGCTCATTCCATACCTGTGGAAGGAGATTGCGTCCATCCGCAACCTGAAAATGGAAATCAACTATGGCATTGAGAGCCTTAAATTTGGACAGGCGGTGGTGGTGGATAGCGAAGTACGGTTAAAAGCAAAATTGAAAAATATACTCAACTTGCGCGGAATTACCAAAGTTACCATTGAGGTTACCTTAGAAATTAAGGACCAGGCCAAACCAGCGTTTACGGGCGATGTATTGTTTCTTTATCATTTTATGTAGTTGGAAGTCGGGAGACCGAAAGTCCGAAAGTCCGAAGAACGATAAGTCCAAAGGGTCCAGAAGTCCAAGAGTCCAATTCTAACTGACAACTATGAACTGAGACTGCTAACTTCTAACTGCTAACTGCTAACTGCTAACTGCTAACTGCTAACTGATACGTGTACGTTAACGACTATACATTTTACAAGATAATTGTTCGTATAAGTTTATCTTTTTCTTATCTTGCACCATCAGGTCGGCCTCATTTCCCAATACCCGATGCTTGATACCCGATACTTGATACCTGATACCCAACACTCATGACAAAACTACTTCAAACTTGGCGCTGGTACGGACCAAATGATCCGGTAAGCTTGCAGGATGTCAAACAGGCTGGTGCAACTGGCATTGTAACGGCATTGCACCACATCCCTCATGGCGAAATCTGGCCAATAGCTGATATTCAGGAAAGAAAGGCCATCATTGAAGCTGCCGGACTAACTTGGGAGGTGGTAGAGAGCGTTCCTGTCCACGAAGCCATCAAAACGCGCAGGCCTGGTGCCGACAAATATTTGGCAAATTATAATGTTTCGCTTCAAAACCTGGCCGAATGCGGGATCAGAACGGTATGCTATAATTTTATGCCGGTCTTGGATTGGACCAGGACCCAGCTCGACCTGGAAATGAGCGATGGTTCCAAAGCGCTATATTTCAATTGGACCGATTTGGCGGTATTCGATCTCTACATCCTGGAAAGGGAAGGTGCATCGGCAGATTATCAGCCAGCAATCTTGGCCAAGGCAAAATCGCGCTTCGAATCGATGGATAAGGACGCATTGGATGAACTGCGCATCAACGTGCTCATGGGCATCCCCAATGAAAAGGAAATTGAGCTGGAAGCGCTGAGGGCAAGCATCAACGAATACAAAGCCATTGGTTTTGACGGACTTCGAGATAACCTAACCTGGTTTTTGAATGGTATTGCCGAAACCTGCACCCAAAATGGAATCAAAATGACCATCCACCCAGACGATCCCCCATATCCGATATTAGGCCTTCCGCGTATTGCGAGCAACAAGGATGACTTGTTGTACATTAAAAACAGCGTCGATCAGGCTTTTAACGGTTTCTGCTACTGTACTGGCTCATTGGGTGCCGGAATGGACAACCAATTGGTCGATATTTTTGAAGCCGTAAAAGAAAGAATCTATTTCCTGCACCTGCGCAATGTTACAAAAGACGAAGAGGGCAATTTTTATGAAGCTGATCACCTGGGCGGCGATGTAAACATGTACGAGGTCATGAAGGCCGTAACTGCCGAAAATGCCAAACGCCAATCGCCCATGCCCTTCAGGCCAGACCATGGCCACCAGATGCTAGACGACCTAAATAAGGTTACCAATCCAGGCTACTCGGCCATTGGACGCTTAAGGGGCCTAGCAGAGCTGAGAGGACTGGAAATGGGGATTACGGGTCAGTAGAAAGTAGAAAGTAGAAAGTAGAAAGGAAAAAGCCCAGCAGGCGTACCTTTGGCATAGAAGGCCCCGCAGGGCTGTTCCACAGAAACTCCTGCGGAGCCCGCGGCATAAAAAGTCGGAAGTAAACGCTGAACGCTAATCGCATATCGCTATGCACTGAGCGCCATGCACCAAACGCCATGCCCTAAACGCCATGCGCCATGCACCAAGCGCCTAGAAAGATTATCGCTAAAACTCTTCCATAATTCTACCAGAAATTATATCTTTGCAGCGCTGATAGGGGATGTCGAGCTCCCTTATTGGCGGATGCCTCCATAGCTCAGCTGGATAGAGCACCGGTTTTCTAAACCGTAGGTCACAGGTTCGAATCCTGTTGGGGGTACTTTCTAGTTAGCAGTTAACAGTTTTTAGTTAGCAGTTGATTTTTCGAAATAAAAAGCCATTCAGTAAGGAGTGGCTTTTTTTGTTTCATATTTTATGCTTAGGTTTTTTTAAAAAAGCACAAGTCAAGCTGTGCTTAAGACTTGCGCTAGTTTGGGGATCTCTACAGATTCGTCCATGAGGTTAAGAATTTCTCATTACTTTAATCTACCATTTTGTTAGCTTTTTTGCAATAGGAGCTAAGATAATTCCTGATCAAACATAGATTCAAAAAATCCGTCTGGGACTTCATTCTTATTAGGTCTAGGAATGTCCCAAGGCAAAATTGTCGGTCTATCCAATTTTACCAACTCGTCAGTTAAAAGCGCTAATACTCCAAGCAAAACTGCTGTATTGATGCTATGTTGTTCATGCAAAACATTGTAAACTTTCATTAAGGGGAGGTCATTAGGCTTCATACCAACATATGAATGTGGCTGTAAATCTGAAATTCCTCGTTTATGTAATAAACCGGTTCTGTACTTGTTGAGTTCATCAAGGTTTTCAGAACTTATAAATTTCCAGACAAACCCAAAGTATGGAACATCCTTTACAAATTCTGGAAGTTCTCGGTTCAATTGTCCTAAACGCTGTTTATGTGTCTTCTTCTCATCTAACTTCTTTATATTAAAAATTGCTGCCAATAATGCCACAGTCTTCTCAATCGACGCTTTGAGATAGGTAAAAATGATATCAGCTTCCTTGATCGTTTTGAACTCTGCCACCAGCATTGATGAATCCTGCTTTTTACCCATTATCTCTTGATAAAGCTTAAGATAGGTTAAAAGACTGTCAAATATTTTGTGTTGTATGAATATGATCTCGTAGATGTACGCAATAAGCTCCTCAGCATTTTGATGATTGGCCTTACGAATACTATCGAATGCGAACAGAGAATCTATGTCCAAGTGATATTGCATTGCGCACACAGGAATCTTTGCAACCATTCCCTGTGTTAGCGTGCACATGAGTGGTACACGTTTGGCAAGGTTAAGTTTAAGTAGTGGAGAGTCAAGTCTATTCATCTGCATTTGATTCATTATTGTCATAGTATCAAGTCCACGGGCTTTTTCGCGATCTGTTTCTGTCACATGCTGAATTTCCCAATGTTGTGTTTGATGCCATTGCATTAATTTGCTAATTACTGGTCCATAATCATTGATGCCACCAAAAATTTTTGAGAAAATCAGTTCGGCTTCTTTTTGCATTACTTCTTCAGAGGGTTTCCATGACTTGGTAAGAATTGCCAGCACTTTTTTAACAATTGGTGTTTTCTTCCAAAGCGGCTTGACATAAATTGTTGCAATAGTAGATCTTTCTCTAACCCTGTCCCCAAGTGTAATTAGGTAGTCTTCGGGTACAAGAAGCCATTTTTGTAGCAAAAAATCTGTTAGTTTCATTTATAAATATAACAATTAGATAAAGTACTATACATATTATTAATATCGTTAATTAACAAATCGGTAGATTAACTGGAATATATCCGGGTAATGTCCCTGTAAAGTTCATATTAATCTCGGATCTGGTAAGAAGCAGGTACGAACAAGAGTTGAAGGATTTCCGTTGGGACTTAGCCGAAATTCTTTAATGACTTAATGAATAATGACCCAATAGCTAATGACCCAATGGCTTGATATCCCAATGACTTTCCTTAATGCCTGAATGGTATTTGAGTGTTAGTTCGGAGTTATGAGTTATGAGTTGCGAGTTGACAGTTACTCCCGAAGGGACGCCTGCGGCGCAGTTAACTCCAAAAGAGCTCCTGCGGAGCGGTTGCCAGTTAACAGTTGACGGTTAACAAATGACTCCAAATGAGCTGCCGCGGAGTCTGGGGCGCAACTACAAGCTGGAGTGAACGGCCACATCCAAGTTTTTACACTATTTACATGTTTTTTTACATGCTGAATGCTTCATTATTAAGGCATTGAGGTAGGTTTGCTGCAGCTAAATTTAGAAAATATGAAAGGCTTCTCCATCTCTACTTTAATGTTGGTCTTTATCGTTATGATGTCTTGTGGTCAGCAGTCAAAAAATGATGCTAAAACCTCAAAAAATGATAAGGCAACCTCAACTATATCTTACACAGGTTATCATACGATGTACGAGTATATTGATAGCATCGGTAATACGCTGGTTATTAAAAACAGCTTTCCTAAGGGTGAATGGTATACTGCTCCGAATGGGAAAAAATATGTTAAGGCTATATTTTGGACACAAATAGAAAACAATACCAATCGTCCACTCGAACTAGCGATCAACTTTTCTGGTGATTCTATAACTTTTTAGATTCAACAGGTGCTGTGATAAGATCTTATAAACTAATGGTTCCTCCCGACACCATGACGCTGAATAAGGAGAGCTTGCGAAATTTTGGCCTCACAGACATTGGTGCTTTTGTGAGTAATCGCATTGATCATCCTACCTCATTGAAGAGAATAATCAATCCTAACAAAACCAGTGGTGTGTATGTGATCAGGCTTTTCATGATGCAAAAATCAGGTAGCGAAAAGCTTAAGTGGGTCAAAGGCGGTGGCGTAACGCGTGCTGGATTTAGTTTTAAGGGCCAAAACCTGATCTACACACTAAATGGTAAAGAATTTTCAGCTGGAAATATTAATTTTAAGCATTTGACTTTGAAAAACTACCGTAAAGTAGGGATATAGCAAGCTATAAAATGGCTACCGATTTTTAGGATGTTTCTTCCTTGTAGTCCTTCGGGTACATATTAGTTATCAGTTTATAGTTTTTAGTTGACTTATCGGATAAGAAAAAGCCATTCAGAAATGAGTGGCTTTTTTTAGGGCTATCAACTTAGTTGTTTAGCGCCAGAATTTATACCTTTGTCGCTACATAAACCATAAAATCTTGAAAGCTCTCGACCAAATTTTCTCCGAAACTTTTTCTAAAGTGGGGATCACCGTGAACGGTAACCAGCCATGGGATATCCAGGTGCACAACCCAAAACTCTACAATAGGATTATCAGTGGTGGATCGATTGGATTTGGAGAGGCCTACATGGATGGTTGGTGGGATTGTGAAGCACTTGATGAATTTTTCTTTAGGGTACTCTACCATCGCTTGGACAAAAAGATGCCAAAAGACCTGAACACTTTCATCTACTACATGAAAGCCAAGTATAACAACAGGCAGACCAAGGAACTTTCAAAAGTGGTGGGCTACAAGCACTATGATATCGGCAATGAACTCTTTGAGAAGATGTTGGACAAGCGCATGATGTATTCTTGTGGATATTGGCAAACAGCAGCCAACCTAGACGAGGCCCAGGAAGCAAAGCTCGATCTGATCTGCCGGAAGTTAAAACTGGAAAAAGGGATGCGGGTACTCGAAATCGGCTGCGGATGGGGCGGATTTGCCAAGTATGCCGCAGAAAAGTACGGGGTTTCGGTTGTGGCCATCACCATATCAGAACAACAGGCAATTTTGGCAAGAGAAGTGACCAGGGATTTGCCGGTGGAGATCAGGGTACAAGATTACCGAGATGTTAACGAAGAATTTGATCGTGTGGTGTCTATAGCCATGCTAGAGGCCGTAGGATACCGTAATTTTAGGACCTATATGGAAGTTGCGGAGAGAAACCTTACCAAAGATGGGATATTTCTCATCCATACCATTGGCGGCAACTATGATGCGAAAATTACAGATCCCTGGATAGATAAATATATTTTTCCAAACGGAATGCTCCCATCGGCAAGTCAGCTTTCTAAAGCCTGGCAGGGGCTTTTTGTGCTCGAAGACTGGCATAACTTTGGCAGCGACTATGATGATACCTTGTTGGCGTGGCTCAAAAATTTTGAAGAAAGCTGGGACAGCATCAAAGCCGATTACAACGAAACCTTTTACCGCATGTGGCGTTACTATCTCAGTGCGAGCGCTGCTTCTTTCCGCTCGAGAAAAAACCACCTTTGGCATATCGTACTGACAAAACCTTTACATGTTGGCGCATATCAATCGGTAAGATAGGTGTGAACTGGCAAATACTGTCAGCGTTTATGTGTTTAGACTCGAATAACAATTTACTTTAATGGTTTGGGCGTTTTAACACGCTGTCCGCTATATCTTTTGGCAGAAAAAGCCAAAAGGATGCCGCTTCCATCGTTAACGCAGGAAAAACGATAAAAGAAGGAGCGGTTGGGTTTCACGCGAAATTACTCATTCGCCTTTCCCCCAAAATCATCTTCGTAGACCAAGGCCCTGTTGGCATTGTAAAGCTTCACATAATCTGTTTCGCCATTCGTTTTGCTTGTGATTTCGATCCCTACAATTTGCCCCACAGACTTCGAGTAACTGGTCTTATAAATGACGGTATCATTTAACGAGATCTGGATCTGCTTGTTGACGACGTCTATTCTCGCTTTATTCCAGCGTTGCATGTTGATGCTGAAAGGGGATAGGTCATATTTATTGCCCGTTAATACCTTGTCGCCAAAAATCATTTGCAGAAAACCAAAACAACCTGATTCCAAAAAATGCATTTTAAGGATACCATCAGTTCCCATCAGCTTAAACCACATGTCATAACAGACCTTACTGCCATGTGCGGGATCACTCTTAAAACGTGCCTCAAAGGCTGCATTGTCACCCTGCACATTGAAGTTGCGAATATTCGTATAGGCAATATGATAGCGGGATCTACTTGTTAGCGAATCCGGTATGTAGCGGTCGTTGGTATAGAGCCTACCATCCGACATGAGCAAACTATCGGGAAGCGGCCATTTTTTGCCCTCATCTTCATAAATAGAGTAATATTTGCCTGTCCAGCCTTTTGTTTGGATGTAAATCGCTGTTTGTGCAACGGGTTTTTTATGTTGCAACAGATAGGCCATGTAGCGCCCTGGATAGAGATAGGCTTTATAACTGATGCTATCGGATTTGTCCAAATGCAACGTATCAGATGGAGGGAAAAAAATGGAAAAGTCATCTCCATCCAAATGCGATAGATCATGGACGAACTTAACAGTATGGGGTCGTTGTCCAAATGGGTTCGTCGCGCTGAAAATGATACCCTTGGGTACTGTTTTTTTGTAAAACAATAGGCTTAGGGCTACCGCTGCCAAACCTGTACAGACAGCTAGGGCTATTTTAACAGGCCATCTTCTTTTCCAAGTTGACACCGCTTCTTTAGGCGCTGCAGACTGAGCCGAGCTAAGGCTGATTTCTTCCTGATCTAAAAGGTTTTGGGCTCTAAAATGCTCCCAATCTTCATAACCTAGAAATATGGCCAACGCATTTTTGGTATCGGCCTGGGGTCTATAATTTTTGTGGGTTTTCAGCTTGCCGTAGAGGCGCTCTAAGGTATGCGTACTTAAATTGATAGACGAAGCCTCAAAAATTAGCTTCTGCAGCTTTTTGAAATCGTCAAAAGTCCACTGCACACTACTGCCCCTGTTAACTTTGCCTTCAATTAATTGTAGGCATTTCGCAATATATAGGGTTTCGTGCATCATCGTTCTACCTTATGGAAGGTAAGCGGTTAATTTTTTCTAAATATAGTATTTGTCCGCGGTAACCACCACAATCCAGCTTTGCAAAAGTATGTAGGCACTTTGTACAAACTTTGCACAAGTGCACCTGCTGATTTTTAAACCAAGCTATTGAAATTAGTTAGGAATACCCAAATATTTCACCTTGATCGAAATGGAATACAATCGACGTAAATTTATCGGTACCGCCGGCACTGCAGGCCTTGTTACCGCATTAAGTCCAACGATATGGACAAAAGCCTCTCCATCAAAAAATGATACCATATTGGGGCACAACTCCCATCAATATAAAGTGGTCGAGGGCTGGGGCATATTGGACGCTGGAAAAAATCCCGTAAACGATTGCCATGAAATGGTAGCAGATGCCCAAGGTCGCTTGATCATGATCACAAATGAAACAAGAAACAACATCATCATCTACGACAAATCAGGAAAGTTATTGGAAACCTGGGGAAACAGTTATCCTGGCGGGCATGGGTTGACATTGACTAACGAAGGAGGTGAACAATTCCTGTTCATCACGGATACCAAACGTAACCAGGTCCTCAAAACCGATTTAAAAGGACGTGAAATCCTGAAGTTGGACTATCCTAAAGAAACAGGGATGTATGCCTATCCGGGACAGTTCTTGCCTACCGAAACCGCGATCAATCCCGCAAATGGAGATATTTATGTAACTGATGGCTACGGGCTCAACTACATCATACAGTACAACCATAAAGGCCATTACATCAGGCATTTTGGCGGAAAGGGCAACGATAGGGATGATCAGTTTAAATGTTGCCACGGAATTGTAGTAGATACCCGCAATAAAAAAAATCCGACGCTGATCATCACAGACCGATCACATACCAGTTTGAAACGGTTTACGTTAGACGGAAAATACCTGGCTACGATTGCTGTTCCTGGTTCTTTTATCTGTAGGCCGGTGATCAAAGGTGAAAATATGTATGCGGCTGTCTATACCAGTACAGCAGAATCGATCCCAAATTCGGGATACATGACCATCTTCGATAAAAATGACCGTGTAATTTCCACGCCTGGTGGAACAGCACCAGTTTATTCGGATGGAAAATTAAACGCCCAGGCAAAAGATTTCTCGTTTACCGGATTTATGCATCCGCATGATGTTTGTGTCGACTCTGATGAAAATCTCTACATCCCGCAATGGGCATCGAAAAAAACCTATCCGATTAAATTAGAACGTATTTAGCGTTACCATGGAGCGTTTATTTGAATTGATTGGCAGATTACATCCCTTGGTTGTCCACCTGCCCATTGGGATTTTATTTTTAACCATTTGTATCGAATTCTACATTAAGATCAAAAGAAATATTTCCATAAAGCCATTTTTGCCTGTACTATGGGGGATGGGGTTTCTAACCTCGGTACTGGCCTGTATCATGGGATGGATGTTAAAATTGGAGGGGGGCTACCAGGAGAAGACATTGGGTATGCACCAAAATTTCGGTATTGCCTTGGCTATTTTCTCAGGGGTGGTTTTTTTTTCTTTAAAATTTAAAAAGCTCCATAAAATCAAATTCCCGCTGGTCGTCATCAGCTTGTTCTTATTGTTCGCAACAGGCCATCTCGGTGGAAACCTGACCCATGGTGAAGATTACCTCTCACAACCCTTGCAGGCTTTCTTGGCAGGTGACCAAAAGAAAGCGATCCGAAGAACGATTTCCCAAGCAAAAGATAGCACAGTTTATGCCACTTTTATCGCTCCGATATTGGAAACTAAATGCCAAAAGTGCCATAGTTCCACCAAAAGGAAAGGTGGCTTGAACATGGATTCACCTGAAAATCTCATGAAAGGTGGTAAACATGGCAGTGTGCTGGTGGCTGGAGATGCCGCAAAAAGTCAGCTGTATGCCCGATTGCTGCTGCCAGAAGGCGATGATCAGCGGATGCCCCCAAAAGGTAAGACAGAAATTACGGCAAATGAGATCGCGCTCATCAAATGGTGGATCAACGAAGGCAAAGCAGATTTCAACATCAAGGCTCAAGATATCGCTCAGCCCGACATCATTAAACAGTTCTTGGCCAAACAAAACGATCAAAAAATGCCTGAAGTGGCAAAGTCTGAAGATCCGGAAATACCTGATGAAAAGTTATTGAAACCTGATGAAAAGATCATGCTTGACTTGGAAAGGCAAGGAGCGGTTTTCAGCGCCCTGACCCCGGCCAATAATTTCTTTTCAGTTAATCTGGTTAACAATCCGAATTTTTCTGATGCCCAGCTTGCCAGGTTTTTAAAGATCAAGAACCATATTCTCTGGCTGGATCTATCGGGTACAAAAATTACCAATCATTCGTTAAAATCTATCGCACAGTTTAAAAATCTGACCCGTTTAAGTTTGGATAATACGGCAATTTCAGATGCCCAATTGCATGAGCTGAATTCGTTGCAGCGCTTAAAATATTTGAATTTATACCATACCCATATATCCGATCAAGGCCTGGAAAGCCTTCGGGGTCTCACAAAATTGAGTAGACTATACCTATGGGAAACCAATGTAACCGCTAGGGGAGTAGCGGGGTTGAAGAAAATTTTAGGCAAAAATGTAGAGATCAATTATGAAAGCGGCATTTAAATCAGTATTCCGTATCAAAGCCACTTACCAGTGCATGGCCATATTGTTGATTTTTGTTGCGATAGTCAACTCTTGTTCTTCCGATCCGGAGCCGTCATCGGCAAAAGAATTGGCCAACGACCAAAAATTGCCTGCAGATGTGAGGGCAGCCATGAAAAACGTTCCTGATACCTTAGACTACAATCTTCATGTGAAGCCCATTTTATCAGACCGGTGTTTTTCTTGCCATGGCCCAGATCGGAACAAGCAGAAAGGTGGTCTGCGCCTAGATTTGGTAACGGCCTACGACAAGCGCGCCGAAAGTGGACGCAAAGCCATCGTGCCCGGAGAACTCGACAAGAGCGAGCTGTTCCATCGCATCATCAGCAGTGATCCAGCGTACATGATGCCTACTCCAGAATCGCATCTCTCCTTAACGGCACAAGAAAAGGCCATCCTTATTAAATGGATCAAACAAGGAGCTAAGTATAAGAAACATTGGTCATTGGTAGCTCCGCAAGAGGTGGCTATCCCAAAGGTTAAAAACAGTAGATGGGTGCAAAATCCGATTGACAATTTTGTATTGGCAAAATTGGAGGAGAAAGGCTTGAAACCCAATCAGGAAGCCTCTAAGGAGACACTTTTGCGCAGGGTAAGTTTTGATCTCATCGGGCTTCCACCTACCATTGGCGAACTAGATGGCTTTCTTGCCGATAAATCGCCTCAAGCTTACGAAAAGGCTGTCGATCGCCTGTTGAGATCTCCGCATTTTGGTGAACGGATGGCGGTAGATTGGCTTGATCTTGCACGATACGCAGATACCCACGGCTATCAGGACGATGGCATGAGGAACGTCTATCCGTGGAGGGATTGGGTGATCAGGTCTTTTAACAAAAACCTGCCTTATGATCAGTTTGTGACTTGGCAACTGGCCGGAGACCTGCTTCCGAAGCCAACCCGTGATCAGCTGGTGGCCACCTGTTTCCTCAGAAACCATCCGCAGAGCCAAGAAGGTGGTATTGTTGATGAAGAGTACCGCGTTGAATATGTGGCCGACCGGGTGAATACCTTTGGGAAGGCATTTTTAGCATTGAGTACGGAATGTGCCCGCTGCCACGATCATAAGTTTGATCCAATTTCCCAGAAAAATTATTACCAGTTGTTTGCCTTTTTCAACAATAACAACGAATCTGGCGAGGCACCCTATACGGGAGAACCCAGCCCATCCGTGATCTTAACAAAACCTGAAACGGATAAGATCATTCAATTTATCAACAAATTAGAACTTCCGAAGCTAAGCAAAGAGCTGGATAGGAACATTTACCGCAAAAGCTTTGAACTATGGCTCGATAGCGCTAGACGGCAACCGCTGGCCTTCGCGGAAATCAAGAAGGATCTGTTGGGCCATTTCACTTTCGATTCAAAGGATACGCTCATCAACCTTGTCCGCGATTCGTTAAGGGCAGACCTGAAAAGTACGGAGCAGGGAAGGATGCCAAAATTGGTAGCTGGACGCTTTGGTAATGCGATACAATTGAATGGCGACCTCAGTATCGACTTCAGTAAACACCTAAACTTTGATAGAAATCAGCCCTTTAGCCTAAGCATGTGGATAAATGTTCCAAAAGGCGAATTTGGGCCCCTGTTCTCCAGGTCATTTATTCTGGACAATTGGAGGGGCTATACCTGTCTGCTCAATAAAAATGGCACAGTCTCCGTCATGTTCAGCCATGTGGCTCCAGATAACTGTATGGCAATAGAAAGCATCGATAAAATACCATATGGCAAATGGAGCAGCCTCGTGCTCACCTATGATGGCAGCAGCAAAGCAAAGGGTATCAACCTCTATATTGATGGTAAGGCGCTGCGTTTCAAGGTAATCAATGATAACCTTCGTCAAAGCATTCTTTTCGCCCAAAACAAAAAGCGGCATAGCGTACACAACCTCAAAATAGGGCGCGCTTCCAGTAAGACCATTTCTAATGTATCGTTTGATGAGTTTAAAGCTTATAAGCGGGAGCTATCGGTACTCGAAGTAAAGCAATTGGCAGGGCAACCTCATTTGATATCCAACCTCTTGGCACTGGCACCATCCCTTTTGAAACCAGCTGATAAAGAGCGATTACTCGACTTCTACCTTGCTAGCTCCTGTGCGAAATACGATGCAGTGCTGGCGAAAATTTATAGGATCAGGGAGAAGGAAAATGAATTGCTTACGGATGCTGAGGAAATAATGGCCTATAAGGAGTTAAAAACCCCGAGGCCTACCTTTATCCTAGATAGAGGTTCATACGATGCACCAAGGAAAAGGGTAATGCCCAGCACACCTGAAAATGTTTTGGCCTTTGATC
This sequence comes from Pedobacter sp., assembly GCA_031119475.1. Taxonomy (GTDB): domain Bacteria; phylum Bacteroidota; class Bacteroidia; order Sphingobacteriales; family Sphingobacteriaceae; genus Pedobacter. The sequence continues at coordinate 1,110,103 of JAVHXV010000001.1, read as the reverse complement.
CGAATTTACCAAAAAACAGGTTGGGACTGGCCAAATGGCTCACCAGCGAAAAACAGCCTTTGTTTGCGAGGGTAGCAGTAAACCGGTTTTGGCAACAGTGCTTCGGACAAGGCATCGTAAAAACCACCGAAGATTTTGGAAATCAGGGCGAATTTCCGACACATCTCGAATTGATAGATTGGTTGGCCATTACCTTCAGAAAAGAAGGATGGGACGTAAAAAAACTCTTAAAAATGATGGTCATGTCTGCTACCTACAGGCAATCTTCCATACCTACAGCGGCTAATTTGAAAGGAGATCCCGACAACACGTTGTTTTCCAGGGCGCCATCTTACCGCCTATCCTCAGAAATGATCCGAGATAATGCTTTGGCCTCAAGTGGATTGTTGGTGAAAACGATAGGGGGGAAAAGTGTTTATCCTTATCAACCTTCGGGCGTGTGGGAGTCTGTAGCGGTAAGAAATGAGGTCACCTATAAACAGGGACATGGCGACAGCCTTTACAGAAGAAGCCTTTATACCGTGTGGAAGCGGAGTTCGCCGCATCCCGCCATGATCAATTTTGATGTTCCGGACCGCTATGCCTGCACCGTACGAAGACAGAAAACAAGTACGCCTCTTCAGGCACTGGTATTGTTAAATGATGTGCAATTCGTTGAAGCATCGAGGGTGTTGGCCCAAAATATGATCCGCAAGGCTGGCCCATCTCCCAACCGTCAGATTACCTATGCATTTAGGGCATTGACCAGTCGATACCCAAAAAGCGAAGAGCTGAAGATTTTGCTCGACCTATACACAAAAGAATGGAGTGCCTTCAGCAAAAATGTATTTCGGGCGAAGCAGCTCGTACAGGAGGGAGAGTCGGGCTACGATAAGCGCCTAAACATCGCCCAGCTTGCAGCCTGTACCGTCGTTGCCAATACCTTAATGAATTTCGACGAATTTATGACCAAACGATAAAAATTACCATGCATCATTCACACGAAGAAGAAATTGCATTCCAGATGAGCCGCCGTGATTTTTTATCACGCAGCAGCTTGGCCGGTGTTGGCCTCGCAGCCCTGTCGTCGCTATTGCCTTCAGAACTATTTGCCCAGGATAACCCAAGGCCAATTTTGCCACATTTCGCCCCTAAGGCCAAAAGAGTAATCTACCTATTCCAGAGTGGCGGACCATCCCAATTGGAGCTTTTTGATTATAAACCAAAACTGAAGCAGCTATTTGGGCAAGAGCTTCCCCCGTCAATCCGTGGCCACCAAAGGCTTACTGGAATGACGTCCGAACAAAAATCTTTCCCTTTGGCCATGGGCAAATTTGAATTTCACCAACATGGAAAAAGTAAGGCATGGGTATCTGAATTGATGCCGCATACTGCAAAAGTGGTCGATGAGCTCTGCTTTATCAAATCGATGCATACCGAAGCGATCAACCATGATCCGGCGATCACGTTTTTTCAGACAGGAAGCCAGCAGGCCGGAAGGCCGAGTTTTGGTTCGTGGATGAGCTATGGCCTGGGCAGCGAGAACAAAAACCTACCGGCCTTCGTTGTACTGCTTTCGAGGGCTCTCCCTGGCGATCAGCCTTTGTATACGAAGCTCTGGGGCAATGGATTTCTTCCTTCCCAGCATCAGGGCGTAATTTTTAAATCTGGCGAAAACCCCGTGTATTACCTTAATAATCCAGCGGGGATGAACAAAACCAGCAGGAGAAATGTGCTGGACCACTTGGCACAGCTCCACAAGCTACAATATAAAAGCGTATTGGATGAGGAGATCAATTCACGCATTGCCCAGTACGAAATGGCCTACAGAATGCAATCTTCAGTGCCTGAAACTTTAGATACGAGTAAAGAGCGGGATTATACCTATCAGCTGTACGGAGAAGATGCCAAAATACCCGGAACATTTGCAGCAAACTGTTTATTGGCCCGCAGGCTGATCGAAAAAGATGTCAGGTTTGTGCAGCTTTATCATCAGGGTTGGGACCAGCACAGCCAATTGCCCACCAAGATCAAGACCATGGCCAAATCTGTAGATCAGGCCTCTGCCGCATTGATCAAAGACCTAAAACAGCGCGGACTGCTCGATGAAACATTGGTCATCTGGGGCGGTGAATTCGGTCGGACAGCCTATTCCCAAGGCGCATTGGAAGTTGATAAATATGGAAGGGACCACCATCCAAGGTGTTTCACCATGTTTATGGCTGGCGCAGGCATCAAAAAGGGGATGACCTATGGCGAAACAGACGATTTTGGCTATAACATTGTGAGCAATCCGGTTCATGTACATGATTTCCAGGCTACCGTACTTCATTTACTGGGCATCGACCACGAAAAGCTCATATTCAAGCACCAAGGACGCCGATACAGGTTAACCGATGTGGCAGGGAAGATTATCAAGCCAATATTGGCTTAGATAGTTTGTAGTTTATGGTTTTCAGTTAACTTACCTAGTCGTGTTTGCCAGCCCGACGAAGGAGGGCGTGGCAACCTCCCCAATTGATTGTCCTCGTTTACTTTAAGAATTCAGACTTTGGGTTACTGCTGTTGGTATTCTTAATGCCGAATTCGAGGCATACTTGGGGCTAGCCCCTAAAAGGAGGGTGTGGCAACCTCCCTGATTACTTGTGCTTTCAGTTAACATAAAAGCTTTTTAAATGTCAGTGGCTACAACAAGTAGCAATTCCAAATTTATTTCCCTAAAATTGCTTCCGGATATGATGGAAGGTAAATTTTCTGTACACAATCAGTTGAAAACTGTCTCGACGTTCGATGAGCTGATCAATACCAAATTTCAGGGAGCCGTGAATGCAATAGGCTGGCAGCGGAACCTGGAAGGAGATTTTAAGGAAATTGTGGCCAAACTTGAACTAAAGGAAAATGTGAGCGCTGTTGCAGTCGACGAGCTTTTAGATCTTTCCTTAACAAAAGAAGGTGAACTGGCCCGAGACATTATCTTACAGGATTTAAAATTATTGGAAGCCCTAGGTGCGTTGCCGGCGCTCAATCTGATCAAATGTTACGAACGTGATGAAGAATTTGCTTTCATTTCAACAGATGTATATTCTTACCACATAGACCGTTCCCCTGTAGCTGTCGATACTTTTTTATGCACCTACCATGGTGCGGCCAGTGAGATCATCCCGAATGATCAGGCCGAGCAGCAGATTTTAATTCCTGAAATCAGGCAAAAGCTTCAAAGTCTATACGATGGGCCAGCAGCAGGATTTGAAGATTTTCTGAAAGCCCATTTTTTCGATCTGCATTATCAACTAAAATCAGGTGCCAAACCCATCAATCTGGGCGTAGGTAACCTCTGGAAACTGGCAGTAGATCATCCTGAACAGCAGGTCTTGCCTTGCATCCATCGGGCACCGCTCGAAAATGAAGGCGAATATCGGCTGCTCTTGATTTGTTGAAAGAAAAGTCCGAAAATCCAAAGTCCTAAATCGGAGACAAATCCTACAGAACCTTAATTATGGTGTCATATACGATTCTAGAGATTTTCATTATCGTTAATGCTGGTGCGTACCATAGAACAGATAATAGGCACACACCAACACAGCCAATTAGCTAATGACTTAATTATGAAGTAACCTAACGACTTAACGACTAATGACTAATTGCTCAATGACCTAATAGCTCAATGACCCAATCATCAATCCCACTTCTTATACCTGAAATCGAAGAAACCAATCACAAGTACCACGGCCATATAAGCCACAGAGTACCATAAAACTTCGGTCACTTTTGCAACATTGTCGTCGATATAGATGAAGCCGCTATAGGTAATCGGAAATTTTGATGCATCGATGACCGGATAGCCGATCATGTTGATCATCCCCAGAATAAAGAACATGACGCCAGCACCCATGGGAATGAGGAAACTCTTAAAACGGATGCCTACCCAAAACTGAATGGCTGATAGGCCCAAGATGGCCACATAAGCTTTGGAGGTAGCCAGCCACATTTTTTGCCAGTTTAGGGGATGGGCATAAAAGTTGAACTTCGGGTTCAATACCGCAGAGATTGTTCCAGAAAGCGCAATGCATACCAAGCTTCCCAGGATGAAAGCGATAATGACCAATTGGAAAATCAAGAATTTCGAAAAATAGAGTTTTCCATACGATTGGGGCGAGGCCAAAACCTGTTTCCACGTATGGTTGCGGTATTCGATCTGAGGCAACAATGTGCTGGTCAGGATCACAAATAGGGGAAGGAACACAAAGCTCAATATCCCAATGCCCTGATAATAATAGGCATCCCAAGCTCCCTTGGCCATTTTTTGGATGTCGTGGGAAGGCTGGCCGCCATCGTGGGTTTCACTGATGGCGATCAACATCAACGCAGGGGCAATGATGGCCGCCACAAAAGTCAAGATCCAGATGGGCGATCGCTTGGTCTTTGTCAGTTCTGATCTTAAGGTAATTGCTAAACTCATGCGTGTTGTGTGGTTAAGTCCATAAAAAGTTGTTCTAGGTTATTTTGTTGCGGGTGCAGCAGATAAATGTCCAACTGCTTTTCGTGCAGGGCCCGTCCCATGGCAGCAATTTCAATTTCGCTGTTGTAATTGACCGAGATTGCCCGACCGCTTGGTTCGGGCCCATGGGCCTGCAGAATTTGCATCGCCAATTGATCATTCGAAGTATGAATGAGCAACCTGGATTGTTTTTGCTGTAGTTGGCCCAGTTCGGGTAGGGAACCCTGAAAAATGATCTGCCCCTTAGAAATGATCCCAACATGGCTCACCATCTTTTCAATTTCGGCAAGCTGGTGGCTCGACATCAGGATGGTCATGCCTTCTTCTTTGTTCAACTTTTTGACCAGTTCCCTGAGCTCGATGATCCCGGTAGGATCTAGGCCATTGGCGGGCTCATCCAAAATCAAGAGTTCTGGGTTGGGCAACAGGGCCAGGGCAACAGATAGGCGCTGTTTCATCCCCAATGAAAACTGACGTACCTTTTTATTGCCCGTGTCTTGAAGGCCTACAATTTTTAAGACTTCAGCTGTTCTCGCTTTCGTGGCACCATACACTTCCCGGTAAACGGCCAAATTATCGCGGGCAGTTAAGTGGCCGTACAGGGAAGGATTTTCGATCAATGATCCCACTTTTCTTAAGATTTCGATCCGGTTTTGGCCAAAATCCTTTCCAAAAATTTCAATCTTTCCGGTCTGTAATTTGGTGAGGCCTAGGAGCAGTCTTAAGGTGGTCGTTTTGCCGGCTCCGTTTGGGCCCAGAAATCCGTAGATTTCTCCTTTCTTGACGGAAATGTTCACATCGGTAAGCGTTTTTATGCCTTTGGTGTGGATGTGTTCCAGACCGGTTGTCTTGATGACATAGTGATCGTTCATTGTGTGTAATTTAGGTGATGCGCTTCACTGATATTCTCAACAAGAAGCATAATTAGTGTATTAGTTAAATAGTACACAAGTATACGTAAAGTTTTTTTTTCTCCAAATAATTTTTTTTCATATCGCTTTACAGATATGGAATGTATCCAATTACGTCATCTTACCAACAGTAGTCGGCAAGCAAACGAGCTTGGTAACTATTCAAAAAATATTATTTTCGTACCATAAACTATTAACTCACCACAATGATGAAAAAATCTCTACTTATGCTGCTTTTGCTCTGCGCAGGTGCGTGGAACATCTCTAATGCCCAAGGTTTGACCCAATTCTATGATTCTAAAATTTACAAGTTCGGATTAAAGGATAAAAGCGGAAACACGATTGCACCCGCTAAATACGATGTCATCTATTACAAGGAAAATGTAAACCTGTATGTTGTCCAGGTTAATTACAAGTATGGCCTTATTGACGCGACAGGAAAGGAATTGGTTCCTGTCAATTACGAATATATTGGCGATTTTAATGATGGATTGGCCATCATCCGCTCTCAGAGCTATATGGATGGTTATATTGACCAGACTGGAAAACTGGTGATCCCGATGAGTTTTAAAGATGCATCGAGTTTCAGCGAGGGTATGGCCAGTGTGGCAATTGAGGTAAAAGATGGTTTTTACAAGGTGAAGAGATATGGCTTTATCGATAAGACTGGGGCGATGGTGATACCTGCTACCCATATCCAGAGTGGATCATTTGTAGGCGGATATGCGAGCGTGAGCGATGGCAACAGGTGGGGCTACATTGATAAGACAGGCAAAATGGTGGTTCCTTTTACCTATCAACGTGCCTATAACTTTTACGATGGCTTGGCCGTGGTGATGAACAACAATAAATATGGCTACATCAACGGACAGGGCAAGGTTGTTATCCCTTTGAAATATGATTATGCCAATGGCTTTAGCGAAGGCCTGGCCGCCGTGAACTCCGGTGCTTCTGCAGCCTTTTCGGGCTTGCCAACAGGAGGAAAATATGGTTTTATCAATACTTCAGGTGCTACCGTATTGAGCTTCAGCTACGATATGGCCTATGGTTTTTGGAAAGGAAAAGCAGAGGTGGAAGCCAATGGCCGGAAATTTAAAATCGATAAGAGCGGTAGGGAAGTACAATAAGATTGATTAAAACAAAAAAAGGCCTTCTGGATCAGAAGGCCTTTTTTTATTCTTTTAGGGTTATTTAGCTTATTTCAAATATCCCTGGTATTCTGCATCTGTGGCACAATCCCACCAGACAGGCATAGACCAGATGTTCGGGTCGCCGGCATGCGGATTTAGCGCAAGGGTGTTGATGGAATTGTACTGGATTTCATATACAGGTGGCAGGGCCCAACGGCGCATCCAATACCTTGGATCTGTTTTGCCGCTACCTGTCAATTGAGCGGTACCTGTAAATAAAGGTCCACGGTCATAACCTGGATAGATTGTTCCAAAAGTTCCGACATTGCCCGCACTGAAATTAAAGCGGCGCATGTCATTCCAATTTTCGATGCTGCATCCCATGGCTACATATTTTTGCAACATGATGTCCTGCATGGTAATGTTACCAGCATTTGCAAGTGCAGGGCTTCCCAGATAGGTAGCGATGTCAGTTGCACTCATTGGCCTCATGTCTGGATTGGTGGTGCCATAAGTACCTTGCCATTCGGTCAATTTTGACTGCATCCAGTTCAGGTGCGCTTCTACACCTCTCCTATAAGCTGCATAGGCTTTGCCCGGATCGTTTTTGCGCATATAGACTTCGGCTTCGATAAAGCACATTTCATGATAGGTCAAGATCTCGAAATCAGAGACCGGGTGGATCTGGAAAGAACCGGTAGAACCTACAACTCCAGCTGCATACGCTGTTGCATTCACATACCAATTTACATCTGTTTGGGGCTGGGCAGCAATACCAGAAGTGGCAATCGAGTTACTGCGCATGCTTACATAAGTTGTATCGCCTGCAAATACATAATTGGTACTGTTAACATACATCGATCCGGCAGGATAAGTAACGGTTACATCGTTACCGCTCACGGTATACGTTTTGTTTTTAGCTGCAATCGCTGCAATAAAATCTGCCCTATCAGTTGCATTGGTAATGGTATATTTGATAGTTGTAGTCGTTGCCGCATAAGTTGGCGTTACGATTGATGTTGGGCTGCCAGCTTTGATCAACCTTGTAGCCGGACCATATGAGTCTACACCCACTGAACGGTTCCAGGTAAACGACTGTACCTTTCCATTGCCATCTAGTTTTACGTTCGACATCGCAGCGGGTACGATTTTGGTCATCCGTGGATCTACCACATTTGATCCGCGCATGTTAACCAAAAGGTTATAGTAGAACTGGGAAATCCTTTGGTTGTTGCCATAACCGGCATAGTTAAAGTTTCCGTTGGTAACAACCGGATCGCCGATCAGGTAATCGGTAACGGTGCTGTTGTTCAGGCCTGGCTCCACTACGTTGTCGGCAATAGATTGAGGACCTTTTGAAAGACAGATCAAGATCGAATCAGGATTATAGAGATCTGATTTTTTTGATAGCTTCAGCATATAACGTGCTTTCAGTCCCCAGCACAACTTGATCCATTTGTCTACATTTCCTTTGTTGATCATATCACCAGCGGCAAGTCCAGGGGCACCAGCTTCCTGTGCCTTACTGAATAGGGCGATGGCCTCATTCAGCTTTGCCATACATCCATAATAAATGGTCTTGCCATTATCAGGTTTAGGACTTGGGTTACCGGTAGCTGCTTCTTTGTAGGGCATTTCGCCATAAAGGTCAAGCATCTGCATGTAGCCTAGGGCGTGGAAAACATCGGCGGCTGCCATATAATGATAGGCGCCCTGTTTTTTGGCGGTATTGTACATGTCCTCTACGTTTGAAGAGGTAGCCACAAACCAGGTCTGGTAAGGCGTGGTCGAATTGGCATTGGAAGCCTGCCATGTGGTAGAAAAGGTGTTTTGTGCGGCAGCAATGGCATAATACACACCTGCCTGGCATGCAGTACGGAAATTGGTTACCCCCGCTGAGTACATATAAAAGTGTTGGATCCAAGGCAGCCTATTTTCGATCAATACGCTTTGGTTGTTGGGGTTATCTGGATCTACGTTAACATCCATCCACTTTTTACACGAAGTGACAGCAACGATCAGCGTGCACCCGAGTATGATATATTTTAATTTTTTCATGATATATATTTCCAGTTAATTAAAAAGTAACATTTAGGCCAAAAGTATAAGTTCTAACTGCAGGTACGCCAAGGTAGTCTATACCGGTAGAGCCTGAGCCACCCGTACCACCAGCGGCACTTACTTCAGGATCCATTCCTTTGTAGTTCGTGATCGTAAACAAGTTGGTTCCTACTACAGAAGCCGACAATCCCTTGATGAATTTCACGCTTTTCACCACATCCTTAAAGTCGTAGGTTAACGATAGCGAACGTAGTTTCAGCCAGTTGACCGATGTAATAAAATTATACGAATTGGCCGCATAGTTATCCCAGTACCTTTGGATCATGGCTGTACCAGCAACATTTGTTGTTCCAATGGTATAGGTCTTGCCAGCTTCGTAAGTTTGGGTAAATTCTGCCTTGGTTACGCTATTCACACCAGATACGGTAACCGATTGCCTGTCATTGAGCAAAGTCTTTTTGCTGAGGCCATTGGTGACCAATGCATATTCGGTTCCATTGAATACATCGCCACCTTTACGCAGGTCCAACAAGAAGGAAAGCGTCAGTTTTTTATAGCGCAAGGTATTGTTCAGGCCACCGATAAAGTCGGTCTCGCGGTTACCCACAACAGGGTTGGTCGTATTTAATTTATAAAGTCCTGTAGTTGGATCGATCTGGTAACGACCGTTAGGGATTTCTGCACCATTTGCATCAACTTCGCGCAGATAAGTCTGGCCGGTCATGCCCAAGAAGTAGCCCCCGTTAGGTACAGAAGCCGCTTTTACGGTTCCGAATTGGGCATCTGTTGGATAAAAATAGGCTACACCAGGAAGGAATTCGCCCAATCTGCCCCTGTTGTAGGAGAAGTTAAGCACCACATCCCAAGCGAAATTCTTGTTCGCTATCGGTTTGCCCGTTAGCGCAACTTCCATACCCTTGTTGATGACAGATCCTGTGTTGAGTGAACTGAAGATAAATCCACCCGATTGTGCCAAACGTGGCTGGGCAATCTGGTTCTTGGTCTGGCTGTGGTAATAGGTATAATCTAAACCAACACGACCTTTTAAGAAACTGAACTCTCCACCGATTTCCCATGAATCCTGGATCTCAGGTTTCAGGATCGGGTTACCAGCAGCCCATTGATTTCCTACCGCAGTATAAGAGCCGATGATATATGGCGGATTTACATAAGTAAGTGTAGCATAGGCATTGGCGTCTTTACCTACCTGTGCCCAACTTGCCCTGATCTTTCCGAAAGATAGGATATTGTTTTTTGGAATCAGTTCAGAAATTACGAGGGAACCGCTTACCGAAGGATAGAAATAAGACCTGTTTTCGATCGGCAATGTAGATGACCAATCGTTACGTCCGGTTACAGTCAAATAAGCTAAGCTTTTATAAGAAACACCAGCCTCGCCGTAGGCACCGATCAAACGTCTTTTTGTCGTTCCATCCGTAAAGAACTTATTGGTATTGGCAATATTGGCCAAACTCACGGTACCTGCGGTAATGAAATTGTAGCCCCAATGGTTCTGGCTTGTTGTCTGGGTATTTTCTGAAGTACCGCCCAACATCAGGTGTGCATCAAAATCACCGAAAGTATGGTGGAAGTTGCTCATCAAGGTAGTGGTCAGATAGGTATAGTTCACCTGGTCTTTGCTTAAACGTCCATTTTGGTACAATGGAATGAGCGCAGACCCTGGACTAATAAAGGTATAGTCGTTGGTTGCATATTGATCGTAACCTAAACGTGCCGTTACATCCCACCAGTTGGTGATGCCGTAATTGCCGCTTACGCCACCAGTAAGGCGTCTGGTTTGTGAAGTCAACTTATCTTTGTTGATGATCCAATACGGATTATCCCGATCGCTTGCCAGATCAAGTGTTCCAGCGTAAGGACGGTACTGGCTGCCATCGGTGTTCACATAATTCTTGATGTCAAATACTGTAGGCCAGCTGTAGAGGGCCTGCATGCTTCCCACACCACTTCCATACAGACCGGCAGTGGTCAGTGTTCTGGCGATATCGGCAACAGAGTAGGCTACGTTGGCATCAAGCGTCAACTTTCCGTATTTCTGTTGACCGTTGAAACGGAAAGTAGTTTTGTCATAACCTGTTCCCGGAACAATACCTGTCTGGTCAAAATTAGAGGCAGATAGGTAGAAACTGCCATTTTTTGAGCCACCAGAAACATTCACATTGTTGTCATAGATAGTGCCGCTCTGAAAGAATGTCCCGATATTATCATACGTTGGCGTAGTAGCAGCAATTTTTTGCCCCCATGAACTGTAGGCATTCAGGTCACTGAAAACACCATTGGCTGCATAAGAACCTGGACCAAAAACTGTCTGTACTTCAGGTAGTTTGTTCGCCTCTGAGGTGCTCAGCCTGCTGCTGAAATTCACCCTGGTTACGCCTTCTTCTCCTTTTTTGGTGGTAATGATCACCACACCATCGGCAGCCCTAGAGCCATAAAGTGCGGCTGCGGCAGCTCCTTTTAAAACAGATAGGCTGGCAATATCTTCTGGGTTGATATCCATGACACGATTGGAATAAGTCGTGTTGCTACGAGTCAGGCCATCAGTTCCCGAATTGCCGGTAACAGTGGTCGAGTTGTCGTAAATGATCCCATCAACCACAAATAGCGGCTGGTTTTGCCTACTTTCTGAAGTAGAGTTGCCACCACGGATGGTAATGGATGCACCTGCACCTGCCGAGCCGCTGAATTGGGTGATGTTCACACCTGGAACCTTGCCGGCTATGGAATTGACAATGTTGGTGTTTTTGTTTTTCATCAGTTCTTCTGCATTCAGCTCGGTAACCGAATAGCCTAGGGCCTTTCGCTCTTTTTTGATGCCCAAGGCCGTTACCACCACACTCTGCAGTGTTGAGGATGATTCTGATAACGATACCTGCATGTTATCTGCCGCTTTCAGGGACTGTGGAGTATACCCCAAATAGCTGAACTCTAATGTTTCGCCAAGTGTTGCCGAGATGGTAAATACGCCCTGGTCGTTGGTTACGGTTGTCCGTACCGGATTGTTTGCTTTGACCGATACTCCGGGGAATGGTTTTCCATCTTCGGAAAGCACCTTTCCTTTGATAGTGACCCGCTGAGCCATCAGGGAGCCTGTGACCATGCACAAAAATGCACACATGATCCAACTAAAAAGTCTACGTTTTCTCATAAATTTAGTTAAGGTTATAGTTAATTGTTAATTACACATTTAGGCTGCAGCATAGCTGTTGCAGCAAATTGCCTTGATCTTATTTTGGATAAAATCAACGGGAATAAAAAACAGTTAGGGCTTGATAGGCTAATTTATCATTATCCAATAGAACTTTCATTTTTTTAGGGAGCGATTTTTTCAACAATGATGTTACTTCTGAACGTTTAAACATACAGGTTGTAAATTTTGGACGTTTGTAGCCTGCATCAGCTATGCGGTTGCCTGATTTTTCGTGAAAATGATAAGCGAAATGTTGTAACTTGATTGATACAAAATTTTATATAGCTTTGTCTATCACCTCAAACCTTAAGATGCAAGATTTTGATCAATTGCCTGACGAAGAACTGATTCTTCTGCTGCAAGCAGATAGTCATGGGGCTTTTACGGAAATCTATCATCGCTATAAAGGACTGCTGGTCATACATGCGCACAAAAAACTGGGGGGCGACCTGGAGAACGCTAAGGAGATTATCCAAGAAGTGTTTTCAAATTTTTGGTCCAATCGGCATGCCCATCCACAGATCAGGAACGTGCAGGCCTATCTCTATACTTTAGTTCGAAATCGGGTGCTCAACCAGATCCAGCACCAGCAGGTGGTTACCAAATATGCCGAATCTTTTGATGCCTTTGCACAGGATTATCAATATTCGGCAGATGTATTGATCAGGGAAAAGCAGATGATGGCCATCATTGCCAAAGAAATAGATTCTCTTCCGCCAAAAATGAAGGAGGTATTTATACTGAGCAGAAGACATCATTTATCGCACAAAGAAATTGCAGACCAATTGGGCATATCAGAGTTTACGGTAAAAAACCACATCAAATCTGCCTTGAAAGTACTCCGTACCCGTTTGGATCTGGCCCTCATCATCTTCCTGTTAAAACATTATTAAGAAAAGATTAATTTTTTTCTGATCCCACTAGCCCTTGGGTACAGGTTAGCTGTCTTACAGTTAACAATCATCATTAAGCCATGGGCAATCAGGAATTTAAAGCACTTTTACAAAAATATCAGGCAGGCACTTGCAGCGACGAGGAAAGGGCACTGCTCGAAGCCTGGTACATGAATTTTGAAATCCCAAATCAGGAGAAACTGACCGAACAACAGCTCGATGGCATTTTGGCCATGCAGGTGCCTGTGCAGTCTCCACCTCGACAAAAGCTACTTTGGAAATGGGTTTCGGTAGCAGCATCCCTTTTTATTGTCGCCACGATCGGTATTTATTTTTCGATAAAGCAATCCCAAGCGCCGCAAGAAGCCACCGTTCATTTTAAGACCGATATTGCGCCGGGTACCAATAAGGCAGTATTGACCTTGGCAAATGGACAGAAAATCATCCTCAATGAAGCCAAGACAGGAATATTGACCAATGAAGCAGATGTGGACATCCGTAAGAGCGAGGATGGAAAAATAAGCTATGATGCCAATCATAGCGGCACTGCCACAGCTGTAGCCTTTAACACGATGAGTACACCGCGTGGCGGGCAATACCAATTGACCTTGGCAGATGGAACCAAAGTCTGGCTAAATGCGGCTTCCTCCATTACCTATCCCACACGTTTTGTAGGTAAGCAGCGCAAGGTTGAAGTGACCGGAGAGGCCTACTTTGAAGTGGCCCACATGACCCACCAGCCATTTCATGTCGTATCCCGAGGGCAGGATATTGAAGTTTTGGGAACCCATTTCAATGTGAATGCCTATGCCGATCAATCTGTAATCAAAACCACCTTGTTGCAGGGGAGCGTAAAAGTGACCAATCTCGCTACCCAGAACGCCAAGTTGATCGTTCCAGGGCAACAATCTATCTTTTCTTCATCAGGCATTGCCGTTGTGGCTGCCGATGTAGAACAGGTGATGGCTTGGAGGGAAGGCAAGTTCCGATTTGGCGAAAACGCAGATATCCGTGCGGTGATGACAGAAATTGCGCGCTGGTATGATATCGATGTCGAATATAAAGGGACAATCAACAAGCATTTTGGTGGATCTATTTCCAGGCAGGTGCCGATTTCAAAGGTGCTTACCTTGCTGCAGACCACTGGAGGGGTAAAATTTGATATTGTTCAGGGAGATGCCTTTGGTAAAGGAAGGAGGGTAATCGTGATGCCTTAAACCTATTCCAAAGGCTCAAAAAAAAACCGCTCCGGTGTTCGAGGCCGAAGCGGTAAATGTTTGAGTTTCAAAAACTTTTGCTAGAAAGCTTATCGTATAAACCAAACCTTACAAATTTATGAAATCATTTTTACAATGTATTATTCATGTATGCCATAAAAGAAAAATAAACCAACCGTTAAGGATCATGAAGATTACGGCTATTATCTTATTGGCTGCCTGCCTCTCGGTAAGTGCAAGCAGTCGAGCCCAGATTTCCCTGAAAGAATCGAACGTGCCGCTGCAACAGGTCTTTAAAAAACTGGAGAAGCAGAGCGGATACGACTTTCTTTATACATCTGAAGACCTCAGTAGGATCGGAAACGTATCCGTTCAGGTCAGCAACGTTTCCTTGCGCAGTGCGCTCGATGCCTGTCTGAAGGGGAAGCCGCTCACCTACCTGATTATGGAAAGTACGGTAGTTATCAGACCACTTGAAGAAATGGTACAAAGTCAGATCCAACGGCTGGACATCAGCGGGAGGATTACCGATGAAAAGGGAGCGCCGGTAGTGGCCCGGGTTACCGTAAAAGGCACCAATTTGTCGGTCATGACCGATGCGGATGGGAAATACACCATCCCCAATGCGCCTGCCAATGCCGTGCTGATCGTTTCGGCCCTGAACATTGAAACCAAGGAAATCAGTGCCGAAGGAAAGTCGAAGGTTGATGTTGTGGTAAAAGCCAAAGTCTTCCAGCTTTCAGAGGTCGTGCTTACGGCCTACAACGTAGAAAAACAGGCCAGGGAGATTGGATATTCTACAGCAAAGATTACTGGCGAAGAGTTGACGCGCGCCAATCCTTCCAACCTGCTTACTGGCCTTGCAGGCAAGGTTTCGGGACTGAACCTGAGCACGACCAGTGCGGGAATCAATCCGCAGACGCGGATATTGCTGCGCGGACTTCGCTCTTTTGGCGAAAATACGAACAACCTGCCATTGGTGATCTTTAATGGCGCACCATTATCATTTGGTTCTGACCAACAATCGGCCAATGTGATGATCGAATTCATCAACAACATCAATCCGAACGATGTGGAAAGCATCAATATCCTGAAAGGAGCAAACGGAGCTGCGCTCTATGGCCCAGAGGGTGTGAATGGTGTGATCTTGATCACGACAAAAAAAGGCGGGCTGAAGCCACAGGTCAATTTCAAGCATTCTACCATGCTGCAATCGATAGATGAACGCTATCCGAAGCTACAAAAGCAGTTTGGAAGCGGTGTTTTTACCGATACCTTTGGAAATGGGATCTATGACCCCTTTCGTGTAGCCAGTAATTGGGGGCCCGCCTTTACAGGTGAATTGATACAGATCGGCCGTCCCGATGAAAACGGTGAGGTGCAACGGGTACCCTACCAATACACCGATGAACGCTTTAAGTTCTGGGACATTGCCCAGACCATCCAAAACAATGTATCGGTTTCGCAGGGCGATGCCAAGTCAGACTTTTACCTCAGCGGAGGCCATACTTATCAGACCGGCCTGACCCCTGGCGATAAGAGCAACCGTTTTTCACTGCTCCTCAACTCTGGTCGCCAGTTTGGTATCCTGAGCACACGGATCAACATGGGCTATACGAAATCGACTGCCGATGTTTTTTCTGGTAATCCTTCTGTGTTGAACTTTCCGGCCCATATTCCCATTACCAGTTACAAGGATTTCAGGAACGATAAATGGTCAGACCATAACCATTATTGGGCCGATAACGCGACCAATATCTACGAAGATCTGGCCACAAATCGCAGTGGAGATAACAACGACGCTTTTTTTGGGAATGTTAACTTTATCCTGCAGCCTTTTAAATGGCTTAAGTTGAACAACCGTACCGGGGTAAATTATTTCAGTCGTGTAAAAAAAGGGACCAGAGAACCGGTCTATTACACCGAATTTGGCCGCACGAATGGCCGATCGGTCAGCGTTGGTGGCGATAGAAAAGCTTCTGTTACCGACGAACAACTCTTATCCTCTACTTTGAGCAACGACTTGTTGGCAAACACACAAGTAACCAAGGGCGTATTTTCCAACAAGACTACTTTGGGCTATTCGCTCCGAAGCAACGTAGCAAACCAACTCAAGACAGGGGCGACCGATCTTTTGGTGCCAGTCTATAACATTGGTTTTAGCAGCAACTTGCCAAGCACAACACAGATAAAGACCAAGACCCGGTCCTATTCGCTCTTCGGTTCTACCACCTTCGGATATAAGAACTGGGCTTTTGTGGAAGTAACGGCAAGGCAGGATTGGGATTCCAAGATTGCTACGGCCGGGCGTGACAACAATTATTACTATGGTGCAAACACTTCGATCGTGCTGACCGACGCACTGCCCAAATTGTCGAATAATGTGCTTTCTTCTTTAAGGCTGAGGGCCTCGGCCACCAAAACGGCCAACATGAACATTGAGCCTTATCAATCTGAACTGATTTTGAGGCTTGCCAGTGTTTATCCCGATGTACTGTCGTACTCACTTTTCGGTGCGCCCAATCCATATATCAGGCCAGAAAATGTGATTTCGCAGGAATATGGCCTTGCCGGAAGTTTGCTCAGGGACAGGATCAAATTTGATGTCGCCTATTATACCCAACGCAACAACGGCGTAATCGCAGCACGTTCCATTTCCGCATTTTCGGGAGCTGCTGAAATCGTAGATAACATTGGCGACTTTCGGAACTTTGGGTGGGAATTCGACCTGGCACTGAACCCGCTGTTAAAGCTTGGCAATGGCCTCTCTGTGAACGTAGAAGGGCTGTTCTCCATGAACGACAACAAAGTAGTGTCATTAGGCCAGAAACGTGACGACTCGATCGTTGGTGGAGGTCCTGGCGGTCCGTTCATCTATACCGGAGGTGGACGCTTTATCATTGAGGAGGGCAGTCCTGCCTATATCTACAGTACTGCCGATTGGCTGCGCGATCCGCAGGGCAGGGTAATCGTAGATAAAACCACTGGTCTCCCTTCAGTCGATTATACGAATTTCATCAAGGGAGGGCGTTCCATGGCCAAATACATGGGCTCTTTTAACCTCCACATATTATGGAAAAACTTAGGGCTGCACATGGTTGGCGAATACCGCGGCGGCTATAAACACTATTTCAGGAACGGCAATGCTTCTGTAATCGACGGTACCGCCGAAGTGACCGCACAATACGGTCGGAAACGCTTTGTTTTCCCGAACTCGGTCTATGATGACGGAACCGGTAACTATGTGGCCAACACAGACGTTGCGGTAAGTTCGGCAGATGCAGAATATTACAACCTGTATGCACAGGCCGAATCGAACTTTCTGGTAAGCGGCGCCTTCTGGAAGATGCGAGAGATTGCGGTCAGCTATGATTGGGTCCCTAAAGACAAATGGTTGAAGAAAATGACCTTCACCCTTGCCGGAAGGAATTTGTTCAGCCTTTATCCGAAGACCAACCGCTGGGGAGATCCCGAATTGGTAACTGGTGCCGGCTCTGCTGTACGCGACGACCAGAAGGCGGCCAGTAACCTGAACGGAATTTTTAGTGAAGGTACCTTGGGCGGAAGCCGTTTTTATGGCTTGAGCGTCAATGCTACGTTTTGATCAAAGGTTTATTAGCATATTTTAAAAATTGCACAATGAAAATTATAAAGAGACATATAAAATCGATCTACTGGATCCTGGTAATCGGTGCCCTGATTTTCGCCGGGGGATGCAAAAAATGGGTCGATGTGAACTACAATCCGCAAGAGTTGACCGGATCCAGTGCTACGCCAGACGTGGTACTTGCCGAAGCCATGCTTGGCCAGACCAGCAATGTTGGATCTGACGGGATCTTTAACTCTTGGATGGGCTATTATGTGTACCCATTTACCCAGGCGGCCGATATTTCGGTAGGCTATAACCTGACTACGAGCAACTCGGGCGATGTGCCCAAAGGCTCGGCCATTCGGAATTTTAAGTTCATTGAACAAAAAGCCCTAGCCATGGGACAAACTTTTTATGCGGGAATAGCCAAGATCATGAAATCAAAAATTTCGGCAGAAGAGGTAGACAAATATAACAACGTTCCTTACCGCGAGGTGGGAAGCCCAGAAGTCTATCCTTTTCCCAAATACGATGATGGCAAATTTATCTATGAAGACGTGATCCGGGTAATCGATACTGCGATGACCCTGATCAAGGGAGCAGATGTTAATAAAAACACAAGGATCAATTCGGTCGACATCATGTTCCATGCCGATAAGACGAAATGGATGAAGTTTGCCAATACGCTTAAGCTCAGGTTATTGGTACACCAGGCCAATCGGACCGATCGTACGGCCTACATCGCCCAACAGATTGCTAACATCACTGCCGAAGGTTCGGGCTTTCTGCTGAGCGGTGAAAATGGGGCTCTAAATCCGGGCTTCAGTGCGGAAAGGCCCAATCCTGATTTTCTCTTTGCCGGGTTCTACCAAGGCAACTTACCTTCATTTTTTAGAGAAGGTTTTACTGCCAATCTGGTGGCCATGAACTGGCTGAAAATAAACAATGATCCGCGATTGGGTTTCTTCTACACGCTTCCGCAATTGCCCCTTCCTCCGGGAGCACAGGAACCCGTTGCACAGCTTTCACCCCAACAATATCGTGGAAACCTATTCGGACTGGAACTTAACACGCTCACCTATCCGTATCAGGGTGGAGGATACGTTTCCTATATCGGGGGTACCACGGGATATACGCCCGTCACCTCATCTTCTTTCGGAATTCTTAAAGGTTATAACATGGATTCCTACCTAATGACCAGTGTGGAAAGTATGTTCTTACAGGCAGAGGCTGTTTACCGGGGATGGATTGCAGGCAATGCGAAACAGGCCTATCTCAATGCGGTGCGGGAGTCCTTCCGTTGGCTCAATGTGGGACTGGATACGAATAATCCAGCGCTATCTGATGCCGTGTTCAACAACTGGTATGCCAATGAGGCCGCCAATGGCAACACCAGTGTAAGCTGGGACCATACTCCAGATAAATACAAACTCCTGATGTTCCAAAAATACCTCGCGATGAATGGGATCAGCGGTTTGGAAACCTATACCGATTACCGGAGAAATGGGGCTTATCCGGCCATTCCGCTCTCCGTGCACTCGAGCAGGACGCACAATTCCATTCCCTTCCGTTTTCCCTACAATGCCTATGAATACAAGGTGAATGCCATTAATGTAAATGCCCAAGGCCCGATTGATATTTTTACCAGTAAAATCTGGTGGATGCCTTGATGAAGTCAAAAGTTAAAAGTAAAAAGTTTAAAGTCAAATATGATGAAAAAAATATTTACACTGGGCATGATGGCCACCTTAATGGGGCTGTTCTGTTCCTGCTTAAAAGATGATCCCTATACGGATTATAGTGCAGTGCAACCTTTGGTGATTATCCCCAATTCCAATTGGCCGGCCACTGCTTCGGCCATTACCGATAGTGTGTACAGCACCTCAGCGAGTTCGGCCACCCTGAATTTTTATGCGGCGATTTCTTTTGAAAAACCGCTTGTTGATGACGTGATCCTTACTTTGGCCACCGATGCAGCCTTGATTACTGCTTATAACACCAAATGGGATTTGGGCGCTGCCCCATCGCCAGGAGGACCGCCACTACCAGGAGGCCCGCCGCTTCCGGGAGGTCCGCCATTGCCTGGTGGTCCACCATTGCCGGGAGGCCCGCCATTGCCAGGAGGTGGGGGAACAGGTGTTTCGAGCACCGACCCTTATGTAATCGTTCCAGACAATGCTTTCCTGTTGGCCAAGCGGACCATTACCATTCCCAAAGGCACCAAGCAGATCAAAGTTCCAATCAGTCTTTTCCCGGACCAGCTCAGTAGCGGTACGAGATACATGTTGCCATTAACCATCAGCTCCGCCAGCAATTGCACCTTGGCAGCAAATGCAAAATGTTTCCTCTATGGAATCGTAGTCCAATAATCAGTTAGTTAGTTAGTTAGTTAGTTAAGGAAGCAGCCCTCGTGGCTGTTTCTTTTTTTATAGGAAAGGGCGAAGTCGTGGGTTGCGGGTAATGTTTGTGCCAAGCTTGCGCATGAGGTGTTTGGGATGATTTTCCGTTGCCTTCAGGTAGGCAGTGCAAATTTATTAAATGCATTTTTCAATTTAACAACTAAACAATTCATCAATTAAACAAGTTATCTTTATCAAAAAAGATAACAATGAAAGCATTTTTGGGAACTGGCCTTTTGGGCTCAAACTTCGTAAAGGCGATGATCGGTAGGGGTGACCGTGTACAGGTCTGGAACCGCACGGCTGCTAAGGCCAAAGCATTGGAAACAGATGGTGCAATCGCATTTGGGCAGGTGGCTGATGCCGTTCAGGGTGCTGAGGTGATCCACGTGACCTTAAAAGATGATGCTGCGGTAGATGAAGTATTGGCCAACGCCAGCAGTGGGTTATCTCCGGGGGCAACAATTATTGACCATACAACTACCTCTGTAGAAGGGGCTATAGAAAGAACCAGGGCATGGAAAGCCAAAGGATTTACCTATTTGCATGCGCCAGTATTCATGGGACCACCAAATGCCTTAGATGCCAGTGGCAGCATGCTGGTTTCTGGTGATCAGGAGATCATTGGCAAATGGAGCGAAGAATTGTCGAGGATGACAGGCAAACTGATGAACTTTGGCCCAGAAGAGGGCATGGCCGCTGGCATGAAACTGATCGGAAACCTTTTCCTCATTTCTATGACGGCAGGAATTTCAGATGCACTGGCATTGGCAAAAGCCTTAAATATTGATTCTTCAAATATCGCCGACCTCTTCGCGGCATGGAATCCAGGGGCAGGTGCACCAGCTCGATTGGATAAACTCAGGAAAGGGGAGTTCGACAAGCCTTCTTGGGAACTGCAGATGGCACGTAAAGATGCTGGTCTGATGATGGATGCCGCCAAACAGCGTAACATACAGCTAACCGTAATCCCGGCCGTAGCCGAACAGATGGACAATTGGATCAAAAAAGGCCACGCTTCAGCTGATTGGACAGTGATTGCCAAAGAAAATATTTAGCAGCCTTCAAAACCTCACAGGTTTTTAAAACCTGTGAGGTTTTACTCGTTAGTTTAATTTCCTTTGCTCAGGCCGCCATCAATCGGGATATTGGTGCCTGTAAGGTAACTGGCCTGCTCGGAGGCGAGAAAGGCTACCAAATGCCCATATTCTTCGGGTCTGCCGAACCTTTTCATGGGGATCTGGCTTTCTTTTAATGCCCTGATTTCCTGAACATCCTTTTCGGCTTGTTCAGCTTCATTTTCGATCAATTGCTTGAGGCGTTCGGTATAGAAAAGTCCGGTCATCACGTTGTTTACCGTAATATTTTCTGCGGCAACTTCTGTAGCCAATGTTTTTGCCCAGGCAGCAGTGGCAGAGCGGATGCTGTTGGACAGGCCCAGGTTAGCGATCGGCTCTTTGACCGAAATAGAAGATACGTTAATAATTCGGCCATATTTTTGGGCCCTCATGTGCGGAAGTGCCAGAAGGGTAGTTTGGCAAGCGATCTTGAACAACAGCTCGAATGCAGTCTGGTATTGCTCGAGTTCGAGATTGGTCGGAGTTCCGGCACCTGGTCCATTGGTATTGTTTACGAGGATGTCGATGGTGTGGCCTTCAAAAAATTTAGTGATGGCGATGTTAAAGCCCTCCATGTCCGAAAAATCGACAACAAGGTAGCTGTGCTGCTGATCGGGATGGGTTTTAGCTAGTTCGGTCACGAGCGATTTTAGCCGTTCTTCCTTTCTGGCCATCAGGGTAACGTTTGCGCCGCACTGGGCCAGTTGTTTGGCGATGGCTAGGCCAATGCCCTGTGAACTGGCACCTACCAATGCATTTTTATGGTTCAGGTCTATTTTCATGTGATTTTCCTTTATAGTGCCCGATAGTCTTCCCTCACCGGTAGGAAGATGTCCAGCAATTTACAATCGGTTATTGCCCTGCCGCTATGTTCTACATGCGATGGAATGACGGCGATCATACCTGGCGTGTAGGTCTTGGTTTCTCCGTTAAAGGTCAGTTCGAACTCGCCTT
The DNA here is from genome assembly GCA_031119475.1 of Pedobacter sp. GTDB lineage: Bacteria > Bacteroidota > Bacteroidia > Sphingobacteriales > Sphingobacteriaceae > Pedobacter. The sequence goes on along the minus strand of JAVHXV010000001.1, from coordinate 1,088,143 downwards.
CGCGAACTTCGGTAATCTGTTCGTGCAAATGACTATGGGGCGGAAGCTGGGCTCCCTTGTCTATTTCCCAAAATCCAAGTGTTGAATATTCTGTATGGACAAACCTTCCATGAAAGCCGGGAATCACATCTTTTACGGGCAACGTAGCAATTTCGATCATGTTTCATTGATTTTGATGGCGTAAATGTAGGAAATACAAATCCAAAAGAAGGCCATTAAAAGCTTTTGCGTCATCCAATTATATCCCTAAATGCTGTTTGCTATTGATCTGATATCTATATTTAAGTTAAATTTTTTGCGCAAACGGCTAATCACAGAGCGTATAGTTTCTGCGGAAACCCCTGAGGCATTGGCCATCTCCTTGTTGTTAAAGCCAAGCTTTGCTAAAAGAATAATCCGTTGTTCGCCTTGTGTAAGTTGTGGAAGTTTTTGCTTGAGTCTGTAAAGGTAGTTTGGGTTGATAGTTTCAAAACTCATCTTGAACTTTTTCCAATCTTCGTCGGTCAAGATAGTGAAATGGCTTAGCATGCTACCGATTTCTGGATGGTCTGTTAGCTTGAGCTGACTCTGTAACTGTTGGATGAGTGCATTCTTTTCTGCAACATTCTGCGTAATGAAATCGATTTGTTGTTGCGCAGCATCTATCTGGGCTTTTGATCTTTGTTTTTCATTTTCCAGCTTTTCTTGTTGCAGTTTAAGTTGTAATCGTTTTCGATTGAACATCAAAATAGTGATTACAGCTAAAAAAATAATACCGATCACAATCGAATTCCTGACCCGTTTCTGACTGAGCAGGTTATTTTTGGTCTGCTGGTAGGCTTTTTGCATTTTTTCATAATCTACTTGGGCCTTAATGTTTTCTAACTTGTTCTGGTTGATCTGTTGCTCGAGTTGGTCCCTCCATTTGATCTGTTGCTGATAGAAGGAATAGGCCTGCGCATATTGTCCAAGCTTGGCATAGTTTAAAGAAATCCCTGCTGACGAATTGATTAGGGGCATTAGGTTGCTGCTTTTCTGTGCATAGCTGTAAGCTTTAAGATACCTAGATAGGGCCAATGAATAATTCGAGCGTTGTTCATCTATTTTGGCCAGTACATTTAGCACTTCGGCCACATCTTCAAATTGATGGAATGTGGTGCTTGATTTAAGGTTTTTTAATAGCAATGCATAGCCCTCATCATATTTTTTTTGCAAAACATATGCCTTTCCGATCCCTCCATGTACCACACCACGCCAAATCTCAAGCATGTCTGGGGTCATCGGAGATTGATATAGGTCGGGGTGCCTTGTTTTATCATCGATCAACTGACCAATCAACTGATAATATTTGATGGCTGCAATTGGTTGCTGAATACGCAAATAGGAAGATGCGGCAATATCTATAGCCAAAATGTATTGGAACAGAAAATCATGTTTTTCTTTTGCACGGTAGAGGCTGACACATCTCGAAGCATATTTAGCGCTACTTTTATAGTCAGTAAGCTGATATAACAGTTCACTTGCATGATAATAGGCTGCCGCGAGGTCGGTAAAATACTGTAGGCCAATATTTTTCCTAATTTCAATACACTTTAGCAGGTAGTACAATTTCTTTGAAGGAATACATACTTGCGCATATTTAATATAAAGATCGGATAATAATTGCTCATCACCCAAAAGCCCTGCCATCTTAATCATATTGAAGTAATGGCCTGCTGAACCCTTGGGGTCAGGTTTTGAAAACCTAAGGTAGGCCATGCGCTCGTAAAGGAACATCCTGATCTGTAATCTTTTGTTTTCACGGTTACGACGATTGGCCTGAAGTATCGCTATTTGTAGCTGGTAGCGCCCAGGATCAAAATTTGAGAGGAGATCCAAACAGGCCTTACTGAATTTTTCAGTTTGATAGACACCATCGTCAATAAGCAGTTCCTTTAACTGAGCCGGGCTGAGTGTCTGGGAGAAGCAAATTTTAGGTGCAAAAAGTAGATAGGAAAATAAAATAGAAGAAATAGATATTGCGACAGCTCGAGCTAAACTGGATTTCATTGATGGGGCCTGATTGAGCAATAAAGATAAAATTATTTAGGTCTTCTCTAGGTAAAAGACCAAAAGCACATTGCTATCGATTATGACCGTTGAAAAAACGTTGAGATTGCGGTAACGCTATTGCCAACTTGCTTTTTCTAAATAGTTTTATTCTCCAAGAAGCCCAGATAACTTAAACTATTGACTTATCTGGTGCCAAAAATCAGTCAAATTAATTCAACGCTCAACCAATAAAAAATAGAAAATGTATACCTGTAATTTTAACCTAGCATTGGATCAAACTCTATCTGAAGAGATCTATTGGCCGGCATCATTTACGATTTCGCTCAACGAAGGAGAAAACGAAATCAGCATACCGCTGAGCTTCAACCTGCCAACGCTTCAAGATGTAGCAAGCGATTTGGTATTTAAGCTCAACCTAGTGCATATGTCGACAATTGATTTGGTCACAATCAAATCTTCAGACTATCCTTCAGCCGATTCTCCGCACTTGATATTAAGAAATGCCGATGGGTCATCGGCAATTTACCATGAAGCCGCAAAATCGAATGGAGATAGGCTGTCTGATGCGATTGTCAGTTTTTTGGTCGATGCCACTGAGGCTATCTTTGCAGAATTAGAGAAAAAAGATTTCATGGCTGTCATTAAACGTCCTCTTCCCCAAATGTCCCAGGAGATGATGAATGAGCTGCGATTGGTCTATAAAGATGGCTACTATTTTGGGCCATATGATCCAACAGCTGATTATGATGATCGTTTCACCATTCATCCTCTTGGGTCTGCATTTAGCGGCCTTGCAACCTTGGATCAAGGGACAGATTATGCAAATGTGAAAGGGAGTACGAACGACCCTCATATCAGTGGGTATTCCTGGTTGGGATTATGGGCATCCTATTATGGTGGGGCGCAATGCTGTTCATCGCTTAATTTCCACAATTTTCAATGTAACAACAACCTTGTGGGAGGTCATTGCCTATTGGGTCAACATGCTAGCACTGTTAGGCCAGGAGCATACGATGTAGTTTTTATTATTCCGATCTGCAATGCACACAATAACAATAACAACTATTACATGAGTCCGGTTAAATACCGCAGAATCATTGTGCTCAAAAGTTATTTAAGATAATGATATGCTCAGCAGAAGGCTCGACCTAACACATTTAATGAGACTTAAGTTAATCTAAAAGCAATTAACGATCACAACATAATTTAAACTAAACCAAACTATTATGAGTTTTTTTGAAGACACCCTATTAAACATGGGAAGGAGCGTTGTTGGAACGCTCACATCGGTAGCCAGTGAAGAATTTGGATTTGACGTTGGTGGCCTGCTTGGATCACTTTTCGGCAATGGGCAAACCACGGGAGGCGAAACTCTGGCCAATGCCACAAGCAACATCAAGAGCGATTGGAAAGGTTCGAACAATGAATCCTCATTACTTACGCAGCAATTGGGAAACCTTACTACAGAACTGAATGACATCGGCAATACAGTTACATCGATACAGCAGATCGTCACAAATATTGATTATAAAATTGATAACCTGGAAAAAATATTAAACGAGATCCAGAAGGAACAATATTACCAGACCTGGCTAATGGTCGATATCAACGTTAGGGAAAATATCAATACCATCCTTGCACAGTATGAAACCTATCAAGGTTATGTTTCAAGTTATCAAGGTGTCGCATCAGTGCAGGTTGCTGATTTCGTAAACAATCTCGATACTACAATTGAAGAAGCACTCATGAACATCCACAGCTTTTTATTGCCTGATGGTGAAAGCAAAAGCCTGTTACATTTATGGTCAAGGATGCTAATCCCATGTATAATGGATGGATTGATCGATTATCGTGATGCCTGTGATCGGTTGACCGCCTATTATCAGAAGATATTGACCACCCAATTTTTGGGATATACCCTATTGGTTGAAGCAAATATGTTCAATAACAATCAAATGGGTGCGGTAAAAATATGGGAACAATATAACGACCAGATCAAAAAACAGGAGGGAGAATTTATTACCTATATCACCTCGCTGATTGCAGCAGGTGCTGTGCCGAATTGGAAGTACAACAGAACAGGTGAAGGAACACCACTAATTCCATTTACTGTTTCTGCAGCAGCACTTGAATTAGATCCTACGGTGCAGAGGATCCCAATTAACTGGTATCGTCTTAAAAGTAACGATGAAAAGGGACCGGATCAAAGCTATTACAAACCATCGCAAACCATGGAGGCAGCAGAAAAGATGCTAGCCAGTTATTATTTCAATGATCCATCCAAACGCAGAATTGTAGTGAGCGTGCTTTGGGATGAGTGGCTTAACATTAACTGCGCATTGTCTTCTTTACAGATTTTGTTACTGGGCTCAAGTACGGGATCGACTATCGAACCAAACATAGAAACTTCACAAATACTCAATATCGCATACGGTTACCCTCAAGTAGATATGAATTTGATCAACAATACATGGGACGCACAGACGTCCAATCTGAAACTGTCGAGATATGTGTTTGATGGCGAAACCTCGGGAGGTTTCATAGATGATACCTATACGGTAAAGATTGATAATGTACCACCACCCATGATTACGTATGTATCTCGCGCCACACCATTTGCACAAGCGCAAATACTGAATAAACAATTTACACTGTCTAGTGCCAATCCGTTCGGGTATATGAATTTCAATGCTTACGCTTATGCAGTGAATGCTCAACTGATGCCAAATATCTAATTTGGACGATGAAAGCAAGGTCCATAATGATGATTGGAATTGATGTAAAAAACTCCGGCATGTCACGGGTTTTTGAACAGCTTGTGGCCATTTCCTCAATAGATCAAGCACAAGTAACTGTAATTAAAGTGGTCATCGATGAAACAGAAATTTCAGAAACAATAGTAGGTGGAATTACTTTTATTAATTATCCATCCCTTTCCTTTTATTATTCTTTTGATTTACACTTATTGCAATCCTACATAGATCGGTTTAATCCAAAACAAATATTTGTGCACGGTTCGATTTTATTGGTTCGCAAGTTACTTTCGCAACTGCAGGCTTTTAGGGCAGGAAGAGAAATTATCCTGTACCTGCCCATAGAGGGAAATCCAATTGCAAATACATTTATAGAATTGCTTGTACACACTGATAAGTGCATAGTTTACACTGAATTTCACAAAAACAAATTGGAAGCTTTGGGGAAACAATATTGTGGCCACAAAACATTAGGGCAGATACATGTTTTATTCCATAGTGTAGACTACGGTTCTTTTTACCCCTTAATGAATGAACACTGCTTGCGTAGAGCATTTGCCCGAAAACTGTTTTTTGGAGATGACCAATACACTGATCGCTTCATTGTGTTGAATGCAAATAAGTCAGGAGACCGGAAATCTCTCGACGTGACCATTAAAGGATTTGTTGCATTTGCTAAGGAAAGACCTGACACGCTATTGATACTTCATTCTGATATTCCGGAAAATGATCATGAGAATGACCTGATCAAATTGATCAATGAATCGGGACTATCATGTCAGATCTTGATGAGCTCAATCAAAAAGAATGCATTATCCGTCGAACAGTTGAACCTGTTGTATAACGCCTGTGATGTTGGCATTAATACGGCTATGGGCGAGGGATGGGGATTAACGTCGTTTGAACACGCGGCCGTTAAATGTGCACAGATCATACCTGCGCATACCACTTTTATTGAGAATTGGAAAGGGGCAGGCGTATTTGTCAATTGCTCAAACCCTGTGGAAATATTCTATGAGGGAACAGAGATGTATCCGCCAGATCCAAGATCTGTGACCGAGCAATTATCAAAGCTATATTCGGAACCTGATTTTTACCATGCCATGTCAGAAAAGGCATTCGAAGTAGCTAATCACCCTCAAATAAACAAAGAAGCATTTAAAAATAGGTTCATCGCTATTCTAAACAACTAATAAACATGGAATTTACTTTGAATATACATGGCCTGGAGTTTGTGGTAGAAGATTCTGCTGATTCTAATTCGGTCGGGTGGATCGAGTACGAGCTGATACGCGATTTTTATCGAGTGAGAAGAATGGAGATGAAGAAAAATGATATTGTTGTTGATATTGGGGCCCATGTGGGTGTGTTTTCGATCTATATGGCTAAACTATTCCCTGATATTCGAATTATCGCAATCGAGCCAGATGCTATTAATTATCAATATTTGATAAAAAACATTGCCAGAAATAAAGCGATCAATATTGAGCCCATCAACCTTGGTGTTTCTGATCATGAAGCAACCATTTTTTTACATCGACCATTGCATAACTCCGGTGGGACATCAATCTATAGGCCAGCTTTGATCAAGAGTGTAAAATCAGCCGTGCCAGCACTTACTTTAAATACCATTTTTGAAAAACTAACCATTCAACAATGCAAATTGGTGAAAGTAGATTGTGAGGGTAGCGAATATCATTTATTTAATGGATTCAAATATTTCGACCGAATCGACTACATTGCCGGCGAAATTCATGATGGCCAATACATTCCGTGTTTTGGTGAGTTATCAACTGCTTTTGAAAAACTCATGAAACAAAATTTCACGAGGGAAAAAATGTCATTTAGCCATGGTTATCTCAGTTGATCAATTTTTCATTCCTGATCTGCTCGGCATATATCAATTACAGGTATTTATCCTGCCGATAGCGTGATTACTACCTATTTTTCATTGTTTGGTAGAGCAATGATGCGGTTTCCAGAAAAATGATGTAGATTTACCGCGAGAGCGTTAATTTAAGATTGCGGCTATAACGAACCATGTTCGGGGTAGCCGCTTTCTTTTTGTATTCCGCATAGTTTGCGAAGACTAATGCCAATTATTTTTGATGGCCAATTTGACAGCCTGTGCCTTTGAAGTGACGTGCAATTTTTCGTAGATGTTGGCAATGTGGTTGCGTACCGTATTTGGACTGATAAACAGGAGCTCGGCGATTTCCTTATAATCATTTCCATCGACCAGTTTTTTTAGGATTTCGATCTCTCGCGCCGAAAGGATTTTTTCTGGTTTGGCCTCTTCTTTTGGCAGCGATACCGACGTCAGTAATTTTAAAGTCTTACGTGCGATGCGGGGAGACATGGGCGAACCTAAACGATCCACCACTTCCTTGATCGACGAAACGATTGTTTTTGCAGTTTCCTCTTTTAAAAGATAACCGTGGGCACCGGCCCTGATTGCACTGAAAAGCTTATCGTCGTCTTCGGTTACCGTAAGCATGATGTAGTTAATGGCCGGATAAAGTTCTGCACTAATAGCAACCGCTTCGATACCATTCATGATCGGCATGTCGAGGTCCATGATCACTACCTGTGGATGATGGGATTTGGGAAGAGCCTTGAGCTGCGAAAGGTAATCATCGCCATTGGCAGCTGTTAATACCACCTCTATTTCTGGAAACTGTGTAAGGTCGTTCAATAATGAGCGGAGTGCTCTGGGCATATCTTCTACGATGGCAATTTTATAGGTCATGGGGCAAAAATAATAGGGAAAATTTAGCTCATCAATAGTGCAAATGGGCTATTTCTTGACAATCGTAATTTTTGTGAATTCATTTGGCACACTATCCAATTCAAAATCGCAATCCATCTCGGCAGCCCTAAACTTCATGTTTTCAATGCCATAATTCATCAGTGGATCAACCATCGCCTGTTCAAATCCCTGTCCGTTATCTTTGATCGTGATCTTGAATTTGCCATCAAAAATCTCCAATCTGATCTCTAGCTTTGATGCATTGGCATATTTGATCGCGTTGGCCACCGCTTCCTGGCAAATCCTGAATAGGTTGATCGCTGCAGCCGGGTTGAGCGTGAGATTTTCGGCTCCATCTGCCTCTAGGTATTGGAGTTCCATATTGGCATGAACCTTTAGTTGTTTATGCACATAGGTCTTTAACTTATCAGAAAATTCTTCAAACGAAATTTCTTCCTTGTTCAGGGCCCAAATGGTTTCCCGCAATGTTGCAATTACTTCTTTAGAAGTAAGGCTAATGTTGGCCAAGTTGCGTTGTCGATCTGAAATCGAAAGCGTATCATTGGGTGCCAACACACCGTCAATATTTTTGCTGATGAGGCTCAACTGCGTGCCAACATTGTCGTGTAGGTCTCTCGAAATCCGTTCGCGCTCCAATTGCACCTTTTGTTGCAGTTCAAATATCCTCCGCTTACGTCTAGACCTGATCCGCTGTATGGTAATGATCAAGATGTAAAAAAGTACAAAGGTGATCACAGCCATAAGTACTTGGAACCATGCTTGCTGCCAATAAGGTGGAATGATCGTAATGGCTATGGATGTTTCACGGCTCCATATGCCGTCATTGTTGCTGGCCTTAACTTTAAAGATATAATCGCCCGGTGGCAGAGCCGCATAGCGTGCAAAACGTCTCGATCCTGCAGCTACCCATTCCTTGTCTAATCCTTCCATTTGATAGCGATAGCTATTTTTTAAAGGATCAGTATATTCTGGCATGGTGAAATCAAAACTCAGTGAATTTTCCAGATACGAAAATTCAAGCGATCTGATATTCCAAGCCGACCTTTGCGTTTGGTAAGGCCGATCAAAAAGGGAAATCTGCGTAATCTTGACCGCAGGTGCATGCAAATTGTCTTTCAACAGCGCTGGATAGAAGGAAGTAACCCCATTGATTCCCCCGAAAAAAATTTCGCCATCTTCCGCTTTGAAATAGGCGCCAGAATTAAATTCAGTTGACTGAAGGCCGTCATCTTCTTGATAATGCCTAAATGTTTTTGTTTTTGTCTTGTAAACGGTGAGGCCTTTGTTATGACTGAACCACATGTTTCCGTCATCTGCCCGCAGAATGGCATAGATATGCTCATTTCTCAGTCCGTTTCCTTCGTTGTAAAAATCCTTGATCCTGTAATCCTGTCCGAGGATATAAATACCATCGTTGTGCCCAAGCCAAATATTGCCAATTAAATCTTGGTTGATGGTTTTGATCTCCATCGCCTTTGGCAGCTTCACATTCGCCCAGACCCCTTTTTTTTGTACATAGAGGCTTTTATAAGTGCCTATCCACAGGTTTTGATCCCGATCCCTGAAGGCGCAAGAGAGCAGTTCTCCCTCAAATTTTCGAATCGTATCAACCTTGATCTTCCCATTAGGTTGGGTAATCGACAGCAAGTAAGGACCAATGCTGCTCAATAACGTATGGTTGTTGTCCTTTAACACAAATTTCCTGAAATCGCCTTCTGGCCAATATTGGCGGAACATGTTGATGACAGGCGAAGGAAATAGGACCAGCTTACCTGAAGTTTTGTTGTATAGGAAAGGTGTGCTTTTATTGGTTAGCGCTTCATAACCCAAAACAATAATCTGATCGGGATTAAGCGATCTGGCAATAAAACCTACCTTATTGAGAATTGGATTTTTTTTGCTGTAATCGATCAGTGTAGATCGTCCATCTTTTTTTGAGAAAATGCTCATTCCCAATCTGGACACGCCTGCATAGACATAATTTTCGTCGGCGGTGATACTGTACACGGCATTGGTAAGGGGCGCTGGATTGCGGTATCGCTTAAACTTTTTGCCTGGATACACCAACATGTTCAGGCCTTCGGCATAGGCCTGGGTCCAGATATTTCCCGACCAGTCTTGATACGCCGAACTGAACCTTAGCTTCCTGGTCGACTGCCCATCATTAACGGTAGTGATAGTTTTTACCACCTTTTTAGCCTTGGTGTCGTAAAATACCGCACCTATGCTATCGACAGCAAACAATACCTCATGGTTAACCAGCTTGTAGGCGAGACTAACAAACTCCTTGTTATTTCTGGTTAGTGAGAGCACCTCGGGCCTGAGGCTTTTTTTATCGAGCAACATCGCCCTTCCCTTACTGACGCCCAAGGCTTTTTCCTCATCTAACGAAAAAAGCAAAGTCACTGAAATTGGGGGTTGCTGCGCAGTATTCGTCTTTGTATCGTAAATAGTCAATTTGCCATTGTTTACGATCCATACTTTCCCTTTTTCTACAAATCCGTTGAACGAGTTGGTATGCTCGCTCTTAAAGGTTATACCGGGGATAGCTACCTTTTCAAGCTTAAGTGTTTGTTTATTGATTTTCAATAGTCCGTAGTCGCTCAGTCCGGCCCAAATAAACTGCTCATCTTCCCCGAAGAAGTTATTGTAGGTAGTAATTGACGTTTTCGGTTCGAAGGTAAGGAGGTTTAAAAAATTGTCTTTTTCGTCACGATAGCAGCTGATGCCATTATAGGAGATGAGCCACAATCGTTTTTTGCTGTCGAGATAAAAATGGATGCCACGATCACTGTTAAAGGCGTTTGGATCTGCAGAATTCCGCTTGTAATTTTTGAAGTTATAACCGTCAAAGCGACAAAGGCCCCCATCAGTGCCGATCCAAAGAAAGCCATTTTTGTCCTGAGCCATGGCGTTGATGCTTGACTGTGCCAAGCCATCTTTTACAGTGTAGTAATGAAAAAGATCGGGTTCTTGGGCAAACGACGAGAAGTAGGTGACCAGTAGGAGCAGTAACGTACGGACGCGAAGCATGGATAAGCGGATTGTTGAGCAATTAGATCATCAAATTTAAGGCTATTTGGATGATAAAAAAGTTTCGGGCCTAGCTATTTTAAAAATAGTACATATGTACTATTTGCCAAAAAATGGCCTTAGGGTAGCTTTACAGGCAGCTAATGAAGTTACTTGGTTAAAGCTAAGTGCTTCATTATCAGTCAAACTGATCAATACTAAATTAACATGCATCACCTCATCCAGCAGCTCCACTGGTTTCACCTCAATTCAATTGCAGGTCCGAAAACTTTTCGGTGTCACCAATTTTTTACGGCAAAGATCGGAAACGCCATTTGCGCAGCTGAGGTCCACCTGCTCCATCAATAGCTCATTATCGCATTATTCTCTTTATGAAAAGAAATCCTATCTGCTTTTTGACTGTACTGGTTACAGTATTTTTTTTGCTCACCAGCCAGTTTACTTTTGCCCAGGACAACTACTATCTTGGTAACGGATCTGACGGGGCGCTTATTGTTTCGAATGGATCCTTTGTTACGCCCAGTGTATGCTCAAGGCTAACTTCAGCGGCACCAATAGGCCAGTCGTTTGTTACCGTTGCAAGTACTACTGGTTTCGCTGTGGGCGATCTGATCATGGTTTTGCAGGCCACTGGGCTTACAGGCCAGACTTCAGGAAACCAGTCGAACATTACCCTTAATGGAAATGTGGGCCAATACGAATTGAAAAGGGTTACTGCGCTTACTTCTACGCGTTTAACCTTCACGGGTTCGGCACTAACGAATGCTTATCTGGCTACCAATGCGCAAGTGGTATCGGTAAAAGAATATACCACTGTAAATGTACAGTCTGGCGGCAGTATTTCAGCCGCTAATTTCGACGGCCTTCAAGGGGGTATCATTGCATTTTTGGCTACAGGCGCGGTTACGATTAATGGAACGGTTGGGGTTAATGGCCTTGGTCCTGTAGGAGGTAGCTATGGCCAGAGTGTAACAGGAACTTATACCAGCTTAGATGCCACCAGTAGTACCAATGCAGGCAGAAAGGGATATGGAGTGGCATTGCTTACATCGGGCACTACCCATGGCTATGGCAACCAGGCCAATGGAGGGGGCGGTGGTAACGCAAATAATGGAGGGGGGGGTGGCGGTGCCAATGCTGGAAAAGGTGGCAACGGTGGAATGACTTCTGGAAATGGTGCCAACGAGGCCTATGGCGGCCTTGGCGGTGCATCCCTGACCTATTCGCCAGTTTCACGGTTGGTGTTCGGAGGAAGTGGAGGTGCAGGACATGGTGTTGGAACATCCGATAATTTTAGCAGTATAGGCGGTGCTGGTGGAGGGATTATATGGGTGAGGGCAGCTTCAATCGATGGTTCTGGACAAATCAATGCCGGTGGGGGATCCGGCCATAATGCGCAGATCAGTGCTGGCGGTGGCGGTGGCGGTGCAGGAGGTACCATTTGTTTGCGTGCATCGGGAACAATTGCTTCATCATTAATCATCAGGGCCATGGGTGGCGATGGTGGCCTAAATTTCACGGCAAATGTAGCACCAGGTGGCGGAGGTGGGGGAGGTCGTATTTATGTACAGGCAGCAGGATATTCGGGAGCACCTATTGTGAATGGAGGTGTAGCTGGGAATGATACGAACAATTCGCTCTTCGGTGCAAGCGGAGGTTATGTGGGAGAGGTTACGATCAATACTGACGGATTAGTTAATCCTGCCACGCCAGTATTGACTTCGCCATTGGCAAATGCCACTGTAAATACGCTAAAGCCTAACATTACCGGTACAGCAACTGCTGGTTCTACAGTCTCCATCTATATTGATAATGTGCTAAATGGAACCGCTACAACAGATGGATCAGGCAATTTCAGCTATACGCCAGCGGTAGATCTCAGTGAGGGTACGCATTCGATAGCTGCCCAGGCCGAGCTTGTGGGCTTAACTACGGCACGAACAACAGGTTATAATTTCACTACTGTCGTTACGCCTGTTGCACCGACAAATATTTTATTGAGCGCAACTGCGGTAAATGAGAATGTAGTGACCGGAACGACTGTGGCGACCCTAAGTTCGACCGATGCAAATGGTAGTGACACTTTCACCTATAGCTTGATAAGCGGTACAGGCGATACCGACAATGCCACATTTAGCATTGCGGGCAATCAATTAAACATAAATGTAAGTCCAGATTTTGAGACAAAGAGTACCTACAGCATACGGATCCGGACCACGGACTCCGGAAACCTTACTTTCGAAAAGAGCTTTACAATTGCCATTAACAACGTGGTGGAAGCACCTACAACGATTACCTTAACACCTGCTTCTTTCCCTGAAAACGTCAGCTTCGGAACAGTGGTGGGCACACTGAATGTTGATGGGGACTTTTATTCAGCCAGGGATTTCTTTCTTACACTTGGCGGAACGGGAAGTGATGACAATGGTCTTTTCGGAATGAGAGATGAAGGCAATGGAATATTTAAATTGTATTGGGGCAGTGCAACCCCGCCCGATTTTGAAGGTCTACATGGATCCATTTATAAGATCCGTATAGTATATTACCAGAATGTAACATCTCTAGAACGTCCATTGACCTTGATGCTGACCAATGTGGACGAAGCGCCTACAGACCTATCCCTATCTGCCAATAGCATTAATGAAAACGTAGTTGCCAATAGCACCATTGGCACCTTTACGACGACCGACGCTGACGGAGGCGATACTTTTACCTATAGTTTGGTCAGTGGGGACGGAGCTTCAGACAATGGATCATTCACCATTGATGGTAATGCGCTTAAAATTGTGCCCAGTCCAGATTTCGAAACCAAAAACAGCTATTCGATCCGTGTACGGACTACAGATGCAAGTGGAAAAACCTTTGATAAAATCTTCGCCATTACGATTAACGATGTTCAGGAGGCTGTAATCACAGTTGGAGGAACACTCAGTAATTTTGCTGCCATACAGGGAAGTGCTTCAGCAGCGCAAAGTTTCACCGTAGCAGGTACCGGGTTAACTGAAGGTATATTGGTTACTTCGCCCTCAGGTTATGAGGTGAGTAAGGACAATAGCACATTTTCAACAACTGTAACTGTAGGCAGTGCTGGAACGGTCGCTACCACAACTATCTATGTTCGACTTTCTGCTGCCGCAACGATAGGAAGCTATAACGGCAACATCCAGATTACGAGTGCTGGTGCGCAATCTAGGCAATTCGGCCTAGTAGGGACTGTTAGCCTAGCCAAAAGATATGTGACCACCACGGGCGCCGGTACAAAAGATGGCAGCAGTTGGGCAAATGCCAGTGACGACCTTCGGAATGCCTTATTATCAAGTATAGCAGGCGGAGAAGTCTGGGTAGCAAAGGGTACCTATAAACCTACATCAACTACCGATAGGACGATTAATTTTTCCATTCCCAATGGAGTGGCAGTTTATGGTGGCTTCGCCGGAACAGAAACAGCGACAGACCAACGCAATATCAAACTAAACCCGACCGTGCTGAGTGGCGATATTGGTATTCCGGGCAACAATATGGACAATAGCTACCATTTGTTTCTTATCCAGAGCAATACCCTGCCCACCACTTTAGATGGCTTTACGATTACGGATGGAAGCTCAATTGGCATGGCCAGTGGTATCCATAGTGAGGGTGCGGGACTTTTGATTTCCAATGTTCGCGATCTTTCGCTCAAAAACCTGATCATTACCAAGAATACCTCGAGCAATGAAGGAGGGGGCGTATACATTTATCACAATACCAGCGGCAGCAATACCATAACTTTTACCCAAGTTTCATTTATCCAGAACAAAGGTTTAAACTATGGTGGCGGTGGATTAAACATCTCAGGTACGCAGACCGCCACGATCAATCTGGATCGCTGTATCTTTGATGGGAATTTGGTACTGAGCACAAATGGGAGCGTAGGTACGGGCGGGGCAATTCAAATAGAGTCTCCAAATGCCATTGCCGCACTGACCAACTGTCTATTTGTCAATAACAGGGCTGGAGGGCAAGGCGATGATGGCGGAGGAGCGATCATGAACTATGGTGGCACAGTGAGTGTAACCAATAGCACACTTTACAATAACACTACTGGAAGCACGAGTTTTCCAGATGGAAATTCACTTTCCATTGCTTCAACGGGTGCCATAAACGTCATCAATTCGATCATATGGGGAACGGCAGCGAAACACATCAACAAACCTTCAGGTGCGATTAACCTGACCAATAGTCTCGTGAAGGGCGAAATGGTATCATCGCCAAACCTGAACAGCGATCCATTATTTGTCAATACCAATAACTTGACGGGTGCAGATGGCCTGTTTGGCACCGCCGATGATGGACTGAACCTTCGCTATTCTTCTCCTGCCAAAAATAACGGCACGGCCAACAATGCACCGAATATTGACCTGGCGGGAACAGCAAGACCTCAAGGTGCTGCAATAGATATGGGTGCATATGAAACCAATTCGCCTCAGCCTGTTATCTCCAACACAACGGCAAATGGATTAACTGCGGTGTATGGTTCAGCTCCGATAGCGGGGTCTTTTAACCTTTCCGGTACTGGAATGGATGCGGGAATCCTCGTTACCGCGCCGGCCAATTTTGAAGTAAGCTTAAACATGTCAAGTGGTTTTGCCGATGCGATTACAGTAGGCACTGGCGACAATATTTTTGCACCAGTGTATGTGAGATTAAAAAGCGACTTGTCGGCAGGCTCCTATGCTGGAAATATTGTGCTTACCAGCCTAAGTGCAACTTCGGTAAACGTTGCCGTGAGTTGTACCAATAGCAAAGCTGGATTGACGATTACGGCAAAAAATATAAACAAGACTTACGGAACAGCTTTAATGGCACTTACAGGATCCACGGAATTCACGTCGACAGGCCTACAAAACAGCGAAACCATTGGCACGGTGAGCATTGCTTACGGCGACGGAGCCGATGCCGCGGGAACGGTAGGTACGCATACAGGGGCTGTTACTGCATCAGACGCTATTGGCGGAACCTTCAATCCCGCCAACTACGATATCACTTACGTTGCAGGGAACATCATCATCGATGCTCCACTAATTGCGGTAATTCCTGCATCGCTTTCAAGCGGTACGGTTGCTGCGCCTTACCATGCTGCCTTAACCGCCAGTGGTGGAATAGGCACATATACGTTTAACGTCACTACAGGATCGCTACCAGCGGGAATTACCTTAGCTGCAGATGGAACCTTGAGCGGAACGCCAACCGCGGGCGGGTCTTTTACCTTCACCGTAACAGCAACTGATGGATCATTAAGCGGAGGTCCATACACGGGTTCGCAGGTCTATGTATGGGTTGTAAGCCCACCCGCAATTTCGATCACCAACACTTCGTTGCCTATAGGTGCAGTAGGTACAACT
This sequence comes from Pedobacter sp., assembly GCA_031119475.1. Taxonomy (GTDB): domain Bacteria; phylum Bacteroidota; class Bacteroidia; order Sphingobacteriales; family Sphingobacteriaceae; genus Pedobacter. Next base: position 1,072,175 of record JAVHXV010000001.1, on the reverse strand, counting down.
TACAGCCAGACGATTATGGCCTCTGGCGGTACAGTGCCCTATAGTTATGGGGTCACAGCCGGTGCATTGCCTCCTGGCATCACCTTGGCAAGCGATGGAACTTTGAGTGGAACGCCAACGGGCGAAGGAACCTATAACTGCACGATCACCGCATTCGACTCTTCAACTGGTACAGGTGCACCATATTCGGGTTCTAGAGCCTTTAGTTTGACCATAGCCCCTCCGAACGTACAGATTGCAACTTTAACGCTTGCTAGTGGAACAGTAGGGGAAGCGTATACCCAAACTCTGATTGCGGCTGGCGGAACGCCAGCTTATACCTACACCGTAACTGCTGGTATGTTGCCTATGGGACTTAATCTGGCTACAAATGGCGTTTTGAGCGGTACACCTACTACCAAGGGCACTTTCAACGTTACCATCACAGCTAGGGATGCTTCCGGTACCGGTCCTTATGCCGGATCAAGGGCCTATGCAATTACCATCGGCGCCGGAGCCCAGGTAATTACTTTCAGTCCAATAGCTGATCAGACTTATGGTGCAGCACCGATTACTTTGAATGCTTCGAGCAGTGCTGGAATCACTGTGACATTTAACTCTTCAAATACTAATGTTGCTACGATCACAAACAATATACTTAGTATTGTTGGTGCCGGTTCGACAACCATTACGGCCTCACAGATTGGAGATAACAACTACAATGCGGCAACAGATGTGCAACAGACGCTGAACGTTGGCAAGGCATCGCAGGCCATCACTTTCAACACATTGGCTGATCAAACTTTCGGCGATGCCGCATTTGACCTGAATGCAACAGGCGGAGCATCTGGCAATGCGATCACCTATACCATTTCAAATACCAATGTAGCAACCATCACCGGCAACAAAGTAACCATCATTGGCGCAGGAACTACAACGATCCAAGCTAGCCAGGCTGGAAACGCAAACTACAATGCGGCAAGCGATGTAGGGCAGACCTTGAACGTTGGTAAAGCACCACAGGCCATCACATTCCCTGTATTGGCAAACAAGTCTGTAGGTGATGCTCCATTTGACCTGAATGCAACAGCAGGAGCATCTGGCAATGCGATTACCTATACCATTTCAAATACCAATGTAGCAACCATCACCGGCAACAAAGTAACCA
>JAVHXV010000001.1:1011439-1070928 GCA_031119475.1 Pedobacter sp. | reverse complement strand
AGGAACTACAACGATCCAAGCTAGCCAGGCTGGAAACGCAAACTACAATGCGGCAGCCGATGTGCAACAGGCCTTGAACGTAGGCAAAGCGCAACAGGCCATCACTTTCGCGTCATTAGCGGATAAGACCTTTGGCGATGCCGCTTTCGATCTTACCGCATCTGGCGGAGCTTCAGGTAATGCAGTTAGCTATGCCAGTTCAAATAACAATGTTGCCACGATCAACGGCAACAAAGTGACAATTATGGGCGCCGGTTCAATTAAGATTACTGCTTCACAAGCAGGCAATGGTAATTATCATGCTGCAAGCGATGTGGAGCAGACCTTGAATATTGGTAAGGCTTCGCAGGCAATCACCTTCACCGCTTTGGCAGACAAAACCTTCGGCGATACAGATTTCAATCTTACCGCATCTGGCGGAAGTTCTGGAAATACGATAACTTATTCTAGCTCCAATACCAATGTTGCCACGATCAGCGGAAACAAGGTAACGATCGTAGGTGCCGGAACAACGACCATCACCGCATCGCAGGCAGGAAGCGCCAACTACAGTGCAGCGGCTGATGTCCAACAGACGCTGAACGTAGGCAAGGCATCGCAGAACATCACCTTCTCTACCTTGGCGGATAAGACTTTTGGTGATGCCAACTTTACCTTAAATGTTACTGGGGGTGGTTCGGCAAATCAAGTGGGTTTCATTAGTTCAGATCCACAGGTAGCCACCGTAAGTGGAAACCAAATTACCATAGTAGGGGCTGGAACAGTTAGCATAACCGCAACACAAGCTGGTGATGGGAATTACGATGCGGCCACTCCTGTAACGCGGACCTTTAGTGTGGCCAAAGCTACGGCAACAATTACATTGGGCAATCTGGTACAAGTTTACGATGGATCACCAAAATCGGTGGCAATGGTTACAAATCCTGCAGGTTTATCAGGATTAATGGTTAGCTATAATGGCAGTCCGGACCTGCCAGTTGTTGCGGGAAACTATCAAGTCGTCGCTACATTAATTAATGGCAATTATATGGCAAGTCCTGCAACTGCTGTACTTGTCATTGAAAAAGCTACCGCTACACTTACATTGGGGAACCTTTCACAGGTATATGATGGTACGCCCAAAACGGTTGGCATAACTACTAGCCCTGCCCATCTGAGTAGCGTGGCCATTACCTACAATGGCAGTTCAAGCTTGCCAATTGGGGCTGGGACCTATGCAGTTGTTGCGCAATTGAATGACCCCAATTACACGGCCAATCTAGTCAGCGCAAATTTGGTGATCGGGAAGGCGGCAGCCATACTCCATATCGGAAACTTGGTTCAAACCTATGATGGAGCACCTAAATCTGTCTTGGTAACGACCAACCCTGTAGGATTAAGCGGGACAAGTATTACCTACAATGGAAGTAGTGTTGCACCGACTGCTGCAGGTACCTATAACGTTGTTGTAACACTGACAAATGCAGATTACTCGGCTTCAATATTAGCAAGTACGCTTACGGTCAACCCACAACCGGTTACAGTAACGGCAACGGCAAAGCATATCACTTACGGAGATGCAGACCCACTGCTTACCTATATTTCCGCTCCTGTACTGGCAGTTGGTGACCGCTTTACCGGCGCACTCTCTAGAACCGCTGGATCACAGGCAGGAACCTATCCAATAATTTTAAATGATTTAACTGCAGGGCCAAATTACATGATCAACTATGTTGCCGCCAATTTAACAATTGATAAAAAACCTTTGCTGATTACGGCGGACAATAAGACTAGAAATTTCAATGTCGCCAATCCAGTTTTAACAGCTAGTTTCAACGGCTTTATACCTGGAGAAACCAATGCCGTACTGCTCAATCAGCCTGTCTTAACAACTACGGCTACACAAAATTCTGCTACTGGAACTTACCCGATCCAGGTGGGCGTTGCAAATGCCGACAACTATATCATCAGCTATGCCCCGGGTACGCTTACCATTGTGCCAACTGCACAAAGTATTGCTTTTTCAGCTTTGCCCGATCGGCTTTCAACCGACGGAACCTTTAACCTAACTGCAAGTTCGAGTGCAGGTCTGGCCATCAGTTACCAAAGTAGTGATCCAAGTGTGGCTAGAATAATAAACGTTAACCAAGTGGAAATCTTAAAAGCCGGAATAGTAACCATTACCGCTAGTCAGGCTGGAGATGCCAACTTTACAGCTGCCACTTCGGTGAGTCAACAATTGAGGATCATCGACAATCCTCCTCCAATCCTAGCCATTATCAGCAGCCTGGGCAATAGCATTAGCAAGGGAGAAATTACGAAACTCACGGTCAGTGGCGCTAATTCGTACGTATGGAGCAATGCGGATGGCATCATTAGTGGGCAAACGACAGCTACGCTTACCGTCAGGCCTTTTACAACAACAACATATACGGTGACCGGTAAGAACCAATATGGTAGATCGTCCAGCAAAAACATCACTATCGAAGTTAGACCAGATTTGCAGGCCGTAAGTGTAGCACCATCGGCCACAAATATCATTTCTCCTAATGGAGATGGTGTAAACGATTTCTTTGTCGTCAATAACATCGATGCCTATCCAAATAACTCGGTAGTCATTTTTGACAGAACAGGTAAGACGCTCTATAAAGTAAAAAGCTATAAGAATGATTGGGATGGTAGGGTGAATGGCCTTCTGCTAGAAGAAGGGACCTACTATTATATCATCGAGTTTGGTGATGGGAAGACCAATGCAATAAAAGGATTTATCACCATCGTAAAAGAATAAAGCTGATAACGGCAAATAAGAGAAATTTATGAAAGCAAGACAACTAAAAAAATACCTACTGTTGGGATTGTGCCTAATGGGTAGCGTTACAGTAAAGGCACAGCTCAATTCACTGGGCAATAGTTTTTACCAAAATCAATATTTATCCAATCCGGCAATGGCGGGAATGAACGAGGGGCTTAGGCTAAATGTTGGCCTTAACCAACAGTGGAGTGCTGTTCCAGGCTCTCCCTCGGCACAGTTCATTACACTTGACCATCGTTTGGAAAAAGTTGGCGTGGGTATTAGTTTATATGCCGACAAAGCAGGCTTGTTGAAGCGAACCCGTGCGGTGGCCACTTATGCTTATTACTTGCTGCTCAACGAGAATGAAGACCAGCTTCATTTTGGTATTTCACTCGGTGCGCTTTCTGAGCGGCTGGCTACCGAAGAGATCAATGGTTCGATCGCTGATGTCTCCGTTCAGCGCTTTAATGAGCGGCCGGTTGTAATGGACGGTGACTTTGGAATTGCCTATACCAGCAGTAATCTGACCATTCAGGGAACGTTGCCCAACCTGAAGAATTTTTTGAAAAAGGAACGTTATAACACTGCAAATTGGACAACTTTTTTTTCTTCGATCAGCTATCGCTTTTATACCGGTGTAGGGACACAAGATATCTCTATTGAGCCAAAGATAAGCTTCCGAGGGGTTAGGGGATATGACAATATCATTGATGGAGGGGTGAATTTGACTTTTACGGCCATCAACCTGTCAGCAACAGCAATTTATCACAGTACGGAAAGTATTTCAATGGGACTGGGCTTCAACTATAAGAAATTATCCATTTTGGGTCTGTATACTTCTGGTACCTCTGCGTTGCAAGGTTATTCCAGTGGGAATTTTGAAATAGGCCTAGGCTATCGTTTTGGGAAATAGCGGAAGTAAGGCCGCATACCTAAGATTTTCCCTTAACGCCTACTACGCCGCAACTTATAATTTTAGCCAAATGCTCGGAAGGAGTACTTGTGGAACACGCTTTCTGGGCTTCCGACCTCAACCTTTAACCTGTTGTCACAAACAGCCCTTTAAATGTCCTGAATTGCCCTAAGATTATCTAAATAGATGCTTATGTTTGGTCATGAAACTTCTGCTCACTGCTGCGGGCATCAGCAATATAAGCATCCAAAATGCCCTCATCGGGCTGTTGGGTAAACCCATCTCCGAATCAAGCGCGCTTTTTGTGCCCACTGCGATCTATGGCATCAAAAACGGAGGCGAAATCGTACAAAAGGTAATCTGTGGAACCCTCGGCGATCCTTTCTGCCAACTGGGATGGAAAAGCTTAGGCTTATTGGAACTGACTGCATTGCCAAGCATCAAAAAAGAAATGTGGGTGCCCCAACTGGTACAGACTGATGTACTCTTGGTAGGCGGCGGAGATTGCCAGTACCTTTGCTATTGGATGAAGGAATCTGGACTGGCAGCACTTCTACCTTCACTTTTAAATAAGATGGTTTATGTTGGCCTAAGTGCAGGAAGCATGATCATGACAAGTTATGGAACGACCTATGGTCATCATGTTCTGCCGATAACTACTGAAAAATCATTGAATTTCGTAGATTTTGCCATCCATCCACACCTTGATCACGAGTGGTTCCCTGAAAATTCTTTCGCAAATCTTGAGAAATTGGCATCAACCTTACCGATGGCATCTTATGCAATCGACGACAATACAGCAATCAAGGTTGTGGGAGACCAGGTTACCGTAGTTTCTGAAGGGAATTGGAAGCTTTTCGAACGCCAGTAGTATCTCCATAGAGTTGCTTTCAACCCACAACTTTCAACCCACTACCTACAACTCACAACCCACAACCCATTCAAAGCTGTCTCGTTACGTTCGACATGACAAATGCTACACTTCACCTGTCATTCGGGCAAACTTATTCCTATACTCAATAGGAGTAAGTCCGGTTATCTTCTTAAAAATATCCCTGAAGGCCTTGGTGTCTGTATAGCCAACATCGAACATGATCTCTGAAATGTTTTTTCTGGAGGCTTCGAAGAATTTCTTGGCGGCTTCTATTCTCACACGTTGGATATATTCTATGGCCGTATTATTAGTGGCCTCCTTAAATTTCCGCTCGAAAGTCCTGCGTCCGGTGTTGATCAGGTTAGCTAAGGTTTCAATGGTGATCCTTTTCTCATAGTGCTTTTCGATGTAATCCTGCACTTTTTCAATTTCCTCGTCGCCATGGTTTCGTTGGCCCTTGAAGATGGCAAACTGCGATTGGCTGTCGCGGCCCATATCCAGGGCAAAATACTTGGAGATCATGACGGCTGTTTCCTTATCCGCAAACTTTTCGATGAGGTATAAGATCAGATTCCACAAGCTACTGGCACCGCCACTGCTGTAAATGTTGTCATGTTCTGTAATGATGGCACCATCTTCAACTTCAACATCAGGGTACCTTTCCTTAAACTCGCTGATATGTGCCCAATGGGTAGAACATTTCTTTCCGTTGAGCAGGCCTGTTTCGGCCAAAAGAAAAGCACCAATGCACAGGCTGGCCAGGCTCGAGCCATTTTCATATAACTTTTTAAAATAAGGGATGGCTTCACTATTGGCTGCTATGCCTTTTGTGGTATCGCCAAACGTTGGGGGAATGATCAATAGGTCCGTTTGTGCCACATCCCGGAGCAACCGGTCGGTTTTTATAGTATACTCACCATTATTAGCGGGTACATAGTTATTCAATCCAACATATTCTACATTAAATATGGGCTTTTTACCAAAAGTGGTCAAAAATTCGTTTGCCGTATGGAAACTCCTAAACGGAGGAGTAATGGCTTCAATTACGCCGTACTCGGGCACAAAGACCGAAATATTCATATCAATTGAGATTTGATAGCTAAGCTATAAAAATAGTTTGTCATAATCTACCCCCAAAGTTGTCATTTTTACAATATACCTGCTGCACTTGCCTGGGGTATCTTTGTATATCAACTTTAACAACATAAAAACTGATATGGAAAAAGGAAAAAAAATCAAGGTAGCCGCTACAACAGCTGTACCTTTAGCAAAAGTTTGGGAAGCTTGGAATACACCGGCCGACATTATGAAATGGAATACCCCAGATCCAAGTTGGCATACGCCGAGCAGCACAAACGACCTGCGCGTTGGTGGTAAATTTAATAACCGCATGGAAGCCAAAGATGGCAGCTTCGGTTTCGACTTTGAAGGGGTTTACGATGAGGTTGACCATCATCAAAAAATTACCTATACACTGGGCGATGGCAGACAGGCCACTACCTTATTTGCAGAGAAAGATGGCCAGACTACAATAGAGACCTCCTTCGACCCTGAAACACAGAATGCTCCCGAATTTCAGCAACAAGGATGGCAATCCATCTTGAATAATTTCATCAAATACGTAGAAACGAAAGAGTAGGCCTCGCAAATGCGCAACGCCCCACGCTAACCTCTAAACTCCCGCTTTACGCTAACCGCTCTACGCTAAACTCTTATCAATCATGAAAAAAAACAAAATCATTTTCTGGATCGCAACCATCATTATTGTCTTATGGGAAGGCGTAATGCCACTTGGTACGCTGATCGCAGCGCCAGCCTACCTGACCGTAGGCACTAAGCCCTTGGGCTATCCCGATTACTTTGCCTATGCACTTGTGATCTGTAAAATACTCGGTGTAATTGCCATTGCCTTTCCGAAAACGCCGGCCAGGCTAAGGGAATGGGCTTACGCCGGACTATTTTTTAACCTGATCTTTGCCTTCATCAGCCATATTTGTGTCGACAAGAACATTGCTTATATCTTGATGCCAGTTGTGGTCGGAGCAATACTTGCAGCATCGTATATCTATGGACGTAAAATGAGGTCGCAAAACAAAGCCAACTAGCCCATTGTTGAACATCATGCAATGATTGACAGATTATAGTTTAATCCAATTGAGGATAAAAACGATTGTCGGTGGCCTTTGGCAGGTGCAGTCCCGTTAACCTTTAAAAATCAAATCAAATGAAAAATAATTCAGTTTCCCTTCATCGGGTCATCAAAGCAAGTCCTGAAAAGGTATTCAGGGCGTTTTCAGACCGCATTGCACACGCAACATGGCTACCGCCTTATGGTTTCGTGTGTACCGTCCAGGAAATGGACTTCAAGGTTGGCGGCAGGTTTAAAATGACCTTCATCAACTTTAGTACCGGCAACGGGCATTCATTTGGCGGAGAATATCTCGAGATCAAAACAAATGAACTGATCAAATACAGTGATCGGTTCGATGATCCCAATCTCCCCGGAGAAATGACCACGACCGTGTGGCTCAAAAAAGTAGTCTGCGGTACCGAGCTTAAAGTACTGCAAGAGGGCATCCCTGAAGTCATCCCAGTCGAAATGTGCTATCTCGGTTGGCAGGAATCGCTCGATAAGCTGATCAGATTGGTAGAACCTCAGATACCTGATGCCTAAACAATGACTGAAGCCCATTTGAGCCCACCTAAAAGTGGAGTGTACATCACCTTTACCGGAAACTGCAAAAAGGCCCTCCAATTTTATCAGCAATGCTTTGGGGGGCAATTGCAGTTGGAAACCTTTAACGGAAAATTGCTGGGCCTGGCCACACAGCCCGTGGTGAGCGGATCGCTACATGCCAGCCAGGTTACCATTTTCGGTTCAGACCTCGTTCATGAGGAGGGGAGGATTGTTGGCAACTATGTAGCGATCTTCCTTCCATTCACCAGCCCCGACGATCGGCAAGCACTCATTGAAAAATTAGTGCCCCACCAAAAACCGATCATCGAAAACCTGCCCAACAAACAAAAACTAATCGAAATTACCGACGCTTTTGATGTCAAGTGGTTACTTGGATTGGTTTGATTAAGGAAGAAATTGAAGGTGCAAAGAGCAAAGAGCAAAGAATAAAGATAAAAGACAAAAGATTACGGTCTCCATCAGCGTAACTTTTTTAATCTGTCCAATCATCGCACAGCCCAATCTGTGCAATTTATCTCGATGCATTGGCGCAAGACCTGGCTTACAATATCCTATTCCAAATAGGTGTAGGTAATTACTAAAAATATTAGTAATATAAATGCAGTTTTTTTAGCTTTGGCCTATTGACAATTGGCTATGTTAAGATTAAGAAAACATCGTACGAAAAGAGACGTACTGGGCTTTAGGTTGCCTATGCTCACCCATGAAGAGCCAGAGCTGGACATTTCCGAAATCATTGTGATGGACCCAGATAATACCTACTATATGCGGATGGGAAGCGAGGCGATGACAGGTTATCATATTTTGAAAGATCACATTCTGGTGATCGACAGGACCTTACGGCCGGTTGCGGGAAGCATTGTTGTTTTTTTTTATCAAGGAGATTTCTACACACGTGAATACGCACCTGGTACCGGTCAATTGGTATTGAAGGCCGACACATCCGATCACAGCATTACGATAGCAAATGGAGAAACCTGGACCAGCTGGGGAGTGGTTACTTTAACGCTCAATCCGGTCCTGCAGCCACAGCATAAAACTGGGAGGTACCTTCGTGTTTGCGCATGTTGACATTAATAATTGTTATGTGAGCTGCGAGCGGCTGTTTCGCCCAGAATTGGAAGGTAGGGTAGTGGTGGTGCTCAGCAATAATGATGGCTGCGTAATTGCCAGAAGTAACGAAGCCAAGGCCATCGGCATCAAAATGGCCGATGCCGAGTTTTTGGTCCGCGAGCGGCTGAAAACACATGATGCGGTAATCTTCAGCAGTAATTATGCCCTATATGCAGATATGAGTGCAAGGCTGATGAACAACCTGGCCCGCTATACCTACACCTTGATGGTCTACAGTATCGATGAAGCATTTATGGCATTGGGAAACATCAGCGGGATCGCATTAAATAGCTATGTAAAAAATTTTAGCAGCCAAGTGATGCAAAATACCGGGCTATCTATTACAGTTGGCATCGGACCGACATTGTCACTAGCCAAATTGGCCAATAAGGCAGCTAAAAGGCAGGGACGATCTTTTTTGGTGCTGGACAGTCAAGAACTGATCAGTGAAATAGTTAAAGATTTTCCTATTGAAGATGTTTGGGGCGTTGGCTTGGCCTATTACAGTAAATTACAGGAATATGATATCAAGACTGCGCACGAGTTTCGTGAACTTAAGCCTGATTTTGTTCGTCGGCAGATGACTGTACAGGGCTGGCGCTTGCACCAGGAGCTTTGGGGCATTCCCTGTAACCGTATCCGTGATGTCGCAGAGCGATCAAAAGGCATCGAGTCGAGCCAAAGCTTCAATACCTATCAGACCAAGCTCGAAAAGATTGAGGAAGCTGTTGCCATGCATGCCGCAACTGTTGCCCTTAAGCTTCGCCAACAGCAGAGTATGGGACTGCAGCTCACCGTTTACCTGCGCACCAATAAGCACAATGTAAAACATGACCAACATTATCCCAGTCTAACCATAAAAATGCCCTTTGCTGCAAATAGTTCGCATGAACTTACCAAAATAGCGCTCCAAGTTTTGCGGGCCATTTGGCAACCTGGTTTTAACTACCTTAAAACAGGTGTGCGCATAACTGGCATTATTCCGGCAGGAGAAGTGCAGGCTAACCTTTTTTATACCTATGGGAATGAGCGTCAGCAAGGAATAGCCACATTAATGGACGACATCAATAACCGTTATGGGCGTGGTACCTTGCGCCTGGCCGCGGAAGGTTTTGACAAAACATGGAAGATGAAACAAGATTACCTGAGCAAACAGTACACCACCAACTGGAAGGATTTGATCGTGACGAAGTAGTATAAAGTATAAAGTATAAAGTATAAAGTAAAAAGTACAAAGGATAAAGTAAGATTTATTGCTAGATAGCGTTTTCATGTCGGACATAGCGGCTTCCGTTGAACAGGGTGAAGTTATAGCTGGTCAGTTGTAGGTTTAAGGTTGAAATAACTTTCTAAGTGCCACAGCTTTCTCCATAAGTTGTCAAAAAGTCATAAAATTTTTGATAGACAGATACTAAATACTAAAATATTTAGTTTTGTAGTAAATATAAGATATGTGCGGACACGTTGAAATTGGAGAGCAGAAAGATATTAAGATCATCAAACGTGATGGTGGGTCCTACACAGCCAAAGGAAATGCTGGTGGAAATCCCGGTGCCATGATCCCCGTGGTTACCGATGCCATGCCAGATAAGGTGCAGCACTATCGCTGGGGCCTCTTATCGATCGAAGATGATAAAATCCACAATAAGCACAGGCATGCGCGTATCGAATCGCTTTTTCTGGTCCCGCTCTGGCGTGAATTGGTCGGTAGAAAGCACTGCGTAGCACGTATCCAAGCGTTTTTTGAATACAATAAGGAAAAGGAATGTACCTATCGCATTGAGCGGGCAGATGGGCAGCCTTTTTACATTGCAGGGTTATGGGACATTTGGTTCGATATCAAAACAGGGATCCTTTTGCCAACTTTTACCATGATTACCATGCCCCCCAATTCGGCAATGGCCGAAATACATGATCGAATGCCAGCAATTTTAGAAAGGGGCGATGTGAAATATTGGATCAATAACAACTATACAGCAGAGCAACGCATCAGCTTTCTCCGCAATAAGCCATGCCTGTCGGAAGTTCTTAGAATAAGTAAAAAGTAATAAACTTTGAGCAAAGATTAAAGATCAAAGACAAAAGATTAAAGATTGCACATCTGGCTTTGTAATCCTATTGTTGGCTGTGATCACGTTAAGCGATAAATAGAGAATTTTCAAAATTATCTATTTCATTTACCTTTCAATCGTCCTACCATAATCTTAATGTTGTCAATCAACGATTGAGGGTCATCCCATTGGATATAATGACCTGCCGAGGTCAAGTAGATCAAGGCGCCAGCTTTTGAGGTAGCGTGTATCAGCTTGCGCCACCTTTCCATGTTGGAGCTGTTCTTGATATGGAAAAAGGCTTCCTGATCGTAATCCTTGCTGCGCTGGGCAGGGGGGACATCGAATTTTCCGCCAACAAAAAAATAGACAGGCACCTTGGGCAAGGGAAGATCGAAAATTTCCATAAAATCTGATTTTCGGAGCTCGTTTAAGGCCTGTCTCTCGCTCCATGGGCCATAGTTTAGGGAATCGGTTTTTTGTGCAGGCCGGTATAGCCTATCCATCAGCATCTGCTGGATCTTTGATTCTGCCAATCCCATTTTTCTGAAAATATCGTTCCAGTCGTTTTTTGTTTCAGTAAAATCTGCAGGATCGATAAATACCAGTCCTGCAATCTCTTCTGGATAAATTCCTGCAAATCCCCTGATATAAACGCCCCCAAGAGAATGCCCAACCAAAATATATGGCGGTGGGATATGAAGCTGATGGAGGATAGCATGCAGGTTTTTGGCCACAAAAGCCGGCGTTGGCGACTGAAATTGCTTTCCACTTTTGCCGATACCTGCACGGTCGTATGACAAGACAGGAGCAAAAGCTGAAAGCGGGTCAAAAATCTTGTTCCAATTTTGGAGGTCAACCCCCATGCCGTTCTCAAAAATGATGACCGGATCATTGGGTTGCCGGTTCTCCAAGCCTTTAATCTTCACATTAAACTGATTTCCATTTACACTGACCAGTTGTTCTTGTGCATTAGCGGCAAGAACGTTCAAAATCAAGCATAAAAAACAAAGGAATTTCATGTCATTTTTTCCTTCAGGTGTTTTATCTAGAGACCTTATATTTGGTGAGCTTAAAATTAGCGAAGTCTCCATTCGAGGAATTGCCTACCCAAAAACCGATCATCTTTCCAGAAGGATTGGGATTTAGTGATTTTACTTCCAGGCAAGGCTGTTTGTTGCCATTTAAAAAAACAGTAATCTGATCTGCCTTTACTTCAACTTTAACATGAAACCAATCTGAGGGATTGATGTTGGCAGGCAAAATAGCTGATTCATATTGGTCCTTATGGGTATTGCGCAATTGCTGAAAACCAAATTTAGGTTCAAAAGCATACTGGACCGCATGAACCCTTCGTGTAGAATCTGTGGCCTGGAAATTAAAAGGCCTCAGATAAATGGTCTCATAAGTTTCATTGTCTTTCCCGTGAAGAGCAATGCCCAGGAAACTTTTTTGCAAGACGTTACGTCCACGGGCATCAAATTCAATCGTCCCATCCGTAAATTCAGTGTTTTTAATCCAGGCCAGTCCAGCGCCATTTGCTTCACTGAAGCGCAAAATGGCCAGGTCGCCTTCTGTTATCTGCTCAATGGTGCGGTTGTGCACCGTATATGGCAATTGCTCCTGGCTTTTAGCTGTTTGTGCCGAGGCCTTAAAAGATAATAATAATAGGATAGCAATTAGTGGATAGAAACTTTTCATCTTGGATAGTTGATTATATTATCTAAACTAATTATTTAGTTTTACAATAGCAAGTTTTTTATAAAGTTTAGGTTGCTTGTTAAAGGGTGCAGGTTGCCAGTTAATTCTCTAGTGTGGATTGTCATGTCGAACGCAGTGAGACATCTCTGAACGGGTTTCAAGTTGAACCGCAGGCTTCGCAAGAGTTCCTTGGGAAAAGTTGTCGGTTTATCACGAAGGGACGCCTGCGTGGCAGTTCACAGTTTCTAGTTCACAGTTGTCAGTTTCTAGTTCACAGTTCTTAGTCCCTGCAGTCACGCTAGTGTACTGCAGGGCAGTTAACCAGTTAACCAGTTAACCAAATAACCAAATAACCAAATAAACAATTAACAATTAAACAGTTAACCAATCAATCATTTTCCTCTTTTTGCTCACGATGCAATTTTTCGGTATCGAGATCTTTCATCATCTGTTTTAGTTCTGGGTCAGCATGTTCGATTCCCAATTTCTGCTGAATGCGCTGCAACATTTCCAATACCTTGGTGATCTCTTTTTCGGCCCTTAGGTTGACTTCAAATTCTACCTGCTCACTAATTTTTTCCAATCTGGCCTGCCGCTTCTGGCTAATGAGCACAGCAATGGATAAAAAGATGGCAAAAGCTGATAATATCAATTCCAATCGCGGAAAAGGGAAGGGGTCGAAAGGTGATAGCCCAGGGAAAAATTTCAAATTCCAGGCGGTCCAGACAGCGATGAAAACGAGAAAAACAAATAAAAAAGAAAGTGTCCCGAAAATACTGGTAAAGAATTGTGCGATATGGTCGTTCGCTTTCTTGGGCGATAATTTTGCACGAGCAGCTTGATCTTGCTTTTGGGGTGGTTTAGGCGACATTCGTTTTATCTTAGATAACAAAAAATGGCGTGAGTTGTTCTGGGCTGCTATTCATTGTAGCAGAGAACTTGTCCAATAGGCATTCCAGAGATTCCCCACTGCGTTCGAAATGACAATGCTCAATTAAACCCTTGTTGTTAAAATTAACATTTGCATTTTCGGGTACGTTACCGTAACTTTAGATGGTACGATCAAAAATCAGGTAGCAAGACTAAAATTTGTGTCCCAACTAAACAACCAACAACTAAACAACCAACAACTAAACAACTAAACATCTAAACAACTATATGATACGATGAGAAGTTTTGCCCCTACATTTTCGCTAGGACTATTCATGTTGCCTTTGTTGGTTGATGCGCAAACTGCGGTTGAGCGCCAAAAAAAATACCTCAAAGACAATTTGGCCATGAACATTGCCCAACATTTTAGGCCGAATACGCGAAGGGTAAGTGTAAAGGACAGTACCTGGGCAGACTGGCTGGCCCGTGCAGGGGAACTCCCTCCAGATTTCTACACGATGAAATCTACCCCAAACCTGCCCGAACCACTCTTCCTGACCAAGAACGGGAAAGAGGTGCCCATCACTACTTTGGTACAGTGGAACGAAAAACGGAACTGGATCAAGGCAGAATTTCAGCAATGGATTTCTGGACATGTACCACCTGCTCCAAAAAGCATTAAAGCAACCATCATTTCAGATTGGAGGGAAGAGGGAACGCACATCCAAATGATCAGGCTCAATTTCGGTCCGGATCAAAAGGCAATCATGACCCTCGAACTAATGGTCCCGACAGGTAAAGGTCCAAAACCGGTTTTTATGGTTCCTTGGACCCATCGCGATTGGGCGCAGCTTGCCGTTAGGCGGGGCTATATCGCTTGTGTGTACGCAGCTGCAGATACGAAAGATGATACAGAAGCCTACATGGCACTATATCCTGACTACGATTTCAGCATGCTGATGCGAAGGGCCTGGGGTGCCTCTAGGGTGGTAGATTACCTGTATACCCGGCCAGAGGTAAATAAAAAGCAGTTGGCCATTGCAGGGCACTCGCGGAATGGAAAACAGGCGCTTTGGGCTGCGGCATTCGATGAACGGATTACAGCGGTAATTTCCAGTAGCTCGGGCACAGGCGGCGACTCGCCTTGGCGATATGGCGACCCTCAGTATGCCAGCGAAACCCTTGACCTGGTTACCGCTTACAATGCACATTGGTTCCATCCGCGGTTAAGGTTCTTTTTTGGCCACGAAGACCGGTTGCCCGTCGACCAAAACCTGCTCGGTGCCCTTATCGCCCCGCGGGCATTGCTGTACCATTATTCTATTGTAGAACGGGGAATCAATCCTTGGGCCAATGAACAGAATTTCCAGTCGGTAAAAAAAGTATATCGCTTTTTGCGAGTGCCAGAAAAAGTTGGGGTGCTGACCAGGATGGGCGAACATGCCGTTGCGGCCCGCGATGTAGAAAAGTCTATCGATTTTTTGGACATCCAGTTCAAACGCATCAATAAGACCTGGCATAACCAACTTTATTTCCAGTACCGACAGCTTGATTGGGAAAAAGCACATCCCGCAGATCGGGCAACCGCAAAGGAGATGAAACCCTTAGTGCTTAAAAATGATTATGCAGATATAGCTGCATTCGAAAAAGATCGCCAACTGATCATCAAAAAGCTGAAATGGCTTTTGGGCGATGAGCCACCGGGCGTGAAGGCCGGAAAGCCCGCCGAAGCAGATCCCTCTCGCTATGACTGGATTGACCAGACGATCGGAAGGCCGGAAGTAAAAAATGCAAAAGCGGTGTACCTGGGACCTTATACCCCAATTGGCGACCATGTAGCAGGGATCTTATATTCGCCATTAAATTCTTCGGACAAAGCCAGACCGCCCGTTGTGATCTATCTCCACCAATATGCCTATTCTACGGGCTATGCGAGGGGCTATAGCAAAACAAGTGGAAATGGGAACAGCGTGCTCTTTCAGGAGCTCGTTAAAAATGGCTTTGCCGTGCTGGCCATCGATCTTTTCGGCTTTGGTACGCGGATAGAGGAGGCCACTAATTTTTATGAACGTTTTCCAAATTGGTCTAAGCTGGGAAAAATGGTAAACGATGTAAAAGGATGTGTAGACGCGCTCAAACAAATTGATTCGATTGATCCTGAACATATCTTTATTTTGGGAAATTCAATCGGTGGAAGTGTAGGACTGATGGCTGCCGCACTGGATGATCGGATTGCAGGTGTAGCGACTGTGGCTGCGGTTTCACCCTGGCGAACCTCCAACCGCAACTATGAAACCATCCATACCTATACACAGCTCCATAGCTTTGTGCCCAGACTTGGGCTATTCAGTTCCGATCCGAAAAAAGTGCCCATTGATTTTGCCGAGATCATGGCTGCTAGTGTGCCACGGCCGTTGATGATGGTCGCACCTGATCTTGATTGGCATACCGACCTTCCGGCCTTACAACACAGTCTGTCGCCCGTAAAAGTGCTCTACCAGCGTTATGGTGCCGCAAATTGTTTTAAGACCGACTATCCGCATGAGCTCAACCGGATCAGTCCAGAAATGACCAAAAGTATCATCGATTTTTACAGAGAGCAGTTGAACATCAAATAATAAAATCACAAAAATACTTGTTTATAAAAATTAATCTATATCTTACGGGTACGTTACCGTAAATGAAGCATGGAATACAATCGTCGTCTATTTATTCGTCAGGCTACCCTAGCCAGCATTGGTGCAACATTGGCCAGTAACCTGCCCTTTGGTAGCTTTGCCAACGAGCCCCTGCAGGAACAGATCAGGGTAGGGATTATTGGGTTGGACACTTCACACAGTGTTGCCTTTGTAAAATCGCTGAATGCTCCAGTTGTTCAGCCACAATTTGCTGGCTTTAAGGTTACGGCCGCCTATCCATATGGAAGCGCCGATATCAAATCTAGCGTCGAAAGAATTCCTGGTTATACGGCAGATGTAAAGAAATTTGGGGTAGAGATTGTTGATTCGATTGCAGAACTGCTCAAAAAGGTAGATGTGGTCCTTTTAGAGACAAACGATGGCCGATTGCACTTGGAGCAGGCCAAACAAGTCATCAAAGCGGGAAAACGTCTCTTTATTGATAAGCCGATCTCGGCTTCCTTAAAAGATGCCATCGCTATTTTTGATCTGGCCAGCGCATACAATGTGCCTATATTTTCTTCATCTTCGCTTCGTTATACCACTGGTGCGCAGGCCATCCAAAACGGCAGCGTTGGCAAAGTATGGGGTGCCGATGCGTTTAGTCCGATGAAATTGGAAAAAACGCATCCAGACCTATTTTGGTATGGCATACATGGTGTAGAGATTTTGTTTACGGTAATGGGGATGGGCTGCAGGTCGGTCACCCGATCCAGTACAGCTGATAGCGATGTAATTGTTGGTGCTTGGGAAGATCAACGGATTGGGACTTTCAGGGGGCTCCATAATGGAAAACAAGAATATGGCGGAACGGTTTTTGGCACCAAAAGCGTAGCGCAGATTGGTCCTTATGCAGGCCACGATGCCTTATTGGAGAAAATCATCGAATTTTTTAAAACTGGGATTCCACCTGTAAGCGCAAAGGAAACGCTAGAGATATATGCTTTTATGGAAGCTGCTGATGAGAGCAAACGTAGAAATGGAGCACCAGTAACGTTGGAAGAAGTGATGGGCAAAGCGAAGCGGTGAAGAGCGCAGCGCATAGCGCTTAGCGTAAAAACGCATGGGGCATAGGACAAAGAGCAAAGAACTAAGAACAAAGAAAGTCATAGCAACATATGAAAGATATCAATATTTTAATTGTAGGATGTGGAAACATGGGTGCCTCGCATGCAAAGGCCTATCATCGTCTTGATGGATTCAGGATTTGCGGACTGGTATCCAGGGGAAAGAGCAAAGACCTGCTGAACAAAGAACTTGGGGGCAGCTACCCGCTTTTTGAAGATATTGATTCGGCACTAGACTCAGCACAACCAGATGCAGTCTGCATCTCTACTTATCCAGATACACATGAAAGTTATGCATTGAAGGCCATCGCAAAGGGATGCCATGTCTTTTTGGAAAAGCCCATTGCCGATACCGTGGCAGGTGCAATTCGGGTTGCCCAAGCTGCAAGACAGGCCAATCGGAAAATCGTTGTGGGCTACATTCTCCGCCATCACCCATCGTGGCAACAATTTGTAAAGCTGGGGCAGGAGCTGGGCAGTCCGCTGGTGATGCGCATGAACCTTAACCAACAGAGCCAGGGCGATACCTGGAAAGTGCATCAGAATTTGCTGCAAAGCCTGAGCCCAATTGTAGATTGTGGTGTGCATTACATCGATGTCATGTGCCAGATGACCCGGTCGAAACCGGTTTCGGTCAGTGCAATAGGTGCAAGGCTGAGCGACCAGATCCCCGAAGGACAATACAATTATGGGCAATTGCAGATTAGATTTGAAAATGGTGCAATTGGATGGTATGAGGCCGGATGGGGACCTATGATCAGTGAGACTGCATTTTTTATCAAAGATGTAATCGGTCCAAAAGGTTCGGTCTCCATTGTGGCAAAAAAAGCAAGCCAATCGGGCAAGTCTGACTCTGTTGCTGCGCATACACAGACCGAATCCCTGCGCATCCATCACGCGGCACTCAACGCCGACCAACAGTTCAGCAATGCAGATGAATGGGTAGACCTGACAGATGAACCTGACCATGATGAACTCTGTGCACGCGAACAACTGTATTTTCTAAAGGCCATCCAGAAAGACCTAGATCTTACTGATCATGTAGCCGATGCGGTTGCCAGTTTGCAGATTGCACTGGCAGCAGACGAGTCGGTAAAAACAGGCCAGACTATATTTTTTACGTAATCGAAACAACCATCCCCAACCCCCTAACATTAAGACTCTCTATGCACATTATTGAAAAAATCCCTAAACCCATTATCGCGGCCGATGCCGGCAGACATTTGATCGCCAGGACCTTTAATTCTGGATTTTCAGCTTCGCGGGATAATTTTAATTCGATCTCTGCTGCGAGCGATGGCCATATTTATTACATCCTTTCCTCAGATTCGGTTGAAGTGGGCGGGGTCATGTATGCCTACAATCCTTTGACCGATGAAACCACAACACTGGGCAACCTGACAGATTTTTGTGGCGAACAGCACATGCAGGCCATTCCGCAGGGCAAAAGTCATGTCAGGTTTTATGAATCGAAGGGCAAATTGTATTTTTCTACACACGTAGGTTATTATGAGCAGATTGATGGGATGGACAAGCTTCCGGTGAATGCGCCAACGGGCATTGCTTTATATCCCGGTGGGCATATCCTGGCCTTCGATCTCTACACTAAAGAAATAACCGACCTGGCCATGGCCCCAGAGGGGGAAGGCATAGTTTCCATGACCATGGATAGCGACCGTGAACAGATTTATGGGATTTCATGGCCAAAAGGTAATTTTATCCATTACGATATCAAAAAAAATGACCTGAAAAATCTGGGGCAGATTTCTGGCAATGGTGAAAACGGTAAGCCTGGCCGCGATTTTAGGTCCCTCTGCCGATCATTGTTTGTGGATCCACGCGATGGATCTGTTTATTTTTCTACCGCTGAAGGTGATGTTTGCGCTTATCGTCCGGGATCAGCCGAAATACAGCCATTGAAAGATGTTAACCTGCGCCTTGATTATTTAGGGAAATATGATCCGGCACGCCCCGGAAGCATGGGCTACAATTGGCGTAAGATTTTTTGGTACACGCCAGAACAGGTAGCCTATGGCGTGCATGGCAATTCGGGCTACCTGTTCAGGTTTGATCCGATGGGAGAGAAGTTGGAGCTCATTGAACGGATCACTTCTGAACCTTCGAAAAAAAGCGGCATGTTCGACCAATTCAGCTACGGATACCTTGGCTTTCAATTGGGACCTGATGGCGAGACCATTTATTACCTGACCGGCGGACCAATCTATGTGAATGGCCATCGTTTAAAGGGAAACGATGAGATTGAAAAGGGAGCCGCAAAGGGACTGGAAAACCTCCATTTGGTTACCTATCATCTCCCGACCAACCACTATCAGGACCATGGCCCGATATTTTATGAAAATGGCGATCGCCCCTTATGTGTAAATTCCATTGCAGTAGGTAGGGACGGGAACATTTATACTCTGGCACGGATTACAGAAAATGGGCATACCCGTACCGACCTGATCTGTTTTCCTGATCCGCTGAAAAGCTAAATTTAAGATGAACCGATGAACACTTTAATGGTAACAAAAAAAATAGAGAGGTTTTTATCTACTAAAATTTGTTTTTAAAATATTTTTGAATATATTCGGGTACGTTAACGATAAGCCACATCCACATATTTGTAAGTAGTAAGCGCCAGACCATTTTTCGTTAAGCACAAGCTGGATATCCATAAAAAAAAGCAAATAAAATAGGCCCTGGCCTAGATGAATGTAACATTCAATATTTTTTTAAAATAATTACGGGTACGCACCCGCTCTACCAATAGTTAACCTTTATATCTAACCAAACATGCTAAAAATTTACATTTTCATGGGGAGATCTAAGGCGAAGAACGCTACAAACCTAGGCGCTTTGTTGATGATCTTTCTGACGCTCTTCCTCTGTGGACATTCGATGGCCCAAGAGCTCAAAACAATTAGGGGAACTGTACGCGAGTCCAATCAACCCCTCTATGGCGCTGGCGTCAAAATCAAAGGTACTTCTTTAAATGCAGTGAGTACGGGTAAAGATGGAAAGTATACTGTCCAGGCCAAATCTACGGATGTCCTTGTTTTCTCCTATATCGGGATGGAAACGCAAGAGGTGACGGTAGGAAGTCAAACAACAATTGACATTGACTTGAAAGAAACCTCTTCCGACCTGAACGAATTGATCATTGTGGGCTATCAGACAGTTAGGAAGCAGGACCTTACAGGTGCTATTGGTCAAGTAAAGATCAGTGACGTAGTAAAGGCACCAGTTGCCGGTTTTGCCGAGGCTTTGGCCGGACGTGTGGCTGGTGTGCAGGTATCCTCAAGTGACGGTCAACCTGGTGCCACAATGAACATCCAGATCCGTGGGCAATCATCCATTAACAATAGTGTACAGCCTTTATATATCATAGATGGTTTTGCGACTGAAAATTCAGAGAACATCAACCTGAACCCTGATGACATCGAATCGATTACGGTTTTGAAAGATGCAGCTTCAACTGCAGTGTATGGGTCTAGGGGAACGAACGGTGTAATCGTAATCACCACCAAGAGTGGTAAGATTGGTAAACCGGTGGTCAGCTTCAATAGTTCTTATGGTACACAGAACGTCATCAATTTTATTGAATTGATGGATCCTTATGAATTCGTGAAATATCAGGCAGAACGTAATGCAACAGATGCCAATGCCAATTATTTCACCAATGGTAAAACATTGGATAGCTACCGCAATGTTCAGGGCATCAACTGGAACAAGGAAATCAGCCGTACGGGTACGATTTTTAAGAATAATATTTCTATCCGTGGCGGTAATGAAAATACGCAATATTCGATTTCAGGAGCTGGATTTAAGCAGGATGGTGTTTTGCTCAATACGGGCTATCAACGCTATCAGGGCCGTGTTAAACTGGATCAGTCTCTGAATCCAAATGTGAAAGTCGGAATTTCGGCCGATTATGCTGAAGTCTCTGCATTTGGTATGCAGGCTTCCTCACAACCCTCGACCAATAACTCGCTATCCAGCCAACTGTGGTTCAGGGCCTGGGCCTACCGCCCGGTGGCAGGTAGCAATACAACCTACGATCTTGCGACCGAAGATTCGGATCCCGAAAGCATTTCTTCCAGTGATGTCCGCCTTAATCCGCGTACTTCACTTGAAAATGAGTATCTATACAATACCTATTCCAATTTAACGGTGAATGGTTACCTGAATTATTCGATCGGGCAACACCTTTTGCTAAAAGTTCAGGGCACCAAGAATATCCTAAGGACTGGTGCAGATCGTTTTTACAATTCCCACAGTTTACAGGGCAGTGCTGCCAATCCATTGAATAACCTTGGCCAATGGGGCTCAACCGCTTCCAATACCAATAATGTTTGGTCTAACGAAAATACCTTGACCTATACAAATAGCTTTAGCCAAAAACATAATCTTGTGTTGTTGGTGGGCAATAGCCAATCTTATGGTAAGGCAAAAGGCGTTGGATATACTTCTACCAATCTTCCGAATGAAGACCTAGGTATGGCCGGGTTGAATGAAGGGGAGATCACATCTCCCATCGCAACTGCAACAGAATATGCCCTATCCTCATTTTTTGGTATTGCCGATTACAATTTTAACTCTAAATATTACTTTAAAGCTGCCTTGCGTGCTGATGGATCTTCAAAATTCTATAATCATTGGGGTTACTTCCCAATGGCTGCAGCAGCATGGAACATGCATAACGAGGATTTCATGAAATCCCTGAAGTTTGTTTCCTTGTCTAAGATCCGTATTAGTTATGGGGTTACTGGAAACAACCGTGTAGACGATTTTGCGCGTTGGGCACAATTATCTACTACCCAGACTGCAGGTTATCCATTTAATGGGCAATCTACCACTGGTGCTTATGTATCCAATCTGCAGAGTGATAGGCTGGCTTGGGAAAAAACAGCTACCAAAGACATTGGCTATGAACTTGGACTTTTTAACAACCGCATTGAACTGACCGTAGATGCCTACGACAAACTGACCAAGAAACTGTTGATTACAGGGGCACCGGTGGCTCCATCGAGCGGATATCCAACGGTAACCAAAAATATTGGTTCGCTAAATAACCGTGGATTGGAATTTACTTTAAATACCGTAAATATCCAGACCAAGAAATTTAGTTGGGAAAGTAGTTTCAACATCAGTTTTAACAAGAATAAAATTGTTTCTCTTACAGAAGGCCAACGCCTGATCCAGACTAATCCAAGTCCATTTGACGTAAGTTTTGGCGCCATGTATGTTTCTGCCGTTGGCCAGCCACTTGGCATGATGTATGGATATGTTTGGGAAGGTAACTATCAATATTCAGATTTTGATAGTCCTGCACCTGGGGTATACGTTTTAAAAGCGGGCATCCCTGATAATGGCCTGGCCACTGTCCAGCCTGGAGACATCAAGTATAAAGACCTGAATGGCGATGGGACCGTGAATACGCTGGACCGTACCGTGATCGGCCGTGGGCAACCGAAACATTTTGGTGGATTTTCCAATAACTTCACCTATGGCGACTTTAGCTTAAATGTTTTCTTCCAATGGTCTTATGGGAATAACCTTTACAATGCCAATCGGATCATCTTGGAAGGCAATGCCAATGGACGTATCGATATGAACCAGTTTGCAAGTTATGAAGACCGTTGGAGCCCGACGAACCAGGAAAGTAAAAATTATCGTGCTGGTGGACAGGGGCCGGTAGGCTATCACTCTTCACGTGTAGTGGAAGATGGCTCCTACTTGAGGCTCAAGACTGCCATGCTAAGCTATTCAGTTCCTAAAAAATTGCTTCAGCGAGCACATCTGAATGCCTTGAGCTTCAATGTTAGCGGGCAGAACCTGCTCACCTTTACCAAATATACCGGAATGGATCCCGAAGTCTCTGTTCGGGGTGGATTAGGTGTGCTGACCCCTGGGTTTGACTTTTCACCATATCCTCAAGCTAGAACGCTTGTATTTGGATTAAATGCTTCATTCTAGTACTTTAAATTTCACCAAAATGAAAATAAAATATATCGCACTAGCACTGTTCATCACCTTGGGTTTTAGCAGTTGCGAAAAGTTTTTAGATAAACCAACACCAAAGGATACATTGGATCCTGATGCTTATTTCAATACGCCGGAGCAATTGGACAAAGCCCTGCGCGGCGTATATGATGTACTTCAAAGCGGGACCATGTATCGTACCAATATGTATTATTTGAGGGGCTGGGAGGCTGATGAAGGCTTTACCCGGGGCAATCCAAATCCCTTGTACACAATGAGCAACGAATACAATTCTTCTACTTCTGATATCCTCAACTTATGGACCCAATTGTATATTGGTGTAAGCCGTGCCAATACGCTGATTGCCAATGTAGATAAAAATCCGGGCATCTCGGTGGCCATCAGAAATCAGGTCCGTGGAGAAGCGCTTTTTCTTCGGGGCTACTATTATTATTTATTGGTTGCGGCTTATGGCGGTGTTCCATTATACACTGAGCCCCTTAAAAATCTATATGATACCGATAAAGCGCGCGCAACTGATGTTCAAGTGTATACACAGATTGTAAAAGATATGACAGAGGCCGAGGCCCTTGTCCCAAAAATCACTACACTTGGCTACGGCGGCCGTGTAAATAAGTCGGCCGTTCGTGGCATTTTGGCAAGGGTATGTTTGGGCTGGGCAGGTAAACCGATTGGTGATGCTTCCAAATATGTTGAGGCAAGAAAATGGGCTAAAATGGTTATTGACGATGCAGAGGCTGCACACACACTAAACCCAAGCTATGCAGATGTATTCATCAAGCTTGCCCAAGATAAGTATGACATCAAGGAAAGCCTTTGGGAAGTAGAATTTACTGGCAATGGCGTTGGCCTTTGGGCATCAGATGGTGGCAACGTCGGGTATAACAATGGTGCATTGCAATCTGGCCCCACAGGTTATGCCGCCATATCGTTTGTAAAGATCAATGCAAATTTATACGACTCATATGCAGCTGGCGATATGCGCAAGGGCTGGAACTGCCAGAATTATGCATTAGGTTATAACACGGTGGATCTTTCAAAAACACGGACCTATCCAGCGGCCAATCTTACACCTACCGTGGCCAATAAGTACAGCATCTCTATTGCCAAATGGCGAAGGGAGTACGATTTAACTCCTAATCCCAGTGCAACCTACACCTGTCTGAACTTTCAGATCCTACGCTATTCAGATGTATTGCTCATGTTTGCCGAAGCAGAGAACCAGATCAATGGTGGGCCTACCACTGCTGCAGTCGATGCAGTTAATTTGGTGAGGAGGAGGGCTTATGCCGTTGGTGGGATCAAATCCTTTGCCATTACCAATGGTGGAACAGGATATACTACAGCGCCTACCGTAGTGTTTACAGGTACTGGAACCGCAGCAATCGCAACTGCTACTGTTTCTGGGGGTAAGGTTACCGCACTTACACTTGCTCCCCATTATGAAACGGGTTTTAGTTATGGAAAATATACAGCTGCCCCGGTTATCACCTTTACTGGTGGCGGAGGTACGGGAGCAGTTGCAACTGCGACTTTGTATACAAATGCTGATGCCGATATGCCGAATGGGCTTTCAAAAGATGATTTCCTAACCTTTATACAGGCTGAACGCTCTCGTGAACTTTGTTTCGAGCAGACCCGCAAGTTCGATCTGGTAAGATGGGGCATCTATGTGCAGAAAATGCAGGCAGGTGCTACAAAAGCAATTGCCGACGGATTTGGAGGGAATACAGCCTTACGTATTGCAGAATGGTATGGTTATGTACAGGCGAAACATAACCTCTTCCCGATACCAGCGCAAGAAATGATCAATAACAGATTAATGACCCAAAATCCGGGTTGGAATTAAACAAAGACATTATGAAACTTAAGTATTATCAAATATTTGCCGGTCTGCTGTTACTGGGATCCTGCAAAAACGACTTTCTTGCTGAGGTAAAAGAGCCCACGCTAGAGGTATCTTCGCCGAAGACCACTTATAAAGTAGGCGATGTGATCGATTTCAATATTTCAGGAGAATCAGATATCATAACTTTTTATTCTGGTGAGCCCCAATCGGAATTCGCTTATCGCGATAGCCATGTGGTAGATGTGTCCAGCGCAGGCGTGAACATGAACTTTAACATTGCTGCAACCGGTAATGCTACGTCTCAGGGAACCTTAAATGCTACAACGCCTCCACAGCTAACAGTTTGGGCATCAACAGATCTTAACGATGATTATACCCCTGCAGGGGTACAGAAAGCAACCTGGGTCGATATTACCTCCCGCTTTAAGTATGCGACTACGGCTACCTTCATCAGTGCGTCGCCTACCGTTGGCGGTGTCAGCGTAAATGACCTGATCAAACCCGGCAAGCCATTATATATTGGCTTCAGGCATGAGACCAAGCCACAGGCTGTAGCGCCACCAGTAGGAGGGATCACGCGCAGTTGGCTTTTTGAAGCTTTCTCTATGACCAGCCAGAAGAATATAAGTACCAATCCGAATGCGACCTGGATGCCACAATTCTATAACCTACAGCAAGCAGGTTTTCGTTTGGTAGACATGTATGGAAAAGCTGCACCTTCAAGGTCCCTCATCAACGCCACCCGCCTTACCTTATTGGGCAATCTTTACGATGCGGTAAATGATCCCGGAAATGATCCAAATACCGTTAATTGGGGAATTACCAGGGGAATGTATTTTGATAAGGTAGATCTTGGTGGAGATAAGGGCATTGCGCTCAAAGACCAGGCGAAAGATGCTGCTTTAACCAATTATAGCTATACCTATACTACGCCCGGTATCTATAAAGCAACATTTGTGGCTACTACCAACAATGCTACCCACCGAAAAGAAGTGGTTAGGGAAATCACGATAACGATAAATCCATAATTGAACTTAAGATGAAATTACATCAACAACCAAAGCATTTACGCAATATGGGCAAACTCATCTTAGGCAGTTTGGCCTTATTTGCAATAGTTTCATTGTCTTCCTGCAAAGATAATGATGATGAATCCAAACCAAAAAATGTAACTGCAGCCACAGGGATGCGGCTGGTACACAGTTCTTTCAAAAATAGCGCAACGCCCGTAGATATTTTTATCGATGATACGAAAGCAAACACCAGTGCTACGATCGCCTATCTTGGAGCATCGCCCATCTATCCACTTTCTGCTGGCTCACATAAGATCGTGGCCAAGACCAACACTGGAACGGTGGTAGCAGATACCACGATGACGATTGCCGATGCCACACAATACTCTTTCTTTATCAAAGACAGGGCATGGACGACAGGGACGGTAACTGCTGCATTGAAAACCGGATTTGTTGCGGTGCCAGATAACAATACCACAGCCCCAGATGCCGGCATGGCCAAAGTACGCTTTGTAAACGCCAGTTCGGGACCACTGAACGGACCAACGGGAACAATGAATTTCTCAAAGGTCACCATAATCGGTAACCTGCTCACCTCAACGGTCATTACCCAATCATTGGGTGTTGGCAATAGCAGGATGTATTCTGAATACATGATGCTCGAACCGGGAACCTATACATTTAGGGTAAATCCTGCTTCCCCAACCGCCGTAATAGACGCTGTAAACTTTTGGGAAATCAACGTTACGGTCGAAGCAGACAAGTTGTACACCTGTTTTGCCACCTCGACGGCCTCTACCGTTAAAACACCATCTAAATCACCAGTTTGGCTTACCATGATCCCCAATTAACACCCAAAAGATGTAAGGAACGGCTTGTGGGGAATTTTATGGTCATCCACATTTGTTCTGCACGGATTCTTATTGTATTTTCAGCATTTAATGATGGATTCAATAGGCATTAGTTTTATTCCACAAAACCAGATATGAAAAATCAAGAAAACACGAGAAGAGATTTTATAAAAAAAGCTGCAGTGGGCGTGGCGGCCTTTACCATAGTGCCAAGGTATGTACTTGGGGGCCAAGGTTTTATTGCGCCAAGCGACAAGCTCACCAAAGCTGTGGTAGGCGTAGGCGGCATGGGAAGGAAGCACTTCGGATATGATGGGACGCAAGTAGTAGCCATTTGTGATGTAGACAAGAGGCAGATTGCCAAAGCACTGCCCATGTTGGATAAAGGAGTAAAGACATTCGGAGATTATAGGGAACTGATCAAGCTTCCTGAAGTAGACATCGTACACATTGCAACACCTCCACATTGGCATGGTATTATTGCCGTTGATGCCGCAAATGCCGGTAAGGATATTTGGTGCGAGAAACCAATGACCCATACCATTGGTGAAGGCAAACGTGTGGTAGAGGCCGTTCAGCAACATGGGAGGATTTTCCGCCTCAACACCTGGTTCCGCTTCAAGGATAATTTCTATGGACTGGGCACTACGGTAAAGCCATTGAAAAAATTGGTCGATAGCGGCCTATTGGGCTGGCCTTTAAAAGTTACTGTAGGCAAGCACACCGGCTATGATTGGAAATTTTATTGGGTTGGTAAAGAAAATCTGCCCACGCAGCCGATACCGGCCGAATTAGATTACAATACTTGGCTCGGTCCAGCACCATACAAACCTTATAGCGCACACCGTGTGCATACTACTTTCCGCGGTTATTGGGATTATGATGGGGGAGGCCTGAGCGATATGGGACAACATTACCTCGATCCGGTACAATATTTTTTGGGCAAAGATGACACCAATCCGATTTCGGTAGAGATCGATGCACCACAGCAACATCCTGATGCGGTGGGCACTTGGAGAAGGATTACTTATACGTATGCTGATGGCTGTCAGATTATTTTGGATGGCGAAGGGAAAGATACCAACGTTCCCTATATTGAAGGCCCAAAAGGAAAGTTATATGCTGGATTTAAATCAGATATTCCAGACCTTCAGCGCAAGCTTGCCGCGTTTCCAGACCCGGCACCACAGCTTACAGATTTTAGCGAGGCAGTGAGGACAAGACAGCAGTTCGCTTTGAATGAGCAGAATGGACACCGATCGTGTAACATTGTGAATATAGGTTTGGCGGCACTTCGCCTGGGCCGATCGCTGAAATTCGATCCCGTTAAACAGGAATTTATAGACGACGAAGGCGCAAACAGACTGATCAATCCGGTCATGCGTGCTCCATTTGCAATTTAATCATCCATTTTAAACACCTATACGCTTGCTATAATGATAAAAAAGATATGCTTCATGCTGTTGGCCCTTATTCTGATCCAATATGTGGCCGTTGCCCAAGATAAGACAGACCAACGTACCATCACCACCCGGATCGCTGATCTACTGGCCCAATTGCCGGCAAAAGATTCCAAACAGTTCACTTCAAACATGCAGGAAATCGCACTCATGGGCGAAGATGGCTATGTGACCCTCATCACTGGATTATCTGAGACCGGAAAAGAGAATGATGCCCTACTGGAATATGCCATATCGGGATTTTCTGCCTACGTTACCCAAACAGGACAGGAGAATTTGCGGAAAATGAGCGTAAATGCCTATTGCAAAGCCCTAACTAAAATATCAAACCCACAAAATAAAGCTTTTATCATTAGCCAATTGGAATGGGTGGGACATGACGATGCCATTGCCTGTCTGCAAAATTACCTCACAGATGCCAAGCTTGCAGATCCGGCTGCCCGTGCATTGGTAAAGATCAATTCACAGGCTGCAAAGACCGCTTTGCTCAATGCACTTCCCAAAGCCAGTGGACCAGCAATTTTATCAATTGTTGAAGCTTTGGGGGATAGTCGTACAAAAGGATCGGTCGCTGCCATTCATCCATTCACTACCGGTGCCGACCAAAATCTGGTCAAGGTTTCTTTATATGCATTGGCCCAGATCGCCGATCCATCATCTGAAAGCGCGATGATGGCCGCTGCGGAAAAAAGTGGCTATAGATTTGAACAGACCAATGCAACTTCATCACTTGTACTTTATGCCAGCAACCTTCTTGAAAACGGAAATGTAGCCCTTGCTGCAAAAATTGCGAAACAATTAAAGGAAAAAGCAGTTGCTGATGAACAGGTGCACACCCGCACTGCCGCCCTAAAAATATTGGTGGGCAGCAACAAAGAAAACAGTACACAATTGCTTTTGGCAGCTGCCGATGATAAAAATAAGGAATACCGCACAGCGGCATTAAAATTTGCTGGCTCCAATCTCACTCCTGCTACCGCTGCGCTTTGGATAAATAAGCTAGGTAAAGCTGAGCCAGTTGCAAAAGCCGAAATCATTTCCATGCTGGGCGACAATAAAGTGCAGGAATCCCTTCCTGCAGTCCTCAAACTGTTGAAAAGCAAGGATCAGGAAATAAGGCTTGCGGCCATTAACGCTACGGCCAAAATTGGTCAGGAGCAGGTAATCGACAACTTGTTGGAAGTGATGCACAAAGGCGATGCCACCGATGTAGCAACCGTATCTAATGCAATCTTGAGAATGAAAGGCACCGGTCTAACCCCAAAAATTGCTGCATTTATGCCGAAGACAAAACCAGAGGTACAGGTTGCTTTGATCAATATATTGGCTGCCCGTGCAGCAAACGATCAGTTAGATGCTATTTATGCCCAACTCAAAAGCAAGGAGCCTCAGGTCAGAAAAGCTGCATTTGCCGCTCTAAAACAGGTGGTTGCCAATGAAAACCTGCCCCAGTTGTTTGCCCTGCTCAACGAAACTACCGATCAGAACGAACTGACCCAAGTACAGGAAGCCATTATCGTTTCCTTAAGAAATGGAAAAAACAGTGCACAGCAGGTCGATGCGGTACTGCAGCAAATGGCAACTGCGCCAGAGCAGAAAAAACCGCTATTCTATAAAATGTTGGCGAGCTTGGGAGGCAGTAAATCCTTAAAGGCTGTATCTGATGCTTTTTATACTGGAAATGAACAGGCCAAAAAAGCGAGCATCGATGCCTTATCTTCTTGGGCAGATGCAAGTTCGGCAGCAGAACTGATAAAAATCGGTCGTCAGGCTACAGATTCGACTTACTTGGGTAGCGCATTAAAAGGCTACCTCAACGTGATTAAAGATGCCAACTACACCGCTGAGCAAAGGTTGTTGATGTTGCGTGAAGCCATGGAAATCGCTAAAACGCCCGCACAACAGGATCAGTTGCTCAGAGCAGTCGAACAAGCCAAAACAATCAATGCACTCTTATTTGCCGGAAAATACCTGGACAATCCAGCCTTACAGCAAGCCGCCGCAAATACCGTGATGAATATTGCCATGGCCAATAAGTCGTACCATGGAACCATTGTGAAGAACCTGATCAACAAGACCATCCAGGTCATTACCGGGCCAGATAGCGAATATCAAAAAGAAGGGATGCGCAAATATTTGGCAGAAATGCCACAGGGCGAAGGATTTGTGCCCATATTCAATGGAATTAATCTAGAGGGCTGGAAAGGCTTGGTAGCCAATCCGATCGAAAGGGCCAAAATGGATGCAAAGGCATTAGCAGAAGCGCAGGAAAAGGCAGATGCCCTCATGCACGACAGTTGGAAGGTCGAAAATGGTGAGCTACATTTTACGGGCAAGGGCGCAAACTTGGCTACGCTTAAAAAATATGGCGATTTTGAAATGTTGGTCGACTGGAAAATCATTGACGACAAAAAACAACAGGGAGATGCTGGAATTTACCTTCGTGGAACGCCACAGGTCCAGATCTGGGATACTGCACGCGTAAAAGATGGGGCGCAGGTAGGCTCGGGAGGGCTATATAATAACAAAGTGAACCCAAGTAAACCCTTAAAAGTAGCCGATAATAAATTGGATGAATGGAACACCTTCCACATTATAATGAAGAGCGATCGGGTTACCGTTTATCTTAACGGACAATTGGTAACCGATAATGTGATCCTTGAAAATTACTGGGACAGCAATCAGCCGATCTTTCCAGAAGAACAGATCGAACTGCAGGCACATGGTTCGCCAGTAGCTTACCGCGATATCTATATCAAGGAAATTCCGCGCGCCAAACCATTTGAATTAAGTGCCCAAGAAAAGAAAGAAGGGTTTAAAATCCTGTTCGATGGTACCAATATGCACAACTGGACTGGTAACACCACAGACTATATCATAGAAGATGGAAACATTTCTGTGCGTCCGAAAAATGCAAAGGGTCCGGGTCGCAATTTGTACACGAAGGAAGAGTATAGCGATTTTATTTTCCGCTTCGAATTCCAGTTGACCCCAGGTGCAAACAACGGTTTGGGCATCAGGGCTCCTTTAACAGGTGATGCAGCCTATGAAGGAATGGAACTACAGATTTTGGATAATGATGCGCCAATCTATAAAAGCCTGCATGAGTACCAATACCATGGTTCGGTGTATGGAACCATTGCTGCAAAAAGAGGGTTTCTTAAGCCAGTTGGCGAATGGAACTATCAGGAAGTCATTGTAAAAGGGCCAAAGATCAAAGTAATCCTGAACGGTACACAGATCCTAGATGCAGACATTACCGACGCGAGAAAAAATGGTACCGCAGATGGCAAACAACATCCAGGTCTCCTGAGAGATAGCGGACATATTGGCTTCCTCGGTCATGGCTCAAATGTACAGTTTAGGAATATCAGGATCAAAGACCTGAGCAAGAAGTAATATGACCACATTAAAAAAGATGAACATGACTGAAGAGACAAAGGATTCAAATACAGTTAATTCAAGAAGGGACTTTATCAAAAATACAGCATTGGCAGCGGCAGGATTTATGATCGTGCCACGCCATGTACTTGGAGGAAAAGGATTTCTTGCACCAAGCGACAAGTTGATCGTTGCTGGTGTTGGCGTTGGAGGAAAAGGAGCGAGAGATATCGATAGTGTGTATGCTGGAGGAAAATCAGAAATTGCCTATTTATGCGATGTTGATGATCGGAGGGCTGCAGCTACCGTCAAAAAATATGAAAAGGCGAAATACTACAGGGATTACCGCCAGCTTTTAGAGAAAGAGCATAAAAATATCGATGCCGTGGTCATCGCTACCCCAGATCATCAGCATGCCATTATTGCCATGGCGGCTATGCAATTGGGCAAACACGTCTATGTAGAAAAGCCATTGACCCATGATATTTACGAAGCGCGTAAATTAACTGAGGCTGCCAATCGCTACCAGGTCGTGACCCAAATGGGTAACCAGGGCTCTTCTGGAGAGGGGGTGAGACAACTGCAGGAATGGGCCAACGCAGGCGTAATTGGAAAAGTGCACACCGTGTATTGTTGGACAAATAGACCTACATGGCCACAAGGTATGCTCTGGCCATCAACCACAACAAAAGTGCCATCTCAATTGGATTGGGACCTTTGGTTGGGTACGGCACCCTTTAAGCCATATGTAGAAAAGCTTGTTCCATTCAATTGGAGAGGGTGGTGGGATTACGGTACAGGTGCCATAGGCGATATGGGCGCACATTTGATCGAACCACCTATAACTGTATTGGGGCTGGGTACACCAAATGAAGTACAGTGCAGTGTAGGCACTTTATACCTCGACGAATTTAAGAGAGGTTATTATCCCGATAGCTGCCCGCCATCAAGCCATGTGATCATGACCTTCGATGAAACCAAAAAAACAAAGGGCCGGCTGAAACTCCATTGGATGGATGGTGGCATTAAGCCGGAGAGACCAGAAGAACTGGCGCCAAATGAATCGTTTGGCGACAATGGTGTGCTCTTCGAAGGCACAAAAGGTAAAATGATGTGCAGTACCTATGGTGCCAGTCCACGCTTATTGCCGCTTTCGCGTAACAAGGAAGTACAAGTTAAAAAGAAATTGGCCCGTGTACCGGGAGATGTGGAAGGGCATTATACCCAATGGGCAGAAGCAGCCATTGCTGGCTATGGAAAGGTACAGTTAAGTTCCCCTTTCGAAATCGCCGGTCCGCTTACGGAAACCTTACTGATCGCTAACCTGGCCATTCGTGGTACCGATGTACAGCGTACGAGTGCCGATGGCAAGATCAGCTATCCTGGTCGTGACATCAAACTGCTCTGGGATAGGGAGAATATGAAAGTGACCAACTTTGATGAAGTTAACCAATATGTAAAACGCGAATACCGTTCAGGCTGGAGCTTGGGCGTATAGTGAAGCTATTCGCCAAACGCTATTCGCCTCAACGCCACACGCTAACCGCCATTCAAACAACACCATGACCTATCCAAGTGCCAGTCTCAGTAAACGGGATACCCTGATTTCGATCCTCATTATCGGCATGATGTTTTTTATATTCGGCTTCGTAAGCTGGGTAAACGCCATTTTGATCCCTTATTTTAAGATTGCGTGCGAACTGACTAATTTACAGTCCTATTTCGTTGCCTTTGCATTTTACATCTCTTATTTTTTGATTTCTGTTCCTGCTTCTTTCCTGCTGAAAAAAGTCGGCTTCAAAAAAGGGATGATGGTCGGATTTTGGATCATGGCCACTGGTGCACTTCTGTTCATTCCGGCTGCCCTGTCAAGAACCTACGCACTTTTTCTTTTGGGGCTTTTCTCCTTGGGCTCGGGACTGGCCATTTTACAGACAGCGGTAAACCCTTACATTACTGTACTTGGGCCCAAAGAGCGTGCCGCGCAGCGGATCAGCATGATGGGTATCTGTAACAAGGCCGCAGGTATTTTGGCGCCGATTTTGTTTGGTGCCGTCGTGCTGCGCGTTACTGATGGAGAGTTGTTCAAACAGATCCCGCTCATGGCAGAGGCAGAAAAGAATGTCGTGTTAGATGAATTGATTCGTCGTGTAATTGTTCCCTACAGCGTAGTTGGTGTGGCCTTATTGGGCATCGGATTGTTTATCCGCTACTCCCCACTGCCCGAAATAGATACAGAACACGAAAGCGATGAAATTGCCCTTGCAAATTCTGGCAAAACGAGCATATTCCAGTTTCCACATCTTATTCTGGGCGCATTTGCCATTTTCCTCCACGTCGGCACACAGGTAATCGCCATAGATACCATTATCGGCTATGCGGGCTCCATGAACGTAACCCTTTTGGAGGCGAAAGTCTTTCCTTCCTACACCCTGTTTCTTACCATCTGCGGCTATCTGTTGGGAATCATTACCGTGCCCAAATTTATTAGTCAGGTCAATGCATTGCGGATCTGTACCATTTTGGGAGCCATATTTACCTTCTGCATCATTTTTGTTCATGGAGACATCACTTTTTTGGGCCACCATACCGACATCTCCATCTGGTTCGTCGTATTGCTGGGCTTTGCCAACTCATTGATCTGGGCCGGGATCTGGCCTTTGGCACTTGATGGTTTAGGCAGATTTACCAAATTGGGCGCATCCATCATGATCATGGGATTGTGTGGAAATGCAATCTTGCCTTTATGCTATGGTTACTTCGCCGATCAACTGGGTGTAAGATTAGCTTATTGGGTGCTTTTGCCTTGTTATGCCTACCTCATCTTTTATGCTATATATGGCCATAAATTAAGAAGATGGATCATGGCTCGCCGCTGATTACAAAGAAAATGGAGAAAATATTAATAACTAACGGTAAGGTAATTACGGCCGATGGCATCATCGATCATGGATATGTGCTGATATCAGATGGGGCCATTACAGCCATTGGATCCGGAATCCTCCAAGATGTTGACGCCTTAAAAATCGATGCAGCTGGAAATTATATTTCTCCAGGGTTTATAGACTTGCATGTTCATGGTGGAGGAGGGGCAGATTTCATGGATGGCACCGTAGCGGCTTTCCTAACCGTAGCCGAAACGCATGCCAAGTACGGAACAACCGCAATGTGCCCGACAACATTGACCAGCGAAATCGAAGACCTGCTCGATACGTTGGACCTCTATAAAATTGCCGATCAAAAAAATGACAAAGGTGCCCAATTTATCGGAATGCACCTCGAAGGCCCCTATTTTAATGTCAACCAACGTGGTGCACAGGATGAGCGCTATATCCGAAATCCGGATCCTGAGGAATATGAAAAAATCCTGGACCATTCAGACCAGATTGTCCGTTGGAGTGCCGCACCAGAATTGCCCGGAGCATTGGAATTTGGAAAAAGGATCAAAGAAAAAGGCATCCTGCTCGCCCTTGCGCATACCGATGCGGTATATGACGAGGTTGTAAAAGGCCATGAAGTAGGATATAACCTGGCTACCCATTTTTACTCAGCGATGTCTGGTGTAACCAGAAAGCATGCTTTCCGCTATGCGGGAGTAATTGAAAGCTGTTACCTGATCGATGACATGGATGTAGAAATCATTGCCGATGGTATCCACCTTCCGGCACCGCTGCTAAAATTGGTCTATAAATTCAAAGGGACTGACCGGACCGCGCTCATTACCGATGCCATGCGCGCTGCGGGGATGCCCCCTGGAGAAAGTGTATTGGGCAACCTGAATACGGGCATGAAAGTTATTGTGGAAGACGGCGTGGCCAAGCTTTTAGACCGAAGTTCATTTGCTGGAAGTGTAGCAACGGCCGATCACCTGGTGCGCACCATGATCAATGAGGGTGGTGTTCCTTTGATGGATACGATCAAAATGATCAGCAGTACACCTGCCAGAATTTTGGGTATCGATCATCAAAAGGGAACAATCGCCTTGGGAAAGGACGCAGATATCGTTGTATTTGATGAAGACATCCAGATCAAGCTCACCATTGTTGGCGGCCGGATCGTCTATCAAAACCCCTAACCAACAAACCAACCAAACAACTAACACCCCACCAACCAACATGCTGAAATCATTCCAACAAGACCAATTGACCATCCAAATTTACCAAACCAGAAAAGAAATGGGTGAAATGGCTGCAGCTGCGGCCAGCACTAAGATCAATGAGCTGCTGCAACAACAGGATGAGGTGAACATCATATTTGCTGCTGCACCTTCCCAACAAGAGTTTTTATCGGCCTTACTTCAATATCCGCTAGCATGGGACAGGATCAATGCCTTTCACATGGACGAATATGTGGGACTTGATGCCGCGGCACCACAGGGTTTTGGGAATTTCTTGCGAAACGCCATTTTTGATCGGGCCAACTTCAAACAGGTCAATTTTTTAGATGGAAATGCAGAAGATCTGCAGCAGGAATGTACCCGTTATACTGCTTTGCTTGAAAATTATCCAACAGATGTGGTCTGCATGGGCATCGGTGAGAATGCACACATTGCCTTTAACGATCCCCATGTGGCAGATTTTAACGATCCAGCCTTGGTCAAAGTCGTTGATCTTGATGAAGAATGCCGGGCACAACAGGTAAATGATGGCTGCTTTTCAGAAATCGACGAAGTGCCCACCCATGCCTTGACCTTAACCGTGCCTGCCCTGATGAAAGCAAAATTTGCTTACTGTGTTGTTCCTGGACCAAAGAAGGCAAAAGCAGTATATCATACGCTGAATGAACCCATTTCAGCAAAAATTCCATCTACCATATTGCGCCAGCATGCCCATGCAGAATTGTACATAGACAAAGACAGTGCCTCCTTTATTTTATCATGATGAAAAAAAATATACCTTCTTTTAAATTACTGTTCGTTGTGCTACTAACCGTAATGTTTCAGTTAAATGCGGTTGCTCAAACGAAAGATTTTGCCGTAAAAGGATTTCACCTCGATCTCAGGATCCAGGTCATGAAACCTTCGGCCCTGAAGGCCTTTGCCCTAAAATTGAGCAAATCTGGAATCAATACGCTTATTATGGAATATGAAGCCACATTTCCATTCGAAAAGCACCCATTGATTTCCAATCGCTACGCCTATACCAAAGAAGAGCTAAAAGATTTTATCAGCTATTGTAGCAGCATCAAGCTGGATGTGATCCCCCTTCAGCAATGCTTTGGCCACGTCGAATATATCCTTAGAAATGAACGTTATGCCAAACTGAGGGAAGATTCCAAAGATTTTTCGCAGGTCAATCCCTTGGAGATCAATGGAACACGTGCCTTGTTTACAGATCTTTTTCAGGAAGTAGCCAGCTTACATCCATCCAAGTACTTTCATATCGGTTGTGATGAAACGAGATTGCTGGGCAAGGGACCACAGAGCAAAGCCAAAATTGAGAAAGAAGGTATCGGGAAGCTATATGGCGATTACGTAGCGATGATGTGCGATATTGTCATTAAAATGGGTAAAATACCAGTATTGTGGGCAGATATCGCACTTAAACATCCCGAATCGCTTAAATACTTGCCCAAACAGACCATTTTTGTAGATTGGAACTATGGTTGGAGCCTAGACCGTTTTGGCGACCATGCCCAGCTGATGAAGAGCGGCTTCGAAATTTGGGGCGCGCCGTCTTTGCGCAGCAGTCCCGATAACTATAACCTCACTACATGGGAAAAACATTTCAATAACGTGCGTGATTTTATTCCGCAGGCGAGACAATTGGGCTATACCGGAGTGGTCATGACTTCATGGTCGACCTCTGGAATTTATTCGTATCTGTATGAGAGTGGGAGTGATCTGGTAGAATTATATGCTTTGCGCAGGGTTTATCCATTAAGTGGTTTCAACATCCTGTTGGATGCATTTTTACAGAGCATAAATACATCCCAACCGCTGCAGATCCAAGAATTTGTTCGGCAATATGCAGCTGATCGGTATGGATTGCAGCCCGATGAGGCACAGCAACTCTGGCCTGTACTGAAGGCCATCCCCTATCAGGTGAGCAATGGCAAGGTGAGGGAAACCAAAATGAGCATCGGGCAATTGGTAGATAGTGCAGCTTGGGTGTCGACCACCTTTGCAGCCATGAAACCTGTACGGAACCAAAAGGAATTTGAGCATTATCGCATAATGGCCGATACCAGGCTACAGTATTTGCGTTATCAGCAAATCGAAAATGAAGTTAACCAGCCCAGGTTTACCGCTGAACAGAAGCTGGCGATGTTGCCGCGCCTAAAGACATTGATCAATGAAACCGCCAAAGTGAACAAAAGATACACCAAGCTGAACAAAAACGAATTTTATGAGCGCGAACTCAACGAAGATAACGAACTCCGCATCATTAAAATGAAGCTGTTGTATGACCGGTTGGCTGGAAGCAGGTGAGGAGGGATGAAAGAGCAAAGATGAAAGACTAAAGATTAATGGCTTGTGACTAATGACTAATGACTAGTGACTAGTGACTAGTGACCAATGACTAACAATCAAAAGTTCTCTTTAAAGAAAATTTGACTCTTGGTCTGCTGGACTCTTAGACTTCAACGAACAACAATATTTTTCTAAAATCTATTAGTTTTGTGTACTATTGATGGATAAAAAAACAGGTCACTGCCAATAGTTATATGTTAACTGTCTAAGCCAATAACTATCCCCAGAGCAGGCCCAACGACGATAAAAAATGAGTATACATGAAAATAACTGAGGAAAAGGAATTAACTGGGGTAAAAGAAATTGCCCGTAGGGCAGAGGTTTCTATTGCAACGGTAGATCGGGTATTGCACAATCGGCAGGGCGTATCTATCAAAACAAAGAACAAGATACTTTCTATTATCGCAGAACTCGATTACCAGCCGAATATCCTGGCACGGACCTTAGCTTCAAAAAAGATATTAAAATTTGCGGTATTGATCCCAGAGGCCTCTAATGAAACCGCATTTTGGGAGGCGCCACTTACGGGTATCCTCAAGGCTGAAGAGGAGATCAAGAGATATGGTATCCAGATCGACAAATATTTTTTTGATCAGAACGACACCAGTTCTTTTGTGGCCAAGACAGAACAGCTCCTGCATGATCATGTAGATGGCATCTTGATGGCGCCCATGTTCACCGAAGAGTCGATTGCCTTTACCAATGATTGTAAAAGGTTGAATATTCCGTATGTTTTTATCAATTCTGACCTGCCAGATCAGCAAAGTTTATGCTACTTTGGCCCAGACCTCTATCAGAGTGGCTACATGGGGGCACACCTGCTCAGGTATCTGGTGCCCAATCAGGCAAAAAATAAGATCTTGCTGGTCAATATCTCCAAGGAAATCAATCAGCGTCACCACCTCCTGCAAAAAGAAAAGGGCTTTAAAAGCTATTTCGAAGACCATAACCGTAAAAACGAAATCATCAAGATTGATGTACGCCAAACAGATTATGCTTCTGTAGAGCGTGAAATGGATCAGATTTTTGCCCAACATCAAGATATTTCGGCCATTTTCGTTTCCAATTCCAGGGTATCTTCTGTAGCGCGATATATCGAACAGCACAATAAGACCGAAATCTTGCTCATTGGCTTTGATTTTCTGCCCCAAAATATTGAGTACCTCAAAAATGATGTAATTGATTTCCTGATCTGTCAAAAACCACAGGAGCAAGGTTATAAGGGAATAATGGCATTATACAATAAAATGGTGCACGGACAAAGTTCTCAACAGGTTAACTTTATGCCAATAGACATCATTTCTAGGGAAAACTATCTTTTTTATCACAATTGATAAAAATATTTCCTTATCCAAAAAGAAACAGTAAATTCGGGTACGTACACGAAAATATAATAATTGCTTTAATAGACGTCGAACCTTC
Source organism: Pedobacter sp. (assembly GCA_031119475.1). Classification (GTDB taxonomy): domain Bacteria; phylum Bacteroidota; class Bacteroidia; order Sphingobacteriales; family Sphingobacteriaceae; genus Pedobacter. Next base: position 1,031,739 of record JAVHXV010000001.1, on the reverse strand, counting down.
AACTTATAAATGATAAGTCAATGATAGATAGAAGAAAATTCGTTACCAGCGGTGCCCTTACCCTGTCGGGGTTGGCACTATTTGGAACACCCGTACTTGGTGCCTTATCTCCGAATGATACGATACAGGTTGGATTGATCGGTACAGGTGCCAGGGGAGCTGGACTGGCCTCGCTCATCAAAGATATCCCACAGCTCAAATTGGTGGCCTGCTGTGACCTTATCCCAGAAAATCTGGCAAAAGGAATGAGCTATGCCGATAAAAACGCAAAATCCTATTCCGATTACAACAAGCTGCTGGAAGATAAAAATGTAGATGCAGTAATCGTTGCCACGCCACTTTATCTGCATTACCCGATGACTATTGCCGCACTTTCTGCAGGTAAACATGTGTATACCGAGAAAACCATGACCTATAGCATTGAGCAATCGCTTGATCTTGTTAAGCGCATGAAACACTCGGATCTTGTGCTCCAGGTGGGTTTTCAGTATCGATATTATGACCTTTACCATCTCGTAAAGGAAATTATGAAAGAAAATTGGCTTGGTAAGATTTCACATTTCGAATGCCAGTACAACAGAAATTCGAATTGGCGTTTTCCCGTCAGAAATCCTGCTCAGGAACGGCTGGTCAATTGGCGGATGTACCGGGAGTATTGTGGCGGCCCGCTTTCAGAGCTCTGCGCACACGAAATAGATGCCGTTAATATGTTGCTCGATTCGCATCCCTTAAAAGTGACTGGCATGGGCAGCATCGATTATTGGAAGGATGGGAGAGATACCTACGATAATATCCGCACCATTTATCAATATCCAAATGGAATAAAAGCAAGTTTTACCTCCGTGTTGTCAAATGCATACAATGGATATTCCATTCGCATTTTGGGCGATAAGGCAACGGTTGAAATCTTGAGGAACAAGGCTTTTATCTATCCAGAAACCATCAATAATGCCAAAGGAACAGTTGATGGGGTAACCGGAGCGACCAAAGCGGTAACTACACAAGGGAAGGGCACAGAAATCGTGTTTGAAAAACCTGGCCAAAAATCGATTGAACCGACCATTAGCGCCCTACGTGATTTTGCATCCTGTATCCGCGACAAGCGAAAACCGCTTTCAAACGTGGAAACAGGCAGAGATACCTCTATTGCCATACACTTGGGCAACAAGGCAGCAGATACCGAAAAATTTCAGCTGTGGAAACCAGAATATTCTAGCTAGCCATGGGTCCGATCAGAGCGAAAATAGTTTCCGTTTTTTTTCTTGCGCTGTCACTGGCCTTGTTCGCCTTCGACCTTGACGGGGATAATCCTTTCCTAAAGATCAATCCGGATGGCTCGATTACCTATATTCCCGATGAAAAGGGAAATACCATCCCCGACTTTAGCAGGGTAGGCTACCATCAGGGCGATCAGAAATTTCCCCATATATCCATTGTGAAAAGGATAAAACCTGCACCTGCAGGTGATAGTGGAGGCCTGATCCAGTCGGCCATAGACCAAGTTGGACAGTTAAAGCCTGATCATAATGGCTATAGAGGTACGATTTTATTAGAAAAAGGTACTTTTCTTGTCAATGGAGTCATAAAAATCAATGCAGGCGGGATTGTGCTCCGTGGCACAGGCGATAACGCGGAGGGGACAAAAATTGTGGCCACTGGCAAGGTGCAGCGTAACCTGATCGAGGTTTCTGGAACAGGGGCTTTGAAAACCGCATCGTCACCAGAAAACATTGTCGATGATTTTGTGCCGGTTGGCGCGTTTTCATTCCACATCACCCACGCAGAGCGGTTCAAGGTTGGCGACCAGATCTTGGTTTACCGTCCGGCAACGGCCGAATGGATTTCGGCCATAAAAATGGACCAGATCGATGCCCGTGAAGGTACATTGCAATGGAAGCCCGAGTCCTACAACCTTCGATATGAACGTAAGATCACAAAAATAAAAGGCAACGAAATTTTTATCGACAATCCGATCGTTATGCAAATGGAGAAGCAATTTGGTGGGGGTAAAGTAATGAAATACACCTTTGCAAGTCGAATTTCCGAGGTAGGAATTGAGCAACTCCTGCTCGAATCAAGTTTTGAAAGTGAAACCGATGAACAGCATGGATGGATCGCCATTGACTTTGCCAAAGCAGAAAATTGTTGGGTAGACCAAGTAACCTCGCGCTATTTTGGTTTCGGTTGTGTAAACATTGCATCGACTGCCAAATGCATTACCGTAAACAATGCCAAATGTTTTGATGCCAAATCTATCATCACGGGCAGCCGTAGGTATTCGTTCAACATCGATGGGCAACAAAACCTGATCATGAACTGCCAATCGCGGCAAGCAAGGCACGATTATGCTACCGGGGCCTTTGTTTGTGGACCAAATGTTTTCTGCCAGGGCACTGCTGTAAAGTCTAAGAGCGACATTGGCCCGCACCACCGCTGGGCTACAGGTACATTGTATGATAACATCAGATCTGATGGACTCATCGACGTCGAAGACCGTGGAAATTATGGTACCGGACATGGTTGGGCAGGTGTAACACAGGTTTTATGGAATTGCACCGGTAGCAAGATCGCCGTGCAAAGTCCGTGGACATCTGGAAAAAACTACAGCATCGGTACAAAAGGAGAAAAAGCCACTGGCAGGTTCAAAAACCGTCCAGACGGTGAATGGTTTGCACATAATCAAGATGCTGTACCACAGTCGCTTTATTTGGCGCAATTGGCAGCCAGGCAAAAAATCAAATGAGAACATTAAACAAATATTCAGCCCTATTTATTTTCTTGTTTTTGTGCACCTCTGGCGCAATTGCACAAGATTATTCACTTGTGGCCAAAGATGCCTCTTGGTGCTGGTATTCCGATCCACGGGCAATATATCATGCCGGTAAGGTGCAACAAGTGTATTTTGCCTATGTAAACAGCAAAGGTGATGTGATGATCAGCGCCAGAAACCAAAAAACCAAAACAGTAAGTAATTTTGTACTGCACGAAAAATTGCAGATAGACGACCATAACGTACCTTCCATACTGTTTCTTCCAGATGGAAAGCTATTGACATTTTATACCGAACACAATGGGCGTTTTTTTATGCGGAAGAGCAAGTACGCCGAAGATATCAGTGCATGGGAAGCGGAGCGGGTCATTCCTTTTGGCGGTAAAAAGATTACCTATAGCCATCCTGTGATGTTAAAGGGCGAAAACAACCGGATCTTTATGTTCTGGAGGGGCTCTGATTGGCGGCCCACGCTTTCTTTTAGCGACGATTTGGGAGAGACCTGGAGCAAAAGTATCCCTTTGATCGAGAATAAAAACACCAATAACAGGCCTTATCTAAAAGTTTGCTCCGACAACAAGAATCGAATAGATTTTGCATTTACGGATGGACATCCGACCAGTGAACCCACCAACTCGCTGTACCACATCTATTACCAGAACGGCAGTTTTTATCAGACAGATGGAAAACTGATCAAAACCCTGTCCCAGCTGCCAATTGCTCCAAAAGAAGTCAATAAGGTATACGATGCGACGGCGAGCAAGATCAGGGCCTGGATTTCGGATATCGCGCTCGATCAAAACAACAGGCCGATCATGGTCTACACCAGGTATCCCCTGGAAAATGATCACCGCTACCATTATGCAAAATGGAATGGCAAGCAGTGGCAGGATGAAGAACTGACCAAGGGCGGTCCCTCAATGTGTGTGGTGCCAGAAGGGGTAAAAAATACAGAACCATTTTATTCTGGTGGAATTTCCTTGGACCATAACGATCCATCAAACGTATATCTGGCCAAAAAAGATGGGCCATTTTTTGAACTGGAACATTGGAAAAAGAAAGGTAAAAAGTGGGGGTCAGAACAGCTGACCTCAAATTCTAAAGAAAATAATTATCGCCCTGTAGTTGCTGGTAAATATCCTGGAAAAAAACCAATTGTGCTCTGGATGACCGGACATTATCAGCATTACACTAAATTTGATACAGATTTAAGAATAAACGTTTTGGCTGCAAGTAAATAATGGTTAATCTATACTGGCCCATATCTAAATAAACTAACAGATGAAAAAAGGGATTTTTATATTTTTTATGGTTTTACATGTACATGCTTTTGCCCAGGTAAATGAGCAATTGAAATGGTGGAACCCCAAAACAAGTAGCTTCGCTGTCATCGGTGGCCAAGAGTGGCCGAAAGAAGTCGGCAGTTTTTATGATCGCTTTCCTGCTAGGGCCCAAAAATTGGTCAGACAGGAAGTATGGGCATTATCCCGCAATGCGGCAGGCTTAAAAATCCGATTTAAGACCAATGCAAACCACATTAAGGTGAGGTATCTGGTTGCGGCTAAGAGTTATGCCATGGACCACTTTCCGGCAACTGGAAGATCTGGAGTTGATCTCTATGCGGCCAATGCAGACGGTACATGGGCATGGGCGCCAGGAAAATACAAATTTGCCGATACGATTACATACGATTTTAACAACCTCACACTCGATAAATCAAACTATAGGGATGGCAGAACCTATACCTTATTTCTGCCCCTCTACAATACCGTAAATTGGCTCGAAATCGGAGTTGAGGAAGGAGCTACTTTTGTTGCGCTTCCCCCAGATCAGCAAAAGCCGATTGTGGTATATGGTACATCCATAGCGCAGGGCGGATGTGCATCGAGGCCTGGTATGGCTTGGACCGCAATTTTAGAGCGCAATCTGCATACTCCGGTAACCAACTTAGCTTTTTCTGGTAATGGCCGCCTGGAAAAGGAAGTGGTAGATCTGGTAAATGAAATTGATGCCAGTATTTTTGTGCTGGATTGTTTGCCTAATCTCAATGCCTCATCTGATAGTACCGCACTTGTGGTTAAAAACAAGATTATAGCGGCAGTTAAAATATTAAGGGCCAAACATACAAATACACCGATTCTTTTAACAGAACATTCTGGCTTTACAGAAAATCGGATGAACATATCCACTTCAGCAGGAATCCGGGCCTTGAACACGGCATCGCGCCAAGCATACGCAGCCCTGCAAAAAGAGGGTGTAAAAGGCGTGTATGTCCTTCCGGCAGACCAAGTAGATATGGGAACCGATGGAACGGTTGATGGTACCCACCCCTCCGATTTAGGCATGTTGAGATATGCGCAAGGCTATGAAAAAATACTTAAAAAGATTTTGAACAAATAATCCGGCAATAGAACAATTTAACCAGGTAACCAATTCACCAGTTAACCAATTAACCAAACCAACTATCATAAACTTTTGTACCTTAGCAAACTAAAGATAGTCCATGGTCCAAAAGGATAAGTTCCGTTTCCTGAGCAGTTATACAGTGGCTGCATACCTGATGCTAGCGACTTCGGCCGTAGGGTTGATCAATATCTTTCTGCATGGGGTAGATGATCTTGCCGATACGCTGATTGCCTTTGCCATAGTGCTCTTGCGTTATCTTTCTTTTGTGCTGATTAAACGGCGCTTTGATCTGAGCAGGTACCTGCTATGGATCCTTCTGGTCAGGAGTGCCTATCGGATTATGGTGGTGTATCATTTGGCCCATGCGGGCAACCTCTATCTGGCTACAACCATACTTCAGCTGTTGCTGACCATTATTGCACTCTATCTGGTCTATTTTCCGAGGAAGCCCAGGTTAAGGTAAGATAGTCCATCAGACTTGACACGTGATTATATTTTTCGCAATTCCTAAACATATTTACGGATTGTGAGCGGGAATTCTAGTAATGATTAAATTAGGTAATCACATGGAAAAGGAGAAGTTAACAGCTAGTAACTTAAGGGGCAATTGGGCTACGCTTTTGCTGCCCATCTGTGCCGACCAAAGCATTGATTTTAATTTGTTGGAAACTGAGATCGATAGGTTGATTTCCGCAAAAGTAGATGGAATTTATTCAAATGGTACAGCAGGGGAATTCCATAACCAGACAGAAGCAGAGTTCGACCGGATAGCTGAGCTGTTGGCTATAAAATGTACGAAGGCTGGCACGCGTTTTCAGGTTGGCTGCAGCCATCCATCACCCATCATTTCGCTCCAGCGGATGAAACGTACGGTAAGTCTTAAGCCTGATGCTTTTCAGGTGATCATGCCAGATTGGGTAGTCCTATCTGGTGAAGAACAGCTCCAATTTTTAACAAAGATGGAGTCGGAGGCCAATGGAATTCCGCTTGTGCTCTATAATCCGCCCCATGCGAAACTGGAGCTTAAGCCAATAGACTATGCCAAGTTTAAATCGGCCGTTCCAACCTTGATCGGAACAAAAGTACTGAGCAGGGGAAGCGAATGGGAGGATGAAATGAAAACACATGCAGGACATCTATCGATCTTTATCCCCGGACATTTTTTGGCCAGTGGCGTAAAAACTGGCATTGCGGCCGGAGCGTATTCCAATATCGCCTGCATCAATGCGGCCGCTGCACAATGGCATTGGCAACTGATGTCTACGGATATAGAGGAGGCACTGCGCATTCAGGAACAGCTGCTGGAATTTTTTCGGCAATGTATTTTTCCTTACGCAAACGCGGGTTATTCCAGCCCAGCACTCGACAAATTTTTAGCTGCAGTAGGTGGATACATTGAGATTCCTACCCGACTGAGATGGCCCTATCGTGGCATACCCGAAGCAGATGTACCTTCAGCAAGGGAAATTGCCAGAGCATTGCTGCCCGAATTTTTTAAGGGCTAGCTGCCGCTATTTTAATCTTTAAATTAAAATATTAATTTAGAAAAGCATTAACTGTTAATTCAATGAAAAGAAGTGAATTTTTGCGAAATGGGGTACTGACACTGGGAGCGGTAGGTGCCGGACTGACCACAAAAGCCAGTCTGATGGAGAAGAGCATCATTGACCAAAAGGATAAGGTATTTAATCTAGATTACGCCCCACATCAGGGAATGTTCCAGAACCATGCAGGGAAAGACTTTTTGGACCAGATCCAGTTTATGTACGACAAGGGTTTCCGTGCGATCGAAGATAACAATTATCTGAAGCGCACCGTGGAAGAACAGGAGAAAATCGGAAACCTGTTGGCCAAACTCGGCATGAGAATGGGCGTTTTTGTTGTAGATGGTGGCGATAATTGGAAAACATCCCTCACCACCGGGAAAAAGGAATTTAAGGACAGATTTGTAGAAACCTGTAACCGGGCTGTTGAAGCTGCTAAACGCTGTAATGCCAAATGGCTTACCGTGGTTCCTGGCTTTTATGAGCGCAATCTTCCTTATGGTAACCAGTTTGCCAACGTAATAGATGCCATGCGCGCAGGCGCGGCCATATTTGAGCCCCATGGATTGATCATGGTATTGGAAACCTTAAGCGACACCCCTGAGCTTTTCCTACAAAAAACAAATGAAACCTATGCGGTTTGCAAGGCCGTACAGAGCCCATCCTGTAAAATATTATATGATATTTATCACATGCAGCGAACGGAAGGTGACCTGATCAAAACACTAGACCGCTGTTGGGATGAGATTGCCTATATCCAGATTGGCGATAACCCAGGGAGGAAGGAACCCACAACAGGAGAAATCAATTACAAAAACTTATTTAAGCACCTCCACCAAAAAGGATATAAAGGTGTAATGGGCATGGAGCATGGCAACTCAAAGGCTGGCAAAGAAGGGGAATTGGCTGTTATAGCAGCTTATCGAACAGTAGATGACTTTTTAAGCTGATCAGCTGATCCGCTTTTTGTTGAAAACCCCTGTTGACCACAAGGCCCAGAAAATCAAGATAGGCTGAAAGAAAAGCCTGATCAATCGTTTGGAATCTGTATCGAGTCCGAAGGCATCAATATGGTTGGTGTACTGTGCTAAATTACCAGGAAACACCAATACGTAAAAAATAGCTAAGATAATCCCGATAGTCTGCCTTCTTTTCCAAAATAAAAGGGCCAGACCAAGAATCAATTCTACAACTCCAGATAAGATGACGGTCAGATCTTTCTCAAGGGGTACCCAATCGGGAACCTGTGCCTGGAACGCGCTCCGCTGAAACGTAAAGTGGCCTAAGGCAGCCAAGATCATCAATAAGCCCAACACTACGCTAAAGAATTTTTGCAATGAGGAAGTAGCTGCCGTTCTGCTAGGATTGTCCATGCGCCTGTTAATTGATACCGAGCCTGATACAGCCATTCGTGCCAAACTGGTAGAGATAGATATCCAGATGATCATCAAAATGGATGGTATAAGGCAAATGTTCACAGAGATAGAGGATGACTTCATCGAAACTCTTGTACGGACTGGTATAGACTACCATATTTCCCATTGAATCCAGATCGGTCACCACTACATGATCATCGTAATATTCAGAAAATTCCTGTCTAAAAAGTTCAAGCTCCTGTCTATCCATCCTTATTGAAGATTATTTCCTTCAAAACAGCAATGCGGACAGTTTGTTTTTAAGTTAAAAGTTAAAAGTTAAAAGTTAAAAGTTAAAAGTTAAAAGTATCAAGTATCAGGTATCAAGTATCAGGTATCAAGCCCCGCAGGGGTGCCTTTGGCATATCGAGTATCGAGAGTAGTTGAAAGCGAAAAGCCCAAAGCGATTGGCCTAACCACCTAATCAGCCAAACAACTAAACAACAATACAGTTGGCTGCTCACAGTCCCTGTAGTACACTTGTGTTACTACAGGGCAATTAAACAATTAAGCAATTCACCAGTTAACCAGTTAACCAATTACAACCAAGCAAAAAGGCTCCCAACATACGCTGGAAGCCCCTAATTAACCATTATTCACCATTTCTATTTCAGGTAAGCTGCGATTTTTTTGTTCACATCTTCACCACGAAGGTCTTTTGCAATAACTTTTCCATCAGGATCGATCAGTACATTTTGTGGAATGGCCGTAATGCCGAACCTGACCGCAACTTCGGTCTGAAAGCCCTTTACATCGCTCACCTGGGTCCAAGGTAGCTTGTCCATCTCGACTGCCTTTAGCCAATTGGCCTTGTTATCGTCTAATGAAACACCTACAATCTGGAAATTTCTGTCCTTAAGTTCGCTATAAGCTTTTAAAAGAAAGGGGTTTTCTGCGCGACAAGGGACACACCAGCTCGCCCAAAAATCAACAAGTACATATTTACCTTTTAGCGAGGAAAGCTTAAATTCATTACCTTTCGCATCAGGTAGCGTAAAATCGATGCTTTTTCCAATGGCAAACTGTTTGGCCTTGATATACTTTTCGGTAATCTTCTTTCCAGTAAAACTGGCAAGTACATTTTTGCCCAATTTTTGATAGATCGGATCAAATTTAACGACATCGATTACGGCCATTCTGTTGCCCAAAACCAAATCTCCCGTAACATACGAATCTGGATGCCCACTGATAAAATCATCCAATGTCGACTCCATCTGCGCCATCAACGGCTTTGCATCGACCGAAATCTGCTTCAATTCAACGGAATCCTTCGCCGCCTTGGCCTTGTAATAGCGATCTACTATTTTTTTATACTGGTCTTGCAATGGATCCATTTTAGCATGGTAGTCTAGATTTTCACTTTGTACTTTGGTGCCCGAAACAGTTGCAGTTGCCATCTGGTCGGTGCCAGTTACCGTAGTTGTACCCTTTTCAAGATAAAACTCTTTAAAATCTACTGCACGACGCTTTTTTGTGGTGTCTTTGGCAATCGGCCTAAGTTCGAGGTAGGCACGATTTCCAAAAGCTGTAGTCCCGTTGATCACAAACTTTCCATCTTTTACCAACGCACTGTCCTTTGCATTTTTTCCTGCACTATTCACATAGCTGAGCAGTATCATTTTATCGTTCCCTGTCTGGGATAGTGTTCCCGCCACCGTGAACTTGTCTTGCGCCATACAAAAGCTCGCAGTGGTACACAATACGATGGCAAGCAATCCTTTAATCCTAAATTTCATTTTCTATAATTTTAACTTTAAACCTTCAACTTTAAACCTTCAACTTTCAACTTTCAACCTTCAACTTATTTAATATAAGCCCTGAGCTGCTCCAGCAGGTTGTCGCCCCTGAGATTTTTGGCCACGATCATACCTTGTGGGTTCACCAGGATATTTTGAGGTACAGAATTGATTCCATACATCACGGCCACTTCATTTTTCCAATATTTAAGGTCGCTCACATGGATCCACGGCATGCCATCTTTTTTGATGGCCTCTAACCATTGTTCCTTGCCTGCATCTAACGAAACGCTTACGATCTCGAAATTTTTATCCTTTAGTGCATTGTAGGCTTTCACCACATTCGGATTTTCGGCCCTGCACGGGATGCACCAGCTTGCCCAGAAATCCACCAGAACATATTTACCCCTTAATGAAGAAAGCGTAAAAGGCTTGCCATTTTGGTCGTTTTGGGTAAAATCTGTTGCTTTGGCACCGGCCTGACGACGTTTGCCGATCTCTATTTTTTCTACGGTGCGTTTGCCAAGAGGGGAGGCCTGAAGATCAGCTGAAAAGCGATGAAACAGCGGCTCTACTTTGGCAGCTTCAAATTTGCTATCAAGAACGTACAGGTAGAAGGTATAGAGTCCAGCGAATGAATTCAAATGCGTTTCTGCAAATTTCTGATTGATGTCTTTGTTCATCGCTACCAGCTTTTGAATGCTATCTCCAGCCATTTTACGCTCTTCCATAGACTTGATGTAGGCGCCATTTGCATCTTTTTTACCATATTCGTTCTGGAGCTGCATAATTTTGGCCGTAACAGGCTTCATCAATGCTTCCCGCTCCCTGTTTTCACGATCAGCAACCGATCCGCTGATCTTTGCACCACTGATCCTATCATTTCCAGTTATTGTAATCATTGAATTTTCGATAAGAAAATCTTGTGAATCGCGTGTATTTGCTGCCTGCATGCCGATTTTCCTGACCGCTACCAGGGCAGGCTGTGGTTCATCAACACTGCCTTTGAACTGGAATTTTCCATTTTTAATTTCAGTAGAGTCGACTTCCTTCCATGCTCCATTTTTAAGAAGTACAAGATAGGCTTTGGAAGGGTCCTGTATACCGGGTATGGTTCCATTTAAGGTATATGTTTTTTGCGCAACAGCCATAAAAGGCAGCGCAAGTAAAATTAGGAACAGATATTTTTTCATATGTATGGGTAATATTTACGTTTGACTTGTATTAATTCAATAATAAGATCCCGCCTACAAAGCCTACACTGTAAGTCATGGTACCAGCTACATACGGTGTTGCCGACAGGATCGTGAAGCGGACAAACCTTGCAGTAGCTGGCGCAGGTAAATTGATGGTCTGCAATTTATCTGGATTATTGGCATCAACTGCAAATGTTCCTTTATCTGCCCAGACTGTACCGTTTGAACTTGTTTCGATCTTAGCAGACGTAGTGAAGCCACCTGAAGCTGTTGTGATGGCTGTGGGAAGATAATAATCCAGTCCGGTAAAAGTAACATCCCTGATGTAGTCTATGGTTAAGGATTGTGGCAGTGCAGAGGTGGTCGCACTGGCCCAATAGGTTCCTGATATATTGGCATCGATCGCCCTGCTGGCAACATTTGCTCCAGAGGTGGACGTTGCTGTTGCGGTAGGAGTAAAACCAGTGTGCTCTACGTACCGTCCATCGCCGGTGTTAAACACGTAATAAACTACCCTGCGTGTTTTCGGATCTTGCATGACTCCATCAACAGAAGAGATGACAAGGGGAAGCACATAGGTAGTGAATTTTTTTAAGGAGGTCTGAAAACCTAAGTTTAAGATCGCAGGCTCTGATAAACTGGCACCAGCCGCAATGGCCGCTGTAGATTTATAGAAGAGATAGTTCGTTGTTGGAAGTAGCAGTGCACTATTTCCATATTTTGCCCTGTAGTCGGCAATCTTTGTGGTGTCTGTCGCGAAACCTACATAATGTTCATCAGAAGAAACTCCTCCCTGTAAAGCAGCTTTTATTTCTATGCTCACTACCGATTTGGTCTTGATGACCAGTGGACTTGCTACCACGTCTGTGGAGGCGGGGAGATTAAAGGTGACACGCCCTTCTGCCAGGGCTTCACGACCAGACCCATCTTTTTCACAGGCAGTAAGCAACAGTAATGCTGTGCACAGGCCCAATATATTTAGTTGATATGTTTTCATCGCTATTATTTTAATTATGGATTTTGTACCATGTTAGGGTTAAAGGATAGCACCTGAATAGGTACCTGCAAGGTGTATCTGTTGCTGCGTGGGGCAAGTGTAGCAATTGTCGTATTCTGCGCATTGGTACGCACAACAGCTGGCATTCTATTTTCCATATCAAACCTTCGCATGTCAAACCAGCGTAGCCCATGGAAAGGCAATTCCCTCCTTCTTTCTGCCAATACTTCGGTCAGCACCACATTTTGATCTGTTGAACTAAAGTCCCTGCTCGTAACCGGTGTGCCTGTATATCTGTTTCGGCGAACTTCATTGAGGTTGGCAAGCGCTGTCGTCAGATTGTTTGCCCTTGCAGCACATTCTGCTACAATTAATCGCATTTCCTGTACGGTCGTGCCGGTATTGGTCAATTGAAATGCAGGCGTAACAGCTGCTGCATAAAACGATGTTCCTCCTCTAACGGTACTGGCCCAGTTATAATATAAGACTGTTCTCCTGGCATCATTGGTAGCGAATGTACTTTTAAACTCTGTGGTAATTGGTATTCCTGCAGCATTGGTACCCCTACCATAGATGACGTCTGGATGCGATACCACATTTGTGGTGGTTGGAAAAGTTGCGGGAGTGGTGTAATCAATCATCGTGGCCAAGGTATTGGCCAAAGCAAGTTCTGCATTGCGTTGCGCTTCGGTATATTCTCTTCTATACAGATAAACTCGAGCCAGAACACTGTATCCGGCAGCTTTCGAGCCACGGAACCTTGCATTGGAATTATCTGGCGGCAGGTTAGGTATTGCCGCATTCAGGTCATCAATGATGTGCTGATAAATCTCTGCCGTTGTGCTTCTGGGAGGTGCTTTCTGACTTACATCATCTGATGTGACGAAAGGAACAGCAAGGTCTGTTGAAGCTGTAGCCGCATCATACGGCTTGGCATATTCATTTACCAGATAGAAATAGGAGTTGGCACGACCCAACAGTGCTTCAGCCTTGATGCTCGCTCTTTGAGAAGAGGTGCCGCCTTGAGCACCGTCAATACCTAATAATACCGTGTTGAACAAGCTGATCCTTTTATAATGATCGCCCCAAAGTGGAGTAGGTGCGGTTACATCTGTTGTAAATTGTGGTGCCCAGGTATAAATCAGTTCTGCTAAGGACGTTGGCGGATTGGTAATATTCACAATATCGATATTATCCGTCATGTAATTGATGTACATGTTCTCTGACTCGACGGTCAACGTATTGTTATTCAACCAGAGGTCGAAGTCGTTTGTCGTCTTCAACAATTGCTTGCCTTTTGGTTCTATATCCAGATACTTATCGCATCCAGTAAAAATAAAGCAGCAAAGAAGCAACTGGGCGGCTATATGTTTAATTTTTTTCATCCTATTAAATTTTAAAAGTTGGTGAATAAGCCCAAGGTGTAAGTAGGCGTTACATATGATTTTGCGTAACTTCCTGTGGCCATGCTGAAATTATATCTGTTGAAACCTACCGTATACAGGTTTGATGCCTGGGCCTTGAGCTCAAAATTTTTGAAGCCGGCCTTTTTGATGAAATTCAAATTGTTTAAGCGGTACGAAACTGTTACGTCACCCAGTGTGAGGTAATCTCCATGAACAACATAGTTGCGGTTATATCGATAGGCCCATGATGGATTGGTGGCAGTGAGGTCCACTAAGTTTGGAATATCTGTATTCTTTTCATCTCCAGCAACCCTCCAATAATTACCCGCTCCAGCCAAAGGCCTATTGTCTGACGGTGTAGGTCTTGGTACCCTTACCTTAAAACCGCCATAATAATTCACCATGGCAAAGAAGTAGAAGTTACCTACATCGATACGGTTACTCAACCCACCGCTAATGGTTGGTACCGTAGTGCCAGAATATTGTACCAGTCCCGATTCCTTGCTTGACATGGCCGTAACCAAAGGTGTTCCGGTAGAGCTCGTATTGACCACATACTGTACACCATTCAAATCTTCAATGATCGGATGGCCTTCGTTGTTCAGTCCTTTCGTGTCGTAGGAGAACATGGCTCCAACAGGATAGCCGTTCACATAGCCCAATACATCGAGTACCTGAGGGTCAAAGCGTCCTGTCCTATAAACATCAAGCACTTTACTGCCATTTTTAGCGATGACAATACCGGTATTCCAGTTGAAGTTTTTGGTTGAGATCCAATCCGCTTTCAAGCTAAATTCCAGACCATTATTTCTGATGGTGGCATAATTGATCAAAGCGGATGTAGCACCCAGTGTTGGATCGATGGTAGAATTGCCCATCACATCAGTTGTTTTTTTGGTGTAATAATCAAAACTACCAGAGATATTTTTGAAGATGTTAAAATCAATTCCCAGGTTGAAATTCTCTGTTTGTTCCCAACGAAGGCCACTATTGGCGTTGGAAGCGAGGATCAGCGAGGGAAGTGTAGGCGTATTCTGGTTATTGAGCTGGGCTTGGGCAATTACCTGTGGTACAGAAAGCTTGGCTACGTTTCCATTGAATCCGAAGGCACTGCGGAGCTTTAATTCGTGTAACCAGGGGAATTTACTCATAAAATCTTCCTTATGGATGTTCCAGGCGGCACCCAAAGACCATAATGGCTTATATTTGTATTTCGGATCGCTACCAAATAAATTCGACTGGTCTATGCGAATACTCCCGGATAGGGAATAGGTATCCTTAAAGGAATAAACGACATTAGAAAAGGCAGACAAAAACCTGTCCTCGTTATAGGTCTGGTTAAAAAAGCTATTCAGGGAACCCAGTGAGTTTGTGGTTACCAAAGTGCCTCTAACGGTAGATAAACCATTAAATATAGACGCATAATCTACAGGTTGTTGCAACAAGCTTTGGTCATTATAGCCAAAATAAGAAGCCAGGTTTCCTTTGCTCAAAATACTTCTGATCTCGCCACCTGCAATTGCATTAATCGAATGATTTCCAAATTTCCTATTGAAATTCAATTGCGTACGTGCAGTGTATCCAGTTGAGCTGGTATTTTGCTGACGAAGAAAGGCACCATCAGGCAGGTTTCTTTTGAATTGTAGGGTAGGGTTGGCAGCAGTTGGCGTAACCGTGTAATTGTTTACCCAAGCGTTCACTTCAGATGAGCCCTGGTTGGCCAAATGCTTGAATTCGGAACGCGAGGTTTCGTAAACGCCACCGAACAATAGGTTAAAGCCCTTGCCAATGTCATAAGTAAAATTGGCAATGGTCTTGTTATTCATGTTCCGCGTCTTATCGGAAACTGAATAGGCATCGACCAAAGGATAATAATTTTGATCTAGCAAACCCTGCGCCATGATAGAATTATTGTATACCGGTGCATAACTTTGTGAAATGATCGGGCTAGGATTACCATTTACATCTTGATAATGCTCATATCCAGCATATTGGCCAGCCCCTGGGATCGGCGCACTATTGAAGCGCTGCTCCTGGTACTCTGTAATCAGTTCCAAACGTAGGCGTTTCGCCAGCCTTAATGTTGTCCTGCCAGTTAGGATAAATCTATTGTTGTCATTTAAGATTTCATTGTTTTGGTTGCCTGTATAATTTGCAGTGATATAATAAAGTGCATTTGGCGAACCTCCCGAAACATTTAGCGTATGCGTTTGTGTAGCTGCTGTCCTAAGAAATATGCGATTATAATCGTCAAGATTATCATAATTGGCCAATTCTGCAAAAGAACTTTCGGCCTGGGCCGGAGTAATAATGCCAGCGGCAAGCTGTGCCTGGATATAATACGGAATGGAACGTCTGATGTTACCTCCAGATACCGCAGTTGGTGTAAACAATAGACCCCAGCTTGAAGGGGTAATCAATAACGACTGTCTTTCTCTAACGTAGTTGGCATTTACGGCCGATGCATTTGGATCCCAACGGTAGCGTCCATAATTTTCCTCTGGTCTAAGGCCTATGGTAGTCCTAAAGCTGAACTGTGCCGCACCCGGATTGGCCTGTTTCCTTTCGATGATGATCACCCCATTAGACGCCCGAACCCCATATACTGTAGCCGAGGCGGCATCTTTAAGGATCGTCACCGACTTGATTTCATTTGGATCGATCATATCCAAGGTCAGTTCTGTCGGATAGCCGTCCACCACGATCAAAGGGCTTTGGTTGGCCGACATGGTCGAAATACCACGGATGTTGAACAAGGGCCGTGATGACTGTGTGCCATCGGGAGATGTACTGGTAAAGTTCACGGAATTGTTGATCATCAGGCCCGGTAAACGGTTCACCAATCCATCCAGAAAACTGGTGCTCACCCTTGATTCGTATTCCCTTGTGCCAATTTGCGAGACTGCACCTGTACTTTGTTCGGGCTTGATGCGTTGGTAACCTGTATTGATGGTCACATTAACTTCTTGAAGGGCATCAACAGATACGCTCATTTGAATGGTTCCGATATTTCGTGCCGCTTTTACATCCTTGTTTTTGTAACCAATGTAGCTGATGGTCAATGTAGCACCCTCGTCAACATTTTGGAGGCTAAACGATCCGTCTGCCCCAGTTCTGACCAGTTGCGCTTTTTGTCCCCTGACCATTACGTTTGCGCCTACCAGCGGATTGCCTGTCAACGAGTCGACAACCTTGCCGGTAACCTCTA
Source organism: Pedobacter sp. (assembly GCA_031119475.1). Classification (GTDB taxonomy): domain Bacteria; phylum Bacteroidota; class Bacteroidia; order Sphingobacteriales; family Sphingobacteriaceae; genus Pedobacter. The sequence goes on along the minus strand of JAVHXV010000001.1, from coordinate 1,015,061 downwards.
TCGCCAGGAAGTTATCTACCAAACGCTCCAGATAAGAGCGTTCTTTTGGCTTGATGATAATGTTGTTGTGGTCGATGGTATAGGTCATGTCACTACTTTTCAATAGTGCATCCATCACTGTTTCCAGCGGACTGTTGATAAAATTAGCACTGATTTTGGTAGAGGTCTTGAAATTTGTACTCTCCACCAGCACGTTGTAATTGGTCTGTTTCTTAATGGCCCTTAAAACATTTTCGATCGTGACATTTTTGTCAACTAGATTGAGTTTCTGCCCAAATGAGGCAGCATTTACCTGCATTAGCGAAAGTAACAATATGAATGTGGTGAGCTTCATCGTCAATAGCAATTTGGGTATAAAGCCATGTGGCCCGTAGAAAAAATCTGTATAGGTTTTATACATATATTCATCGTGTTTGGCAGACAATCATCTTGTACAATGAATACACCAGCGCCATATTGCAATACTCTGCAATATTCGCTAAGTTTGATTGTCTGTGTCGGCGTGCATCGTATTTTACAGGACAGTGCAGCGCCAGGTGAAATGAAATTTTGATTATCAAATTTTATCTTGCAGATAGGGGGACTTCGATTGCACTCGGAGTCCTTTTTTTATACCTGAAGATCTGGCTGATGAAGCGCCCTACGGAATGTTTTTTTGATCTTTCATGTTTGTTTAGGTTTTTATGGTTAATAATGTGCCCAAAGGGATGCCTGTTGGCATTGGTTAGCCCCTGTAAGCCTTGGTTATTTCTTTTCTCCAACAATGATCTCTTTTCCCTTGAGTTCAAAGGTTACGCCACCAGTTTTCTGCAACAGCTTGAGCACTTCAGATACCTGCTCAAATCTGCTCACCGAGCCAAAGAAGGTTTTGTACCTGATGTTGGCATCGGCATAGCGCACATCGAGGTCATACCACCTTGCCACTTTTTTCATCACTTCTTCGAGCGTCTCATTGTCGAACATAAAATATCCTTTTTTCCAGGCCACCACATCTTCTGCCTCAACAGTCCGTTTTTGTAGGAGGCCTTCACGTACAATGGCCTGTTCGCCAGGTTTAAGTAGGGCCGTAGCATTCGAATTTTGGTTCACAATCCGGACACTGCCCTCTAGTAGGGTAGTTTTTACGGTCGGCTCATCCGCATAACCGCTGATGTTGAATGTTGTGCCCAACACTTCGACACTTTGATTGGCGGCCTGAACCTGAAAAGGATGGTCTTTGTCTTTTGCCACTTCAAAATAGGCTTCGCCTGTAAGCTCAACCTGTCTTTTTTCTGCCCGCGCAAAACTGGTGGGATATTTAAGGGATGATTCGGCATTGAGGTAAATTACCGTTCCGTCCTGTAAGCGCACCTGTGTCTGCTCAGCACGGGAAGTAGCAAGCGTATTGAAGCCAACATGGGCATTTTTGTCATCAGATAGCTGATAGATCAATTGTCCATCCTTCGTCTTGCTGATCCTGATGCCAGGTTCGTTCAGCACTTGCCCTGGGTCCATTTCTCCCACGGATATCTTTTTCCCATTGGCCAAGGTTAAGGTCGCCCCATCTTTGCCCGGAGCGATATCATTTTTGAGGATGAGTTCACTGTTCGTGTTGGTCTGACGCACGGCCAAGAAATAAATTGGTACAAAAAAAGCCAAGATCGAAGCGGCAATTGCAATTTTTGGCCACCATTTAACAGGCTTCCTGGTTTCCTGTGGCTGTAATATGATCTGCTCCAACATACGGTCATAGCCAGCTACTTCCAATGGAGCGATTTCCGCTGCAGAAATTTCATCCCAACTTTCGTCCAAGGCATCATTAAAAAGCGTTTCATGACCTTTATCATGCAAAACTGTAACAAACTCAGCAATTTCTTCAGGCGTTGCCTGGTGCTTTTGGTAAACGTTTAATAAGTAGATGATCCGTTTTTTGTCCATAGTCATGTTCGCAATTGGCCCCAAATCATTGATCACAGCTACTGCGTTTCTATCATAGACACGCTCGTACCTATAGTCAGGGTAATGGTGGTTAAAAAAAATTATAAAAGTTTAAAAATGATCAGTATGATAGCCGAATAGGCATTTTTTTGAAGGTAATTTCTTACAAAGCGTAGCGCCAGCTTCATGTGTGTGGCCACGGTGGAAGGGGCAAGGTTGAGTTTTTCGGCAGCCTCATCATATTTTAGCCCCTGCTCCTGGCAAAGCTTGTACACCATTCGCTGCTGTTGGGGAAGCAGCGCAATGGCCTCATTCAAGATCTTTCTGCTATCGTTCAATAAGATCTGTTCTTCGGTCTCATTGATCTCTTCCTCCCAGTTTTGGCCAATCAACTGACTGGCCCTGTTCTCTACCGCTTGCCTGCGGAGCATATTGAGTGCTATATTCCTGGATGTCGTGCGCAAATAAGCCTCTAGCTGATTTATTCCCACTACCATTGGTCCCATTCTCCATAGCTTTAACATCACTTCCTGCACCACTTCTTCGGCAAGCAGGGGCGAGTGGAGGGTCTTTAAACCGAAGAAATAAATTTTTTTGGTATATCTGTGGTAGATGATTTCAAATGCACGCTCATCTCCATGGGCTATTCTCTTGAGAAGTTCTCGATCATCGTAAAGTGGTGATGACGTCATGTACGTGCGTTTAAAAGGCGAATATAATGAATGTCAGCAGTGAAAATGAATAAAATGAATAGATTATCAAAAATATAGTTAAAACAAAAGGCGCCTTTTAAGGCGCCCTTTTCTTATGCAGACAATTTTTTAAAGATATTGTCGACTACTTTTGGAATATCACTGATCGCTTTTTCAGGATTTCCGATTTCACCTTCAGACCATCCTCTCCAGATCACCTTGCCCGATTTTCTATCGATCAGGTCAATGACCACACTGCCTTCCTTTACGTTGATTTTTCTCATTTCAGAACCCACGTAAACGGGTAGGGGATTGACATAGGAATAATAATAAAATGCTCTTCCACGTGCATAGCCCAAACGGGGCACGTACATTGGCGGCGCATTATAATAAACAGGTTCATTATATTCCTTCATCTTATTGTTCACAGCAGCTGAATAGCGGATCAACAAGTCAGGATTTTTATTGTCGAGCACATAACCGCGTTCGGTAAGTGCCCTACTCGTGGCATCTACGATCTTATCCGTCGCAACGTCGTTATCATAGATCTTGGTAGCTTTCGATTTCCCCTCTGGAAGCCAGGCAAAAGTTTTGTACTGGCGATCGATTTTTTTATTGCTTACTGCATAATAGTTGTAAGAGCTGCAGGCCGACAGTCCAACTGCCAACGCCAGAAGCATAAAAATTTGTTTTTTCATGGTTGTGTGTTTTTAATGTTGGGTAAACGTGTACGCTCATCTGCTCTTTTTTATACATTTAACGCATTTCTTACCCAAATAGATGTAGCACATACAGAGGTTTACATTGGCTTGACGATTGCCATTCCGAACGAAGTTAGATTTTTGAATAGGTGTTGGGTATCGAGTATCAGGTATCGAGTATCAGGTATCGAGATTAAAGACAAAAGATCAAAGACTAAAGATTAAAGACAAATCATTAATAATTGAGTATTTATGATTAATGAATAATGAATAATGAATAATGAATAATGAATAATGAATAATGAATAATGA
>JAVHXV010000001.1:545115-1011339 GCA_031119475.1 Pedobacter sp. | reverse complement strand
TAATGAATAATGAATAATGAATAATGAATAATGAATAATGAATAATGAATAATGACTGAAAACTAATGACTAATGACCAATGACCAAACCAAAATCCTCTTCAAAAATAATCCAATTGGACTTCTGGACTCTTGGACTTTTGGACTAATGATTATTCACCATTAACTATCAATGACTAATGACTAACAATCAAAGGCCCTCTTCAAAAATAATCCAATTGGACTTCTGGACTTTTGAACTCTTAGACTATAGTCTCTATGCGCTATGCTCTTTGCTCCTTCTTCCATATTAACTCAATGTTAACAAAACTTAATATTCCCATAACATTCAGGTAACACCAGTTTGATAACTTCAATAATGAACTATCCAGTATTTATATTTCATGAATTGGTGCTCAGGTTTTGGGAGATCAACCACGGTATCGGAAGGTATATTTCCAGTACCATTGATAATGGAGAATGTTTGATCAGAACAACCAGTGGAATTATTAAGATCAGTTTGGGCATGTTGGAGAAACAATACCGTAACCCAGGCCAGATTTCTAAGGAAGAACTGCAGCTATTGGCCGAGCATTTCCAATTTCGGAGCTAAGCACCAGTCCATCTGCCGACGAACCGGTGCATTGCTGTTAGCGGACCCATTTCTTTTGGAAAAAATGGTTGCCATAACCGTATTCAGAAATTAAAAGGTTACTGCTTCATTATTTTGATTTCTTGTGGTTAATGGTGGTGGTCTCCGTGCGTCTGCGGAACGTTGAGCTTAAATCTCTTAAGGTATTCATCACTTTGGGCTAATGCTGTGCGATAAATGCTATCTAATTTGTACAGCTTTACTTTTTCGCCCTGAAAGTAGGCTACCGCCTGGGCATTGCTCTTCCCTTCTACATCGGCCTGGAAATTGTGCATCCAGTCCATCATCTGGTCGTCTGCACCATTCAGCATAGCGATCAAACGATCAATTTGCTGCTTTTCAAGTAAGGTGTCTAGCTCAATTAAAGTTGATTTGAGCTTCTTCAGTCCCTGTTTGCCCAGTGTATCCAGCCTCATTTTATTTCTAATGGCAATTTCCCCATCAATCATCAATTTATCGTGGAGATCCATCACCTCTTGCCTCGTTACTTTGTAATCTGCTTCGCTGTTGCAGCCAAACAACAGCCCAAAGGCAAGGAAAGCAATTCTTATCCTGTTTTTCATGTTATCAAGTTTATGAATTATAACCTAAAAAGCAATAGAGGTATGCACCATCAGCCTGCTGCCAGCATTTGCCCTGCCATTGGCCAGGTCCTGAGAACATACATTCTGATAGTTGGCGCCCACCGAAAACCGATCGATCGACATTTCTACGCCGCCAATTGCCGACAATGAATAGCCACCAGAAACGTCTACTGCATATTTTTTGCTTTCGATATCTTTCTCGGCAGTTTCATACAAAATACCTGCATTGGGTGCCAAGGTAAGCTTATTGGCAATCCTGAATTTGTAATAGGCCAGCAAATTGGTGGTCAACTTATTTCCATATCGATAACCGTAGCGATTGGCCGTGTTGATCTTGTAGTTCAGGTTTACATCGAGCCCAACATCCTGGAAACGGATATCGTACGTAACATTGAGCGTAAAATCTGTGCTCGCTGTACCCAACTGGAAATTGTTTGGCGACTCTTGAATGGCCAGACGCTCTTCGGGCTCATATTTTCCCGTTGGTGCCTTGATGCCAGCGCCAACCCATAGCGATTGTACCAACAGTTTTTCGCCAATACTGGTGCGATGGTCAAGCAGACTGTAATAGCCCATCAACGCTACATCGCCAAGGCCCTGCTTTTTGCCATTCCCTGTCTGACTGGTCCGTTCATTAAAATTATAGGGAACGAATGCAAGCAACCTGAATTTCTTTCCTATATTCCAGCCGCCCCAAAGTTCTGCGGTCTGGTAGGTCTCATCAGCTGTAATTGGCGTTCGTTCACCAAATGGGCCCAAATGGGTTGTCAATGTTTTATGTTGATAGCGAAGTCCCACAAACCGCTTGTTGAACTGTGGCAAAATGCCGATATAATAGCTTCCTACACCACATCCACAAATGTCGCAGGCCCGGCTTACATTGATCATAAGCACGGAGAGTAATAGAAGTACAATTAATTTTCTCATGTTATTGTTCTGCAAAACGTTTGTCCTTGATAAATTCCTCATCATCGAGGGTCAGCAAAAAAGTAGTCAGCCTCTGTTTTTCAGTTTCGCTCAATGCGATCCCTGGTTTCGCGCCATTCAGCAAAGGGTCTAGGTTTGCTGTGGTAGCGACTCCCGAGTTGTAATGTTCCAGCACTCCGGAAAGGGTCAAAAACCTGCCATCATGCATGTAGGGAGCCGTATAGGAGAGGTTCCTTAACGACGGTACCTTGAATTTATACTTATCGCCTAGCTTTAATGTGGCCGTATATAATCCCTGATCGTCGATAGCACTTGGCGGAAGACCATTGTTCCTAAAAGACCCGTCCGTAAACAAGGGCTCTGCATGGCAGGACGCACATTTCTGTTTAAAGATGTTGTATCCTTCCAGTTCTTCGGCCGTAAAGGCCATATTCCCTTCCTTGCGCATGACCTTGTCGTATTTGGAATTGCTGCTCACGCACATCACCATAAACTGCGACAATGCCTTCATGAAACGTGCTGTTGTAATCTCTTCGGTGCCAAAAGCAGCCTTAAAAAGCGCAGTGTATTTGGGCATCGCCTGAAGCTTGGCAAATACATTGGCCAGGTTTTCGTCCATTTCCTCATGTGTGGTGATGGGCACGATGGGCTGGAGGTCGAGGTCATAAACGCCGCCGCCCCACATAAACGCCTTGTTCCAGGCCAAGTTCATAATGGGGGGCGAATTTCTGGTGCCCAACCTGTCGTCAATGCCATGGCTCACATCATGCCCGTGTTGCGTAAAGGCCGATGATTGGATATGGCAAGATCCACAGGTGATGGTGTTGTTGCGTGAAAGCCGAGGCTCATAAAAAAGTGTTCTGCCCAGTTCAAACCCTGCTTTGGTCACCTTGTTGGCCTCCAAATTATACACGGCATCGGGGAAGTTCGATGGCTTCTGAAAGCCAAGGAACTCCTCGATCTGTTCAACCATGGGTTGACTTTTTTTACAGGCAAAAACAAAAAGTGCCATGATCAATAGCACTGTAAAGTGTTTCCTGTTCATGGTCAGTTTTCGGTATGGTCGTGCCTAAACATTTCGCTAAGGTTCTGTGCCACGCTCACACTGTAATCGCTGAACATGACACTGGGATGCGCAGCAATACTAAATGCATTTTTCCCGTTGAATACCTTCATTAGGTCTACGAGCAGGTGTACATTGCTCTGCCGATCCTTCCGAACCTTGGCAGTTCCACCCGCAGTGAGGTCAAGGGTAATGATCTTGATATTGCTGATGGTCGGAGCCGTATAGCCACCGAAGCCGCCAATGTGATATTTAAACTGTTTTTTGCCAGTCGGATCTCCATTGGCATCATCGCTGATCACAGGTGCATTCCCTTCAAACCTAAAAAAGATGTAGCCGGCATTCCATCCCCAATACATGCCGCCCATGCCGTGTCCGCCACTAGCCGCAGGATCGAGCACCCCTGTGCGCTTATCGAGGTCCATGGTGCTCCTCAAACTATCTACGCCAAGAGTAAAGGTAACTTTGGTATAATCGGCCTCAGGTACTTGCACTTTTGCGTAACGTGTAGACTTATCGGCCCCATTGATCAGAAAATAGCTTTTTTCCTGTGGTACGATGTAGGTCTTCCCACTAGCTGTGGTCACCTTGATGTTGCTGATGAAGTACTGTAGGAAGGAAATGGAGAATTTTTCACCGGCAGCATTGGTGTAGAGGCTGGCTGTATTGTCGAAGGTCAGGGTACGGTCCCCTACAATGTTATCGAATTCGATCGAGAAGGGAGCGAGGTTGGCCTCATCAAATTCTGGTTCGGGATTATTTTTTTTGGAGCAGGCGGTGAGCAGCAGAGCCACCATTGCCATTAAAAGCAGTGATTTGTTAGCTATTGTTTTCATTTTCTATAAAATATTTTCCTCCCGGGGATTTTGTTGGTCCCTGGGTTAATTTGTAAAAAGTTCAATTAAAGTGCGTGTCAATACATCCCGCAGTTGCGGAAGGATGTTCAAGCTGATAAACTTTAAACAGTTTTTGGTGGTTGGAAAATTGAAAATGAACGGCCGATGGGCTTTGCGGTGCTGCCCAATGGGTAATCGATCTTGATCTTGGTCTTTTTAATGTCGGCTACAAAGGAAAAAGCGGTAGGCAGCACTTCCTGGTAACGGTTGCGCTGGTTTTCACGCTCCTGTTTCTTTTCCTTCTCTTCGGCAGCCTGCAATTTTTTCTTGAGGAAACATTTGCCGTTACAATGCAGTTCTGGTCTGTTCCGGTTTTCGCAAAGCTCCTTGGCAATGTAGGAACGGTTCATCTCAAAGCCTACATAAACAAAGAACCGTGAAAAGTTTGCACAGATCATGGCCAATAGTAGGATTACAGATATAGACCGTTTTAACATTGGGTTCAAAGATAAGGATAAAGTGAAAAGTAAAAAGTAAAAAGTATCAAGTATCAGGTGTCAAGTATCAGGTATCAAGCAGAAAGTATCAGGTATCAAGCCTCGCAGGGGTTCCTTTGGCATAAAAAGTTTAAAATATCGATGATTGTGGAATTCTTCGTACAACCTTCGGAAAAAGAACTCTCTGTCCGAAGGTTGTTAGTACCCAGTATCTAGGGTTTCAGGACCACCTTTACGCAATCTTCTTCTTTTTCGTCGAAAATCTTGTAGCCATGGGCGGCTTCTTGCAAGGGTAGGGTGTGGGTAATGATGTCGTCGAGCACCACTTTATGCTCTTCTACCAATCCGATCAGCTTGTCGATGTAGTTCAAAACGGGTGCCTGGCCCTGTTTAATGGTAATGCCTTTATCGAACATCCGGTGCATGGGGAAATTATCATAAGGCGAGCCATACACGCCCATGATCGATACGGTACCCATCCTACGTACGGCTTCAAAGCACATTTCCAAAACCTTTATCGAACCTTTTTCAAAGTTAATGGTGGCCTTTACCTTATCCATGAACGTGCGTTCTGGCTCAAAGCCTACCGCATCTACGCAGACATCGGCGCCCCTGCCGCCCGTCATTTCACGGATGGCTGCCACCACGTCTACCTGGTGCGGATTGAGCGTTTCTACCTTATTTACAGCTTTCGCTTTTTCCAAACGGTAATCTAGAGGGTCGATGGCGATTACACGGCCAGCTCCATTTAGCCAGGCCGCTTTTTGTGCCATCAATCCAACCGGCCCTGAACCGAAGATCGCTACGGTTTCTCCGCCCTTTAGCTGTGCCCAATCAATGGCCGACCAGCCGGTAGGGAAAATATCGGTCAGGAAAAGTGCCTGCTCATCGGTCAGGTGGTCTGGGATTACACGTGGACTGATATCGGCATAGGGAACACGAACATATTGTGCCTGTCCGCCAGCATAGCCTCCATATAAGTCGGTATATCCGAAAAGTGCGCCACCTTTTTGGTCCATCATGTTTCCTGCGGGCCCATAATTCTTATAATTTGAATTTTCGCAGGCAGGAGAAGCGTGGTGCGTACAGAAAAAGCATTGGCCACAGGAGATCGGAAACGGCACAACAACACGGTCTCCTTTTTTGAGGTTGGTAATTGCACTGCCCACTTCTTCTACGATGCCCATAAACTCATGGCCCATTACCATGGGTTCTGGTTGTGGAACAGCCCCACTCAAAATGTGCAGATCAGATCCACAGATGGCTGTTGAAGTAACTTTAAGAATAACGTCTCTGGCGTTCAGGATTTCTGGATCGGGCACATTGTCTACCCGGATGTCTCCCGGTTTGTGGAACACTGCAGCTTTCATAGGTTTTGTTTTTAATAGGTGAGGTAGGGTTACTTGTTTTTCGAGTAGGCTAACAGCGGCTGCGGCAAATGGTTTTAAAAATAAATTTTACAACCCAAAGTGGTATTCAATCTGTTCACGCCTTGAACAGATTGAATGTGATTTTTTCTAAAATCAACTGTTTTAAGGTCATTTGTCAATCTTTTTGAATGAGGAGTAACTCAAATGAAAATCTGCATGATCATCTGGTTCTTGCTGTTGCTTTCTTACCGTTCCCCACTTTGGGCACAGGTAGGCTGCATCGGTCAAAATATACCACTACAAATTAATGGCACCATGTATACTTCAAGAGCGAGTGGAGGCTACTTTGAGTTGTATGGTGCAAGAGATGTAAACCCCTATGCCAATTATTGTGTTACGCCAACTGGCGGAAGTTGTGTCATTAAAGGATTGGCATCCTATCAGGGAACCGAAGTAACCTACGGACCTTTGCCCTGTCCCATAGATACAGATATGGCCGTCCTGCTCCTAGCCGGAGTGGCCTATGGTTCTTTTCGGATCAGGAAGACGCGTATTCAGTCGAAAAGTCCAATTTGATTATTTAAAGAGAAGTTTTGATTTTCAGTCATTGGTCACTAGTCATTAGTTATTAGTCACTAGTCAGTAGTCCAAAAGTCCAAGAGTCCAGAAGTCCAGTTAGATTATTTTTAAAGAGGATTTTTGATTGTTGGTCATTAGTCACTAGTCATTAATTTTCATTCATTAATCATAAGTACTCAATTATTGATCTTTTGTCTTTAATCTTTAGTCTTTGATCTTTTGTCTTAATACTAGATACTCATTCAAAGATCCCTCACTTCGTTACATTCCGTGTCGGGATGACAATTCGTCTTGCATCTCACTTCTCCCATCTCACTTCTTACCTCTTCCATCTCACTTCTCCCATCTTCCCTCTCCCATCTAAAATATAGTATCAGTTTTATAAATAAAAATTGCAGAATCCATTGTTGGTTAAGGATATATTTGGATACCTAAACTGACCGTTATGCCAACCAACCCATTCCCATCACTTGCCAAACGTCATCAACTGCCGGCAGGCGCATGGCTAGTTGTTTTCTTGCTCTGCATTGTAGGCTGTTTGAATTACCTCGACCGGGTGATGATTACCACCATGCGCAGCTCGATTACCGACACGTTGCACATCAGCGATGCACAGTTTGGCCTGTTGACCTCGGTTTTTTTATGGGTATACGGCATATTAAGTCCTTTTGCAGGTTTCTTGGCCGATAAGTTCAAGAGAAGCAGGGTCATCATCATCAGTTTATTTGTATGGAGTGCGGTAACTTATCTCACCGCGCATGCCACCACGTTCAACGAACTTTTACTGACCAGGGCATTAATGGGCTTGAGTGAGGCCTGTTATCTACCGGCAGCTTTGGCACTGATTGCCGATTACCACAAGGGCAATACGCGTTCACTGGCAACCGGACTGCACATGGGTGGCGTTTCACTCGGACAGAGCTTCGGATTTGCCGGAGGGTGGATTGCAGAAAAACACAATTGGACAGATGCATTTAGTCTTTTCGGGATTGTAGGCGTAGTTTATTCACTCGTCTTAATTTTCTTTCTGAAAGATATTCCTGCCGATCAAAAAGACCATAACGAAGTTGAAGAAAATAAGAAAGTAAGTTTCTTCGACGGATTGAAAAATCTCTTTAGCGAGCGCTCATTCTGGTTGTTGCTTGCCTTTTGGGGCCTGTTGGGTATTGTAGGTTGGATGTTGGTCGGTTGGCTGCCGACCTATTATAAGGAACATTTCAACCTTTCGCAGTCTACGGCAGGATTTTATGCAACCTTCTATATCTATCCGCTGAGTTTTGTTGGGGTAATTTTGGGTGGTTTCCTGGCCGATCGCTTCAGCAAAAAAAATCCAAAGGGAAGGATATGGGTTCCGGCTATCGGGCTCTGTATCGCCGCCCCAGCCATATTTCTGGCCAGCAGCACTTCGGTGGTGTGGATTACCATTATCGGTTTCATGGTCTATGCACTGACCCGTACATTTAGCGATGCCAACCTAATGCCCATTTTATGCATGGTGGCCGACCCACGTTACCGTGCCACTGGCTATGGCGTACTCAATATGTTCGCCTGTATCATTGGTGGATTGGGAATTTATTTCAGTGGACTTTTAAAAGATGCGCACATTGATCTCAGTGTAATGTTTATCGTAGCCGGGGTATTTATGGTGCTTTGTGCCGGATTGCTCGCTTCGATCAGGCTCAAGTTTCAACAAACCAAATAATGCATGAAACCACTTTCGATTGTACTTTCCTTCTTATTAACCTGTTCTACCATGACCGACCAAAAAAGCGCAAGGCCAACTGATGCCCTTAGCCAACAGGCCTATGCCGAAATACACGATGTACTGGCCAAACAATCAGAATTTGTAAAAGTACATGCCGCAGAATACCTCATTTGGCTCGGTGAAAAAGATGAAGCTAAAAAAGTCTTCCTGCGCGAAGAGGAACTCCACCATACCGTACCTAAATATAGGGTAGTGGTGTGGCGGGTATTGGCACAGACCGAAACCGAGCCAAAGGCGAAAAAGAAGTGGACAGACCAGGTTTTCCAGTCCTTTGCAGATCCAGATGGACCAGATCGCATACATGCGGCCGAGACCCTGGGCAAATTAAAATTATCGCCCATGGCTGCTTATGCAGCTGCTACCAATCAGATTTTAACTACCGAAAAGGAAAATCTATATGTGTATACGCTTTGGGCAAGCTCACACGCCTCGCCCGAAGCCTATGAAAAAAATAAAACTAAATTCTTAAATTTCATCTACCATAGCGAAAATGAAGATTTGAGGCGGATCAGTGCATTTGTATTGAGGAGAGAAGGTAAACTGAACCAAAAGGAATGGGACGAACTTGCGTTAAGGGCCATTGTCGAAGCTTCGTCGCCCATGGGCCAAACCTTGCTCAACACCGCATTTGCTACTGCAACAGATAACCAGGCCAATACCAAAAAGCTCGGCGAGATCAGGTCGGCCATGTTGGCAAATCCTGAAAAATTGAAAGCTGCCGAACGGATTGAACTGGCATTGGTATTGGCCGATCATGGAGACCAGCGAGACCTTCCTCTGTTAAAAGGGATGTTGGAAAACCAACATAGCAATGGGATATATGAAGTAAATAGTGCCGTAGCTGCAGATGTGCGTGCGACAGCAGCTTATGCCATATTAAAAATCAACAAAAGAAAATAGAATATCATGAAAATGAGGGAAAGCCGCGTGTTGCGGAAATTAAGGAATGGAGAACGGGCAAGTTGTTTAAAAGTCAACATTGGCGATGGCCAGGCAGCTGAAATTGCCGCCATGTCGGGATTTGATTGCCTTTGGATCGACAGGGAACACCTTGCACAAGATTGGTCGGTCTTAAATTCGCAGATCTGGGCAGCTAAGGTACACGATGTTGATGTCATGGTACGCGTTCCCCGTGGCAGTTACAGTGGCTATGTAAAACCCTTGGAAATGGATGCCACGGGAATCTTGGTTCCACACATCATGAACCTCGAAGAGGCCAAACAAGTGGTGCAGATGACCAGGTTCCATCCGATAGGAAAACGCGCAATTGATGCAGGTAGCGCAGATGGCGCCTACACCAGAATGGATTTTGGCGACTACCTCAAAGACTCGAACCAACAAAAGTTTGTGGTCCTCCAGATCGAAGATCCCGAAGTTTTGCCAGATATTGATGCCATTGCAGCTCTAGATGGGGTAGACATGTTGTTTTTTGGACCTGGAGATTTTAGTCAGGGCATCGGTGCGCCGGGCCAATGGGACCATCCACAACTGATCGAGGCCCGAAAACTGGTTGCAGAAGTAGCCGTCAAACATGGTAAGTTCGCAGCTACCTCTGGTGGCATCGATAGCTTGGAAAGTTTCCTTGAAATGGGCTATACCTTTGTGAATGTCGGTGCTGATGTAGTTGGCCTAAATAACTATTGCAATTCGTTGGTCGACCGCTTCAAACAATCGGCAGGGCAATCGAAAGCTACTAGCATAAATCCTGGCAAACCCTATTAAAATAGCATGAAGACCAGAAAATTGGGGTCAACTGGAATTGAGGTTTCCGAAATTGCTTTCGGAGGGGTAGAAATAGGCATTCCCTATGGAATTGGCGTTAAGGATGAAGGAGATATGCTGTCTGAGCAAAAAGCCATCGAACTCCTGCATTGCGCCATAGACGAAGGGGTCAATTTTTTTGATACCGCCAGGCTATATGGCGAAAGTGAGCGCATCATGGGCAATGCCTTTAAAAATAGGCGCCACGAAGTAGTGCTCTGCTCAAAATGCACGCATATCCGCGAAGGCGATGGTCGACTGATGGCCTCTCCGAAGCTAAAAAAAACAATCGAACAGTCTTTGCAGGAGAGCCTAAAAATGTTGCAGACCGATTGGCTCGATGTGTTTATGTTGCACCAGGCAGATCTGGAAATCCTAGAAAGTGATGAGGTAGCAGCGATCATGACCAAGTTTAAGGCTGACGGGCTCATCCGTGCAACGGGCGTATCGGTCTATGTGCCTTCAGAAACTGAAAAAGCCATACATTCAGGAGTTTGGGACGTGATCCAGTTGCCATTTAACCTGATGGACCAACGTCATAAGATGCATTTTGACCTGGCGACAGACAAAGGCATCGCCATCGTGATCCGTTCGGTACTGATGAAGGGATTGTTGAGCGATAGGGGGATAAACCTGCATCCCGCCCTAAAGGCAGTAGAAGATTTTATACAAAACTATCAGCAGCTGCTCAACCCTGATGCATTAGACTTACCAGCACTAGCTACTAAATTCGCACTTTCTTTCGATGCCGTAGCTTCGGTTTTGGTAGGCATAGATAAGCTGGAATACCTATATCAGTCGCTCCATGCGGCAAACGGAAATGCCTTAGCCCCAGAAATGGTCAATATGGCAAATGATATGGGCTTTCCCGACCCAGACTTTCTCAATCTCGCCAATTGGTCAAGGATGGGATGGCTTGTTTAAAAGTTAAAAGTCAAAAGTCAAAAGTCAAAAGTTAAAAGACCCGCAGGGTCCTTTTGCATTAAAAGTCAAATCAGCAGCGAAGGAAGAAAGTTCTGATAAAGTGAGAAATCGTTAAAGCGCTAGGCGACAAGCGATGTGTGGCTAAATGAAGGTACCTTGAACTTAATCGGTGTAATCTATTCTAATCTGTGAAATCACCCAAAGAAATGAACCTAAACAAGATAAAATCAGATTTTGAACGGGATGGATTTGTCAGGATACCAAACTTTTTAAGTAAGGCGGAGGTGGCGGAGATCGGCAAAAACTTCAATCGTATCATTGAAGATGTTGTGCCTGCAATGCCCAGGGAAGCTGTGTTTTATGAAGGCGAAACCAGCAAAGATACGCTCAAGCAATTGATCGATATTCATAAACATGATCCCTATTTCGATGGTATCCTGAAACAGGGAAAGTTCAAGGCAATAGCCGAATGGCTTTTGGACGATGAAGTTGTTGGAAAGACACTCGAGTATTTCAACAAGCCCCCACTGATCGGGAAAGCTACTCCACCGCATCAGGATGGGTTTTATTTTATGCTCAATCCATCGGTAGCCGTCACCATGTGGATGGCACTCGAACCTGCTGACTTAGATAATGGCTGCGTACAATATGTGATAGGATCACACCGTGGAGAAATGAGGCCGCATGGAAGGACCCAGACCTTAGGTTTTTCACAGGGCATCATCAACTTTGGATTGCCTAAAGATGAGCAGAACCTGGTTAGCCTTTCTGCAGAGCCTGGCGACCTATTGGTACATCATTCCCTAACTGTTCATCTGGCAGGTGCCAACAAGAGCCAACGCTCAAGAAAAGCATTGGGACTGATCTATTTTGGGAAGTCGGCCAAGGAAGATCTACAGGCGAAAGCAGCCTATCAACAGCTACTCCAATCTCAACATATACCTGATCAGCGCAAGATTTAATTAAAACGTTATGTCAATTTTCCTTCGACTCAATAAAACCATACTTACAATCAGTTGCATCTTAACTTTTATTCAAGCTGGGGCACAAAATACCTTTAAACTGAACGGAGGCCCAGATCAACAACAGCCCTTGGTCCCCAAAGTAGGTGTTGATGCCCGTTATGCCCTAAAGGTAGATTATCAACAGCAGGGCATGTCAAACCTGCTGATCAATTTTAAAGCGCCTGTGGTTATCGGCATTGCTTCCAAGCCCGAAAAATGGGGGTATTTTCAGTTTGCAAAGATTGGATTTAAGCCTGATGGAACGATACAGGCAAAATGGAACATGACACGTGACGCCATTGAGGCCTATGGCGAAAATAATTTCGGCGTAGCCACATCGACTGATCTTGGGAAAACGTGGAAACTCCAGGACTCTGTGTATGAAACGGGCTTGCTTAAATTACCTAATGGCGACTTTTTGGATGTGGTTACCCCAAAACCGATCAAGGTTGAGGAGCTGCAATTGCCAAAGCCCGTTGGTTATGGTGCCGATAATTACCGCAAAGCGCCAACAACCTATTATCGTTTGAGCGAAGTACCTGAAAATAGACAGGGTGTTTTTCAAAAGCGGTTAAAAAAGGGCGAAACCAACTGGGAAGATGAGGTGGCCAAGCTGACCGATCCTGATGCGGCACGATACAGTTTGTCGGGATTATTTCCTGTGCTGTGGTGGGGCGACATTCGGGTGGCGAGAGATAAATCATTGATCGCAGGCATCTATCCAGGTATATTGATCGGGAAAGATGGTGTTGCGGAGCCTAAAACTGGTGTCTTCTTTTATCGATCTACCGATAATGGCAAATCATGGAAAGTACAGGGAAGGATACCCTATTCAATTGATACAGTTGCCGATATCCACAGCAAAAAGAGAATGGGCTTTACCGAACCGGCATTTGAAATCTTATCTAACGGCACTTACCTCTGTGTGATGAGAACAAGCGATGGAATGGGCAATGGACCGCTATTTGCCAGCTATTCTACAGATGAAGGTAAGACCTGGAGCGTTCCTGCTGCCATAGCTGCAAGCGGCGTACTTCCTAATTTGCTACAACTTGAAAATGGGGTGTTGGTCATGTCATCCGGCAGGCCGGGCGTACAATTGCGCTTTTCCACCGTCAAAAATGGAATGGTATGGAGCAAGGCATTTGAAATGTTCCCATACGATGAAAATGCAATCGTAAGGGAACAAAATGGCAATACGGCAACTGTATCAGATGGTTATACAAGCCTACTTCCGATTGGAAAAGATCGCTTCCTATTAATCTATACTGATTTTGCGTATCCAACTACTTCCGGAGCGTTAAGAAAGGCAGTAATGGTCAGGGAAATCCAGGTCAACAAAAAATAAGGCGGTAGATTAGCTTTTAACTTTGATGTCCAAAAAGCGGCCCACCACATCCCTGTTCATTCCCTTTGCCCAACCACCCAGGTCATAGGCGATAAAGATCCGGTTATCGGTCAGCGTTTCTTCAATCGCCGTATAGTGCGTGGTCAATACGCCCGAGGTTAACCTCACCACGTTTGGCCAGGTTTGTCCATGATCTTGGCTAATGGCCAGGTAGCTGCCGTTCCAGGAATGCTCGGGGTGATGCCAACATAATTTTTGGGGTATACGCACACCAAATGTACAGACCAATAGTCCGCTGCGGAGTTCCAAAAGATCCGGATCAACAACTGCGCCCTTTAATTCCTCTGGATTATTTTCATCAAGCAGTTTGCCTTTAAAATCCTTAAAGTTGCGCAGCCAGTCTACCCAAAGTTCAGTGCGATAGATATCGATCCCCGCAAAAACCTTAGCGCGATGCGGTGTCCAACTTTTGCCGCCATTGTCTGATATCGCTTCACGCAATTCCCTACCTGTGCGCATGAAACAGATCAATCGGCCTGCTTTTGGTCCTTTGCTGATGTGGGCAAGCACCGGTTCGCCAAATCCCTCGGTTCCGATTTTAGGGTCAACGGCAATGGTCGACACACGTTTCCATGATTTGCCCTGATCAGTAGAGCGCAACAGCATCACGCGGGTCTTCATCATGCTGGGCATGTATTGTGCCGGGGCTTTATCGCCAACCATGTGGCCATAATAGGTGGTCAATAGGTCGCCATTTGGCAATTCGAGTATGCGCCGGTGGAGGCGTTCTGCTTCATGTGGGCGCCCACCATCGTCTTTGGAAGAATAAAAATCTGTGTTTGGGATGTCAAAAGGAATGTCAACGGGTCCTACTAACGTTTGCCAATCGTCTGATGAGGTATAAAGCTGTCCAAATCCCTCGTTGCCATTTTTGCCTGGCGTGATATAGGTATCCAAAGCGATAATCTTGCCATTTTTCAATTGGATGGCCCCACCCTCCATATTGAGGCCATTTTCTCCAGGTTTAAGAGGGAGTTTAGTCCAGGTTTTTGCATTGTCCCTAGAAATCACGGTTTCCATGGCATGTGGGTAGGTCATCCTGTTCGAAGGATGTGGTTTTTCTGGTTGTTGGGCCTGTATAACGATGGCTCCGGTTTTGGTAATGAGCATGGATGGTTGAAGTCCTTTGGGCAGTACCATTCTTTCTTCATCAAAGCTTAAGCGGAGATGGCCGTCGGCCGCAATGGTTTCAGGTATATTCTTGCCGATGGGCGAATCGGGCAGCTTGAACGATTGCTCCTCCGGTTTTGCCGCGCTGGCCGTAGATAGCTTTACTTGGGTCAATGCAGCAAGTACTGCCGCCTTTTGAAGGAATTTTCTTCTTGATTGTTCGTTCTTATTTGGATTTCCAGTCATTGTGTATGTTTTAGTTGATTACTAAACTAAAGCATATCTCTCTGATAACCTGTTTATTTCATTTCGAATTGTGATACGATTTTTCAGGTTTTAATTGATAGCCTAGAGTCCAAGAGTCCAGAAGTCCATAGTTCACAGTTGGCAGTTTATCCCGAAGTGATGCCTGCGGCGCAGTTGGTAGTTCTTAGCTTATGCACAGGAAATGGACTCTTGGACTTTTGGACTCTTGGACTTTATTTTCTGTCTTCCCGACTTTTGGACTCTTGGACTTCCGGACTCTTGGACTTTATCTTCCGTCTTCCCGTCTTCCCGACTCTATCCAATAAAAAAATACTAGCAATCCACAGGAAAGTATTATAACATGAGGGACTGTTATTTTAGCTTTGATTTGCTTTGCTTACCAATGCTTTGTAAATGAAAATAACCGACGTTAAAACCATATTGTTGACAGGGCCGTGTACACATGATCCGTATCTGTCAGAAGCCAGAAAGCTGAGGAGTGCAGCATTTATAGAAATTTTGACCGACAGTGGCCTTACCGGTATTGGAGAGACGTATGCAGGTTATTTTTTGCCGGAATCTGTTCCCGCCATCGTTGAATTTTTTAAGCCGATTTTGCTGGGAAATTCCGTAGATGATATTCCCTTGCTCTGGGAAAGGATGTACCATAGCGGAAATTTTTGGTGTAGGGTAGGGCTTGGGGCCATTGTTTTGTGCGGTATTGAAGCTGCCTTGTGGGACCTAAAAGGAAAACAGGAGGGACTTCCCGTCTGGAAACTGTTGCAAAGGGAGTGGGCAAGTGCTTTTTCTTCCACAGCTACAGAACCTTATCATCATCAGCTGCCCTGCTATGCTACCGGTGGCCCGAGCAATTATCCCATTGCCAAGCTAGCAGAAAAAATCAGTTTTTATCAATCCTTAGGCTTTTCAGGCGTAAAAGTTGGGGCAGGCTCATACGACAAACAAAAAGGTTTTAGCGTATTGGCAGAACCCCAGGCAGCTGCAGATTTCGAATCGGCAAAAGTTGCCTACATCCGTGAGCAATTTGGGCCATCGCTTAGGTTGATGTTGGATGCGCACATGGGCAATACCTCTGCAACATGGGATTTGACAACTGCTACCGCAGTGGCAAAGTCACTCGAACCTTATGACCTGTTCTTTTTAGAAGAACCGCTCCATTATACACGTCCAGATTGGTATAGCGAGCTTTGTAAACAGACGACCACACCAATTGCCGGTGGCGAATGCTTAACCGCACTGTGTGAATGGCAGGTGTTTATTGATCAGCAGAGTTTTCATATTGGTCAACCTGACGCTTCATTTACGGCTGGTTTAGACCAGTTTATGAAAGTTGCGTCGCTATTGCATCAGACTGGCCGTAAAATTGCGCCACATGCCTGGGGTGCAGGTGCATCTCAAATGCAGAACATCCATTGTGGTTTCGCCTGTCCCAATACGACCATTTTAGAAGTGGCACCAGCTTATGGCCCATTGCATAGCGAACTGATCGGCGAGAGCATCCAGATGAAGGATGGCTCTATGCTTCCGCCAGAAAAACCTGGATTGGGCATTACGCTCAGTAAAAGTACCATCGATCGTTTTCCGTTCGTCCCCGGATCTGGTGAATTCAATAGCGTTCCTGGAAAGATCTTAACCACATAGCCCATGAAAGTAATCATCGATCTTCCGGTTTACGAGCCAATTTTGCAGGCCATTAAAGCATTGCCAGATATCACCATCAAAATTGTAGATCAGCCCGAAGAGAAGGTAAGGCCATTGCCTGTTGATTGGATCGCAGATGCGGATGCACTTTTATGTACTTTTCCACCAGAAAACCATTCAGAGATGAAAAATCTGCGTTATCTCCAGATTGCTTCAGCCGGATTTACCCAATTGGTAGACAAAGGTTTTGCTGCGCGTGGAATAACCTGTTGCAATGCATTGGGGGTATTTGATGTGCCCATTGCCGAGTGGAATATGGCCATGATGGTGAATTTGGCACGCGATGCCCGTCAGCTTCACCGTAACCAAGATGCAGAGGTCTGGGACCGGTCAGCACGTTTTCAGCGTGAAATTCGTGGCAGCGTGGTCGGCATTTGGGGCTATGGTGGGATTGGCAGGGAAACGGCCCGATTGGCCAAGGCGATGGGTATGAAAGTCCATGTGATGACCCGTAATGGCATCGCCTCACGAGATCATAACTACTGTGTTGCAGGAACAGGCGATCCAAAAGGAACATTGCCCGACCGAATATTTATATCTGATGAAAAAGAAGATTTCTTAAAAGACCTAGATTTCCTGATTTTGGCCATGCCACAAACTGCGGAAAATGAAGGTATCATTGGTGGAAAGGAATTGGGTTTATTAAAAAAGACAGCTTTTATCCTCAATCCTGCACGCGGACCGCTCATACAAGAAAATGCACTGATACAAACCCTTCAACAAAACCAGATTGCCGGTGCAGCACTAGATACACATTATCATTATCCCATGCCACATGGCCATCCTTTGTGGCAACTTCAAAATGTTATTTTTACCCCGCATATCTCTGGCTCCAGTGCCAGTCCGATGTTTTTGGCTCGGGTATGGGATATTTTTTATCAGAACCTGATCAGGCTACAAAAAAATCAGCCATTGCTGAATGTTTTGAGTGGAGCAGCATTAGTCAGTTGACCAGATGAAAGAGCCAATCAAAATACTTTTGTTGCTTATCCTGTTGATTTCAGCTGATACGGCAGTTATGGGCCATCCCTCATTTGCCGAAACGGTCAAAGAGCGTTCAATCATACAGTTTTGGCAACAGACCCGGCTGGCGCTTGACCAGGTGCCCATCCAGGCGAAAGTTATTGCACGAACAGAGGCCTTGCCCTATCATACCTTTAAAATCATTTTACAGGGCCTAAACAAGGTAAAGTTCGTTGCCTTGTTGGCCATCCCCATCCAGGGTGAAACCAAAAGAAACCATCCATGGCCAGTTGTGATCACTACCCCGGGATTTGGCGGCCAGCAACAGGGCGTCATGCTTTCAGAATGCCAACGGGGCTATGCTGTACTTCAGGTTTTCCCACGTGGACAGGGGGAATCCGCTGAATTTTATAAAATTAACGGCAATAAGCTGACAGGAAACCTCGTACAGCCAGATAGTGCCTACTATCGAGGCGCCTATGCTGATGTGATGCGCGCAATCGATTACATTTACACACGTAAGGATTTGGATTCCAATCGGATTGCCTTGGTAGGCACCAGCCAAGGTGGAGGTATATCTCTTGCTGTTGCATCTCTAGATAGTCGGGTCAAAACTGTTGTGGCACACCTGCCTTTTCTATGCAACATCAATTTGGCCGCAAAAACCGAGGGTTCACTCGTGAAGCAACTGTTAGATCAGGCAAAGCAGAACAATAGGTCGGCAAGGGAAACATTGGCTTATTTCGACCCGTATCAGCTTGTGTCTGGCCTACGTGCACCTACCTTGATCAGCGGTGGCGGAATGGATAAAGTTTGTCCTTTCGATACCATAAAATCTGTATATGACCAGATCAAGGGAAAGAAAGAACTGAAATTTTATCCCGATCTACAACATACCAGCTGCCTGGATTTCTATCAGCAGATGTGGCGCTGGCTCGAAAAGTATTTATGACCATCAATCTATACCCATCATGAAAAAATTAAGACTCATATTGATCATCTGCTGCATCGCATTCAGCTTACAGGCCCAACAACAGCAGGCCGTGGAAGGCTTTAGTGCCGTAGATTTTCATAACGATGCCAACCGCGCCCGGCCACAGTTGGACTTTAGGGGAAACACCAAAGGCTACATGACGGCTGGATGGTGGGCCAAAGGACAGCTCAAGAAAAATATCCTTTCTTGGCAGACGGGGGTCGTGCCCGAAAAGGCAGCAACAACCTTTTCTTTTATTGCCTCGAGTGCCGTACTGCCTTCTGAATTTACAATCGGACCAAAGGTTAAGCTCACCATCAATGGGAAATATGCCTTAACTTTTAATTTAGGTCGTACCCATGATTTCACTTGGGCAGAAGGCGAATATGAACTCAAGTTTAAACCTAAGCGCATAGAATTTCCCTATACGGGCAGCCACCGTCAGTTTGGGATCAATGGCATCAGCGGTATCTACGAATTGAGTGTTCCGGCAACTAGCGTAGAAGCTGGCAAGACCGCCAAGATCGAGGTAGAAATCCTGCCTTTCGAACGTTGGAGCAATGGATGGTTCATGGTCAAGGCCTATACAGATGTCCTACAGGCGCCTACTGTAGCCAGTTTGCTCGCACGCATCGAAACCTTGAACAAAGATATTGGCCTCTTGAATGAACAGACCAACATCCTGGCCACCCAGGTGTACAGTAAAATGTTGGGGGGCGATAAGTTTGAGCATCGGATTGCCTACACCAACGGCTATCGCCACCTCCATCCGGCCGATCTGATCACCTTAAAAAATGGCGACATCTTGATGATGGCCAGGGAAGGGACAGAGCATTATGCGAATGATGGAGATGTGATCATGGTGCGCTCTAAAGATGGTGGTAAGACCTGGGGCGGCAGGGAAGTGGTCAGTGCCGTTCCAGACCTCGATGAAAGAGAAGGATGCGGGATCCAGATGAAAGATGGAACCATTGTGGTGGGCATCTTTTACAACGACAACTACACGCCAGAGGGGCCCTACAACTGGGAAGGAAAAGTAAAATTGCCTGCATTGGACAGGCCTCGGCTCGGAGCGCACTTTGTTACTTCCAAAGATAATGGCAAGACCTGGTCATCTCCGAAATTTATTAAGCTTAATGGCATGCCTTTCAAAGGAATAGAAGGTCCAACTGATGCACCAATTGAAATGCCAGATGGCTCGTTGCAGATGGCTGTAATCGGTTATGGAATTGATGGCGACGCCAAAAATGTGGGTGCCGTCATGTTGCGGTCAACAGATCATGGCGAGAATTGGACCTATTTGTCTACGGTTGCAAGCGACCCAGGAGGGAAGATGAAAGGATTTATGGAGCCGGGCATCGTACGTACCAATACCGGCAGGATCATTGCCGCCATGAGGAACCACCTTAATGAGAATGCTATCTATGTGACCTATTCTGATGATAATGGTAGATCGTGGGTACCGGTATTCCGGACAGATATGATCGGCCACCCGGTAGACCTCATCCAACTGAAAGATGGGAGGATTTTGGCTACGTATGGCATTAGGGAAGGCGCAGGAAGACATACCGAGCCTGGAGGTGTTCGTGCCTGCTTCAGCAACGACAATGGAAAAACCTGGGATATCAGTACCGAAGTGCAGCTGAGGAATGATTTTTTGAATTGGGATATCGGTTATCCGGAATCCCTGCAGATGAAGGACGGAAAAATCCTGACTGCCTATTATTTCAACCTCTTCGGAAAATATTATCTGGGAACAACGATATGGAGCGCGGATTAGCGATAACCTTCCAACCTTCCAACCTTCAACTTTATTTTCATGAAAAGAAGAAATTTTATACAACAAAGCTCACTGCTGGTAGCAGGACTTTCGTTCACCAGATTTAATGGCCTTGCTGCGCCTTTTGCACTGCCTGATCCCGTGATTACGCCAAACCTGCCACAGTCCATTTTAACCAATCCAAAGGTGAAGTTAACCTTTGCCCCTGAAGTGATGGTGCTGAACGATGGGCTACAGCCCTCTATGTTGAGTACCAAAAAGGGAACGCTGATCGTACAATCGCAAATTTCGAAGAAGCCCATCCCGCAGGAGCGGATATTTTATCCATATGCCTTGTCAACCGTCGTATCGCGTGATGGAGGACAGACCTGGAAAGATTTTCCACTCCCGGCGGGCCAAAATGGTGTCAACATGGAAGGTGGGATCATCCAGCTCAAAGATGGAACGATCATCGTGCTCGAAACCTATGTTACGCCTGGCCAAAAACCAGAAACGGGAGAAGGTCTGCTCTATCAGTCTACCGACGACTATAAGACCTTGCAAGGTCCGTTTAAAATTACCTTCAATATCCCAAAAGCAGATTTTTATAAGTCTAGCGACGATATGGGCCGTCCACACGTCGCCATGCGACTCCACCGAAGAATATTGGAACTGCCAAATGGTGATCTGTTGACCACAATTTACGGATTTCAAGAAGGGGATACAGAGCCATCAGGCTATAATAAGAACATGATGAGGAGCAGGGTCATGCTGTTCAAGTCGACTAACAAGGGGCGTCATTGGGACTATGTAGCTACTGTAGCCGCCGAGAAAAGCATCGGTACAGAAGGTTTTGGTGAACCTGTGATCGTTCGGGTTTCAAAGGGACCACACGCAGGGCGATTGATCTGCCAGATGCGCACCGGTCGGGATTTATACGAAACCAAATCTGATGATGGCGGTAAGACCTGGCTAAAGCCTTATCCGCGTGTTTTTGCCGGGATCGATGTGTACAAGACCGACGAGTGGCGCGAAATGTTCAAGGATGTGAAGCGAAACGGAGTTTTGATCACCGAAAATCCAAATGAATTTATTGGTGCCGTGGTCGATCCTGACCTGATCGAATTGCGAAGTGGAGTGCTTGTGGCCGCATTTGGCGTACGTATCCCCGCAAGGGCCAATTTTGCCAAACCTGAACATCCTTGGAACGGCAATTATCTGGCCTTTAGCCTAGACCATGGAGAGACCTGGAGCCAGGTTACCCAAATGACCACGGGCGTTTCTACTACCCACTACATGGCAGTAGAAGAAACTCCAAAAAACAACGAAATCTTTGTGGTATATGATTTTGGGCATTGGACAGGCAAGGCTGGACGATATACCTATGGAAGAAAATTTAAGATCGCTATCGCCTAAACCTGCATAAAATGAAAAAAATCATTGCCCTTCTCCTGTTTTCAGGCCTTGCCCTCACCACTTGGGCACAAAAGAATCCAATTGTAGCTGTACAAAATCCGAAAGGATGGATTATCAAGACAAAGTCTTCTGCCTATCAATTGATTGTGACACCAGCAGGAGCTGTAAAACCCGGGTATTATGGTGCACTTGCCCAGGCAGATTTCCTGTCGAAAAATGCACAATGGTATGAAGGTGTAGATGAAATCCCTGTAAGGGGCTATTTTCCGATGCGTACCCCAATGCTTGAGGTAATTTTTAAGGATAAGGTGCGCGATGCCGACCTGCAATACGTAAGTGGGGACATCATCACCATAGATGGCAGGTCTACGCTAAAGATCGTACAGAAGGACCGGATCTATCCGCTTGAAGTTACCTCGTACATCAGGGTATTGCCAGAGTTTGATATCCTGGAGAAATGGGCCATGCTCAAGAATACGGGCAGCAAAGAGCGCATCAAGGTAGAAAATATGCTGTCGGGGAGCATTGTTCTCCCAGCAGATGAATATACGCTCACCCATTTGGCCGGTAAACAGATGAGCGAATTCCAGTTGCAGGAAACTGTATTAACACCAGGATTGAAAACCATCCAAAATAAAGGATTTAAAGCAAACTTTAATCCGCCCTGGTTTATGGTCCGTCCAAAGACCGCAGAAAAGAGCAATGGTCCCGCATGGTTTGGCTCGTTACACTATAGCGGCAACTGGCAGCTCATCTTTGATAAACAATTCGATGGCAATGTACAGGTCTTGGGCGGCATTAATTTCTGGGATACCGCCTGGGACCTCAAGGCCGGCACGACCTTTGAAACCCCGAAGTTAACTGTGGGTTACACCGACCGTGGTGAGGAGGGGGCTGCACAGTCATTGGCAGCCTATGTTCGCAAGACCATCTTGCCCGTCAAACACCGCAATCAGCTCAGACCCATACTCTACAACAGTTGGGAGGCTACTTTTTACGCTGTAAACGAGGCGCAACAGTTAGAACTGGCCAAAACAGCCAAAGAGATCGGTACAGAGCTTTTTGTGATCGACGATGGCTGGTTCAAGGCCAGGACAAACGCAGTAACCGGGCTTGGCGATTGGGATGTTGACCAGACCAAATTTCCAAATGGATTAAACCCCATGATCAAGAAGATCAATGACATGGGCATGGATTTCGGCATTTGGGTGGAGCCCGAAAGTGTGGCGCCTTTTGCCGAAATCTATAAGGCGCATCCCGATTGGATCCTTGATTTCCCCTCGAGAAAGCCCGTAGATGCCCGCAAATACCTCAATATGGCCAAAGAAGAAGTGTATCAATACCTATTCGACAAGCTGAGCAAACTCCTTCAAAACCACAACATCAAGTTCATTAAATGGGACCAGAATTCCTATCTGTCTGAAGTGAACTGGGATAGTGCCCCAATTGCACAGCAGCGGGAGGTCCGGATCAGGTTCATCAACAATGTGTACCGGCTTGTAGAAGAACTGCGCAAGAAATTTCCCGATGTATGGTTTGAATCGTGCGCCAGCGGAGGCGGCAGAGTAGACCTGGGCATGCTCTCCCGTATGGATCAGGTTTGGGTAAGCGATAACACCAGTCCGTTGGATCGAATATACATGCAATATGGTTTTTTAAGCGCACTGCCGGCCAATACAATGGTTTCATGGGTAACGGGCAACCTGTTTCATGCACCTACATCCTTAAGCTATAAATTTGATGTATCTATGGCAGGTGTGCTGGGCATTGGCGACGACCTTAGGAAATGGAGCGAAGCAGATGTTGCGGTGGCCAAAAGAAAAGTAGCAGAATATAAGCTGATCAGGCCGCTTGTACAACAAGGGATATTGCATAGGCTGGTTTCCCCATATGAACAGAATAGGTCAGCTTTGCAGTATCAGGATGAAAATACAACCGCCTCGGCAGTAATCTGCTATAACATGGCAGAATACCTGATGAACAGCCAATTTGCCGGACGATCTTCAACTGTGCTCAAGCTAAAAGGCCTTAAGGCAGACAAGCTGTACACGGTCCAAAAAATTGAGGATCGAGATAAAAAAGGAATGGTTTATAGTGGCAAGCACCTGATGGATATTGGCATTGCATGGCCAGTTAAAGGGGAGAATACCAGTCAGATTTTATTGGTCACCCCGCAAAACTGAAAAAATCGCAATAATGGTGATGTACCAAATTAAATCTTTATGTAATTTGTCTAAGTATTTGACAATTAGCGTTATATTTTTACTATATTCACAAAATGTGAATAGTCAGTCTGTCGTTCCACAACCTAATTTATTGGTCAATGCCGACTTTATGTCGCATGATCCACAGCTGAGGCCCTTAGATTGGGTAATGGGAAAAGGCCTCCAAACAGCGACCATTTCCAGTGAAGAAAAACACAGTATGCGCAAGGACGACCAGTCCTTAAAATTTGCAGATACCAGTCTGCAATTGGCTACCCTGGTCAGGAGCAAGAAAGTAATTGCAGCCCCGGGAACTCGATATTTGGCAAAAGCCTGGGTAAAGACCAGATCGGGCAAGGCGGGTTATTTCATGCTCGAGTTTTGGGACCAGAACAATGCCATCATCGCCAGCCATACGGCTACGGTAGCAACTGCTGCCGATTGGCAAGAGATTAAGCTCGATAAGATTGCACCAGATCATTGCACGCATGTAACCGTATCCATCAGTACAAAACAAGCGGAAATAGGTGTCTCTTATTGGGACGACATTTTTTTGGCCTATGAAAGTCTGGAACAACCTGTTCTTCAGCCAGGGGTGCGGGAACTGTTCATGGACGACCAGTTGATCGAAGAAATGACCGATGTGCAGCGCATTGTTCATCCAGGCGTCAAATCAAAGGTGCTCATTCATCCGACCGAACCTTGGGAGGCCACTTCCAGTTATATTTATGGTACCGTTCTGCACAATGAACCTGCTGGAACTGGCTACCGGATGTGGTATACCTCCTACATTAAGGAACATTATTACCTCTGCTATGCCACCAGTAGGGATGGCCTGAAATGGGAAAAGCCAAACCTCGGTATTTTCGATTTCGGTGGCCATAAAAATAACAACATCTGTAAGGAAGGCGGCGGTACGGTCGTTTATGATCCATTGGATACCGATCCATCCAAACGCTATAAGCTGATGACCTTTGACGGCTCAAAAGAGCGATTTGGCTACAATGTTTTCTTTTCGCCCGATGGCCTGCACTGGACCAGTGGCCATCCAAAACCTGTGCTCCCTTATGGAGATGTGTCGAATGTGGCCTATGATCGTGAAAAGAGATTGTTCATTGCAACGACCAAACAGCGTATGTTGGTGGCAAATACCAGTGTAACCAGTGGTAAGAATGATCGAATGGCCTTTTTATCCGTAAGTAAAGACTTTATCAACTGGACTGCTCCAGGTGCCCCACAATCACAATTTGTGCTTGCTATAGAAGGAGATGAGAAAGATGATCTTTTGGTGCGCTCCAAAGGTGGGATTGAATCAAATGTCTATGGCATGCCCGTTTATCCCTATCAGGGCATGTATATTGGATTTCCGTGGATGTTTGACATCAATACCTATGGAACTGGCGAATTTGCCGTTACGGGCGATGGCAAAATCCAGCCACAGGTTGCGGTTTCGCGCGACCTGAAGCATTGGAGCAGGCCCGTTCGTGATCCGGTTATACCTGTAGGCCAAGCAGGGTCATGGGATGATGGCACATTGTATACCAGCAGTACCATGCAGGTCGATGACCGTGAAATGAGTGTATATTACGGAGCTATGAACCTGCCACACGGCGGAAGTACGGCCTCGCACACCCAATACGCACGCATTGCCAAGGCCACTTGGCGCAGGGATGGCCTGATATCCTTGCATAACGCAGGCGATGACGAAGGAACGGTCACCACAAAGGCGCTGATGTTTAATGGAAATGAACTTAAGGTGAATACTAAATTGATAAAAGGAGGATACTTAAGGGCAGCGCTTTTGGATGATAAAGATCAGGTAATCCCCGGGTTTTCGGCTAAGGATGCAAAGCTAGTCGAAAAGGATCAGCTTTCGGCTACCATCAAATGGAATACAGATGCAACGTTAGTGGCACTAGCCGGGAAGTTGATCAAGATCAGGTTTTACCTTAAAGGTGGGGACTTGTATTCGTATTGGTTTGAGTGATGGGCGAAGCGCGTTTTGCGTGTGGCGTATGGCGTAGAGCGATGTGTGCCAGCAACAAATTGTCATCCCGAGCGAAGAGAGGGATCTCTGGATGGGTATCAAGTATCAAGTATCAAGTATCAAGAGCAAAGAGCAAAGAGCAAAGAGCAAAGAGCAAAGAGCAAAGAACAAAGAGCAATGACCAATGACTTTATGACCAATGCCCCGATGCCCTATGCCCTACGCTAATCGCCAACACTCAACTGACCATGTTAACCGCTTTACACCAAACGCCAAACGCACTGCGCATGCATAAACTCGGACTAGGCTGTGTAACTTTCGGTAGGGAGATCGATCAGAAAACGTCTTTCTCCCTAATGGACCATGCTTTTGCGAATGGGATCAACAGTTTTGATACTGCTGCAGTTTATGGAGGGGGTGCTTCAGAAGAGATCATTGGGAAGTGGCTGGCCGATGATCCATCAAAATGCCAACAGATAAAGGTCGCCACGAAGATTGTTCCGCCTTTTGATTCCAAATCCATCATTTCAAACGTGGAGCAAAGTCTGCAGCGTTTGCAGATTGAGCAGATCGACCGCTTATATTTTCACCGTTGGGATGACATCCTGGACCAAGAGGAAAGTTGGCTGGCCATGGAGCAGCTTGTGGCAGATGGTAAGGTGAAAGAAATTGGGGCAAGTAATTTTTCTGGCAAACAATTGCTGGCTGCCGTTCAATTGCTCCTATACATTTCGCCCCTCCGCTTGGGGGCCGTGCAGAACAACCACAACCTTGCGGTAAGCGACCTGAGCAGCGAATTGGTCCAATGTTGCCGCCAAAATCACATCAAGATCATTACGTTTAGTCCGTTGGGCGCAGGATTTTTAACTGGCAAACATCGCTCAGGCATTCAGAGTGGTTCACGTTTCGACCTCATGCCTGCCCATCAGGAGATCTATTTTAATGAAAAGTCATCACAAAGCCTCGAAAGATTATTAACCATATCAGCAAGCACCGGACTAGAACCAGCTTTTCTTGCCTTAGCCTGGGCCATCCACCAGCCCCATACTGATCAGGTTTTGGTTGGCGGCCGGAGCACCGAGCAACTTGATCAGGCCATTCATGCCACAAGATTCAGTGATATGGAGTTGATAAGCACGTTAGCTGAGATTTGAGCCTGAGACGAATTGTCATCCCGAGCGGAGAAAGGGATCTCTGGATGGGTATCAAGTATCAAGTATCAAGAGCAAAGAACAAAGAGCAAAGAACAAAGAACAAAGAGCAAAGAACAAAGAGCAATGGCCAAATGACTACATAATCAATGACCCAATGACTTTATGATCAATGACTTTATAATCACTGACCCGATGTTCCATTCCCTAAGCTAAGCGCCAAGTACCCATTAACCGTAAAATAATACCACTTTTATATTCAATAATTTTATCAACCTTGCTTACATTCCACGAAATTTACCGAAACAAGAAATATGAAATACTGGATATTTTTGCTGGTCGTTGTAATCGGGTCTGGCTGTGCGGTCAAAAAAAATGTAGGAACGGACGTACAGATTAGCTACGAAAGAATTTGGAGTGAAGCGCCCCATAGTGCTTTTACGGACCTGATCAGGTATAAGGGTAAATTCTATTGTGCCTTTCGCGAAGCTCCGGGGCATGTTTCTGGGCCTAAGGGTACGGCCCGCGTCATCAGTTCTGCAGATGGCAAAACATGGTCGTCTGTAGCCCATTTCAAAATGGAGGGATTGGACCTGCGCGACCCAAAATTGTCCATCACGCCCGATAACCAGTTGATGGTGCTGATCGATGTAGAAAGCTATCGTGACAATCAGGTAGAAACTAGAAAACCTTATGTTTCTTTCAGTACCAATGGAACTGATTTTTCAGCCCCATTCGCATCGGCAATCGATCCGGCAGTTGCCGAAAAATCTGACTGGGTGTGGCGGGTAACTTGGGACCGTGGGGTTGGCTATGCCATCGACTACCAGCATAAAGCCATCCACCTGTTAAAGACCAATGACGGAAAGTCGTTTCAGCAGGTCAGCAATATCCCGGTTAGCGGCTATCCGAACGAATCGACCATCCGTTTCGATCAGAAAGGCAAAATCTATGTCCTCATCCGCCGCGAGCAAGAGGATAAAATGGGGGTGCTGGCCACCAGCGAAGCACCTTATCAAAATTGGACCTTTCATAAATTAACGGAACGCATCGGCGGACCTAATTTTATCTTTTTGAACGATTCTACGCTCTGTATCGGCTCTAGGCAATATATCCCCAATCCTCCAGGAGCAGAAAAAGAATACAAAAAATACATCACCAGCCTTTTCATCACCGACCTTAACGGAAAGATCAAAAAGACCATCCCATTCGAAAAGAGCCTTGGCGACACCAGCTATCCCGGCCTTGTGGTTTATCAAGGGCAGCTCTGGGTATCGTATTATTCTTCACATGAAGAGAAAACAGCGATTTATTTAGCCAAAATTCCATTAAATTTACTAAAACCCTAATCTTAAGCAATGATTAAAATAGGCATCATAGGCATGAGCCCCGGTAATGCACATCCTTCGTCATGGTCGGCCATCATCAATGGCGATTTTGATGGGAAAGAAATAGAAGATTTAGGCTTCCCGGCCGTTACTACCTATCTGAATGCAAACCAGGCTACCCTAGGTCTTCCAGGAGCCCAAGTCACCCATGTATGGGCACAGGACCAGTCTTTGGCCAAACAGATTGCTAAATCCGCTAAAATCGAAAATGTAGTAGCTTCGCCGGCAGACATGATTGGACAGGTTGATGCAGTGATCCTAGCTAGGGACGATGCCGAAAACCATAGGGAAATGGCCAAGCCTTTTATCGATGCCAATGTGCCAATCTTTATCGACAAGCCTTTATGCAGCAGCCGTGATGACCTAAACTATTTTGCAGCCGAAATCGCGAAAGGTAAATTCATCATGTCCTGTTCATCGATGCGCTATGCGAGCGAATGCATGACTGCCAAGACCGATCTGCCCAATCTGGGTAAAATTGAACTGATTACCGCAGTGGGCAAGAAAGACTGGATCAAGTACGGTATCCACATGTTAGAGGCCATATTTTCCATCTTAAATGATCCAAAGCCCATTAGTGTGGTCAATTCGGGAAAGGAAGATGCGGCCATTGTAACCATCAACCTGGAAAATGGTCCGCAGATAGTCATCCAATTGATGATGGAGATTTCGGGAACTTTTCAATTCTCCATCTTTGGACAGCAAAATTGGAAACTTTACGAGGTAAAAAACTCCTATGCCATGTTCAGGGATAACATTATCGAGTTCATCAGGTCGGTAAGGGATGGCGAACCAAGACTAGATTTTGCAAAGACTGAGCAATTGATCAATGTACTGATTGCTGGCGATGAAAGCTTAAAACAAGGTGGAAAACTTATAACGTTGGCATCATGAATGTAAAAGAACTTTTCAATTTAACGGGTAAGGTCATCTTGGTGAGCGGAGGAGCAGGTAACTATGGAAAATGTATTGCCGAAGGCCTTGCGGAAGCGGGTGCAACCGTCATTATTGCTTCCAGAAACCTCGAAAATGTAACGGCTGTGGCCGATAAATTCAAGTCGGCAGGATTGGATGTACATGGCCTTCAGCTTGATCAGGGCAGCCACGAATCGGTGATGACGATCAAAAGAGAGATCATGGAACGTTTTGGTAAACTGAACGGATTTGTAAACAACGCCGTGGCCAGAACGATGAAAGGATACATGGCACCTATAGAACAATTTGCCGCTTCGATGGAAGT
Source organism: Pedobacter sp. (assembly GCA_031119475.1). GTDB lineage: Bacteria > Bacteroidota > Bacteroidia > Sphingobacteriales > Sphingobacteriaceae > Pedobacter. The sequence continues at coordinate 981,832 of JAVHXV010000001.1, read as the reverse complement.
GAATGCCACCGGAATGGTAGACATTTTAAGGGAAATGGGCGATCTGATTGCCAACAACGAGGATGGAGGTTCGATCATCAACATCAGTTCGATGATGGGCATGTTTGGGCCAGATTATTCGAATTATGATGGTACCGACATGGGAAGAGACCTTCCGCCGGATTATTTCTTCCATAATGCCGGACTCATCAATTTGACACGATACATGGCAAAACACCTGGCTGGAAAAAATATTCGGGTCAATTGCATCAGTCCGGGAGGGCTATTCAACAATCAGCCCGAACGGTTTTTACAAAACTACACCAACAAGGTGCCACTAAGAAGAATGGCCAATAGCGATGACATCAAGGGACTTGTTGTATTGTTGAGCTCACAGGCAGGAGCATACATCAATGGCGAGAATATCCTGATGGATGGAGGATTGAATGCCTAGCAAGAGTAAAAAGTTGAAAGTTAAAAGTTCAAGGTTGAAGGTCGAATCCGTAATCCAACCCCATTTGCGAGCGAGGCAGTGGCGAAGTGATCTCCCTATTTTGTTAATGCTCTTGGCGATTATGCTCACCGATACCTTATCGGCCAATGCCCAAAAATTGGCTTACGACAGTACTTCGCGACCAGACCTGTACAAGTCGCAGGTTGATCAATTCCTTTCTTTTAAGCACAGTACAAACGATATTGTGTTTATGGGCAACAGCCTGACACATTGGACCAATTGGAATGAACAGCTGCGGATGGACAATATCAAAAATAGGGGCATTCCAGGAGATATTACCTTTGGTGTGCTGGAGCGATTGGACGAGGCGATCATGGGACATCCACAGAAAATCTTTATCCTGATCGGCATCAACGATATTGCGAAGAATATTCCCGATGAGGTCATCCTGAACAATTACCAGCGGATGATCTCGATCATCAAAAGAAAATCGCCCACTACGAAAATTTATTTCCAGACCCTGTTGCCCACCAACGATACATTCAAGAAGCTGACCAACCATTATAAAAACGATCATGTGATCGCCATCAATGCGGCGCTCAAACTGTTGGCAAATAAAGAGAAAATTACACTGATTGACCTTTACAGTGCTTTTGTTGACCAAGAAGGTAAGCTAAAGGCGAATTTAAGTTACGATGGTGTGCATTTGACAGGTGAGGGCTATGCGATCTGGGCCTCAATTTTAATCAAAGGAAAATATTTAACAAAAAATTAAACATGGAAACAGTTTTTCAGAATGCATTTGGCCTATCTGGCAAAAAAATATGGGTGGTAGGTGCTGCGGGATACTTGGGGCAGTCTGTTGTTAAGCTGCTGCAAAGTGCTGGGGCAACCGTAACTTGCATCGACATCGAAGATAAAGCCAAACAGTTTATCGATTCGTTGCCTAGCCCAGAAAATTTGAGCCCAGTTACTTTAAATACAAGGAAAACAGTAGATAGCGTGGCTTTTGTAAACGCCCAAGTTGATGCAATCGGCGCTCCAGATGGTTTGATCGATCTGAGCTTTTCATCAACTGCCAAAGCTTTTGACGAATTGACCGCAGAAGATTTTGACATGGTAAACCATGATGGGATAACTTCGACTTTTATGTTCAGCCGGGCGGTAGGAAATGCCATGAAAGCCAATAAATCGGGCAGTATCGTGCTGTTTTCGAGCATGTATGGCTCTGTTTCGCCAGATCCAAAAGTCTATATGATGCCGATGAACCCAAACCCTGTAGAATATGGTGTCGGCAAGGCAGGTATCGTACAATTGACGCGGTATTTGGCCGTACATTACGGTAAAGACAATGTCCGTTGCAACTGCATCTCACCAGGTCCATTCCCAAATCCGAATATACAGCGCCAACAACCAGAATTTATAGGGAGATTAGCAGATAAGATACCGATGGGCAGGGTAGGAAAAGCAGAAGAAATTGCGGGAGCAGCGGTATTCTTGGTAGGCAATGGAGCCTCGTTTATTACCGGACAAAATCTTTTCGTTGATGGGGGATGGACGGCTTGGTAAGTCGAAGTAAAAAGTAAAAAGTAAAAAGTAGAAAGTGCAAAAAACAATGACCTATCTACCTAATGACTAACTACTAGTGACTATTGACTAATGACTAACAATCAATGACCCAATTTAAATCAATCCTAACCACTTGCTTCATATTAATTAGTTTCATGCTTAAAGCTCAGGAAATGAAGGTGAAAATAACCAATGCAGGCTATAATGGCAATAATACCGAAGACCTCTTAAAAAGACTCGACAAAGATGTTTTCGCGAAGGATCCCCAACTGGTCATCATGATGATCGGCACCAACGATATGCTCAATGAACGCAACCGCCTTTCTTTTGCCCAATATGAAAAAAACTATCAGGAGTTGATTACGCTCATCAAGAAGAAGTCGAAACTGATGATCATGACCATTCCTCCGGTAAATGATGAATACATTTTTGCACGGCAAGACCGTAAGGCGTATGGTGAAAGCCGGCCACAATCGTGGGTCGATTCAGCCAATCGAATCATTAAAAAATTGGCCAAGAAAAATAAGGTGAAATTGATTGATCTCCATCAGGTACTAACTGCTTGTGGTGGTGCGGGTGTTGATCAGGAATCGCTATTCCAGAACATGGCCAATTCGGGCATCACTGATGGCGTACATCCTACCAAAATAGGATATAGGGTAATTGGAACAGCCGTTTTCCAGGCGATCCAGTACAATATGCCAGGTGTAGAAAGCATCGTATGTTTTGGCGACAGCATCACCTTTGGCTATCAAATGACAGGCATGGGTACGGTAAAAGGCGATAGTTATCCCGCAGTTTTAAACAGAATGATGAACGATAGTTATGAAAAATAAGACAACACTCAATCGTAGAAAATTCCTCAATGTGGCCAGTTTGGCTGCTACCGCTAGCGTAGTTCCCATGTCCACTTTTGCTCAGTCATTTACCCCTGAAGCAGATGCTTTACCAGTAAATACTGAACATAATGTAACCGGGCCAATTTTAAATAGAATTGGTGAAATCCTCGAAATCAAGACCATTTGTGTGGAACCTGGCAAATTTTTGGGCGTAGGTACTGAATACGGATTAGATAAGAACGGCCATACGGTGGTGACCAAAAAAGTAATGGAGCCGAACCGGTACATTGGCTGGCCTACTATTGTGCGCACCCATACAGATGAACTGATCGTTGCCTTTTCTGGCGATAGGGATGGTCACATCTGCCCATTCGGTAAAACGCAGCTCATTACTTCCAATGACAATGGAAAAACATGGTCTGAGCCAAGAACGATTACCAATACACAGCTGGATGACCGCGACGCAGGCATTATCCAGACCAAAAAAGGAACCTTGCTGGTAAGCTGGTTTACCTCACTTGCTTTTGAGCGACAGGCCAACCAGATTACCAAAGACCGTTATGCGCGCATTGCAGAAAAAATAGGAGATGAAGCCAAAAAACGGCTATTGGGCAATTGGGTTCGCCGATCGGAAGACATGGGCAAGACCTGGGGCGAGCCGATCCGTACAGTGGTAACCGCTCCGCACGGCCCGATTTCCTTAAAAAATGGCGACCTGATGTATGTGGGCATGGGTATCTGGAAAGATCGTGGCGAAGTTGTGGCCGAAAAATCTACTGACGACGGAAAAACTTGGAAAACCATTGGCTATCTGCCCAAGAATCCTGCATTCCCGACCTTATCGGAACCACATGTCATCGAATTGAAATCTGGCAAGTTATTGGCCCTGGTACGCAATGAACCAAAAGACAGGACACAATGCTACCTGCTCCAATCTGAAAGTACCGATGGCGGTAAAATATGGACAGAAATGAGGAGCACCGGAATATGGGGCTATCCGCCACATTTAACGATGCTAAAAAATGGTTGGCTATTGGTGGTATATGGATGTCGGCGCGAACCATTTGGTATCCGTGCCTGCCTAAGCAAGGATGAGGGCAAAACCTGGGATATTGCCAACGAAATTAATCTGGGCAACGCCGTAAACCAGGATCTGGGCTATCCATCTAGCGTACAACTTTCAGATGGGTCGATCCTGACCGTCTATTACCAAGCCCCAAAAATGGGCGAGCCAACTGTGGTGATGAGTACACATTGGAAGATTTAGTATACGGGTTTAGAGATTTCTCGCTGCGCTCGGAATAACAAATTCAATCCTGCCCCGACTTTGTACATGCTAAAGTCGGGGCAGGTTCAAAATAGGCCGTAACCAGCCAGGCCATGCCCGATCCATCATCGAACTTTCCTCGCAGCAACTCCGACAGCTCCCAAAGCAACAGGAATTTCTTAAAGCTATGGTTTCGGTATGGTTCAGAGATTTCTCGCTACGCTCGAAATGACAAAGTGTTCATGAACAATTTCTTCTACGCGAACCCTTTTCCCTCTTCCCTCTTCCTTCTTCCTTCTTCCTTCTTACCTCTTCCTTCTTCCTTCTTCCTTCTTCCCTTTTACCTCTTCTTTAGGTTAGAAATATAATACCGTATAACCCATTTATCCCCATATGAATGCTTTATAAAATAGTATTATACATGTAGAATATTCTATCACATTCCTTCATTTCGTACTGATATATTTGGAATAGTTGTTTGCCAATAGCCTATGGTTTAGGTAGATAATCTCAACTCAATACCAAATCTAACCAAACACTGTTCTATGTTCAAAACGAAATTCAATAGTTCCAACTATTTAAAAAATCGCATTTTGCTGTTAGCTATGCTGCTATTTTCGCTCCAATTGTCGGCACAGACAGTTGTAGTTAAAGGAGTAGTCAAAGATGCGGCGGGACTGCCTCTTCCTGGGGTAACCGTTCAGGTAAAGGAGTCGCCGAAAGTAGCTACGAGTACCAACGAAAGTGGCAATTTTGCCATTACCACCACAGCTACAGACAAGACATTGGTATTTAGCCTACTCGGCTACAAAACCCAGGAATCCCTGATTGCCGGAAGGGTAACCGTTAACATTGCGTTGGGCGAAGCTGCTACTGGGCTAGATGAGGTGGTCGTAACCGGGTATGGCACAACACTGCGAAAAGATTTGACCGGTGCCATTGGTACAGTGAATATCTCAGACCTCCAAAAAGCACCAGTCCGTTCGTTTGAAGAGGCTTTGGCCGGACGTGTATCAGGTGTACAGGTGGTTTCGAATGATGGAAAACCAGGTTCGCCAATTACAATACTCGTACGGGGAATTGGTTCGATTTCCCAGAGCAGTTCACCTTTATATGTCATTGATGGACTTGCGATTGAAAACCCCGATAATAACTTGATCGACCCTGCCAATATCGAAAGCATCAATATTTTGAAAGATGCTTCCTCCACAGCCATATATGGTGCCAGGGGTTCGAACGGGGTAATCGTAATCACCACTAAAAAAGGAGAGTCTGGCCCTTCAAAAATTAATTATTCAGGTAATTATGGCATAAACCAACCCACCAAATATTATAAACTACTTAGTCCTTACGAATTTGTAAAGGTCATGTCTGAACAATACGGCGTGGGAAGCAATCCCTACCTGGTCAATGGTATCACACTTGAAGATTACCGCAACGTGAAAGGAACCGATTGGCAGGACGAACTGTTAAGGACCGGCTCGCAGCAAAACCATTCGCTATCTGTTTCAGGGGGCAATGGCGGCACCAACTATATCATTACAGGAAATCTTCTTAACCAGGAAGGTATTATCGTTGCTTCAGACTATACCCGTTATCAGGGCAGGATTAACCTGGATCAAAAGGTGGGCAACAATGCAAGGGTAGGTGGTATGCTTACCTATACCGCTGCAAAGGTTACGGGTACCAATCCCGTTGGTAATGCACAGTCTTCTCTTTTTTATAATGTTTATACCTATCGTCCAATCCCTTTGCCTGGCATCAATCAGGAAGACTTTGAAGAAGCCACCTACGATCCGAGCAATGGTATTGCCGATTATCGTTTTAATCCGATTTCGAGTGCCAAGAACGAGGTGAGGAACAACATCACCAATAATATCCTCGGGACTATTTTTGTCAGTTACAACTTCCTTAAAAACCTAAAATTAACGGTAAGGGGAAATCTTAACTCCAACATGACCCGTGCTGAGACATTCAATGGTTCGCAGACACGTTCAGGTGGCCAAAACGGTAGTAAAGGTATCAATGGCGCCTTGGTCAATGCTAGGGTTGATACCTATGAAAACACCAATTTATTGGAATACAATACTACCATTGCCAAAAAACATCGCCTAAATGCCTTATTGGGTGCATCAGTACAAAAAGTATATACCCAGGCCTATGGTTACAGTTCGATGCAGATCCCTGACGAATCATTGGGCCTGAGCGGACTTGATGCCGGTACGGTAGATGGAGCACCAACAGCCAGAAGATCACAGAATGCCCTGGCTTCTGGATTTGGAAGCATCGAATATGTATACAACGACCGGTATTACCTGACCACGAGGTTCAGGGCTGACGGGAGCTCGAAGTTTAGGCTCAACAACAGGTGGAGTTACTTCCCATCTGGAGCAGTGAAGTGGAAAATTAGTCAAGAAGACTTCATGAAGCGCATTCCATTTATTTCTGATGCCAATTTCCGTTTCAGCTATGGCGAGGTGGGCAACAACCGGATCGGTGATTTTGATACTTATGCCATCATCAATTTTACCAGTCCACTTTACCTGAATGGGGCCAACCAGGGCATGAGTGCCGTAACTGGTACCTTGGCCAATCCTGATCTGCAATGGGAAACCACAAAATCGGCAGATTTGGGATTTGATTTTGGTTTCTTAAAAGACAGGTTCAACTTTACGGTTGAACTCTACAAAAAAACGACCACCAATCTATTGTACCGTGCCACTTTCCCTGGTTCCAGCGGTTACACCTCATCCATCAAAAATATTGCAAGCATGAGCAATAAGGGGATCGAAATTACCATTGGTGGCGATGTGATCAGAAAGCCGAATTTCCAGTACAATACGAGTTTCAACATTACCTTTAACCGCAACAAGCTGATTGCCCTCTCTGATGAAAGCGAGGAGGCGATTACCTCGACGGTGAACTGGGAAGCCTTATTTACAAGCGTACCAGCTTACATTGCCAGGATCGGTGGTCCGCTCGGACAGATCTACGGCCTGATTTCGGATGGATTGTACCAATATTCTGACTTTGATCGCTTGCCAAATGGAACTTATGTGCTGAAAGGAAATATCCCGGGCAATGGAAATGCAACACGTACAGCCATCCAGCCGGGCGATAACAAGTATATCGACATCAACAACGATGGAACGATTACAGCAGATGACCGCACGGTGATCGGGAATGGCTATCCTGTTCACTATGGTGGATGGAGCAACAACATCAAATGGAAAAACTTCGATGTGAACATCTTTTTCCAATGGTCTTATGGCAACGACGTCATCAATGCCAATAGGCTGTGGTTCACACCAGGAATGGGTATCCAACAAAGGAGCTCTATTTTTAATGGACAAAACACCTTTGCTGAGTTTGCGAACCGCTGGACCCCAGAAAACCAGAACACCGATATCCCCAAGCTGAACAGGACCTCGGCAGGATTTTATGCCTCACAATATGTGGAAGATGCCTCTTATTTGCGGCTGAAGACATTGAACATTGGTTATACACTGCCTAAAACTTTGGTCAACAGGTACAAGATCGCGAACCTGAGGGTGTATGTTGCCACTTCGAACATCTATACTTGGACGAAATACAAGGGGTATGATCCTGAAGTCTCTGCCTTCCAGACCGGCCTGACGCCAAGTTTAGACTATTCTACCTATCCGCGACCATTAACCATTACTGCAGGTATTAACTTAACCTTATAATCACAATGATAAAGAAACTGATTTTTACATTTTTTGTTGCCACAATGGTACTAGGTACCGGATGTAAAAAATTGTTGGATATTAAACCCGAAGATTTTGTTACGCCTGAACAATTCTTTACCAAAGAGTCGGATGCTGTTGTAGCATTGAATGCAGCCTTTGACATGATGACCAGGCAGTACTGGTACGGCGGCTATAACCAATGTAGGATGCAGTGTGCAGATGATGTCTGGATGACCTTGACGGGATTGGGCTATCCAGGCTCATTGACGATTACTGCGGCCGAACCTACGCATATTCCCAATTATTGGAACAACATTTATACAGCGATACAATATACCAACATCGTATTGGACAATCTGCCCAGGATTCCGATGGATGAAACCAGAAGGGGAGAAATCAAAGGAGAAGCCCTTTTCTTTAGGGCCTATTGTTATTTCCTATTGGTTGATCAGTGGGGAGCTGTACCCTTGAAATTAAAGCCTACAGCTGGCCCGAATGACGTGAATTATGTGAGGACGCCTGTGAAAGACGTATATGCGCAGATCATTAAGGACATGACCGAAGCTGAAGGCCTGGTGCCAACAACCGCCAAAAGCTTATATGGTGGGGCAGGCTATCCAGCAAAAACTACCGTGCAGGGTATGTTGGCAAGGGTTTGCCTTACCATGGCCGGCGAACCTTTAAAAGATGCTTCCCGCTTTGCCCAGGCAAAAGCTTGGGCGCAAAAGGTGGTTGATTCAAAAGAACACGACCTGAATCCAGATTATCAGCAGATGTGCATCAATTATGCTGCTGGTATTTACGATAAAAAGGAAAATCTTTGGGAACTTGACCTTAACGACGCCAGTGCAACTACAGAACATGGTTATTTGGGCTATTTGGACGGCATCTATCAGGGCTTGGCCTCTTTTGGCAACTCTGTAGGTCAGGTGAGGATCACACGAAAACTATATGAGCTATATGGTGCCACGACCAATGATACCAGAAGAGACTGGAATTGTTGTCCATTTTATTGGAAAACCACCACCGTTGCCGAAGATATCGATCCAAATAAAACATTTTTTAGCGCTACGCAAACCTATGAGCGTTGTAGCGCGAAATTTAGGTTGCAGTATACACCTGCACCACGAACAGTAAACAGGTCGCCAATCAATTTCCCGCTGTTGCGCTACGCAGATGTCCTATTGATGTTGGCCGAAGCCGATAACGAAGTCAACGGTGGACCGACAACCTTGGCGTATGATCTGGTTGATAAAGTAAGGGCAAGGGCCTATGGAAAGCTCAAAGCTGGTGCGACCAATTTGACCGAAGCAAACGTGGTCAGGAACCTCAATAAAGAGACATTCCTAAAATTGATCCAAGATGAACGTTGCAGGGAGTTTCCAGCTGAAGCCATCAGAAAACATGACCTGATCAGGTGGGGCATTTTTGTTTCATCGATCAAGGAACTGAAAGCCGATGTGAACAATACGGCCAAGCCAGCCGTAACCACTGCATCGGCAAATGGTACGGTTGGACCAAAAGTTCAGATGACCGCCTTTGGAGACCGCGTTTTAGACCGCGATGTATTGTGGCCAATTCCTGCTACCGAATTAACCTTTAACAAATTAGCTACACAAAACCCAGGTTGGTAGCCCTAAGCTCTAATAACATGAACAGATATATAAAATTTAGTTTGATAATTGGCCTCATGGGCGCCGCACTTGCCCAGTCTTGTAAAAAAGGGGTAGATGAGCCTGAATTTGACATTACCTTCGATCAGCGGGTATATGCCGTAAATGAGCCCATCAAATTTATGGTAACCGGTGGTGCCGACCTGATTACCTTTTATTCGGGTGAGCCCGGAAAGGAATATAAGTACCGTGATCGCTTCAGGATTGATGGCAAACCGACCATGTCGTTCACTTCCTATAGACAGAATACAGATCAGCCCAATTCGTTGACCTTATTGGTCTCTTCAGACTTTTCGGGCATCTACGACACCGAAAATATACAAAAGGCCACATGGAAAGACATTACCAGTCGGGCAACATTATCTAGTGGGGCAGACAATACGCCATCGGGAACGATCGATCTTACCGATATCCAACAACCAGACATCCCGGTATATTTTGCCTTTAAGTATGTGGCAAAGCAAGGAACGGTGGCTCAGCCAACCTGGACAATCAAGAATATTGTCATCAATACCACTGCACCTGATGGTACATTGGTTCCGGTGGCTACCACAGCCAATTTGACGTGGGGTGCGGTAAACGTTACCGGTGCGCAGACTTGGAACAACTCTACCACGCAGTCACAGATTGTAGGGGGAGGGGTAAATGTGGCCGACAACGAAGATTGGGCCATTACCAAATCCTTACAGCTGGATCGGGTACAACGCAGTTTTGGGGTAAATATGAAAAGTAATCCGACTTCTAAACTGCCGTCTTATGAATTTGCTGGATATACGGCAGCAGGAACCTATACTGTTACTTTCGAAGCCATCAATTCCAATATCGACGAGATTAAGCGTACCATTAAAGAATTTACGATCACCGTTAAGTAACCAATAGTTAAGAACATCATGAAAAGAAATATAAAATCAATTATTGCTGCTTGTCTGGTGCTGGTGCTCTTCAACATGGTTGCCTGCAAGAAGCTTTCTTCATTTGATTATCCTGATGGTACAGCAACAACCTATACCGTAATTAAAGAAGACCTGAACTATTCTATTTTCCGGTATGCCGTTGACCGTGCAGGTCTGGCCGAACTTTTAAATGGAAAAGAAGAATATACTGTATTTATACCTACCAATGGCGCATTTACAAATTCTGGCTATCCGCAGACAGTTTTAGCTACCATGACCATTCCTGACTTAGCCGCTCTGATCAAAAACCACATTTTTGCAGGCAGGATTGATGCCCAGACCATAGGTGCATCAGAGACCAAAGCCAATTTATCGGGCCAGTCTGTCTTATTACAGCGCATTGGAAGCAATGCCTATATCGATGGCGCAGATGTAACCAATGCCAATCAGGCAACGTCAAATGGGATGGTCCATGTGATCAATAAGATTGTGGTGACCAAGCCAACCATGCTCGATGTGATCAATGCCTATTCCAATACCACTGCCAATTCACAGTTTACGATCAGTATCGCAGCTATTGCACGGGCAAGTACGGGCAATACCAATTTTACCAACATATTGACAGGGACAGCGCCCTATACCTTTTTTCTGCCAAACAATGGGGCATGGATTGATGGGGGCTATGCCAGCGTTGCTGCGGTTACAGCGGCCACCCCGGCAGCATTAGAAACCATCCTTAAAAATCATCTGGTAACAGACGCCAAATTTACATCCCAATTGGACAGTACAACTACACTTACACCGATGAGCGGGATCAAGATCTATATCGATAAAGGAAAACCCTCACGTACCACGAATATTTACGCCAATGGCATCTTGTTCGGAAACGGAATAGCCTCCAATATGAAAGCCGTTAATGGGGTGGTGCATACCGTATCGAGATTATTGCCTACACCAATCGCCACGAACACGCTTGATCGGATCAAATCTGATGCAACCCTGACCTTGTTTGCAGCTATGTTAAAACGGGCTTCAGCGGCTGATCCTGCGGTAAACTACGAAACCCTGTTGAGCGATCCTTTGAAATTCTATACAGTTTTTGCGGTCAATAATGCAGGGATTATTGCTGCTGGCTATGCAGATGCCAATGCCATCAATGCCGAAAAAGCAGAGGTAATCGCCAATATTGTCAAATTTCATATGATCTATAGAAGGGCCAATAACATCAATTATCCAGAAAATGGATTGGCCGTAACTTTATTGCGGACAAAAAATTCTGCAGGTACAGAAGTGGGCAATTCGCTTACGTTCTCCAGCCCGGCGACGTTCCTGGTGAAAGGGCCGAGCAATCCAGCGACCATCAGTGTAATTACAAAAAATGTGGTCACCACAAATGGCCTGCTCAATATTATTGGCACCGTACTTAAACCCTAGTTAAAATCACGTTAGTTTGAAAAGCCATCTGCGCAAGCGGGTGGTTTTTTATATATGGTCATTGGGTTATTGATCATTGGGTCATTGGTCTTGATACGCTTTGCTTGTTTCGCTTCGCGGGTGATTACACAGATTTTAGAGGATTGCACAGCGTTAGTTCTACCATCTTGCTCCTTTGTCTTTGCTCTTTTGTCTCTGCTCTTTTGTCTTTGATCTTGATACCTGACTTTACAGAGATCCCTTGCTTCGCTCAGGATGACAATTCACTGTTGGTATTCTCTGCTCTTTGCGCTTTGCTCTTTGCGCTTTGCGCTCTGCTCTTTACTCTTGCCCAGGATAAAATCCTACAATACCTGGGCAAAATTCAATATGATTTCAGCAAGGTTAGCCGTGATATTTGGATTGCGGTCAATCAACAACCGTCAATGTAAAATGAAAGGGCTACCTATTTTCGATCTCGCCATCATATTGATTTATCTCATCGGGATGATTTTGGTCGGTGTTTATTTTTCAAGGAAAAATAAGGATTCTGAACAGTTTACAAAAGCTTCGGGATTAATTCCAGGTTGGGCAATTGGAATGTCCATTTATGCCACTTTTTTAAGCAGCAATACCTTTTTGGGCGTACCTGGCAAGGCTTTTGGCGGAAACTGGAATGCCTTTGTTTTTAGCTTATCTATGCCTTTTGCCGCATGGATTGCATCTAAGTACTTTGTTCCATTTTACAGGAGTACTGGAGAAATCTCAGCTTATACCCATCTGGAAAATCGTTTTGGTCCTTGGGCTAGGGTATATGCCGTAGTCTGCTTCCTGCTCACGCAACTGGCCAGAATGGGCTCGATTTTTTTTGGTATCGCCTTGAGTTTACAGGCCTTAACCGGCTATTCCATGCAATTGATTATGGTGGTTATGGGCATCTGCATCATTATTTACACAGTAATGGGTGGCATAGAAGCTGTGATATGGACGGAAGTGGTACAGGCCGTGATCAAGACTTTCGGGGCCCTATTGATCCTATATCTGATCATTACCAATATGCCTGGAGGAGTACCCAAAATTTTGGAAATTGGAAAATCGGCCAATAAGTTCAGTCTGGGCAGTATTTCTCCCGATTTTATCAATTCTTCCTTTTGGGTGGTCCTGTTGTATGGTTTTTTCATCAACCTGAACAATTTTGGGATGGACCAGAATTACATCCAGCGCTATCATACGGCATCATCAGCCAAAGCGGCCTCAAAATCGATCTGGCTCTGTGTGTATCTGTATGTTCCGGCATCATTGCTCTTCTTTATTATAGGATCTTGTTTGTTTGCCTATTATGAGGTCAATCCAGAACTCGCTGCTGCCGTTAAACACCAGGTGGCGGTAGAACGTTTGCCAAATACGACATCGGCGCAAGAAATCCTGCAGCTGCAGCAGTCATTGGTTCCCGCAGATTACGGTGATAAGATCATGCCGCATTTTATGGTGACAAAAATCCCTGTTGGATTGGTGGGACTGATCGTATCGGCCATTCTATCTGCTGCCATGAGCACGATCAGTTCTGGAATGAATGCATCGGCCACTGTTTTTTCGGTAGACATCTATAAAAGATATTTTAAAAGAAATGTTACCGCCAAGCAGAACCTGTCCGTCCTGCATATCGCTACCATTGTTTTTGGCTTATTGGGGATGATTACCGGAATTGCCATGATCGGCGTAAAGAGTATTTTAGATGTCTGGTGGGAGCTATCGGGTATTTTTGCTGCGGGAATGCTTGGCCTTTTCTTGTTGGGCATCATCAGCAAGCGGACGAAAAACCACGAAGCCATTACGGCCACCATCATTGGGATCTTGGTGATTATGTGGATGACATTTTCTTACGCCCTTCCGCCATCGCTCCAAAAATTTGGAAATGCACTGCATAAAAACATGATCATCGTTGTAGGAACCTTAACCATATTCCTGGCAGGGTTGGCCTTAACTAAATTTAAAAAGCTGGCCAAAGGCGATTAAACACAGATATACATTCATTAAATCATCATATGGAAACCAAAGGGTTTATCCCAGTCATGCTTACTCCATTTAAGGACAATGGCAATATCGATTTTGAAGGCCTAACGGAACTAACGGAGGTGTATCTCGAGGCTGGCGCGGCAGGATTATTCGCCAACTGTCTGTCGAGCGAAATGTTTGAACTCACGGATTCCGAACGCTTACAGGTCATTGAACACGTAATCCATATCGCAGCAGGTGAGGTGCCCGTTATTGCCACAGGGACTTTTGGAGGCCCCATTGCCAAACAGGCTGATTTTGTAAAAAGGGTGAACGACACCGGTGTAAATGCCGTAGTGACCATTACCAGTTTATTGGCACAGGAACAGGAAAGTGATGATATTTTTGAAAATAACGTATTCGAACTCTTTAAACAGACCGAAAACATCCCGCTAGGTTTTTATGAATGCCCTGTTCCCTACAAACGTGTATTAAAACCTGCACAGTTGCAACAATTTGTGGCTACTGGCCGGGTGAGCTACCATAAGGATACCTCGCTCGATCTGGATCAGATCAAACAAAAATTAGCGCTCACCAAAGATCTTTCTCCAGATTTCGGCCTGTATGATGCTTATATGGTCCACGCCGTAGAATCGCTGAAAGCAGGTTCCGCAGGGCTGTCCTGTATCCAAGGGAATTATTTTCCTGAACTGATCGTATGGCTATGTGACCATTACAATGATCCTAACCTAACAACGGAAATAGCTGTTGTTCAGGAATTCTTGACCGACCACATGGATGTTATGCACCAGGTTTATCCAATCGTTTCCAAATATTTTCTCCAAAAAAGAGGATTGAATATCTCTACGTTTACGAGGCGGAATGTTGGAGATTTTACGCCTGCCATCATAGCAGATGTGGATACGCTGATGCACGATTACCTGAAGTTACTCCATGATTTTAACATTAAAGTCATTATTTAGAGCAGCTGATCAATGCTGATTGTCTTTCGACTGTTTCAAGGGAAGATTTCCTTTATCGCCTTTAATGCTCTTCAGTATGTCAAGCACATGTTGGGTTTCCATAAGATGGTGCTTTAAGATTGGAAGTTTCTTGGTCGCAAATGCCTTGAGTGCGGCATTGGTTTCATGTGCACTGGCCTGTGCAAATAGGTCAATGGCCTCCTGATGTTCTTTGACCATAAGATCTGCATAAAAGACATTCTTGGCATATTCATCTTTGTTCCCGTCCATTTTCTTCTTGATGTCTGCTTTTTCTTTAGGTAAGGCAATGGGCAATGCGATCCCTTCTTTTTTTGCGATGGCCGCAAGCTCGAGATTGGCCATTCCATGATCCTTGACCATAATTGTAGCCAAGGTCTGTACATCAGGGTTTTCGGTCGATTTGATTATATCTGCGCTGGATTCAACTTCCATCATACCACCAATGGCAGCTTTGGTTGCAAACTCATTTGTAATCCCCGCTTGGCCGTTCACATTTTTAGCGGTGTCATTGGCGGTAATGGAATCTTTTGCAGCATAGTTCTGCTCTTCTGGAGGTGTCGGATTGGATGGTCTGTTACAGGCAGCTAAGGCAGTTGCTATCAAAATTGCTGTGGTTAGATGTGTTGTTTTCATTGGTAGGTTTTTTAAGTATCGAGTATTAGGTATCGAGTATCAGGTATTAAGTATCAGGTATCGAGTATTAAGTATGTCAGCGATTATTTTTTTAAGTTCCTGTGCATTATAAGCCGCATATCCGGCCTGGTCATTGTCAAAGTAGATATAAACGTCTTTTCCGTTAGTACTGGCATCTTTTGCGAAATTAGCCCACTTTTCCAGGGCTTTAGTTGTATAGCTGCCCTGATATTTGTCGCCTGGCCCATGCAACCTTACATAGGTAAAATCTGCCGTAATCGGAAGAGGCGAAAGATGACCAGCCAATTCGTAGATGCAAAATGCACAATTATAATTGGCCAACATCCGATAGAGTTCTTCTCCATACCAGGTATGGTTCCTGAATTCAAAAGTGTAGCGATAATTTTTTGGCAATAGGTTTAAAAAATTTTCTAAACGCTGTAGATTGATCTTCCATGAAGGCGGAAGCTGGAAAAGAATGGGGCCGAGCTTTTGTTCTAAGTGTGCGGCCTGATCTAAAAATGAAAGGACATCGCTCTCGGTAACGTTTAACTTTTTAAGGTGTGTGAAAAAACGATTGGCCTTTACCGCAAAAATAAAATCGTCGGGTACGCCCATTTTCCAAGCTGCAAATTGGTGGGCTTCTGGCTGCCTGTAGAAAGAGTTGTTCAATTCAACGGTATTAAACAGGTGATGATAGTAATTCAACTGATCGCTCTTTTTAAGCATTTTTGGATAAAAAACATCGTCCCAATGCTTGTATTTCCATCCTGATGTACCGATAAAAATTTTCCCCTGCTTTTTCATCCCTTCCATAACACCATACTTGGGCACAGGTTTGTGGACTGTAATTTTTGAGTATAAATACGATAAATCAACCAACTAATACCTGATTTTACAGAACGTAAAACCTTTTCGGCCCTTCTGCACTTTAGTAGATAACAACTCACCATCCCTATTAACCTAAAATTATTGTTATGGAAATCTCTAAAACTGATCTGGCCTGTCTGCAACTGCAATTAAAAGCCAGCAAAGAAGACATCAGGCGTGCCATTGCCGCAGTGGGCAACAAAAGAGAACACATTGAGCAGTACCTTCAACGCAAGGCAAAACCCCACTTGGTACAGATCCTGCACAGCAATGTGAGCATCTACCCAGGGTAACACCTTATCATCAATCATAAAATCTACACCTATGGACTTTCAAAATCAAAATCAACCGCAAGAGGATCAAAATGCTCAAAATCCCAATCAGGCAGGGCAGAATGGAACACGCAATGATCAGCCTAGAAATGAAAACCAGCAGACTTCGGGCCAAATGCAGGATCGAGAAAATTGGGAAGGGGATAGCGAAAGAAACCAATCCCAGCAAAATGAACAATATGGCCAGGAGCATGGCAACCAATTCGATCAGTCTGGGTCATATTCGAGCAATAGCCAGCCGAGCAATATCAACGATATAGACCAACAGCGGTCAGGAAGCGATGCCGATTATGCCTCTAACACCAACCAGGCCGCAGATTTTAACAACGAGCAGGAAGTTGGAGAGTTCGATGACGAAGAAGAGAGCAGTTTGGACCAGGACGAAAGAAGTGGCGGTTCAGTCCTTTAAATAACATTAGCATCTACCTATATCCCATAGCTTCAAATAGTTATGGGATTTTTTTTATCCACAGAAATTTGAACAGAACAATTTGGGTAAATAGGTTGTTTCTCGACTACATAATGAAATAAATTTGTGAAAACCCAACCATGAATATACTATTAGCTGAAGACCATGCCATTGTACGCAATGGCGTAAAAATGTTATTGGAAACGCAGAGCGATTATAAAGTTGTTGCGGAAACGAACAACGGTGCGCAGGTATTAGATGAAATCAATAGTGGGAAGGCCATCGATGTAGTCTTAACAGATATCAATATGCCTGGAATGGATGGAATTTCCCTCATCAATGAAGTAAAAAAAATTAGGCCCGAGTTAAAAGTGGTGATCTTGTCCATGCACGACAATGAAAAATACATTATTGAGGCATTTAAAGAAGGTGTAGATGGATATTTATTAAAAAATGTTGCCCCAGAAGAGCTTGTTTTTTCCTTACGCATTATCCATGAGGGAGGAAGATACCTATGTGCAGAGCTGAGCATGAAGATCGTTGACAAATTTATCGACCAAAAAAGCTTCCAGGAATCGAGCAATGTAGACTCGATAGATTTTTCTGCCCGAGAAATCGAAATCCTGCAATTGATGGCAGATGGACTGACGAACAGTGAGATGTCGGAGAAATTATTTATCAGCAAACGAACAATCGAAGGCCATAGGCAAAGCCTGCTCGAAAAAACGGAAGCTAAAAATACCGCTTCACTGATCAGGTTTGCGGTTTTAAACGGAATTGTTCAGTAATTGAAAAAATATAAAACATTTTGTCGCCAATTCTCTTTCTATTGCGAAAACTAAATTAGATAATTTAACCCCAAAACTATGAAAATCAAATTTTTAGCTGTTCTAGTTATTGCCGGTATGGCAATAGTAGGATGTGGATCGAATAAGAACGATGATGGTACGACAGATTCCAATACGGTTGATACCTCGATCAATTCTACGGGTGCAGATACCACAATGGCAACTGATACCATGGCAACTGATACTACTATGACTACGCCGGTTGATAGCACAAGGCGGTAATTCGCGCCTTTACGCATGTAAGGCCTAAAAATCGCTTCTGTTTAAATACATGTGATGGCCCCTCATCTGAATAGGTGAGGGGCTTTTTTTGTAAAATTCTGGCTGAAGTTCCCCTAAGGGTTTCACTAGTTGAAATTTAATAACGATATTTAAGCTTACCTAACCAAAAAACTCAGAGATGCACAGATTTTTCAAGATCAGATTTTGTTTGATGATCGTGGCCTTATCAATTGCTGGCCATAGCTTTGCACAATCCACAAAAGTGGAGGCAGATATTCAGGAAATCATGAAAAAGAGGAGCGTGGTAGGCTTGGCTGTTGCCGTAGTGAAAGATAACCAGCTCATTTATACGCATGCCTTCGGATCAAAAGACCTGGAAAGCAAGACACCGCTCACGAATGAGGCATTATTTCGCATTGCATCCATCTCCAAATCGTTTTCGGCAACATCGATCATGCAATTGGTAGAGGCAAAGAAATTTGCATTATCAGACGATTTCAGTAACCTGGTCGGATTTAAAGTCCGGAACCCTAAATTCCCAGATGCCGTCATTACCTTAAAAATGGTGCTGTCGCACACATCAAGTATCAACGATAGCCAAGGCTATTTTAATTTAGATGTGATCAATCCTGCTAAAAATCCGAACTGGGCCAAATGTTATAACGATTATGCCCCTGGTGCGGGATATCAATATTGCAACCTCAATTTTAACATGGTGGGCACGGTAATCGAAAAAGTTTCTGGAGAACGTTTTGATCAATATGTAAAGCATCATATTCTTGATCCGCTGGGCTTATATGGTGGGTATTGTGTAGATTCACTGGATAAAAGTCGTTTTGCTACGTTGTATGAGTATGACGACAAGACCAAACAGTTTACTGCTGCTACGGCCGCCTATAATCCCCGCTCAGAAGAAATAAAAAATTATACCATGGGCTACAGTACGCCCATTCTTTCGCCAACTGGCGGAATGAAGATTACGGCTACGGATCTGGCCAAATACATGATGATGCACATGAACTATGGCAAATATGATAAAGGAAGGATCATCAGTAAAAAAAGTTCCAAGACCATGCAGACCAAGCTGTCTGATGAAGAAAATTATGGTCTGGCCCTTCGCATTTCAGACAAATTGATCCCTGGCGAAACCATGGTCGGACATACCGGATCGGCATACGGCCTATATAGCGTGATGTTTTTTGAGCCCAAGCAAAAATTTGGTATCGTAGTCATTACCAATGGCTGTAACCCGGTTTATGAATATGATTTCTGTGCTGCTTTAAGAGATACCGCTAACGCCTTGTACGGTGAATTTATTTCAAAAGGCATAAAATGATGGGCGATAGGCGATAAGCGTATAGCGAAAAGCGTAAGGCGATTAGCGTGAAGTAGAATTCACAGATTGGTTTAGGTGGGCATTGCTTTATTGGGTCATTGGGTCATTGTTCCATTGTTCCATTGTTCTTTGCTCTTAATACGCTAATACTTTGTTATCGCTTCGCGGATGATTTCAAAGATGTGATTTTCTAGAACTATGTCTTTCTACTTTATACTTTATACTTTCCACTTCATTATCGCTGCGCGGATGATTTCACAGATTTAAGTAGATTTCACAGTTGTGGTTTTCTACACTATGTCTTTCTACTTTATACTTTATACTTTCCACTTCACTGTCGCTTCGCTGATGATTTCACAGATTAGTTAGAGAGGCATTGTTCAATTGTTCCATTGTTCTTTGCTCTTTGCTCTTTGCTCCTTGCTCTTTACTCTATACTTCATTATCGCTGCGCGGATGATTTCACAGATGTAATTAGATTTCACAGATTGGTTAGGGAGGTATTGTTTTATTGAGTCATTGGTTCATTGGTTCATTGTTCCATTGTTCTTTGCTTTTTGCTCCTTTCTCCTTTCTCCTTTCTCTTAATCCTATACTTCATTATCGCTGCGCGGATGATTTCACAGATGTGATTCTAGAACTATATCTTTCTACTTTCTACTTTCTACTTTTCACTTCACTGTCGCTGCGCGGATGATTTCACAGATTTAAGTCGATTTCACAGATGAGGGTTTTCTAGAACTATGTTTTTTAACTATGTCTTTCTACTTTATACTTTTGACTTTCTACTTTCTACTTTGAACCTCAACCTTTAACTCAACTCTGTATCTCCTGTTCCTCCTTTTTCGCGATGATTTTTTGCTTTTTGAGGTCGATGCGGATCAGGTTGTAGATGCTCATGTACACATTGGCAATCCAAACGATGGAAAAGCCCGATAAGATATAGCCCCTCCAGTCGGGATAAACCAATTGATACTGCGTCATGAGTAAGATTAGGGCCGTAACATAATGGCTGAAGCAATATTCACAGGTAAAAAGGTAAAAGAATTTCCTTTTATATAATCGCGAACAGCTCTGCGATTTATCGACGCAGAAGTCGTGCACTTCCCTAAAAACCTCTTCTTTCGTGAATGTCCAAGCAATGCAGGCCACCGGAATGGCCAAAATAAATATCATTTCCATAAGTCAATATGCTGCAAACAAAACCCAATTTGGAACGATATGTTTGGTTGGGCCTAATTTTTAAAACTTTTTACAGACTTTTTTACTTAGTAATGAAAACTCTATATTATGGAAAATAAGCAAAATGGACCAAAGGAAGAACTAGATCCCGTCTCTAGAAAAACAAACGAAGAAATTGATACCGATGACGAAGGAAACCTTTTGATTGGGGGAACGGAAGCAGGCCAAGAAAAATCCCTGCCATCAGATGGGCCGGTAAGTGAAGATCTGTCTAAAAGTAAAAATCGGTTAAATGACAATTCGTAGATTTTTATGGCCACCATCTCAGTAATCGGCTAATTATCTTTGTACATGAAAGTTTCCTATTCGGTTTTAGACCTTGCAACCGTTATCAAAGATAAAACTCCTGCAGATACCTTTAAAAACAGTGTTGATCTGGCCCAGCATGTAGAAAAGTTGGGCTATACACGCTATTGGCTGGCAGAACACCATAACATGGCCAGTGTAGCCAGTTCGGCCACCGCTGTATTGATCGGCCATATTGCCGGACACACAAACACCATCCGTGTAGGCGCAGGTGGAATTATGTTGCCCAACCATGCACCGTTGATCGTTGCCGAGCAATTCGGGACTTTGGCCACACTCTATCCCGACCGCATCGACCTCGGACTGGGCCGAGCACCGGGCACCGACCAGATTACAGCGATGGAAATCAGGGGAGAAAGGTTCCATTCGCCACATCATTTCCCTCAGGATGTCCGCAAACTGCAACAATACCTTTCTGCTGATCCGCTCGACAATAGGGTAAGGGCCATCCCTGGCGAAGGGACTGAAGTACCCATCTGGATTTTGGGCTCAAGCACGGAAAGCGCACATCTAGCGGCATCTTACGGATTACCTTATGCATTTGCCAGTCATTTTGCGCCAACTTATTTTAGGGAGGCCATCCAGATCTATCGACAAAATTTTCGGCCCTCGGCAGTATTGGATCAACCTTATGTCTTGTCCTGTGTAAACGTAGTGGCAGCTCCGAGCGATGAAGAAGCCGAATACCTTTCGAGCTCGGTCAAACAACTGTTCTTGGGCATCGTATCGGGCAAAAGAAAGTTATTGCAGCCACCCGTTGCCGATATGGATACCATTTGGAATGAAATGGAAGCTGCTGCAGTGGCACAGATGTTGGCCATCGCATTTATAGGTGGCCCAGCTACGCTCCAAGATCAATTGTCGGCATTTATTGCAGAAACACAGGTAGACGAAATCATGGTCACCTCTCACCTCTATGATCACGCTGCCCGATTGACGTCATATGAAATTTTTGCGTCAGTGATGGGCAGAATAGAGCAGAGCGCAAAGACAAAAGAGCAAAGATAAAAGAGCAAAGACAAAAGAACAAAGACTAATGACCAATGACTAGTGACCAATGACTAGTGGCCAATGACCAACTTTCAAAAAGTTCTCTTTAACAATAATCTAATTGGACTTCTGGACTTTATCATCGGACTTCCCGACTTCTGACTTCTGACTTTGGACTGAAAGCCAACCAAACAACTAATCAACCAAACAACTAACCAACAATTTCATTATCTTCCAAAAAAAATCTAATCATGAAGAGATATATTTTAATGCTCCTGCTCCTTGCGAGTGCTGCCGTACATGCCCAAGACCAATATTGGCAACAACAGTTGGATTATACCATCAACGTAGCGCTCGATCCTCAGAACCAGACCTTAAAGGGTAATGAGATTATTGACTATAAAAATAATTCTACTTCTACCTTAGATTTTATTTGGTTCCACATCTGGCCAAATGCCTATAAGCAAGAAAGTACGGCCTTGTTCCAGCAGCTTAAGAACGATGCGTCAAGAAAAGAAAAACTGAATAATTTTACTTACGGACAGATTGATGGCCTGAATTTCAGTTCAAACGGAAAGGCATTGGTCACTGAAGCCCATCCCAATCCGCAATATATCGATATCATTAAGGTGAAACTTGAGAAGCCCCTAAAACCTGGAGAATCAGTGAGTATCGCTACAGATTTTATCGTTAAGTTGCCCAACTATTTCTCCCGATCAGGTTTTGCAGATGGCGAATACATGGTTACCCAGTGGTATCCCAAACCTGCGGTTTTTGATAAAGACGGATGGCATGAATTTCCGTATTTGGACATGGGCGAATTTTACAGTGAGTATGCCAATTATAAAGTAAACATCACTCTGCCAAGCAGCTATATTGTAGGGGCAACGGGTGTGCTGCAAAATGCTGATGAACTGGCGCAATATAAATCCATCGGTGCCAAAAATACCTCCAACCGTGGTGATAAGCCAGCACTGTATGTGCCAAAAAATCCCAATGGGAAGAAAACATTGAGCTATGTCATGAACAATGTCCCGGATTTCGCTTGGTTTGCCGACCAGAATTTTGTCATCCAATACGATACCATCAAATTAGCATCTGGTAGGAGTGTAGATGCTTTTACCTATTATCACAACAAAAAGAAAAGTTTATGGGTCAATAGCATCGATTATGTAAAAGATGCCGTAAAACATTACAGCAATTGGATCGGCGAATACGAATATCCTGTTGTACAGGCCATTGAAGGCCCTAAAAACAATGCTAGTGGCGGAATGGAATACCCGACCATCACCTTGATCACCAGTCCAGATGCCAAACCAGAAACGTTAGATGCTGTCATTACCCACGAAGTGGGGCATAACTGGTTCATGAGCATGCTGGGCAGTAATGAACGCATCCATGCTTGGCAGGACGAAGGCATGAACAGCTATTTCCAATTTAGGTATGAAGCCGAAAAATACAAGTCGAATTCTATTTTTGGTGATGCCATCCCAGCAAAAGTGAAAGAACTGCCACTAGATCAGTTCCAGGGTGCGCTGTACAATGCCCTCGCACAAGGTATCCCGATGGAAATGGCCATTGAGCAACCGTCAGATCAATTTAAAAATTCAGACGATTATTCGACCGCTTCCTATCTCAAGGCAGCATTATGGATGTACTCGTTAGAAGCCGCTATCGGGAGGGACCAAGTAGATGCAGGTTTCAAGGCCTATTTCCAAAAATGGAAAAATAAACATCCGTCGCCTACAGACATGAAAGAATCCTTTGAAAAAGCTACCGGCAAAGGATTGACCAAATTTTTTGAACTGCTGAACCAGACTGCTTCTTTTAAGTAAAGTAGAAAGTATAAAGTAGAAAGTATAAAGTAGAAAGTATAAAGTAGAAAGTAAAAAGCCCCGCAGGGATGCCTTTGGCATAAAAAGTAATTTTTCGTAAAAGAAAATTTTAGCATCAACGCTATGCCGGTCACGCTATGCCGGTTACGCTTTGCGCTTTCCGCTTTACGCTTTACGCTTTCCGCTTTTCCCTTTCCGCTTTCTGCTTCTCGCTTTCCGCTTCTCGCGTCATTCTCACTTTTTCAAAACTTTCTTGCAGCGCTGTTGTTAATCTTCAACCTAAAGCCAAAAACCATGTTGAACGATTATCTAAACCTCCAATTCGATGTTAAAGGGAAGACCTTTAATGGTTTCTGTATGCGAATTCATGATGAATTTCATTTGACCTACGCCGTAATTTTAGAAGACTGCCATTCATTCTGTGTTTGGCTTGATGAAAAGACATCAAAGTGGTACTCCTCTAAATTCACCAACCTTGATTCCAAAGTCTTAGACCAGATCATCAGCAAAATAGAAACTCCGGTAGATTCCAACTACGCCATGGCCTAGTGTAGGGCCGAGTTGTGATTTGTTGAGTTGTAGAGCATTTGCAGATGCAATATACTGCGAACATGCCCTCATTAACTGAGAACTGTTAACTAAGAACTGTTAACTAAGAACTAACTAAAGTCTGCTTCCGAAGAAAAGATAGCACAATCCGATTGCTGTACAGATTCCGACAAAATCTGCCAATAGCATCGCCCATACCGAATAACGGCTGTTTTTAACGTTTACTGCCCCGAAGTATACGGCAATGACATAAAATGTCGTATCCGATGAGCCTTGGAGTATGCCAGCTAAGGTTCCTGCAAAGGAATCTGCCCCTTTTGCATTCATGGTATCGATCATCATCCCACGGGCGCCTCCACCACTTAACGGCTTGATCAATGCTGTTGGCATGCCGTCAATAAATCGGGTATCTGTGCCCAGCGCAGAAAATATGCTCTTAAACCCATCGATTACCAGGCCAAAAGTGCCACTTGAACGCAAGAGGCTAATGGCAATTAACATTCCAACCAAATAAGGGATAATTTTAATGGCTGTTTCGAAACCGCCTTTGGCACCTTCGATAAATGCATCAAAAATGTCTATTTTTTTATAGAGCCCGCCGAGCACAATGGAAAGAAATATGAACAGGATGAGGCCATTGCTGAGCAGTCCCGAAAAACTTTGCAGTTCCTCACTGCTAAGTCTGACCAGATAAAGCACCAATCCGGCAATTACGGCCGAAATGCCCAATACCCAGCTCAGTATCACTGGCTGTAAAAGATTAATTTTCTGTTTGAACGAAACGATGATCATGGCCGCCATGGTCGCTACAAAAGTGGCAATCATGCAGGGAATGAAGATGTCTGTAGGATTGGCCGCAGGGACTTTCAGACTGGCGCGCACGGCAATGATACTAACGGGGATCAAGGTAAGTCCAGACGCATGTAGGCAAAGGAACATGATCTGCGCATTCGAAGCTACTTCCTTGTTTGGATTGAGCTCCTGCAAGCTTTCCATGGCCTTTATTCCAAATGGAGTTGCGGCATTATCCAGGCCCAATAGATTGGCCGAAAAGTTCATCACCATGTGGCCGGTGGCTGGATGTCCTTTGGGTACGTCTGGAAATATTTTAGAGAAAAAAGGTCCTATGATCCTGGAGAGCAGCCTAATGCCCCCGGCTTTTTCGGCGATGCTCATAAAGCCCATGAACAGGGCCATGATCCCGATCAGCCCGATGCAGATGGTCACTGCTGTTTTGCAGGTTTCGATCACGCCATCCACGCTGTTTGGAATCAGTGGATCAGCTTTGCCGATCACCATTTCGCTAAAAATTGCCGTATGCCCAAGAAAAGCAAACTTAAAACAGGCTACAGCAATAGCAACTATGATAAAGCCCGACCAAATTCTACTCAGTGTCATTTCAATCTTTTAAATGTTGAAATTAAATATTTTTTAGAGCAATCTTCCATCTTTGAATGATAAAATCGCGCTACCGTCTGCTATCAACTCAAAATCAGCACATTTAAATAAGGCAATTTCACCATTAATTTTTGCATTGGAGGCTGAGTAATGGTGATAGGCATCGCAAAAGCTTAAATCCCCAAGGTCTTGAACAACGTAGGTTTTATACGTGCCATTTCCATCAGGATCTGGATATTCATCATAATTGATCCCAATGCTGACGGTAATTCCATTCAAAACAACATCGTGCACCAGGATATGAAAAATTTCCTTGTTATTTTTTGGAACGTTGTCATAATCCTTCAGCGTAAACTTGGTATAGGATTTTTCGGCAATGGATAGCAGTCCAGCCAGCATGGCATGGAAATAAAATTGCCTGATTTCCTGCTTCTCATAGTCGCTGGCATATCCTCCAGCTTCGATTAATATGGTTGATGTGCCAGCTGCCTGAAAGTTGTCGCCAAAGGCCCTGGGCTCATATTCATCCTTGAACATGCCAATCTGCCCCGGAATGGTAGGGTTCACCTCACCGAACATTTCGGCAATTACCAACATCGCCCGCTCCCGTGCAGGGGTAATGGTAGAGGCCGCATCTGGAGAAGGGGCCAAAAAGGATAGGGTAGCTGGCTGTAGGCTTCCCGAAACGCTCCAGAGCGTAATCTGGTCATGTAGGTTGAATCCAAAGTCAGGTTGGATCTCATCCCTGCATTGTTTTAAGATCTTGGCCTCAGGTGTTAAAAGCTGTAAATAATCGCGATTGATATCGATCTGCTGGGCACTGCGCCTCGTAAATGCCGCTGCACCATCCGGATTGACCATCGGGATCATGTATAGGGAGCAGTTTTCACGCAACAGTTTGACTGCGGGATCATCGCCCTGCAAAAATTGAAAAAGATCAAACAGGGCCATCGTACCCGTTGCCTCATCGCCGTGCATCTGGCTCCAAAGGAAAACCTTAGTCTTCCCATTTCCCCATTTCACCAGGTTGATGCTTTTTCCCAAGAAAGACTTCCCCAAAGCTCTTATCTCAAATTGACTGGGGAGATCGGACAAAAGTGCTACCACTTCCTGATGTTTAAAAAAGCGGTCTTTCAACCGCTTTTCCTTGAAATTGTCGTAACCCAATAGGATTGATCTGATGTCCATATTGATTAGTGTTCGATGGTAGTATGGATCTATTGTTTTATTGTTGGATTGTTGGATTGTTGGATTGTTGGATTGTTGGATTGTTCGATTGTTAGCTTGGTTGCCAACTAAGAACTGCTAACTGAGAACTGATTAAGGTTTTTCATCAGTCAGTTCAAATCCCCACGTTCTACCCTTATCGATAGCTGGCACGCCACTGACCATCCAAACCGGTGCTTTTGCTCCCTTGAGGTAATAATCAAAGAATTGCTGCTCGCGGATCTGAATATCCTTTCTGTTCTGGCGTTGTACCAAGTTGTGCGCTTCATTGTTATAGTTCAGCAACCATACTGGTTTGCCCAAACGCTTTAATCCGGTAAACATTTCAATTCCCTGGTACCAAGGTACGGCTCCATCAGCATCGTTGCTCATGATCACTACTGGCGTGGTCACCTTTGGCAAATTGAAGAGCGGCGAATTTTCGATGTACAGTTCTGGCTTTTCCCATAGGGTAGCACCGATGCGGCTTTGGGTCTTTTCATATTGGAACTGTCTGTTCATCCCGCTTTCCCAACGGATCCCGCCATAGGCAGAAGTCATGTTCACTACAGGAGCACCTGCCCATGCGGCCGCATACATATTGGTAGCCGTAATGAGGTGGGCTACCTGATAGCCGCCCCAGCTTTGGCCCTGGATCCCGATCTTGTTGCCATCTACCCAGGCATTTTTCTTGAGGCTTTCTACACCAGAATTGATAAACTCTTCGGCAGATTTTCCAGGATGCCCGGTTTCATAACTGATGTCAGGTGCGAAAACCAGGTAGCCATTGCTCACAAAGAATGGGATATTCAGACGTGATGGAGTAGGAGAAGGGGCATTGTAGGCATATAATCCTTCAGAAAGTTTTTCATAGAAATAAACGATCATCGGATATTTTTTATTCGAGTCAAAATTTTCTGGTTTGTAAAGGATACCTTCAGATTGATAACCTTTAGGCGTAGTCCATTTGACGAGTTCAGCGGTTCCCCAATTGTAATTTCCCTGTTGTGGATTAGTGCTGCTCAACTTGTTGGCTGTTTTGAGATCCTTAGAGATATAGACGTCTGGAGAATTGACATAACTTCCCTTATCGTATATAAATAGGTCTGCATTCTTGGCCTTGGTGAGGTTAGAGTATTTGGCCGGTGCCATCACCACCAATTCTGGCGCTTTGCTGTCGTTGATCGCCTTGCGGTAAAAACCGTTCTCTTTGGTGGTATTGTTAAAGGCATCTAGCCACAGTACGTCTTTCTTGCTGAAGAAACGGGCATCTGGATTTAACCTTTGTACCCTGAAGCTGAGGTTGTTGGCCCTACCAAAACCAGCGGTCAGGTTTTTTGGTGCCGATTTTCCATCAGGAGAGAATTGCCAGATATCATATCGGTCGTATAAGAGCACAGCTTTGTCCTCTTCCAGCCATCCCCCAATGCCATAGCTGTTCGGGTCGTCTGGAACATCATTTTCCTCATCATAGAATTTTACTGTCATGCCGGCATTTAATACGGTAACCTTTCCTGTAGCTATCTGATAGGTCTTCCACAGCATGGTTTTCTTATCATAATACAGGATATAATTGCCATCGGGCGAAGCGGTAGCATTGCCGTCCAAGCTTTCGATGATCTTTTTGCGTGCACCAGTCTTTACATCGACCAAATAATAATCACGGATCGAACCGCCAGTCCATTGTGAGGGTATCCGGTTGCCATAATCGGTTGATGCGAGTACAAAACCTGCATTGCCCTCGTTCACCATATTGGCTTCGGGCAATTTGGGATCTGTAAGCGCAACTATTTTCGGATCTGCACTGAAGATTTCAATCGTACTGAGGTAACTTCTTTTTAATTCCCTTTCCGCATTTTTGAGCTGCATAGGCTGGAGATAATCATCCTTATAGCCCCAAATGTCAAGCTTGGCATGTTCAAAATCTACCAGGGTCGTATCCTTTGCCTTTTTGATCGGCGCGATGCCAAAAAACAGACGGGTTCCATCTTTACTGAAGTTCAGCCTCCCATCGCCACTTACCGCAAATTTAGCGGGCATGCCCGGAATATCGGTATCTACCAAGACCTGTGCAGTATCTAGCGTAATGGAATTATAGTAGATGTTGTAATCTTTGATTTCCTGCTTTTCTGGATTTGTTTCGCCCAAGAAAGCTATTTTTTCTCCTTCTTCGTCGAAAATGAAACTTTTAAAGTTGCCCTTTCCTTTCACCAGGGTCTTAAGTACGCCAGTAGTGGTGTTCAAAAGAAATACACCTTGTGGAGCTGCTTTGTCTTTTTTAGCCCCTGTGCAGGCAAATACCAACTGCTTTCCATCTTTGCTAAAAGAATAGTCTGAGACATATTTAAAGGTACGTTCAATACCAGTGGTTAAGTTTTTTAAGATCAGGTCTGTACCTTCCTTGCTTGCAGCGCCAGGCGCATCATCGTCGGCCAGATAGTTATCGCCATCATTTTTTTGCTCAGGTGACGCGCCTGGCCTTGTCCTTTTACTCGTATCAGGAGCTTTTTCTAAGCTATAGGCCAATAGAGCCGGTCCTTCTTCAGGAAACTTATAGGATTTTACCCTAGGCACTTTTGTAACGGCCAGGGTCGTTAAGTTCACGATGGCCAGGGTATCCTTGGTCATTTCATCTGGTTTCTTCTTTTTGATCTTGGCCAGCCTTACATCCTTAAACAAAGGTTTAATGGCAAAAGCGGCAAATTTAGAGTCGGCACTAAAAATGGAGGTGCTGTTTCCACCAAATCCAAACTGGGGAGCACTTCCCCTGGCGACTTTGATTTTCTGGCCAGTTACCGATTGCTGGAAGTATAGGTTTGCGTCACCTTCCTGCGGATTGATCGCATAGGCCGCCCATAGGCCATCATTGGAGAGCTGTTTGGCACCTACAGATTCCCATGAATCATAAACATTGTGGTCTAGTGGCTTTTTCTGGGCGAAGGCCACACTGGTAAACAATAAAAAAAGAAGTGTTAATTTTTTTTTCATCATGATGGTTTGTTGCTTTGGTTTATCAGAAGCCTAAAATTGCAAATTTTGCCGACAATTCAATGGTTTGTACGGTGAATTTTACATAGAGTTAGTTGTGAGTTGTGGGTTTTGGGTTGTAGGTTGTAGGTTGTAGGTTGTGAGTTGTGAGTTGTGAGTTGTGAGTTGTGAGATGGGAGAGGTAAGATGGAAGATGGAAGAGGTAAGATGTAATGACATTAGAACTTGCAGCCTCGAACTTTCAACTTTGAACCTTGAACTTTCAACTTTAAACAAAAAAACCGCAAATATTTCGATTTGCGGTTTTTATAGGATAACGAATTTACTTTTTCTTTTCCTGTGCTTTTGTCTGTGCCTGGGTACGCATGTAATCGTCTAGGCGCGACTGGAATTTAGATTTTTTCTTTTCTTTCTCCGGCTTGGTCTTGTTTTCCTGCAAGATGGCATGGATTTTTTCGTCGTTTACCATTCTTCTGATCAGGTATTGCTGTAAGAAGGTAAACATATTGGCCAAGAAATAGTAATAGTTCAAACCGGCAGGATAGCTGTTCAATACGCCCAAAAAGATAATCGGCATAATGTACCCGATGTATTTCATCTGGCCGGTCGCCCCAGAAATTTGGTTATTGAAATACGTATAGATCAGCGTAGAGATCGTCATCAGGATACACATCAGGCTCAAATGGTCGCCCAACAATGGAATGTTTACACCAAACCTGATAAAATCATCATAAGTTGAGAGGTCTCTCATCCACAGGAAGCTTTCGCCCCTCAATTCGAACAGGTTGGGGAAGAAGAAGAAGAAGGCCATCACGAATGGAAGTTGCAACAGCATCGGCAAACAGCCTCCCAACGGATTTACGCCAACTTTCTTATATAATTTCAGGTATTCCTGCTGTAAAAGTGTAGGGTTGTCTTCTCCGACCTTTGCTTTGATCTCATCCATTTCTGGCTTCAAGATTCGCATTTTCGCCATCGATATATATGATTTGTAGGTCAGTGGCGACATCGCTACCTTCAATAAGATGGTCAGCACCAGGATAATCAGACCATAGCCCCAATTAAAGCTCTCCAACAACTTAAATACAGGCAATACCACAAAACGGTTGATGTATTTTAAAGGCCAATACCCCATATCTACCAATTTTTCAATTTCTTGTCCTTGGCTTTTCAGGTTGTTGTACTGGTTGTTGCCAAAGTAGAATTTCATGGCGTAGCTCTGCGCCGCCAATTGGTTAAACTGAAGGTTCATGTTTGCGCCATACCATTTGATCTCGCCTGGCTTGGTGCTCACTTTCACTTCGAGGTTTCCTTTATCAAAAGGGACCTGTGGAATCAATACCGCAGAGAAGAACTGGTCCTTGAAAGAAAACCATTCGATCTTTCCTTCGCCCAATTCTACTTTTTCATCTTTGGCCTTGCTCAGGTTGTCTGGCATCTTCTCCACATATTTATAATAAGGTGCCGCATGCTCCTGTTCTTTCTTGGCAGATTTTTCCTGCTCCAAGAGCGTGGTTTCCCAATTGAGGTTGATGTGGTTGCCCTGAACAACCTGGTTAAGTCCATTCAGGTTGATGTTAAAAGTCACATTGTTGCTTTCCGGTTTCAGCTCGTACACATACTCAATGAACTGATTGGCGCTATAATTGGCACGCAGGCTCAGTTTGGTAGAAGAGGAATCGGCAACCGTAAAATACAGGTCATTGGTATGGACCATCTTGCCGCCGATATTGAGGTCGAGCCCAAATTTGTTGTCGTTGAACAGCACCAATGACTTTCCGCCGTAAGTGTGCTCCTTTAAGATTTCGACTGATCTGATCTTTCCACCTAGGTTGCTGAAGGTCAGCTTTAGGTTGTTGTTCTGAAGCGTAGTGGTCTGTACCGTTCCGTTCAGGTTTGCGCCAAAAGGGCCTTTTAAGGCCGATGAATCTGGTGGGGCTATGGTTTTTGCCACTTGGGCTGCAGGAGCTGGGGTGGTTGTTTTTGCTTTTTTGAGTGAGTCTGCAGCAATCCTTTCTCTTTCCTTCTTGATTTCTGCGTCACTAGGTTGCATAAAGTAAACAGATGCTCCTAAAATCACCATGATCAGGAACAGGCCTGTAAATGTATTTCTATCCATTATGTTGTTTTAAACTGTATTATTTTGTTTTCTTTTCGGCATGCTCCATTGCAGCGGCGACAAATTTAACAAAAAGTGGGTGAGGATTTGCAACTGTCGACTTTAATTCTGGATGAAATTGCCCGCCCACAAAAAATGGATGGTTTTTTAGCTCGATGATTTCGACCAGATTGCTTTCTGGATTGATGCCCGAAGCCTGCATTCCTGCCTCTTCGTATTGTTTCAGGTAGGCATTGTTAAATTCATAACGGTGGCGATGCCTTTCCGTAATGTGCTGCTTGCCATAGGCCTGATAAGCTTTTGTCCCTTTTTTAATGTCGCACGGATAGGCACCCAAGCGCATGGTACCGCCCTTGGCCGTTACGTTCTTCTGTCCTTCCATCATGTTGATGACCGGATGTTTGGAACTTTCATCAATTTCGGTCGTATTTGCCTGTGATAGGCCCAGCACGTTCCTGCCAAACTCGATCACCGCACATTGCATGCCCAGGCAGATCCCAAAGAATGGAACGTCATTGGTCCTGACATATTTAATGGCCTCGATCTTTCCCTCAATGCCACGGCTACCAAATCCCGGAGCTACCAGCACGCCCTGTAAATGGCCCAATTTTTCCTTGACGTTATCAGCATTGATGCTTTCTGAAGGGATATATTCTACACGGACCTTGCATTCATTTTTGGCGCCGGCATGGATAAATGCTTCAGTAATGGATTTATAGGCATCGGGTAGTTCAACATATTTACCGACAAGACCAATTTTCACTTCGGCAGTCGGATTTTTCAATCGGCCAAGGAAATCTTTCCAGCTTTCCATATCGGGCTCATTCTTGTTCGGCAGCTTCAGCTTGCTCAGGACCGTCTTATCCAAATGCTCTTTCATCATGAGCAGGGGTACGCTGTAAATGGATGAGGCATCAATTGATTCGATTACTGCATTGACATTGACGTTGCAGAACAGGGCTATTTTCTTACGGATATCCTGACTGATGTGGTGCTCGGTCCTACAGACCAAAATATCTGGCTGGATGCCATATTCCAATAAAGCCTTGACCGAATGTTGCGTAGGTTTGGTTTTCAGTTCGCCCGCTGCAGCCAGGAAAGGAATAAGCGTGAGGTGGATGACAATGGCGTTTGTTGGTCCTTCTTCCCACTTAAACTGACGTACCGCCTCGATAAAAGGCAGCGATTCGATATCGCCGACCGTACCACCCAGCTCGGTGATCACGATGTCGTAGTTTCCGCTTTCACCAAGGATGCGCATGTTGCGCTTGATCTCGTCGGTAATATGCGGTACCACCTGAACGGTCTTGCCCAAAAAATCGCCCCGTCTTTCTTTGTTGATCACATTTTGGTAGATGCGCCCGGTCGTAATGTTGTTCGCCTGTGATGTTGGCGCATTCAGGAAACGCTCATAATGGCCAAGGTCCAGATCTGTCTCGGCGCCGTCTTCGGTTACATAGCACTCCCCGTGCTCATACGGATTTAATGTTCCCGGATCGATGTTGATGTAGGGATCAAATTTCTGGATGGTTACGCGGTAACCTCTGGCTTGTAAGAGTTTGGCTAATGAAGCGGAAATGATGCCCTTGCCCAAAGAGGAAGTAACACCGCCCGTAACAAAAATATACTTAGTCATGTTTGTGAGTTTGTGAAATTAAACAGGCTTTTGGCCTTTTTAATTGTTTTTGTACGGGATACAAAGGTAGGGAAAAAACTTGGCGTGGGAGTGGAATGTGTAAAAATATTTGAATCATTAGAACATCCGCCGCCTAGTGGCGGGCGTTAGGCGATATGCGCAAAGTGGTTGATGACTAAGCTAGTCATCCTGATGACTAATTTAGTCGCAAGGTTGACTAATTTAGTCATGGGTTGACTAGACTAGTCGCCCTTTCAGCTGCATATTTGTGCATTCAACAAAAACATGGACACGCAGCTCATCAACGCACTTCACCGCATGATCGAACTTCAGGAGCAGATCCTCTCTGAACTCCAGCTCCGTTTGCCCTCCCTGGCACAGCCTGCAAAAGACCGTATGACGCGGCAACAGGTGAAAGATTACCTCAACATCAGCGAATCCACCTACAAGCGTAAGGTAAAGGACGGCACCTTGAAACCGGCGAAAATGCCGGGTGGAGACAGCTTCCTTAGATCTGATCTGGACAGTGCTTTCCGGGAGAGCATCCGCAGGGGAAGGATATAGCGAACGGTCGTACCTTATCCGTACCAACCTGATACCAACCTTACCTTTTCTTTACCTATCCTTTACCTTTTCTTTACCTCCGTTATACCCTTTGTTTACCTCCAGGGTAAGGAAACGCCATAAAATAGGTAAGCAGCGAGTAGGTTATGCCCGGGCCTGGTAGGTCTTTGGTAAGGCCCAGATGTTACCATTAGGCCCATATGCACAGTTCATTACGGCTCATTTTAGCTCAATTTGGCTCAATTCAGCTCAAAAGTTCCCCTGGGTTTGTGCCGGCGATAGTTTTGGTCCCATTATCTGTACCGGTACCACAAGATGATGAATGAACAGAATTTACAACTTAAAAATTTAAAATCATGGGAACTTATTCCAAAAGTAATTTCGGCCAGATTTCCGGCAAGGTCGGAAATGCCGTAGGTGGCAAATGGAGGGGCATAGACTACCTCCGCAGCCTGCCATCAAAAAGCAAAAGAGCAGCATCACCAGACCAACTGGCCGTACAGGCCAAGTTTGCACTGGCTGCCGCCACGCTCAGTCCGATCAAGGATGTGCTCAACGTCGGCTTTGCCGATGCCAAGTTGAGCGGAATTTCCGGTTACAACATGGCGGTCAAGCTGTTTATCGCCAACTCGATCAGTGGGGCCTATCCAAACCTAACGGTCGATTTTCAGTCGCTCCAGATCAGCAAGGGCTCACTTGGAAAGTTGTTGTCGCCACAGATTGGTTACAACGGGCAATTTTACCTGACCTGGGCAGCAAACCAGAGCCGCATCGCATTCATCGACGACCATGTATTGGCACTGGTCTACAACCAGACCGCAGACATGTTCGTGCTCGATGAAAGCGCCAAACGTGCCGATGCGAGCGTAACGTTCGATATCGGTTCTGCAAACGGAGATGTGATCCATGCCTGGGTATTTTGCCTGAAGCGTGATGGCAAGTCCGTATCGTCTAGCCAATATCTGGGCACCATTACCCTGTGAAAAGGGCTGTTAAATTCTGCATATGATGGCCAAGCTGTATGCTCACCTTACCCGCCAAACTACGATGCAGAAAATTGATCAATTTTTAACCAGGGCTGCACATGGCAGTTGCCAGTGCAGCCCCTCTTAATCAAAAAAAAAGGCGACAATATAGAAAATTACCCTTAATGGTTTAGGCTAGTCTTTATTATAAACATCATTAAAAGCCTCAAGGCATTCTTGCCTTATCATCAATGGAAGTTCGTCCTCAAGTTTAAAATGAAAACTATTACCATCATTGTAGCTCACCCAATAGTTATGGAGTCGATCAGGTTTTTCTTGACTTAATTTATCTTCCCTTTGAGAAAACCAATATTCATATTTCTCCTCAATGGCTTTTAGTTTTAATTTGAATTGCTCATCTCTTTTATTCTCTTCATCAGAGCGCATTGCTTTCCATAAATCTTCCATAATCAAATATAACAAATCAAACAATTATTTGGATAACATGCGAATAAAGTGGGAAGTTTAAATATCGATAAAAGAAAAATCCAATGAAATTAGATGCAACAGGAATTTATCGTTTATATTGTCCATTAGTAGATAGAAGTAGAATACTATCCAAAAAAGGTCAAGGGGTGGGGGTTATTCCAAGACAGGAAGCATTAGCAAATTTGGCAGAAATTGAGTTGTCTCAAGTTTATAGAATTGAAACTGGTAGGATTAATTGTAAATTACTTACAATGTTAAAGATTGTTAAAGCATTAGAAGTAAGTCCTAAAGAGTTATTTTAGAGTTGTAATTTAGAATTATTCTGATTAGCTTTAGAAAAAGAAAAAAATCCTTACTTTTGTACCCTCAAATGGAAGAACCTACATTCACGCACATTGGTAAAATTTACGGTATAAAGTGTTTTTTTAATGAAAATACTATGGAAGTAAAAGGAACTAATTGGTTAAACGAAACAGCTATTAGTTTATGTATCTGGCTAGATCAGAATTTTCCGATTAATTATAATTTCGAAATTGTCCTATTAGAAAGATTAAATAGTGGGAATTTTTAAAAACAAAAGGCCAATGACCCTGTTATATCATTGACCTTAAGTTCACTTGCTACATCCTTAACTAGACGTCAAGAACCCAGAATCTGAAGAATTTAGCCTTCTTCGGATACACTTTAACACCCTTACGAGTAATGTATCTACAGATAACTAGTTTGTAGGATTTGCCGTCCACAACTTTGTATTCTTCCATAGTTTTATCCTTTCCCCATCGGACTGAGTCCCGATGATGACTTACTCGCTCTTTTACAGGTACAAAAAAATACCCAACCTCGCGAGGGGTTGGGTAAAGACTTTAGTAAGGTTATTTCGTTTTCACGAGATAAAACTACGGATACAAGTCCATGGACGGCAGCACAAACGTATAAATAATTCTTTATATTCCAAACTAAAATAGAATAAAAAATTTCTTCTATTGCATATTTCATCTTATGCAAATAGTATATACCACCTTCATTATTTTCCTTATAATCCATTCTTAATAGTATTACGTAGTTTTGGCTCCCTTTTTTTTAGAACATATATATCTTTATCATTATACTTATCTTTTGATACATCAAACATTATGGTATACTGTTTATAATCCATACCTAATAAATCAAAAGCATTACCGGCATTTAAGTAATAGTAATCACCTCCTTTAGCAACTGTTGCAGATCCTTCATCTTCGGATTGGAAAAGATAAAATCTATTTTCATCAATCTTATCTTTACCAATTAGAAAAGACATTTTTTCATTAAGACCCATAAGATTACTAGCTTCAATATTAAACCCCAACTTTCCAGTCATATGAATAGTTGCCTTAGGTTTTATCTTATTTGTATTAGCCTTTATAAATT
The DNA here is from genome assembly GCA_031119475.1 of Pedobacter sp. Classification (GTDB taxonomy): domain Bacteria; phylum Bacteroidota; class Bacteroidia; order Sphingobacteriales; family Sphingobacteriaceae; genus Pedobacter. The sequence continues at coordinate 944,692 of JAVHXV010000001.1, read as the reverse complement.
CTATCTCCATTACCAATGTATATCTTCTAACAAATATATATAATTTCTTTGAAGTTGTAAAATCTTCGTTATAGTTTTTTAAACATGCTGTTGATAACTCTTTGAGAATTTTGGCATAGCCTTTACAAACATAGTTTATTTGTTGATAAATCTCTTTGAAATTTCTTTGAGCTCTCTTTAAAATTAAAACCGCGTTATAGCTCTTATTTATTATATTTGTTTATGGAACCACAAGAAATAAAAGTAGGCGATTTTGTTAGACATCGTCATCTAGGAACAAGTGTAAAGCTTTATGTAGTTTTGAATAATGAACATAAGATTTTGACTAGATATTATAAAGAAGGAATATTCTATGATCAGGAATTTTACTTACATGAAGTTGAATTATGGGTAGATAAACCAAGAAAAGGATTATCCGTGCCACCTTATTAATTGCTTCCAACAATTTCAAATTAAAGTTACTTAAATATCTCTCCTTTCACGATATTTACACCTAACAAAAAGAAGCCTTGTAGCTTCTTTTATGTCACGCGTTAAATCGCAAATGAACACATATTAAACTACTAAGGGTAATTTGCTATATTGTCGCCAAAAAAAAATGAATACATTAAAATTAACTGCCCAAAAAATATGGGCTTATCGGTCACCCTTGATCGGTGCACTGATCCTGCTCTTTTTACAATTGCTATGGAACGTCCTGCCTGGGCTGTTGGCCATCTAGCAACACCTATAATATACCTTCACTTTCTGCTCTTTTTCAGACCAGGCAATGTAAATGGTTTTGTCTTTTCCCAAGCTGTAGCTGAAACCATTCAATTGGTTTTTTTTGAGCTCGTTATAGAAGTTTAGGTCTGGAACATTTTGGTCGGGCTTTTCTGAAGAAGTGACTGCTGGGACCAGGAAATGCTCCTCTTCAAAAAAGAAATTGACCTCATCGTTCAGGAATTTGATCTTGTCGCTTTCCTTTTTGAGGTCTTCGCTGGCCAAATAGCTTTTTAATAGGGTGGTGGCCAAAATTTCCTCTTTATAAATAGCTGCACCTTTATAATTGGTAATGGTAAAGATCAGGCGCATCTCTTTCAATTCTTTTCCTTTGAGTGCCACTTTGAAGGTGTCTTGTTTGACGGTATCTGTAAAGGGCAGGAGCTTGGTCTGCTCGGGAGAGGGCTCCACTTTTTTGGAACCAAACTGGCAGGCTGATAGGAAAAAGCCCATCGATAGCAGCAGACCGATTAGCACAATACAAATTTTGATAGCGGAATGGTTTCGGCTGAAGATCATAAATTGATTATAAATTGATTTTCTTTAAATCTTCGGGCGTATCGATCGCAATCGTCTCCAATCCGGTCACCTTGGTGTGGATCTGATAGCCATTTTCCAACCAGCGCAACTGCTCCAGGCTTTCGGCCATTTCTAGCGATGAGGGCGATAGTTTGGTAATGGCCAACAAGGTTTCCCTGGTATAGCCATAAATGCCGATGTGCTTGTAAAACTGATGGGCATCGACCCAATCTTCCTGTTTTTGGGCATTCCTGATATACGGGATGGGATGCCTACTAAAATAGATGGCCTGCTGCGCTGAATTGATCACTACCTTTGGGATATTCGGATTGAACAATTCCTCCTCTGTATGGATCTCCTTAATCAGTGTAGCCAACTGGATGTGCTGATCTGCAAAGCAAGATTTTACCAATGAAATCTGGACAGGATCGATAAAGGGCTCATCGCCCTGGATGTTGATGATGATCTCGTAACCCGGCAGGGCCAGCGCCACTTCGGCACAACGGTCGGTTCCACTTTGATGGCTGGTATCCGTCATCATCACCTCGCCGCCAAAACCACTTACCACATTGGCAATCCGATCATCATCAGTGGCCACCACCACATGGTCGAGCTCGCATTTTTTGGCCTGCTCGTACACGCGCTGGATCATTGTTTTTCCGGCAATATCTACCAAAGGCTTTGCTGGAAAGCGGGTAGAAGCGTAACGGGCAGGGATAATACCTATAACTTTCAATTTTTTAACTTAATAAGATGATCGATAAAATAGGGATAACCAGCAACAGCAACATCACCACATAGGAGATGGGATGCGCAAAATTGAAAGTCCAGCCCATCATCGGATTGAGCTTGGGCACGATCAATCTCGAATCGGCCTTGTTGACATAGAACATGCCGAATTTCCAATTGCTTGGATTATCATGCTGAAAGTCTTTCATACAGTTAGCAGTTAATAGTTCATACTCAGCCCTAAACAATTCAACAACACACAATTCAACACTCAACAGTTAACCAGTTAAACAATTAACCAGTTAACCAATCGAACCTTAAAACAATCCATTGATCTCTGCTTCGATCGATTGGATGACCGAGCCGAGGTCTTCGGGGTTATTTGTGAAATCTAGTTTATCCTTGTCCAAGATCAATAGCTTGCCCAAGTTATAGCCTTTGATCCAGGCCTCATATTTTTCGTTCAGTTTAGAAAGGTAATCGATCCTGATGCTGGCTTCATATTCGCGGCCACGGCGCTGGATGTTGTTTACCAATGTCGGCACAGATGCCCTCAGGTACACCAATAAGTCGGGCGGTTTGATGAAAGAAGTGATATTGGCAAAGATCGCACGATAGTTATCATGGTCCCTGGTGGTCATCAATCCCATTTCATGCAGGTTTTCGGCAAAAATGTGCGCATCTTCATAAATGGTGCGGTCTTGGATTACGTTGCGCTGATTGTGCTCAATTTCAACAATCTGTTGAAAACGGCTATTCAAAAAATAGATCTGCAGGTTAAAGCTCCATCTTTTCATGTCGCTATAAAAATCTTCCAGGTAAGGATTGTTATCAACAGCCTCGTACAAAGCTTCCCATCCATAATTTTTGGCCAGCAGTCCCGTTAGGGTAGTCTTGCCTGCACCGATATTTCCAACTATTGCTATATGCATATTTGAGGGTTTTGCGTTTGGCGGTAGATCATGCCCTTTGCTGAACGCAATGTAATTAAAAACTTCTAAATCCTATTAATTCTCTAACTTCTTTGATGGTTTTTGAGGCACTTTCCCGTGCTTTTTCGGCTCCGTAACGTGCCACCTTCCTCAGGTAATCTGTATCGGAGGCAATTTCATTGATCCGTTCACGGAACGGTGCGGTGGTCAGGATCATATCTTCTGCCAACTGCTTTTTAAAATCGCCATAGCGGATGGCCATTGCATTGTACTGTGCTTCAAAATGGTCCAAGGTATCGGCCGATGATACGATCCTCATCAATTCGAACAGGTTCTGGATGGCCTCGGGCTTTTCCTGGTTGGGCGCGGTAGGCCCGCCATCGGTTACGGCCTTTGACACCTTTTTACGGATTACTTCTGGCGTGTCAGAAAGGTAGACCGCATTTCCTTCGCCCTCAGATTTTCCCATCTTTCCCTTTCCGTCCAATCCAGGTACTTTTACCAGACCTTTTGCATAAGTGAAGGCGTAAGGCTCTGGGAAATATTCTTGGTTGTACAACCGGTTAAAACGATTTCCGAAGGTCCTGGCCATTTCCAGGTGTTGTTCCTGGTCTTTTCCAACTGGTACCTTGGTGGCCTTGTGGATCAAGATATCTGCAGCCATCAGTACCGGATAGGTCAGCAATCCGGCGTTTACATTATCTGGATTGGCACGCACTTTATCTTTAAATGAGGTACTGCGCTCCAGTTCGCCCTTATAGGCATTCATGTTCAGATAGAGGTAGAGCTCGGCAATTTCGGGCACATCTGATTGCAGATAGATGGTAGACACTTCCGGGTCGATCCCGCAGGCCAGGTATTCTACAAGTACCTGCTTGATGTTGCCATGTAGATCTGCCGGGGTCGGATGTGTGGTCAATGAATGCAGATCGGCTATAAAAAAATAGCAATTGTATTCGTGCTGCATCTGAATGAAGCTTTTTACGGCCCCGTAATAATTTCCGATATGTAGTTTTCCTGTAGAACGTATCCCGCTCACAACCGTTTCTTTCATCATGCCCCGAAATTAGGAAAAAACTTCCCAAGTTTAATTGGTCAATCGGGTAATTTGTTAATTCGCTAATTAATTTGGACTTTTACGTCAATGATCCAGCTGCTCAGAAAAATCCATTACGGTTATTCCATTTTCTGTATCCTATTTTTTTTCATCCTCTTTTGGCCCTTCTATTACCTTTTTGCTAAGAATTCCCGCTATTACTCGGTTCTGAACAAATTAAGGACGGCCCATTCCTTTCTTTGCACGTCATTTTCTGGCATTTTCTTTCGTTTTGATTTTGAGGCCCGGTTAAATGCCCACCAGACCTATATATATTGTGCCAACCACACTTCCAATCTTGATATCATTATATTTTGTCTGTTGGCGAATGGACGTTATCATTTTATGGGGAAAGAAGAATTGACCAAAAACCCGGTCCTGGGCATTTTTTTCAGGTCTATTGATATCCCTGTCTCCAGAGAAAGCAAGATTTCGGCGTTTCGGGCATTTAAAAAGGCTGGTGATAACCTCGAAAAGGGGATGAGCCTGATTATTTTTCCAGAAGGAAGGATTGATAATGCGTTTCCGCCCATTTTGCAGCCCTTTAAAAATGGCCCGTTCAGGCTTGCCATTGAAAAAAATATTCCGATTGTGCCCGTAAGTATCATCAATGTTTGGGAAATGATGTGGGATGATGGAATGAAATTTGGAACTCGGCCCGGTATTGTCGACATTTATGTGCACAAACCCATTTTGACCGATAAGCTGGCAGAAGAAGGTTCAGATGCGCTCAAGGATGAAGTGTTCCATAAAATTAACAGTAAGCTAAGGCAGGATGAAAATTGATCAAAAAACAGTGTATAAGGTGGCTGATCTGGCCAGGATTGCCATTAAGGAAAGTGAAGTCGATAACCTGACCAAGGAAATGACCAAGATCCTGACCTTTATGGAAAAGTTAAATGAGCTGGATACCCAGGGCATCAAACCTTTGGTGTACATGAACGAAGAGTATAACCGTTGGCGTGAAGATGAAGTGAGGCAGGAATTGGGCGTGGCAGATGGACTTAAAAATGCTGCCCAGCACAACGAAAGCTTTTTTTTGGTGCCCAAGATCATCGAACAACGCTAAATGGAGGGCTAATTGCCTACAGATGTAACAATATTTGGGCTTGTCCCGTCTAAAAATAAAAATTAAATGGAGAACGTACTCATTACCATTAAAGATATCGGCCGTAAATATGTGATCGGCGCAGAAGTGATCCATGCGCTGAAATCAGTGAGCCTGACCATCAAAAAGGGAGAATTTGTAGCTTTGATGGGGCCTTCGGGGTCAGGTAAATCTACCTTAATGAATATTTTGGGCTGTCTGGATACGCCAACCAAAGGCGATTATATCCTCAATGGCGTAAACGTGAGCCACATGTCAGACAATGAGCTGGCGGAAGTCCGCAACAAGGAGATCGGCTTTGTTTTCCAGACCTTTAACCTGTTGCCGCGCTCCACTTCGTTAGATAATGTGGCACTTCCCTTGATCTATGCAGGTGCGGGAAAGAAAGAAAGAGATGAACGGGCAAAAAAAGCACTTGAAAACGTAGGCCTTGGCAATCGCGTAACCCATAAGCCAAATGAACTCTCCGGTGGCCAGCGCCAGCGTGTTGCGGTAGCAAGGGCACTGATCAATAATCCTTCCATTATCCTTGCCGATGAACCTACGGGAAACCTGGATACCAAAACTTCCATTGAGATCATGGGACTATTGGAAGAGATACACAGTAAGGGCAATACAATCATTTTGGTTACCCACGAAGAAGACATTGCGCAGCATGCCCATCGGATCGTAAGGATGCGAGATGGCCTGATCGAAAAAGATTACATCAACGAAGATATCAAAACTGTTTCTCCCCGCCTCCAAAAATTGGTGCAAAAAGGAGATGATTTTGAAAGCCTATAGGGCAGAGAGCTTAGCGCATTGCGTATGGCGGATGGCCTTGCTTTTACGCCTTAGCCCTTCGCATTTCGCTCCACGCCTAACGCCAGACTATGAAAATATACACCAAAACAGGAGACCAGGGACAGACCTCCCTGATAGGCGGTACACGGGTGCCCAAATACCATGTGCGCATTGAGGCCTATGGTACCGTAGATGAGCTCAATTCCTATATCGGCCTGGTGGCCTCTCAGGAGATTGATGCCCATGACCAGGGGCTGTTGAAAGAAATTCAGGATAGGTTATTCACAATCGGTTCATCGTTAGCGGCAGATCCGGAGCGTTCAAAAATGAAAATTCCCGATCTACGGGATGAGGATATCTACTTGCTAGAAACAGAAATAGATGCCATGAATGAAAGGCTTCCGGAACTGAAGCATTTTATCCTTCCGGGAGGCAATACGGTTGTATCCTATTGTCATTTAGCACGTTGCGTATGCAGGAGAGCGGAAAGGCTTACCGTATTATTGGCTACCGAAAGCTTTGTTGACAGCAAGATTACAATCTATCTGAATAGATTGAGCGATTATTTATTTGTTTTGTCGCGTAAACTGAATGCCGACGCAAAAACCGCAGAAAACCTATGGTTGCCAAGAATTTAAATGGTGGAAAAAAATATTTGTTTTGCTCGTTTTTTTTACCATACTTTTGCGCAATTCGAATTTTTTGAATAATTAATATTAAATATATGTATTGGACATTAGAACTTGCATCGCACTTGGAAGACGCTCCATGGCCTGCTACAAAAGACGAATTAATAGATTATGCCATCCGTTCTGGTGCACCTGTTGAGGTAATTGAAAACCTACAGGCCTTGGAAGATGACGGTGAACCGTATGAGACCATCGAGGAAATCTGGCCTGATTATCCGACCAAAGACGATTTCTTCTTCAATGAAGATGAATATTAGACGTTATTGATACACTGATCAAACCCCGTAGTGAAGCTATCTCTACGGGGTTTTTTTATTTTCCAGAACAATTTGAATAAGGCGGTTGTTAATGTTAAAAATTAATTGAAAAACTTAACCTTAAACTAAAAAAGTCATGGGAAATCTACTTTATTTAATCGCTGTGGTTTTGGTAATACTTTGGATCATCGGTGCATTCGTATCACCATTCGGAGGAAACCTTATTCATATTTTACTGGTAATTGCCATTATCGCCGTGCTATTACGGGTGATTAGAGGCGCAGCTTAGGTAGCTGTTTTCCAAAAACATCGACTATCATCCACTATTCTTAACCTGATAAAGTCCCCGGTCTAACGATCGGGGCTTTTTTTTGTTACAGGAACTGTGAACTATAACCTGTGAACTATAAACTGAAAACTGTGAACTATTTACACAGCAAATTCGCCAGTTCCAGGTCCTCAGGGTAGGTGATCTTAAAATTGTGGCGTTCGCCTTCGATCAGGTTAATTTTGATCCCTGTTTTTTCGACCACACTGGCGTCATCGGTAAATTTACGGTGGTAAGGCTGTTGATAAGCTTTTCTGAGCTGCGAAATTTCAAAGGTCTGTGGGGTCTGTATCATCACCAGTTGATCCCGATCCACGATCTTGCTCTCGTTGCCTTTGATCTTCCTGACCGAATCGCTTGGCCGGATGCAGGCGATCGCATTGCCTTTCTCTTCTGCAACTTCAAAAGCGGTGGCAATCAATTGCGGACTGGCCAGAGGCCTAACAGCATCATGTACGGCTACAATTCCATCGCCTTTAATGGCCATCAACCCGTTGCGAACAGAGTGGAAACGCTCGTCGCCCCCCCTGATTACCTGATGGGGGATGGTAAAATCATATTTGAAGCAAAGTGCTTCCCAATATTGGTGCAGGTCGATGGGAAGCACAACAATCAGTTCTGGCTTAAAGGGCGATTGGTAAAAAGCCGTGAGCGTGTGCATCAGGACCGGCTTGTTTTTTAACAATAAAAATTGCTTGGCTACAGCATTCTGCATCCTTTTTCCACTACCTCCACCAACTATTATTGCATAGTACTTCATTGCCTGTAACGAGTATGGGTAAAAAGTATAAAGTAAAAAGTAAAAAGTATGAAGTATAAAGTTAATCTAACTAGATATCCTGTCTAACTACTAACTACCAAATACTAACTACCAACTACTAACTACCAACTACCAACTATATGATCAGCATCGCATCGCCATAGCTATAGAAGCGATACTTTTCCTTTAACGCTACTTGATAGGCATTCATTACATTTTCATAGCCACCAAATGCACAGACCATCATCAATAAAGTTGATTCGGGCGTATGGAAATTGGTGATCATGCTGTTCGCGATGCTAAAATCGTATGGTGGAAAGATGAATTTGCTGGTCCAGTCGTTGGCAGGTTTTAATCTTTTGTTGGATGATACTGCGGATTCGATAGAACGCATAGATGTGGTTCCAACCGCACAAACTCTCTTTTTATTGTCCAAAGCCTTGTTGACCACATCGGCTGCCACTTGGTCAATAATGAACTGCTCCGAATCCATTTTATGCTTGGTCAGGTCTTCTACCTCAACTGGCCTAAATGTGCCCAGGCCTACGTGCAAGGTAACCTCGGCAAAATTTACTCCTTTGAGTTCGAGGCGCTTCATCAGCTCCCTGCTAAAATGCAATCCCGCTGTTGGAGCGGCCACGGCACCTTCATGCTTGGCAAAAATGGTCTGATAGCGTTCTTTATCAGTGGCTGTAGCTTTACGCTTGATGTATTTTGGAAGCGGGGTTTCGCCCAAGATCTCAACATTTCTTCTGAATTCTTCATCAGAGCCATCGAATAAAAAGCGGATGGTACGGCCACGTGAAGTCGTATTGTCTACCACTTCGGCTACCAAAAGGTCATCATCGCCAAAGTAAAGTTTATTGCCTACACGGATCTTACGGGCAGGATCAACCAAAACATCCCAAAGGCGAAGCTCTTTATTTAGCTCGCGCAAAAGAAAAACCTCAATGGTCGCACCAGTTTTTTCCTTATTGCCATATAAACGGGCAGGAAAAACTTTGGTGTTGTTAAGGATCATCACGTCCTGATCGTCAAAATAACCTAGCACATCTTTGAAAATCTTGTGTTCAATCTTTCCGCTATCTTTATGTAAGACCATTAATCGGGCTTCGTCCCTTTGTTCTGCAGGATTGTTCGCCAAAAGCGATTCGGGTAGATTGAACTTAAATTGAGATAATTTCATATTTTTCGATGTACTAAATTAGGGCGCAAATTTACGAAATATAATTGTATAAATAAAATGTGCAGCGCTTAGCGTTAGGCGCATGGCGTTAAGCGTGCATTACGCCAAACGCCATGCGCCATGCAATGCTCCAAATTTTTTTACGCAACACACCCACATTGTAACCTTTTTAGGTATTTTTGGTCTAAACTCCATGATGATGATATTTAAACTGATCGGCGAAAGCCTCAGGTTTGCCTGGGATGCCCTACGCCAAAACAAATTGAGGACGGCCCTTTCATTATTGGGCATTACCATAGGTATCTTTATCATCATCGCGGTTTTTACCGGAGTAGATACGATGCGGGCAAAAATACAGAGCAGTGTAGACAAGCTCGGATCAAATACGCTTTTTGTCCAAAAATGGCCTTGGATCTTTGCTGATAACTTCCCGTGGTGGAAATATGTCAATCGCCCAGAGCCTTCACTAAGGGATTACACGGCATTGAAAGACCGGATGGACATGGCTGTAGGTGTTTGCTATGAAGTATCGGCAAACAACCGGACCGTAAAATATCGCAGCAGCACGGTCGAAGGCATCAACATCAATGCCGCTTCCTTTGAATATGATAAGACCTGGGACCTGGAATTTGCCGATGGCCGATATTTTACCGAATCGGAGAGCAGGAGTGGTGCACCGGTCTGTATCCTTGGTGCTGAAATTTCTGATGGCCTGTTTGACGGAGAAAACCCAATCGGCAAGCAGATCAAGGTGATGGGACGCCGTGTTACGGTAGTGGGCCTGTTCAAAAAAGAGGGGGAAGATATGTTGGGCATGTCGCAGGATAAAAATGTACTTATTCCACTCAACCTCGCAAAAAGCATGTTTGATGTGAATAATGAGCGTTACAACCCGCAGGTTACTGTAAGGGGAAGAGAAAATATTGCCCTTGAAGAGGTGGAGGCCGAACTAAAGGGGCAAATGCGATCCATCAGGCGATTGAAACCTGGGCAGGACGATGACTTTTCGCTCAACAAGACTACCATGCTTTCTAATCAGCTCGATATCATGTTTGGCGCCATTACCATTGCCGGATGGATAATCGGTGGTTTCTCGATCTTGGTTGGGGGCTTTGGCACGGCAAATATCATGTTTGTTTCGGTTAATGAGCGCACCAACATTATCGGCATCCAGAAATCGTTGGGCGCCAAAAACTATTTTATACTCTTACAATTTATTTTTGAATCGATCGTATTGTGCCTTCTGGGTGGCTTATTGGGGCTTGGCCTGGTCTATCTTGGTACCGTCTTGATGTCTACGCTAGCTGATGTAGATATGGTGCTCTATGTGAAGAACATTACCCTCGGGATCGGTGTTTCCGTCATCATTGGAATTATTGCCGGCTTCTGGCCAGCCTTTAAGGCGTCGAGACTGGATCCAGTAGAGGCGATCCGGAGTTGATGGTTGATAGCTAAAGACCTTAGGGATTTGCGATGGGCGTAGCGAAGAAGCAATCATAACCTCGCAGGTTCTTGAGAACCTGCGAGGTTTTTTTATGTAAATGTTAACTGGATAGGTCAACTTGTAAAACTTGGTGACCTTTTGAAAAACTTCGCGAAAAAAAAAGCATCAATCTCAACGAATGATGCCTTATAATTTTAATGATATTGTTTTGCGCTTCCGCTTTCAGCTTTCCGCCTTACACTTTTCGCTTAACGCCCTACGCTCATCGCCTACCTCAACTTCCCCAACGCTTCCTTGATCCTTCTCATCGCTTCTACCAAACTTTCGTCGGATGCAGCATAGGAAATGCGGATGTAATTGTTGTTGCCAAATGAATCTCCTCCAACGGTAGCCACGTGGCCTACGTTAAGCAGGTAAAGGGAAAGATCTGCAGAATCTTTGATCACGTTTCCATCGGCATCTTTTTTGCCAAAGAACGAGCTGATTTCAGGAAAGAAATAAAATGCACCATCTGGCAGGTTGGTCTTCACGCCCGGGATTTCTTTCAACAGATCATACACCAATTGCCTGCGCCTGGCGAATGCTTTTTTCATTTCAAGCACGCTTTCCAATCCATGCTCATAAGCAGCGATGCCTGCACGCTGTGAGATGGAGCAGGTGCCCGAAGTGGTCTGTCCCTGCATCTTATCATTTGCAGCTGCAATTTCCTTGTTGGCAGCAATGTAGCCCAAGCGCCATCCAGTCATGGCAAAGGCTTTAGAAAAGCCGTTCACAATAATGACACGATCTTTCACACTGTCAAACTGCGCAATGGACTCATGCCTGTCAACAAAGTTGATGTGCTCATAAATCTCATCAGAAAGGATATAGATGTCTGGATATTTTTCGAAAACTTTGACCAATGCCGCCAGTTCATCTTTGCTGTACACCGAACCTGTCGGGTTGTTGGGCGACGAGAACATGAAAAGCTTGGATTTAGGGGTAATAGCCGCCTCCAATTGTGCAGGCGTAATCTTAAAATCACTTTCGATATCGGTATCGATGAATACAGATTTTCCTTCTGCCAAAACCACCATTTCTGAATAGGACACCCAATATGGTGTTGGGATGATCACCTCATCACCAGGATTGATCAGGGTTAAGATCACATTGGATAAGGATTGCTTGGCTCCTGTAGAAACTACGATCTGTGAAAAATCATAATCGAGGTTATTTTCTGTCTTCAGTTTATTGGCAATCGCTTTGCGCAATTCGGGATAGCCGGGAACAGGAGAGTAATGCGTATAGTTTTCGTCCAAAGCCTTCTTTGCGGCCTCTTTTACATGTTCAGGTGTGTTGAAATCTGGTTCGCCAATGCTCAGGCTGATTACATTGATACCTTTTGCGGCTAATTCGCGACCAAGTTTGGTCATTTTAAGGGTTGCGGACTCGGAGAGATTCTGAATTCTTTGGGATAAAAACGTCATAATGATTTTGTGAATGCGCAAATATAAAAATCGATCGCGATTAGCGCCCTAAAAAAAGATAATTTTCATCTTTTTATTTTAAAAATGATAATGGTTTCATAAAATTATTGGCGTTAAACTGTATTTTTGCTAAAAAAGCACCAGATTTTGCAATCAAAAAAAAAAGCTATCCTCATTTCGCTGTGCGTGAGCATTTTATTGATGCTGGCCAAGTTTGTAGCTTACTTTTTGACCAATTCTAACGCAATCCTGACCGATGCGGCCGAAAGCATCGTGAACGTATTGGCCAGCGGATTTGCTTTTTACAGCATTTACCTGAGCACCCTGCCAAAAGACGAAAACCATCCCTATGGCCATGGAAAGGTAGAATTCTTTTCTGCGTTTGTGGAAGGGATCCTCATCGGCATTGCCGGGGTCATCATTGTCCTAAAAGCCAGCTACGACCTCATCTATCCTTATCAAGTTGGCCAGTTGTATGAAGGTGCCGTCATTATCGGTGCTACCGGACTGGTGAATTTATTAATAGGGCTTTACCTGATCAGGACCGGAAAGACCAGCAGATCGATTACGCTCGAAGCGGATGGTAGGCACCTGATTACCGATGCAGTAAGTAGCGGTGGACTTGTACTGGGCATCCTGCTCATCCAGCTGACACAGATCCTATGGCTCGATGGACTGATATCGATCGGCCTGGGCCTGTATATCATTTTTAATGGTTATCGTCTGACAAGGAAATCTGTGGGCGGCCTGATGGACGAAAGTAATATTGAGGTGGTGAAAGATGTAGTGGCCATCCTCCAGCAGAATAGACGGGATAGTTGGATCGATGTGCATAACCTGAGGGCACAGCAATATGGCCCGGACCTGCATGTGGATTGCCACGTTACCTTGCCCTATTATTACGACCTGACCTTGGTGCACCATGAAATTTCAAGCATCGATCAACTGATCAACCAGTCGCGTCCTTACCGTACCGAGCTGTTCATCCATGCCGATCCTTGTTTACCAGCATGTTGTAACTATTGTAAGATGCCCCATTGTCCGGTCAGGCAGGAAGCATTTAAAGGAGAAATTAGCTGGACGATGGAAAACGCAACAAAAAACCAAAAACACTTTAGTCAATGAGCTATTTTAACGTAAGGGTCTATGGATTATTGATCAGTCCCCAAAATGAAGTACTGATCAGCGATGAGTTTGAATATGGCATGAATTTTACCAAATTTCCTGGTGGCGGACTAGAATTGGGGGAAGGCCTGATCGATGCCCTAAAAAGAGAATTTATGGAGGAATGTAATGTTGAAGTAGAGGTGACGGGACATTTTTATACAACGGATTTTTATGAAAAATCTGCTTTCAACGAGAGCCAGGTAATCAGTATCTATTATCTGGTGAAAGAATTGCATCCGCTGCAAGTGGCTATCAAACATCAGGTATTTGACTTTGAACCAGATTCTACCCAATCTTTCAGGTGGGTACCCATCGACCAGTTGAATGAATCAGATCTGACTTTTAAGACCGACCAGACCGTTGCCCGCTTGCTCAAAAAATCAATTACCGCCTAATGGAAAGTATCAAATATTATGGCCTGCCCATCTTAAAGGTGCTGCTGTTCTGCGTTTTTATCTTTTTATGCGCCATTCCATTTTCGTTATTGGAAGAGTTTAAAATGATTGACCTTAATCTCATCCATCCCTTGTTATTCGACCTGGTCTCAGAAGTCTGTGGCGTGCTCATCGTGCTCGGTGCACTGCTCATGATCTTTAGGATCTATGCCCAATATGGATTTGAAGATGTATTCATCGTTCGCCACCACCGTTGGAGCGCATTGGCAAAAGGAATGGCCATCGGCTTTGCCCTGGTTTCCTTGAGCGTATTGCTGGCGCAACTGAATGGAAACGTACATTTTTCATTCAGGGGCTTTGATCCGATCATCATGGCGGGCTATTTTTTATTATATGCACTGGTTGGTGTTTTAGAAGAATTTATCTTCCGGTCTTTTCCCTTACTGGCGCTGTCTGAGCGTTATCCAAATCTGATCGGTATCTTATTAACAAGTGTGCTGTTCGGACTAGCTCATTTTGCCAATCCCGGTTTCAGTTGGCTGGCCATGGTCAACATCAGTCTGGTCGGGATCTGTTTGGCTATTTTTGTTCTCCTGAAGAAAAATATCTATTGGGCCGTGGGCATCCATTTGGGATGGAATTATACACAAGGTGTGCTGTTAGGTTATAAAGTGAGTGGAACGGATAGCATTGGTGTGCTTGATGCCAAACCCATTGGACCAACCTACCTTTCTGGAGGTGTTTTTGGTATTGAAAGTTCTATTTTTTGTACCTTGGTCATCTTAGTTTTGATCGCATATCTGTTGTTCCGCTACCGATTGGAGCCTGTTCGGGAAGTGGTTTTTGAAGAAGAATTTATGGAGGAATGATGATGGATTTAGTTGCACGTGACCAAAAAGTGATCTGGCATCCCTATACACAGATGCAAAATGCGCTGCCACATATACCAATTGTGAGGGGAGAAGGTGTTTATCTCTACGATCAGGAGGGGAAAAAATATATTGATGCGGTTTCTTCATGGTGGGTAAATATCCACGGACATGCCCATCCACACATCGCCCAAAGAGTGGCTTCGCAGCTTCAGGTGCTGGAACATGTCATCTTTGCTGGTTTTACCCATGAACCGGCCGTTACCCTTGCCGAAAGACTATTGCCACTGCTTCCGGGAAAGCAGGAAAAACTTTTCTATAGCGACAATGGCTCAACTGCAGTGGAAGTGGCCCTAAAAATGGCGCTCCAGTATTGGAACAATACAGAAAGACCTCAAAAAAAGAAGATTTTGGCCTTTAAGGATGCCTATCATGGTGATACCTTCGGAGCGATGTCGGTAAGTGGAAGAAGCATTTTTACCCAGCCATTTAACGATTTTCTGTTTGATGTGGTATTTATAGATTTACCAAACCAGAACAACATTTTGGCGCTACAAGCTGAGATATCGAGCCTCCATGCTGAAGTGGCCTGCTTCATATTTGAGCCGTTGGTGCTGGGTGCGGGAGGGATGCAGATGTACGGGGCGCCATACCTCGACCAGTTATTGGCCACCTGTGCCGCACATGGAATCTTGACTATTGCTGATGAAGTGATGACCGGATTTGGAAGAACGGGAACTTACTTTGCCTGTGAACAGCTGCAGAACCGCCCAGATCTTTTCTGTTTGAGCAAGGGATTAACAGGAGGGACGATGCCCATGGGCGTAACCACCTGCAATGAAAAGGTGTTCAATGCCTTTTTGAGCGACGACAAGCTTAAAACACTTTACCATGGCCATTCTTTTACGGCCAATCCTGTAGCCTGTGCAGCATCGCTGGCCAGTTTGGACCTGTTGCTCGAACCAGAGACCTTGGCCAATCTGGACCGCATCAAGGCCAGTCACCAGGAGTTTTTCCTGAAGATCAAAGATCATCCTAAGGTGAAGTCGGTAAGGCAAACCGGAACAATCATTGCGCTCGAATGGGAAACTGGCAACGATACGTCCTATCTGAGTAGTTGGCGCGATAGGTTATATACCTATTTTTTGGAGAAGGGGATTGTACTCAGGCCCTTGGGAAATATTGTCTATATCTTACCTCCCTATGTGATTTCGAACGAAGATTTGACGTACATTTACACCACTATAGAACAAGCCTTAGCCGAATTATAACATGCAGATTGCCCAAATTTTAGACAAGATTGTTGAAAATGACCATTTACATTCCAAATGGTTGAATACTTTATCGTTTATGGAAAATGCCGGTGCCAGAAAAATTTCTGCGGCAGAACATAAGGAAGAGGTAACGCTGCTCATCCTAAAACATGCAGCAGAAGAGCACCGCCATGCCTACTACCTAAAGAAGCAGCTCTCCAAGTTTGAGGATAACCCATGCAAAACTTACACCAATGCAGAGCTGCTTACGCCAGACTACACCAAATTTTACCTGAACATTTTAGATGTGCAGGTATGCCGATACCTTAAAAAGCATTTTGACCTTACAGGTGCAGACCTGAAATTTGCCGCTTATCTTTTTGTAACCTATGCCATAGAGGTGAGGGCAGATGAGCTCTATCCTGTCTATCAGGAAATCTTAAGTGCCAAAGGCAGCAAGATAACCGTAAAATCGATTATTCTAGAGGAAGAAGGGCATCTGGAAGAAATGCTTCACCAGTTAAGGGAATTTTCTCCAGATTGGGAAATCCATGCCGAGGCCATTGTAAAGCTTGAACAGGCTTTATTTGAAAAGTGGATGGTTGGTTTGAGGTTAGAAATTAGCTAATTAGCTAACTTGTAGATGAGGTAATGATCTGATGTATTATCCACCCTAAACACCCTAAACACCCTAAACACCCAAACACCTAAACAACTAAACAACTAAACATCCAAACAACTAAGCCTACTTTAAACTTTCCTAGCTCAAATTTTGTTTAATTCAGAAAACAATATTATGGCAAATTTTTCGGATATAATTAATAGCGATAAGCCGGTGCTTGTTGATTTTTTCGCCGAATGGTGTGGTCCTTGCCAGATGATGAAACCTATATTGACACAACTGAAACAGGAATTAGGAGAACAGGCCACCATCATCAAGGTCGATATCGATAAGAATAGGAATGCTGCGTCAGCCTACAATATCCAGGGCGTTCCTACGCTGATTATTTTTAAAAATGGCAAACAGCTTTGGCGGCAAAGTGGGGTCGTACAGGCAGCACAGCTAAAACAGGTGATTGAGAGTTTAGGTTAGATATTAGATTTGAGATATTAGATTTGAGATTTGATGCTTGTAGCGTTCAGACAAATTGTTTGGCGATTGGCGTTTAGCGCATCATTTGCCTCATCAGCTGTATCCTCATTTCTAAACAGCGACAACCTGATTGGGTGTTATGGCAAATATTCCTTCGCCAGGTTTTGGTTTGATCATGTATAGGCCGGTGAATGCACTGAAGGCGGGCATAATGGCATAGCTTTCACCGAAATAAAAACATGGAAATTTAAGATACTGCTTGGCCTTGCCCACAATGCTTATTCCTGGATGTAGATGCCCACTGATCGGATACAGGTTTTCTTCATTACAGTGCAGCGCATCATGGATGAAACAAAAATTGGCTGTACAATAACTGGGGTCTTCCAACTGGATCCCTAATTGCTGGTAATGGATTTCATCCAGTCGATCATGGTTGCCTTTGACCAATATAAATTGGAGCGCCTGATATTGTGATTTCCATTGTTCAAATGCTTCAATATCGCTGTTCAATTTATGGTGGAACATATCGCCATTGATCAATAAGGTCTTGGGCGCATATCTTTCGATCAATTGGCCCAAACGCTGCAGGTCTTGATTGGCCATGGTAGACGGAACCTGTACACCTGCCTGCCTAAAATAGGCTGTTTTGCCCAAATGGAGGTCACTGATCGCCAAAAGCTCTTGTTTTGGAAAATAAATGGCCCTTTCCTTGGCTAAAATCAGTTCTTCTTCTCTAATCGTTATCGTCATCTACTTACTTAAAAACCTCTGCCTTCATCCGTTCAATCCGTTGGTCCAGTTCTTCAGAACTCATGTTTGCCCTTAGGCTATCCACCTTGATGGGGAAAGACAGTGGGGTAAACCTTTTGGGGTAGGTAATCACAATCGTGCTCTCTTGGATCCGATGTAGGGCGGCAGCTAAACGGGGCTCTTCCAATTGCTGATAAAAAACCTCGTCATAAGCCTGGCGCAAAAGTAAATTATGTTTATCGTAATCGCTAAAAACATTGAAAAATAATCCGGCC
Organism: Pedobacter sp.; assembly: GCA_031119475.1. Classification (GTDB taxonomy): domain Bacteria; phylum Bacteroidota; class Bacteroidia; order Sphingobacteriales; family Sphingobacteriaceae; genus Pedobacter. The sequence goes on along the minus strand of JAVHXV010000001.1, from coordinate 926,831 downwards.
GACGACTGCAATTGCCGATTGGCAACATATTTTCCGGGATACCCCTGGAACACTAAACCGGCGATACAGGCAATGTCCCTAAATTTCCGTCTGGCCATTTCGGTCGCATTAATGCTCATTTTAATGTCTTCCGTTAAATTTACTGGCGAAAACACCTCGTAGGCGATGGCATCGTCCATAGGGATTTCGATGTCGCTGAGCAGTTCGAAGCCATAATCGTTCATGGCCAATGAAAAGGTAATCGGGATTAATTTTCCCAGGCGATAGGCGACTAACGCAGCCAGGATTTCATGGACAAGCCTACCTTCAAATGGGTAGGCGAAAAGGTGGAAACCTTCTTTGTTGTTAATGACTTCAATTAATAATTCATCATTCCTGGGAACATGGGATCGGGCCTGCTGCTCCAAAAATAAGGGATAAACTACGTCCAACTCCTCATCTTGATGGGTTTTATGGAGGACTTCATTATATTTTTTGCGCAAGACCATGCCTAGATTGGAAGACAAGGGCAATCGACCACCTAACCAGCTTGGCGAGATGGCCTTTTTCTGCTTGCTTTTTCTCACGATGACGGTCATGTCCTTGATGTGTACAAATTCCAAGATCCTTCCCGCCAAGGTGAAGCTATCACCAGCTTTTAGTTTGGATACGAAATACTCCTCGACCATGCCAATATATCCCCCAGAAAGGAACTTTACCTTTAGCATCGCATCGCTCACAATGGTGCCGATATGTAAGCGATGGCGCATGGCAATCTGCCTGCTCTTGACTTTCCAAAGCCCATCTCCTTCATCTTTTACGACTTTTCTAAATTCCTGATAGGCATCTAGGCTACTGCCCCCAGAGGTGATAAATTGCATGAGCCAGGTCCATTCTTCGGGCAGCAGCAATTTAAAGGCGTGTGTTTTCTTAATTTCTTCATAGGTTTGCTGTTCATCGAATCCATCGCCTATGGCCAGGGTAACCAGGTATTGCACCAAGGTATCGAATACCATGATTACAGGCTCCCTGCTTTCGATGTTATTTTCCCTGGCGGCTTCCTTAATGGCTGCAGCTTCAACCAGTTCCAGTGCATGGGTGGGCAGAAAATAGATTTTAGAGGTTTCGCCAGGCGAATGCCCTGAACGGCCGGCACGCTGTAAAAATCGTGCAACACCTTTTGGCGAGCCCACCTGTACCACTGTATCGACAGGCTTAAAATCTACGCCCAAATCAAGTGAGGATGTAGCGATCACTGCTTTGAGTAGGCCTGTATGTAGCGAATCTTCAATCCAGTTCCGTAGCTCATAATCGATCGAACCGTGGTGGATGGCAATCCTTCCGGCCAGTTCAGGTTCAATATTGAGCAGGTGCTGGTACCACATTTCCGACTGCCCGCGCGTATTGATAAAAATCAACGTGGTTTTGCTCTTTTTGATGATGGGGAGTAACTTGTAGGCCAGTTTAAGTCCAAGATGGCCCGCCCATGGCAAGGTTTCTATATCATCTGGCAGGACAGATTTGATCTGGATCTTCTTGTTCAGCTGAGCTTTAACGATCGTACGTTTTTCCTTTTCATCGGGCGCAATTACATCCAATGCTTCCTCAATATTGCCAATGGTGGCCGAAATGCCCCAAACACGCAGGTGTGGATGGCCAGTTTTAGCTTGCAGGCCCTTTATCCTTGAAATGGCCAGTTCGACCAGCACACCCCGCTTGCTGCCCAAAAGTTCGTGCCATTCGTCTGCCACAATGCATTTTAAGTTTTGGAAGAGGGTAGAGGATCCCTTTTGTGCCAATAACAGGTGCAGGCTTTCTGGGGTGATCAACAACACTTCGGGCATCGATTTCTTTTGTTGCAGCTTCTCATTGCTTGTCGTATCGCCATTCCTGACCGCCACTTCCCACTCGAGATCAAGCTCGGCAAGTACTTCCCTCATGGCGCGAGCAATATCTTTGGCCAATGAGCGCAGCGGGGTAATCCAAATGAGCTGTAAGCGGTCTTTGCCTTTACGCTTTGTCTTTTCGTCTAAATTGATCCCTTCAATCACAACTGCCAAAAACAATGAGAACGTTTTTCCGAAACCTGTAGGTGCATTTACAATGCCGCTGTATCCATTTAAATAATATTCCCATGCTTCCTTTTGAAAATCAAAAGGTTTTTTGTGATCAGCTTTTAACCAATCTATTATTTTTTTGTAGCCAACTGTTTTTTGCATGTAGGTTAATGAAATTAGTCTTGGCCCAGTTCCTGTGCGGAAAGCAGCTGCCGCAGGTCGTCTAAGGTATTAATTTCATCGGCATTTTTATCCTTTCGCCACCTTGCGATGCGCGGAAAACGCAAGGCCAGCCCTGCTTTATGTCTTTTGCTTTCTGCAATGCCCTCAAAGGCGATTTCAAAGACCAGTTCCGGTTTCACCGTTCGTACGGGCCCAAATTTTTCGATCGCATTTTTATTCACAAAAGAATTTACCTCTTTGATTTCCTTATCTGTCAGTCCTGAATAAGCTTTGGCAATGGTAATCAATTGCTCACCATCCCGTACGGCAAAAGTGTAATCGGTAAAAAAGTTGGCCCGGCGGCCACTTCCTTTTTGGGCATAGATCATCACGGTATCAACAGTATAGGGGTTGATCTTCCATTTCCACCAATCACCACGTTTTCTGCCGGTATGGAAAATTGAATCCAATTTTTTGAGCATAATGCCTTCGCTGTTGATTTCCCTGGCTGTTTCCCTTAAGCTGGCCAGGTGTTCCCAACTCTCAAAGGCGATGACGGGCGAGAGAAAAATGGTGTTTTGGTTGCTGAGGCTATTAATTAATGTTTTGAGCAGTTCCCTTCGCTTGGCTAAAGGTTCTTCCCTGATGTCGATCCCTTTGTGTTCCAAGATATCATAGGTATAAAAACCAATCGGCGCATCATTCAGCTGGGATTTATTGATGGTTTTGCGGTTCAATCTTTGCTGCAGTGTACTAAACGATAGCACTTTTCCGTCTTTTACGGCTAGGATTTCCCCATCGAGCACTGTTCCATCTTCTAGTTGGTCGCCCAAAAAATGCAGTTCTGGGAATTGGGCTGTTACCAGTTCTTCTCCTCGCGACCAGATGAAGAGCTCTCCATTTCTTTTAACAATCTGCCCACGTATGCCATCCCATTTCCATTCGGCTTGCCAGAGCGAGGTTGGGCCCAAGCTTTCTGGACCTGCATCAAGCGCATAGGCTAAGCAGAAAGGGTAGGGCCAAGAATTATCGGTGTTAACATGCGCTCCTTCAAGCAGTTGCTGATAGGTGATTTCATTTGGCTGCCATTTGCCCATGATGCTGTGCATGATCTTGTTGCTGTCGATTTCGCCCTGTTTCGCAATGGCATTGACCAACATTTTATTGGAAACGCCTATTCTAAAATTTCCGGATATCAGCTTATTGAAGATGAATCTTTCTTGAGAATTTAGCGAGTTCCAGGCATCTAAGATGTAGTTTTTCTTCTCTTCATCTGTTTTTCCGTGCAAGGAGGCCAGCTCGGTAATCCAATCTGCCAACGATTTTTCTATCGTGCGTGCTGCGGGCGGCAAGATTAAAGCAATTGTTTCACTCAAGTCGCCTACGCTATGGTAGCTTTCTGCAAACAACCATTCTGGAATGCCACTGAGTTCAATGGCCCACTGCTTAATCAGAGCGGTATTGACAGGTCTTTTTGGCCTTTTGCCAGTGAACATGGCGATTACGTAGGGTTTATCCCTATCGTCGGCTTCTGAAAAATAGGCTACCAATGCACTGATCTTATCATTGGTCTTGTTGCTGAGCTCTAGCTCCTGTATCAGTTGTGAAAAACGTTTCAAGGTTCAGGTTCGGCTTTGGTTAAGGTTTCCTCATCATCTTCACTGCCATATTTTGTGGTTACTTCTTGAGCGCTGGTGCCTATTTCGTTCAGGTATTTGGCAAATACAGCTGTAGATCCGTGGGTCACAAATACCTCTTCGGCTCCAGTTGCACTGATGGCAGAGAGCAGTCCGTTCCAGTCGGCATGGTCGCTCAGGGCAAAACCTGCATCCGCGCTCCTCCATCTCCTTCCTGCACGCACCATCATCCAGCCGGAACATACACCTATTGCAGGCTGTTGCAAGGTTTTTATCCACCTTCCTTCCGTCATTACCGGAGGAACGATGACAATTCCTTTTTGGAGTTCGTCCTTTTTGATTTCTGGCGTTATCCTAATGGTGGCAGGTAATTTTACGCCTACCGATTCGAAGCCTTCATTGAGGTTGGCGATCGAATTGTGTACGTAAATGGGATAGCGTCCTGCCAGGTTTTTGATCAACCGTTGTGCTTTTCCAAGGCTATAGGCCACCAATACACTGGTTTTTTGTTTTTGGTGATTTGAATCGACCCAATTACTGATCTGCTCAAAAATGTCCGATTGGGGCTGCCAATTGTATATGGGTAGTCCGAATGTACTTTCAGACACGAAAGTATGGCATTTGACAGGTTCAAATTCAGTACTGATCCCATCATATTCTACCTTATAATCTCCAGAAACAACACATATTTCCCCTTTGTAGGCCAACCTGACCTGAGCTGAGCCGATGACATGGCCAGCTGGAAATAGTGTTAATTTCACCCCATTGATGTCGATTGTTTCGCCATATGGTAATGTTTCTACATTTTCATCCAATCCGTAACGTTGTTTCAAGATTGGTTTGGTCAGTTCGTGGCAAAGGTAGTTCTTATTGCCCCACTTTACATGGTCTGCGTGGCCGTGTGTGGTTACCGCATAATCTACAGGATGCCATGGGTCGATGTAAAAATCTCCCTGCGGACAATATATTCCCCTATTGGTAAATTTTATCAAGGCCATTGATGTATAAACATTAAAAGGAGAGATTAGTTTGGGAGAGGGAAGAAGTAGAAAGGATAAAGTAGAAAGTATAAAGTAGAAAGTATAAAGTATAAAGTATAAAGTATAAAGAAGGTGCTTGTAATCATTTAATTTGCTAACTACTAACCAACCAACCAACCAACCAACCAACCAACCAACCGTAAATAGCCGATAAATTCAAATATCGGGTAATTAGCCGATAATTTGGAATATCGGATAAAAAGCCGATATTAGTAAAATGATTGCAGTAATAACGGGAGATGTTATCAACTCCAGAAATATCACAGCAGACTGGATAGATACCTTGAAAAGTGCCTTATCTACCTTATTTGGCGAAAAAACGAAATGGGAAATCTTTAGGGGCGATAGCTTTCAACTGGAAATCAGTGCGCCTGAGGCACTTTTACAGGCCATCTATATCAAAGCCTGCCTAAAGACCATTAAAAAGGCCGACGTAAGGATGGGCATTGGCATTGGCGAAAAAAATATAGACTCTGAAAAAATTACGGAAGCCAATGGAGAAGCCTTTATCCTTTCTGGTGCAGCTTTTGATGCGCTCAAGGCTACGAAAACGAATTTGGCCATCCAATCTCGCTGGGACGGGTTTGATGAAGATTTTAACCTGTCCATCCGCTTGGCATTGATCGCTATGGACAGTTGGGGGCAGATTTCGGCTGAAATGGTAAAATATGCCATTGAAAACCAGGATATCAAACAGGATAAGATCGCTAAAATCACAGGGAGAAGCCAATCTTCTGTAAGTGAAGCGCTGAAACGCGCCCATTTTAATGAGATCATGGACCTGGAGCATAAATATCGGACACAGATCAACAAACTCATCAGGCAACATGGAAATCGTACTGCTTAAGCTATTATTGTCACATATTCTTGGAGATTTTTTCTTTCAGCCCAATGCATGGGTACGGGAAAAGGAACAGAAAAAGTGGAAATCGTGGAAACTATACCTGCACATTGTATTGCATATTGTGCTGATCATTGTGGTTTTCCTTTCATTCGATGTGTGGAAACTGGCTGTCGCCATAGGATTGCTCCATGGAATCATCGATATCCTAAAATTGAGCTTTCAAAAAGAACGCACGAAACGGATATGGTTTTTTGTAGATCAGCTCCTACACCTGATGGTAATCGTGATTGGCTGGTTTGCCTATGTAAAGCCTCATCTGGATTTTGGTTTTTTACAGGATCCGAAACTTTGGCTGATCCTTTTGGGCGCCCTTTTCCTAACTTCACCAGCAGCGATTTTTATCAGGATCATCATTGCAAAATGGATCCCTCAAGAAAAAGGAAGCCTGAAACGGACAGAATCGCTCCAGGATGCTGGAAAATTTATCGGGATTTTGGAGCGGCTATTGATCTACCTGTTCATCTGCACAAGTCATTTTGAAGCGGTAGGGTTTTTATTGGCAGCCAAATCTATTTTCAGGTTTGGCGACCTGAAAGAAGCCCATGATCTTAAACTTACGGAATATGTACTGATTGGTACGCTGTTGAGTTTTGGAATAGCCCTGATCGTAGCTTTAACGGTTGTACAGGTTACGATATCAACCGTATAGAAAACCTACAAAGCCCAAAATAAAGGCTTCGTAGGTTTAATGATTGTTATCTGGCTCCCGGAGGGCAATTTTCTTTTAAAAACTTGGTATAGGTTAATGCGAGGTGCTCACTTGTGCCTGCACCTTCAAAGATCCCATGGGTACGGTTAGGATAGCTCATCAATTGAAAAACTTTCCTGTTTTTGACCAGCTCATTGATCAGCATTTCTGCATTTTGATAATGAACATTATCGTCTCCAGTGCCATGGATATACAAAAGATTGCCCTGCAGGTTTTTCGCATAGGTAATCGGAGAGCCTTTTACATAAGCTTCGGTACTAGGAAAAGGCGTGCCCATGTAACGCTCCTGATAGATATTGTCGTAAGTTAATTGGTTGGCAACTGCAGCAACGGCAATCCCGGTCTTGTAAATTTCTGGATATTGGAACAGGAGGTTGAGGGTAGAAGATCCACCGCCGCTCCAGCCATGTACCGCAACGCGATCTTTATCCATAAAAGGATAGGTAGCCAATAATTTTTTGGTAGCCATCGCCTGGTCGCGGATGTTAATGATACCGATATTTTTATAGATTGCCTTTCTCCATGCGGCCCCCTTTGGAACTGGAGCACCACGGTTATCCATAGAAATGTAGATGTAACCATCTTTGGCCATATCTCCTGCATAAAGGCGATTTGATCCGGCACCCCAAACATCGGCGGCAGTTTGGGAAGCAGGCTCTCCATAAACATAAAATACGACTGGATATTTTTTATTAGGATCGAAATTATCTGGTTTTTTCATCCAGCCATCCATTTCAATGCCATCTTCGGTGGTCACCTTAAAAAATTCGACCTTATTCTTGGGCGGCTGCTGCTTGGCCAATTGATTGGTGATACTGCCTTCCATGGTCAATGGATTATTGGTCGTAAAATTCATCCACTCTGTGATTGGCGCCACAATAGAGCTATTGTAGCTATGACGGGCAAAAAGCCCATTTGGTGATATGGAATAGCTGTGGGTGCCTGGCAGGATGGATGGGGTAACCATTTCAAGCTTTCCTTTCCCATCAAGCTTGGTTTTATATAAATATTTTTGGGTAGCATTGTTCGGCGAGGCCATAAAATAGACTACATTATTTTTCTCGTCGATCAGGTTTACGCTGATGACATCATAATTGCCTTTTGTGATCAATGTCTCCTTTTTTCCATCCTTACTGATTCGATAAAGATGTGTATAGCCATCTTTTTCGGTTTGCCATACAAACTCCTTATTTCCATTTAGCCAGGTCCAGCCTTCTGTAGCATCAATCCAGGCTTTATCGTTTTCCTTGTAGATTTCAGTGATGCTGCCCGTACTGGCATTGGCAATAAAAACCTTACTTTCATTTTGTTCACGGTTCAGCTGCTGCAAGATAACTTCATTAGAATTGGGAATCCATTCCATCCGGGGAATATAATGTTGAACATTGTCTCCAGGTACGGCCAGCCATTTGGTTGAGGCATTTGCGATGTTCACAACACCGATCTTACAAGCTGATGGATTCTGCCCAACTTTGGGGTATTCCACAGGAACATTAAAGGAGTAGATAGAGTCGGTGTTATTGATCATCAGAAAATTTTTGATCTTTGTGGCATCAATTTGCCAGTAGGCGATAGATTGACCATCAGGGCTCCACCTAAAGCCATCCAGGCAGCCAAATTCTTCTTCATATACCCAATCAAATGTTCCGTTGATCATTCTCAAGGTGCCATCTGTGGTTAAAGGCTTGATGTTGCCGCTCGCAATATCCTCAACATACAGGTTATGCTCGCTCACATAGGCAACTTTTGAGCCATCTGGAGAAAATTTGGCAAACATCAGGGAAGAGGCAGGCTTACCTTTTCCAAGTTGGGTCAATTTGTTGTTGGTCAGGTCTGCTACCCAATAGTCGCCACGACTATCCTGGCGCCATACACGTTTGGTGTTGGTATAGATCAAGGCCTTTGAACCATCATCGGTAAGTTGGAAGCTTCGTACAGCCAAAGGATTGCTTGCGCCAGCCGGCGTCAGCAGTTGTCTGCTGATGACGGTCTTACGCTCATTTTTTGGCAAGGTAATCGTAATGATTTCCCCTCCCGAGTTTTGGTAATAACTGTTTCCGTCTTTTGTCCAGTTGATTGCGCCCCTGCCTTGGGCCTTCACATTCCCGCTGCCCAAGATAATCAAGGCCGCTAATGCGATCAATAAATTAGTGATTTTCATTAATTAGTCAGTTATAGTTTTATAAATTGTTGATAAGCAAGTTGTAAATAGGCTTGTCCCTGTTTTAAAATTTGATTGGTCTGAACGGAGTCCTTAGGATTACTATTGTACAAAATATTTTTCCCAATGTTATCAAATGTAACACAATGTTTATCATTGATAAAAGCCAATCCATTGTCCCAGCTAAAGAACGCGAAAGCCTTGCTAAAAGGATTTAATAAATTTTTGCTCCATAAGAAATCTTTCGCAGGAATATTTAACTGATGCAATAAGGTTGCTGCAACATCCTGTTGGCTTCCAACCTTGTCCATTTTTTTTCCTTTGAATTCATCTCTAATCACATCCCCGTAAAACAAAAGTGGGATGTGATAGCGTTGTGGCTGGAAGATCTCGTACCTGTTTTTTGGATAGAGATGGCCATGGTCTGCAACGAAAATAAACAGGGTATTTTTGTACCATGATTGTTTTTTAGCTTCATTCATATAAGCCCCAATACAGGAATCGGTATAATAGGCTGTACTTTTGAATTTTTGAATGATATCTGCATTACCAAATTTCGGCTTCACGGGTAATTCGAAAGGTTCATGATTGGTAAGTGATAGGATGGTTGAGAAGAATGGCTGCTTCTCACGATCAATTTCCTTTAGTTGCTTTTCAAAGACCAGCGCATCGTAAGCGCCCCATTTTGAGTTCATGTCTTTTTTGTCGAAACTATTTTTGTCAACTACTTTCTGATAATTATGGCTCAATAAAAATGCTTTATAGTTATCGAATTCAGATTCTCCACCATAATAAAAAGAGGTGCGGTAGCCGATCTGTGCCAATTTTTGACTGATAGCTGGAATTTTTTTCATTTTCTCTGGCCATTTAACGATACTTCCCGTTCCTAATGTCGGAAAGCCGGTCAAGGTACCGATCAATCCTTTATCTGTTCTATTTCCTGCAGCATAGATGTGCGTAAACAGTAGGCCCTTATTGATCAAGGTATCGAAATTGGGTGTAATCCCATCTTCATTTCCCAATGTTTTGGTGAGGTCGGACGTAAAGCTCTCGAGAATAAAAATGATCACATTTGGCCGCGGATTTTTTAGGATCAATACCGATGAATCTTTTTCTGTATGATACAGGGCGGAAACTGCCTGAACAGTCTGCTTTTCGTCGAAATAGGGATACGGATTGGTATGGATTTTCTTTGCTGCCAACAAGCTCGACATTAAATTCCACTCGGTATTGAGCGATGCTTGGTTTAAGACTTCGTATCCTGAAAAATAAGCCATGCTCTGGCTGTTTGGGGCAACGCTCAAACTCCCCCTTATGCAAAGGAAATTCAGGAAAAGCAATACGACCATCACAGGGATTTTTATCCAAATGGGGGTAACCACAAATTCGATTTTCTTTTTTAGGAGGCGAAATTGTAGGTAAAGTCCACAGGTCAATAAGATTAAAAAAACAAAGAAGGAAAGGAGGAGCGGAGACGATATACTGGATGCGAAGGCCTCATTTGGCGTATCAAAGGCAAAGGAAATCGCTTTGTCGTTAATCTTTGTGCCCCATTCGCGGTAAATGTTAAAATTAACGATGGCAATCAAACTGCAAAGAACAATAAGTACCTTATTGTAGAGCGCTATCCATTTGAGGTTAATCTGCCGGCGATTACTGACATAGCCATACAGAAAAAACAGCAGGGGGATAAGCGCCATATAGGCAGTAAAAGAAACGTCGAGTCTTAAGGCATGATAAAAGGTGGCGATTTTTTCGGTAAGTGGGATAGCCCTTAGCTTTTTATGAAAAATAAAGAGAAAAATGAACCGATCAATGGCAAAGAACAATAGCCAAAAAAGAAAAAATCGGACAAAAAAAATCAGGCTTCTAAACATCTTTGCAAATTTACATAAAATGCGATGAATAAAAGCCTGATTTTCCGGTGCGTTTGATCAACTATTCGCCACCACCTTGCATCGCCATCAATTCTTCCATAGTTTTAACATCGTAACCTTTAGGTACTTCCATGGAGTAAGGTCCAGCTTTCTCTTCTTTTACTGATTTCAGCGTCAAAGTAGATTTCATTCCTTGCTGAAATTGTGTAAACTTCAATAAAGTGCCTTTCACATCTTTAAAATCCTCTCCAGAGAAACCTGTTGGCAATTCGACATCGGTTGTTGCCCAAAGTTCGTAGGCGTTGCCCTTATCGTCTTTGTAGGTATATTTTTCGGCATTGTAATCGCCAATTTTTTTCTTTTCACCTGTCGCCTTGAAATCGCTTAGTTTTGGTTGGCCTTCTCTTGATTTTTCGTATTCAGCTTTTCCTTGCTTTACAGCAATCTGCATCTGTGCAACGGGTACATCGATCAATAATAGTACATTATTGGAAATGCCATCGCGCAAGATTGCAATGGTTGCAGGTCCTTGCTGAAGTTCAAATCTAGAAATGTTCCCGTTAAATTTGATGGTCTGCTCAGTAGGCATGTTTTTTACGGCAGCTTCCTGCTCTGCGGTAGGAGCGTACTCCACTGTATAGGTCACACTTCCTTCATTGATTTTCTTTTGGGCATGTGCAATAATAGCAGTACCGATTAAGATGATGGCCAAAACGCCGGTTTTCATTGATTTAAACATTGTATTAATTTATTTAGTTATTTACCATTTAATTTCATCCCTATTGAGGAAAGCACTTATTCCCCGTTTAAAATCATTGCTTTCCCTAACCCTCGCATTGATCTGGACAGCCATTTCCAGACTTTTATCCAACCAGGGATAAGTAGTTTGATTAATAAGCTGCTTAGTCACCATTAACGCATTTGACGAGGCATTGTTGCATAAATGCTGCGCATAAGAATTTACCTTTTGAGCAATTTCTTCTTTTTTAGTTACAAAAGTGATCAGATTATTTTTTAATGCTTCCTCTGCCGAGAAAAGTTCTCCGCTCAATAATAAATTCTTGGCAATGGTCTCACTGGTTTTCCGCATCAGAAAACACGATACGATCGCCGGAACAAAGCCTAATTTTACTTCAGTATATCCGAATTTAGCTTCAGGAACAGCAAATATGACGTCACATACCGTAGCCAATCCGCAACCACCGGCAATGGCGTGGCCTTCAACTTGTGCAATCACAATTTTAGGAAGGTAGCAAATGGTGGTGAGCAGTTTTTTTAACAAATTTGAGTCGGCCAAATTCTCTTCATAAGTATGTGCTTGTAACTGTTGAAGGTAAGCTAGGTCTGCTCCTGCGCTAAAAACATTACCATTCGCTTTCAGGATAATTACTTTGACATTGTCATCTTCTTCCGCTATCAGGAGATAGTCGATCAACTCTCCGATCAATGCCGGACTGAGCGCGTTTCGCTTGTCGACACGATTCAAGGTAATCCGTGCGATCCGATCGGCAACATCATATAAAATCAAGGCATCGTTCATGCTAGGGATTTAGATTAACCAAATATGCTTTATTTTTCTTTAAAACTAAATGGTGCAGATTGATTTTATTCGCAATTTGTGTGTTTTTTTTCAATAGAAATTCTTTATTGCTAGCATCAGAGATGAGCGTAGAGAATATTACTTCGTTTCTCAATTGAAGTATTTTCTTTTTTGGATTTTGGTGCATCCAAATCGCATCAAAATAAGGTAGGCCAACAATCTTCTTTTGGTCAAAACAGGAATCGATCAAGAGGAGATGATAGCGGTGAAAAGCTAACTGGTGTTCTCTTTTTGAGAATTTTCCGATGGTCGTGTCTGTTTCCCAATTGATACAGGTTATTTTCGAAATGTGCAAACTTTCTAAGGCTGGCCTGATAAAGAAATCAAAGCTTTGGTCAGCTTTGGTCAAGTTAGTGACCACAGTGGCTGCACTCCCCTCAATAAATGCCATAGCATAATCTTTCCTTAAACTAAATCCTAATACTTTCAATTGATGGAGATGATTTATTTTCTGGAAAGTTAAACTACATTGAAAAACACAGAGCAATGCGAAAGCTGTGAAGAGTATCTTTTTCTGATAATTAACAAGTGAAAAGATACACAAAGTTAATGCAATACAAAGCAACAGCAATTGCCATTGGTCTATCCATATCCCATTGATTCCTGAAAAGGGCAATTCGGCAATCCATTTGAGGCCACTATTTGTAACCTTGATGATCCATTCAAATATCGGTGCCAAAAAATTCAAATTTAGCAGCAGAATCCCTATTCCCAGATACATCATCGCAGTTAAGGGCAATAAAATAAACAGGTTGCTGAATATAAAATACAGCGGAAATTGATGAAAATAATAGATGCTCAAAGGGAATGTGGCCACTTGTGCAGCTATACTTATCGCTACAGTCGCCCAAAGTCTATCCAGCCAATAATTTGGAACCACCAACCAGGCATAGATTTTCGGCTGAAGATAGATCAAACCAAATACAGCTAAAAAAGATAATTGAAAGCCCACATCCCACAAGAGCATAGGATCATAGATCAACAGACTAAAGGCGGTAAACGCCAAAATATTATAGCTGTTGGAACTCCTATTGAATGTTTTTGCTAAAATAAATACGGTAAGCATAATAGCCGATCGCAGCACCGAAGGAGAAAATCCGGTAAGTAGCGCATAATACCAGATCAATGAACAGATCAATGTGCATTTCAGGATCCTCAGTAAACGATGACGATCTAAAAAGAACAATACCCAATTTAAGAAAATATAAATAATTCCAACGTGCATGCCAGAAACGGAAAGTGCGTGGATTGTTCCTGTCTTGCTATAGGCATTCAAGGTTTCTTGGCTTAAATCTGCTCGATAACCTAAGACCAGGGTTGAGGCAACTGAAAAAGCTTCATTATTTTGAATTAATTTTCGGTAACGGTCTACCTGCCTTTTACGCGAGTCGAGGGCATAGGCGATAATCGGATTGCCCACGTTGGTTCTTAAAGTTATGAGCTGATCTTGTCGGATAAATGTTTGGTGATAGAAATGCTTATTGGCTAGCCAATTTCGGTAATCAAATTCACCAGGATTGTAAGGTACCTCTATATTGGTATAGTTGCAAGGTATGATCACTTCGTCCCCATATTTAAGCTGCCTAAGTTTACCACGCTCTATCTTTAACTGCACGGCCAATTTTCCACTTGTTATAACTGCATGTTGATGTGCAAAGGAATTTACAATAGCTACTTCAAAGCGAAGATTTCCTTTGCTCTGCTGTGGCTCATTGCAGATCCAACCTTTTAAATACTTTGCCGGATAGTTGCTGAAGTGCAATGGTTGAGATTTTAGGGTAAATATTAATGTATTTAGGATTCCAAATGCAAACCAAAAAAGCATGATTACTTGGCCAATTATACCTTTGAAGCGATAGGCTTTCATCTTGACGTAACCTATCTGGAAGGCAATCAATAGGAGGTAAAGAAAGCCACTCATTCCTAGCCAAGGCTCCGACAAAAACTGCGCGGTGTAAATTCCCAAAAGGTAGGGTAATAAAATCCTAACATATACGATTTCTGATGGAAACGTCACAGTAGTTAAAATTGATAGCGGAGCTGAACTTTGGTTTCATTTTTTTTGGGACCTGATATTTCATCAAGACCTGAACCAACCTTGGTTACCTTAGGATAATAAGATAGCGCATGCCTTAACCATACATCCAGTTTTTTGGCCAGTTTATATTTAAGGTTAAAAATTGTTCGAAAGCCCTTTCCATAATACATGCCGAAACTGAAATTATACAATACATCATCTTCGTAGGCATAGATCCTGTTTTCATAAGACGGGATATCGAAATAAGCCAATCGAATGTTGCCCGACAATTTAGAAAGTATAGGGGTATAGGCCATGTCCTGATAGATCAAATACCCATAAGTTGCCAGATGATAGTCTGTTTTGAATCTTGTAAGTTCAATTCGGTCCTGAAACTTAAACCGTGAGCCGAGTTGCCAACTGACGTCTGTTTGAAAGGCTTCCTTTTTTAATTGAATGAGAAAATTAATTGGTATATCGAGGTCGGTATTTTGCTGTTTTGTTTCTGATTTATATCTGAAAACCATTTTAAATTTTTTGGTTGGGGTAAACGCCAGCTGACCCAAAATCTCTTTCCCCTGAGAGGGTGCATCCACCCTAAATTTAAGCCAGGGAAACCAAAAATAATCTGCATAAAAAGAAAGCAACCAAGTCTTGTTCAGGCTGAGGTTGATGCCTGTGTAAAACCCTTTCTCGTTTTTTGCGTCGCCTCCTTCAGCCAGGGCTTGCTGAAGAAATGAATCATACTTCACGGCATAATTTCGATAGACAACAACAGCGGATAATTTGCCAGATAAACTGATCAAAAGCCCATTTAGCAAAGCTGTTTTTCCAGGAAAACTTTTGGCTATTTCCCCAAAGCTATACCAATTTTTATAGGCGTAACTATAGTTCAATCCTAAATTTGCAAGCTGATTTCCCGTAAAATTAAAGGTTTGGTAAGCCTGAGGTCCCGGTACAAATAATTTGTTGTAATGCGTACGGTAACCGACTAGGCCAATATTAAAATTGTAGGCATTGTGATACTGTAAGGCGGCTCCATATATTTGTTGCGTAAGGCTGTGTTTATTTTTTAATTCTGTTGCAGTTCGATGTAGCCCTGTCTCAGAAATTGTACTCAAGGTTTCTTGATTGGATAGATTTAGATCCAGGCTGGCATCCAACTTTTTGAAGGAATAAAAAGGCGTAATGTCGATGGAACCAAAGCTCAGCACAGATGCAACGCCCCTTAAAAAGGAATATTCGTTTGCAGAACTGTATGCCTTTAATCCAGCATCCTTTTTGGCCATGCTGGCCACATCTGGAGCTTTACCGAATGAAAAACCGGACCATAATGTTAGGCCTTGGCCAAATTGTAAGGTGTAATCGCCAACAATAATTTTTTTAAAATGTCCAGTGCGATAAATGGCCAGGTGTGCGGATTGATAATCCATTAAAGGCTTGTTTCCCTTGATAAAATACTCGCCAGCATCTTTTTCCAATATCACAGCTGCACTAATTCGATCAGTCAGCGTGTATTTATAGCGAAATAACAATTTTTCGGGTGAACCTAAGTAGCGGCTCCCGCTTAAATTTTTAAAGCCTTTTTGTTTTTCCAAAACTTGTGCATACCGGATAATCAGGTCATGGTGCCCGAAGTCTTTTAAATTGGAAGCATTTATTTCTGTTGCAGCGTCCGCATTTTTGATGGTAACAAAGGGGAGGAGGTTTTGTACAGTCTGTTTATCAAAATTTGGAATACCCTGAAGCTCCAGTACATCTACCAATTTGCCATTTTCTTTCATATAGGTAAAGAAATTGCTGATCTGTAAGGGAGATAAGAAGATCAGCTTTTTAAGTTCTTCAGGACTAGTATGTTGAAGATTAATGGGGTGCTTGGCGAAGTAGGTCAGTTGCTCTTCCAATTCCGATAGGTCATAGTCTTCGGGAAGACTTTCGGCGATATTGTCCATGAGTTCTTTCATGAAATTTTGTGGCAATTGGGCATGCGCTTCGAACCCGATCAAAAGAAAAATCAATACTATTCTAAAATGCATATGCTATACCAATTTGTGGGCTATCTACTAAAAGTGGGTTTTGTGCCATTGCAAATTCGAGACGCCATTGTTTGAACAGCAAACCAAAACCAAAGAAATGCTGAAAAGGCCGAAGGGATATACCTGCAGTTATTCGGAGGAATTTCGCCAATTGATAGTCCATGCCTATACTTGAATTGAACCCTGAATTGGCCATGCTGCTTAGCGTAGTGGCGATTGCTACTTGGTCTGATATCAGATAGCTACAGCCCAAATAGATCGAACCCGGCATGGCCACACTATTGATATTTGGGGTGTTCTTAAGTTGAAAGGGATTGTTGGTGTATAGTCCCAAGCTAAAATGTTCGCTAAATGCGTAGCCTAATCCAATGTCAAAGGCATAAGATGGAGCCGAACCATAATTTTTGATGTGGAGCTGGGCATAATTAAACCTAAGTGCCATGCAAAATTGATTTCCCCATCTTTTTGCAAATGCACTGCTGATCTTAAGTTCATGATATTCATCAATGCCATATCGCTGAAAATAGAAGCCTAAGGCATCATTTCTGGTGGGAATTACGAAGGAAATGGCCTGTAAGCTTAATTCTTCAGTTCCATAGTGGTGATGATTGAGGGCTAATATCGGTTGCTCAACATAGGTAATTAAAGCTGGATTTCCATTTACGCTCCAGACATCTGCCACTGCTGCGCTATTGTTGGCCATGGCAGTTATCTTGGGCCCATAATTTTGTTGTGCCTTAAGCGCTACACATTGGAAGAAAAGGATGGCGTGAAGGATATATTTTCGTATCAACGTTTGCATAGTACCAAAACTACATCAAAATTAAATACGATATAAATGTATTTTATTAAAATAAAATTTTTATAAATATAATATTACAAAATTAAATTCTTTGTTGTTAATAATTTTGATTAATATCTAATAATTTTTCATGCACAATGCAACGAAAATGGGATTTCAAGCGTATACATAATATAATCTCAATAGGGCATGAAATTATCGGTGTCGTCCAAGAAATTGACATTGAGTGATTTGGCTTAATATTTGATGATTTTATCTGTAACAAAAACTAAAAGCAAATGAAAACAAATTTAAAAAACAAAGCGATCATCATTTCTATGGTGGCAGTGGGCGCGATTTTGATGTCGGCATGTAAAAAAGGTGATGATACACCTATCCAATATGGAAATTCATATGTGAGGGTTTTAAATACGGTTTCGACATCCCAACCGCAAGATTTTTATCAAGCTGATACCAAAATCACTACAACTGCTGTAGCTTATGGAAGTGCGAGTACCAGTTATTACACCATTAAGGGAGGGCCGAGCAACCTGAAATTTAAAGATGCCGCAACGGGAACTACAACTACATCTGCCAATGTAGGTGTGGAAGAAGGAGCTTATTTTACCATCTTCAATTATAAAGATAGAAGCGGGAATATCCAGATTGGTGGCATGAAAGACCTAAGTACGCTACCAGCAGCAAACAAGGCAAGGGTAAGATTTTTGAATCTGGCCTATTCGTTAAATAATTCCATCAATGTTAAATATTTGGTAGGTGGGGCATTGATTGCAAGCAGCATTGAAATAGGGGATACAAACTATGTAGATATCGATCCAAATCTCGATTTGGGAGTAACAGTAATCGGTTCGGCCACTACGGCCACCATTCCTGGGACCAATTTCGTGTCAGGCAAGATCTACACGATCTGGTTTGACTCCACCACAGCTACAGATGCGAATTATCACATCATCGTCCAGAATTAATATATCCCAATTAATTTTTTTTAAGGCACCATGGTTTTTTCATGGTGCTTTTTTTATGCACTTACAGGTATAATTTTTATATTTTTGGGTATATTTTTTTCCAATGTCTACAATACCTGTCCATTCCCTGCAGCTTAGAACTGTCCATGTAACAAGATACCTCACTCCTCTGAGGGAAGGCGGCTCTATGCCTGCTATCGCAGAGGCGGATGACGGGTTTCTTTACGTCCTTAAATTCAGGGGCGCCGGACAAGGCCTCAAAGCCCTGATTTCAGAGATCATAGGCGCCGAAATTGCGAGGGCAATTGGATTAAAAGTTCCAGAAATCGTTTTTGCCAAATTGGACGAGGCATTTGGAAGAACAGAACCTGACGAAGAGATCCAAGACCTGCTCAAAGCCAGTGTGGGCTTGAACCTTGCCCTGCACTATCTTTCGGGGGCAATCACCTATGATCCCACAGTGACCAAAATAGACCCCTTGTTGGCCTCTAAAATTGTTTGGTTAGATTGTTTGTTAACCAACATGGACCGCACGGCAAGAAATACAAATATGTTGCTTTGGCATAAGGAGTTGTGGCTGATCGATCATGGCGCATCATTATATTTCCATCATTCCTGGCAAAACTGGCAGGAACAGGCGATCAGACCTTTTGTTTTAGTAAAAGACCACGTGCTATTGCCGCAAGCGGCTGATTTAAAAGAAATTGATGCGGAATTAAAAAAGGTACTTACACCAGACTTGATCGGTAGGATTTTAAATTTAATTCCTGAAGAATGGCTCAATGAGGAAATATTTAAGACGAGTGTAGAACAAAGAAAGGCCTATGCTTTATTTTTAAACGAAAGGATTGCCCATTCGGCAAACTTTGTAAATGCAGCAGAAGATGCAAGGCAAGCACTTATTTGAATATGCGATCATTCGTGTTGTGCCTAGGGTGGAGCGCGAAGAATTCCTGAATGTAGGTGTAATTGTCTACTGTGCATCTTTGAAATTCCTGAAATGTATCTTCGATGTGAAAGCGCAGCGCATGAAAATTTTTGCCGATGAAATTGAAATAGATGAAATTTTAGCTAACCTAGAGGCTATTGAAAAAATCTGTTGTGGAGGGGAGGGAGGCGGACCGATCGGTCAATTGGATATGGCCTCGCGCTTTAGGTGGCTCACCGCAACGAGAAGTACGGTAGTGCAGTCCTCAAAAGTACATCCTGGATTTTGTGAAGATGCACAGGCAACATTAGAAAGATTGTTCAGGCAAATGGTGAGTTAGCATGCGGTTAAGATTAAAATTATACCAACAAACTATCTTATACGGATTAAGCCTTGCCGCATTGGCTTTGTTGTTGCGTTGGCTAGAATTTCGCCTGCTCATCCTCAACCATTCCTTTGAAATCTATGCCGGAATTATTGCCGTTATTTTTACGCTTTTAGGGATATGGCTGGCGCTCAAGCTCAGCAGGCCTAAAATCGAGACCAAGATTATCGAAAGACCTTTGATCGTTAATTCGACAGCATTTATCTTCAATAAAACTTTTGCCCAGCAGTTAGGACTGAGCAAAAGAGAAATCGAAGTCTTACAGTTAATGGCCAAGGGCTTAAGTAACCAGGAAATTGCAGATCAATTATTCGTTTCCCTCAATACGATCAAAACCCACAGCAGTAGGTTGTTTGAGAAATTGGAAGTAAAAAGAAGGACCCAAGCTATAGAAATGGCCAAGAAACATGCATTGATTCCATAAATCGGCTGTTTTTTACAAAATCACCCAAAAGTATGAAGGAGATTTAAGTCTGGAATGCTTATTTGCGGCCTTTAACAAACAAATACATGTAAAGGATGAAAAAAAACATTTTAATTTTCGGATTGATTTCCGGCTTGATCGTAAGTACACTGATGTCGATATCGATGTTGGTTTGTGCGCACAGCCAAAGCCTGGAAGGAAGCATGATCTTGGGCTACACCATCATGCTCTTATCTTTTTCTTTAATTTTTGTAGGGATCAAAAATTATAGGGACAACTACAACAATGGTTTCATTAGCTATGGAAAGGCTTTCAGGATCGGGATCCTGATCAGCTTGGTTGCTTCTACCTGTTATGTGATCACCTGGGCAATTGTTTATCATAATTTTATGCCAGATTTTATGGATAAATGGGTGGCAAAGACCCTAAGCGAAGCCAAACAACACGGAAGTTCTGCTCAGGAATTGAAAAAAATGAGTGAAAAATTGCAGGGCGATGCCTATTCATATCATCACAATCCATTGATTTTTGTGGCCTATACCTATATGGAAATATTCCCTGTCGGACTATTGGTCACCCTGATTACCTCTGCGTTTTTAATGAAACGGAAAAAGCAATTAGCCAATTAATCAAGGTTGATCTCTTCTCCTTTGAACGGTACGACTACGGCATAACCAGCACTTGATAGGGAATCTCCCAAGGCCTGCATTGATTTTTGCTCACCGTGGACTAAAATTACCCTCTTTAACTGGTCGATTGGCTGTTGTTGTACCGTTTCCATGAGGTCCTGATGGTCACCATGCCCGCTCAAAAGATCTGTTTTCTTGATTGTTGCACAAACCATAAGGTCACGGTTCCTGAGCCGCACGATCGGATCTCCACGTAACAATCTGTCACCAAGAGTACCTTTGGCACAATAACCTATAAATAGGATGGTGCAATAGTAATTTTGGATATTATAGTAAAGATGGTCTTGAATTCGGCCACCTTCCAGCATCCCTGCCGAAGAAATAATGATACAGGGTTCCAAATAATTACTGATCGCCAGACTTTCCTTGCGGTCCTGCACATAGGTCAGGTTTTCTAACTCAAATTCATCGCCTTCCCTTTTGTAGAATGCTTTGGCTTCATCGCTTACGAGCTGATGGTGTTTTCGATAAATTTCGGTTGCATAATTGGCCAACGGACTATCTACAAAAATCTGCACAGGTGGGAGCAGGCCCTTGCTGAACAATTGGTTGAGCGTAAATACGAGCGATTGAGTGCGTCCGATGCTAAAAGCAGGTATGATCAATCTGCCCGGACTTTTAATACAGGTTTCAGTAATGGTGTCGATGAGGATATTTTCCAAGCTTTGGTCCTTGCTATGAAATCTTCCTCCATACGTTGATTCGCAGACCAAGTAATCGACAGCCGGAATAGGCTTTGGATCTGTCAGCACGGGATATCCCTTTCGGCCAATGTCTCCGGTAAAAGCTATTTTTTTTAATTTGCCCTGTTCAATAATGCTCAATACAACAGCTGCAGCCCCTAACAAATGGCCAATAGGAACAAATGTGAGCGTGATATCTCCGTTAATCGAAAATGGCTTGTCATATCCGATGGTCACAAAACGATCAACTGTTTCCATCACGTGTTTTTGCAGATACAGCGGCTCTGGTCCTCTTCTTCCTCTTTTTCCATGGCCTTTGCGCTGTTGTTTACTTAAAAAAATATTAACGGAGTCAAACAGCAAGATTTCAGTCAGATCTGCAGTAGGAGCCGTACATAAGATCTGGCCCTGGTATCCCATCCGGATCAAAGTAGGTAGATTTCCGGAATGGTCGATGTGGGCATGGGTCAGGATGACGAGGTCAACGCTTGCAGGATCAAAAGGGAAATATTGATTTTCTTCCTGATAGGTGCCTTTTTCGTAATCGAGCCCACAATCTATCAAGATTTTATAATGATCGGTCTGTAAGAGATGCATGCTGCCCGTAACTTGCTGTGCAGCTCCCCAAATGGTTAGTTTCATGAATAATGTATACTTCGCTGGACGGCAAGATATTAAAATTTAAGCCAAATCTGGGTTTGTGTTGGAATTTGCCAAAATCGGATCTTCTGGGATGAATGCGCTCATATCAAAAACCAAAAGACTTTTTTGTTTGTTATGAAGATGATTTTAGTGAGGGGGATGCAGCCAAAATACAGATGGGAATTTGAGTTTGGCATCATTTTTTCACGATAATCAATATTAACTACAAATTAAATCTAAAGATATGAAAAAGATATTCGCGATAGTTGCCCTTGCTACAGCCACAACATTGGCTTCATGTGGCAACAGTGCCAAAGAAGATGCACTTGCAAAGCAACAGGCTGTTGCTGCTATCAAAGACAGTTTAAAGTTAGATAGCTTTAAAAAAGCTGAAGTGGTTAGACAACAACAACTGGTTGAGCAAAAGCATCAGGCAGAATTGGCTGCTGCCAGACGTAGTTCAGCTGGATCTAGCTATTCATCAAGTGGAAGCACAACAACTTCTTCAGGTGGAACAACAACTGCAGCCCGTAAAAAAGGATGGAGCAGTGCGGCCAAAGGTGCAGCAATCGGCGCGGGAGCAGGTGCGCTTGGTGGTGTGCTGATCGATAAAAAAGATGGTAGGGGTGCCATTATCGGCGGATTGGCCGGTGCAGGTGCTGGTTACCTGATCGGTAGGGAAAGAGATAAAAAAAGCGGAAGAGCAAATTAATCTATCATATATATTTAAAGCCCGATACGAAAGTTCGGGCTTTTTTATGTATAAATTCACCACCTCACCAGCTCATCAACTCACCTCTTCTTAGAGCGCAGCATTCAAGTCGGCAATCAGATCATCTATGTGCTCAAGTCCCACTGAAATCCTGACCAGGTTTCGTGGAGTTTTGGTATCAGGACCTTCCACTGAGGCCCGGTGTTCGATCAGGCTTTCTACGCCACCTAAACTGGTTGCTTGCGTAAACAATTTCACGGTATTTACGAGCCGCTTGGCTGCTTCTTCTCCATCTTTTACCAAAATGGACAACATTCCGCCAAAGTCTTTCATCTGGTTTTTGGCCAGTTCATGTTGGGGATGATGTGGCAGGCCAGGGTAAAAGACATCTTCAATCTTGGGATGGGCGTGCAAGAACTGAGCTAATTTCAGGGCATTATTGCAGTGCCCATTCATGCGGTAGGCCAATGTTTTGATGCTACGGACCAATAAAAAGCAATCAAAAGGAGATGGAACTGCACCGCCTACTTGCTGAACAGTCTTGATCTTTTCCCAAAACGCATCTTTTTTCGCCGTAGTAAGGCTTCCTCCCAATACATCACTATGGCCGCCCAGGTACTTAGTAGAAGAGTGCATCGTGATGTCTGCACCCAAAAGGATAGGATTTTGCAGGATGGGTGAAGCAAATGTACTATCAACGACCAACTTCAATTGATGTTTTTTGCAAATCCCAGCCAAAGCTGTGATATCCGTAAGCTTAAGCAAGGGATTGGAAGGTGTTTCGGCCCAAACCATTGCCGTATTGGACTTGATGTAGCTTGCTACTGCTTCAAGGTCGGTCAAGTCAATGAAATCGAATGTTAAGGTCTGCGCAAATAGTACCTGTAATTGCTTTTTAAGCCCCCAATACATATCATCAGGACAAATGATGTGGCTCCCTGGGTCGAGTGCCTGAAAAACCGCCATGCCTGCTGTATTTCCAGATGAAAAAGCACAACTGTCATCCCCAAATTCCAGTGCCGATAGTACACTTTCCAAAGCGCTTCGATTGGGATTGCTCACCCTGCTGTACATATGTCCACCTGGATATCCACCATCCTCCGCACGCAGAAAGGTGGTCGATAAGCTGATGGGCATTGTGACATCGCCTGTGGCATTTTTGGCTGCATTTAACGCATGGATTGCTTGGGTCTCGGTTTTCATAATGAATTTTGCTGGACAGATATGCAAAGCTAATTTTTAAATCAGCTAAACAAACAGGTTTGGCAAGATTTATGCAATCATTAACCAAAAATTAACTGATATGAAAAAAATATTTTTAATCGTGATGCTATGCTGTAGTGCATTGATGGCATTACAGAGCTGTTCGCCTAAAACAACAGCTAGTGGAACTCCAGCAGCTAGAAGAGGCGATGTAACCGGTAATTGGATTTTGACAGATGTCAGTTTTGATGGGATTCCAGATATTACCGTGAAGAATTTTTTGGGCGAAAGTTCGTATAAATGTTTCGTCAACAGTACATGGAGCTTAACCAATAGTGGAAATGGCAGTTATAGCTTGCCAGGAAGTGATGCCTGTGCAGCCAAGACCCAAAATATCTTTTGGTCGGTCAATGCCGCTGACGGAACTTTCCAGTTTAAAAAATTATATGAGGGCGATAAGGCCAAAAATGTAACCGAGGGATATATCCTTACTTTGGCTTCTTCTGACGGAAACACCATGGTCATCAAATCTCCTATTGCTTACAGTGGCAGAACTGCCAATGTTGTGCTCAATTTTACCAAAGCGGGCAAATAATAGCTTTCAGAACACTGTAGTGATGAAGCGTTGCTACAGTGTTTTTACAACAAAATGATTTTCATTTAGGTCAATGTTGTACTTTTGCCTAAACATTTAACTGAATTGACTGTGCAGGCGCTAACCATTTTGCTTCAAAATCCAAATATTTCTTCTCAATTAAGACTGATTGCCCAAAAGGTGAGCGATGGCGAACGCATTACCTTTGAGGAGGGCGTTTATCTTTACGAACATGCCGAACTTGGTTACCTTGGGATCTTGGCTAATTTTATAAGAGAAAAGAAACACGGTGACCTCACTTTTTTCAACCGTAATTTTCACTTGGAGCCAACCAATCTCTGTGTTTATGACTGTAAATTTTGCTCCTATTCGCGCCTGATTAAGCAAAAAGAAGAGGGATGGGCATTGACCATGGAAGAAATGCTCGATATCGTAAAAAAATACGATGGAGAGCCAGTTACCGAAGTACACATTGTTGGCGGTGTTCTGCCCCAATATGACGTCAATTTTTATACTGCACTTTTTTCGGCGATCAAGCAGCACCGCCCAGATTTACATGTAAAGGCGTTGACACCAGTTGAATACCATTACATCTTTAAAAAAGCCAAGATAGACTATGCTACGGGCATGAAGTTGATGAAAGATTCGGGCCTGGAGTCGATCCCGGGAGGAGGAGCCGAAATTTTTCATCCCGAAGTCCGGGAAGTAATTGCCAAAGACAAGTGTACAGCAGAACAATGGCTGGCTATACACGAAGAATGGCATAAATTGGGAATGCGCTCCAATGCCACCATGTTATATGGGCACATTGAAACGGCAAGGCACCGCATCGACCACATGGAGCGGCTTCGTCTACTACAGGACAGGACAGGGGGCTTCCAGACCTTTATTCCGCTCAAATTTAGAAATCAGCACAACCAGATGAGCAATATCCCCGAAGTTTCGGTGATCGAAGACTTGAGGAATTATGCCATTGCGCGGATCTATCTAGATAATTTTGACCACATCAAAGCATACTGGGCGATGATCAGTAGGGAAACCGCCCAAATGTCATTGAATTTCGGAGTTGATGACATCGACGGCACTTTGGATGATACCACTAAAATTTATTCCATGGCAGGCGCCGAGGAGCAAACTCCGGCCATGAGTACGCAAGAATTGGTGAATCTCATCAAACAGGTAGGCAGAAAGCCAATTGAGCGTGATACCTTGTACAATGTGGTAACAGATTACACAGATTATACATTTGAAAATGAAGTGAAACCACAATATTATAAACTCCCAGTTATAAATTAAAAAGGGTCAGGGCTGATGAGGAAAGAAATTTATATGATCCGGCATGGGGAGACAGAACTGAACAGGTTGGGCATCGTTCAGGGACGTGGTGTAGATACCGATCTGAACGATACTGGGCGTGCACAGGCTGATGCTTTTTTCCAGCACTACCAGTCTATCCAGTTCGATAAAATATATACTTCTAAGTTAAAACGGACACATCAGACTGTGGCAGCTTTTATTGCCCTGGGCTTGCCATGGGAGCAACTTGAAGGCTTAGATGAGTTGGCATGGGGGATTTGGGAAGGCCAGCCCAATACAGAAGAGGCAAGGGTTGCATTTAAATTGATGATGGAAAAGTGGCAGGGCGGAAACTATGAAGCAAAATTTGATCAGGGTGAAAGTCCCAATGACGTGATGTTTCGCCAGCAACAGGCCATAAAAATTATAGAAAGTAGGCCAAAAGAACAAAGGATCTTAATCTGCATGCATGGCCGGGCCATGAGGCTGTTGTTGTGTTGGCTCACCAAAAAGCCGTTATGCGAAATGGGCGAATTTCCACATCAAAATACAACCCTTTATCAACTGGTCTATCAAGACGGACAGTATGAAATTATCGATTTCAACAATATAATACATTTAAAAGACCTGAACGATACACGTGGACAAGATTAAGATTTCAGCAGTTTCCTATACCAATACCAAACCTTTTATTTACGGAATTGAGCACAGCCAGATCAAAGACGAAATCGATTTGAGTTTGGACATTCCCTCAGATTGTGCACAAAAATTAATTCATAACCAGGTTGATATCGGATTGATTCCGGTTGCGGCCATTCCTTTTGTCCCCAACGCGCACATTGTTGGTTCTTATTGCATTGGCTCTGTTGGGGCAGTAAATTCGGTCTACATTTTTTCTTCGCTCCCAATTGCTGAGATCAAAACGCTGAAATTGGATCCACAATCTCGTACATCGAACAATCTGGCCAAGGTATTGCTCAAATTTTATTTTAAGGTTGGGGTCACATTTATAACGGACCCCGATGCTGCTGCAGATGCAATGGTATTGATTGGCGACCGAACATTTGGCAGAAAAAGTGAGTTTGCCTTTGCCTATGACATGGGCGAGGAGTGGATGAAGTTTACAGGATTGCCATTCCTATATGCCGCCTGGGTTGCGAATAAACAAATTCCAGAAGCTTTTGTGGCTGAGTTCGATACGGCACTGAGATTTGGCCTCGACCATCGGAAGGAACTGCTCCTGGATTTGCCCCAGCTTCCTAATTTTGATCTGGAAGATTATTTATTTCACAAGCTTGATTTTGAACTTACAAACGATAAAAGAAAAGCTTTAGCCTTGTTTTTAGCTTACATCGACCAGCTCTAGGCATTTAATTTTCCCGATCCATCAGCCTGCCACGTTCCCAGAGATCGGTGCCATCCAGTGGAAAAACATGGTTTTGATTTGCCCAACTTGTCCATAGTGTAGACATGGCCTTTACTTTTGCAGGAAAACGATTGGCCAGATCTGTGGTCTCCGATCGATCATTGTTCAGATTGTACAGTTCCCAGGGGCCAGCAAAAGGAGCTTTATTGCTACTTTTTGATACCAATTTCCAACCATCAGGTAACAGAATGGCACGGTTAGCTTCGTGCTCCCAGTATAATGTTCTTTTTGCGATGGTTTTGCCCTTGAGCAGCGGCATAATATCAACGCCCTGAACGGGGTGTATCGCATTTCCTTTAAAACTGGATGGGTATTTAGCGCCCGCAAGTTGCATAAATGTGGGCATCAGGTCGATCACATGAGCAGGTGTTTTGATCCATGTTCCATTTGTTGCCAAATGTCCCTGCCAGGACGCAATGAATGGTGCTGAAATTCCTCCTTCATGCACCCTACATTTATAAAGCTTGAAAGGAGTATTGCTCAGATTGGCCCAATTGGTTCGGTAGC
Organism: Pedobacter sp.; assembly: GCA_031119475.1. GTDB lineage: Bacteria > Bacteroidota > Bacteroidia > Sphingobacteriales > Sphingobacteriaceae > Pedobacter. The sequence goes on along the minus strand of JAVHXV010000001.1, from coordinate 899,395 downwards.
TTTCAAAACTATCGACCGTTCCCAAAGCCTCGATCGACTTATCCGTGTTGCTGATGGTTTCCGCGCATCCACCATTATCAGACATAAATATAACCAATGTGTTTTTGGTCAGACGGTGCTTTTCCAACGTCTCCATGATCCGGCCAATGCCTTGGTCCATGCAGTCGATCTGTGCGGCATAAATGGCCATTCTTTTAATCCATAGTGCTTTTTCTGCTGCTGGAATGGTTTTCCATGCTGGGACGGTATCCGTTCTCTTTGTTAGCTTTGTTGTTGGCGCAAGGATTCCCAATCTGATCATCCGATTGTATCTGGACATACGGAGCTCATCCCACCCTTGTTCATAAATTTTCATGTATTTCTGGATATCCTGAGGTTTGGCATGTAATGGCCAGTGTGGGGCAGTATAAGCTACGTATAGAAAAAATGGGTCATTTTTTACTTTTTGGACATGTTCTGAAATGTATTTCGAAGCGGTATCGGAAATGGCATCTGTGTAGTAAAAGTTGGCCGGCGCCTTGATGATGGTATTACCTGCGGCCAAGCCCTTTGGCGTAAAGAAAGAACCTGATCCCGGAATGGTGCCAAAATAACGTTCAAAGCCACGTTGTAAGGGCCAATTGTTTTTTGGACCCGTGTTTTTGGTATTGATGCTAACATGCCATTTTCCAGCCATGTAAGAATGATAGCCTGCTGTTTTCAGCACTTCAGGGATGGTTACACAGTTGGTGCCGATTTCTCCCTTATAACCTGGGGCATTCTGGTTGAACCCCGTCATGTAACCCAAACCTGTATTGTGCGGATAAAGGCCGGTAAGCAACGATGCCCGTGTAGGACAGCACCTTGCCGTGTTGTAGAATTGATTAAATTTGACTCCATTTTTGGCTAATTTATCGATGTTGGGTGTGGCCACTTCACCTCCATAACATCCGATATCTGAATAGCCCATGTCATCCGCTAGGATAAAAATGATGTTTGGTTTGCTTTGGCTATAAGACTTTGAAAATAATGTTAATACAGCAATCAAGGTTAAGCATAACCTTAGCCAAAAGAAACGCGTTCTGTCCATTTTATCGACCAATTAAGTAGTTAAATTTAGCAAAAAAATCTAAGCTGCCCTTTCTCACTCTCCACAATCTTTATAATTTTCAACAACAGCCTTTCCCTATCGGGCAAGATAGTATATTTACGCTTTAGTAATCGAAAAATTATTTTGGCCAAAGCAGCAACAAAGGAAACTCCATTAATGACGCAATATAATGCGATCAAGGCAAAATATCCTGGTGCATTGTTATTGTTTAGGGTCGGCGATTTTTATGAAACATTTGGTGAAGATGCTGTAAAAACAGCCCAGATCTTAGGTATCGTGCTCACCAAAAGGGGGACGGGACCAAATGGCGCGCTGGAACTGGCCGGCTTTCCACATCATTCCCTCGAGAATTACCTATCCAAGTTGGTCAGGGCAGGGCAGCGGGTCGCGATCTGTGATCAGTTGGAGGACCCAAAAACCACCAAGACTATTGTTAAACGCGGTGTTACAGAACTTGTGACACCTGGAGTTGCTTATAATGACAATATTTTAAGTCAAAAAAGCAATAATTACCTGGCTGCGCTGTATTTTGACAAGCAGCAGATTGGAGTTGCGTTCTGCGATATTTCCACGGGCGAGTTTTTGGTTTCGCAAGGAAATGCCGAATATATTGATAAGCTGCTACAGGGATTTAAGCCAACAGAAATCGTATTTCAAAAAAATAAGCGCCAGGAATTCTTATCGCTTTTTGGAGACAAATTTTATACCTATCACATTGATGATTGGGCCTTTACAGCTGATTATGCCAATGAAGTACTGACCAAACATTTTGAAGTCAATTCGTTAAAAGGTTTTGGTGTAGATAAGTTGGGATCGGGAATTGTTGCTGCGGGTGTAGTACTCTATTACCTTGGCGAAACCGAACACCGTAACCTTCAGCACATGACCAGCATTACCAGGATCGAGGAAGAGCAATTCATGTGGCTCGATCGTTTTACCATCAGAAACCTGGAACTCGTGGGTACGGCCAATGACAATGGGGTAACTTTGTTTCAGATCTTGGATGAAACCGCTACGCCAATGGGCGCAAGGATGCTCCATCGATGGATTGTGATGCCATTAAAAGAATTGAAACCAATTCAGGAGCGTTTGGGCGTAGTTGAACACCTGGTTTCACAGGAAGCATTGCTGGAACAGTTTCAGGCATTGGTTAAGCCTATTGGCGATCTGGAACGCCTGATTTCAAAGGTAGGCCTACAAAAGGCCGGACCACGTGAATTGGTTCAGCTTAAGCGGGCCCTAAAACATATCGAGGAAGTAAAAGAATTGGCAATTGGCTCACAAAATCTTTTCCTTTCTGCATTGGCGGCACAGTTAAATCCATGCCTGAGCGTGCGTGAAAGACTGGAGCGGACGCTTCAGCCTGATCCTCCAGCATTATTGGCCAAAGGAAACGTGATTGCAGACGGGGTTGATGAAGAATTGGATCGCCTGCGTAAGATCGCCTTCGGCGGAAAGGAATACCTGGTCGAGATCCAAAAACGTGAAGCGGCCAATACGGGCATCCCATCGCTAAAAATTTCATTTAATAACGTATTCGGCTATTACCTCGAAGTTACACATACCCATAAGGACAAGGTGCCAGAAAACTGGATCAGAAAGCAGACTTTGGTCAATGCAGAGCGATACATTACACCCGAACTAAAAGCGTATGAAGAGCAGATTTTGGGTGCAGAGGAGAAGATACATGCCATTGAAATGCGCTTATATACGGAATTGATGTTCCAAGTGGCGCAGTTTATCAAGCCCATCCAAGTCAATGCCTTTCAGATTGCCCAATTAGATGTACTGCTCTGTTTCGCCGTTTTGGCTATCAAAAATCATTATGTTAAGCCCAATCTCAATAAAGGTAAGAAATTGGACATCAAAGGCGGGCGACATCCCGTTATTGAAAAGCAATTGCCCATCGGACAGGAATACATCACCAATGACGTTTACCTGGACAATGAACAGCAACAGATCATCATCATTACCGGTCCGAACATGTCTGGTAAGTCGGCCATTTTGCGGCAGACAGCTTTGATTGTTTTGATGGCCCAGATGGGAAGCTTTGTTCCGGCCAAAGATGTGCACCTCGGGATAGTGGATAAGATCTTTACAAGGGTAGGGGCTTCTGATAATTTATCATCGGGAGAAAGTACATTCATGGTGGAAATGAATGAAACCGCCAGCATCCTTAATAATATTTCCGATAGAAGTCTGATTCTGTTGGACGAAATTGGCAGGGGAACAAGTACTTATGATGGTATTTCTATCGCTTGGGCAATTGCAGAATACCTGCACGAACATCCCAATGCGCGCCCAAAGACTTTATTTGCTACGCACTACCATGAGCTTAATGAATTGGAAAATACGATGTCGCGCATCCGAAACTTTAATGTAACAGTTAAAGAAATGTCTAATAAAGTAATTTTCTTGCGAAAACTCGTTCCAGGAGGTAGTGAACACAGTTTTGGGATCCACGTGGCAAAAATGGCTGGCATGCCTCCAAAACTGATCGGTAGGGCAAATGAAATCTTAAAGCGATTGGAAATTGACCGTACCGAGGGGCAGAGCATCAAAGACAGCATCAAAAAAGTACAGAACCAAGCTTATCAACTGCAGATGTTTGCTGTAGATGATCCGGTACTCATTAAGATCAGGGACTCACTGAACAACCTAGATGTTAACCTGCTCACACCGGTTGAGGCTTTATTGAAATTGGACGAAATCCAGCGGCTGATCAAAAATTAAGTTTGTTCATCCAAAAAAACTATTAAAAAAATGATCAAAAAAGGGGCATACGCTTTTATATTATTGTTCACTTTCATACTGGTTTCATGCGGAACACGTAAACAAGCGGTTAGGCCAGATCTCAAGGCTGCCAAAGCAGCAGATGCCATGGCCAATCTGAGCAGTAAAAACCTTTACCGATTTATTACGGAGTGGACGGGTGTAAAGTATAAATTGGGAGGAATGGATAAAAGTGGAATTGATTGTTCAGGCTTTGCCCTATTATTGGAAAAAGACATTTATGGGTTGACCTTGCCCAGACGCTCGAGAGACCAGGCGGAAGTAGTCCATAAAAAAAATAGAAACGACCTGAAAGAAGGCGACCTAATTTTTTTTTCCTTTGGAGGCAATGAAGTAGATCATGTTGGCGTTTATTTGAACGACAACTTTTTTGTGCATGCTTCTACCACCAGGGGAGTAGTTGTAGATGACCTGAATTTACCTGTTTATCAGCAAGCCATTGTTAAAACAGGAACCTTAAAATAATCACATGCGTAGATTTATCTTCACCATTTGCCTACTGGCCAGTTTGGCCGCAGTTACCAGGGCCCAAAAAGCATTGACAGTCGGAAAAGTATTGCCCAATCTGGCCTTGATCAATACTTCAGGCAATCTTTACGAACTTAATGCCCAAAAGAACGTTAAGGGCTTCATTTTGGTGTTCATGACCCCAACTTGTGATCATTGTAGGGCTTATGAATCCAGGATTGTTGCCTTGGATAAAAAATACAAGGTCAAGGGCTTTCCCATAGTGGCCATTGGCCCTTATGGCGATGATCCCATCAAATATCCGCTGGATGCGCTGCCCGAAATGAAAAAATTGGCCATCGAGAGAGGATTCAAATTTCCATATCTTTCTGATGACCATTTTAAATATACTTGGATGTTGGGCATCAAGACCACGCCAACGGCTGTGGTTCTGCAGAAGCAAAGCAACGGCTATCTGATCAAATACATTGGCCGGATTGATGATGAACAAAATGAAAAGCTGAAGCCAAAAAATAAATTTGTGGAGCAGGTTGTTGATAAAATGGTCCATTGGTAGCTAATGAAATACTTGTTGACTGCCTGCTTCCTGATCTTTGGCCTGACCTTAAAGGCCCAGGTTAAATTGTTGACGTTGCATGAACTTGAGCAGCGCGTAACAAAAGGCAAGGATACGACCTATGTCATCAACTTTTGGGCAACCTGGTGTTCACCCTGTGTAAAGGAAATCCCAAATTTTGAAAAGCTGCAGGAAGCCTATTCGAAAAAGCCGCTAAAAGTTATTTTGATAAGCTTGGATTTTAAATCGAAATTAAAGTCTGTTGTAATCCCCTTTGTAAACAAACATCACATCAGATCAGAAGTGTTTTTAGTGAATGAACCTGATCAGCAGGTATTTATAGATCGGGTAAACAAGCAGTGGTCAGGCGCGATTCCCGCAACCCTGATCTGGAACACAGGCAAAAATGTACGCTTATTTTATGAAAAGGCTTTTTCTTATCAAGAATTGGAACACCTGGTTGATAACTGATTGTAGAGCTGTTGAAATGTTGAGGCGTTTAGCTATTTAAATTATGAACAAACCTAAAGAAGATTACTCTTTTTGGACAAAATATAAACGTTTTGCATCAACGGAAATCTTGATGTACCTGCTCATGGCCATCGGTATTGGTTTAGGGATTATTATTTTAAGCTGATGATCAGTTTAAGTCGGTCAGCAGCATTTACCGCCGCTATAAAATTGGAAAAGGTCGCATAAGTTTCAGCAGGAAAGGTACCTTCATTGATCACTAGTTTTCTGATATAGGTCAGCTGTTTTCCATCGATCTTCACGGTTGAAAAATATTCTCCAAAGTTATTGCTCAAGTGGACATCACCTACTTCGTTGATGAGCGATGCATTGGCGGGCAATTGATAACGGATGGTATCCAGATCGGTAAAACCCCGATTGATGTAGATCGGCAATGTTCGGTTTTTGGTTTCCGGGATGTTTGTTTTGACATTAAAAGCATTGGGCAGCAAAAAGATCTTATCGCCATTTACAGCTCCATAGTTCCTGATTTCCAGTTGGAGGTCTTCGATCAGTTCGGGCGCTACGTCTTTTTTTTGCCGATAGGAAATCTGCGTAAAGTTAATGTTGTCGATGTCGTAAACTTCTTTTAAAAGCTCTTGTTGCTGTTTGTTCGACTTGCCCAAAATATATTCATTGTTATTGTACTGAGATCCTTTGAATGTGGTTTGAAGCTGACCGGTTACCTGCCCATCACGTGCCAATAAAAGATCAGCATGTCTGACCTGCAGGTTGTTGGCCGTAGTCAATTTTGGTGTTTTTAGGAGCTTGCCACCAGTAGGCGTACAGGCCAATACATATCTGTCATCTGTAAAATCGCCCAGGTAACCAAAGGGGATTAGCTGGCTGGTACATTCCAGCCATGTCGTATCGCCCGCAAGGGGCATGCACAATATAATGTGGTTGCCCTGGTTCATGCTGGCATAAGTTGGGTCCAGACTGATTTTTTGGTTGCCGCCTTCAACAACACAGTAATAAGACTCTATTCCGGCCACTTTTAGCAAGCTCTGCATGTAATTAACCAAAGCTTTGCAATCGCCATAACCTAAACGGTCTACTTCAGCAGCCGTAGTTGGCTGAAAGCCCCCAATTCCAACCTGCACACTAATGTACCTCGTTTTATCTTGAAGAAAGGTGTATATTTTTTTGGCTTTAGCCTTGTCATTGCTTTCATCTTTAATCAGCTCATTAATGGTCTGTATGGTTGATGGGGGCAAAACATCCCTGTTTTTCAATAGGTTGTCATAGTTCCATTTTCCAAGTTCCTCCCAGTTGCTATAATTGCCTTTGTAATTGAAATAGGTAAATTGTTGCGGTGCAATTTTAATGCTGGTCAGGTATTCATCCTTGTTGGGACTGTAAGGTTCGGGTTTGGTTCCGGGCAAATTTTTAACTTCCCAAGTGAGCACTTTTTGCTTATCGTTTTCCTGCTCCTGTGCTTTGCCGTTATAATTTTGGGCTTTGATCCTCAACATGTCGCCAGGCTTGCAGATGAATGTATATTTACTATTTTCTACCGAAACATCAACCGCAGGTTTGGGCCGCCAATCAGGAATGATCAAGTTTTGTTTAAAACGGATTTCATATTGATAGACTACCGTAAAGGGATAGGTATTCACATTTGGCAAATAATGTTTGACCCGATTATCTTCAAACAGGGAAAAGCCCTGCACTGCACTTTCATCCTTGAAATCACTTTGTGAAAACTTATTGACCAAATTTCCAAATTCATTATATACTTCGCCCTTAATGGATTTGATCACCGTGTTTTTGTCGTAAAAGAGAAATAGGCCCGCGTTAAGATCGCCATTTTTGTTCAATATGGTGATGGCCTTTTTTACGGTATAGGTAACATCGGTAGGGGATTGCATGTCTACAGTGATTTCTTCAGTCCTGATGGTGGCATTTGCCCGATTGCGCAAATTGGCTGGGATCAAACCAGCATCATAACTGGTTTGGGCGTAGCTGATGGAAAACCAAAGGCTAAAGCATATCAAGAAAAAAAAATTCTTCTTAATTGTTTTTGGTAAGCAGGGCATCTGTCTTTTGGTTTTGGATAATCTTACTATAAAATTCTTTGAGGTATAGGTAATCATCAGCACTGTAAATGGCATTGTTGAGCTGCAATATCTGGTTGAGCGACAATACATGATCAGAAATAGCTGTCTGTAGAAGATAACGACCGCCATTTTGGGGCAAGGCAATCGCCATATCTTTTGGCTTCTCCTGTAGCGTGTATGAACCAGGCAGGGCAATGTTGATGCTGATCCGTTCATCAACGGAAGAGCCTAAATCAACAGGATAAGTTCTTTCGTTTAGGTTAAATGGATTTTTTGATATCCGATTGATCAGGAACGGATTTAGAAACAGCTGGCTGCTTGCATTGTTGTGGTCGGCTTCAAACTCGATCTCATAGATTTCGATCAAAGGCTGTTCTACGCTGTCTACATTGAGGATCTGTTGTTTTTGGATACTGATTTTCGGCAGTTGTTCATCCAATTTTTCTACATATTCGGCTATCGAATTGTGATTTTTTATATCCTTTCTTCTGTTCAGTGCTGCATAACCCAAGGTGGTTGTACTCAATGTACCGGTAATTTTCCCATTGCTATTCAATTTTCCAGAAAGCAGGTATTTGGTCACGCTTTTCTGACTGGCCTTCAGGTCAATCCAATAAGATGGCTTTTTAAGGTTGATTACCCTCCCTTGGTCGTTGATGCAGCGTAGTGGCAATAATCCGAAGGGTAGGAGCGGATCCGTGATGTCTAAAAGATAGCTTTTTTCTCCGATGTTAACTTTTGCGATTACATAGTCAAAATCTGTAATTACTGGATAAATTTTATTCACCAATCCATTTTCACGGGTTGATAACAGCACTGCTTCCGCATCAAGGTTTGCTGCAGATAGGGCGGCAACCAGCGTCAGGTTGAGGTCGGCAATATCTCCACTTCTGCTTTCAAGTATGGTCTTCATGTTCTCTTTACTGTAAATCGCATAGTAATGATCCCATTTGAGCTGTTTTTTCAAGTAATTATAAATAGCCTGGGCCTTTTCCAGGTCGGTAGTGGCCTGTTGAAGGATTGTCGGCATCAAATCCTTGAAAATATCTTTCCGTTTCATCTGTCCACCGAAATTTTTCTCTGATACCAATTCATAATCAACATCTTTCCAGGTCTTTGTATAGGCCTGTTTACTGCCGTTCAACAGTTGTACATCAGAAAGTTCGAAATAGATGGCAGATTTAAAATTGCTCGGTGCGGTCATAAAATCCTCTGCTATGAAAGCAGGTACATTGTTCATGGTATAGGTCATTTTAGAGCAATCTATGGCGACGCCCGAAAGCCTCAAGCATTCCCTGTCGATTTCAGATTTCTGGTCTGAAAGTTTATTGAAGCCACGTAAGATTACATTGTAATTATAATTTGCCGGGATAAAGGCCACAAAATCACTGCTCACCTTCGGGATGTCGCCCTGAAATTCCCAGGTTTTGAAATTAAAGATAAAAGGTGATTGCATGTGGTAGCTATACTCGATCACCGAACCTTCCTTGATGTTGGGAAGCGTAAATTTGGTAAGTGATAGATATTTCGACTTATTTTCATTGAACAAGGCCTTTTTATCCATTTCAGTAGCCTTGATGATCCCATTTTCCATAGTATAGGTTGTCGCTTTCAGATCCTGGATCAGCTCGACCTTGTCGCCGCTTTTATGGGTGGGGATTACGATATTGGCTTCAGAAAAGCCTTCTTTGTTATAGATTTTCAGTTTAACATGGTAGTCAAAAAGGATAACGAGTTGTCCGAGGCCCTCATCCAACTGTAACCTGGCCGTACCATATTCTTTTAAAACTACCGCGTTCGCATTGCTATCGATCTTGCGTTTATCGTAGTTAAAATCGTTGGCATCAATTTGGCCATAACTAAAGTTTTGGGCATTGGCAATAAACGAGCTAAAAAGTAGGGAGAGGAGCGTTAAATATCTGAACATGTTTGGGATTGGTTAATAGCAGCAATTTAAAGGTCAATGTTTAGATTAGAAAATAAATTTGAAATTAAATTTTCAACGATTTAACTGACAAATCAATCATTTTTAGCACATTTGATGCAGAAATAATCACCGTTATGAAATTAAATCTAAAGCGCCCATTGGCGTTTTTTGACCTAGAGGCAACAGGCATCAACATCGGAACAGACCGGATTGTTGAGATCGCAATCTTAAAGGCCATGCCTGATGGGTCGGAGCAAATACTCACCAAAAGAATCAATCCAGAAATGCCCATTCCGTTGGTTACCTCGCTGATCCATGGCATTTATGATTCGGATGTCAAAAATGAACCTACTTTTAAGATGGTGGCACGTGAGCTTGCTGATTTTATTGGTGATGCAGATTTGGGCGGATACAATTCCAATAAATTCGACATACCGATGTTGTTGGAAGAGTTTTTAAGGGCGGGAATAGATTTTGATATGAGCAATCGGAAGTTTGTGGATGTCCAAAATATCTTTCACCAAATGGAACAGCGTACCCTAAAGGCGGCATATAAGTTCTATTGCGAAAAGGACATGATCAACGCCCATTCGGCTGAAGCGGATATTAGGGCAACCTATGAAGTTTTGCTTTCACAGCTGGAAAAATATAAGGATGTTACTTATGAGGATAAACAAGGAAATAAGTCTGTGCCAGTCCAGAATGATGTAGATGCCCTGCACCTGTTCACTAACCTAAACCGCGTGGTAGATTTTGCCGGAAGGATGGTCTACAATGAAGATGGAGAGGAAGTCATCAATTTTGGAAAACATAAGGGAAGAACTGTAGAACAGGTTTTTGATGCAGAACCAAGTTATTATGCCTGGATGAAACAGGGAGATTTTCCATTGTACACCAAAAAGAAACTGGACGAGATTTGGGCCAGGTGGAACAAAAAGAAGGAAGAGCAAAAAATGGCGAGGCAGCAGCAACAACCTGAACGCCCTCAGCAGAAGTTCCAGCAGCCCCAGCAGCAAAAGCCGGCCACACCAATTAATCAAGATATGTTGGAGCAGCTGAAAATGAAGTTTGGAAAGTAAACCCACAGATGGGCATAGATAAACACAAGTAATCTATCAGAGATGCTTCGCAAAGCTCAGCATGACAATATCATCAATCAAATGAATAAAATGAACCAAAAACCAACACTTTACCTCTGCTTTACAATGGTTGCCATGCTGTTGTGCAACAATGTAAGCGCCCAACTCCCTGTTGAACCTGTTTTTCAGCAAGCCTATTCAAAGGGAACACGTAGCCCAAATGGGGCACCCGGGGATAAATATTGGCAGAACACCGCAAATTATGAACTTAAAATAGATTTTAATCCAGTAACCCGAGTATTGAACGGAACAGTTGACATGGTTTATTTTAACCAAAGTCCTGATACTTTGAAAGAAATCTGGTTCAAGCTGTATCCCAATCTTTATCAAAAAGGAAATAAAAATAAGGCCGGAGTTAAGGAAGCCGATCAAGGAGAAGGGGTTCAGATTTCTTCATTGCTGATGAACAACAATAAGGCCGAGTTGAGCCAACTGAAGGTGGAAGGCACAAACATGCACATGGCCATTCCGCCATTGGCACCTGGAAAAGGCCTCAAGCTCAGCATGACCTATCATTATATCCTGAACAAAGGTTCCCACATGCGTACGGGACAGGTTGATGATGGCGCCCATTTTATTGCTTATTTTTTTCCCCGGATTGCGGTATATGATGATGTCGATGGTTGGAACAAAATTCCATATAGTGGTGCAGAAGAGTTTTATAATGATTTCTGTAATTTCAAGGTTGCCATTACCGTACCAAAGGACTATGCGGTTTGGGCCACAGGCGACCTGTTAAACCCTTCTGATGTTTTTACCAAGGAAGTAAATAAACGTTACCAGCTTGCACAAAAAAGTGATGCGGTGATCGATGTGATTGATAGCGCGATGTTGATCCAGCATAAGGTGACCAATCCAAATGTGAGCAATACCTTTAAGTTTGAAGCAAAAAATGTGGTCGATTTTGCCTTTGCCACGAGCAACCATTATTTATGGAAATCGACCAGCCTGGTTGTCGATCCACAAAGTAAACGCCGCACCCGTGTCGATGCCGTATTTAACCAAAAACATAAGGATTATTTTGAGGTCATAGATTTTGCGAAGAAAACAGTCTATAACATGAGCTATGTTTTTCCGAAATGGCCGTTCCCTTATGCCCATGAAACAATTTTTGATGGGCTCGACCAAATGGAATATCCCATGATGGTCAATGACAACCCTGTAGACAAACGTGAGGATGCCATTACGCTTACAGACCATGAAATTTTCCATACCATGTTCCCTTTTTACATGGGCATAAACGAAACCAAATATGCCTGGATGGACGAAGGCTGGGCGACAATAGGTGAGTGGCTGATTTCGCCCATGATCGATCCGAGCATTGTTGACGAATATGGCATATCGGCTACCGGCGCATCTTCTGGCACAAAAGACGACACGCCAATTGTATCGTTAACCACTTCCCTGAAAGGTGTGGGTTCATTCACCAATTCTTACCCAAAACCAGGACTTGGCTATCTTTTTATCAAAGATTATTTGGGAGATGAACTTTTTACCAAAGCCCTACATCATTACATTACCTTGTGGAATGGCAAACATCCCATGCCTTACGATTTCTTTTACAGCATGAACGAGGGTGCAGGAAAAAACATGGATTGGTTCTGGAAACGTTGGTTTTTTAGCGAGGGCGTGATGGATATGGCCATCAAGTCTGTTACTAAAACCAACACCGGATATGAGGTTGTTATCGAAAATAAGAGCCAAAAACCGCTTCCAGTTGACCTTACCCTTACTTTTGCAGATGGTAGTACGCAGAAAGTGCATCACAGCATTGGTGTATGGGAAAGCGGAAATTCAACCTACATGAGTCAAATTGCGACTTCCAAAGCAGTCACCAAGGTTGTACTGGGCAGTAACCATGTGCCAGATAAGGTGAAAAGTGACAATACCTTTAACGTCAAATAAGCTGAAGACCTATCCAAACACTATGGATAGGAAAGAATGGGATAATAAGGTCTATCGATCTGCCCTTCAGAACTAAGAAGATCAGCTTGAGTTGATAAAACCTTGGCGATGGTAGATTTTTTACGGCGGCCTTCACTGCTGATGGTCAAAGATTGCTGGATTAACCTGATTCCATGGCTATAGTCTGCCCATAAATTGGTGTGCTTGTTGTAAATAGGCTGGATAGGTTTGCCATCCGGCTTGTGCCAACCGTATATAACTACTTTAGGTGTTTTTTCAGTATAAATCTTTGGGCTCAAAATTACATCTTTCTTGTTTCCGGCGGTTAATTCGCCATTAAGGTGCTGTGCGATGTAAGGTTGGAGCTGGCGCATGACCGAATCGGTATGGGCGATGAATGCAGGCACAGTAGTCATCGCTTTTGTAGGGGGAATAGGTTGTGGGCTGAGCTTGATGGTAGCATTTCGATAGATGGCATCAACCATTTTAGCCGTCGGCAAACTGCAATGCACAAGATTAGCTACGCGCTGGGCTAGGATCGGGGTCATCGGCACATAGAAAAAATCTGTATCATCGCCTATGGCCAAATAATCAGGCACCACATAATAACTGATGATTTCATGATTTCCATGTTCGTTGAGTAGGGTATCACTGATCTTTTTTAGTTTCCTTAAAAAGTTTGGAACATTACCGTTTTTGATTTCCTTAAATATGATCTCCTCCCTTTTTTCCAAAGTCAGGGTGCTATCGCTGATGCTCAATGCAAAGGCTTTTCCGACAAGAGCATCCGCATGGCGTGCCCTAAGCTTTAACACTTGGGCATCTACGATGTTACACCAAAAAATCAAGCACATGAAAATATATCTACCCATATCGATCAAAATTTAATCTCAATTCAACTGTTTCTTTTTAGTCCAAGGACCAAAAGTCCAAAAAGTCCAAAAGTCCAAGAGACCGAAAGTCCATTATCTCACATCTGTTATCTCTTATCTATTGTCTTTCATCTATTGTCTATCGTCTTTTATCTTTCATCTTTTATCTTTTATCTTTCATCTTTTATCTATTGTCTTTCATCTTTTATCTTCTGTCTCTTGCCTCGCTTACCAATTCTTCATTGCTCTTTAACCAAAAAATCTATATTCCGCTTCAGCCCTGAAAATTTGGTGCGTTTCACGGCCGAACCTTTAAAGACTTTTTTAAAAACTTCATCTGTCATATCGATGAGGTCATTTTTATCGAGCTGCAATAAAGAAGTTTCCGGTACGAAAGCGGGTTCTTGATGTGGCTTTGCAAACCTATTCCATGGGCATACATCCTGGCAAATATCACATCCAAACATCCAATTTTCCATTTTCCCTTTAAATGCCGTTGGGATTTCATTTTTAAGCTCGATGGTCAGGTAGGAAATGCATTTGCTGCCATCCACTGTATAGGGAGCGATGATGGCGTCGGTAGGACAGGCATCTATGCACCTAGTGCAGGAGCCGCAATGGTCGGCAACAAATGGTGTATCATAAGCCAGTTCGAGATCGATAATCAGCTCGGCCAGAAAGAAAAATGAGCCAGCCTCTTTGCTCAATAGGTTTGAGTTCTTTCCCCGCCAGCCCAATCCAGATTTTTGTGCCCAGGCTTTATCCATAACGGGTGCAGAGTCGACAAAACATCGCCCGCCAACTTCACCAATTTCTTCACGGATGAATTCCATCAGCAGCTGCAGTTTTTCTTTGATCACCGTGTGATAATCGCTTCCGTAAGCATATTTGGAAATTTTTGGAGCCAGTGGATCATGCTGTGCTACATCTGTAAAATAATTCAATGTTAAAGAAACCACCGATTTGGCACCTTCTACCAATAGACGGGGGTCAAGCCGTTTATCAAAATTATTTTCCATGTAGGCCATTTCGCCATGGTGGTTGTTTTTGAGCCAGGTTTCAAGCCTCGGTGCCTCTTCTTCCAAAAACTCAGCTTTAGAAATGCCACAGGCCATAAAACCCAAACGCAGGGCTTCTGCTTTGATCCGTTGGCTATATTTTTCGGCTTGATTGTACATGGAATGGCAAAGATAGGGGTTTTTGTGCCAAACCTTTTCACTGCTCAATTGTTAACCTTAAAACGTAATAAGGGTTATTGCGATAAATTAATTCTCATGATCATGGAAAACGAAGAAATCAGACCTACCGAAAATACAAATCAGCCTGTACAGCCCATAGAGCATAACTACGAAGCCCATAAATCGAATCCTGGTCCGGCGCCAACCGTGAATGAACCCGATAATAAAGGAGCAGGCCAGGCACTCAAATGGATCATTCCAATCGCCATTATTGCCCTGATTATCTTCTATCTTTTTTTCTGGAGGAATAATACGAATTAGGTTTAAAGTTAAAGGTTGAAAGTTGAAAGTTGAAAGTTGAAGGTTGAAGGTTGAAGGTTGAAGGTTGAAGGTTGAAGGTTGAAGGTTTTGCCGAAGGCCTCCCTGCGGGAAAAGTTAAAGGTTGAAAGTTCAAAGTTCAAGGTTGAAAGTAAGGTGAGTTTACAGAAATCAGTATACGATTGCCCCACCTCAGCAAGATTTTTACCGTAATAATGGTAAGTTAATGTGTACTTATTGTGGAATTGAAAAGTACTTTCAGGTCAGAATAATTTGCCTGTTTCACCAAATTTAATTCTGTTGAGGTGTTTGTAGGCTGCTTCGGTTACTTCCCTTCCGCGCGTTGTGCGCATGAGGTATCCTTCCTGGATCAAAAATGGTTCATAAACCTCCTCAATGGTACCATCATCTTCACCCACAGCTGTAGCTATGGTCTTTAAACCAACAGGACCGCCCTTAAATTTATCGATAATGGCGAGCAGGATTTTATTGTCCATTTCATCAAGCCCGTGTTCGTCTACATTTAGGGCATGAAGTGCATATTTTGCGATTTCCGTATCGATGCTTCCATTTCCTTTGATCTGTGCAAAATCCCTTGTCCGCCGTAACAATGCATTGGCAATCCTAGGCGTGCCCCGGCTTCTTCTGGCAATTTCATAGGCACCCTCATCGGTAATCGGTGTCTTTAAAATTTCCGAAGATCGGAGTACAATGGTAGTCAGCACCTTGGCATCATAATAGGCGAGGCGTGAATTGATGCCAAATCGCGCGCGTAGGGGAGCAGTAAGCAGTCCTGAGCGCGTAGTAGCCCCAACTAAGGTAAATGGATTGAGCCCAATCTGTACAGAACGTGCATTTGGACCACTTTCTAACATGATGTCGATCTTAAAATCTTCCATCGCCGAGTAGAGGTATTCTTCGACAAGCGGACTTAACCGATGGATTTCATCAATAAACAGGATATCACCAGATTCTAAATTGGTCAGCAGGCCAGCCAGGTCGCCAGGCTTATCTAGAACAGGCCCGGAAGTGACTTTGATGTTTACGCCCATTTCGTTGGCGATGATGTGCGACAAAGTGGTTTTTCCCAGTCCTGGAGGGCCATGTAGCAATACATGATCAAGTGCCTCACCACGTAATTTGGCTGCTTTTACGAATATTTTAAGGTTTTCCAAGATTTTATCCTGACCTGTAAAATCCAGGAATTCCTGGGGACGTAGCACCTTCTCGATATCACGTTCAGTTGAACTCAGGTGGTCAGCAGATGGATCTAGGTTTTCGTTCATGTACGGGTTTGGAGAATTAAATGACTAATCTCTTTCAAAAATAGGGTTAAAATTTGAAATAATCAGTTGTCAGTTGTAGTTATCAATTAACCACTTAAACAGTTAACCAATTAACCAATTAACCAATTAACCAAACTTTTCAGCTACCATTGCCTCTTTCACGCCACGACTGTAATCATAGAAGCCTTCACCAGATTTAACACCTTTTTTTCCGGCCATGACCATGTTAACGAGCAATGGGCAAGGCGCATATTTGGGGTTCCCAAATCCGCTATGCAATACATTCAAGATGGCTAAACACACATCTAGGCCGATAAAATCTGCCAATTGTAGTGGTCCCATCGGGTGGGCCATGCCCAATTTCATGACGGTATCGATTTCCTCTACACCGGCTACACCCTCATATAAGGTATAAATGGATTCGTTGATCATGGGCATTAGGATGCGGTTGGCTACGAAGCCCGGATAGTCGTTCACTTCTACCGGAACTTTCTGCAACTGCTTGGCAAGTTCCATAATGGCATTGGTGGTCTCGTTACTGGTGGCGTAACCCCTGATTACCTCGACCAGTTTCATCACAGGTACTGGGTTCATGAAATGCATTCCGATCACATTCGCGCCCCGATTGGTAGCGGCAGCGATCTGTGTAATCGAAATAGAAGAAGTATTGCTGGCCAAAATGGCTTCGGGCTTAGCGAACAGATCGAGGTCTTTAAAAATCTTCAACTTGAGCTCAAGGTTTTCGGTTGCTGCCTCTACAATCAGATCAGCTTGGGCAACACCCTCCTGAAGGTCTGTTTTTGTTGTGATGTTGTTCAGCGTACCAGCTTTTTCCTGTTCCGTGAGTATGCCTTTGGCTACCTGCCGATCCAGGTTTTTTTCGATGGTATTTAGAGCCTTGCCCAAAGCGTCGAGACTAATATCAATGAGGTTAACTTGGAATCCATATTGGGCGAAGGTATGGGCAATGCCATTTCCCATTGTGCCAGAGCCGATTATTGCAATGTTCTTCATGTCGCTAAGATAGTGGAAAAACGGCACGCAAAACAAGTAATTTAGACTATTTTCTGGTCGATCTATGGGAGGATTTGAAGTATATTTTAGGCGGCCTAACTTCTGTTTGTGAATTTAATGTTGATTAACTGTCAAAAAATATGTGCGAAAATCACCTTTTTTATGTGCTGATATCACCCAAATATGCCAAAAAACGGGTTTGTGGAAAAAAATGGTATTCCTGCAATTGTTTGATTGTTGCGAGAATGTTACAAAGCCCGTATATTGCGAATTAATTAACTAATTTGATTTAACCATTAACATTAACGTAGATGAAACAAAAACTACTACAATTTTTTGTTTTGGGCTTGCTTACAATCAGTACGGCATTTGCGCAGAACAAAACAATTACTGGTAAAGTTACTGGGGTAGAAGATGGGCTGCCAATCCCATCGGTTACCGTAAAAGTAACTGGAACAAACATTGGTGTTCAAACCAATTCTGCTGGGGTATACACGATCTCTGTACCTGCATCAGCAAAAAGCTTAGAATTTAGCTACATTGGCCTGGGCACTGTAACAGAAATCATTGGAACCAGATCTGTTATCAATGCAAAATTAGCCAACGCTACAGCCTTGGACGAGGTTGTGGTAACTGGTTTCGGTTTAGCCCAAAAGAAAAGGGACATTACCGGTGCAGTTTCAAGGATTAGCTCTAAAGAAATCGAAAAAACGCCATTGGTGAGTTTTGATAGGGCTATGCAAGGAAAGCTGCCAGGAGTTCGTGTAAACACCAACTCTGGTATCCCTGGATCAGCGGTAAGCGTATTGATCCGTGGTGTGGGCTCGATCAACGCTAGTACAGCTCCTTTGTACATTATCGATGGTATCCAGGTGAACTCTGGTGACTTGTCAAGGAGTTTGTCTACTTCTAACGTGTTGAACAGCTTAAACCCTGACGATATCGAGTCGATCGACGTATTGAAAGATGCTTCATCTGCTTCTATCTATGGATCTCAAGCTGCGAATGGTGTAGTTATCATTACTACCAAACGTGGTAAAGCTGGTAAAACAGAATTCGATTTTTCTAGCTACTTTGGTTATGCGGAAGAAGTTGAGCGTTTGAAAGTAATGGACGGCCCACAATGGTTGGGTACTTACATTGAAGAGTATGTAAACCGTTATGGTACTGCTAATGCTAACACCGTTGCGATCAGAAACACTTATGGTGCTGATCCAGCTGCTGCGCCAACTTATAGCTGGTATGACGAAGCTTATCGCAAAGGTCAGACCCAAAACTATCAGTTGACCGCCCGTGGTGGTGATGCAAAAACCAAATTTTACATCTCTGCTGGCTTGTTCAATCAAAAAGGCCAGCAAATTGCACAAGATTTCAAAAGGGGTACTTTCAAAGCGAATCTTGAGCACAATGTAAATGATAAGTTGTCGATGGAAGCCAACATCAGCTTGGGTACCTTTACGCAGAACGGAACTTTAATTGGTTCTACCTTTGCGAACCCTGCTTTCGGTGCAAACTTCTTGATCCCGACACAAGCCATCTACACTGCTTCTGGCGATTACAACGAGCCACTTTTAGGTGCTGTAGCCACCAACCCGATCAAATCTGCCTTGTTGGATATCAACAAAGGTACGACCAACACCCTACAAGGTTTGTTCGCTTTGAACTACAGGATCATTCCTGACCTTAAATTTAGGGCAACAGGATCGATTGATTACAACGACATCAAAGAAGACAGGTTCCAAGATCCACGTACAAGAGATGGTCAGGCTCCAAATGGCCGTTATACCTTCTCTGGAACACAGTACAAAAACTATCAGACCAACGCAAGTTTGAACTATGGCCACCTATTTGGTGAAAAACATAGGGTAACTGGTTTGGTTGGTTTCGAATACCGTCACCAAGTACAAGATACCCAGACTGCACAAAAAACTGGTGTGCCTAACTATTTGTTCCGCACATTGGGCGCAGGTTCAACTTTGGTATCTATTGCTTCAACTTTCACAGAGTTTAAAAACTTAGGTTACTTCGCAAGGGCGGAATATACATTTGATGATAAATATATCATCAATGGTACGATCCGTTACGATGGTAACTCAAGATTTGGTGCAAACGATAAATTCGGTTTGTTTGGATCAGGATCATTGACCTGGAGGATTTCAAGAGAGAACTTCCTAAAAGATGTGAACTGGATCTATGACATGAAAATCAGGACAAGTTATGGTAAAGTGGGTAATGCCGGTATCAGTAACTTTGCTTCATTAGCTCTTTATAGCGCTAATAGCGGATACAATGGTATTGGTGGTATTTCTCCAGGTAGTTTGCCAAACGCTGATTTGACTTGGGAAGATGCTTATACCTTGAACATTGGTTTAGATGCAGCTTTCTTCAAAAACAGGTTGAGCTTCACTGCTGAGTACTATAACAGGCTAAATAAACGATTGTTACAAAACAGATCATTGCCACAAACAAGCGGTTTTGCTTCGATCACCGATAATGCTGGTGAGTTGAGGAACCGTGGTGTGGAGTTCCAAGTTAACGGCGATATCTTGACCGGTAAATTGAAATGGACTTCATCATTCAACATTTCTTATAACAAGAACAAAGTGTTGAATTACATCGGTGATGACCTAGATCCTCGTTTTGCTTTCACTGGCAACTCACTTACCCGTATCCTTTCTTACGAATACGCTGGTGTGAACCCTGCAGATGGAAGACCAATGTGGTATGATCAAAACAACAACATTACCTATAACCTGACTACATTGGATAGAAAGATCGTAGGTGATACCCAAACCAAATATTTTGGTGGTCTGACCAACTCGTTCTCTTATAAAGGTGTTGGCTTGGATTTCTTCTTCCAATATGCAACTGGTTTCACGTTGTTCGATCAGAACAAAAACTTCTTGGATAGCTATGCGAATGCATCAAACAGAAGTTATGATGTCTTCAGAAGATGGACTACTCCAGGTCAGATTACTGACGTGCCTATGGCTTATGCCGCTGGTCAATACTCTAATGGTGCTGGTGGTTTGTCAACTGCTTATAGCAATGCATCTACACAATGGTACAAACCAGGTGACTATGTTCGTCTAAAAGAAGTAAAATTGACTTATTCTTTGCCAAAATCTTTGATTTCAAAAGCTAAATTGAACAGAGTTAACGTTTATGCTACTGGAACAAACTTGCTAACTTGGTCTAAATACACCGGTATCGATCCTGAAACTGTAACCACAGATAACGCTGGTGTACCACAGGCTAGAACTTATACGTTTGGTTTCCAAGTTGGACTATAATTTTTAAAATAAAGATGAATATGAAAAATTTGAAATATACAGCTGCATTGATGGCGGTGGTGCTAGGGCTTTCGTCTTGCGAAAAAACTTTAGAAGTTGCACCAAGGGACCAAATTGCGGCAGAACAAGCTTTGACATCATTATTGGGTGTGAACAGCTTATTGAATACGGCATACTCTAATCTTAGGGGGACTACATATTATGGCCAATCTTTGAAGATTTTGCCTGATATCATGGCCGATAACATCTATCCGATCCCAGGATTGAACTCGAACAGGTTGATTACCAACTCGGTAAACCAAGCTGGTGCACACATGTCAATCTGGAGCTTGTACACTACCGGTGTTAACCAAGCCAATCTGGTTATTGATGCGGTTGGAAAATTGGAAGGCGCCCAAGCCGATAAAAATAAACTTTTGGGCCAGGCTTTGGGTCTGAGGTCATTGTTCTTTTTTGATATGGTAAGGGTATATGCATATAATCCTAAATTTATTCCAATCAAAAATGGTTCACTCTTTAACTATGGTATTCCATTGGTATTGAAACCAACAACTTCAGTTTCAACCATCGAGTATCCAAAACGTGCTACTGTTGATGAAGTGTATACCCAGATCGAAGCAGATTTGCTTCAAGCTGAAGGCTTATTGGATAACAGTCTTGGTAACAAATACATGACCCAAAACGTGGTAAGGGCAATTTTGGCTAAAGTTTATTTGACTTGGGGTAAATACGATAAAGCAGCTATCTATGCTGACAAAGTAATCACCACTTCAGGATCTACTTTCCAAACTGGTGCAAACTACGCGAACATGTTCTATGCTGACAACAATCCTGAGGCGATTTTCGATATCGTAATTACTTCAGAGCAGTCGAACATCAACGAGTCGTTGCAGTCATACTATGCACAGTTCCCAGCTGATTACAGCAAACGTCAGGATCCAGTAGCATTTGCTAACATCAATGAGCCTAAAGTTGGTTATGGTGACTTCTCGCCAACTCCGGAGCTTTTGGCCTTGTATGAAGCAGGTGATGTAAGGAGAAATGTAATCAACACTTCAAACAAGAACGGAACAACGGTTACTTACGCTAGAAAATGGGTTCCTACAAAAGGTGCCAACTTCTTGCAGAACATTCCTTTGATGCGTATCACAGAAATGTACCTGATCAGAGCTGAAGGAAACTTTAGAGCTGGTACATCTGTAGGTGCTACAGCACAAGCTGATTTGGATAAAATTAGGTTAAGGGCAGGTCTAACTTCAGTTCCTGTAACTGCTGATGCGATCTTGAAAGAAAGAAGGATTGAACTTGCTTTCGAAGGTGACAGGTGGTTTGATTTACTTCGCTTAGGTCAAGATATTCCTAAGTCAACTGCACTTGGAGCATTGGCCCCAATCAGTTACCAAAATGACTTCAGGATTTTGGCACCAATTCCAAATGCTGATCTAGCGGTAAATCCAAATCTTGTTAGAAACCTCGGTTATTAATCTTTAAGTAAAATTCAAATGAAAAAAATAATATATATCACCTTACTTCTTGCGACAGTTCTTTTTGCTGGCTGTAAGAAATATAAAGTGGAGTTTGAGGGCCAGCTTGTAGAGTTCAAGCCAGTATCTCTTACACTTACGAGAGGAACCGCAACAACTGCAGCTACAGCTAACATTGTAGTTCAATTGGTTGGTGCACAACAGACAAGTGATCTTGTGATCCCTTTCACGGTTGATGCAGCCAATACCACTGCTGTTGCAGGTACCAACTATACCTTGTCTTCAACTGGAACGATTACCATTCCAGCCAACTCAAGCACAGGTAAAATCACCATTACTTCAAACTTTGCAAACAATACCACAGCTAAGAAATTGACTTTGGTATTGGCTGATGGCGGTCCAGTAACCGTAAGTCAAAATTACAAGACTTGCACGGTTACTTTGAGCACAACAACACCATAAGTAACAAGTAATAAATTGATTAAAAACGGGAGAAAGTTCGCTTGTCTCCCGTTTTTTTTGATTAAATTAGTCATTATGAAAAAATCACCACTATTATTAACGCTATTAGCTACTACTGCTCTATTTGTTTTCTCACCGGGCAATACTGCCGCACAATCTGTTCAGAACATGAATGGGAAGGTCTTTAAGCAGCAGACCGTATACAGTGAAGTATCTGGTTCTCCATATTTATATACCGATTGGAATAAAGGAATTGTTCAATTGAGCGATGGTAAGGTTGTCGATAACCTGGAAATCAAGTTTGACCAGATTGCAGAAGTCGTGCTCTACAAAAATGAAAGGGAGGAAGAATTGGAAGTAGCTGAGCCTGTGAAGCAGTTCCAGATCAAGACCAAAGGTGTATTTAGGACATTCAGATCAGGGTTTAAACCTGTAGGAAACAATACTGAAAGTAATTTTTATGAGGTCTTGGCTGATGGAAATGTCAAGTTTATCAAAAAAATAAAGAAAGACATCATGTCGCAGCGCGAATACAATGCGACTTCAGATACCAAAACAATTACTGAAAAGTTAACGTATTATATCGTAAAAGACAACCAGCCTATTTTGGTTGCGAAAAATGAAAAAGCCATCCTAGCCGCCATTGGCGATAAAACAGATGCACTTACCGCTTTTATCAAACAGAATAAACTTAACTTAAAAGACGACTCAGATATTGTAGCAGTTTTAGATCACTACAATTCGATTGCTAAAGCCGGATAGTATAAAGTTGAAAGTAAAAAGTAAAAAGTAAAAAGTAAAAAGTCCCAAAGGGGTGCCTGCGGCATAAAGTATTAAGTTTTATAACTATCTACAGCATAAGCTGGAACATGGAAAAATTTGCACAAGAGGCTTAATATAAATTCTTAACTACTAGCTAAGTCGTTAACCCAACATTCATTGTGGAATACTTAGCTAGTGGTTTCTCTACAACTCAACACCATACAACTCTGCACCTCACACCGCTACGCTTTTCCCAAAGGGACGCCTACGGCGCCGCTTTTAGCTTACATCTTAGGGCGCAAGCCTGTTGATCTGCCATTGCCCATTGATCAGGTCATATTTGATCCGGTCGTGTAATCGGCTTGATCTTCCCTGCCAAAACTCGATAGCTGTTGGCTTGACAATGTATCCTCCCCAATGTGCCGGTTTGGGAATGGTTTTATCCTGAAATGATTTCGTAAGTTCTTCGACCTTGTTTTCTAGAAAATCCCTGTTCTCAATAATTTGGCTCTGGGGCGATGCGATGGCCGCAATCTGGCTTCCTGTAGGCCTGGCGTGAAAATAGGTTTCTGAATTCTCCTTATCCAATTTTTCTACTTTTCCTTCTATCCTGACCTGTCTTTCCAGTTCGGCCCAGAAGAATACCAAACAGGCCTGAGGATTTTTTTTCATTTCCTTTCCTTTTTGGCTAAGGTAATTGGTATAAAAACTGAATCCATTTGCATCAAATCCTTTCAGCAGAACAATCCTTGCATTGGGTTTGCCGCTTTTATCGGCCGTAGCCAAAGTCATTACATTGGGCTCATAAAGTTTAGCTGACAAGGCATCTCCAAACCATTTCTCGAACTGACGGAAAGGATCTGGATTGATATCCGATTCGCTCAATTGTGCACTGCGGTAGTCCTGCCGCAAACTTTGTATCATTTCTTTTGTTAATTCCATCAAACAAAAATAGTGTAAAGTGATGTTTAAATATGAAATGAGGCGATATATTTATCATCAAAAATTAACATCCTAACATTTAGCCTTCTGATGTTGTATGGCCAGACATTTTTGTTTGTTGAAACTTTAACCTAAATTTCACAAATGTTAAATAAAATCTCTCCAAAAGCTGGAAATCTATTGATTTCAGAACCTTTTCTGATCGATCCGAACTTCAAGCGAGCAGTAGTGCTCCTGGCAGAACATGGGGAGGAGGGTACATTGGGCTTTGTTTTGAACCATCCCAGCCAACTGTTGCTCAAGGATTTGGTGCCAGACTTACTCGAAGCGGAATTTCCGGTCTATCTTGGCGGACCAGTAGAAATCGATACCATCCACTTTGTGCATCGCTGTTATGACAAGTTAAATAGTGGAGATGAGATTGCCAACGGGATTTTTTGGGGCGGTAATTTCGAAACCTTGAAAATATTGATCAACAACAACAGCATTGCTGCTGATGAGATCAAGTTCTTTTTGGGCTATTCGGGCTGGGGAGAAGAACAACTGTTGGCTGAGATTGAAGAAAACACATGGATTGTTTCAGATCGATACCATCAGGACGTTATTTTTTCACAGGATGAGGAAGAACTTTGGAAGGCGGTAATCGTTGGCCTAGGACCTAAATATGCACATGTAAGTAATTTCCCGATTGATCCAAGTTTGAATTGATTTAGTTCAGTCCGAAAGTCCATGAGTCGAAGAGTCCAGTAATCGTGTTGCGACGCACATCATATGCTTAATCATTAACTTTTGCCTGCCTGCTTTGGCTTCTTGGTCATCCGACTTTCAGACTTCAGACTTTCCGACCAATTTTAGACTTCTGGACTCTTGGACTTCTGGACTCCAATTATATCCCCATCTCCCGTGCCGACTCCTCCACCTTATTTCTGAGGTCGTCCTTATAATCCTGCATTTTTTGAAGCAGGCTATCATCGGCTGTTGCCAGGATCTGAACGGCTAACAGACCAGCGTTTTTTGCCGCATTTAATGCTACTGTAGCTACCGGAATACCATTTGGCATTTGTAGGATGGACAAGATCGAATCCCACCCATCAATCGAGTTAGATGATTTGACGGGTACGCCAATTACCGGTAACGTAGTAATCGAGGCCACCATGCCGGGAAGATGTGCTGCACCGCCAGCGCCAGCGATAATTACTTTTAGCCCTCTAGCTGCCGCATCTTTTGCATAGTTGAACATCCGCTCTGGGGTACGATGTGCAGAAACAACCGTCATTTCAAATTCGATGTTAAATTCCTTCAATACATCGGCGGCATCGTTCATGATATTTAAATCAGATTTGCTGCCCATGATGATCCCTACTTTTGCCATATTGAATTATTATTTATTGTGGTAAATCCTAACTGAAAACTGTGAACTTAAAACTGTGAACTATTAACTGATCACTTTAAGCGTTTGTTGTACAAACCTCGCTTTTTCAATGGCATGGTCACGGTTTTGGTCTACTACCGTTACATGGCCCATTTTACGGAAAGGTTTGGTGTATTTTTTTCCATATAAATGTACATACACTCCGTCAATGGCCATTATTCGCTCCAATCCTTCATAAACGGCCTGGCCATCATGGTCTTTTTCGCCAAGCAGATTGATCATGACGGCATTGCTAATAGACCGTGTATCGCCCAAAGGCAGGTTGAAAATTGAACGCAGGTGCTGTTCGAACTGCGAAACATAGTTTCCTTCAATCGTGTGGTGACCGCTGTTGTGCGGACGAGGGGCCAGTTCGTTCACTAAAATCTCGCCATTTTTGGTCACGAACATTTCTACAGCCAAAATCCCAGTAATATTTAAAGCCAAAGCAATTTTTAACGCAATTTCTTCAGCCTTTTGCTGCAGTTCTTCTGGAAACGTAGAAGGTGATATCAAAAATTCCACGAGGTTGGCCTCGGCATTGAATTCCATTTCGACCATTGGAAAAGTTTTCATTTCACCGCTGGCATTTCTTGAAACGATAATCGCAATCTCCTTATCAAAATCGATCAGTTCTTCGATCAGCGATGGGGCATCAAAAGCATGTTGGATCTCATTGTGGCTATTGATCTTCATCACTCCCTTACCATCATAGCCATCTTTTCTTTGCTTTAAGATATAAGGAAAGGGAAAATTAGCAGCTGCAAGCTCCGACCGGTGGCTGATGAGCTGAAAAGGAGCCGTTGGAATCCCGTTTTCTTTAAAAAACTGTTTTTGGATGCCTTTATCCTGTATCAATCGAATTACCCTGGCTTGTGGAAATACTGTTTTTCCTTCCTTTTCCAACTGTTCTAGTGCTTCGATATTTACCTTTTCGATTTCAATGGTAATGATATCGGCCTTTTTGCCAAAATTATAGACCGTTTCGAAGTCTGTAATCGCACCACATTCAAATTTATTGGCGATGGCGCGGCAAGGGGCATCAGGATCTGGATCTAGAACAAAAGTACTTAAATTATAATTGATTGCTTCTTGGATCAGCATTCTGCCGAGCTGTCCGCCACCTAGAATTCCTAATTTAAGTTCACTGATCTGTTTAGCCATTATGGAATATAAATTTATGCTTATTTTGCACAAAAATAACAATATAAACCAATTTGATGGAGGTAGATGCGATAATTGTCGGTGCGGGGGCCTGCGGACTGATGTGCGCGGTGCAGGCTGGTTTTTTGGGAAAGCGCGTGATCTTGTTGGAAAAAAACAGTAAGCCAGGCGCAAAAATACTCATCTCAGGCGGGGGAAGATGCAATTTTACCAATCTTTGGGCAACACCTGCACAGTTTATTTCTGCAAACCCGCATTTCTTAAAATCTTCGTTTTCCCAATGGACGGTAACCGATACGGTTAACTTTTTCGAAAATTTTGGTATCGTAGGAAAAGAGAAAACATTAGGGCAATTGTTTCCGGAAAGCAACAATGCCGCTTCAGTGGTTGCTGTCTTTACCTCACTCTGTGCTGAAATGGGGCAGGAGATCAGGTGCAATGCAGAGGTGAAGGAAATTGAACGCAAAGAAGGTTTTTTTACGGTTAGCTATGCCCAAAATGGAGCAGTACATGCCTTGACAGCGCCCAAGGTTGTTGTGGCAAGTGGGGGATTGCCCATTCCGAAAATGGGAGCAAGCGATTTTGCATTAAAGTTTGCTAGGAAACAAGGTTTGAACATTATTGAAACGGCACCAGCATTGGTTCCACTTACCATTACCGGGAAAGATGAAGATTGGTATGCGCAACTGTCTGGTAACACGGTGTTTTGTGAGGTCAGCCATGGTGAGATTTCTTTTGAAGAAAATATTTTATTTACGCATTGGGGACTTAGCGGTCCTGCAATCTTACAGATTTCTTCTTATTGGCGACCGGGCGAAACCATTCACCTCAACATGCTGCCTCATCATGAAATTGTGCAGGTGATCGAAGAGGAACGTAAAAAAAATGGCAAAACGCTACTGTCTACTGTTTTAAACCGTTTCTATACCAAAAAAATGACTGATGCACTAGGCAAATTTCTGCCAATCATGAAAACAGTTGCCAGTCTAACTAAATCAGAATTGGCATTTGTTTCGAGCACCATCCACGAATTTAAAGTGAAGCCGGCAGGAGACAAGGGCTATGATAAGGCAGAGGTAATGCGTGGCGGGATTGATACGAACGAAATTTCCTCCAAGACATTGGAATGCAAAAAAATCCCCGGACTGTATCTTGGTGGAGAATGTGTGGATGTAACAGGTTGGCTGGGCGGCTACAACTTTCAGTGGGCTTGGGCCAGCGGTTTTGTCATTGCACAAAATGTTTAGAATCTGGTAATTACGTTTAACATAAGTTTGATTTTTTTATCTATCTTGGATGAAGATATTGGCTATGACTAAACTTTTTTACCGTTTTTCCTTGATCTTTTGCTTTTTTTACGGACCTGTGGCGCTTGCCCAGATCAATGTTCCGCAAGATCCATCGCTTCTGCGTGCCAATCAATTTTTTAATGCGACAATTGGCGATCAGGCAAGGTTATATAATGGTAGGGAATACAATTTTTATTTCGGATTGGAAGGAATGGCCTATTTTCAGAGCCGTTTGTTCGACGAAAAGGCCCAGGTTGTTTTTGATGGGGTCTATTACGAACGCATACCACTTATCTTCGATCTTTTTAAGCAAAAATTGATCACTTTATTACCTAGTCCAATCATTAAGATGGAACTGGCGATGGAACGGGTAAAAAGCTTTACCCTTTATCAGCATGCTTTCATCCATACCGAATTGACTGTGATTAATCGTGACAATGAGAAGGTCACTGGTTTTTTTGACCAGATCTATCTAGGAAAGACTAAAATTTTCGTAAAGAGAACAAAAAGAGTGCATGAAACCGTCGGTACTCAGGCGATGAAAAAATATTTTACCGATAAAAATTTCTTCTTTCTTCAGCTCAAGGACAAAATTTATGAATTTAACGGTGAATCTAATTTTTTCGCCTTATTTGGAGAACGTAAGAATGACCTGAAAAAATATCTCAAACAACAAAAGGTCAAATTTAGGGATGATCCTGAGCAAGCAATGGTGATGGTTGCAGCTTATTACGACAAATCGTTCAGCTAACATGAAGAAACCTGCGCTCTTTTTCTTGTTCCTGTTTATTGGTGTAACTCACTTGTTTGCTCAAGTCCGTCCAACTGCGCTCATATCGGTAGATTTTAAAAATGCAGCTATAGACGAAATTGTAGGCACCATCGAATCGCAGGTACCAGTTCATTTTTACTATGATGCACTGGCAATGGACAGTTTAAGGGTTACGTTGAAGGCTGACCAAAAAACACTCACTTTCATACTTGAACAAGCATTTAAAGGTTCAAACTATTATTTTGCCATCAGTGATGGAAACATTTTCTTGACCAGGAATGTGCCGATGCAGACCGATGTGGTCGATCAATATTTCAAAATTGGACATGGCAGAGAAAATGTCAGCGCTGAAGCAGTGGTCGATCATTCCAAAAATTCGGCAACTACAGAATATAAAGTCTATGAGATTGGCATTAAAACCAATGACATTAAGCAGGGCAATGCTACCATTGCAGGCTACTTGCGCGATTTTAAGTCGGGAGAGCCAATTACAGGCGCAAGTATCCAGTCGATACAGACTAAGACCAATGTTTTTTCTGATCGATTGGGCTTTTATACCATCACTTTGCCCAAGGGCGCGCATACCTTGCTGGTAAAAACCAATTTGGGCGAAACCAAAAGACAGGTCGTGCTATACAGCGATGGTACATTTGATATAGATTTCAAAGAAAAGGTGATTTCGCTAAAAATGGTAAATATCCTTTCGCAGCGGAATAGCAACCTGAAAAGCCTGGAAATGGGTGTCAATAAGCTTGATATCAAGGCTATAAAACGTGTACCCACCGTTTTTGGTGAGCCTGATGTGCTCAGGGTTATGCTGACTTTGCCGGGCGTACAGTCCGTAGGTGAGGCCACAACAGGATTTAATGTGAGGGGAGGTGCCGCAGACCAGAACCTTATCTTACTCGACCACTCTACCATCTATAATCCCTCGCACTTTTTTGGATTTTTCTCAGCATTTAATCCCCAGATCGTAAGCGATGTACAGTTGTATAAAAGCTCAATACCTGAAAAATTTGGTGGTAGGCTCTCCTCGGTATTGGAGGTTAGGAATAGGGAAGGAAACAAGTCGAAATTTACAGGCTCTGCAGGGATTGGACTGATTACAACCAGATTTAATATCGAAGGCCCGATCGATAGCGGCCGTACTTCATTTATTTTGGGGGGACGTACCACTTATTCAAACTGGATGCTGAAATTATTGCCAACAGCATATAAAAATAGCAAGGCTTCCTTTACCGATGTCAACCTCGGACTGAGCCATAAGCTGAACGACAAAAATGAACTTGCCTTTTCTGGCTATTTCAGTACAGATGCTTTTAAACTGAGTAGCGACACGACCTATTCCTATGGCAATAAAAACGCATCGCTGGAATGGCGGCACCATTTTAACAATCGCTTTACAGGAGCATTTATAGCAGGTTTCGACCATTACAAATACCGCATTGAGAGCAAAGGAAATGAAGTAAATGCCTATGATCTGGATTTTGCCATCAACCAGACCAATTTTAAAACCGATTTTACCTATGCGTTAAATAGACACGCCCTAAATTTTGGCCTATCGTCCATCTATTATCAATTACAGCCTGGTCGGATCTTGCCCGAAGGCAGTGAGTCGTTGATCACTC
Organism: Pedobacter sp.; assembly: GCA_031119475.1. GTDB lineage: Bacteria > Bacteroidota > Bacteroidia > Sphingobacteriales > Sphingobacteriaceae > Pedobacter. Next base: position 869,072 of record JAVHXV010000001.1, on the reverse strand, counting down.
CAATCATCGTGGCCAAAGAACAGGCAGTTGAAGGGGCACTTTACCTAGGCGATAAGTTTGACATCAATACCAACCTTTCAGTGAATGCTGGATTGCGGTATTCATTCTATGCTTTTTTAGGGCCGAATGATGCCCGGAAATATGCCGCCGGACTGCCACGTACGGACGAGAACTTGGTCGCTACACAAAGCTATGCCAACAACAAAGTGATCAAAACCTATGGAAAGCCAGAACTTAGGCTATCGGCAAGATATAACCTGAGCGATAATTTTTCAATTAAAGCCGGATACAACACCTTACAGCAGTATATCCATCTCATTTCAAATACGACCGCCATTGCGCCAACTGATATGTACAAGTTGAGCGATCCCAATATCAGGCCTCAATCAGGAAGCCAGATTTCCTTGGGCATTTATCGTAACCTTAAAGCGAGTACCATAGAAACTTCAATTGAGGTTTACTATAAAAGGATGACCGATTATTTGGATTACAAAAGCGGCGCAAATCTCTTGTTGAACCAACATTTGGAAACTGATGTGATCAGCACAAAAGGGAAGGCCTATGGTGCAGAACTTTTTATCAGAAAGAATGTAGGACGGTTAAATGGCTGGATCAGTTATACCTACTCGCGCACCTTGTTGCGTGACAACGACCCTATCTCACTAGAAAAAATAAATGATGGCGCCTATTACCCGGCCAACTTTGACAAGCCACACTCCTTCAATTTTACGGGCAACTATAAGTTCTCTGAAAGATTCGGATTTTCGCTCAACCTCACCTATAGTACTGGACGTCCGATAACACTGCCGATTGCCAAATATTATTATGCCGGAAGCGAAAGGGTGTATTATTCTGACCGCAATGCCTATCGGATACCAGATTATTTCCGGTCTGATATTGCTTTTAATATTGAGGGAAACCATTTGGTGAAACAATGGACACATGGATCATGGTCTGTGGGATTATACAACCTTACCGGTAGAAAAAATGCTTTCTCTACTTATTTTACACAACAAAAAGGGATCATAGAGGGGAATAAGCTAGCGATTTTTGCAACCGTATTACCGTTTATTAATTATAACATTAGATTTTAGGTGATGAAACAGTTATGGAAAATTTTTGTATGTCTATATTGTGTGTATTTCACGGCATGCAAGGAACCTTATCAACCGCAGGTGACCACTGTAAACGCGAATATCCTGGTCGTTGAGGGCTTTATCAGCACCAATACCGACTCTACGGTTATGACGTTGAGCAGAACAGTGCTGCTCAATGATAAGAATACGACCAAACCAGAACTTAATGCCAGTGTATGGGTAGAAAATGATGCAAATGCCAGCTATCCGCTCAAAGACCTGGGCAAAGGCTTATATGGCGCAAACGGATTGAACTTAGATCCGACCAAAAAACACCGGATCAAAATCAAGACCGTCAAAGGATCGACTTATGTATCTGATTTTGTGGAAACCAAGATCTCGCCACCAATTGACGATATCAACTTCGATGTCAGGGATGATGGGATTCAGTTGTACGTGAACACGCATGACGATACCCAAAAAAGCCGATATTATCGCTGGGAATATTATGAAACCTGGGAATTCAACTCTAAATACTCCTCCCTTTTAAAGGTAGTTGGCAATCAGCTGGTGGAGCGCCAGTTTCCGGCAGACGATATTTACACGTGCTATGCAAGCAGTAAATCAACCAATGTATTCCTAAATTCGACGGTCAGGTTAGACAAGGATGTGGTTTATAAAGGATCATTAAATTTTATTCCAAAGGGTTCCGAAAAGATCTCAAATCGTTTTACCACCCTGGTTACGCAATATGTGCTGACCAAGGAAGCTTATGAGTTCTGGGAAAAAATGAAAAAAAATACCGAAAGTTTAGGGTCGATATTCGATGCCCAACCTTCTCAGCTGACGGGTAATATCCACAACGTCGACAATGCTGAAGAACCTGTAATTGGCTTCATCAGTGCAGGAACAATGGTTAAAAGAAGAGTTTTTTTTGAACGCAGCGTGTTGCCCAACTGGCTGACCATCTATCCTTATGGTTGTGCTATAGATACAGTAAAGGACGATGCAACCAGACAAGGTCTGTTCAACGGATCCATTACTCCCATTGATATTGTAAAAAGCGATAAAGGGTCTTATCCTAGGGCCAGCACACCACAATGTGTAGATTGTACCATTAGGGGTTCACATAAAAAACCATCATTCTGGTAGAACAATGAAAAAAATAGTATTGAAATGCTTTTTTATAATGGCGTTGCTAACGGGTTCGATAGCGGCAAATGCCCAGGTTTTACCTTGGGTGCAGGAAGCATTTGATGCCTATCAAAAAGATCGTTACCAGGAAAAGATTTTTGTCCATACCGACAAGGATACGTATTTAGCTGGTGAATTGATCTGGTATAAGGTCTATTGTCGCAATTCACTTTTTAAAGCCGTTGATTTTAGTAGGGTAGTTTATGTTGATGTGCTGGATGAGCAGAACAATTTCCTATTGCAGGCCAAAGTGGCACTGGATAAGGGCAGTGGATCGGGATCATTTTACTTGCCAAAGACTTTTAAGTCTGGGGCATTCAAACTAAGGGCGTATACAAATTGGCTTAAAAATTTTGGTGTGGCGGCCTTTTTCGAAAAGAAGCTCAACTTGATCAACCTATACGGAGCTCAGGAAGAGGTATTGTCAAAACCAGAAAGATACGACATCCAATTTTTTCCAGAGGGCGGAAGCCTGGTGGAAGGCCTGGACAGCAGGGTAGCCTTCAAGGCGGTTGGAGCCGATGGCAAGGGAAGAGATCTGAGTGGTGTAGTCGTGAATGAAAAAAATGATACCGTTGCGCGCTTTAGTACGCTGAAGTTTGGAATGGGCAGTTTTGCATTTAAACCACTAAAAGGACATAGCTATAAAGCCATTGCCAAATCGGTGCAGCAAGCTATCGTGATCAAAGAATTGCCGAGTGCTAAGCAGAACGGATTTGTGATGAACGTTGCTCAGGTTGGGAACGGAATCAAAATTAAACTGAACACCAATACCACGGCCTCCACGGCTTTTTTGCTCATTCAGCATGGACAGCAACTAACTTTGGCGCAACAAGTCGTATTTAGTGAGGGAGAATCAAATGTTACCTTAGATCATGCGCAATTAAAGGATGGCGTGTCGAGCTTTACCCTGTTCAGCAAAGAAGGCTTGCCACTAGCGGAAAGATTGTTCTTCAAAAGACCATCCGTACAACTGCAGTTGAGCACTACATTTAACAGTAAGATTTATTCCAAACGAAATAAGGTAGACCTTGAATTTGATCTTCATGATCGCAAAGGCAAGGCTGGACAGGGCGATTTTTCAATGGCTGTCTATCAGCTCGACTCGCTGAACCAAATGCCTGCGCAGGATATTGTGAGTTACTTATGGCTGGTATCCGCACTGAAAGGAAATATTGAGTCGGCAAGTTATTATTTTGAAAATGATAACAGTGGCGCCAATGAAGCATTAGATAACTTATTGTTGAGCCAAGGTTGGCGCAATTTTACGTGGAAAGAAGTTCTGGAGGGACAAAAACCTGTACTGAAGTTCCTGCCTGAACTGAATGGCCATATCATCAATGGCCAAATTGTTGATCCTACTGGTAAAATTCCAGCAAATAAGGGCTTATACGTAGGTATCTTAGGCAAAAAACAGCAGTTTTATGGTGCCAAATCTAACACTGCAGGTAATTTTATGGTCAATACCCGCGACTTTTTTGGAGCCAAAGAATTGGCAATATTACCTCAAAAAGAAGCCGACAGTTCACTTCAGATCAAATTATGGAGTCCTTTCGCCGAACAGTTTAATGCTTGGGACTACCGCTTCGATGCCCCAACGTTAAATCACCTGAATGCACTTAGGCAAAGAAACATGGCCATCGAGGCACAGCAACGCTTTAATGCCAAACAATGGAAAGTTTTTTACAGTCCGACGGTGGATAGCTCAATTTTCTATGGTAAGCCTTCCAAGCAGTATGATCTTGATCTGTATACGAGATTTCCGACAATGGAAGAAACAATTAGGGAATTTATAGCCGAAGTAAGGATGACCAAACATCAGAAGCAGAGCCATTTTAAAGTGATCGGAGAGGAGGAGTTCCTGGAAGAAGATCCACTTGTACTGCTTGATGGCGTACCCTACAATGATATGGACATGGTGATGGCATTTGACCCTGCAAAGATCAAAAGCTTTGCTGTGGTAAAGGAACGGTATGTGTATGGTGGGTTGGTCATGGAAGGCATTATTGATTTAACTACCATAAAAGGAGACCTGGCAGGCGAAAAAATCGATCCACATACATTGGTCTTGGATTATGAGGGACTGGAACTGCAAAGGGAGTTCTATCAGCCCGTCTATGAAAGCGAGGCTCAGCTCAAAAGCCGCATCCCAGACTTTAGAAATGTATTGTATTGGACACCTAACCTGTTGTTTGATGTACAGGGAAAAGCAAAGGCAAGCTTTTTTACCTCAGATCAGATTGGCAATTATGTAGGTGTAATCCAAGGGATCAGCGAAAATGGAATACCAATAAGCTCATATTTTAACTTTGTGGTCAAATAATTTAACTAAGAGTGGATAACACTTTTCTAGTTAATGAATTGATACAGCTATTCCGCTCCAGTTTCTGCAATAGCCTTGATGACTAGATTTCTTTTGGTCAAAAGATTTGTTAAATATCTTTTCAGCACCAATTGATCAAAGAGCTTTCCTACAAAACCATAAGGTACTCCATATTGAAATGTATCCTCCATCACAACCAAACCTTCTCTGTCTTGGAAATAATGATCATGCTTGATAAATGTAAAAGCACCCTTGATCATACAATCCTGAAAATAGAAAGGTATTTTCATCTTGGTAATCCTAGAACTCAATGTCTGGTAGATCCCAAAATGTTTGGCACTCCAGGTTACTTGATCTCCTAGTTCACAAAGTCCGCTTGTTTTTCCAGCAATTGCCTTTTCATTGGTTTTTGCAGTCGAAAGCTGGTGGACGTCAATGCTTCTTGCACAATCAAAAACGACCTGAATGGGGGCTTCGATATTGATCTTAAGCTTGATTGCTGTCATCTAAAATATGGCCTAATCGCAATTTGGAACAGTGTAGGTCCAGGTTTCCGAAATTTTATAGGGAATGGCAAATGCTTGGCCCTTGTCGATTTCGAACCAGAGCTTTGAGCGAAGTTTTTCCCGGCTTCCTGTTTCGTTCATGGTCAAGCTATCATATAATCTTCCGTTGACCATGACGTATTTGATTTTTTCAGAATTTCTGATGTCATCTAGTGGATTAGCATCCATTACGACCAGATCTGCCAATTTTCCTACTTCTAGAGATCCTATCTGCTTATCCATACCTAAATAGGACGCGCCATTCAATGTCGCATTCCTAATGGCTTGTAATGGTGTAGCGCCACCCTGTACAAACATCCACAGTTCCCAATGTGCTCCAAGTCCCTGAATCTGGCCGTGGGCTCCCAAATTGATTTTTGTTCCGCCATTGGCAATCTGCTTTACGGCCTTTGCCACATCAATGTGGTTATAATCTCCATATTCGGAGGTGGTACGTCTTCTCGCCCTGCTATCGATAATTGACCTTGGTGTAAAATTTAGGAGCCTTTCATTTTCCCAAACATTGGTACGGTCATACCAATAATTTTCGCCCCATTGCCCCCCATAGGCCACAATCAAAGTAGGGGTATAGGCAACCTTTGAATTGTTCCATAAATCGATTACATCTTTATAAACTGGGGTTGCAGGAATGCTGTGTTCGATTCCTGTATGCCCGTCGGCAATCATATTCATGTTGGTAAAAAATGTAGATCCGCCTTCTGGAACCACCTCCATCTTTAACAGCCTGGCTGCTTCCAGGATCTGTTGGCGTTGGTCCCTGCGCGGCTGGTTGTAAGATTTTACAGAAAACGCACCAACAGCCTTTAACCGCCTTAAGTTCGCCAGCGCATCATCCAAACTGTTGATGACTACTTTGAAATCGCCATCGGCACCATATAAAATCGATCCGGTAGAATACAATCTTGGTCCGATCATTCTTCCTGCCTTTAACATTTCGCTCTGGCTAAAAACCATTTCCGTATTGCTGGAAGGGTCATGTGAGGTGGTTACTCCGAACGATAGATTGGCCAGGTAAGACCAATCCTGTTGTGGACTGATGCCATCGGGACTGGTGCGCAGGTGGGCATGCACGTCTATCATTCCTGGCATGATGGTCTTTCCAGTTACATCAATTACTTTGGCTGTTGCTGGAAGCACAACGTCGCCAACCTTTCCGATGGAAATGATTTTATTGTTTTCTAACAGAATAGTTCCTTCCTCAATCACCTCATCACCTTTCATGGTAATGATCCTGGCACCCTTTAAGGCCAAAAGCCCGGTAGGTGAATCTGATTTCAGTTTTAATCCGATTGCAATTCCAGCCGTATCTGGTTCTGGAAGTACTGCAGGAGCTCCATCCACAAAACTGAAGGTGTTTTTAAGCTCCCGACTGTAATATTGCTCTCCCAATGTCCAAAATATTTTTTTACTATCTGCACCCCAATGCAGGTAAGTGCCGGCATCTTTGGTCACTCTCGCCAAGGGAATTGATTTGTTTGTGGCAGAAAGGTCGAGTGCACTTCCGGTAGTAATCATCGGTGTGATGTAAACGTTAAATAGCTCGGTAAAAGCCATCCACTTGCCATCAGGACTGGGCGCAAACTGCGTGGCATATTGTGAGGTATACAATGTTCTTTCGTTGCCACCATTTAAGTCCATGCTTTTAAAGGCCTTTTTCCCGGCTTCGTTCCCCTGAAAATAGATCCTGCTATCGTCGGGACTAAACATAGGCCTTATCCCACTTTCACTCACCAAGGTTTTGGCACCTCCATTGGCCGGTATCACAAAAATCCCTGTTCCCTTTCCGAATGTTAGTCCCAATGTTTCATTGCCACTGCCTTTCCTGAATACAATCTTATCGCCCTTATTGGCATAAGATGGGCTGTAATAATAACCTTTTTCGTCTGTTAGGGTGATGGTCTTGCCCGTTTTTAGATCTGTACGCTTAATCGCTCCCTTAAATTCATCGCTCCAAGTGGTGTAGATGACAAACTTTCCGTCTGGGCTGAACTTGGGCTCAAATTCAAAATCAATGCCAGTGGTTACCCTTTCAGGCACGCCATTTGGCAGATCCTTTTTGTACAGATATCCGGCAGCATTGAAAATCACCATTTTGCCATCTGGCGAGGTGGTTAATTGCCGTAACATCTTCACGGTAAATTCTGGACTGAACACTTCCTGTTCAAAATGCAACGATTCCTGGATGGTCTGTTGGTGGTCAACTTCAAAGGGGATTTCTGTAACCATCAGGTTCCCCAAATCAAGCTGTCTGATTTTGCCCTTCGCATAGAAAATGATTTTCTTCGAGTCGGGGGTCCAGGCAAAATTGGGATAAACACCAAAAATTGCCCAAGTTTCCTGCTGATCGTGGGAAAGGTCATCATACAAAGGCCATTCCTCGCCAGTCTTAATGTTTTGGATATATAGTGCGGATTTCAACCTGACCCTTTTTACGTAGGCCATAAACTTGCCATCGGGCGATACCTGTGGCCTAGCTGCACCACCTTGCTCCGCAATCAGGTTGCTGAGCTTTCCGGTATTCAGGTCCAACTGCCTAATGGCATAAATAATTCCATTTGGATCTTTGCTGTATTCAAAATTTGGGCCCGGAGAAACATCTTCACTGAAATAAAGGAATTTCCCATCAGGAGAGATATTGGGCTCGCCGGCATCCTGCTGATCGTTTTTCCTTTTGGTTAATTGTACCCCGTCTCCACCATTGATGTGGTACATCCACATTTCGCCAGCACCAAGGGAGCGCGAAGCCGTAAAATGCTTTCTGGCAACCAGGTAATCACTATTTGGCATCCAAGTCGCATTGTTCAATAATCGGAAAGTTTCTTTGGTAATCTGTCTTTTCCCACTACCATCCCGGTTCATGATCCAGATGTTATCGCCACCACTCTTATCGCTCGTGTAGGAAATGAATTTTCCATTTGGACTAAATCTTGGCTGCACGTCCCAGGCCACACCGCCGCTCATCAGCTTGGCAGGACCACCACTAATTGGCATTTTGTAGATATCTCCCAAAAGGTCAAAAACAATTTCAGTCCCGTCTGGACTGACATCCAGGTTCATCCATGTTCCTTCATTCGTATGTATCGTAAAATTTTTGATCGTTCCCCTGTATTTTTCTACATCCCATTTTGCATTTTCTTTTTTGTCCTGCGCACGTGCCGATAGAAAAACCAGTAAAAAATTAAGCAACAAGAAATTTCTTTTCATCTTAATATCAATTGACTTTAAATGATCAGGAAATCATCCTAATCCTATAATAATTCCGTATGTTGGGGCCTAGTTGTCCCTCAATCTGGAACTGATGTTAATCAGGCCGCAATTTAATAATATCAGTCCGTTTTTATAGTTTTGAGCTGAATTTTATGACCGAAACCGAGATATTAAAAAAATATTGGGGCTTTGACAATTTCCGGCCATTGCAGGATGAGATTATCCAGTCTGTCTTAAATGGCCACGATACTTTGGCCTTATTGCCCACTGGCGGTGGTAAGTCGATCTGTTTCCAAGTTCCTGCGCTGGCCAGGGAAGGGATATGTATTGTTGTTTCACCGCTGATTGCCCTGATGAAGGACCAGGTTGAGAATTTAAAGGCAAAGGGCATACCGGCCATTGCAATTTATGCCGGAATGGGCAAAAGAGAAATTGATATCCTTTTAGATAACTGTATTTACGGCAAGATTAAATTTCTCTATTTATCTCCTGAGCGGCTGATGGCAGAACTGGTCAGGGAAAGGATTTCCTATATGAATGTGAACCTGATCGCCATTGATGAAGCGCATTGCATTTCACAATGGGGCTACGATTTCAGGCCACCTTATCTAAAGATTAAAGATTTAAGGGAAATCCTCCCCAAAGTGCCCATATTGGCGCTTACTGCAACAGCCACACCTCAGGTTAGGGAAGACATTGTGGCCAAGCTCCAACTGGATGACCCGAAAATATTTGTCAAAAGTTTCGCCAGAAGAAATTTGAGTTATGTGGTATTTGATCTGGAAGATAAGCACAAGAAACTGATCGAAATAGCCAAAAACGTAAAGGGATGCGGACTCGTTTATGTACGAAACCGAAGGGAAACCGCAGAGGTAGCTTATTTTTTACAGCGAAATGGGATTGCAGCCGATTTTTATCATGCAGGTTTAGAAAAGGATGTCCGCTTTAAGAAACAGGAAGATTGGAAAAACGACCACATCCGGATCATGGTGGCAACCAATGCTTTTGGTATGGGTATCGACAAGCCCAATGTACGTTTTGTGGTCCACTTAGACCTTCCAGAGAGTTTGGAGGCATACTATCAAGAAGCTGGCAGGGCAGGGCGCGATGAAAAGCGGGCGTTCGGGATCTTATTGGCAAATCAATCAGACCAGTTGATCTTACAGGCAAAATATGCCGATAGTTTCCCCATCATTGCCGAAATCAAAAAAGTATATCATTTTCTAGGGAGTTATTACCAATTGGCCTATGGCGCGGGCGAAGGTTTGACTTTTGGATTTGACCTAGCTGATTTCTGCAAGAAATTTGGACTTGGGGTAGTGAAAACCATGGCCGCGCTGAAGTTTCTGGAGCGTGATGGGTATATCGTACTTTCCGAAAATGTTTTTCTTCAATCAAGGTTAATGTTTACCGCCAGTCACGAAGACGTTTATCGTTTCCAGATTGAACATTCGGCTTTTGATCCCCTGATCAAGACCATCCAAAGATCATATGGTGGCGCTTTTGAAGGATATGTAAAAATAAAGGAAAGTGACCTGGCCACGCGCCTAAAGTTATCCTATAATCAGGTAATCGATTATCTACAGCATTTGCAACAGTTGGAAATCTTATCTTATCTGCCACAGAGCGACCAACCGCAATTGCAATTTGTAGTGCCAAGGGCAGATCAACAGCATCTTGATATCGATGTAAAGTATATCCAGCTTCGTCATGAAATCCAAAAACAACAGATCGAAGCCGTCTTGGGCTATGCTAAACGCCAGATCTGTAGAAGCCAGCAATTGTTGTATTATTTCGGCGAAACCAATGCAGATAAATGTGGATTCTGCGATATCTGCCTGGCTGAAAGAAAACTGGAAGATAAAGCACAGCTGAAAGACAAGATCGATTTTGAAGTGGTTGCGCTATTGCAGTCCCAACACCTCCAATTGGACGAACTGGTCAACCAGCTCAATTCTGGCACAGAGAAAGAACGGCTAGACCGGATCCGTGAGCTGTTAGATGCCGGCAAGATCAAAAGTGATGGAAAGAAATTTTATTTTTAGGCTTAAAGCTTAAAGCGGAAAGCAAACAGAGATCCCTCGCTTCGCTCAGGATCACAATTCGTCGATGATATGCTCTGCTCTTTGCTCTTTGCTCTCTGCTCTCTGATCTTTGCTCTCTGCTCTTTGCTCTTTGCGCTTAGCCCTCGCGCTATACGCTTTCATCTTTCTTCTCTAATCTTTGCTCGTTCATCCGTTTAAACTTATATTTAACCCGTTCACTATTTTATTCTAAAATGAAAAACGATAAAAATGTCATCCGCTCATGGGCATTTTTCGATTGGGCCAATTCTGCTTACAATTTGGTCATCACATCGACAATATTTCCAGCATATTACACGGCCATCACTTCAGACAATGACCCAAATACCATAGACTACATTACCTTTTTTGGGAAGAAATTTGTCAATTCGGCCCTCTACAGTTATGCAATGGCAGCCGCTTTTCTGGTCATAGCTTTGTTATCGCCCATTCTTTCAGCGATTGCCGATACCCGTGGGAACAAAAAAATATTCATGCAAATTTTTACGTATCTCGGTTCTCTGGCCTGCGCCGGACTTTTCTTTTTTGATAAGAGTACCATCCAGCTGAGCGTCGTGCTCTGCGTCATTGCGGCCATTGGCTTTTGGGGGAGTTTGGTTTTCTACAATTCCTATCTGCCTGAAATTGCAACCATTGACCAGCAGGACAAAGTCAGCGCAAAAGGTTTTACCTATGGCTACATTGGCAGTATCATCCTCCAACTGATCTGCTTTGCGTTTGTATTTTATCCGCCAATTGGCGACCAGCTCGGTTCACAACTTTCGTTCTTGATGGTTGGCCTCTGGTGGGGATTATTTGCCCTCATTCCATTTAAAAACCTGCCTAAAGGTAGTCCGGGGCACCATGTAGAAAAAAGCAACATTTTAACCGACGGATTTAAGGAACTGAGCAAAGTTGCCGGTCAGGTAAAAGGCATGCCTTATCTTAAACGATTTTTATTTGCCTTTTTCTTTTATTCGATGGGCGTACAAACCGTTATGCTGATGGCTACAATTTTTGGAGAAAAGGAACTGCAGCTAGATACGGGTAAATTGATCGCCACCATCCTGATCCTTCAACTGGTGGCCATACCTGGGGCCATGCTGATGTCATACCTGTCATCTAAGAAATTTGGGAACGTCAAGGTCCTCATCGGAGTAGTGGTCATCTGGATTGGCGCCTGTATTGCCGCCTACTTTATCCACACCGAGCTCCAGTTTTATGCCCTTGCAGCCGTCATCGGACTGATTATGGGGGGTATCCAATCGCTATCGCGCTCAACCTATGCCAAATTTTTACCTCAGGAAAGCCCTGACCACACTTCATTTTTCAGCTTTTATGATGTAACCGAAAAGGTTGCCCTTGTATTTGGCATGTTCAGTTTTGGCTACATTGAAGAGTTTACGGGAAGCATGCGGAATTCTGTTTTGGCTTTGATCGCCTTTTTTGCCTTAGGATTGTTATTTTTGCTGCTGCTAAAAAGGGTAGAGCCAAAATCGGTGAAAGCTACCGAAAATTAGCAGTTAGACTTGAATAGATCCTAATGAATATAGAATTATTTGTTCCCTGCTTTGTAGACCAACTTTATCCGGAAACTGCATTTAATACGATAAAGCTGCTCGAAAAATCAGGCTGCAAGGTAAATTATCATGCCAAACAGACCTGCTGTGGCCAACCTGCCTATAATGCGGGCTATTGGGAGCAGGCCAAGGCGATCGGAAATAAATTCTTAAGTGATTTTTCGGAAACAGATTACATCGTTGCACCCTCAGCATCATGTGTGGGGATGGTCAAAAATGGATTTAACGACCTGTTTACCAATACCATGGTTCACAACAAATGCAGGACCATGCAGACCCATATCTTCGAACTTTCAGAATTCCTGATCAACATTGTTAAAAAGGATTATTTTGGTGCCGAACTGGAAGGAAAAGCAGTTTACCATGATTCTTGTAGCGGCCTGCGCGAATGTAAGATCAAGGAAGAGCCCCGCAAGCTGCTAGCTAAGGTGCACGGATTGGAAATGGTAGAAATGAAAGATACCGATATGTGCTGTGGCTTTGGTGGCACGTTTGCCGTTAAATTTGATGCGATTTCTTCGGCAATGGCCGAACAAAAAGTAAACAATGCTTTGGAAATGGAAGCAGACTACATCATTTCTACCGACCTGTCTTGCCTGATGCATCTTGATGGCTACATCAAAAAAAATAACCTTCCCGTTAAAACCATGCACATTGCCGATGTATTGGCAAATGGCTGGCTTGATTATTAGTTCTGAAGTACACACATTTTCGTGGGCGAAAATTGGGTTACTTCAGGAAATGTCACAAAGAAATTAACCTTTTTTAACAAATGATCTTAAAAAACAACGGTACCTTTGTAGGCTTAACATAACTGATATAAAAAACGAATAGACGTAACCTTTCTTTAGCAAACGGTTACCGCTATTCTCCATTAAACTGATATTACCCATGAAAAAAATGATGATGGCCTGCGTAGGATTATTGGCCCTTACTTTAACTGCCCAGGCACAAAAAAAATCTGGAGCAATCCAGTTTGAAACAACAATAGATCCTGCGGCAATGATGTCTGCGAACGGCATGCAGGTGAGTGATGAGATGAAGGCCCGTATGCCAAAGTCTGTAAAATCTAACTTTGAGCTGCTTTTTACGGCAACCAATGCCAGCTTTATGCCCGTTGAAGATGTGGAAGACAGCAATGGTGGCGGTGGTGGCGGCGGCATGAACCGCATGATGCGCTTTGCCGGCGGTATGGGCGGACAAAGGGAATACTATTACTCATTTGCTGACCAAAAACTGGTGGAGGTTTTTGACCTGATGGATACCACTTATGTGATCCAAAGCAAACTGACCATTGCGCCGAATACCGATCTCAACATGGGCAATAACCGTCAGGGCAACAATGGCTCATCGACCACAACCCAAAATGGCGTGACCACAACAACTACCAGTGCTGTCGTTTTTCTTCCTGAGCCACCAACAATGGAGGTGGTAAAAACAGATGAAACCAAGAAAATATTAAATTTCAATTGCAACAAGATAATTGTTAAATCGATCCGCAAGGCGAAGGTTTTGGGCGAAGACAAAAACATCATCGACGAAACGGCCGTATGGTATACCAATGAACTTGGATTTAATTTTTCTCCAAATCCACATCTCTGGACAGAAGGTACAGTATTGGCTTTGGAGAACAAAGGCAATACCACCATCGCAAAGAGCATCGAATATAGAAATGTAAGCGCTAAAGATGTGACTGCACCAAAAAAGGCCATCCCGATTACTTTGGAGGAAATCAAGGTCAAAAGAGAAGCCATGATGAAACGTTTCCAAGGCGGCCGCCAGGGAGCTCCGGCCCGCGTGGTGATCAACTAAACGATAAATACTTGTAAAGCCCTTTGATCTATTCAAAGGGCTTTTTTTTTGACCAAGAAAACCTTACCTTTGCCTAAAATAAGATCACATAGTAGGTGATTTTGGATAACCATTTTTTTAACTTTTAAATCATAGTTGTAGATGATTAACATTACTTTACCTGACGGCTCCGTGCGTCAGTATGAAAAGGGTACGACTGCCCATCAAATTGCCTTATCGATATCTGAAGGCCTAGCAAGAAATATTTTAGCAGCAGAAGTGAACGGTGAGATCTGGGATTCTTCCAGACCGATCGATTCAGACTCTACATTGAAGCTTTTGACCTGGAATGATACCGCAGGGAAAGCTACTTTTTGGCATTCATCGGCGCACTTGATGGCCGAAGCATTAGAAGCACTTTATCCCGGAACTAAATTTGGGATCGGCCCCGCTATTGAAACAGGGTTCTATTATGATGTGGATTTTGGAGATCGTGAATTTTCATCTGATGATTTCAAGGCCATCGAAACCAAGATGCTGGAGCTGGCCAAACAAAAAGAAATCTTCTCCAGGAAAAGCATTTCGAAAGCAGATGCCATCCATTATTTTACCGAAAAGGGTGACGAATACAAACTGGACCTTTTGGAAGGTTTGGAAGATGGAAAGATCACTTTCTATACCCAAGGCGAGTTTACCGACCTGTGTCGCGGTCCACATATTCCAAATACCGGCTTTATCAAAGCTGTAAAACTGATGAACGTGGCCGGTGCCTACTGGCGCGGCGACGAATCGAAAAAACAGTTGACCCGGATCTATGGCGTTACTTTTCCAAAGGCCAGCGAGCTCACAGAATACCTGTTGATGATCGAGGAAGCAAAAAAACGTGATCACAGGAAGCTGGGCAAGGAATTGGAGCTGTTTATGTTTTCGGAGAAGGTAGGCGCGGGTTTACCCATGTGGTTGCCAAAAGGTACCGCCCTTCGCGAACGCCTTGCCCAATTTCTGACCAGGGCACAGGTTAAATCGGGCTATGAACAGGTCATTACACCACACATAGGCGGTAAAAACCTGTATGTAACTTCCGGACACTATGAAAAATATGGAAAGGATAGTTTTCAGCCGATCAAAACGCCACAGGAAGGAGAGGAGTTTTTCCTAAAGCCGATGAACTGTCCGCACCATTGCGAAATGTACAAGTTTAAGCCGCGTTCCTACAAAGAGCTTCCGGTTCGTTTTGCAGAGTTTGGTACCGTATATCGTTATGAGCAAAGTGGCGAACTACATGGACTGACCAGGGTACGTGGCTTTACACAAGATGATGCGCATTTGTTCTGTCGCCCAGATCAGGTAAAAGAAGAATTTAAGAAGGTAATTGAACTGGTATTATACGTTTTCAAGTCTTTGGGCTTCGACAATTACATTGCCCAGGTTTCACTTCGTGATCCTGAAAACAAGGCAAAATACATTGGCTCTGATGAAAATTGGAAATTGGCCGAAGCTGCGATCGTAGAAGCTGCCGACGAAATGGGATTGCCAACCGTTGTGGAGTTGGGAGAGGCCGCATTTTATGGTCCGAAGCTAGATTTTATGGTCAAGGATGCCTTGGGCAGAAAATGGCAATTGGGTACCATTCAGGTGGATTATAACCTTCCTGAACGTTTTGAATTGGAATATACCGGTAGCGATAACCAAAAACATCGCCCAGTTATGATACATAGGGCCCCATTCGGGTCGCTTGAACGTTTTGTTGCTGTACTGATCGAACATTGTGCTGGTAATTTCCCCTTGTGGCTTTCACCTGAACAATACATCATTTTGCCGATCTCAGAAAAGTATGAAGAATATGCAAAAAAAGTTTCAGATGAACTAAATAATTCCGATATTCGCGGGCTGATAGACTTTCGAGATGAAAAGATTGGAAGGAAAATCAGGGATGCTGAGGTCAAAAAACTACCTTATATGCTCATTATCGGCGAAAAAGAGATGGCAGAAGGAAAAGTATCGGTAAGGAAGCACGGTGAGGGCGACTTGGGTGAGATGAGCTTGGCAGATTTTAGTGCATTAATTATTAAAGAGATAACAGTTTAACAACATTACATTTGGCATTAGGAAGACCAGGATTTAATAGGGGACCACGTCCTCCTTTTAAGAAAAAAGAAGCAGAACATAATATTAATCAGTATATCAGAGCTCAAGAAGTGAGATTAGCTGGCGATAATGTTGAGCCAGGGATTTACCCTTTGGCTAAGGCTTTGGAACTTGCTGATGAGTTGGAACTTGATCTGGTGGAAATTTCCCCAAATGCGGTTCCTCCAGTTTGTCGGATTATCGATTATAGCAAATTTGTTTACGAACAAAAGAAAAAGCAGAAAGAGATCAAGGCAAATGCCAAACAGACCGTGATCAAGGAAATCCGTTTCGGGCCGAATACCAACGACCACGATTTTCAATTTAAACTGAAACATGCCATCAGTTTTCTGGAAAATGGTGAAAAGGTAAGGGCTTATGTGCATTTCAAGGGTAGGGCCATTGTTTATAAGGAACAAGGTGAAATCCTGTTGTTGAAGTTTGCGCAGGCACTTGAAGATTACGGGAAGGTAGAATTGTTGCCTAAATTGGAAGGAAAGCGCATGTTCTTAACGCTTGCGCCTAAAGTAGCAAAGAAGTAATAAATTATATAAATTAAAACAGGGTTATGCCAAAAATGAAGACCAATTCCAGTGCCAAAAAGCGTTTCTCGCTTACTGGAACAGGTAAAATCGCAAGAAAGAACGCCTACAAAAGCCACATTTTAACTAAAATGAGCACAAAACGTAAGCGTAACTTAGGCCAGACTAGTCTGGTACATGACGCTGATATGGGCAACGTAAAACGTATGCTTGCTATCGGTAAATAATTATTTTTTAACCAGATACTCGGTTGTAAGATTGCTGAACTCACGTAAAACGCAACACCGCTTATCAAAAACATTACACTATGCCACGTTCGGTAAACGCAGTAGCTTCGAGAAGAAGAAGGAAAAAAGTCCTTAATATGGCCAAAGGCTATTGGGGATCAAGAAGCAAGGTATTCACCATTGCTAAAAACACGGTTGAAAAAGGTTTGCAATATGCTTACCGCGATCGTAAAGTTAAGAAAAGAGAATTCCGCAGTTTGTGGATCCAACGTATCAACGCTGGAGCACGCGAACACGGTGTATCTTACTCACAATTAATCGGTAAACTAGCTTCAAAAAATATCGGTCTTAACCGTAAAGTTTTGGCAGATCTAGCCATGAACCATAAAGATGCGTTCAAAGCGATTATTGATGCAGTAAAATAAATCAAGAACAATAGACCTAACCAAGTTTTTAACCAGGTAAGTCTTGACGAAAGGGGAAACAGCAATGTTTCCCTTTTTTTTGTGGTTAAAGTTTTCGCTGCCACACATTCATGCTTCATGATTTGTTATCTATTATTGAACTACAAATTGATATGGACATGAAAAAGATAATTGTACTATCGATGGTAACCTTGGATGGTGTTATTCAAGGGCCTGGATCACCTGAAGAAGATCCTTCGGGATCGTTTGAATATGGGGGCTGGGTGGCTCCCTACGATGATGACTCCAGTGATGAATTGATGAAAAGGCTGATGAAACCTTCAGATTTGCTTTTGGGAAGGAAAACTTTCGAAATCTGGGAAAATTTCTGGCCGCAACATGCCAGCGAATGGCCTGGGATAAACGAAGTCAACAAATATGTGTTATCCAACACAAGATATGATTCACCATGGAGCAATACCTTTTTTATCAAGGATTTAGATGCCATTAAAAAATTGAAAGCTGATCTATCAAAAGGCACTGAAACAGATCATATTCAGGTGTGGGGCAGTGGCGAGTTGATACAGCTCCTGCTTCAGCACGACTTGGTAGATGAGCTATGGCTGATGATCCATCCATTAACCTTGGGGAAAGGGAAAAAACTATTTACCAATGGCCCAATCCCTGCAGCTTTTGAATTGGTAGAAAGTAAGATTACTACAAGCGGAGTAATCATGGCTAATTATAAGCGTGCAGGTGCGGTAAAGACCGGCACAGTTGGTGCATAGCTAGATCACAAGGTAAGCAGCTTGCCAGCTTCATCAATTGACTCTGGATTGAGTTCAGTTATAAAGGGAATTTTACCTAAGCACCGTATACCAGTGTGCCTAAGGATAAAATTTTCAGTTTCAATATTGGGCTCGCCCGAAAAAATGATGCCAGCCACGGGTATCTGGTGTAGAGCCAAGGTTTCAATGGTCAATAGTGTATGGTTAATACTGCCCAGATAATTCCTGGAGACCAAAATAACAGGAGCGTGTAGGATTTTGATCAGATCCAGTATTAAAGTGTGGTCGTTCAACGGGACCATTAATCCCCCTGCACCTTCAATAATCAGGTTGTTTGTGGTTTCTGGCCTACAGATTTGCCCTAGTTGAATTTCCACGTTATCTAGCTTTGCTGAAAGGTGGGGAGACAGTGGATGGTTTAACCGATAAGCCTCAGGATGAAAAATAGTCTGCTGGTTGCGCACTAAATTTTTGACCTTAATCGTATCGCTATGGTCCAGGTCCCCTGATTGTACGGGCTTCCAATAATCGGCCTCAAGTTTTTGTGTAAGGATGGCACTGATGACTGTTTTCCCGACATCGGTACCTATCCCTGTGATAAAGTAAGTTGTATTGCCCATTAGCTGGTCTTTAAGTGATTTACCAAGGCGATGATTTCATTATCGGTATTGTAACTGTGCAGGCAGATCCTCAAACGTTCACTTCCGGTGGGAACGGTAGGACTTAAAATGGCACGTACATCAAAACCTTGCTGCTGTAATTTTTGCGCTGCCTGTTTGGCGCTGGAGTTGTTGTGGTACAAAATGGTTTGGATGGCACTATCACTGGGCATTAGGTCGTTCGCCAGCTGTTGATACAAGTTGATTTTCTGGAGCAGGATTTCACTTTCCTTGCCAATTGCCATCAGCCGATGCGCACATTGTACGGCCACGATATGTGAAAGAGGAGCCGCAGTGGTGTAAATGAACGACCGTGCAAAATTGATCAGGTAGTTGCGGAGGGTGTTACTTCCCAGTACGATTGCACCATGTGTTCCCAGGGCTTTGCCAAAGGTAACAATGCGGGCAAAAATTTGCCCATGTAACTGAAAATGATCAATCAGGCCCTTTCCCTGCTTTCCAAAAATCCCAACAGCATGGGCTTCGTCCACGATCAGGTTCGCCTGATATCTGAGGCACAATTCACTGATCGATTGCAAGGGGGCCTGATCCCCATCCATGGAATAAACGCTCTCGACCACTACATAAATCAATCCTTTTGCAGATTGGAGCTTCTTTTCCAGATCAGCAACATCATTGTGCTTAAATTTATAGCGTTCCGCATGACTTAGCCGTGCTCCATCGATCAGGCTGGCATGGATCAGTTCATCAAGAATAATGGTATCTCCACGTTGTGGGATGGAAGAGAGCAATCCGATATTTGCGTCGTAGCCCGAGTTAAAAATGAGTCCCGCAGCCGCACCGTAAAAATCAGCCAAGCTGTGTTCGGTCGCTTCGGTATAAGGATCATTTCCACTCAGCAATCGAGAACCTGTGGCTCCATTTTTAACTCCTTCAATCTGAGCAATTTCCTCATGGATTAATTGTTTGAGCTGTTCAGAACGCGCAAATCCCAGATAATCGTTGGAACAAAAATCTATTGGTGCTTTGGAATGGTTCAATTTCCTCAACAGTCCATGCTCTTGCCTACGGTCGAGCTGTTGTTGAAGGAAATTTTCTGCAGGTTTCATTTTATCCAAAAATAAGAAAAGCCTTCCACTTTAAGGAAAGCTTTATCTGGCATTTAAATTTCTATTGCAGGCTCCTGAACAATAGCGTAGCCAGAACCGCACCGATTACGGGGCCGATAATTGGAATCCAGGCATAGTCCCAACCACTTTTGCCCTTATCCTTTATTGGAACAAAGGTATGGATGATGCGTGGACCTAAATCCCTCGCAGGGTTAATGGCATAACCTGTTGTGCCGCCCAAAGATAATCCGATTACCCATACCAAAAAGGAAACTGGTATGGCGCCCAAGGAGCCCATTCCGATAGCGGTTACTTCCTTTGTGCCGAAAGTAGGACTGGCAAAGTAGAAGATCACAAAAATGAGCACAAAAGTACCGATGATTTCAGAAAAAAGGTTTGAGAAATTGTTTCTGATGGCTGGTGCCGTTGCAAATGGGGCAGCTTTCAGTCCTTGGTCTGCTGTGGCATCAAAGTGGTCTTTGTACATCAGCCAGACCAGTAATGATCCGAACATTGCACCCGTAAGCTGGGCAATTACATAAAATGGCACCCTGTTCCATTCAAATTTTTCTGCCAAAGCCATGGCCAAGGTTACGATAGGGTTGAGGTGCGCACCGCTGTAGGGACCGGCAACAACAACCCCAACAAAAACGGCCAAGGCCCAAGCCGTGGTAATGACGATCCAGCCGCTATTGCTTCCCTTGGTGCCCGTAAGGACAACATTGGCAACAACGGCATTTCCCAATAAGATCATTAATGCTGTACCGATAAATTCTGCAACGTAAGCGTTCATTTTTGGTTAAAGGTTGAAAGGTTAAAGGTTGAAAGGTTAAAAGTTGAAGGTTGAAAGTCAAACTGTGAATGAGAACAGCTAACTATGAACTGTAAACTGTTAACTATAAACTATAAACTAAGAACTACCAACTGACCTCGCTGCGTCGACTGCTTTTTTCCAGCCTGCGATGAGAGATTGATGAGCTATTCCTTTTTTTGCAACAAAAGAACGGTCAATTTTCCATTGGGAACTGATTTCGTCTATATTTTTCCAAAACCCGGTAGCCAGTCCAGCCAGGTATGCAGCGCCTATAGCGGTAACTTCAGTTACTTTTGGCCTGATCACTTCGCAATCCAATACATCGGCTTGGAACTGCATCAAGAGGTTGTTGGCTGTTGCCCCGCCATCTACTTTTAGGTCGGTAATATTTACACCTGCATCAGCTTCCATCGCTTTAAGTACGTCCATGGTCTGGTAGGCAATGCTTTCTAGCGCTGCTCTTGCAATGTGCGATCTGTTCGTTCCACGGGTTAACCCTGTTATCGTCCCTCTTGCATGTTGGTCCCAGTAGGGTGCTCCCAATCCCGCAAATGCAGGAACAATGTAAACGCCTTGCGTATCGGCAACTTTCGAGGCAAGTTCTTCAACATCAGCAGATTTTGAGATCAGGCCGAGTTCATCCCTCAGCCATTGCACAACTGCTCCACCTATGAAAATACTGCCTTCCAAAGCATAGCTCACTTCACCGTTGATTTTCCATGCGATGGTGGTCAATAAGTTGTTTTTAGAAATTTTTGGCACCTTACCAATGTTCATCAGCATAAAACAGCCTGTGCCATAGGTATTTTTTACCATGCCGGGAGCGGTACACAACTGTCCGAATAAGGCAGATTGCTGATCTCCGGCTATCCCAGCGATGCGGATTTTAGCAGCCAGTACATTTTCTGCAGTTTCGCCATAGATTTCACTGGAGGACCTGACTTCAGGAAGCATACTTGCCGGAATATCAAAAGTGGAAAGCAGTTCCTGATCCCATTGCAAGGTATGGATGTTGTATAATAGGGTACGCGATGCATTGCTTACATCGGTTACATGCGTTTTTCCATCGGTCAGTTTCCAGATCAACCAGGAGTCGACAGTACCAAAAGCCAGCTGACCTGCCTCTGCCTTTGCCCTTGCACCTGGGACATTCTCTAAAATCCATCTAGCCTTGGTGGCAGAGAAATAGGCATCTATAACCAGTCCGGTCTTTTCTTGGATAACTGGAGCTAATCCGTTGTTTTTGATTTCATCACAAAAGGCTGCCGTTCTCCGATCTTGCCAAACAATGGCATTGTGGATGGGCAAACCAGTTTCGCGGTCCCAAACTACCGTAGTTTCCCTTTGATTGGTAATGCCGATCGCATTGATGTCGTTTGCTGATAACCCCGCTTTTGCGATGACTTCAGTGGCGACGGCTAGCTGTGTAGTCCAGATTTCAAGCGGATCATGTTCTACCCAGCCCGCTTGGGGATAGATTTGGGTAAATTCTTTCTGTGCTAAGGCAATAATTTCGCCATCATGATTAAAGACAATGGCCCTCGAGCTTGTGGTTCCCTGATCGAGCGCTAAAATATAGTTGCCCATATCTAATTAGTTATGTTAAGGTACGGATAAGTTGGATGTGCTGAATTTACTATCAATTTATCATCTAATTATCTAATTAGCAAATTAATTAACTTGCTAATGCTTCCGCCCTAACTTTTCTTTTTTCGGTATGATAGATGTATCCATTGGCCAGTTGATGAAACTGTTCAAGCTGGTTTTCTTCCCATTCCTGACCAGCACCAAGTTCTTTCGAAAGGATATGTGCTACTTTGCTGCTCATTTCAATCGCAGCTGCCGCATCAATAAAAAGGATTCGCAATCTTCTGCTCAGGATGTCTTCCACCGTTTCTGCCATCTCGTTCCTTGCGGCCCATACCACTTCGGCCAAGGTATGCGGGAAATCGGGATGAAGTTTTTCTGCCAGCTCCGGCTGTTGCTGCTGGAGGGCCTCGATTTGTTTGCGATCGCTACCATAAGCATTCAGGTGGCTTTCATCTGATGCATTCAAACAACCATGGATCTTTAATTCCTTGGTCACGCATGGCGAAGGAGGTAGATCGGCATGTTTGATGGCCAGGTCAACAGTTTCTTCGGCCATCCTTCTATAGGTAGTCCATTTACCACCGGTGATGGTGATCAATCCCTTTGCCGAAACAAATAATTTATGGTCACGACTAATTTCCTTGGTGCTGCTGCCATTCGAGTCGGTTGGTGCGGCAAGTGGCCGAAGACCAGAAAATACGCTCAGGATATCTTTTTCAGTAGGAGCGGTCTTGAAATAAGATTTTGCAGTATTCAGGATGAAATCTGTTTCCTGTTTTAAGGCCCTTGGCTCTAGGCTATGTTCATTTAACGGGGTGTCAGTAGTCCCTACCAACAGGTGGTTATGCCACGGCACTGCGAAAAGTACCCGTCCATCATCAGTTTTAGGGATCATGAGTGCAGAATTGCTATCTAAAAATTCTTTTCTAAGGATGATGTGTACACCTTGGCTCGGACGGACCATTTTCTTTGCGTTCGGATTGCTCATTTTCAGGATTTCGTCTACAAAAACTCCAGTAGCATTGATCACAACTTTTGAGTGTAGCGTAAATTTTTCTCCTGTGAGCGTATCCTCGGCTTCAATTCCGGTAACCTTGTCATCTTGTTTAAGCAGATTGGTTACTTTCATGTAGTTGATCAGCGTAGCACCTTTTTCTTTTGCGGTCTGGGCGATATTGATAGCAAGCCTTGCATCATCAAATTTTCCATCGAAATAACGGATTGCCCCTTTAAGGCCTTTTTCCTTAATGCCAGGCATGAGTGCCATGGTCTGTTTTTTAGAAAAGTATTTAGACTTTCCAAAACTAAATTTCCCTGCCAACCAATCATATAAGGTCAGACCAGTCAGGTATTTTGCAACAGAAAACCAATCGTAGCAGGGGATGATAAATTCTTCCTTGTGGACCAGGTGGGAGGCATTCAACTCCAATAGTCCCCTTTCTTGAAGCGCATGCTTAACCAGGGCAATATCGCCCTGCGCCATATAACGAACACCTCCATGCACGAGCTTGGTACTTCTGCTAGAAGTTCCTTTTGCAAAATCGGATTGCTCTACCAATAAAGTTTTAAGTCCTCTACTTGCTGCATCAAGTGCAGTCCCTAGGCCAGTCGCTCCTCCACCTATAATAATCATGTCCCAATTGGACTGGTCTGAAAGGTTGTAGTTATGTATTCTTTGCATCAGGTAAAATAATAAAACGAAACAATAAACAAGTATAAGAAATACAAATCGAAATAATAGAAATCGACGTGAAAAATATTTTAATTTGACAGTAATCAAATAAGTTTGCTGAATTTATTATTTTGCGGAATGACCAAAGATAACATGATGAATTTGGCCGAAAGGCATCAATTTATACTCAATCGCATCCAGCGCGACCAATATATCAATGTAGTGGAACTGTGCAAGGAACTTAAGGTTTCTTCGGTGACCATTAGGAAGGACCTGAAGTTGTTGGAAGAGAAAAACCTGCTTTTTAGGACGCATGGGGGAGCAACAGTAAACAATCCTTATACAGTTGATCGTCCGGTCAATGAAAAAGAGAAGATCCAGTCGACCGAAAAAAACAAAATCGGCGTAGCTGCAGCCAAATTGTTGAAGGAAAACGATTCCATAGTCGTGGCATCTGGTACGACCTTGCTTTATTTTGTGAGGAATATCCCACCTGGACTTAACCTAACGGTAGTGACTTCAGCGCTGAATATCGCTTTGGAACTTATGGGCGAACCTGCGGTTGAAGTCATTCAATTGGGCGGGCTCTTGCGTAAAAGTTCCTCATCTGTAATGGGCGCCTATGCCGAACAGGTTTTGCAGGATTTTTATTTCAATACCCTGTTCTTAGGGGTGGACGGGATAGACCTTGACTATGGGCTAACAACGACCAATGCCATGGAGGCGCATTTGAACCGTAAAATGATCAATGTCTCCCAAAAAACCATTGTATTGGCCGATTCTACTAAATTTGGGAAGCGGGGATTTGGGAAGATTTGTGGCCTAGAAGATGTGGACCAGATCATCACCGACAAGGGTATTTCCCAACAAATCGTTAACCATTTGGAAGGGCTAGGGGTAACGGTAACTATTGTGTAATACGATTGTTACATAAATAAATTAATGGGCAAAAATGCCCACTTAACGATAAGTTAACATTTAATCTTCCTACACCACCACTGTAATTTGACCATTTCATTCTCAAAAGGTTTAATGGGGCATATTCGTATTTCCCCTAATTTCTTTGTGTTAAAGAATTTTTATTAGTAGTTTCAATTTGTTTTTATATTTTTATAACGAAATATTTAATAACTGCAAAATAAATAATTCGTAATAAAAGTAACTAGGTATTGACGACAAGTTAACATTTAGTTAATGAAGGCCACTTACTTTTGGGGCTTTCGGGAGCAAGCTAACACTTGAATTAAAACTAACCGGATATAATAATTATGAATCAAACATTTACTCAAAACGATGTAAATGCTTTGCGTAGAAAAAATAGGCACGCAGAGCAGCATCACCAGAAGCAATTTATTTCCAAACTCGTTTATGGCACGTTATTGTGCTGTAAATTACTGCTATTCGGAATTTTAATTCAAGGAGTTTCCTTAAACGTTGCTGTCGCACAGACACAGAATGTAACTGTTAAGGGAACCGTAGTGGATGATTCTGATGGACAGGGCATACCTGGGATCACGATTTCAGATAATGCCAAAAGGGTTTATGGAACAACTAACGAAAAGGGTGGCTTTTCGATTTCGGTTCCAAAAGGCACGACCATCAACTTCAGTATGATTGGTTATGCGACCGTTTCGAGAACGATCAGCGATGCCCAAAACAATTTGACCATCAGGATCAAGGAAAGTTCCAGTACTTTGAACGAGGTTGTGGTAACCACTGCCCTGGGTATCAAGCGTGCTGAGCGTTCACTAGGTTATGCGGTAACCAAAATCGACAGTAACCAGCTTACTGCCGCCGTTTCTGGAAACTGGACAGATGCATTATCTGGTAAAGTTGCCGGTCTGAACTTGGTCAGGTCAAATGCTGGTCCTGCCGGCTCCAACAAAATCATTTTACGCGGTGAGAACAACTTGACCGGCGATAATGAGGCATTGATCGTCATTGACGGTGTTGTGGTGAGCAGTAGTGGTGGTAGACGTAGCGGTAATGCTTCTGATAACGTATATGGTACTGGAAGTGATAACATGCCTGCAGATTATGGTAGTACCATCAATGACATCAATCCGGAAGACATTGAAAGTGTTACTGTGTTGAAAGGACCGGGTGCAGCAGCACTTTATGGTCAGCGTGGTGCAAACGGTGCGGTGATCATTACCACTAAATCGGCCAACAAGGACAGGAAAAAAGGTGTAAATATTAAATTTACCTCAAATGGATACATGGAGATGGTAA
This sequence comes from Pedobacter sp., assembly GCA_031119475.1. Taxonomy (GTDB): domain Bacteria; phylum Bacteroidota; class Bacteroidia; order Sphingobacteriales; family Sphingobacteriaceae; genus Pedobacter. Next base: position 843,147 of record JAVHXV010000001.1, on the reverse strand, counting down.
ACAGGTGGCCAGAACTCCAGTATGAATATGGACAAGGTCTGGATGGTGCCAACTACTATTCATATGGCGCAAGTGCCGACGGAGCAAGTACAAGTGGTACAAGTTCTGCCTATGGTCCAAGATTTGACGGCCAGTCGTTCTTCCAATATGATCCGGTTAGACAGGATGTTGGCTTAACAAGAACGCCATGGGTTCCCTATACCAACCAGACACGTGATTTTTTTGATACGGGTTATAACATCAACAATACATTAAGCTTAGATTGGGCAGCCTGGAAGGGAACCAATGCCCGTGTATCTATTTCTAACTTGGATAACAGGTGGATCGTTCCTTTGTCGGGACTAGAGCGTACAAGTGCGTCTTTGAACTTGAATTCGAAGATTATCAAAAACCTGAGCATCAATACCAAACTCACCTATAGCAATAGGTTCAGTGATAACTTGCCTGCTACCGGTTACGGAAACCAATCTTTGATGTATTGGTATATCTTCTGGCAACCAAACGCAGATATGAACTGGTTGAAAAACTATTGGCAAAATGGCCTTTATCAGAGAGCGATCGAGTATCCTTTTAGCTCGTTCCCAGAAAATCCTTTTGCGATCGTGAACGAATTTATAAATAGGACCAATCGTAACAACTACAATGGTAGCGTGCAGGCGAGCTATAATTTTTCTAAAGAATGGTCGATCAACCTTCGTGCCTCTGCAGATATCACGACAGAAGCTAAAGCACAGGAACGTCCATATGATGCAGGTACAAAACTGCCTCAAGGCTCTTATCGTGAGCAGAAAATCTATTCGCACGAGATCAGTGCAGATTTCTTGTTGAAATACAATACCAACATCACCAAAGACCTTAAGGTACAGGCTGGTGTAGGTGGTAGCCAATTGAGAAATAAATATCAGAGAAGCGATTTGAGGGCTGATGGTCTGAAAGTTCCAAATCTCTACAGATTGGACAACAACCTGTATCAGATTATTTCTATCCCGGATACAGCTGAATACAGATTTAACAGTTTGTATGCCACTGCATCTTTCGATTATAAAAATTACCTATACCTAGAATTATCTGGTCGCCAAGATTACAATAGTGTGTTGGCAACTACATTGAGGAAAGATAATGTTGGATTTTTCTATCCAGCGGCGAGTTTGAGCTTTGTTCTTTCAGATTATTTCAAATTGCCTAAGGCCATTAACTATACTAAACTGAGAGCTTCGGCTTCACAAGTGGGTAGTGGTACAACTATTCCTTATCGTACTTCTTACAACTATGTTTTAGCGGCCAATGGAACTTATCCTGATAGTTCATTGACAAATCCAGGTACTTTGCCTAACAATGACTTGAAAGCTTTGAAAACAACGACCTACGAGTTTGGTATCGAAGGTAAGTTGTTCAAAAATAAAGTTGGATACGATTTTGCCTATTATTTCGGAAAAACAAACAACCAAATCCTTACCCGTATCGTAGATAGGGCATCAGGATTTAACAATGCGGTAATCAATGCGGGACAGGTGAACAACACTGGTTTTGAAGCAGCATTGAACTATACGCCTTTTGCTAAGAAAGACAAGTTCTCGTGGACAATCAGTGGTACATTTGCAACCAACAGGAACAAGATCGCAAGCTTGCCAGACAGCTCGCTTGTTTTGGCAACCGGACCGGTGGCTGGTGGCCAGATCGTAGCTAAGGTAGGGGGAAGTATGGGCGATCTTTATGGTAGGGGCTTTTTACGTGATCCGGAAGGAAATGTCGTGTACGATGAGGCAACAGGAAATGCTCGTCTGACAGATGGTGTAGTTTACCTTGGAAACGTAGTGGCTAAATATAAATTTGGTATCCAAAACACCTTTAGTTATGGAAACGTAAGCCTTGGTGTATTATTTGATGCTCAGATAGGTGGCGTTGCGCACTCGTTGACCAACTATAAGCTTGTTGAACAGGGAAAAACCAAATCTACCTTACCAGGCCGTTACAATGGTATCATTGGTAATGGTGTGATCCAGTTAAAAGATGCTTCTGGTAATTACATCAACTCTTATCGTAGGAATGATGTGGTCGCTTATGACATCGATGATTATTATCGTTCACAAATGGGTGCTGATAACGCAGAAGGTAGTACTTTTAGCACAGATTTTATTAAATTTAGGGAAGCAAACATTAACTGGAAGATTACCAAAAGATGGTTGAGAAATACAGGTCTATCATCGGTTAGCGTTGGTGTTTATGGACGTAATTTATTCATCTGGTCGCCATGGCCAATGTTCGATCCAGAATTTGGAACAATTAGTGGTTCGGATATCTTGAGAGGTTTTGAAATTGGAGCACTTCCTTCTACAAGATCTTTTGGATTTAACTTATCAATTGGTATTTAATTTTTTAATAATGAAACAGAGAATATATAAAGTAATGGGTGTAATGATGCTGAGCATCGCCACACTTTCATCTTGTGATAAAGGATTTGAAGAAATTAATACAGATCCAATTAACATTAGGGAAACCACGCCAGACAAATTGATGTCTAACGCGATCGTCACCTCGCTAACGGCAGGAATGATGCGTAACCGTAACTTCAACAACGAGTTGATGCAGGTAACGGTTGCACAAAGTGAAGCTGATGGTACCGTTTTCAGGTATGACTACAGAAGAACTTACGCAGATTATCTATGGAATAACTGGTATGTACAGATCAATAACCTAAAAGATATGGAGGCGCTTGCCAAAGAAACAGCAACTGCCAACAAATCTTATGAAGCGATTGCATTGATCCTTCAGAGCTGGTTGTTCGCCAATTTGACAGATACCTATGGTGATGTTCCTTATTCACAGGCCGCGCAAGGTAAATCTGGTCTTTTGGAGCCAAAATTCGATGCTCAAAAAGATATCTACCAAGGAATGTTCACCACTTTGGAAAAAGCAAATACTTTGCTCACTGCAGGTCCAGCTATCAGTGCAGCTAGCGATCCTGTTTTCAAAGGTGACATTACAAAATGGCGTAAGTTTGGTAACTCTCTGTACCTAAGATTGTTGCTCAGAACTTCTGGTAAAGCTGATCTTGCCGCGACAAATATTGCTAAAATCAAGCAGATCGTAGATACTTCTCCAGCAACTTACCCGATCATGGCGAGCAATGCTGATGCGGCTACGGTCAGATGGACAGGAGAAACCGGTACCAGTGCATTGACCAATCCATATGTGAATGGCGTAAGGGCACAAGATTTCAGGTCGCCTGCCATTGCCAGTTTCTTTATTGACCACTTGATTGCTTGGCAAGATCCACGCATCAGTACAGCTACCGCTGATGGTTATGTTGTTCAAGGTGTAAATAGATGGGGAATTGCAGGTTCTGCAGGTATCCCGAGTGGCTATACACCAGGTTCATCGCCAACTAAACAAGCCTATTTTTATTCTAATGAAGTGAGCGTATCGAGTGTAGTTGTGGGTGCTAAATCTTTACAACAATCTCCATTGACTGGTATCTTGATGAATTATGCAGAAGTTCAATTTATCCTTTCTGAAGCTGCCTTAAAAGGATGGATTACGTCTATAGCACCAGATGTAGCCTATAACAGGGGCGTTGCTTCTTCTATTAACTATTGGGTTCCTAGTTTCCCTGCATCAGGAACAGATCCAAAAGTGGTTACTTATTTGTCTAATGCAGATATGGACTGGGATCCAACAGCAACAGTAGATACCAAAATGGAACTGATCCATCTTCAGAAATATTATGCCTTGTTCCTGGTAGATATGCAACAATGGTTTGAATATCGTCGTACGGGTCACCCGATATTGCCAAAAGGTCCGGGCTTGAGGAATGGGGGAGTAATGCCGGCACGTATCCAATATCCAGTGTATGTGCAGTCGGCCAACCCAAGTAGCTATCAGGCTGCTGTGGCCAGACAAGGTGCTGATGAACTTAACACCAATGTTTGGTGGCAAAAACCATAATTATTAAATTATAAATCTTATAATATATAAAATGAAAAAGATTATTTATTCTGCATTGATCTTGCTTTCGGTAGCATTCATGTGGTCAGGTTGCAAAGACAATGATTTTCTCAACGGATTTGGCAATTACGAAGGTGGTCAGATCAGTACATCTATCCCGATCTTTGACGTAAGGCAGTTGTACAAAGGCACCGACGTTACTTTAGATAAAGACCGTATGTTCGGTGGAATTGGCATCAGTGGCGTAATCATTTCAGACTACACCGAAAACAACTTTACCGATGATCTAAAGGGATTGGTGTTTATCCAAGATAATAAACGTTTGAACTCACTTCGTGGCATTGCGATTAATTTGGGTGCCGATGCCAACAAATGGGTTTCGGGTGATTCGGTATTCGTGAACTTGGAAGGTGCTGTGTTGACAAAAGCTAATGGCAGGTTGCAGTTGAACAATGTGAGCAACAGCAACATCACCAAAAAAATGTCAAACAAGCCTATTGCGACGAATGGAGTTTTGGCTGCCAATATCTTATTGGATCCAACCCGTTATGAGAGCACTTTGGTTTCTATTGTTGAAGGTACCTACAACCCGCTTTTAGCTCCAGGTACTACACTATCAGGTGAAAAAACATTAAATGATGGTTCAGATAACGTAGCTCTAAAGGTTTTGCCAACAGCAGCTTTTGCTAATCTAGCAGCACCATTCTCGGCAAATTATACTGGCGTATTGGTCAATACCTTGAATACCACAACTGGAAAATTGGTTTCGCATGTGAGGCCAAGGATGACCACTGATGTGGAAGAATTGAGCGCAACAAGTTCTGTTCCTGATTTCGTGATCACCGGTTGGAACAATGACCCTGCCGGAACTGACTCGAACAATGAGTACGTTCAATTCAGGGCAACTAGGGACATCAATTTTGCAGTTACTCCGTTCTCGGTAGTAACCACAAATAATGCAACAGCTTCTACACCGCTAGGCTATCCGACTACAGGATGGGCATTGGGTGGTATCAGGACTTATAAGTTCAATTTAACAACAGGAAGCGTAAAAAAAGGTGATTTCTTCTATGTAGGCGGTTCTAAAAAATTGATCAACAGTACGTCTTCGACCAGCATTGCCTCTGCAAATTGGATCAGATCTTTTGACATCTCTACTACAGGAGGCGACGGATTTGGAACTGCTACAGCTAATTTGTTGGCAAACAGTGGAAATGCATACGGTGTTGCCGTATTCAAAGGTACAACCGTAAATGTAAGTTCAGTGCCGATCGATGTATTGTTTGTGGCCACAGGTGGTACTTTATATCAAGCTTCACCAGCTTTGGGTTACAATATCGGAAAAACAGATTGGTATAATCCGGTTAATCCTTTAGAGAAGAAAAACCCGGCCAAATTTAGCCAGCCATTTTACAGACAGGGAACCAACACCAAAGCTTTTGCTTATTGGCCAACATCAGATGCCGGTATGTGGAACCAGTTTGGTGGAGGTGTATTCGATACAGTCTTGGGCAAATGGACAAAAGCCAGGACCCAAACATTCATCCTGCTTTCTAAAACATCTACCCTTGCAGAAATAGAAGGTGCTGATGCTACACAGATCAAATAAGTTTACGGTGCGCTAAACACGACCGAAATACCCAAGTTAATTCAGTTTAACTTGGGTATTTATTTCTTCATCAATCCCAAAAACAAAAATTATACGCACTCAGGATCTAACTCCATCATATTTAATTTGAACCACCCCCTATTGTTTTATCAAAATATTAAATTATGAAAAGTCTAATTTTTAAATCTTGTTGCATTTTTTGCGCCCTATTGCTCACCGTGTCCAGTGCCTTTGCAAATGTTAGGCCCAGCGATCCACCTTCAAAAACTAGCTATAGGAAACGCGATAATTATGGGTTCACCCTGTACAACTATACGGGCGTAAACTTTAACTCGGTAACCATTTCAGGTTACGATTCGACAAATACCCTCCAATCCGTCACACTCTACAACATTGCCCACCTCAATTCAGAATATTGGGACTTTTGGAATGTTGGGCCGCTCCATAGCATTGCGGTAACCATCAGCATGGCATCAAGTGTGGTCTATGCCTTTGACGTACACAATAGTGCATGGAGCAGGATCTATGATACCATCAATTATAGTGGTACCCCACGAACGTTTTACATCCCAGATAACGAGAACAATGAACTGACCATCGAATGCTATACCGAAGACTGGTAAGCTTTCCATTCTGATTGCGCTATGGGTGGTCGCAATCGAAACTAAATCAATAGCCCAAAGCATAGATTATGTTTTGGGCTTTTTATATCATTCAAATAAACCGATCATGAAATTATTTAAAGCCATACTGGCGATCCTGATTTTCACCACTACTGTTACATTTGCCCAGAAGAGTGTGTATGCCAATTTTCCAGAGACTTTCGACTCTCCAGATACTTCGGCCAAAGCACACTACAAAAAGGCTGACGTTGCCCTGAATAGTGGCGCATGGAATTTTGATAATGCAATTTTGGCCGCTTTGCAGGGCCATGACAAGTATAATGGCAAGCAAGGGGTGAGGATCCAACAGAATAGGGCAAAGCCTTCCTACGTCGAAATGAATTTTGACCTGACCGAAGGTGCTTCTAAAGTTACCGTAGCTTATGCTTCCTATTATAAAGATGCCTCTTGTGTTTGGAGATTGGAATATTCTACCGATGGCGGAACAACCTGGGTCCAGGCCGGAAAAGACATCAATGCCGAAGCCAAGGAACTAAAAACTGCAGAATTTATTCTTGATCTTAAAGGTAAAGTACGTTTCAGGATCAATAAGTTGGGCTTGGGGGATGGAAAAACTGATCCAAACATTAAAAACGGACGTTTGAGCATCGATGATATCGCAATCTACAAAAACTAGAAGTCTACCATGCACATGAGTACAAACAAAAAACAACTTGCCCTGATCGGCCTATTGACCATATTGGGCTGTAAGACCGCGCAGCAAAATAGAAATTACCAAGCAGCTTTTCCGGCATTCAGTGCAGAGGCACATCGTGGAGGTAGGGGACTGATGCCCGAAAATACCATTTTGGCCATGTACAATGCCATGAAATATGAACGGGTGACGACCCTTGAAATGGATACCCACATCTCCAAAGACAATCAGGTTGTGGTTACACACGATGATTACCTGAGCCCTACGTTCATGCTTACGCCCCAGGGAAAGGACATCCCCAAAAGCGACTCAAAAAAATATGCCATCTACCAAATGGATTATAGCCTGATCAGGTCTTTTGATATCGGTACAAAACCCAACCCAGGATTTCCGACCCAGACCAAGATCAAAACCTATCTTCCGCTTTTGGCAGAACTGATTGATAGTGTCCAGCTCGAAATCAAAAGAAAAAACCTAAAGCCCTACTTTTATAACATCGAAACCAAATGCGATGTAGCAGGTGATGGAATCACTAATCCAGCGCCTGACGTATTTGTTAAATTGTTGATGGAGGTCATCCAAAGCAAGAACATCACACCTTTTGTGGTCATCCAATCTTTCGATAAGCGGACCATTCAGCTCATCCACCAGAAATATCCGAAGGTTAAGACATCCTTTCTGGTCGAAACCAAACAACCTTACGAGCGTTACATGGCCGAACTTGGCTATAAACCTTTTATTTTGAGTCCGAAGAGCAGTTTTGTTGACGCCGAACTCGTTCAAAAGGCACACGCAGATGGCGTAAAGGTCATTCCATGGACGGCCAATACTCCAGAAGAGATTGCCCGATTAAAGGCGCTCAAAGTAGATGGCATCATTTCCGATTTTCCCAACCTTTTGTAATGAAGAAACTGATATTCCTCTTGGTGGTACTGGCCATGAAAGCCGTTGCGCAGGATAGCAATACCATCAGTATTACTACATCCAATGCTGCACTTATCTTTAAGGTCGGAAACAATAAAAGAATCTATCAAAGCTATTTTGGGAGTAAGCTGTCGAATGCTGCCTATCCCGATAAGCGTATAGAAGCCTATGTATCCGGTGGAATGGACTTCGAGTTCGAGCCGGCCATTGCAGTTGCCCATATAGACGGAAACCCCTCGCTCGAGCTTTTATATCAAAGGCACAAGGTGGAGAACCATAGTGATGGAAGCGTAGAGACAGACATCTTTTTGAAGGATATGGTATACCAAACGGCGGTAACCCTTCATTTCCTAAGTTTTCCCGAACAGGATGTGATCAAAAGTTGGGTAAGTATCCAGAATAACGAAAAGAAGGAGATCCTACTGAACAACTATGCCTCTGCCATGCTCCATTTCAATGCTGACCAATATTGGCTAACCCAGTTCCATGGCGACTGGGCCAAGGAAATGAGGTTGCAGGAGCATCAATTGACCAGCGGTATCAAGATCATCGATAGCAAATTGGGAACACGTGCAAACAAATATCAATCGCAGCACTTTTTTCTGACAACAGGAAGCCAACCTGCCACAGAAGATGCTGGCGAACTGATTGCTGGAACCTTGGCCTGGACGGGGAATTTTAAATACCTATTCGAAATCGATAATAAAAATCTGCTGCACCTATCGGCCGGAATAAATAATTACGCATCAACCTATCATCTCCAATCTGGTGAAACATTTACTGCACCTGCCTTTATTTTTACCTATAGCAATAAGGGCAAGGGATTGGCAAGCCGTAACCTGCACAACTGGGCCAGAAAATACGCCGTGTTGGATGGAGAGCAGGGCAGGTTAACTTTATTGAACAATTGGGAAGCGACAGGTTTTAAGTTTGATCAGCAAAAGTTGACCAGTTTATTTGATGACGCCAAAAAACTGGATGTCGACCTTTTTCTATTGGACGATGGCTGGTTTGGTGAAAAATATCCTAGGGACAATGCCACAACGGGATTGGGCGATTGGAAAGTAGACAAAAAGAAGTTACCAGATGGTATTTCCTATCTGGTTAAAAGCGCTACAGATAAGGGAATTAAGTTCGGGATCTGGATCGAGCCGGAAATGGTCAATCCAAAGAGTGAGCTATATGAAAAACATCCTGATTGGGTCTTGAAACTGCCTAATCGGGCCGAAAATTATCAGCGGAACCAATTGGTGCTCGATCTGATCAACCCTAAAGTACAGGATTTCGTATTCAAGGTGGTAGATGATCTTTTCCAACAGAACCCGAATCTGGCTTTTATCAAGTGGGACTGCAACCGGACGATTACCAACGGCTATTCTCCCTATTTAAAAAACAATCAAACGCATCTCTACATCGAATATACCAAAGCTTTTTATGCCATATTGGATAGGGTAAGGAAAAAATATCCGCATGTGCCCATCATGTTGTGTTCGGGTGGAGGCGGAAGGGCAGATTATGGCGCAATGAAATATTTCACCGAATTTTGGCCGAGCGACGATACCGATGGTCAGGAAAGGATTTATATCCAATGGGGCTATTCCTATTTCTTTCCGGCAAACACCATTGCGGCACATGTGACCAGTTGGGGCAAACAATCGCTCAAATTTCGTACAGATGTGGCTATGATGGATAAATTAGGCTATGATATCGATATTTCGCATTTTTCGAAAGAAGAACTGTTGTTCAGCCAACAGGCCATCAACAATTATAAAAGATTTAGTCCAATCATCTTTCAAGGAAATTTATATCGCCTGGCATCTCCTTATGAAGGCAACCGTGCCGTGCTGATGTACAGCGACCAAAGTAAAAATAAGGCGATACTATTCGCTTATAATTTGAGTTCTCGTTACAGGGAGGTATTTTCGCCTGTACGTTTACAGGGACTAAATCCACTGAAACAATACCAGATCAAAGAAATCAATTTAATGCCAAATGTAAAATCTGCCATTGCCGGCAACAACAAAACGTTTACCGGCGAATACCTGATGAACATAGGCATTGAAGTAAGCAAGACCAACCAGGAGCCACTGACCAGTGTCGTCCTGGAAATTACAGCAACTAACTAAACTAAAATAAACAAGTTCATGGGATTTAGACTATTTCCAGTGCCAGCCGCACACAAGCCACTTCTACCACCCGAAAAAGTAAAGTCGATTTATAATAAAGAACGCATTAAGGTATTTATTGGTATCTTCTTTGGTTATGCAGCGTATTATTTTGTACGGAAGAACTTTTCATTTGCAGTGCCAGAGCTCCAGAAATTAGGTTTCAGCAAGGGCGAATTGGGATTGGCCGCATCAGCTTTATCCATAGCCTATGGTTTTAGCAAGTTTCTGATGGGCAATATTTCCGATCGCAGCAATGCCAGGTATTTCCTTTCAATTGGGCTGGTGCTTTCGGCATTTACCATGATTTTTATGGGAATTATTCCTTTTGCCACCTCATCGATTACCATCATGTTTATCTTGCTGTTTATCAATGGATGGTTCCAAGGGATGGGCTGGCCGCCATGTGGTAGGGTAGTGGCGCATTGGTTTTCTGTCAGGGAGCGTGGAACTGCCATGTCAATCTGGAATTTGGCACATAATATTGGTGGTTTCTTTGTCGGACCGCTCACCGTTCTTGGTTTTGAGCTATTTGCCGATTACCATGGCATGCTCTATTTTCCGGGCCTGGTAGCCATTTTGTTCGCCATTTTTGCATTTTTATTTGTGCGGGATACACCACAGTCGGTTGGTTTACCGCCCATTGAAGAGTACAAAAATGATTATCCAAAAAGCTATGATGCCAAGACACAGGAGACAGAATTCTCGGCAAAGGAAATATTTTTTAAATATGTCTTTAATAATAAGATGCTCTGGTTCATTGCCATGGCCAACGCATTTGTATATCTGGTAAGAAACGGTATCATCAATTGGGCGCCAACATTTCTTCAGGAAGCCAAACATTATACCAAGGGAGAAGCCGCATGGGCTTCTGGTGGTTACGAGCTGGCAGCCATTCCGGGTACATTGCTCTGCGGAATTATCAGCGATAAATTCTTCAATGGACGTAGGGCACCCGTAACCATTATCTACATGGCACTGACCCTTGTCGCTGTCGTGGTTTACTGGAAATCGCCCAGCTCGAGCCACCTGGTACAAAATGCAGCACTTTGGGCCATTGGTTTCTTTATTTATGGTCCTGTGATGCTGATAGGGGTACAGGCCATTGATTTGGTGCCCAAGAAAGCCGCAGGAACAGCAGCAGGGCTTACCGGACTATTTGGATATTTTATTGGCGATCTTCTGGCCAATGCCGCAATCGGTAGACTGGTCGACCTTAAGGGTTGGGATGCCGCATTTTTTGCCATTGCCATTTCCTGTGTACTTGCCATCCTGCTTACCGCATTTACCTGGAACAGGGAAAAAGAAAATCTTTCCAACTTAACGCCGTTATCACATTAATTATCGATATGAAAGCAAATTTTAATAAACTATTGATCGCCCTGGGATTAATTGTCGCAATTTCCCTGCAGGCCAACGCGCAGACCGTTAAATGGGACAGCCTTTATCGGCCACCAAAAACAAAGGAAATCTTGGCCAAATGGCAGAACGAGCCCCTCACCAAGAAGGATTACGTTTTTTTGGGGAACAGCATTACCGCTGGTACGGATTGGGCAAAATTGTTGGACCTACCACAGGCGAAAAATCGTGGCATTTCTGGCGACATTACTTTTGGCGTGCTGGAACGGCTGCAGGAGATTATTGATGCCAAGCCTGCGAAAATCTTTATCCTGATCGGGATCAATGATGTTTCCAGGAATATTCCCGATAGTGTCATCGTAAATAACTACAAAAAAATCATTAGCAGGATCAGGAAGGGATCAAAAAATACGAAGATCTATTTCAATACACTATTGCCCGTAAATGCCTCGTTTGAGAAGTTTAAAAACCACTACGGAAAAGACGAACACATCTTGTGGATCAATGAACAGATCAGAAAAATGACAGCCAAAAATGTAACCATCATCGACCTGTACAATCAGTTTACAGACCAGGATAAACATTTAAGGGCCGAACTCACCAAAGATGGGCTGCACCTGATCCCAGAAGGCTACAAGGTCTGGGCAGACTTCTTGAAGAGTATAGGGTATCTTAGGTAGAGTTAAAAGTATAAAGTATAAAGTATAAAGTAGAAAGTATAAAGTAGAAAGTAAAAAGCTCCGTAAGGGTGTTCCACAGGAACTCCTGCGGAGCCTTTGCCATAGAAAGTAGAAAGTAAAAATCCCTTGATTATATTAATCAAGGGATTTTTTTTAGCCAGCTATGAACTGTCAACTGTCAACTGTCAACTGGAAACTAATTATTAGCCGGAGGCGGAGGAGGTGTTTTTTCTCCTTTAGGTCCTTTAGGTCCCCTGGGTCCTTTTCCATCCCTGCCTTCTTTCATCCTGTCCTTCATCTGCGCACGTTCTGCATCGAGTTTGGTTCTTTGTTCAGCAGTTAAAATGGCATCCATCTTATCTTTCGAAGCTTTCATAAAGGCTTTTCGTTCTTCCATTTTCCCTTTTCTGTCTCCTTCATCGCTTTTACGCCATTCTTCTCCTTTTTTGATCCTTTCCAATTCCAATGCCTGTACTTTCTGCTTTTGCTCGGCAGTTAGGCCCAATTTGGTCTGTAGTGCTGCTGCCTGTTTCTCGGCGCGTTGTTCCGGTGTTCCTTGCGGTCGACCATGATCGCCACGTTGTTGTGCATAGCTGGCCGTAAATCCCATTACGACTAAAGCTACTGTGTAAACTAATTTTTTCATGTTTCTGTGGTAAAAGGTTAATCCCTATTTACTAGCATAGATGAAAAAAACAACCAAGAGTTTAATGTGCAACTGTTAAAATATGTTAATCCTTATTTAATTGGGAAATTGATTTCTGCATCTGTGCCATCATCTGCGATAGGTTTTCGATGGTTGGCTCCTGTGAAGGTTCTGGTAATGTTGTGGAGATATAGGCCTTCGCTTTCCAGATTTCAAGGATATCATCGGCATCGATTGCATAAGGATCATATGTCTTGTTGTCTGATATCAGTTTTAGCTCCTTGTTTTCCTTAAATCGGTTTCCGGCCCTTTTATAGACTACACCCTCATTTTTACTGATGATAACATAGGTCTCACCAGTTTTAACTTCATTCCAGTTGTCGAGATATTCGCCAATGATTACACTTCCTGGCTGGATGGGCAACATCGAATCGCCCATGATCTCAAAAGCCCTAAATGTTCCCTGCCTTAGTGCGGGTAAGGGAAGCTGAAATTTGGGCAAGTCTTTTACATATTGTGGATCGGCAAATCCGTTCAGGTAACCGGCACTGGCCTTGACCGGTACAAGTTCAATGTTCTCATTGTCGTTCTGGTCAACCGAAATGCTCAGTACCCTGAGGTTTGAGCCCTGGCTTTTTGGTTTTGGCTTCCAGTTATCATCTATACTTTCGTTAATAAATTCATCGATCGTTAAATCAAAATATTCTGCTATTTTTTTTAGTAAATCATATTTAGGTTCTGCCCGGTCTTCCTCATATGCTCCAATTAACGAACGCTTAATTTCCATGGCATCAGCAAATTGCTGCTGCGTTTGGCCTTTTTTCTTTCTCAGGTACTTGAGGTTGGATGAAATGTTTGACATAAAAAAAATATTTTTAAATAAATTTGTTTTTACTAAAATTGTTAGTATTATTGTGCCAATAAAGTTAGTAATTTTTATTTGAACTGCAAGAAATTATCTAATTAATTTAGTTTTTAACTTTTAAAGAAAGAAATCATGGAAAAATTTGTTTACATCGTAACTGACCGGAACCGTACAAGTTTACACGTAGGAATGAGTGCAAACCTCATCAAGACCCTTGATTTCTATAAGCAGATGCCCAATCTATTTTTTGATAGTGGTCAGCAACTGACCCGTCTGGTTTACTTTGAAGAGTTCAAAACTGAAGCGCAGGCCTTGGCCCGTTTTAAACTGATCAGCCGTTTTACGAGGATGCAAAAGGAAAGAATGGTCCGTTCCTGCAATCCAGATTGGATCGATCTTACCATTGGCCTTGATTTTGAAAATATTCTTTCTGCGCGCAAGCTGAATACACAGGTAAGCATGCCGCTGGTGATGTCCTGATCAGCCTGTTAAGGGATCAGCTTATAAAATTGAGAACAGCATTTACAAAGGTCACAAAGCTGCATCATCCTTGTGTTCTTGGTGTTTTTGTGGTGATGACCTTATTGATCTTTCATAAAGCAATCCACCAACAAATGCCGAAGGGGCAAATACAAAGATCGCCAAAAGTTGGGTCCAATGGTTTCCATCAGACTTGAAATAAGAAAATGTTGCGAATGCCGCCATGATCGCACATAACCACCTAACGGCCAATGATGATTTGTTTTTTGTTAACGATCGCGTGATTACACCTGCTATTAAGGAGACCAGGACTCCATATCCTGCCGTTACCATCATTAATGGATAACTTGGTGCTGCATGCGGATTTCGGCCCAGGAGCTGAAAGTAGGTGAGGGAGGCGATTGCGAAGAAAGCATAGCCCAATACAATGGCCCATATTTGTCTGATCATATCCTAAATCTAAACATTATTGCTCAATAGTGACAAAAAAAAGGGATAAGTAGCTACTTATCCCTTTTTATGATAAGATGTGGTTACCATCCCGGTGCAAAGGTCAATCCGAAAACCCCAAAGTTAACATCTGTCCTTTGAAAAGGAATGGCATAATAGGGTTCGATTACGAAATATCCAAAGACATTCACGCGCAGCGATACTCCGGCACTCATGGCCGGAACGCGCTCTGCTGGGGCACCATTTGGCAAAAGCACACCGTTTGGCTGACTTTTGAAAGATACTTTTGAATCTTCTGTCCATGCCAATCCAGCATCAAAGAACAGGTTCAGGTCAGAGAATAAAAATCTCGACGGAATTTGTGCCAACTTTTTAGGACCTGTAAAAGGCAACCTTACCTCAAAGTTAAATACAGACATCTTACTGCCCGATAACTGGTTGATGTCAAAATTGCCCGTATTCTGGATCCTGCTGTTGTAGAACGAATTGGCATCATAGCCCCTGATAAAATAAGGATAGCCAATAAATAGAGGATAAAGGTTCTCGCCATCCCTGCCAAGTCGAAGGTAATTATAGGATCTAACGGCAAAGGTAACAGGTTTGGCCCGCCAGTATTTCCTGCCATCGGCAATAACTGCCGTGAAGTTAAAATCGCCAAAATACTGCTCTACGCCGACACGGTACCTGAATCCATCTAAAGGCGCTGTTACGCCAAAAATAGAGTTGTCGCCGATAAACGAGGCATTGGTCTGCCAAACAGAAAAGGCATCAAGCGGAATGCCCAATTGTCGGGACGCCACTTTATTGGAAACCTTATCCCGATCAGAGCCCAGGTATCCATAAGGATAGGTTCCTGCCGCATAGTAATTGTTAAAACGATCTAAGCGATAGCTGTAATAAGAAAAAGCTCCACCAGCTTCAAAGCGATGTACCTTACTAAAAGGGTAGGAGCCAAACAATTCGATTTTATCCTCAAAAGTCCTCAGGATATTTGTACTTACGGTATCGATCTGTTCTCCAGGCCCTCCCTGATAAACGCCAGCGCTCGTAAATCCGGTGATATAAGGAACATGGGAAATCCCAACTCCCCAATTGATCCTACGACTTTGGTTAATGTAGCCGACCAGACCACCAAAATCTGTAATCTCACCATTGATGGAAACATTCGCAATAATCTGGTTTCTTCCCAAAATATCGCTGAACATACCGATCACACCACCTTGTACACCTGTACCAAAACGGCTGGTAGAAACTCCGACGCCGCTATTGGCCAAATAATCTAACCTGAATTTTGGCCGATAAGGAACAGTTTTTAACGAATCGGGTAATGTCTTTTCAAACCGGTCGAAATTGCCCAGGTTGGAATTGATGATATTTACGCCAACATTTTCAGTTGGGGGCAAGACTGCTGCATTGAAATTTGTTTCTTGGGCATCGACAGGTTTTGCCTTAAAGTTGTTTGCAGGAGAATTATAAAGCGTATAGCGCTGGTAGCGGTAATAGCTATAGACAATGTCATCATTCCTGGAAACACTGATCGCTGGTGAAAATTCCGTAATCCCGCTAATCCCTGTGAAGTAATCTGTCAATTGCTTTACGCTGTTCCCGGTCACATCGTATTCGTACAGGTTTCTAAAGCCATCGCGGTTAGATAAGAAGAAAATACGTTTACTATCGCCAGAGAATTGGGCATTTAAGTTATTTGCACCTGGGAAAACATTGATATCGGTTAATCCTTTGGTGGCTACATTGTAGATCGTTAAGTTGATCGGATTTACCGAACCCACATTTCCCGCCTTAATGGCCGCGCGGTCTGATGAAAATACAATAGATTTGCCATCTGGAGCATAGCTTGGCGCATAATCAGAATAGGCATCATCGGTGAGTTGGGTTAATTCTTTGGTCTCTAAGTTATAGGCAAACAGGTCGCTCTGGCCTTCTGCCATACCTGAAAAGGCCACTGTTTTGCCATCAGGCGACCAGGTGAGATTGCCAAACTGTTCAACCCGTCCCATTGGGGTCTGCGAAATCGTCCGACCTGTAGCGACATCGATGATCAACATCTGGTTTCTTCCTTTACTGAAAATACTGAAGGCAAATTGTTTGCTATCTGGCGACCATGCGCCTGCAGATTCGATAAAGTTATAGTCGTCAATGTGCGAATTGGAGATCTGACTGCTCAGTTTCCTGATGATCTTACCAGTTTTTGCATCCGCTAGGAATAAATCGATACCAAAAAGATCTTTTTCAGAAAGAAAGGAAACATACTTTCCATCTGGACTTACGGCAGGAGCAACATTCATATTGCCTGCATTTTTATTATCGATAATTTTTGCGCCAGCAATCTTGATCTGCGAACTATCAGCTTTTAGCAAGGGCCGATAATGTTGTTCGATCGAATTTTTCCATAGACCGGAAAGTGTTTTGTCATCATAGCCAAATGTATAACGGATCCCATTTTCATAGCCATATTTAGCTGTAGCTTTAAATAGTGGAACAATTGTCGTGTCTCCATAGAGCGAACCAATGAATGTCCAAAATGCTTGGCCATAGCGATACGGGAAATATTTGTTGGAATTGGTCAGGTCTTTTAGGGATGGAATATCCCTGTTGAGCAGGGCATCACGCATCCACATCGATGTAAAAGCATCCTTTTTGCCGATGGATAGGTATTCGGCCATCCCTTCGACCATCCACAATGGTGTATTACCAATATTTTCAAGGCTGATCGAATCCTTTTCCAACAAGACGTGATACTGGAAGGCATGTACGAGCTCGTGGCCCAATACGTGTCGGGTCTGGCTATTGATTTCCATGATCGGCATGATGACCCTGTTTTTCAGGGCTTCGGTAACCCCGCCGGTACCAATTCCAATTTCCCCATTTAGGGCAGCAGTCTGCTGAAAATCTGGGTGGTTATTGTAAAGGATAACTGGGTTCTTCTGTAAGAATGTATCCCTAAATACCTCTTGGTGCATTTTATACCAAGTTTCGGCATCTTGGGCAAATTTCCTCAACATCTTGTCGTTCTTGAGGTAATAGTAGATTTCAAAGTGGGGGGTCTGGAGCACCTTAAAATCTTCATTTTTATATCTTACCTTATTTTGTCCAAAATATTGGGCCTTTACAGCAATTGTAGATACCAAAACGAAAAATAAAACCGCAAGCGATTTCTTTAAGAAGGTAAAAATTCTATTCATGGTGTATAATTTAAATGGTAACCTTTATAGTACGATAGGCGGGCTGATTTGGATTTACAATACAAACAACTAGCCTCCTTCGTTTTTTTTCTTTTCTTTTTCTTCCTGACGTTGTTTCCTGCGCAATTCACGCTCTTCTTTTTTAGTGAGTGGAACAGGTGCTGCCACTGGAGCTGTTGACTTTGCAGGCGCTTCCTGGTTTTTCTTCTCCTCCACTTTTTGTGGCTCTGTTTCAGGCTTTACCGCAGGCACCTGATCTTCTGGTAATGGAGCAGGCATATCCAAAGAGTCGGTCAGCACACTGTCGACAGCACTGGTATCTACCTGCTGCCTTGGCGTAGGGCAGTTGTACTTGATCGAAATTGTTCCCTTAAACTTAGGAAAAGGGCCATAGGTATAACCGCTGGAAGGGTCATGGTAGACTTTTTCCATAAACTTGGCAAAGATGGGCAGGGCAGTACGTGAGCCTTCGCCCTGCTCTCCATTCTGGAAATGTGCCGTACGTTCATCACAACCTACCCAAACTCCAGTTACCAGATCTTTGGTAATGCCCATGTACCAGGCATCTACATAATCGGAAGATGTGCCGGTCTTGCCCCCAATCTGATTGTTCTTTTGGAATAAATCCCATTCCCATAGGGCTTGGGAAGTACCTCCAGGCTCCTCCATACCACCACGGAACATATAGAGCATCAGCCATGCAATTTCTTCAGACAATACTTTTTTAGTTTTTACGGTAAATTCTTCAATAACGTTGTCGTTCTGGTCAGTTATTTTTTCAACTAGGAGGGGCTCGGTCTTCAGGCCTTCATTTAAAAAAGTGCTATAGGCCCTTACCATTTCAAAAACACTGACATCATTAGGCCCTAAGCTCACAGAAGGAACCGATTGGAGGTTGCTTTCGATGCCACAGGCATGGGCCCATTTTACGACATTGTCCCAGCCCACCTTCTCGGTCACCTGGGCGGTAACGGTATTGACAGATTTCGCCATGGCCCACCGTAACGACATTTCCTGATAGGTATTTGACCAATCTGCGTTCTTAGGTTCCCAATATTCGGTTTTGCCTTTGTTCTGATAGGCAATTTTAACTGGCTTATCGATAAAAGTATCGCAGGGTGTCATGCCACTTTCTAGGGCTGCCAGATAGGCAAAAGGTTTAAATGTTGATCCCGCTTGGCGCTTTGCTTGGTTGACATGGTCATATTTAAAGAATTTATGGTCTATACCACCCACCCATACCTTGATTTTACCTGTTTTAGGCTCCATGGTCATCATTCCGGTATTTAAAATCTTACCATAATAGCGGATAGAGTCCATAGTCGAGAACAAAGTGTCCTTTTCGCCTTTGTACGAAAAGATCTTCATCTTTTTCTTTTTGTTAAAATAGGCATCTATGGAGTCCGTATTATTGTTGTATTTCTTTGCGAGCAATGCATAGATGGGCAGGTTTCGTTTGGCACGATCAGGATAGTCCACCTTTTTTCGTTCCGAATCTTCCCAGGGATCTTCATTGCCCCAAACATTGTAGAACCGTCTTTGTAGCATGCGCATCTGATCTTTTACCGCTTCTTCCGCATAGCCCTGTAGCTTGGAGTCGATGGTGGTATAGATCTTCAGCCCATCCTCATAAAGGTCCATGTTGTTCTCTTCGCACCATTTTTCGAGGTATTTGTCTACTGCGCTCCTCAGGTAAGAATCGCCATCGCTGCCATCCTTCATCTTACCTTCCTTAAGTTGCAGGGGCTGCTTGGCAAGTATATCCATACTGTCTTTTTTGAGGTAATTGTATTTGTTCATTTGGGCAAGGACCACATTTCTACGTTTTAGGGCCTTATCTGGAGATTTCAACGGGTTATAGAGGTTGGTCCCTTTGAGCATACCTACAAGTAAAGCAGCCTCATTGGTCGTCAGCTCCTTTGCTTCCTTATCGAAATAGATCCTTGCAGCGGTTTTGATCCCATAGGTGTTGTTTCCGAATGAGACCGTATTGAGGTACATCGTAATGATGTCGTTTTTACTGTAGTTTGATTCGAGCTTTAGGGCGGTCATCCATTCTTTAAGCTTTGAAACCAATGTCCGCACCAGCGGGATGTGTTTGATCAGGCCTGAAGATTTGCTGTACCGCGTACGGTAAAGGTTTTTGGCCAATTGTTGTGTAATGGTACTGGCCCCACCATCTTTACCCATCCCAATAACTGCCCTGCCAAGTGCCTGGACATCAATTCCAGAGTGTTTATAGAAACGGATGTCTTCCGTGGCCACAAGGGCATTGATCACGCTTGGCGCAATTTCCTGATAGGCAACAGGGGTCCTGTTTTCCTTAAAATAACGACCTATGAGTTTGCCATCAGCGGTATAGAGCTCAGAGCCAACGCGCTGGGCAGGTTTTTTGATATCAGAATAAGAAGGCGAATAGCCGAATAGCCATAAAAAGTTGAGCTGTAACGCACAGAAGAAAAGAACAAGAAAATAGATGAAAAGTGTAAAATAGCGAACGTACCTATTTTTTATTTCTTTAAACATAGGATAAAGATGAAAAAAAAACGTGAATGATGATCTGTTAAATAGTGTTAAAACTGTAATTACAAATTAACGTATTTTAATTTACTTAAATTTTATGGAAAGAGGAAATGTTTGAGGACTAGCCAGCAGTGATGCCAAACCTTTAACTTTCAACTTTCAACTAAATAACATAGCTTTGTGTCACTTTTTGGTTCCCGATTTACAACCGGGATTAAAAGGGAATACAGTGTAATTCTGTAACTGTCCCGCAGCTGTAAGCTCTAGAGGGGTTTTTCTATTCTGATGTCACTTTTCGCCATGCGATGGGGAAGGCAAGAAAAACCAGGAGTAAGTCAGAAGACCTGCCTTTAAGTATTAATTTCATAGCTTTCGGGGATTGAAGCTAGGAATGGGACTATTTTATCGTACTCATTTCTGTTCTGATTCTGTTGCTGTGCGTGAAAAACTCACAACAATGAACAAAAAAACAAAATTGATTGTGGCAGGTCTAGGACTTGTGCAATTGGCCCTTTTGGGGAACAAATCGGTGGCTCAGGAAGCCCAAACTTTAAGTGAAGTGGTCATTTCTACCACAAAAAACAACCAAAAACAATCGCAGACCGGTAAAGTGGTCACTGTGATCAGCCGTGAGGAACTGGAGCGGAGCAGTGGAAGAAGCCTTGCTCAATTGCTCAATCAGCAGCCAGGCATTGTTGTAAATGGCGTAGGCAGCAACATGGGCAAAGACAAGAGCGTATTCTTTCGCGGAGCAGGCAGTGCCTATACGGTCATTTTGGTGGATGGTGTATTGGCAACCGACCCATCTGGTACAGGCGGAGCCTTTGACCTTCGTTTGTTCTCCATCGATCAGGTAGATCGGATTGAGATCATCCGCGGAGGCCAATCTACCATTTATGGGTCAGATGCCGTCGCAGGTGTGGTTAACATCATTACCAAAAAATCTGCCGATGCCGGAAACCATGTGTATGGCGTGGCCAGCGCCGGAAGCTACAACACTTTTAAAGGTACGATCGGTTTAAATAGCAAGGTTGATGCGTTTACCTATAACTTGAGCTACTCGCACCTGCGGACGGATGGCATATCCGAAGCCGCCAATCCGATTGGGAATTCGCAGGTTTTTGACAAAGATGGCCTTAGACAGAGTGCACTAAATGCAAATTTTGGTGTTCAGCTGGCCAAGAACTTCAGTGTAAATCCTTTTGTGCGCTATTTTTCAGGTCATTTTGATTATGATGACGATGCTTTTACCGATGCGAACAATACCTCGATGTCTACCCACTTTAATGGCGGATTGAATGCGACTTATGATCTGCCCAAAGGTAAGATTACGTTGATCTATAGCCATGAAAATACGACCAGGGAATACCAGAGCTCATTTCCGGGAAAATATCGTGGCCGGATGAACTTGGTTGATGCCTACTACAATCAGCGCTTGTTGCCGAATGTGGACCTGCTGTTGGGAATTGACAATAAACAGACCGCAGTGACACATTATTACAACCTGAACGATAATGCCAATGCAAACCTGTTCAGTACCTATGCATCCTTATTTCTGCATGAACTCAGCATTTTTAACCTGGAAGTTGGCGGTAGATACAATAAGCACAATAAGTATGGCGAAAATTATACCTATTCCATTACCCCAAGTTTGAATGTGGCCAAAGCGCTAAAACTTTTTGGAACGGTTTCATCAGCATTCAGGGCACCCACCTTAGAAATGTTATTCGGACAATATGGAGCCAATCTGAATCTTAAACCAGAGTTGGCCACTAACTATGAGGCAGGCGCGACCCTTAATTTATTAGATCAAAAGGTAAACCTGCGCGTGGTTGGTTTCAAGAGGAACATGAAGAATGCCATCATTTATGGAGGTACAGGCTATATCAACCAAGACCTCCAAAAAGATAAAGGTTTTGAAATCGAGCCAGGACTTAAATTGCAGAAGTTTACCATCAATGGATATTATGCCTATGTAGAAGGGCAGCAGGTTACGGCCAGCACCACATCAGATGTGCTGTTGCGCAGGCCAAAAAATGTTTTTGGCGCCAATGCAGGCTTTCAGGCAAGCGATCAATTGTATGTAGCTGCAAATTATAAATTTACTGGTGAAAGGACCGATACCGATTTCAGTTCGTATCCGTTTGTAAACCGAAGCTTAAAATCCTACCACATGGTTGATGCCTATGCTGAATATGCCTTACTCCAAAGAAAACTAAAAATCTTTGCAGACCTTAAAAACCTGACCAATGCCAAATATGAAGAACTGATTGGTTATAAAACTATGGGCTTCAACGTAAATGCCGGTCTGAGCTTTAAGTTGTAATTCCTCATCACCTCATCACCTCATCAGCTCATTAGCAATTTGCTAATTCGTCAATTGGGTGATTTGCCATAATCCATTCGAAACTTGTCCAAATTGGGCAAGTTTTTTTTCTTTCTGGCCAATTCATATGCGTAGATTGTCCTGCCCAGATTTTTCATGAAAGGATAGCATACGGTTTCGTATTCGTATTTATTGTCGTTATAAATGCCATCTTCATTACTCTGGACAACAGCGGTAAGAAAATATTCTATCTTGTTCTTAAAATCTACGAAGTAAGAATTGTCGATGATGAAGCCATAGCTGTCTCCATACTTGTTAAAAATGCGGATATCCGGATCCAAGATAGCGTTCTTCTCCCTGCCATAATAAAGCATCTTTGCGTAGGTCGGCCAGAACTCATTTAGATCATATTTGGGATAATCGCTTTCGGTCGGTAGTTTGCTCATGTAGGTATAGATCAGCTGATAATCTGCCGCAGTAAGTTTGAAACGATCTTTGGCAGGGAAGGCCTCTGGCAAGATCAGTCGCATCATCAGTGCCTGCTGGTCGGCTACTGTAAATACATTTTTGTTGGCAAAACTGTAGGGCTCGTTAACCAGCTCATCTTTGCTGTTTAGGTACCCTTTACCTACCAGTAGATTTGTAAGATCTAAGGGATAGTCCCGATCGTCATATTGTGCATCTTGATGATAGATCAGCTGATTATCCTGATAAAAATCAATCGGATTGGTATGCCTGGCCGATTCGCCACCATCGCCTATGGCCAGTCGGTTTAGGATCCTGCTATGGGTGAGGCCATATTTCTTGAGCTTCGCATTGATTTCGGCCCTGCCAATAAATTCAAAAAGGCGATTAAACGCATCATTGTCGCTGGTCAGCAAAATCTTTTTAACATAATGGGCGATGCTAGGTTTGCCGTTTGCCGCACTTTCATCTTTCAGGACTTTCGTCTGGCCTTTAAAGCTACTGTCGGTAATCATGGTCATTTCAGCCGTAACGCCTTTTGCCTTTAGTTGATTTACCTTTTCCAATGCGAATATCACCGCGGCCAATTTCACCGTGCTGGCAGGGTAGAAGTAATGTTTTGGATTTGCATTATAGGAAAAAGTCTTAAACGTAGGCTTGTTGTTTTTATCACGGGTAACCTGTGTGTACATGATCTGTACTTCATTTTTTTGCGGATGATTGAGTACGCCTGAAAAAAGTTCAGGTTTGTTCTCCATGATATTTTTTAGAAAGAGCGTATCTGTGTCTTGTGCCATCGATCTGATGCTGATTAAAAGGAAAATTAATAAAATTGATCTGCGCATGCCTTGGTTTTTAAGCATTAAAGATAGAATTCTAAATTTTTTATTCCACATATAAAAGCTATTTTTGTACACCAACTAGAAAAAAATGGAAAGATTAAATTATAGGACATTGGTTTTGATCACATTCATGTTGATCATTGTAGCGATCAGGGTTATTGCACCACTTTCACCAGATTTTAAGTTTTTAGCTAATTTATCTGGTTTGGGAGCGATAGCCTTATTTGGCGGTGCCTATTTCAAAAAATGGTCGAACGCCTTGTTGCTGCCAGTATCGGTCTTATTGGCCAGTGATCTTGGATTGATGTTTACCATGGGAAAAGATTACGGTTTTTATGATGGATGGCAATATACCTACATCGCCTTTATCCTGATGGTTTTGGTGGGCAGATTGATGATCAACAAGGTAAACGTACAACATGTTGTTGGAGCTGGACTTGTTGGTGTACTGATCCACTGGATTGTTTCTGATTTTGGAATTTGGTATAGCACCACATTTTACGCAAAGACTTTGGGCGGTTTTTGGACCTGCCTAGTTGCTGCTATTCCATACGAACTGAACTTCCTATATGGAACTTTAGCTTATGCTGCAATTATGTTCGGTGCGTTTGAAGCATTAAAGATGAAATATCCAGTATTAAGCCTGAACGGAACTAGAGAAGCATAAACGATTTCTTAAAAGAAAACAGCCCTTTTGTGTCATGCAAAAGGGTTTTTTTATTTAAATTGGCGTATGAAACGAAAATTAGTCGTGCTAACCGGTGCCGGGATCAGCGCAGAAAGTGGCCTCAAGACCTTTAGGGATTCAGATGGGCTATGGGAAGGCTATCATGTTTATGATGTGGCTACGCCAGAGGCTTGGGAAAAAGATCCGATATTGGTACAGTCATTTTATAATGAAAGGCGCAAACAGGTCCTTGCAGCCCTTCCAAATGCCGCACATCTAGCTTTGGCCTCACTGGAGGATCATTTTGAAGTTTCAATTATTACCCAGAACATAGACGACCTACACGAAAGGGCAGGCTCCACAAATATTACGCACTTGCATGGCATCATAACCTATGCCCAATCAAGCCATGATCCCGATCTGGTTTATGAGATTGTGGGCGATGAAATCAAAATGGGCGAATGCTGCGAATTGGGTTCCCAATTAAGGCCACATGTGGTTTGGTTTGGGGAAGCTGTGCCCATGATTGAACTTGCCGCAGCCATTTGTAGGCAGGCAGATCTATTTCTATTGGTTGGCACCTCACTGGCCGTCTATCCTGCTGCCGGATTATTGGATTTTGTGCCCAGATCAGTGCCAAAGTTTATTGTAGATCCGAAAATACCTTCGGTAGATCGCTATCAGCATGTCATCAGGATTGAGAAATCAGCCTCACAGGGCTTGATAGATGTTTCAAATGCCATAATGCAATATGTCTGAGCAATATCCGACCGTCATGAGTTGGAGTGGGGGAAAGGATAGTGCTTTGGCCCTGCATTACCTCTTGCAGCAAAAAGAATTTGATGTACGCTGTTTGCTCACCACCATCAATGAACATTTCGGGCGCATTGCGATGCATGGTGTAAGAAAACAGCTGTTGATCGATCAGGCTACACAACTGAATATGCCACTCGTAGAGGTAAATCTTCCTGAAATGCCAGATATGGAAGTCTATGAAAATGCCATGGGTGGGATGCTTTCTGGCCTGGCAGCAGATGGGATAACGCAGGTTGCCTTCGGTGATATCTTTCTGGAAGACCTAAAACTCTATCGTGAACAACAACTTGGAGGTTTCGGCTTGAAGGGCATATTTCCACTATGGGGAAAAGATACCAGGGAAATCATGAACGAATTTATCGACCTTGGCTTTAAAACCGTTGTGGTCTGTGCACAGGATGGATTAAAAGAATTATGTGGGCAGGTAATGGATAGGGACTTTATAAAAGGTCTTCCAAAGCACATTGACCCTTGTGGCGAAAATGGTGAGTTCCATACCTTCGTCTTCGACGGGCCTATATTTAGGTCGCCTATTGTTTTCAAACTAGGGGAGTTGGTTTGCAGGTCATTTCCAAACCCAAACCCAAACCAAGGACATCATAACAGCCCGATCAAATTTTGGTACCGAGACTTGATGTAGCCTTAAAATCGCAAAACTTTGCATTTATTTGGCAATTTTGGAATAACATATAATATTTTGTATAATAATTTAACTTACTGTTAATCAGTAGATTTAAACATCAATTGATAAATAAGTGCTACATTTAAATTTTTCTTTAAGACCCCTAAAGGCTCTAAAATTCAGAATAAAATTCTGAATAATCATTAAATCAATTAACTTACAGTTAGTTATGAATTTTATATGTAATTATTGTTGACGTTTGAATGCGGCATTAAAATCTTGTCGCATTAGTGCAAAACGTTCGATAACAGTGGCCATAAATTCATCGTCTATCAGTTGAAAGATTTCGTTGGCTCCCCCTCCCGTTAGATCGAGTTCTGAAATTTTATAGCTCTGTTCAAGTGGGCCCTGTTCGAATTTCACAATATATTTTTGGTTCATATTGAACAAGGTAATCTTGCATGCTGGATGTGGTAGTTCGGCAATTATTCTCATGTGTAGATTTATTTGGACAACCTCGCAGGTTCTTAAGAACCTGCGAGGTTGTCTGGAAAGATTGATTGATTTAGTTTTGGACGCCCATTTCCTTAAGCAAGAAGTCGGCATGATCTATCTTAGAGGCCACCCATAGCACATAGCGAATATCGACGCCAATCGATCTGCTATAACTTTCATTCCAAGCATAATCATTGATCGTTGCCCCATAGGCACGGTCAAAGTTTACGCCGATGAGCTCTCCGTAAGCATTCATGATCGGCGAGCCCGAATTGCCATTGGTAGTATCTGTATTGTACAAAAAAGCTACCGGAACATCGTTCAGTTCCTTTTTGATGAAGCTGCCAAAATCTTTGGCATTCCATAGGGACTGGATAGGAGATGGATAAGCAAAATCGGGATTTCCAGTCGCCCCTTTTTCTAAAATCCCTTTAACAGCGGTGTATGGGGCCATATAACTGGCATCTGCAGGCGAATATCCCCTGACATGGCCATAAGTTAAGCGAAGGGTGCTGTTCGCATCAGGAATAAAATCCCTGTTCAAGAACTTTTCCTTTACGTTTACATAGTCGCCCATTAATTTGTTCAAAAGACCATCCCGACGGTCTTTTTCAGGCTTTAATAGTGAAATCTGTTTGGCGATATCCTGTTCCAGCATAAGTAGGCCATCATTGTATTCTGTAATGGATTTCCATGATTTCAGTAAGGTATTGTTCACATATCTTTGGTCCTTCAGTTTGCTAAGGCCAAAAGTATCATTGATGAATTCATCGGCCATTGCCTCATTGTTGGCACCCTTTCCTGTTATTTTATCAATTGCCTCTACCCTTTGGTTGGCGCTGAAACCAGCGGCATCCATTACCATCTTTTTAAAGATCTTTCGATCGGCATCAATGTCATAAACTTCATAGATTGCATTGATGGCTTGTTTCAGCACATTTACATTTGAATTGAAATAAGCTTCTTTTTGGGCATTTGGTGTCGCATCAAGTGCTGATCTGAATGTGTTGAGCTGTTTGGCAACGTTCAACAAGCTGGTAGAAGTATAAATTTGTGCTAGCCAAAGATCACGGTTTGCATCGCCATTGATTTGTTGATAGAGCTGGTCAATATCATTCATCAGATTGCCATACTTTGTCTTAAGCTCAACGTTTCCGTTAATGAATTGTGCCAGGGCAGCATCTTCCTGTTTCTTTTGTCCAACCAGATCCAACCCTTTGATGCCTGTGAGTTTGCCCCTGTAATTTTTCATTACATTGGCATTCTTCTTAATTCTTGTAGCCAATTTTAATGCCGTAGCCGGGTCTTTTTTGCCTACGTTTTCCATGGTTGTATTTTGGAAATCGTAAAGCGAAGAAACATAAGGCAGCACGTAATGCTGTTGATAGGCTATAAATTGGGCCGGACGATGGCGAAAAGTTTTTCCAGGGTATCCTAAAATAAATACAAAATCGTCTTCATTTGTGCCGTTAGCATTAACTTTTAAGAATTTTTTAGGATGATAGGGCACATTGTCTTTGGAATACTTTGCTGGCGAGCCATCTTTTGCCACATATGCCCGCATAAATGAATAATCTCCCGTATGGCGCGGCCAGACCCAATTGTCTGTTTCTCCACCAAATTCTCCGATCTTGCGGTTTGGGATATATACCAGCCTCACATCCTGGATGGTCTTGTACCTGAACAATACATAGCTTTTTCCGATGAACATTTCCGATACTTCCGCTTTGATGGTCGGATCTTGTTTTTCTGCTTCTATGGCTAGATTTTTCATCATGTTGTTGATGATCTGCAAACGAGAAATGGGGTCGTCGATCTGGGCAACAGCACCTAGAATTTTAGCTGAAACGTCCTCATAACTATCGGTGATACGGCAGGTTAGTCCTCTACCTTCAAGTTCTTGTTCATGTGACTTTGCCACCAACCCATTGTTCAGGTAATCGTGTTCAGGAGAGCTTGCCAATTGTACGGCACTAAAGGCGCAATGGTGATTGGTAATGATAAGCCCCTCGTCGGATACGAAAGACCCTGTGCATCCGCCCACATTAACGAGTGCATCAACCAAACTTGTGCCATTTGGATTGTATACCTCATTGATATCGATCTTTAGTCCTGCTTTTTTGAGGTCAAGTTTATGGATTTCGCTCAACGGGAACATGCCTTCCTCTGGTCGATGGCCTGCAAATTGGGTGATGCCTACGAGCGACAGTAAAGTTATACATAAAGTTTTTTTAGTCATGATGCTGTAATTGTGGTAAATGTCAAAGTTAAACAATTCGTTAATTCCTATCTTTGGTTTTTAAATTTATCTCATGGCCGAAGACCTTCAGATTTCCAGATCGACTAGTAAAGAAGCACAATATCTATCGATCATTCCACAAATTCAGGCATTGCTCCAAGGGGAGACAGACCAGGTCGCTAATCTTGCCAATGTATGTGCAGCCCTGAAAGAGCAGTTCAACTGGTTTTGGGTAGGATTTTATCTCGTAAAGGGAGAGGAACTGGTTTTGGGTCCATTCCAAGGCCCTGTGGCCTGCACAAGGATTGGCAAGGGCAAAGGAGTTTGCGGTGCGGCGTGGGAAAGGGCCGAAGTGATCATTGTACAAGATGTTGAAGAATTTCCAGGCCATATTGCCTGCGCATCGGCATCGAGATCAGAAATTGTGCTGCCCTTGTATTCGGCGCAGAACATTATCGGTGTTTTAGATGTTGATAGCGAACACCTTGCTCATTTTGATGAAATAGATCATCAATACCTGGCGCAAATAGTCGAATTGTTAAATGCCTAAGCTTCCTTTTTCCTTTTATCAACAAGAAAATGTAGTCCAACTGGCAGTAGAGCTGCTCGGAAAACAATTGTTTACTTTGATAGATGGTAAGCTTACAGGTGGAACCATTGTCGAAACAGAGGCCTATAACGGCGTAATCGATAAGGCCTCGCATGCCTATAATGGACGTTATACCCCAAGAACATCAACCATGTATGAGGCTGGGGGAATTTCTTATGTCTATCTTTGTTATGGGATCCATCACCTTTTTAACGTAGTTACCGCGGGCAAAAATAATCCCCATGCGGTTTTGATCAGGGGGATAGAACCGACCATTGGTGTAGACATCATGCTTGCCCGTAGAAAAATGTCAGCGCCTGCCGGAAGGATGACCGCTGGCCCGGGCGCATTGGCGCAGGCAATGGGCATCAACAAAGATCTCAATGCCAAAGATTTGCTGGGCGATGAAGTTTGGATCGAAGATAACGGGATCCATTTTCCTTCAGACCAGATTATTGCTGCGCCAAGGGTGGGCGTAGACTATGCCGAGGAACATGCGCTGCTGCCATGGCGCTTCTTTGTGAAAGGAAATCCCTATGTGAGCAAGCCCAACAAGTTTTAGCCAAATCTCTTTTGCTCTTTGCTCTTTGCTCTTTGCTCTCTGCACTTTGCCACTAGAAACTGGAACCTGATGCATTTTCTCGCCTAAACTTTGTAATATTGGAATATGAATTTTGAGCCTACATTAACCTTTGCACAAGCCCAGGACCAATCTGATTCACTTCGCGAAATGCGAAAAGAATATTTGTTTCCACATCAACAGGGTAAGCCATATATCTATTTGTGTGGTAATTCTTTAGGACTTCAACCTAAAGTAGCAAGGAAGATATTAGGTGAGCAATTGGACAATTGGCAAAACCTTGCAGTTGAGGGTTGGTTTGAAGGAGATGCGCCTTGGATGTATTACCATAAAGCACTCAAAAAATTGATGGCGCCTTTGGTGGGTGCATTGCCGGCTGAGGTCTGTCCGATGAATACACTCACAGTTAATCTACATTTGCTTTTAGTGAGTTTTTATAGGCCGGAAGGAAAAAGATTTAAGATTATTATGGAGGCAGGTGCATTTCCATCTGATCAATATGCAATAGAAAGCCAGGTCCGTTTCCATGGCTATAATCCCGAGGAAGCCATCATCGAAGTTGCGCCAGAAGAAGGTGAATATCTTTTGAAGACATCTGCCATTGTAGCTGCTATTGAAAAGAATGCAGCCGATACTGCCCTTGTACTGTTCGGTGGCATCAACTATTTTACAGGGCAGTGGTTCGATATGCCAGCAATTACGACGGCTGGGCATCAGGCGGGCGCAATTGTCGGATTTGACTTGGCACATGCAGCTGGAAACGTTCCAATGAACTTGCACGATTGGGGAGTTGATTTTGCTTGTTGGTGCTCGTACAAATATCAAAATGCCGGACCAGGGGGAATAAGTGGTATTTTTGTGCATGAGAGGCATTTTAATCGCCAGATGAACAGGTTTGCGGGATGGTGGGGATATCAGGAATCAACCCGATTTAAAATGGAAAAGGGATTTGTGCCTGAAGCCGGAGCAGACGGATGGCAGGTGAGCTGTACGCAGGTAATGCCCATGGCACTTTACCATGCTTCGCTACATCTATTTGAAAAAGCCGGTGGAATAACTGCGCTTAGAAATAAAAGTAAAACTTTAACAAGTTATTTGTTATTCATTATAAATGAGGTGAATAAAAATTTAAATCAAGAGATTTTTAAAGTAATTACGCCACTTAGTGAAGCAGAACGTGGGGCACAGGTCTCTATCATCGCCAAAGTAAATGGTAAGCAGATCTTTGATGGTTTGGTGGCGAATCAGGTATTGGGCGATTGGCGAGAACCCAATGTAATCAGATTAAGCCCAGTACCGATGTACAATAGTTATGAAGACGTATACCAGACAGGACAGCTCTTGTATCAATTAGCGAAACAATATGATCAATTATAATCCAAAGGAGTGGATCAACTTTATTTTCCACATCCATAAGGCAGATACATTTCGGAAATTGTGGCCACTGATGCTAGGTGTGGCCATATTTTCGGGCGCGATGGCCTTTGTAGAACTAAAGTACCTTCGGTTAACAGAAACAAATTACATCAAGAATATTGGAATGATGCACAGTTTGCTGGGTTTTGTTATTTCCATGCTATTGGTATTCAGGACCAATACTTCTTATGACCGTTGGTGGGATGGCAGAAAACTATTGGGCGCCCTGACCAACGTAAGCAGGAATTTTGCCATCAAGCTAAAGGCCTTAAACCTGAGGCCAGAGGACCTGGAATTCTTTAAATATGCCATTCCAAAGTATGCTTTTGCCTTAAAAGAACACTTACGGGAGCGACAATATTTCGGTAAAAATAGCCTTTTGATCGAGATTGACAGTGGTAAACACATTCCAAATCAGGTAGCGGCCAGCATCGTAAACAGGATTTTTGAACTCCAACGAAATCAGCAGATTTCCCAAGAACAGCTGATCATCCTAAATGCTGATGCCAATCAGTTTACTGAAATATGTGGTGGATGTGAAAGAATCAGAAATACGCCGATTCCTTATTCCTATAGTGCATTTATCAAAAAGTTCATCTTTATTTACGTCATCACCCTGCCATTTGGTTGGGTTTTTAGCCTTGGATATTTTGTGGTCCCCATCGTGCCATTTATCCTATATGTGTTGGCTAGTCTGGAACTGATTGCCGAAGAGATCGAAAATCCCTTCAATCAAGACGCCAATGATCTTCCTGTTGATGAAATATGCAACAACATCGAAAAACACGTAAACGAGTTGTTGGGCTAACGATATATTAACCAAACAACCAAAAAACCAAACATCTAAACAACCAATGATCAAAATCGCCTATCATCCAATCTATGCACATCCTTTACCGGATGGACATCGGTTTCCGATGCTGAAGTATGAGCTTATTCCGGCCCAGTTGCTGCATGAAGGCACTTTTTTCTTAGATCATTTCTTTGAACCAGGTATTTTGGATGAGGCAGAGGTATTGGCTACGCACGATCGCAATTATTGGTCGATGCTTAAAAATCTGACCTTGCCAAGCGCAGAGCAGCGTAGGATTGGATTTCCTTTAACGGCACAACTCGTAGAACGTGAATTGTGTATTGCCCAGGGAACAATAGACGGAGCTCATTCTGCGTTCGATCATGGCGTGGCATTTAATGTAGCCGGTGGTACGCATCATGCAGGCACGGATTGGGGAGAAGGATTTTGTCTCTTAAATGATCAGGCCATCGCAGCCAACCATTTATTAAATAATGGATTAGCTGGACGGATCTTAATTATTGATTTAGATGTACATCAGGGAAATGGGACGGCCGAAATCTTTAAAAATGAACCTCGGGTTTTTACTTTTTCAATGCATGGCGAAAAGAATTTTCCATTTAGAAAAGAGCAATCAGATTTAGATATCCCTTTGGCAAATGGTACTGGGGATGAGGAATTTTTAAACAGATTAAGTGGGTCGCTTCCTGTCCTCTTTAAAAAACATCGTCCCGATTTTGTTTTCTATTTGGCTGGAGTAGATGTATTGGCAACAGACCAGCTCGGAAAGCTTGATCTGAGCAAATCAGCTTGCAAAGAACGTGATCATATGGTGCTTTCTGCCTGTAAGAAACATCAAATCCCTGTTCAGGTGAGCATGGGTGGTGGCTATTCTGCCGATATCAAGACCATTGTAGATGCACATTGCCATACCTTTCGGGTATCTAAAGATATCTTTTCAGGTTAAGAATTCCAGCACTATCATGGGAATGCTATCTTTGCCTCTATGCTACCTATTATTTATCAGGATGAACACCTGATCGCCATTAATAAGCCCCATGGATTATTGGTCCATCGCTCTAAAATTGCCAATGATGCTACTGAATTTGCTTTACAACTGCTTCGCGACCAGATCGGCCAGCATGTAAGTCCAGTCCATCGGATCGATCGCAAAACAGGGGGGCTATTACTCTTCGCTTTTGAAAAAGATGTTGAAATTGCCATGCAAAAACAATTTCAGGAGGGATTGGTACACAAGAAGTACTTGGCAATTGTTCGCGGCTACACACCTGACCAATTGGATATCGACTATCCTTTGGTAAAGGATAATGGAACGTTGCAAGATGCCTTCACTTCATTTCTGACTTTACAACGTGCAGAAATCAATGTTCCGCATGGCAAGCACGCAACTTCGAGATATTCATTGGTAGAAGCAACGCCGACAACGGGTCGGATGCATCAGCTCCGTAAACATTTTGCACACATCTTTCATCCCATCATTGGTGACCGAAAACATGGCTGCAATAAGCAGAATAAGTTTTTCACTGAAAAATTCGATATGTCGACCATGTTATTGCATGCTTCGGCATTGAAATTTAATCATCCCATTACAGGCCAATCAATTTCGATGGAAGCACCGGTGCAGGATGAATTTAAGCGCATGTTGCAGCTCATGGAGATAATAATCTGATCCAAATGCTGTTATCAATCTATGATATCCCTAAACTTACGAACCCTTGCGACCATCTGCATCCTATTGCTATCAAGCTGTTCATCAATTTACCTGCCCAGTGTACCAAACACACCGATGTTGACCACAAAGGGTGAGGTTGCCGCCGGTGCCCATCTTTCGTTCAAGGGCAACTTCAATTTTAACTCTGCCTATGCCTTTAGTAACCATTTTGCAATACTGGCCAATGGCGCCTACTTAAAAAATACGGGCAAAAAGACAGCTATTAAGCATAAGATGATCGAATTCGGTGGAGGGTATTTTCAAACATTTGGTGAAGATAAAAACTGGATACTTGAAATTTATGCTGGTTTTGGCGATGGGAGGAGCAATAGGATCCGAAGGATATTCGATGACCAGGAAACGTTGTTGGGCTCAGAATTCAAGGATGCAACCTATAGCAAAAAGTTTATCCAGGTAAACTATAGTTCAAAAAAGAAGAATGACCTAAAGCTTTTTGGGAGAGCATTCGGCCTAAATTATGGTACGGCATTGAGGATGAGCTTTATCAAGACCAAAGATTTCACGATTAATTCGATTGCACAGCCCAATGAAGATAATATTTTTCTGGAACCCATTTTTTTTACGCGGATGATCTTGAGCGACCAGGTCCAACTGCAATACACCAGTGGCAGTAATTTCGG
The DNA here is from genome assembly GCA_031119475.1 of Pedobacter sp. Taxonomy (GTDB): domain Bacteria; phylum Bacteroidota; class Bacteroidia; order Sphingobacteriales; family Sphingobacteriaceae; genus Pedobacter. The sequence continues at coordinate 808,761 of JAVHXV010000001.1, read as the reverse complement.
ACTAAAGAGCCGCAAGTTCCTGAATGCGGGAAACACGGTATTTAGTGTTGGGGTGGTGGTAAATTTGGGCAGGGAGCCAAAAAAATAAACCTGAAGTCATAACCATTTTACCGTAGGGAAAGATCGGTCTGAATAATTGGCCCATTGCGCTTTAATTGTCAATTGTTGTAAATTTGGATATGAAGCAGTTCATCATCATTATTTGCCTTACCCTAATTGAGCTAAATTCAAGCGCACAATCATTTAACGAAAAATTCGGTTCGCTAAAAAAAATTGAAATCGACAGTGGGGTAATGCTTACCATCGACGAGCCTGCACAGTTATTGGCTTCCAATGCAACCAAGATCATAGTATTTGCGTTGCCAAATGGCAATACAACGGCGCAAACTTTTGGTAAGAAATTGAAAGAAGGAGATGACTGGCACTTCAATATCCAGCACATTGGTGCGCAGACTGCTTTTATCAGACATGCCGATCCCAAAACCAATTACATTGTAGTCTATCTGGAAAACACATTGAAAAGTTGGCCTGCCTGGCGCAGGAAATTTGCAGATGCCGATGAAAGGATTGCTGGGTTTGTTGAGCTGATTAATCAAAAATACCTACGCTATGCGCCAAAGATTACGATCTGCGGTCATAGTGGTGGAGGAAGCTTCATTTTTGGATATTTAAATTCTAAGACAGAAATTCCGCCAGTGATTGAAAGGATTGGATTTTTAGATGCGACCTACGGGTATGAAACTGAAAAACACAGCGAAAGATTAAGCCAATGGTTAAAACATGCGAACAATTCTTTGCAGATCATTGCCTATAACGATAGTGTTGTCGTTTATAATGGTAAACCCTTGGTCTCTCCAACTGGTGGAACCTGGTACAGGAGCAAGTTGATGGCAAAAGAGCTCGGATTTTCATTTCTGCTTTCCCATCACGAATCTGCCAATCAGCTCTGGTGGGCAGATCGACGTAACCAAATCAGCATTAAATTGATCAAGAATCCCGCAGGGGAAATTTTTCATACGGTATTGGTCGAGAAAAATGGATTGATCGACCTGATGTTTAGGGGTACTAAATTTCAAGATCGGAATTATGTTTTTTGGGGCGATCGTGCCTACGAGAACTATATTTTGGAATAGAAAATGGAAAATACCGACAAACCTCAGTATCGAAAGATCATCCACATCGACATGGATGCATTTTATGCTGCTGTTGAGCAAAGAGATTTTCCGGAATATCGCGGCAAGCCTTTGGTAGTGGGTGGTCCTGCTGATGGAAGAGGAGTGGTGGCTACAGCAAGTTATGAGGCCAGAAAATTTGGTGTCAAATCGGCCATGACATCAAAAAGGGCATTTCAGCTCTGTCCACATGCCATTTTTGTGTATCCTAGATTTAATGCCTATAAAGAAGTTTCCCAGCAGATCAGGGCAATTTTCAGGAGATATACAGACCTGATCGAACCACTATCGCTAGATGAAGCCTACTTAGATGTGACCACAGATAAGTTGGGCATTGGCTCTGCGCTCAGCATCGCCGAAGAGATCAAACGGGCGATCCGGGAAGAGCTCCATCTTACTGCTTCTGCAGGGGTATCTATCAATAAATTTGCTGCAAAGATTGCTTCAGATATGAACAAACCTGATGGCCTGACTTTTATCGGCCCTTCCAAACTGGAGAAATTTATGGAACAATTGCCCGTAGAAAAATTTTTCGGAGTGGGTAAGGTCACCTCAGAAAAAATGAAACGCCAAGGCCTGTACACCGGAGGCGACCTCAAAAAGTTATCTGAACATCGGTTGGTCCAACTTTTCGGTAAAACAGGGAAGTTCTTTTATAAAATTGTCCGCGGAATTGATGACCGGCCGGTCCATGCCAATCAGGAAATCAAATCGATCAGTGCAGAAGATACATTTTCATATGATCTGGAAAGGGGAGAAGAGTTGGACGAATGGTTGGTGCAGATTGCGAAATCTGCCTTTAAACGAGCATCCCATTACCAGGCATTTGGAAGAACCATCACCCTAAAAGTAAAATTCGAAGACTTTAAACAATTGACCAGGAGTACTTCTTTCCCACAGCCGATCTCGACCATTGAAAATGTATTGTCTTGTGCACAATCACTGTTAAAACAGGTTGATTTTGATGGAAAAAAAGTAAGGCTGATAGGCGTTGGTTTTTCAAATTTCCCTGAGCAATATCTTAAAAAGGAAAACTATCCCATCCAGCCTACTTTGTTTCCGAGGGATGAAATTTAACATTCATTTAATTTTCATCAAACAATAAACTGCTAATTTTAATTCATTAAGTGTATGCTAATTTACTAGCCCATGCTAAAATTGAATTCAGTGGTGATTGCCATCGTTGTAATCGCGATCATCGGTTTTTTCTATTTCATTATTAGGCGAAATAGGAAAGATCAGAAAAAAATGGAGCAGGAATTGAATGCCAACGAGGTGAAATCTGACAAGCACGAAGATGCTAAGGTATAGTTAGGCGCTAAGGGCTTTCAACTTGGAATTGGTTTCATTGAAATATTGCCTCAGGTTTAGGATTGCCTGGCGAATCCTAGTTTTAACAGTTCCCAATGGGATATTTAAGTGTTCTGCCACTTCCACATGTGTGTAGCCTTGATAGTAGAAAAGATCTATGATCTGTTTGTGTTCAGGCTTCAGGTTGTACATCAATTGCTTAAGTCCGATGGCATCGAGGTTAAATTGGTCGTTGGGCCGTTTTGAGATATTTTCTGCTGCCAAGGTAGTGATGTCATCAGTTTTGGCGCCATGCACATAATGCTTGCTCCTGATTTGATCGATGGCTGTATTTTTGGCCAGGTTTGCCATCCAGGTATAAAGCCTTCCTTTTGATTGGTCGTATTGGCCAATGTATTTCCAAATCTTCAGAAAAGTGTCCTGTAGCACATCCTCAGCAATTTCATCAAATTTTACGATCCTGATGATAATCCCAAAGAGCGAAGAAGAATAGTTCTTGTACAACAGGTCGATGGAATTTTTATCTCCCACCCTAAGGCCCGCCAACAATTTTTCCTCAAAAGGGGAAATGACAACAGGCTTAAATACCTGGTCTTTCGGTCTTGAAAAGGGAAGGATAAATACCATAGCTGTTAAGAATTAGCTAATTAACACCTAGGTAAGGAGAATGTTCTATTTATTCTTATAAGCTATTCGATTTAACTAGCAGTTTTGAGCTGATCTTTCAATACATCCAATAATCCATCGATATCAAAGGGTTTTGGTACGATTTCGTCGGCGCAGATTTCTTTTACCTTGGCAATCTGTGGATGGGTAGAAAGTACGATCACCGGAATATGGGCAGTTGATTGGGCTTCCTTAAGCTGCCTGCAGAGTTCTGTTCCTTCTATTGTAGGCTTAAAAATGTCCAATAAAATGGCATCAGGCTGAAAGTTGATGATATGTGATAAAATTGCCTTTTCTGTGGTATACAATTTGACCTCATATCCGGCATCTTCCAATACAATGCCAATGAGTTCGAGAATTGTCTGGTTATTCTCGACTACTAAGATGCGCTGTTTCATTTAGATAAATTGAGGACTAAATATAAAGAAAATTACCAATCAAAATATTTTTTTTCTTATTGGGGCAAAGCGGGCTGACGGTCTTTCCAGGGAAGGGTTGTTATCGACTGGAGAAAGGAGATGACTGCATCCCTTTCGGCTTTGCTCAACCTTAATCCCCTCAACAATTTGTCGTTTTTTGGGAGTAGGGGATCGTTTTCCTGCTCTGGCCTAACGCGTTGCACGGGCATCCCTACATTGTACATGTTCAAGATGCCATCCATGTCGCCAAATAGGCCATTGTGGAACCATGGACCTGTACGCATGACATTCCTAAGTCCCGGAGTTTTGAATTTGCCCACGTCTTCCGGTTTTTTGGTTACATTGTAGAGGCCCAAGTCTTCATGTTCACGCCCATAATAGGTCAGCCCCACATTGTGGAAGCTATTGTCTGTAAATAAAGGGCCGTTATGGCAGTTCATGCACCTAGCCTTGGTACGAAAGAGATGGAGCCCTGTAAGCTGTTGATCGGTCAAACTGTTTTTGTTCCCTTCTAAAAACCGGTCAAAGTCTGATTTTCTGCTTACGATGGTCCGTTGAAAATCGGCCAAACTTTTGAAGATCTTATCTGCGGTAACTTCCTTACTTCCAAAAGCAGCGATGAAAAATGGCGCATATCCTTTTATTTTTTTGATTTTCTTGGGCAACAGTTTCATATCCTGGTGCATTTCTATATCTGAACTGAGCGGGCTTTTGGCCTGATCTTCGAGAGTTTCAGCCCTGCCATCCCAAAAAAGCCGCTTAAAATACCATACATTTTCAAGAGATGGGGCATTACGTTTGTTTACTGCATGGTCATGACCAATAGAAACTTCACGTCCATCTGTCCAGTTCAAATCTGGCGCATGGCAGCTCGAGCAAGAAATCTGGTTGGATTCCGATAACCGTGGATCAAAAAATAAGATCCGCCCTAGGGCTACGCGGTCTTTGACTTTTTGGTCATCGAGATCCAAAGGCGATGGAGGCACCACACCTAGTTCCTGATAATCTACGCCAGGATCAATGGTAGGTTTAGGCCATTCGCTTGTGGGCTTTGAATAAAGCTTTCGAAGCGAATCAGGTGTAATCTCGCCATTAAACTCTATTGTCCTGAAAGAAAGAAAAAGTAAAAAACCCAATGAAATTGCCAATCCGCACAAAACTCTTTTCATGGCTCAAAAATACAATTTAGCCCCCAAACTCAACGAAAAATTATCTTTTCCGGGCACAAAAGGAGTGGCAATGGTTACGGGTGGCATAGACAGCTTGCGAAGATAGGTTCCATTCAGCTCAAAGCCTGTTCTGAATTTTGAAAAGAGCTGGCTGGTCGAATAATTGAAGGCGGTATTGATCTCGCCCACTTTACTTGCCCAATACCAATAATCTGGAAAAGCTACACCTTGCGTGAAATTCACATATTGCGTAACCGGAACCACCAATTCATTTTGCAATGGCAACCTGGCTCCAATACCCAACTGAACAGAAAAAAGGTTTTTATGTTGCTGCTCCACATGCAATGTTGCGCCTATTGTCGGGTGGAGGTAGGTAAAACTGGAAGTATGGTCGGCGGCTGCATCACGCTGATAGGTATCTTGATAAGCTAATGATGCAAAGTAGGAAAAATAGGGCTGTTCTTTCTGGTAGTGTGCATGGCGATACGAAGCACTGATTGCGGTCGCATTATAGGTATAATTACGTGCCGCCAATTTTACCAAATGATCATCGCCATTGTATTGCGCCATGTTCAATACCAACTGATCTGTTTGGCCGCCAACACCGTTATGGTTCAGGACAACATCTAGGGCATAGGTTTCCAGTTGAAAGGAACCAAATGTCTCATCATTGATGGAATTGGTCTTGGGGTATTGGTTATCTTCTTTTGAAATGAGGTAACGCAAGCGGCCCTGGATATTCCACTGCGATAAGTCGAGGACATAATTTAAATTCACTCCTGTAAATTTGTTTCTTCTGATGAAATCAGACTGGTTGATCTCCAGGTATCCGTAGCCATAATTGAGATATGAAATGCGGTCAGGATAGAGTAGTGTACCTTTAAAATCATCATTCTTATAATCTATGGCTACCTTTTCATCGCCATAGCCAGCAGTTATGCCAGCGCCAATAAGATGGTTGCTGATTTTATAGCTGATAGTCGGATTAAATTTAAGGCTAAAAGTGGTCACCATTGACCTTGGATCTACCGATCTGGCCGAAGTATGATAAAGGTAATCGATGCCCGTACCAATGAAAAGTTTGTCTCTGATCAAACTGTAATTGATGATCCCGCCACCTAAGTAACGCTGACGTTCAAATTTCCCTGCTTTTCCGGCAATGTAATAATAAGGTGTAAAATCATCCTCAATGCCCTTTTGACTAAAGGCTAGGCTATCCTGCCAAGTACGGTCGAAAGAAAAATAACCATAGAGCTTAAACCTATCGATGGAACTTATCCCTTCGGCGGCAAATCTGGCATTTGAAGTTTTTTCGGCCTGTTGGGCTGTCCTAAAATGCCCTTGCTGATGGAAATAGCTAAGGCCTACCACAGATAATTTACTGATTCTGGAACCAATGAGCTGTGTTGCTCCCCATTTTGCGGCTTCAAAATTCTGTCTGGATTGTTGGTGCATCAAAATGGAGTCAGCAACTGCAGGCTCTTGGGCACTTGCAGTTGCTGACAATAGGAACAGCGATATAAAAATTAGGTATTTCAATTTACTTAAAAACGGTCTTTGTAGGGTCTGCAATCGTGAGGTAATCAAAATCGTTGGTAGAGTTATTGGTGTCTTTCAGGATCCTTCTTCCGTTAACGGTCTTGCTTGTTTTGCGGATCACAGATTGCGACGAATAGGCACCACCCTGGGTAAAGGTAAACCCGGCATCAATTGGGTCGGGCATGCGTTTTGCTGCACGGCTGGCCGGTGTGGTGTGTGCAATATCAACCGCATCAAGCACCTGCCCAATTGGCAATTGCTTATATAAAATGGTTGCGCTGGTAATGGTTTTGGTATCTGGCGCTGCAAATCCCGGAAGGTTCATCGGATCAGTCTTCATCTTGAAAATGGCAATTCCTTCATAACCATTGTTGTTCAGGATCATGTCACGATCGTCGGTCATCAACACCTTTACGTTCGCGACAAGTGGATTGTCAACATCGGAACCTAATGGGTTAACTCCCGGTACATCACCATAGTAGGTCTCAAAATCAGCGCCACTCAGGTCAATTGTGAGTTCAGGCTGTTTTACGGCATATGCTTTTCCATCTGAACCTGTATAAGACGCTTTGTGGTTCAAGGCATTTTGGGCAATGATGATGCTGCTCCCAGGCTGTACAGGATATTTTTTTCCTGTTCCGGGAATCATCAGGAGCGACTTGATGTAAATGTAATCCGTATTGGCGTTCGGCACATTCATGTTGATGGAATTTGTCCAGTTGTACTGGCCATTTGACTGAAAAGCAGGTTGGGTTACATCTACACCTGATACTTTTGTGTTTTTGCCATAGATTAGCGCAATGTAAAGACTATCGGCATACAATACTTCGGTAGAGTTATTGTAGATTTCCAGGAACTGGTCCCTGAAAAGTGCACCATTTGAAGAACTTGATCCACCGTAATACACCTGCTTGATTACCCAATCGCCCAATTTTCCAGATTGCAGGGTCAGTTGCATTGTACCTGCTCCAGCAACGATATTGGCTTCCAAACTGGCGTTGAAAACAATATCCTGTGCAACAACTGTACCTGTCAAATTGCTATAGTCTGCAGCAGAAATGGTCAAGCTGGCTACGGCACTATAGTTGCCGGGCGTAATGCTTTCGAAGACAACGACACCATTGGCATTTGATTTCGCCGTGTTTACTTTTCCATCAAGCTTATTGGTCAATTTGATTTCAGCATTGGCCAATGGAAGGCCAAGGTCCTTTACGGCGGTCGTATAATTCAATTGGAAGGTGGCCTGGATGGGCTGCACTTCATCAAGCCTGTCTTTTTTGCAAGCTGCCAAGCTTAAGAGGCATGCGGCTAGTACGAGTAGGTGTTTTTTCATGTGTTCTAAAATTTAATGGATAGCTCCGCACCAACACTTGTTGGGTAGGAGTAGGTTGAAACGGAATTGTTATCTGGGTTATAATATCTATATCTGATGTTCAGGAAATTATAGGCGTTAACCGCTATCCTGATTTTTTGCTTGATTTCTTTTGCAATGCGCAATGACATGTTTACATAAGAAAAGGGAAGCTTGGATTTGCTATTGGCCAAAGAACTCAGGGCAAGATGCCCATAATCAGCATTTTTGGGATCGAAGGCAGTAATTTCGTAGCGGTTAAGGTATCGATCCATATAGGCAATCGGAATTTGGCTACTGTAATCAGTTTTGCTTACGGTCTGCCAGGCAATATCTGCCAAAAGGTTTACCACAAATCCCAATTTGGGGATATGTGTGCTCGTACTCACACGGCTCATCAGGTTCCAATCTTGATAATTATTAGCTGGGTAAATGGCAAACCAGGCTTTTTTGCCCAAGTCGATGTTATTCTGGCTTGCGGGCACGATCCGGGTAGCGGCATTATGATAAGTGCTGTAACTAAATGAGGTATTGATGTCGAAGCTGGTCTGTATAGCGGCTATCTTTTTCAATGAAACACCCCATTCGAGGCCATAATTTTTTGAACTCAGGTCGTTTCCTACCGTGCTTATACTCACATAACGATTGGTGTAAAGTCCATTTGGCGTCACAATCGGTCTTCCACTTGGTACAAAGGTATAATCGAACTGGGGCATCGAATAAGTTCGATATTGGGTATTGTTGCTAAAACCATTAAAATTATCCTTAAAATAGCCAAAGATTGAAGTTGTGAACAATCGCTTGTTCACTTGTAGGCCCAATTCAAGCTGGTTGGATTGGCTTGATTTCAACTCGCTGTTGTCGGCAATGATCTTGTCCGTATAGAACAGCACGATGCTTTCGTTTACATTGCCGGTGTATTTGTTCAGGAGCACGAGATCAATGTATGTTGGCGCAGGATAACGATGGGCGAGGGTCGGGCCTTTGGTAGACATGCCATAGGCCATCGTTAGCTGCACATCCTTCGCAATTCCATATCTCGCGTTGATCCGGGGCTGTAGAAAGCCCTGTGAATTCTGTACATCATAACGGATCCCCGGATTGATGCTCATTTCCCGATTGAACAGCTTAAACTTGAACTGGTCCTGAACATAAAGTCCATAGTTGAAAACATCAGGAAGGCTTTCGAAATCATATGGACGATCGTTCTGATAGCGCGTATTCGCCCATCGTGGCTTAGTAGGATCAACGATCACACCTTCTCCATTATTTTTGCTGAAATAAGTATTTGCACCAATGCTCAGCTGGTGGAGCAGCTTTCCTGTGTAGACTTCATTAGCTAGGCTGACGTTGCCATTGATGTTCATCGGATTGCCCTTGATGTGTTCTACCGCAGTATAATTTCCTGGGATAAAATAGCCCTCGTAAATCTGGTTCGCCACATCTTTATCAGAAATTCCTTCCGGATAGCCGTTGATGTAGCGTTGGTTGTAGGTTTCTTGATTTCCACCACTATAGCTGATGCTGAAGTTGATGGATTTGGCAATGGGATGATTTAAAGTGATTGCAGTTCTGTTGCTGATACTCAGATTTCTTGATTTGGCATAGGTCCTGAAATCAAAACCATCATCCGGATCTTGCTTAACATTGTCTATTTTTGTATTGTAATCAACCGATAGCGTATTTTTTATCCCCTTAAATGGATAACTGGTCCACATCACATTCGTACTTGCCCGGTCATAAACCTTAGTTTTATCACTTGGATTTTCATTTGAGTTCAAATAGTTGACGCCAATATTGATTGCTCCCCACTTACGATTGAGCTTAAAACCTTTGGATAACGAAAAGTTGGTAGAGCCCCCATTGATCCTCGTACTAAACTGATAAGGTGTTTGGCCAGCCTGACGGTTAATGATCACCGCGCCATCGGTTAGATCACCATACTTTGCCGGTGCGACCCCCGTAATCACTTCAATGCTTTCAATATTATCGGTCGGAATGTCGCGCAGATCCAGGCCACCAAAGGCTACATCAAAACTGCCGAATGTCGGACTGGAAATGGCCCCTCCGCCAACGCCCCATTTGCCAACATTTCGGCTTTGCATATTGGCATTGTTAGACAGTTGGATATCATCCATAATAATGGCAATGCCCAATGCGTTACTGAGCGCCTGTATGCCTTTGGCTTCGCTTCTGAGGGTAATGTTCTGAGGCGATTGCAGGTCTGGTGGAGTTAATTTTTTTCCAGGAAGATTGTTCAGGATGTCGGCCAGACTAAAAGCTTGTACCTGTTCTATGGCCTGTCGATTAAAGAGGATGGAGGAATTGGAATTTTGCGCGCTACGCAGCTGGTTAACTTCTACTTCTTTTAAGGTGAGGCTCAGATCGGCCAATTTGATGAGCTGTATGGTCGACAATTGATCGGGAGAAAGGGAAATTTCCATCGTCTTTTTACCCACACTGCTGATCCGAAGATTGTAAGTACTAAAGTTGGTTCTTGTGGGTACCGTAAAGCTGAAATTGCCCAGACTGTCGGCAAAAATAGAACGTTGTAGATTCAATAAAGTGACCGAAGAGTAGGAAAGAGGCTGATTTCTCTCATCAACAACCTTTCCTTGAATAACGACATTTTGGGCATCGGCCTGTCCAAAGATCAGCAGCAAAAGCAATAAAAGTACGAACTGTTTCAACTTAGACTAATTCTTAATAGAGCGCAAAGTTGCAAATCTTCTCCTTGAATTGCAAGTTATTTAGAATAATTCTAGTTAAGAGTTTTCGCCACTAGGATTTTTGTGCGTTGTTGAAACCTGAAGAACAGTAGGATAGAAGCGGCTAACAAGCCGAAAGTTAGGCCGTACCAGATACCGGTTACACCAATTTTAAGGTAGATTCCCAGGAAATAGCCTAAGGGTATACCAAAAATCCAGTAGGATAGAAAAGTGATAAAAGTTGGGATATTGACATCGCCGATACCGCGCAATACACCAAGTCCAACTACCTGGGTGCCATCAAAAAGCTGGAACAAGCCGGCAATAATCAGCAATTGGGCTGCGATGCGCACCACGGCTGGGTCACTGATGAAAATATGCGGCAGTAAGGTACTTGCGCTTATAAACAATATAGCTGTACAAGACATGAACAATAACACGACGTGGTAGCTTGCAATTGCGGACCGCCGAAGGGCTACAAAAGATTGGCTGCCATAATTGTTGCCTGTTTTAATGGTCGCTGCAGCAGCAATACCGCTTGCCACCATATAGGTTGTTGCCGCAAGTGTAATGGCAATCTGATGTGCAGCCTGTTCGGCAATGCCGATGGTACCGATCAATACGACTGCACCACTAAATGCACTGATCTCGAAGAAATACTGCATGGCTACAGGCGCCCCGATTTTTAAGATCTGGATACTCCTGACCCAATCTGCAGCAAACAAACTGAATCTCTTCAGGTATTGCTTAAAATTGTTGGATTGAAGCACATATGTCATCATGACAACAGCCATTAATGTCCGGTCTACGAGCGTGCTGATGCCAACGCCCTTGACTCCCATAGGGGCGATGCCGAACATGCCTTTAACCAGGATAATCCCCAGGAGTATATTCAGTACATTGCCCACTACCGAAATCAGCATGGCCTGTAAGGTAAAACCCAGGCCTTCTGTAAATTGCTTAAATGTCTGAAAGATAAGCAATGGTATAATCGATATCGACAAATAGTTGAGGTAGGGCTTGGCATAAAAAACCACTGATTCCGATTGTCCTAAATGATCGATCATGGCTAAAGTTCCGAAATGGATCACGGCGTAAAGTGTGAGGCCGGTAACCAAATTAATAATCAGGCTATTCGAAAGTAGCTTGCCACATTCATGGTGATTTTTACTGCCATTTTCTTTGGCAATCAGCGGGGTCAGCCCATAAGAAATCCCTATTCCGATGATCATTACGATTGTAAATAGGCTGTTCACCAGTGAAACTGCCGCCAATTGGGTCTTCCCCGCAAACTGGCCCACAATGGCACTATCAGCAAAATGCACTGCCATGTGCCCCAGCTGCGAAACCATGATAGGAAGGGCAAGGGTTAAATTCTCTTTATAATAAGGTTTGTATTTGCTGATGAACTCCTGAAACATGCCGCAAGATAAGGGTTTTTAGCGGATCGCTGATCGTCAATAGCTACTGGTCGATAATTGGTTATTCTATTTGAGATCGACTCGTTACGTTTGAACCTTAAAACTTTTCAACCTTACAACTTTTATAATTCACTAAACAACCAAACAACCAAACATCGAATCAGCTGTCCGATGCCGTAAAATATTCTTCCTTTTCAGAGATATGTGGCAAGAGTACGCCGGATAAGATCAGGCTGACGATAATCTTTTGCGCCTTTTTATAGGCGCTCCTCGTTAATTTGCTAAACTCCTTTAAGGTAATGCGTCCATGTTCTTCAAGATATTGGAGCAGTTTTCTTTCCTGATCGGTATAGGTAATGAGCTGGCCCATATCTTTGTTTCCTTCCTTTAATACATCTACCAATATTTTGGTAGCTAGCACACTTTTATCTTTCACCCTAAAATAGACCCACCATTTTTGGTTTTCATCCAGTGCATAATGCGGTTTGATGTCGCTTTTTGGAATATCTACTACCAAGACCAGTTTATCGTCTACATAAATTTCTTCAAAATTGGGCTCGATCGCCGGTTTACAATATACATGCGCGGCTTTATTGATCATGTAACGCTCCTCATCCTCGCCTTTTACCCCTTTGATCGTTCCGTCATCAGCTACGCCGATCAGCAGTTGGCCGCCCTGGTTGTTGGCAAAGGCAACGAGTGTTTTTGCTATTTTAGCGGCATTGCTGATGGTCTTTTTGAAATCAAGGCGTACATTTTCTCCACCCAAAATTAATTTTTTGATATGCATATGCCGATGTTAATTAAATCGCTACTTTTTGTTGCTCCCCCGGAAATTTGTTCCTTAAGTAGACTTCGTTCATGACTTTGGCACAGAGCACCCCTTTCGCATCATACAATTCCATTGGGTATGCTTTGATAAACTTGCCTTCATGCTTCAGTGCGCTTTCTGCTTCGGCTATCATCTCATCGCTAATGATCAGCGTAAAATTTAGGGTGCTCATTCCGGGCTTAAGGTACTGGATCGAAGCACTTTTTAGCCATACGCGGACCTTAAATCCCCGTTGTTGCATCAGCTGGTCAAACAAGATTGCATAAAAAGGATCGGTAGCAGCGTAGATTGTCCCTCCAAAAATGGACCCATTATAATTACGGTTCAAAAAACTATTGCTGATCTTTACCTCTACGCCCCTGAATCCAGGGAGAAACCTTTTGACCCAGATCCGCTGAAATAGGAGCGGTGGGTATAAACAAAGGGCCCATTTAAGGGTGCGTTCTGAAACCATCATGATGGTTAAATATCAACAATACTATTGAAAGGTAAAAGCTAAAATTAAAGTTAGACGATCTGGTGAAGATGTTTGCTGTAAAGTTAATCCTTGAAACAGTGTTGAGAGAGGCTTGGCAGACTTGGTGTGGACCTGAAGCCTAAAAAATTTACTTCATGCGAGACAATTATCGATTACACAGGTGCCATATTGCAGCTTGTTAGTTTTTTTGTTAGTTTAACGCCTTAAATTATCGACTGATGCAAGATCAACCAAATAACCGAAATGTTGCCCTAATTGTCATTGTAGCTGCTTTGGGCTATTTTGTAGACATCTACGACCTGGTCCTCTTTTCTGTGGTGCGGGTAGAAAGCCTCACGGATATCGGAGTAGGCGCTGATCAGCTGAAAGCTGATGGAATGTTCATCATCAATTGCCAAATGTTCGGATTGTTGCTTGGCGGACTGCTCTGGGGGATTATGGGCGATAAATTAGGTCGTGTAAAGGTGCTTTTTGGATCGATATTATTGTATTCGCTGGCCAATATTGCCAACGGGTTTGCCACTACTGTGAACAGTTATGCACTGATCAGGTTTATCGCCGGGATCGGCTTGGCAGGAGAATTGGGCGCAGGGATTACCTTGGTCACCGAAACCATGGATAAGGAAAAACGTGGTTATGGCACCATGATCGTGGCTGGCGTTGGTTTATTGGGAGCGGCAGCCGCAACCACCGTACATGAGGCTTATACCTGGAAAACATCTTATTTTGTAGGTGGTGGCATGGGTATACTCTTGCTTTTGCTGAGGTTGGGCACATTCGAATCGGGCATGTTCAAACAGATTGCCGGACAGGAAAAAGTGGCCAAAGGAAACATGTTGATGTTGTTCAACAACAAGGACCGTTTTTTGAAATACCTATACTGTATTCTGATCGGCATTCCGCTTTGGTTCGTTGTAGGCGTGCTTGTTACCTTGTGCAGGGAATTTGGGCAGGAATTAAAGGCGACCGAAACATTGGATGCTGGAAAAGGTATCATGTTTACGTATTTCGGCATTGCCATAGGCGATGTGGTGACCGGACTATTGGCTCAAGTGCTTAAATCACGGCGGAAGACCGTATTTATCTTTCATGTACTGTCGGCCATTAGTGTGGTGGTATACCTGAGCAGCTACGGGTTAACGGGCAGTAGCTTTATCTGGTTATGTTTGTTCATGGGTTTTTCTGTCGGTTATTGGGCAACTTTTGTGACCATTGCCGCCGAGCAGTTTGGTACAAACATCCGTGCTACCGTTACCACCACGGCACCTAATTTTGTACGGGGCGCACTGATACCGATCAATTTTCTGTTCGCCTTTCTGGCACAAAAGTATAGTAATATCACCGCTGCCTATATTGTCATGGCTATTTTAACCTGCATCGCTATTTTTGCACTCAGCAGGTTAAAGGAAAGCTTCAATAAGGATTTAAATTATATCGAACACTAGATACAGTTCTCAGTTCACAGTTTTCAGTTCAGCAACTCAACAACTCAACAGTTAAGCAGTTAACCAATTAACCATCTTAGGTCATCCTATTGTACTATCTGAACATTCATCAGGTATTGAATAACCTTATTTTTAACTTTACTGCACAACTTAAAACCTTACAACGTTTAACCTTCAACTTTCAACTTTCAACTCTTTTACCATGTTCAGAAATCAAGTATCCGCTGCTTATCAGGAAATCCAAGACCGTATTTGTACTGGTTTGGTCCTGGCAGATGGTAAGGCCCAATTTGAGGAAGAACTTTGGCAGCGTGAAGGGGGTGGCGGTGGACGTACCCGGATCATGCAGCACGGCAATGTGATAGAAAAGGGCGGGGTTAACTTTTCTGCTGTCCATGGACAATTGCCAGAAGCCATTAAAAAGGCGTTTAAGGTAGAGAGTGATGAGTTTTTTGCAACGGGTGTTTCGATTGTCATGCATCCTGAAAACCCATTTGTACCGATCATCCACATGAACATCAGGTATTTCGAGATGGATGAACACACGCGGTGGTTTGGTGGGGGGATTGATCTGACGCCCCATTATGTAATCCCAACAGACGCCAGGTTTTTCCATTATCGTTTAAAGGAGACCTGCGACCAATCCGATGCTGCTTTTTATCCCAAATTTAAGGCCCTGGCCGATGATTATTTCTTTATCAAACATCGGGAAGAGACCAGGGGGGTAGGCGGGATTTTCTACGACAGACTTAAGCCAGAAAATACAGGACTGGATTTTGATCAACTTTTGGCATTCTCCCTAGCGGTGGGAAATACCTTTCTTCCGGTATATACGGAACTGATTGAACGCAACCGCGACAAAGCATTTACTACACAGCAAAAAGAGTGGCAATACCTGCGCAGGAGCCGTTATGCCGAATTTAACCTCGTTTATGATGCAGGCACCAAATTTGGACTCGAAACCAATGGACGCATCGAAAGCATCTTGATGAGCCTTCCACCAACCGCCAAATGGCACTACAACCCACAGGTTAATCCCAATAGCGAAGAAGAAAAAACCCTTTCGCTCTTAAAAAAAGGAATAGATTGGGTTTAAGTTGAGTTGTTTAGCTTGATTAGTTGCATCATCATCTCATCAACTCACCACCTCATCATCTCATCGATTGTTGAGTTGTTTGTTATGGAGTTGTTTAGCTTGGTCAGTCACCTCATTATCTCATCAACTCACCACCTCATCAATTGTTGAGTTGTTTGTTGTGGAGTTGTTTAGCTTGGTCAGTCACCTCATCATCTCATCAACTCACCACCTCATCAACTCATCGATTGTTGAGTTGTTTGTTGTGGAGTTGTTTAGCTTAGTCAGTCACCTCATCATCTCATCACCTCACCATCTCATCAACTCACCACATCATCGATTGTTGAGTTGTTTGTTGTTAAGTTGTTTAGCTTGAACAGTCGCCTCATCATCTCATCAACTCATCATCTCATTGACTCATCATCTCATCAACTAGTCACCTCATCGATTGTTGAGCTGTTGGTTGTGGAGTTGTTTAGCTTGGTCAGTCACCTCATTATCTCATCAACTCACCACCTCATCAATTGTTGAGTTGTTTGTTGTGGAGTTGTTTAGCTTGGTCAGTCACCTCATCATCTCATCAACTCACCACCTCATCGATTGTTGAGCTGTTTGTTGTTAAGTTGTTTAGCTTGAACAGTCGCCTCATTATCTCATTAACTCACCACCTCATCAATTGTCGAGTTGTTGGTTGTGGAGTTGTTTAGCTTAAACAATCGCCTCATCACCTCCACCATCTAATCAACCAAACACCCAACTAACCAAACATCATTACTAAAAATATTAGTTGATAAATTATTAATAATACTAACAATATTAGTATTATATTTGTTTATCAATTCATGGAAATAGGCGATAAACATATCATTCATATGGATCAGGATGCATTTTTTGTGTCTGTAGAAATCCTTAAAGATCCAAAGCTGGCGGGCAGGCCCGTAATTATTGGTGGTACGAGCGATAGGGGCGTTGTGGCATCCTGTAGCTATGAAGCCCGAAAGTTTGGGGTGCATTCGGCTATGCCCAGTAGGATGGCCCGCCAGCTTTGCCCACATGCTACATTTATCAAGGGCAGCATGGAAGATTACAGCAAATATTCGCAACAGATTACGGAGCTCCTCCAGGAGCGTGTTCCTGTTTTGGAAAAGGCCAGCATTGATGAGCACTACATCGACATGACGGGCATGGACCGTTTTTTTGGCTGCATGAAATTTGCGCATGAGCTGCGCCAGGCGGTACTCAAACAGATTGGCCTGCCCATTTCGTATGGTCTTTCGGTGAACAAGACGGTATCCAAGATGGTCACCAATGAGTGCAAGCCAAATGGTGAACAGCAGGTCGAAAAAACTGCTGTCCGGCCATTTTTAAATCCGCTTTCCATTAAAAAGATACCTGGCCTGGGCGATTCTACTTTTGTCAAGCTCAGCGAAATGGGTGTACGGAAAATCCACACGCTCACGGAAATCCCTCAGGAACTGATGTTCAAGATTTTGGGCCGTAATGGACTGAGCTTGTGGCAGAAGGCACATGGGGTAGACCATTCGCCCGTGATCCCTTACCGTGAGCAAAAATCCATTGGTAAGCAGACCACTTTCGACAGCGATAGCATGGACATCGCAGGGATGAAGCTTATTTTAACGGATATGATTACCAAGCTTGCCTTCGAGCTGCGGCAAAAGGAAAAGCTGACGGCCTGTATTACGGTAACGATCCGCTATGCCAATTTTGAAACCGTTACCCAGCAGGCCAAGATTCCCTATACCTCGCTGGATCGTACCTTGATTGCCAAGGCGAAAGAGCTTTTTGACAAGGTCTACACGAAAAGGATGCTGTTGAGGCTGGTCGGGGTGAAACTCTCACATCTTGTCAATGGATATGAACAGATTGGACTTTATGGGCCATCTGAAAAAATCTATAACCTCTATCAGCATATGGATAAGATGCGCGCCAGGTATGGTATTGATGCCATTAAGCTTGCGGCCGTCATCCCACCTGTAGTCCACCACTTAAACGCCAAACGCTAATTCCTGTAACAAATCGCCTGATGTACCTTAATCTCCACTCTTCATACAGCCTTAGATACGGCACGATAACGGTCAAGGACCTGATCCAGGAACTTAGGGCCAAAAATGTGCGACAGGCTGTATTGACAGATATCAATAACAGTACAGGCTGTATGGAATTCATCAGGCTCTGCAGGAAAGAGGGCAATCTAAAGGAAGACGTAGATGGTCGGCCGCCCTATCCGCTCAAGCCTATCGTAGGAATAGAGTTCCGTAGGGACCACCGGTTGCTCTATATCGGCATTGCCAAGAACAAGGAAGGCATGAAAGAGCTTAATGATTTTCTGACGCGCCACAACCTTGAGGAACTCGCCCTGCCCGATCGGCCCCCTCATTTTGACCATGCCTATATCATTTATCCAACAACTTATACCGGTGTGCTGCGCCCCCACGAGTATTTGGGCATACAGGCCAATGAATTGAACAAATGGGTTGGCAGGACATTTCAACAGCCAGAAAAACTGGTCGCACTGTATCCGGTAACCTTTCGGGATAAAATAGGGTATAGGTTACACCAGTACCTCCGGGCCATTGCCCTGGGCACGGTTTTGGGAAAATTGACCACAGCCGATTATTGCGGAGAAGATGAATACATCATTGCAGAGAACGAGCTTATCGAAAAGTTCAAGAATTTTGAGTTTGTCGTAGCCAACACGCAGCAACTCCTGGACAGCTGCTGTATGGACGGTTATACCTTCGGACATAAGAATAAAAAGACGTTTACTGGCAATGCCAAAGACGATCTGGCGCTGCTCACCAAGTTGGCCATGGAGGGCGCAAACTATCGTTACGGCAAAAATAATTTAGAGGCGATTAAAAGGGTTAAATCAGAGTTAAAGGTAATTGCCGATCTTAACTTTTGCGCCTACTTTTTAATCACGTGGGATGTGATCGCCTATGCCATAGGGAAGGGCTATTATCATGTGGGGCGCGGCTCTGGTGCCAATAGCATTGTGGCCTATTGCCTGAAGATTACGGATGTGGACCCGATTACCCTGGACCTTTATTTCGAACGATTTCTGAACCCCAAGCGCAGCTCGCCCCCAGATTTCGACATCGATTTTAGCTGGGACGAGCGTGAAGACGTTCAGGATTATATCTTCAAGCGCTATCAGCGCACAAATACTGCGCTGCTGGGTACCATGAGCACCTTTAAGGATCGCGCCATCATTAGGGAAATCGGGAAGGTAATGGGCTTGCCCAAGAGCGAAATCGACGATTTTACCGACCCGACCAAAGAACGCCTGAACAGAAATAATCCCACATTTGCAAAAATTATGCACATCAATGCGCTGATGCAGGAAATGCCTAACCAACGTTCCATCCATGCCGGAGGCATTTTGATCAGTGAAGAGCCCATAACGTATTATACTGCACTCGATCTGCCACCAAAAGGCATGCCCACGGTGCAATGGGACATGTATGAGGCAGAAGCCATCGGGCTCGACAAATATGATATCCTGAGCCAGCGGGGCATCGGACATATCCGCGAAGCCGTGCAACTGGTACTTAAAAACAAGAAAATCAAAATTGATATCCATGATTTTAAATCTTTTAAGGAAGACCCCCGTTTAAATGCACAACTGAAGGCTGGAACGCCCATTGGCTGCTTTTACATTGAGTCTCCCGCCATGCGGCAACTGTTGAAAAAATTGGGCTGCGAAACCTACCTTACGCTAGTTGCCGCAAGTTCCATCATCAGGCCGGGTGTGGCCAGTTCGGGAATGATGAAAATGTATATCCAAAGTTATCATAATCCACAAGATGTAAAGTACTTGCATCCTGTAATGAAAGAACAGCTTGAAGAGACATTTGGTGTAATGGTCTATCAGGAGGACGTCATCAAAATCTGCCACCATTATGCTGGATTGGACATGGCCGATGCCGATATCCTGCGCCGTGGAATGAGCGGAAAATATAGGGCCAAAATAGAATTTGATAAACTGGTTCAGCGTTTTTTCGATTGTGCCAAAGAAAAGGGAAGGGATGAGGAAGTGACGCGGGAGGTTTGGAGGCAGGTATCAAGTTTTGCCGGCTATAGTTTTTCTAAGGCACACTCGGCAAGTTTTGCCGTAGAAAGTTACCAGAGCCTGTATCTGAAGACCTATTTTCCCATGGAATTTATGGTGGCCGTACTCAATAATTACGGTGGATTTTATCAGCGTTGGGTCTATGTACATGCCCTTCAGCAAACCGGGGCGAAAGTTAATCTTCCCTGTGTAAACCACAGCGATGGCACGGTGAACATTATGGGCAATGAAGTTTATCTGGGTTTGATCGGGATCCAGGGACTGGAAAACAGGCTTGTCGAACTTATACCACTGGAACGCACACAGCATGGCCACTTCATCGACCTCGAAGACCTGATCAAACGTACTTCGCTGCCCCTGGAACAAGCTTTGATCCTGATCCGTGTTGGTGCGCTCCGCTTCACCGGAAAAACCAAAAAAGAACTGCTTTGGGAAGTGCACAATTATCTGGGCAACAAGACGAAAGCAGTAGCTGGAAAGGAATTATTCCATCTCCCCGCCAAGTCTTATCAGTTGCCAGTGCTGGCCAACAATTTATTGGAAGATGCCTATCAGGAACTGGACCTTTTGGGTTTTCCCATCACGCTGTCGATGTTCGACCTGCTCAAAACGAGCTACCGGGGCGATATTAAGGCCCGGCACCTGGAAAAGTATGAAGGCAAACTGGTAAAACTATTGGGGAATTTCGTATGTGATAAGACAGTACATACCATCAAACAGACCAAAATGTGGTTCGGTACATTTATTGACTATGATGGTGATTTTTTCGACACCGTACACTTTCCAGACCATGCGCCCATTTATCCTTTCCGCGGAAAAGGCTGTTACCTCATTTATGGAAAAGTAGTCATGGACTTTGGTGTTCCAAGTATCGAAGTCGTCAAGTTTGCCAAATTACCGATTATAGATAATCCAGTGTTGGTTGGTTAGTTAGACATTGGTCATTAGGTCATTGGATCATTAGGTCATTGGATCATTAGGGCATTGGTCATTAGGGCATTGCGGACATTGCTACAATCCACTGGCGAATTGCCAATATGTTAATTTATGGTCTAAGGCAATCTATCTAGTGTCTCATATCTTTGATCTTTTGTCTTTAATCTTTGATCTTTTGTTTTGTCTTTCATCTTTTGTCTTTCATCTTTCATCTTCCATCTTCCATCTTCCATCTTCCATCTTTTCTTTTCCTGCCCCAACCAACTTTATCCCCACGGCCAAAACTTTTCCACATAAGGATGTGAATTGGACTACATTTTATTAAATTCGCAAGGTTACAATAAAACCTAATTATAATGCGTTTGGCGTAATGCATGTAGCATTTGAACGTCAATCTTAACCCCTAAACGCAGAACAAAAATATTTATGGCAGAAGATTTAGAAAATCAAGAGAACGACAAGATCATTTCAATAAACATAGATGAGCAGATGAAGTCTGCCTACATCGATTATTCGATGTCGGTTATCGTGAGCAGGGCGCTGCCCGATGTACGCGATGGCCTAAAGCCTGTTCACAGAAGGGTTTTATACGGCATGCTGGACTTAGGTTTGGGCGCCGGTAAACCTTATAAGAAATCAGCACGTATCGTGGGTGAGGTATTGGGTAAGTACCACCCCCATGGAGACTCATCAGTGTATATGACCATGGTACGTATGGCCCAGGACTGGAGCCTTCGCTACCTGATGGTGGAAGGACAGGGAAATTACGGGTCGATTGATGGTGATTCGCCTGCTGCGATGCGTTATACCGAAGCCAGGTTCCATAAGATTGCCGAGGATATGTTGGCAGATATCAACAAGGACACGGTAGATTTTCAGTTAAATTTTGACGACTCTTTACAGGAGCCAACCGTCCTTCCCGCCAAGGTGCCCAACCTGTTGATCAATGGTTCATCTGGTATTGCAGTGGGTATGGCGACTAACATGGCGCCGCATAACATTACTGAAGCCATTAACGCCACCATCGCCTATATCGAAAACAATGAGATTACGGTTGCCGAACTGATGAAATACATCAAAGGCCCCGATTTCCCGACAGGAGCCATTATTTATGGCTATAGCGGTGTGCAGGAAGCCTTTGAGACAGGTAGGGGACGTATCGTGATGCGTGCAAAAGCCGAAATCGAAACGAACAAGGACCGTGAAAGCATCATCGTAACCGAAATTCCTTATCAGGTTAATAAGGCGCAGATGATCGAGCGGACTGCAGAATTGGTTGGTGAAAAGAAAATCGAAGGCATTTCCAATATCAAGGACGAATCGAATAAGGATGGGATCCGTATCGTTTACGAGATCAAACGTGACGCCAATGCCAGCATCGTATTGAACAACTTGTTCAAGCAGACCGCGCTGCAAACTTCCTTCAGCGTAAATAATATTGCACTGGTCCATGGCCGTCCACAATTGTTGAACCTTAAAGACCTGATCCGTCATTTTGTGGATCATAGGCACGATGTGGTTGTCCGCAGGACTAAATTTGAACTGGCCGAAGCTGAAAAACGTGCCCATATCTTAGAAGGATTGCTCATTGCCCTAGACCATATCGAAGAGGTGATCAAACTGATCCGCGCTTCTGGAACTCCAGAAGAAGCAAGATTGGGCTTGATGGAGAAATTTGGGTTGAGCGATATCCAGGCCAGGGCCATTTTGGATATGACCTTGCGTAGGCTGACCGGACTGGAAAGAGATAAGATCAAAGATGAATATGCCGAATTGATGAAGACCATTGAATACCTGAAATCTATTTTGGCAGATGAGGAGCTTAGGATGAAGATCATCAAAGAAGAATTGACCGAAATGCTTGAGAAATATGGCGATGAGCGCAGGACAACCATTGTCCACTCTGCTGAAGACATGAGCATGGAAGATTTTATCGAAGATGAAGAAGTAGTGATTACCATATCCCACGAAGGATATATCAAACGTACACCAGCCTCAGAATATCGTGCACAGGGAAGGGGTGGAAAGGGCTCTAAAGGAAGTGATTCGAGAAATGACGACTTCATTGAACACCTGTTGATTGCGACCAACCACAACTATATGCTATTCTTTACAGAAGCTGGAAGATGTTTCTGGTTAAGGGTATACGAAATTCCTGAAGGCGGAAGGGTGAGCAAAGGCAGGGCGCTGCAGAACATCATCAACATTCCTAAAGAAGAGAAGGTAAAAGCTTTCATTAAGGTTAAAAACCTGAAAGACCAGGAATATCTGGAAAATAACTTTATCATCATGTGTACCAAAAAAGGTACCATCAAGAAGACTTCGTTGGAAGCTTATTCGCGTCCACGTGTGAATGGTATCAATGCCATTAATATTAACGAGGGCGACCAATTGTTGGAGGCTAGCTTAACGACGGGTACGAGTGAGATCATCATGGCCCTGCGTTCCGGTCGTGCCATCCGTTTCAACGAAAGTACGGTAAGGCCGATGGGAAGAACGGCAACAGGAGTGAGAGGAGTTACCTTGGCGCATGATAAGGATGAAGTAGTGGGCATGATCGCCATCAATAGTGCAGATGCTACCGTATTGGTGGTTTCAGAAAAAGGTTATGGTAAACGTACTGATATCGATGATTATCGCGTTACCAATAGGGGTGGAAAAGGAGTGAAAACCATCAACGTTACCGATAAGACTGGTGAATTGGTAGCCATCAAGGATGTAACGGATGCTGATGACCTGATGATCATCAACAAATCTGGTATCGTGATCAGGATTGTAGTGAGTGATCTGAGGGTAATGGGACGTGCAACACAAGGCGTACGTTTAATTACGTTTAAGGGCAATGATGAGATTGCATCAGTAGCTAAAATACAGCATGAAGACGAAGAGGAGATCGAAGATGCCGTAATCGTTGAAGATGGAACTTCTTCTCCAGAAACTTCAGATGGGCAAGAACAGGATGAAAATACGGATATTGAAGAATAATGTTTTACGTTATAGATAAAATATAAAGTATGAGAAAATTAGTTTTAAGTGCAGTCCTTTTTGCATCGGCCATAACTGTCCATGCCCAAAAAAGCGAGATCGCTGAAGCAAAAAAAATCTGGGGACTTTTCCAGCTTTCGGTTTCATTGGGAAATGCCGGGGGCAATGCCAATAAAGTGGTTACAGATCCGAAACTCGCTGCCGCTGCCATCAACTCCCAAAGTGCCTCTTCCAGGATGCCAACTCGAGGCGTTTCCAAATATGGAAATGTAGAAGTGGGCGTTACACCCACGGCAGAAAAAAGGAAAATCAAATCTCTGAGCGACCAATTGTCTTCTCTGAATGAAGGCTTGGCGCATGTAGACAAAGCTGTGGCCAATGAAAAAACTAAAGATCTTCCTGAAACCTGGTCTTACCGTGCATTATTTACATCGGCCATTGCTTTTATGGATACGGTTGATGTGCAAAATGCAGATCGTAAGCTTAAAGATGCTGAAACCGCGATTGCAAAGGCAAAATCACTCGATGTAAAGGGTGAAGAAAAAGCAAATATTGAAAGTGCTGAAGAAAATGTTCTCAACGCAATCAGGAACAAGGGATTGAGAGCTTACACAGCTAAGGATTATCAAGCAGCTTTGACTAGTTTTAATGAACTATTGGCCATCAATCCCCAGGATACCCTGATGTATATGAATGCCGGGATCACAGCAAAAACTTTGGGAAATTATCCCGAAGCCATTAAAAACTTCAGAAAGGTGATCAGTTTCAATGTACCAGAACAGAAAGGCTATTTCTCAGAAATCATTACCATGGACCTGGTCAATCTTAAAGATACCACTGCTGCGCTTTCTGTCATTGATGAAGCTTTGGCCAAGTACCCGACAGATGAATACTTTCTGGGCATCAACACCGATGTGTATAACCAGAGGGGAGATGTCGAGAAATCGCAGGCTTCGCTAAAGCGGCTCATTGAAATCAATCCAAACAAAGCCATCTATCACCATTTGTATGGTGACACCTATTATCGCCGTGCCCTTAGTCTCCAGGAAGCAAAAAGAAAGATTGATCCAAAAAACGCCAAGGAAATCGATGCCACAACAGCTAAGATCACTGCATTGATCGATCAATCCCTACCTTATTATAAGGAAGCGGTAAAAATAGATCCCAAATATGTGCCATCATTGGAAACACTCAAACAGATCTATGCTTTTAAAGGAGATAACGAGAATTTTAACGATGTAAAAAATAAATTAGCTACCTTGTCGGGAGTTAAAACAAACAATTAATAATCAAAAAAAATAGGGTGCAAGCACCCGCAATGTAATTAGACAACATGAAAAAATTACTTTTGAGTATAGTGTTCGTAGGGACTGCGGTTTTAGCAAATGCCCAAAAAAGTGAAGTTACGGAAGCCAAAAAGTCTTGGGATTTATTTTCAGCCGGTATCACAGGAGCCAAAACCTTGGACAAAACACTCCTGTCCCTAACAAATGGATTAAAACATACCGATCTGGCCATTGCCAACGAAAAGTCTAAAACTATGCCTGAAGCTTGGTCATACAGGGCCTTATTTGCTTCTGCAATCGCCATTACTGATACGGTAAATACAGAAAATGCTGTGGCAAACCAAAAAATCGCCGAAGAAGCCATTCAAAAAGGTACGGCCCTTGATACGAAAGGTACAGAAAAGGAAAATTTTGCGACTGCAAAGATCAATATCCGTAATGCCATCAATGGGAGGGCGGTAAGGGCGTATAATAAAAAGGATTACGCTACAGCCAATAGATTATTCAACGAGATTGTTGTTCAAAATCCTACCGATACCGCGATGTACATTAATGTTGGCGTTACCGATAAATTGTTGGGCAATTATCAGGATGCCATCAAAAACTTTAGGAAAGTGATCAGTTTTAACGTTCCCGAAGCTAAAGGTTTCTACCAGGAAAGCATCAATATGGCATTGACCAATTTGAAAGATACCACCTTGACATTAGAACTAACAAAAGCGGCATTGGAGAAATTTCCGGATGATCCGACATTTGTAGGCATCGAAACAGACATCTATATTACCAAGGGCGATATTGTCAAATCTCAGGAGCTACTGAAAAAACTGATAGCAAAAGATCCAAATAAGGCGGTGTACCAATATCTTTATGGTGATACGTACTACAAACAGGCTTTCGCACTTCAGGAAGTAAGGGCAAAGCTCGATTCAAAAAAGAAAAAGGAATTTGATGACCTGACAGCAAAAATGACTGCGCTGATCGACCAATCTATCCCTTATTATAAAAAAGCATTGGAAATCGATCCTAAATTTGTTTCAGCTTTGGAAACCTTATCGCAGATTTATGCATTTAAAGGTGATACCAAGAATTATGAAGAATATAAAAACAGATTGAAAGCTACCCAAGGAAACTAATAGTTGGAAAACTGATGGAAAGGAGGGATGGTAATTGTCCCTCTTTTTTTATTTTTGCACCTGAATGATGCTATAGCTATGATGTCCAGATACCTGCCGATTTTATTCCTTTCCATCAGCCTAAATGCCTTTGCACAGCAATCGCAAGTGCAATTGGCCCAAAACAATGTGGGCAAACTTCAGTTGAGCATCGCCAATAAGGAAGATGTGAAAAAGCAACTGGTAATTGTTGGTGAGGGTATAAAGGCAATTGAGGCTGCCCAAAATGATAAAAAAACCAAAAATTGGCCGGAAACTTGGGCCATAAAAGCTTACCTCAGTTCCTATGTAGCGGTAATTGATA
Source organism: Pedobacter sp. (assembly GCA_031119475.1). GTDB lineage: Bacteria > Bacteroidota > Bacteroidia > Sphingobacteriales > Sphingobacteriaceae > Pedobacter. The sequence goes on along the minus strand of JAVHXV010000001.1, from coordinate 782,399 downwards.
ACAATCAGGATAACACCGATAAATATTACAACCTTGCTGTTGAGGCATTGGGCAAGGCAATCTCTTTGGATAAATATCAGGCAAATACGACGCTTATCAAGGCTGCTGCACATAATATCACCATCAAAAAACAGGCAGATGGTAGTTTGGCCTACCAACAAAATGATTTTCTAACGGCCTTTACCTTATTGAAACAGGTGAGTGATGATCTTCCGAAAGACACTACAATCGCAATTAATGTGGCCTTATCTGCGCAAAGCATCCAAAGATATGATGATGCACTTGCTTACCTGAAGCGGGCAATGGAAAATGGCGTCAAAAATCCATATGTGTACCAGAATGCTGCTATAATCTATGCTTCCAAATTTGAAAGTGAACTGGCCTTGAAGACTTTAGAAAATGGCCTGAAAGTGAACGCATTTCATCCTTTGCTTACAAATGATTACATCAATCTGTTGTTGGACAATGAAAAATACGATCAGGCGCTAAAGATCATCGGAGGGTCTTTAACCACAGAGAAAAGAAATAAACTGTTGTTTTTCCTATATGGATACCTGCAACAGTATCAAGAAAATAATCAATCTACGGCAGAATTGAGTTATAAAAAAGCCCTAGATCTTGATCAGAATTATTTCGATGCGCTGTACCAACTGGGAATTGTTTATGTGAATACAGCCAATGACGCGCTAAAATCGAAAAACAAGGTGAAATTTTCTGCACTCATCAATCGGGCCGAACTTACGCTGCTAAAGGCACACGAAATCAACCTGAACGACCGCAGTACGATCCAATTGCTGATCGAAATCTATACCCGAAAGAACAGGTTGGACAAGGTGCAGGAATTGAAAAGAAAGCTCAATGAGTTTTGATTTGTTATAAGTGAAAAGATTACTTGCCTTTGTGCTATTTATTTTCCATTTAGGAGTACATGGACAGCAACAGGGGCATTATGCAATGTCAGAAAAAAACGGGGCATACATTCAAATCTATATTTATAAGGATAACCTGTCGATGTACCATATCTATATGGAGGCCTGTATGGGTAAACCATCGTATAAAACTGTATCGCTCAGTGGAATTACCAGCTTTGCAAGCAATAAAGTTGCCTTGCTGATCGATCAGACGACAAAGGACATGATCAATATCTACTGTGATGGCAATGAACTTTTTGTTGTAGGCCTAGAGCGCAAGACCAATATCGTTTCCCATTTCGAAAAAACAAAACCCATTAAATCTGACTCTAAGAATAATCTCGATTACTATTATGTGGGTAGGGAACATAAGCGATATGAATTTTAATCATAAAATATTTTACTTAACATAATATTAATTATCGGACAAATTTAATGCATTAGATTTTTTTATATTGCTATATGAAATCGCTATTTAATTTATGGACAGTTGTAATGTTATCCCTCTTCTATACATCATGTTCGAATCATGCGCAAAAAAATGCGCAGCCAACCCAGGAAGAAATCAAGGCTGATGAAATCAAAAATGTTGGAGTCAAAGCTTATCTGGCTATTGGACGACCAGTAATACGTCCGACGGTTGTCGAGATCGAAAAAGATACGAAAGCGATTATCGATGGCTATTTTATTCGTTTTATGGTCAAGAACCGCGCCACACTAACCTCTTACAGCAACCTACGCTTTGATGTGGTCTATGTTGGCCAAAAAGGCGAAAATTTGGATAAGGAAACAATTTCTATTACAAAATCACTTAAGCCTGGCGACTCTATTATTGTCAATCAAAACCTCAAGCGTTACCGCAAGACCAGTTACAAGGTCAGTTTTGTCTCGGCCAAAGGCGAATAACTGCAGACTTGCAGATTTACATTTATTTTGCTAAATTTGTTAGTATGATAAAGAGATCTGGTTTTGCCGATATGCCGCTTCATTATGGGCAAGTTCCATTGTGGCTAGCGGAACGAATGGGAAAACTGGGCTTGGCCATTACCCAAGAAATTATTGGCCAAAAGGGAAAAAATGATTTTTTAGCAAGAATGAGCGACCCTTTTTGGTTTCAGAGCATGGGCGCTGTAATGGGAATGGACTGGCATTCGTCGGGCATTACCACTGCCGTGATGGGTGCGCTTAAAAGAGCCGTCAATCCTCATGCTAAAGAACTTGGCATCTTCATTTGTGGTGGCAAAGGCAAACAATCCAGGTTGGCCCCACAAGAACTTGAAAAATATGCGCTGAACAATGGCCTTGATGCCGTACAATTGGTAAAGAACAGTAAGTTGAGTGCAAAAGTGGATAATACGGCCATTCAAGATGGGTTTCAGTTATACTTGCACAATTTTATTGTAAGCAACGAAGGCAACTGGACGGTCGTACAACAAGGGATGAGTAACCAAAGCGCGACAGCCCGTCGTTATCATTGGCATTCTACAGCATTAAGGTCGTTCACCGAAGAGCCCCACACGTTTATTTATGGTGAAAACCAGGGGAATATCTTAAATTTCACCGCAAAGGAAGCGATGCCATTAAAAAAATCAATATTAAGCATGACTGCTGAATCGCCAGAGCGGATGCTGGGTGAAATCAAGAAGCTGAAGATGCCTTTGCATCACGATTTACGAGCAGAAAATGTAGATATGAAAAGATTGGGCGCCATACTTTGGCTTGCCCAAGAACAACAGGTCAATCAATTTGAAGAACTGCTCCTTTTGCAAGGTTTGGGGCCACGTACCCTACAGAGCCTGGCATTGGTGAGCGAAGTGATTTATGGTAGCCCTTCACGGTTTAAGGATCCAGCAAGATTTTCATTTGCACATGGCGGAAAGGATGGTCACCCCTTCCCTGTCCCCTTAAAGGTTTACGATGAGACCATTAAGGTGCTACAGGATGCCGTAACACGTTCAAAAATAGGAAATAGCGATAAAAGTAAGGCCATTGGCTCATTGTCCCAGCTTGCTTCCAGCCTTGAAGATGGTTTTACGCCAAGCGGAAACTTCGAAGAATTGATTGAAAAGGAAAGAAATGAATCGTGGAAATATGGCGGCCGTACGGTTTTTGGAAAAGTTAAACCTCCACAAGCACAATTGACACTTTTTTGATGGTAGTTGATTATACAGGGATTACCTTGCCCGTGGCCAAGCGAATCCAAGAACAATTTCGCGAACAGTTAAAATTTGACTCAATGGACGAAAGTAGCATTTCGACAATTGCAGGTGCAGATATCTCCTTCAATAAAAATAGCCATGAGCTGTACGCTACGATCATCATATTAGATTACCCCAGCCTCAAACTGAAAGCATATGCTTTGGCCAAAGGAGAGTCAGATTTTCCATATTTTCCTGGTTATTTGGGATTTAGGGAAGTCCCTACCCTCTTAAAAGCGTGGTCATTACTGCCCTATCGGCCTGATGTAACCATATTAGATGGACAAGGCATCCTGCATCCCCGAAGAATGGGCATCGCCTCACATTTCGGCATCCTTACTGGCCAACCTACGGTCGGCTGCGCCAAAACATCCCTATATGGATACTATGAACAGCCCAACGCATTGAAATATGCAGCAAGCCCAGTTTATGAAAAACATACCAATGCACATATCGGGTATGCCTTGCGGACAAAAAATGCGACCAAACCCATTTATGTCTCTCCTGGTTATGGTATGAGCTTAGAAAACAGTCTTGCCATTTTAAAAAAGTGCGCTGGCAAATACCGAATTCCAGAACCCACTAGGATTGCGCATGAAATTGTTAACCAATATCGGATCGGCAAGTTGGCCGAAGGATATCACCAATTCGTCTCACAGCAAGAATTATTTTAGACTTGTTAATTTAAAAGATTTGATATTTTTACGCCATGTCAGCTAAAAAACCTTCCGCCCTCACTTTCATTATCATCACCTTGCTTATTGATTTCACAGGCTTCGGTATCATCATTCCTGTTATGCCAGATCTGATCAAAGAGTTGACCGGTAAGGGCCTAAGCGTAGCTGCAGAATACGGCGGATTACTCCTGCTAGCCTATTCTTTGGCACAATTTATCTTTTCACCCATTATTGGTGGACTTAGCGACAGGTTTGGCCGCCGTCCAATCTTACTGGCTTCTTTGTTTGGCCTTGGTATCGATTATGTTTTTCTTTCTTTTGCACCGTCCATCGGCTGGTTGTTTGTAGGTAGGATCATTGCCGGCATTACTGGTGCAAGTTTTACCACTGCAATGGCCTACATCGCAGATGTATCAACGCCCGAAAAGAAGGCTCAAAATTTTGGCCTCGTTGGTGTTGCTTTTGGCGTTGGTTTCATTATTGGGCCTGTAATTGGCGGATTGTGTAGCGTTTGGGGCTTACGGGCACCTTTTATGGTCTCTGCAGTCCTTGCCCTTGTCAATTGTATCTTCGGTTATTTCATCTTGCCCGAATCTCTTGCCGCAGAGAACAGGAGGGCGTTTTCTTTCAAGCGTTCAAATCCAATCGGTTCACTTATCAATATCTCCAAATATCCTACTATCATCGGTCTCGTCATTTCATTACTCCTACTCTACATCTCAAGTCACTCCGTGCAATCCAATTGGGGATTTTATGTGATTGAAAAGTTCAATTGGGATGCAAAAATGATCGGTATTTCCTTGAGCGTTGTCGGTGTTGCGATTGCTGTAGTACAGGGCGGACTGATCAGGGTCATCGTGCCTAAAATTGGTAATAAAAAGGCAATCTTATACAGTTTAGCCTTGTACATTATCGGGTTTATCTGTTTTGCCTTTGCGCCTAATGGGATGATGATGATGATTTTCATCGTACCTTATTGTTTGGCCGGAATTGGTGGGCCAGCCATGCAGACTATTATTTCTGATCAGGTACCTAGTAATGCCCAGGGTGAAATTCAGGGGATTATTACGGCGATGCAAAGTATTGCCGCCATTATCGGCCCCTTTTTAGTGAGCCATATTTTCGCTTATTTTATTGCAGATGGTACACCCACCTATTTCCCAGGCGCACCATTCATCTTAAGCGCAGGATTAACACTTATTGGTCTTTTTATCGCAATTGCAACGTTGAGGAAACATCATTAAAGCAGTTCGATAGCCAGATTGGCCAATTCGCTTCTTTCTCCTTTTTGTAGGGTAATATGCGCATATAGTGGATGTTTCTTGGCATTCTCTATCAGATAGGAAAGTCCGTTGCTCTCAGAGTCCAGATAAGGAGTATCTATCTGATAAATATCTCCGGTAAAGACGATTTTGGTATGTTCTCCCGCCCGTGAAATGATGGTTTTGATTTCATGTGGAGTTAGGTTTTGGGCTTCATCAACAATAAAAAAGATCCTTGTAATTGTCCTTCCACGGATAAAGGCCAAAGGTGCGATTTCAATCTTTTCTGTTTTGATCAGTTCATCGATCTTGGCAGTCATTTTATCATCCCCAGCAAACTGTTCACGGATAAATTTAAGGTTGTCCCAAATTGGCGACATATACGGATCTATTTTCTCTTTTACATCGCCGGGCAAAAAGCCGATATCCTTGTTGCTGAGCGGAACAATAGGCCTCGTGATATAGATTTGTCTGAAATCCCTCCGCTGTTCCAGTGCACTTGCCAAAGCGAGCAGGGTCTTTCCGGTTCCCGCATTTCCTTGGATGGTAACCAACTTTATTTCAGGATCGAGCAGGGCGGCAAGTGCAAAGGCCTGTTCGTCATTTCTTGGATTGATATTAAAAACAGGACGATGCCCGATCAGATTAAGCGTTTGGTCTGCGACTGCATAGAAAGCATTTACCGTTTTCTTTTTATGCCTGAAAACATAAAAATGATTTGATTCCGTATAGGGCAAGTCAAAGTCTGAAGCATGGACCTTTTTTTCGGTTTTGATCCGATCCATTAACTCAGTGTTAAAGTTGACCAGTTCTGTTTTTCCGATATAAAGTTCGTCTGCATTCTTGATCTTACCAGTTTCATAATCTTCTGCATACAGATCGAGTGCCTTGGCTTTAAGCCGGAGGCAGATGTCTTTAGAGACAAGGATGACCTTTCTTTTTGGGTTTTCCTCTTTAAGGACCAGGGCGGTATTCAAAATTCTGTGGTCAAATTTATCCTCACCAAACAGCTTTTCGGCATTGAATTTTTTGGGCTGTTCATCCAAAACAACCTTAAATTTGCCGAGGCTATTTTTTTTAAGGGAAAACCATTTGTTGATCAGGTTATTTCTTGAAGCTTGGTCGATGATCCTGATGAAGTTTCTGGCTTCAAAATTACGGGTTTCATTTCCGCTTTTGAAGTTATCCAGCTCTTCCAGCACAAAAATGGGTACAGCCACATCGTGTTCCTGAAAGTTATTTACGGCGTCATGGTCATATAGGATGACCGAAGTATCTAGGACAAATATTTTTTTTGGTGCCTGTGCCATCATGCACTAAAATAGCATTTTGCGATTAAAGATTATAGCTTTAAAGCATTTAACTATCAACACCAGTAGGGGCAAAATAAAAACGGAGACCCTCCTCTTGCGATTTGGTTCTCCGTTTCAACCTTGTTCTTAACCATAGCTAAAAACAGGCCTCAATTCGATGATGTACTGACCTTCAAAAACGCCCATCCGAAGATTGGCAGTTTTATCAATTCATGTGCTTGCTTTACTCCGTAAAATGCCGCAAGCTACAGTATGTCTGATGGTGTCTATCCTATAAACCGCTGAAAATTTGAACTTGCATCCAAACACTACTTGATTTTTTACATCCTAGCCATTGTAAGCACTTGTGTGACGATTGCATCTTGCAATGCAGATCGAGATTTGATTTCCTTGAAATATATCCAATTTTGCAATTGGAGCAATTCTGCTACTGCCCTTTCGGACTGTAATGCTGAACTGATACCTAAATGATGATGCCCTGCGGCTTCATATTTAAGCTGGACCTGTTTTGCAACAAAGCCTAATTTCCTTTCCATCAAACTGATTGTGGATTTTTCAATCCCTAAGCTTTGGCCAGCTATCCTTTCGGATCAATCTTGCCATGGCTGCATCTCGACATCAAGCTATTTCACAACTTCTTAATGTAAACCGACTTCGCATCTAAAGACGCTGGCCGAATTTGATTTTTACCTTGATCCTCCTAAAAATTTTGTTGTGACACGCTATTTTCGTTTTGGGTGATCTTGATCAGACTGTCAAAGTACTTCGTTTTGATATAGTCTAAGTTAATTGCTGGAAATACACTTGTCAAGAAAATTTAACTTTTCTTGCTAACAAGTTTTGCACCTTTGCCTAGTAGGTTATCAACAAGGGAATCGAACTTTAAATCGCAATATCTAGGCCACAGTCTTCAATTTTAAAAAAGGACGATTGGGTTATTAACAGTTGTGGCAATCCTGCTTATACACAATTATTGAAATTTCCCCGAAAATCAGCTGTTAAAATTCTTCCTATTTTATCCAAAACAGATGGCCTGCTTATTTCTAAAGCCATGCCAATAATGTAAATTTGTGCCATGCAACATCGTCCGATCCGTAGTATCCAAGATTTTTTGCTCAGCACCTATTTTGCTGATGGGCTTCGGATTACGATTGGGGTGCTCTGTCCATCCCTCCTGCTTGCACAATTTGGCATGCTTCAATATGGAATGACTTTATCACTTGGGGCGTTGTGCATCAGTGTAGTTGATTCTCCCGGCCCAATCGTCCATCGCAGAAATGCGATGCTGATTACCACCGCATTGATTTTCATCATTTCAATTATTGTAGGACTTACCAACAAAAGCGTTCTTTTTACAGGCACATTGCTCGTGGTCAGCAGCTTTATATTTTCTATGTTTTTCCTATATGGAAACCGTGCTGCTGCTGTGGGAACATCGGTCTTGCTGATCATGGTACTCAGTATCGATGATATAAGGCCATGGCGCGAGGTTATTTTTTATGCACTGTTGATCTTGGGCGGAAGTATTTGGTATACCTTGCTCAGTTATTTTGTCTATCGCCTGCGCCCCTATCGTCTCGTTCAGCAGATCTTGAGCGACTCTATTCTTGAAGTCAGTAATTTTTTGAGGTCCAAAGCAAAATTCTATCATGAGCACACCGATTATGAAAAGAATTATGCGGAACTTCTACAACTGCAGGTCCATGTACACGAAAAGCAGGAAGAAGTGCGCGATGTGCTTTTTAAAACAAGGGAAATTGTAAGGGAATCGACCCCAGAAGGCAGATTTCTGCTCTTGGTTTTTGTAGATATGGTAGATTTATTTGAACAGGTGATGTCTACGTATTACAATTATAAGCAGCTCCATGAGCAGTTTGATTCTGCTGGAATTCTCCCAAAATATGAAGATGTGATCAATAAGATTGCACTTTCACTAGACGAAATAGCATTTGCCTTAAAGAGTGGTGGCACTCCTGCCCTTTCGCAGTCGCTGATTGCGGACGTCGACAAGCTCAAACGGGAAATTACTCAGATGGAGCTGAACAACGAGGCAAAATACAATACTTTGGGGCTTATTGCCCTGAAGAATATTGAGGTCAATATTGAAAATATTGTTGGCAGGGTAAAAACCATCAATGGCTATTTTAACAAGAACGAAAAGAAGAACCTAAAAGGACGTGACATTGACGTTGAAAAATTTGTGACCAGACAGAACATGGACGTCAAACTGCTGACGGACAACCTTACCTTTAGTTCATCTACGTTCCGCCATTCGCTGCGTGTGGCCATAGTGATGCTGATTGGTTTTGTGGTAGCGAAAAGCTTGGATTTTGCCCACAGCTATTGGATCTTACTAACAATCCTGGTCATTTCAAAACCAGGATTTAGCCTCACCAAAGAAAGAAATTACCAAAGGTTGATCGGAACAATCGTGGGCGCATTCATAGGGATGGGCATTTTATATTATGTGCACGATAAGCATTCCTTGTTTGCCATACTGCTCATCTGTATGATCGGAAGCTATAGTTTCCAGAGAAAGAATTATGTGGTGAGTGTATTGTTCATGACCCCTTACATCCTGGTATTATTCGATTTTTTGGGCATGGGAAGCATGGCTATTGCCAAAGAGCGCATCTACGATACTTTGATCGGGTCTGGGATTGCTTTAATGGCCAGCTATTCGTTGTTTCCTAATTGGGAACATGAAAAGCTAAAGGAGGCGATGATCGACATCATTAAGGCCAATCGGAATTATTTTAAACAGGTTACCTTGCTCTATCTTCAAAGTCCGCAGAATTTAACAAATTATAAGGTTGCCAGAAAAGAAGTTTTCGTGAGCACCTCAAATCTGGCGTCTCTTTTTCAACGCATGTTTTCTGAGCCGAAAAGCAAACAACTGCACATGCAGGAACTTCATCAGTTTACAGTGCTTAACCACTTGCTATCTTCTTACATTGCCACTTTATCACTTTATAAAAAAGAACATGATTTTGACTATCTGAATTTTGAAGAACTGAAACCTGTTTCAGAAAATACGGTATATCTGTTGAACGAGGCAGCCGATCGGATAAATGTTCATCGCGAAGAAATCAGCAATGTACCCCTCATTAGAAGAAAACAACTGGGAGAAAACCATCTTGGCAGTGACGACCTGATCGTTGCAGAACAATTCGATTTGATCCAAAAAGTAGCCTACGATATCTTTAAATTGGCCGAAAAGCTCAAAATTTAATTTCCTGTTAGGGCAGTCTTGATCAAACAGTAATTAAAAGGAAGTGAAATGGTCTGCTTATTGAGCAAAGTGAACGTAATCACCGCATCACAGCTTAACTTCGATTGCCATATTTCCTTTAGATCTACCGAAAGGTAGAGCTTTGCACGTTTTTCATCATTTTTAGCTGTAGGTGCTGTGATCTTTTTAAATGCAAGCTGAAAAACATCGTCACCTGATCTGAGCTTGATACCCTGCAGATCGCTCAGCTTGAAGGTAGAAACCAGGTCCAATTCCACACTATTTTTATCCAACAAACTGTTCTGGAACGCAGCATAAGCATGATAAGTTGTCTCGGTACGTTGATATTGATAATCGATGGTCTTGCGCACGTTCTGACAGAAACTTGCTGAACTAATGAGTAACAGAATTATAATGAAGTAAGTAGATCGCTGCATGTTAAAATTTACAAGTGTTCTTAAATTTAGTAAAATTCTTATCGGTAATGATCATGGAAATTTCAAATGTCCTTGGCTTAAAACCAGCAATGCTTCTGGTAAAAACAGAATAATTTAATCCCAACGATACGTTTGCCACTTCAAAGCCTACATATGGAAAGAAAGCGTATTCATTTGTTTTATACCAAACTCCGGTATTCAGCTTAAACTTTGAATCAATGGTTGGCCTAAATCCCATTAATCCTCCAACCATAATATCGGAGCTATTTCCTTCTGCCATGTAGTGCGAGCTAAAATTAAAGTCCATCAAGTCTTGTGTGTAATAGCTAAAGCTGAGGTTGACGGCATGTTTGATTGGTAATTTCAGGTTCACATCGTTAAATAGGGATGCTTTTGGTCGGGTCAGATGGAAGGCCCCATATCCTACTGCCGCCGAAAACCGGTCGAAAGAAAAGGCCATATTGGCACCTACGTTAAAATCAAAATAGGCCAAGCGGTCATTGTCCAATCCAAGGTTATTTGGGATGGATAGATCGAAAGCGCCATTGTGAAACTGCGAAGCAACCGTCAGCGCATCATAGTCCAACTTATTGGCCACATAGGCCACCTGAGGCGCAAGACCAAATTTAAAATGATGGTCCGGGTCCATGAACTTATAATAGGAGGCACTTACACTGTAGGCATACGATTTCAACACTTTATTGAACGACTCGTCATAGACGCCATTTAATCCAAAGCTAAAAATATCCTCATAATAAAATTCATCGCGCAGCTTGACTTCGGCAGAGGCACTATAAGTATTATAGGGGTCGCCAACATTGGCCCATTGTTGACGGGTATTAATGGCGACGCGGTATTTTCCGTCAAAATAGCCGGTCAATGCTGGATTTAAAGTCAGCGGCGACGCAAAATATTGCGAAAACTTGGGGTCTTGTGCAAAAGCAAAAGATTGGCAGAACAACAGCAAGATAAATAAGGCTCTTTTCATTACGGGATCAAAACTGTTTTGCCTTTTGCCGTAAATATTACGCCCAAGAAATCAACGCCTTCTGCAAACCAAGAATAGGTTTCAAATGGCTGAAGGTTATTGCGAAGTGTTCCATCCCACCCCGGGCTGTCTAATTTATTGGTTTCGAAGACCAGATTTCCCCATTTGTTATAGATTTTAAAAGTGTTCAATTTCTCAATCCCTTCTAGAAATGGGTACAATTTATTATTGGTCTGCCTTGATGGTGTGAATGCAGTAGGCACCATGATCTTTGGCCATGGAACGGTAATCACTTCTACTGCATCAACACTGATACAGCCATAAGAATTTGTGATGGAGATATAATATGTTCCAGCTCTTGTAATGCGCGCTGGATTTGAGATCGGGGAACTCATCTGCGCATCATTCCAATAGGCTACTTTTTCATATCCTGTGCTTCCACTGATGACCTCAGATTTGGTTACATCAACAAATTGAGTGATGTAGACCTTTTTAGGCTGGTTGATTGTCAATTTAGGCTGATCATATACCGTAGTGGTAATCACTTTGCTCAGCGTACAGCCGTTTGCATTTTCTATCGTTACCACAAATGTTCCGCTGTAATCAATATGCTTTGGGTCTTTCAGTTCCATGCCCTTATCGTCAGCGAACGTATATTTAACTCCAGCGGTAGTACCAATAAATAAATCGGGATTGGTAAGGTCAATGCTTTCCGGTTTGCAAACAGCAGCAGGATTAACGATGGCCAAAACTGGTAAAGGGTAAATTTCGACAAAGATTTTAGCAGCGAATGTACAGCCATTGCTGTTCAGTGCCCTGATGTAGTAATCGCCTGTTACCGAAACTTTTGTCGGATCGCTAACGGCTTGTGTCATTGCGGCATCTGTAAAATAGGTAAATGTTAATCCCGGATCACTTCCGATGGTAATGGCTGATGCCGTAATGTCTACAGTTGCTGGTGCACAAACAGGTGCCGGACTGGTCAACTTTAATATCGGAAGCGGGAAAATTTCGACATTCACCTTTCTGCTGATCGAGCAATAGACAGATTTGAATTCGATGTAATAATCGCCACTTTGGTTGATGTTTTTAGGGTCGATAATTGGAATGGATAAAGCAGCATCGCTAAAATATTTAATGCCGAGACCACTCGGAACAGTTTTTTGGACCAAAGAAGAAGTCAGGTCGACCGGGGAATCAGCACATGACTTGATGATTGGTGCCACATCAACAACAATTTCATGTATTGTTACATCGATTGGTTTGACGGCCGTACAGCCCAATGGAGAAGTGGCCTTGATGTAATATATTCCTGTTTGGGATATTTTGGTAATGTCTACAGGCACTTTCAGGTCAACATCTGAATAGCAGGTATAGGTGACCAGGTTGTTTTTGTCCAAGATGTACTGGCTTGAGCTGAGATCGAGCACATCGCCCTTACAGGCATTCACGATCGGCACAACATCTATGGAAATGGCGAATTCTGAAATCTTGGTTGTCACCGAATTTGGACAGCCGAAACCGGCGAAGGGAACAAGATCCAGAACGATTTCATCGCCATCTTTCAGTGCAGGTTTGATGGTAATCGATTCTCCGTCACCATAATAGACACTTTTATCTTTATTGTACCATTTATAACTGCTATAGCCCCCAGGTCCACGTAAGGTGGTTTCCGGACTTCCGGAACAGGTATTGTTTCCTTGGATAATGTTGCTGCAGTTTTCATCTACATCTACATAGGCATAACCAAAGTGCCCACCTTGTGTACAATCTGCCGTATTAAACTCCAGTAACAATTGTTTTCCCTGGTACCCACTAAGATTGATGGTAACTGGTGTCCAGGCCTTATAGATGACCTGATTGTTTTTGGTAGATTTGGTAAAGCCAGGAAGTGAAGCCGTAGCTACATAATCAAAAGACGCACAGGTGATGTAGGTGTTTGTGCTGATATCGAGTACTTTGGCGGTAAAACGTGGTTGATCTGTTGCGGGGTGACTAGGATCTTCGAAGACCACGGCATATTGATAGGTCAATACAAATGATGGGTTGTTGGCTGGTACGTTGATCAGATAGGAAATTCCCTCGGCTTGGCTACCCGTGCCCTCATTTCCTAATTTTACAGAATAACCACTACCATTTGGCGCTAATACCGGGAAGTTGCCATAAAAGTCTAGCGCAGTTTTGGAATTGTTCAAGGTATGCCTTCCGTTTACCGGGGCAGAGTTGGTCAATGCGATTACGTTTTTGCCTGCCGATGTATAGGTCGTTCCGGTTTTGGTTGTCCAATTGGCGAAAGAACCATTTTCAAATCCGACATTCACAGGGCATCCCTGCCCATAGGCCGTACCTATCCCCACTAGGAAGATAGTTAACATGAGCGCGTTTAACTTATTTATCCTCAATTTGTTTGGTTTAAGATTGCAAATTTAAGGATATTTTATCACATCGAGAACTGAAAGGATGAATTGTGCGAGAAGGTATTAAAATGGCAACCAGCTTGCCACCACAAAGACACCAAGAATACTAAACCTTGTGCCCTTTGTGGATTGGTGGTTAAAAGTATATACCATTACCACATAGATACGAAGAACACAAGGAACAATAAATTTTGTGACCTTTGTGCCTTGGTGGTTAAAAGTCATCTATGCGATCACCACAAAGACATGAAGACAAAAAAATGGCTGTTTACAGCGGTTATAAAACAGCTTCTTCTTTTTTCAAGGTATTTTCTGGCCTTCCGTTTTTAAAAGCTTCACGTGTTTTAAGTCCTAAGAGTTCAAACATAGCCATGTCATCAACAAATGCAGGATTTGGAGTGGTCAATAACTTGTCTCCCGCAAAGATGGAATTGGCACCGGCCATGAAGCAAAAGGCCTGCTCCAAGGTGCTCATTTCATTTCTTCCGGCAGAAAGGCGTACAACAGAGCCTGGCATCACGATCCTGGCGGTTGCGATCATCCGCACCATATCCCATATCGGAATGCGCGGCTGATTTTCCAATGGCGTACCTTTTACGGGAACAAGCGCATTAATTGGAACCGACTCGGGATGTTTGGGCATGTTGGCCAACGTACACAACATCGATACGCGGTCTGCAACTGTTTCTCCAAGACCAACTATTCCTCCGCTGCAAACCGTAAGTTTGGCCTTGCGTACATTTTTGATGGTATTTAATCGGTCATCATATGTTCTGGTAGAAATGATCCTTTTATAATCTTCTTCTGATGTATCTAAATTATGGTTATAGGCATACAATCCAGCATCTGCTAACCTTTGGGCCTGATGTTCAGAAAGCATGCCAAGTGTACAGCAAACCTCCATATCCAATTCATTTACGGCTTTGACCATATCGATTACCCGGTCAAAATCCCGATTATCACGTACTTCGCGCCAAGCTGCACCCATGCACAATCGTGAAGCCCCTCCTGCTTTTGCTTTCATGGCGGCATCAACAACTTGGTCAACTTTCATCAGTGCCTGTACCTCCAGATCGGTATGGTAACGGGCAGCCTGTGGGCAATAGGCACAGTCTTCTGCACAACCTCCCGTCTTGATCGAAATCAGTGAGCTGATCTGTACTTCAGCATAATCCTTATTTTCCCGGTGTACCGTGGCCGCTTGATATACCAGATCCAGAAATGGTCTATTATAGATTTCAGTAATTTCTTCAGTTGTCCAGTCGTGTCGTAGTAGGTGCATATGTTGTTATCTATTAGAGTAATAATTTGCTGGCCAATCCCAATAAGAGCAAAAAGCCAAAAACGTCCGTAAAAGTAGTGATGATTATTGAGGATGCAATAGCCGGATCGATCCCAATTCTTTTTAATATCAATGGAATGCCAGATCCCGTAATTCCGGCAATCACTAAATTGCCTGTCATCGCAAAGAAAATAACCAGCCCCAACATGGGATTGGAATCAAAGAAAAACGCAAATATGAAAACAATCAATCCGGTAATTGCCCCATTGATCAGTCCAACGGTAAATTCTTTCAGCACTGTCCTATAAGATTGGTTGTCGGTCAGGTCATATAGCGAAATACGTCTAACGGTTACGGCAAGTGCCTGAGTTGCTGCATTTCCGCCCATTCCGGCAATAATGACCATATAGGCAGAAAGGATGGCCAATTGACTGAGCGCGTGCTCATAATGGCGAACAACGGCAGAAGCCAAAAATGCGGTGCCCAAATTGATGATGAGCCAGGGCAGCCTGGATTTAACCGCTTCGATCCAGTTACCACTTAGTTCCTCATCTTCAGAAACACCACTGATTTTCAGGATATCTTCGGTATTTTCATCTTCCAGCACGTCGATCACGTCGTCAAACGTTACACGGCCCAATAGTTTCATTTCATCATCTACAACAGGTATACTGGTCAGGTTGTATTGTGAAATGAGCTTAGCCACCTCTTCCTGGTCTGTATCTGCCTTTACATAAACCACATCGGTATTGACCATGTCCCTAATCTTGGCATTGCCTTTTGCCTTAATGATATCTTTAAGGGAAACAATGCCCTTAAAAATGTGGTCATCATCAACGACATTTACGGTATAAAATTCTTCTATTTCTTCGCTCTGGCGGATAATTTCGTCGATTGCATCTTTTTTGGTGAGGTTCAGGTTGATCCTGATCACCTCTGTATTCATGAGTCCACCAGCGGTTTCTTCGTCGTAGCTTAACAGATTTCGGATGCTAGAAGCATCGTCTTCGCTTAGTTCCTGAAGAATTTCCTTCTGTTCGTGCTCTTCAAGCTGTGAAATGATGTCGGTCGCATCGTCGTAGTCGAGTTCTTCTACAATTTCGGTCCGCTTATCGGGATGAAGTTGAAGCAGCAGTTCCTCGGGATGCGCCTCTTCATGCATCTCTGAAATGACCTCAGATGCAGTCTCTACATCCAATAGGTTAATGATCCTTTGACGGTCATCCTTACCGATGCTCTCGAAAAGAATGGCAATCTCTGAAGCATGATACTCCCCTAGCGTAGCCTTAAGTTGCTCATTATCACCACTTATTGCCTGCTTTAATTTAGAAACATCTGTCTTATCTAAATCGAACGATTGCATTGTTGCTAAGATAGGTAGAAAGTATTAAGTATTAAGTAAAAAGTATAAAGAGCGTTGCGAATGGCACTTAGCATAGCGTAAAGAGAAAAGAGCATACAATTTATAATAGGACCAATAATGGGCATTATTCAATTAATCTTTTAGTAGCAATGTTTTAATCGCTAGACATGCTCAACAACTCACCAACTTACAATCATCTTCTACTTAAACCATCCTTTTCTCCAGAAATAGACAATCTGGATCACGGCGATGATGGCCATGACCATCAATGTATATTCATAGCCATGCTCTTGATACAGTTCGGGCATGTTCTGGGGCATGATTTTTCCGGTGACCGGGTCTTCCCTACTAAAGTTCATGCCATATATCCCGGCAATGAAAGTGAGTGGGATAAAAATGGAGGAAATGATTGTAAGTACCTTCATGATCTCGTTCATGCGGTTGCTGATGATGGAAAGGTACATATCGATATTGCTGGCCGAAATCTCTTTCAGTGACTCGACCACATCAATGATCTGGATACAATGATCATAGGCATCACGGATATATCCTTTTGTCGCATCGGTAATAAATGGACTGTCGGTCCGCAACATATCGTTCATTTTATCACGCTCGGGCCAGGTTACCCGTCTTACCGTAATGAGGTGGCGTTTGATCATCTGCGTATCGTACATGATGGATTTGTCTGGCTTTTCGAGTAACCGGTCCTCTATCGTATCTAATTCCTCACTCCAGATGCTCAGGATCGCAAAATACTCGTCTACGATCATGTCCATTAGCGCATACATCAGGTAGCTGCTTCCGCCGATGCGGATATTGCCCTTTCCAATTTCCAGCCGTTGCCGAATCGGATCCAGGCAGTCCTCATACGTATCTTGGAAGGTAAACAAGATGTTTTTAGTTAGGATAAAGGATAGCTGTTCGTTTTCCAGGTTACGTTCATCGTCGAGATAGAGCATCCGGCTGATGGCAAAATCATAATCACCATACTCTTCATACTTTGGGCGCTGATAGGTACGTGTCACATCTTCCAGCACCAATTTGTTAATTTTCCATTGTTCGCTCAAGGTTTCGAACAGCTCAACAGATTTAAATCCTTTAATATCAACCCAATAACTTTTGTCAGGAACACTGCTCTTAGCAGCCAATTCTATCAACGAACCAAGTATTTCTACCTGGTAGGTAGTGGCATCGTAACTATGCAATGTAATCTTGGGAACCAATGCATTTTCATCGATGTAAATGATACCAGGACTTGTTCCGGGCAGGGGAAGTGCATATTTGTGGTGTTTTTTGTTCCTATTTTTTCCCATTAGAAATAAGATTTACTTTGTGGACCTTGGTTAAATAACAAATCTACAATGCTTAGGTTGGGAAGAAATGGATTCCGGTCACTAAAAACCTGGAAATAAGGCTTGGTTTTTTCAGTATAGATTTCTTTTTTACTGAATTTGTTCCTATAATCAAGTGCCTCAGGATAATCTGAATAAGTATCTGTAAAGTTGGGTTCGTTTTCAATTTTTAACCGATCAAATAGCCAGTTCAGCAACTCGAGGTTGAAATCAAATAAAAATGTGTATTTTTTCTCATAGAATCGTACCAGATCTGCTTCATAATATTCGAAATAGGCAGAACTGCGGTAGCATGTTTCTAGGCTGAGCCAGTGCAGGCGCTGCCATTTTATTGTATCGCTGATTTTAACATCTTTGATGGGCGTATGCACTTTGGCGCCTTTTACTACAGGAATAGTGAGCGCTAAGATGCCATTTGGTGATGCTATACTAGCCCGGTTACGAAAAGTCTGCTTCGGGAAATGCTCGTTTTTCTCCAATAAAAATTCAAATCCATGTGTTTTTAATGCCGAAAAATATACAACTGGTGGGAGATAAAAAAGAGGAAAAATAGCTAAATCTTGCATCGGTAATTGTTATGTTTGCAATCTAGCTGCCCAAATTAATGATTAAAAAAGGCTTTTTACACATTGGTATTTTTTTTTTATATCTCCTGTCATTGCTGCCTTTACCTATCCTTTATTTTTTTGCCAAAATTGCCTACCTATTCGTCTATGGGGTAATCGGTTACCGAAAGCAGGTGGTTCGTGAAAACCTGACGCGTTCTTTTCCAGATAAGTCTTCGGCAGAGATCATTTCAATTGAAAAGTCGTTCTTCCGTTACCTTTCCAGGCTGATATTTGAAATTGTTAAAATGGTGAGCATTTCAAGGACCGAAGTCAAGAAACGGGTAAAATTTTATGGCCTTGAACAGGTGGAATCTATTTTTGCCCAAGGAAATAGCGTGCTGGCATGTACTGGCCATTACGGAAACTGGGAATTATGCATGTTGGCCTTAGGTATGAAATGCAGCGCAAAGAGTTATGTAATCTATAAACCTTTGGCAAACGAGACTTTCGAAAATTGGTTCCAAAAGATCAGGATGAGATATGGCAATGTGATGGTAGCCATGCGGCAGACCTTAAGAGTCTTGGTGGCGACAAAAGATGAGCCTACCATGTTCTGCTTTGCCAGTGATCAGACCCCGGTTCGGGAAGAGATCCAATATACCTTGGAATTTATGAACCAGCCCACAGCAGTTTTGTTGGGCTTGGAGAAAATAGCGCTACAGACCAATAGGCCTGTTTTTTATTTTGATGTGGTGGTTAAAAAGAACCATTATGAAGTGCATTGTCTCCCGCTATGCAGTGTACCGCGGGATACAAAAGACCATGAAATTACAGATCTCTTTTTTGAATTTTTAACCAAAAGTATTCACCGAGACCCCGCCTACTGGCTGTGGAGTCACAGACGATGGAAATTAAATGCCTAAATTAGATGTAGTGCCAAGTGTTGCGGTTGTTATCCTCAATTGGAATGGAAGATCGATGTTGGAGAAATTTATGCCAAGCATCGTACGGTCTGCCTATCCTAACCTAAGTTTGGTGGTCGGCGATAATGCCTCTACCGACAGTTCGATTTCTTTCCTGAAAGAACACTATCCCCAGGTTAAACTTATCGTAAACGAAGAGAACTATGGATTTGCTGGCGGCTATAATCGGGTATTGTCGCAAATTGAAGCCGATTATTTTGTGCTGCTAAATTCTGATGTGGAAGTACCCGAAAATTGGATCATGCCTGTCATACAGCTGATGGAAAGCGATCCGATGATTGCTGCGGCCCAGCCAAAGATCAAGGCCCAAGCTTACCCGCTGTACTTTGAGTATGCTGGTGCTGCTGGTGGCTTCATCGATTTATATGGTTATCCCTTTTGCCGCGGAAGGATTTTCGATACCGTAGAAAAAGATTCAGGTCAATATGACCAGGACTGCGATATCTTCTGGGCAAGTGGGGCGGCATTTTTTATCAAAAGCCCAAAATGGAAAGAAGTTGGCGGACTTGATGCGGATCTTTTTGCGCACATGGAAGAAATTGACCTGTGCTGGCGTTTAAAAAACCTGGGCTACCGCATCGTTTGCTGTACTGCTGCCGAAGTATTACATGTTGGTGGCGGCACATTGAACGCTATTAATCCCTATAAAACATACCTTAATTTTAGAAATAATTTGATCATCATGCAGAAGAACCTGCCCAAGATGGAAGCCTATTGGCGGATATTCTGGCGCATGTGGCTCGACTTGGCAGCTATGTTCCACTTTTTGTTCCAGGGCAAGCCAAAATTCTTTATGGCCATCAGCAAAGGTCACCAACATTTTATAGGTCAGCTTTTTCGAACAGCAAAAAAACGTGGTCTCCAGCAGGTTGCATTTAAAAAAATGACTGGTGTTTACCGTGGTAGCATGGTCTGGACTTACTTTATCAAAAAGATCAGGAAATTTTCAGGATTAAATTAACGATCAGCTTCCTGAAGCCAATTGCTCGGTAATGGTCTTATCTACCCAATAAACGGTATTGGCACCTAGGCCCAAGGTACTGAATTTGATGAGGCCATCACGTCCAACCACCACATGGGTTGGAAATCCTTTTACTTTGTATTTATCGGCAAAATATCTTCCATCATCAACAATATGATAGTTGAACTGGAAAGTCTCCAGAAAATCTTTAAGGTCGCGATAATTATCGAGTGCGATGGCCAAAAACACAACGTTTTTATTGTCCTTATATTTGGCTACCATTTCGTTCAGCTCTGGAATTTCCTTTTTGCAGGGTGGACAATTGATAAACCAAAAGTTCAGGACGTAGATTTTCCCATCCGCATTGCGAAGATCAAATTTATTGCCGTTCATGTCGGTTATCTTTTCTCCATCAAACTTTCTGCCTTCCACAAAAGAGTCGCTGGCCCTTGGTCTCGGCATCGATGCTGCATAGGCTTTTTTTCGGTCTGCAAGTTTTTGCCGTTCTTCTGTCGAAAGTTTATAGACCTGATATTCGGCAACTGCCGGATCGGGGCGCTGCAGGCCAAAATCGCCACTTTGTACCATCTTCTGCCAGACAACATAGGGCAATAATATTCCCGATTCATCCCTCACCGGTGTATTCTGATCAATTTTTGATTTCGTAGTGGTAGTAGTGCTTTGGGCCCAACTTTGGCAGGCTATAAGCAAAAAGAGCGCAAGTAGATATGTTTTCATGGTATTAAGGTTTTAATAAACTCTCGATCGCCAAGCGATAGCCATCTAGTCCGAAACCGGTCAGTACACCTTTACAGTTTTTTCCAGTAAGGGAAACATGCCGAAATTCTTCCCTGGCATAAATATTTGAAATGTGGACTTCGACCACTGGGGTTTTGATGGCCGCAATCGCATCGGCAATGGCTACCGAAGTATGAGTATATCCGCCGGCATTTAGGATAATACCATCATATGCAAAACCTACTTCATGCAGCTTATTGATGAGCTCTCCTTCTACATTGCTCTGAAAGTAATCAATGGTCAAAATGGTATAGAGCGACCTGAGCTGCGCAATATATTCATCAAAACTTGCCGATCCATAAATAGAAGGCTCGCGTAATCCCAAAAGATTTAGGTTTGGACCATTTATAATTTGTATTTTCATCGCTGTGAAGTTGAATTTATTATCAGCCTTGATCAGAAATCGCATCAAGTACACGTTTACAATGTTATAAAAAAAACTCCATATTAATGAATGTCCAACCTTATCTGAAAGGATTCACAGCTTACCTCAAATTGGAGCGGTCGCTCGCCCAGCATTCAGTAGCGGCGTACCTGGCAGACCTGGCAAAATTGATGGAGTTTTTCGCTGCTTCCGATCATCAGGCCTCCTTAAATGACATCAGCCTTTCAGATCTCCGTGATTTTGTAAGCTGGTTGAACAAGCTAGAAATGGAGGCCAACACACAGGCCAGGATCATCTCGGGCATCAAGGCATTCTTTAGTTATCTGGTACAGGAAAATATCATCACTTCCAACCCCACCGAACTATTGGCTGCACCAAAATTGAGCAGAAAACTTCCCGATACCCTTAACATCCACGAAATCAACAAAATGATCGATGCCATAGATGCTTCAAAACCGGAAGGCATGCGGAACAAAGCCATTATAGAAACTTTGTATGGATGCGGATTAAGGGTAAGTGAACTTGTTGAGCTGAAGATTTCCAATGTCAATGCCGAAACGGAATTTATTAAAGTGATTGGAAAAGGTAATAAGGAGCGGATTGTACCCATTGGACGTGTAGCGCTGAAGCTCTTGGAAATCTATATCCATCAGGTCAGGTCACATCTACAGATTAAAAAGGGCCATGAAGATTATATTTTCTTGAACAGATTGGGTTCAAGGCTTTCCAGGATCTCTGTATTCAAACTTATCAAAACCCTTGCGGCCCAGACCGGGATCCATAAAAATATCAGTCCACATACGCTACGCCATTCGTTTGCGACACATTTAATTGAGGGTGGTGCCGATCTAAGGGCAGTGCAGGATATGTTGGGCCATGCCAGCATTACCACCACTGAAATCTATACCCACCTTGACCGCGATTACCTCAAAAGTGTCATTACCCATTATCATCCAAGGTCTTAGCCAAATCAAGATTTGATTGCGCAGACCATCCGGTCTTTTCCCTGCATGTCTTTTTTTAACTCAATGTTTTTAAGTCCTTTACTTTTTAAAAGATCAACTGTTTCTTCACCAAGGTATTCGTTGATTTCAAAAAACAATAAGCCTCCCTTCGTTAAATATTTTATGGCCAGGTCAGCAATCTTTCGATAAAAAATCAATGGATCTTCATTGCTGACAAATAAGGCCAGAGCTGGTTCATGCTGAAGTACATTGTGGTGCATGTCCGGCTGTTCGTCCACCTTGATGTAAGGTGGATTGCTCACTATGCAAGAATATGATGGTAAAGGCAGTTCGGCTGCACTCAGTATATCCATTTCAATAAATTCGATACTTGCTTCATTTAATGAGGCATTCTTCTTGGCCATATTAAGGCTTGTTGATGATACGTCTAGAGCATAAACAGCTGCCTGGGCCAAGTTTTTTTTAAGGGCGATGGCGATACAACCGCTTCCCGTACCGATATCCAATATTGATAAAGGTTGGCCTAGATCCTGTTCGATACGTTGTAGCATCCACGATACCAATTCTTCGGTTTCAGGCCTTGGGATCAGAACAGATGGATCGACCTTAAAATTCAGTCCATAAAAAGGTGCCTCGCCCAATACATATTGAATGGGCTGGCCACTTTCAAGCGCTGTCAAAATGGTTTCAAATCTGGAAAGGACATCATCAGTTATCTCATTTTCCTTTTTTAGGAGGTAATTGGTCCGATTTAAACTAAGGACATGCGCAACGGCAATATAAAAAAGGGTTTCAGCCTCATGCTGCGGATAAAGATGTGAAAGAGTTTCGGTAAATTTTGTGCTCAGCGCTTTAAGTTTCATGTACTCCAAAATTAGCTTTTTACAATTAGACTTACGAAGTCCTAAGACTCCATAAGTCTAATTGCTTACTTTTGTACTGATGAATGATGAATTTTACATGAATCGCTGTCTGGAACTTGCTTCGATGGGAATGGGCAGTGTTAGCCCTAACCCGATGGTAGGCTGCGTCATTGTTCATGAACAGGCCATTATTGGTGAAGGATATCACCAACAGTTTGGTTCGGCGCATGCAGAAGTGAATGCGGTTCAGGCCGTAATCGACAACTTTCCCGAAAAGGCAAGCGAACTGCTCAGAAATGCTACGGTGTATGTTAACCTGGAACCCTGTGCGCACTTTGGCAAAACGCCTCCGTGCGCAGATCTGTTGATCAAACATCAGGTCAAAAAAGTAGTCATCGCCAATACGGACCCCTTTGCAGATGTAAATGGCAAGGGAATCCAAAAATTAAAGGAAGCCGGAATAACGGTCTCTACCAATATACTTCAATCAGCAGGTGCATTTCTCAATCGCAGATTTTTTACCCGTGTCAGCCAGCAGCGGCCTTACATCATCTTAAAATGGGCACAGACCGCAGATGGCTATTTTGCACCCTCTGCCCCATCACAAAAATGGATTTCAGGAGCGCAGGCCAAACAATTTACGATGCAATGGAGAGCTGAAGAAGATGCCATCGTGGTAGGAAAACAGACCGCACTGATTGATGATCCCGCACTGACCAATCGCAGTGGAAAAGGAAAAAATCCGATACGGATCGTAATTGATCGTTCATTAGATATTCCACTCAGCCGCCAGCTGTTTAATGCTGAAGCCAAAACCATCGTATTTAATGAGGTAAAAACTGAAGTGGTGTCAAATATCCACTATGTGCAAATGGAAGATATGCAATATTATTTGGCACAAAAAATTGCTTATCAGTTGTATCTAATGGATATTCAATCGGTGATGATTGAGGGTGGCCGACAGATTTTAGATCAATTTATATCGCATAATCTTTGGGATGAGGCCAGGATTTTTACAGCTAAAACAAAATGGAACGAAGGCATTAAAGCCCCAGTCCTAAAAGGAAACCTGATTTTTCAGGAACATCTTGAAACCGATGACCTCAGCATTTATACACCATGCCCATGATTTTTCTGCTCTTAAGTATATCCTGTAGCGTAACTGTAGGTGTGCTCTTAAAATTTGCCAAAAGATATCACATCAGCGTGATACAGGCCATTACCTGGAATTATTTCTTTGCCATCCTGTTAAGCCTTCTATTTTTCCGGCCAGAATTCTCAAGTTTACAACCATCGGCCTTTAAGCCCATTTTTGTTGCACTCGGTATCTTATTGCCAGTGATATTTCTGGTGCAGGGTTATGCGGTGCAGTTTGCGGGATTGGCAAGAACGGATATCGCGCAAAGGCTATCGCTTTTTATCTCCATGGGAGCAGCGTATTTTCTGTTTGGGGAACATTTTGATCGGCTTAAATATGCGGCAATGGTTTTTGGTTTTATTGCCATCGTATTTACGCTATTTCGCAGCCGTGAAAAAACAGGCTCAAAAAATTCCTGGTTTAACCTATTGCTGGTTTTCGTAGGCTTTGGTATGATCGATGTATTGTTCAAGCTCGTTAGCCAGGTCAATTCCATTCCGTACACCACCTCTTTGTTTTTGATATTTTGTATTGCCTTTGCCTTGTCATTGCTCTATATCCTGTATGGTGCAATCATGAAGCGGCAAAAACTACAGTTAATCAATTTTATCTGTGGCTGTATCTTAGGTTTCTTCAATTTTGGTAACATCCTTTTCTATCTCAAGGCCCATAGGGCGATGGCTGATAGTCCATTCCTAGTTTTTGCGACCATGAATTTGGGTGTCATCATTATGGGGAGCCTGATTGGCATCTTCTCCTTTAAGGAGAAATTGAGCAAGATCAATTATATCGGATTGGCACTTGCCGTGTTATCAGTGGTACTGCTTACCTTAGCCAAGATTTATGCTGTTTGATGATACTTTTCAGACCCTAAAAAGCCAATCAGAAGGTATTTTTCGTGATAAAGGCAGCAAATTTATCGGTTATGCCTATCCCATTACGAACGAACAGGATGTAAAACCTATTCTTGCAAAGCTGAGGCAGGAACATCCAAAAGCAAGGCATTTTTGCTGGGCACTTCGCCTCACGCCAGAGCGGAGTATATTCAAGCTAAATGATGATGGCGAACCCTCCGGCACTGCTGGAAGGCCAATTTTAAATACTTTACTGTCTGCACAGGTAACGAATGTGCTGCTCGTGGTGGTCCGTTATTTTGGTGGGACATTGCTTGGCGTCACAGGATTGATCAATGCCTATAAAACAGCCGCCAATGAAGCGATTTTGGCGAATGAAATCATCACGAAAACGATCAATGAAGTATATGCCATCAGTTTTCCCTATCTCGCCATGAACGAGGTGATGCGGATTGTAAAGGAACAGCAATTGGTGGTCAATGCTCAAAATTTTGATACAGACTGTAGCATTGAACTGGAGATCAGCCGTTCCAGCCTGACAAATGTGCTCCATAAATTCGAAAAAATAGAAGCCACAGCTATCAAATATCTCCGTACAATTAGCTAATTTGCTTTTAGGAGTAAAGCGAATAACCATGACGAAATTATCACCAGCAGATCTGATCATCAATCCTGACGGAAGCATCTACCACTTGAACCTATTGCCTGAAGATATTGCAGATACGGTCATCACAGTGGGCGACCTGAACCGTGTAGAAGAAATCAGCAAGCATTTTGATTCGATCGACGTCAAAAAAGGCAAGCGCGAATTCATTACCCACACCGGTTACCTGGGCAAGAGGCGGATTACCGTGCTTTCTACGGGGATTGGTACAGATAATATTGATATCGTGCTAAATGAACTGGATGCCCTGGTCAACATCGACCTTGAAACCAGGACCATCAAAAATGAATTGAAATCTTTGGCAATTATCCGAATTGGTACATCTGGGGCCATCCAGCCAGACCTTCCGATGGGCACAATTTTGGCTTCTTCTTACGGACTGGGTTTCGATGCCCTGATGAATTATTATATGCATTCGATGTCTGGAGATGAACACAGCCTGTTGGAAAGTATTAAATCGCATTTTTCGCACATCAAGGGCGTCCATCCTTATCTAACCGCTGCAGACGATGGGCTAATGAGATCAATCGGTAAAAACATGGAAAAGGGAATTACCATAACAGCCCCAGGTTTTTATGCGCCACAGGGCAGGCAGGTACGCGCAAAAAATGCAGTGCCAGATTTTATCGGACAATTAAACCGCTTTGTTCAAGGAAAACACCGAATCACCAATCTCGAAATGGAGACGGCTGGAATTTATGCCTTGGCAAAAGCATTGGGCCATCGCGCTTTATCTGTTAATGCAATATTGGCGAGCCGTGTTAACTTTGAGTTTAGTCCTGAGCCAGACAAGATCGTAGAAAAGGCAATCAGGTTGGTATTAGACGAATTGGCCTGATATGAATGCCTTTAGAACATATCTATTACGGTTTATCGATTTTTTTTATCCTCCCTTTAGACGCATCATCGGTTTGCAGACCTTTCGTTATCTAGTTTGCGGTGGCAGCAATGCATTGTTGAACCTGATCGTTTTTTCGTTCAGCTATAACGTCCTTTTTCTACATCAGGAAATCAATCTGCTCGGCCTAACCATTACCAGGTACATTGCAGCCTATATGGTTGCGCTTTCGATAAGTTTTCCGGTCGGGTTTTGCCTCAATAAGTTCGTTGTCTTCCAGCAGTCTAATCTCATGGGAAGGACGCAGCTGATCAGGTATGGTGCACTTGCCATTACCAATATTTTCCTTGATTACTCACTTCTGCACCTCTTGATTGGTTATTGGAAGCTATGGGCCACTCCTTCGCAGGCCTTCATCATTATCTTGCT
This sequence comes from Pedobacter sp., assembly GCA_031119475.1. Classification (GTDB taxonomy): domain Bacteria; phylum Bacteroidota; class Bacteroidia; order Sphingobacteriales; family Sphingobacteriaceae; genus Pedobacter. The sequence goes on along the minus strand of JAVHXV010000001.1, from coordinate 755,541 downwards.
ATCATTGATCAGCTATTTTTACCAGACCTATTTTTCGTTCAAAACAATTAGAAAGAAGTAAAAGGAAAAGGTAAAAAGGTTGAGGTAAGAGGGAAAAGGTAAAATTATAGTACACTTTCTATTCGGTCTTTGCGCTTGATACCTGATACTTGCTACTTGCTACTTGCTACTCGATACGCTTCGCTATAAAATCTGCAATAGTTCCGTTTGGATAATTGTTAGCATTAATCCACTTGAGCAGGCGATCAAATCTTTCGACCATTTTTTTGCCCGAGTTTCTGCTCACGTAGGCTGGAAAACCATAGGCTTCCTGGTTATCTAGTGGTGTAAATTCCCATGGATGGAAATAGATATTCAGATAGCCATCCTTGCGATAGGCATTTTTTGCCAATAAGGTGTACAGCCAAATCGGAAAATTGTGAAAGGAGAGCCAGAAAAGTGGAATCCGCAAGCGGCTAACCGAAGCTGGCAACTGCCAAACGCCCTCCTTTTTAAAATAACTTCGGGAAACGTTCAAATTATTGTAGCGACCGGGCAGCCAGGTGGGATTGATCGAACTGTTATACAGATAACCGGCAAGGGCAATCTCCTTTTCGTCAACGGGCATCATTCTTGGCATCCTGAAGCCCATAATTTCAGTACCAAACAGGTCAGCCAATGCTTTTTTGGAAGTAGCTAAGTCGGCTACATCAAATTTAGAGTGGTAATAGCTGTGTGATGCCAGTTCGTGCCCCTCTTTTTTGATACGCTGGATTACATCTGGTGCATGTTGTGCAAAAATCACAGTAGAAAAAAAAGTGGCCTTAAACCCATGCTGAAGGAGCAGATCTAGAATCTGGTTGGTTCCGGTAACTGAAATCCCGATCTGATCTTCAAACGCAATGGTTTTGCCATATTCGAATGGCATGTCAAATTCTTCAATATCAAAACTTAGCAAGACCATTACCTGTGGTGCGGAATGTTGGTAGAACGGATAATGTAGTTTGGCCTGCTCTTGGTCTGCATAAACATTTTACCAATGTAAATGCCGATAATCCCTAAAATAATCAGTTGCAGGCCTCCAAAAAAAGCTACCGTCATGATCAATGAGGCCCATCCGCTTACTTCCTGTCCACTGTAGAAAGCATAAATGACATAAGGAATGTACAGCAGGGCCGAAAATGAAAAGAAAAAGCCAAGATATGCCGCAGTGTGCAAAGGCCTTACGCTAAGTGAAGTAACTCCCTGTATGGCCAATCGCCTCATTTTCGCCAAATTATACTTACTGGCACCAGCAAATCGCTGCTCTGGGATATAATCAATGGCATATTGCTTAAATCCTAGCCACTTCACTAAACCACGGATAAAAAGATCATTTTCCTTGAAATTTTTGAATACATCGACTACGGTACGATCCATAAGCCTAAAATCGGCAGTTCCAGCTTCAATTTCAGTATCTGACAGTGAATTGAGGAGTTTATAAAAGTAAAAGGAGGTTTTTCTTTTCTTGTAAGATAAGGTGGGATCTTCTTTCCTTCGGGTATACACTATTTCATAGCCTTCCTCCCATTTTTCAAGCATCTGCCTGAAAAGCTCTGGTGGATGCTGTAAATCGGCATCTAATGAAATCACGCAATCGCCCTTGGCATGGTCAAGACCAGCTTTCAGTGCAGGTTGATGGCCAAAATTTCTGGAAAACTCAATGTAAAAGAAATTGCTCTTTACTTTTGCCAAATCTTCAATGACTTCCAGGGTTTTGTCTGTTCCCCCATCATCGACCACTAAAATTTCAAAATCATAATGCAGTTCATGGAACACTTTTTCAATCCGATCTACGATTACAATTATATTCTCTTCTTCATTATGGGCCGGGATGACCACTGAAATTAATCTTGCCATATCAAAAATTAATTAAAATGCTATATCTACTGGTATGCAAGGTCAGATTTTTGATTACTTCGATCTGAAGATTTTCTTCCTTTGCCAAATCCATAAAAAACAACTCATCAAGCTGCAACAACCCATTTTTTTTCATTTTCCGATAATCAGAAAAAATAGCATACATCAAGAACCTAACAAATTTTAACGTATAGCCTTTTTTAATGGCATGTTTGATGATGCTCAGGATATCATCGATTGCCGAATGTTTAACTGGGATGATGTCTGCCAATAGACAGCTGAATTTCTGTTTGGCTGCTGTTTCTTTTAAGGAAAGGATCAATCTTCTTACGTCGGCTTTATTTTGATAATATTGCAGCACGCTCAGCATAATGACCCTATTGATCCTTTGTTCAACAATGATCTTTTCGTAATGCCCATAATCGTAGGCTTTGCTTACGCTTAAGGTAATTTCAGGTTCGGTTGCATATTTTTCACTACAAATGGCGATATATTTTTCAGAAATATCTGTTCCGTGGATATGCGCGCATTTTCCTTTAAGGTCATCGATCAGATAGCCGGGCCCACAACCGATGTCCAAAATCCGGTCATCAGCTTGGATTGGTAACTCATGTGCCAAGTTTTTGGCAAAGAATAAGGTAGATTGAACCATGGTCGCGTTAAATCCGACCGGGTTTTCCTTCCAAAATGTTTCCCAAGGGGAATTGGCATGATGCGTTTTATCCATGATTTGCTTCCAATACTTTATTTTCTCTGAACTTTACAAATAACAACCTATATGCAACATCAAACCAGATTAAAATGCAGGGCACTGCTTTTAAGGCATAAGGGATGACATATTGCTGTCTGATAAATTTGGGGAACAAATCTGAGGGAGAGAAACTAGTAAGGATGATGGCAAATATTAATAGGGCATAAGTATAAGTAGATTTTTCGACCAAGATGAACCAGATGGCCAGGCCAACAAATCCGATAATGTAGGTCGGTGATTCTACATTGGTATTGAATAAAACCAGACAGAGCAGTACATAGGATAAGATCAGCATCCTGTATTGCTTAAAACGGTACATGCCTGAACGCATCAACGCGATCAGCAGCAGCAGTCCTGCTAATGCGCATCCGTATAATACATTGATGTGCAGGCCAAATGTTTTCCTGATAAATCCAAGAAATGAGATATCGGCCATCAAGTTCACTTCATTATCCAGGCTTTTTGCGGTCAGTGAATGAAACCAATCCACATAGGACTGCACCATAAATGATGGGCTGGATAGGAGCATTGGCAGACAGAAAAGCACGATCAGTACCACTCCTACTGCACCTAAAAAATTCAATTTCTTTTTATTGAAAAGAAAAAAGGCGAAAGCAACAATGCCATATAACTTAACCAGAAAACCAATCACCAGGTAAAGAGCAGCTTTAAACGACTGTTGTTTTTCCATGTAGACAAAAGATAATAGGATTAGTCCCGTAATGCCCACATTAAATTGGAATGAGAGCAGGGAGGTCAGGCATTCGTGGCTACAGATCCAAGCAATTATCTTTTTATGGTTTTCTGGAAGCGGCAATTTAAAAATACCGATGAGCAGTACAATCGTATTGGCCAAATTCCACAGTAAGGTTCCGAGCGAGTCTGGTAGCAGGGCAAATGGAGCAATAATAATGGAGAAAAACGGTCCGTAATGGTTGCTATCGAGATAGGCCTGGTCAAGAAGATAAAGCGGTTTTTGCTCCCAGGTATGCCAAAAGACATACTTAAAGATGAGATAGTTGTTATAGGAGCCGTGCAAGTACTGCTTTAATGAAGCTACAACAGCCAATAAGATGTACACACAGATAATGGTACGTTTCTGGAAAAGAAAATTAAATATCGGCTTTAAACGCATTTTTTTAGCTCCAATCTTTATCCATTCCGAAAAGATTGCTTTTATATTTAGTCACCCACAATTTGTGTAAAATAAATTGCTTCTACAACAATTTTGTTACTTAAAATACGTTCAGAAAGGAATTTTTTCTACAAAAACCTCATTTCCAGACATATCTAAATAGCGTGTAGCGCCTTCGGTAAGATCGATGATCCATTTTTCCACTCCCGCATCAGCAGCCTGACGACAAAAAGTAAAAAAGTCTGTTTCCCCTATTTGATGTGCTTTCAGCGAATCTTGAAATGATGCGGGGTCAGATTGCGCCGCGATCAATAGATTTTCATAAACCGGAGCACTTTCAATAGTTTCATCACCTGAGCCGAAATAAATGGCCATCCCGTTCATTACATACACATCATTACGCTTCACGCCCATGCTCCGCAGCTTTGCTGCAAATGCCGGAAAGTCTGCTCCTGTTTTGACTTCCTTTAAAGCGTTATTGATTTCTTCTAATGTAAACATGTATCTTGCTTATGCTAATGATTAACAAATAATTTCCCCTAAAGTTTAGGTGGGGCTTACTGGCAAAGCGCATAGCACTTTCGTCTTTCGGCTTTCCGCTTTCTAACCTTCAACCTTTAACTTTTCCCGCAGGGATATTCCCAAGGAACTCCTGCGTAGCCTTCAGCACAACCTTTAACTTTAAACTTTCAACGTGTAACTTTATAAACCGTAGTCTGCCTATAAGTTTCTCCCGGCCTCAGCACCGTATTTGGGAATTCCCGAATATTGATCGCATTCGGATGGTGCTGGGTTTCTACACAAAATGCAGAAAAGGGCCCGTAATCACGTCCATTCTTTCCGTTTTTAATGTTGAGGTATTTTGCGGTGTAAAAGTGCGCAACAGGCTCTGTACTATAAACAAACAAGGTGAGGCCATCTGGAGCAAGGGTCTTACTGGCCAAGGCAAGCTCACCTTCGGCCTTGTCTAAAATATAGGTCTGGTCGTAGCCATTTGCTGGGTCCCAATTTTCTGAAATTGTTTTTCCCTGCCTAAAGTCATGATGTGTTCCGGTTACATCCAATAACTTGCCCGTTACCACCCAATTTTCATCCTGTTCCAGCACGTGCGAAGCAGGCATCTGGTGTAAATGGTCATCAATTGTTGTCGCTGTGGCAGAAAGGTTAAAATAGCTATGGTGTGTTAGGTTAATAGCAGTGGGCTCATCTGTCTGCGCACGATAGGTTAAAATCAGTTCATTATGATTGGTCAGTTCAAAGGTAAGTTGCACCGCTAAATTGCCAGGAAAACTTTCTTCGCCAGATATGCTCAGGTATTCAAAAGTGACTTGTGCCTGGGGTGCATTTTGAATATCCACAATGTCCCATACCTTGCGGTCGAAACCGACCAGACCGCCGTGCAGACAGTCGTTTCCATTGTTTTTGGTCAACTGATGCGATGTACCATCGATGTTAAACCTGCCATCTTTGATGCGATTCGCATACCTGCCGATAATGGCACCAAAATAAGGATAGTTTTGTAGATAGACTTCGTCTATGTATGAGTCGAACCGATCGAAGCCTAGCACGATATCCTGCTCCTCTCCTGCTGCATTCCTGACCACAAATTGCTGGATAATTGTTCCATAGTTAAAAATCTTAACAAAACTTCCAGTGTCGTTTTGCAACGTTACTCCTATAACTTCTTTCTGATCGATAATTATTCCTGTAGGTGTCTGGCTTACTTCCATTGTAATCGTTAATTTTCAAAGACTAAGCGGTTTTACAAGCCGATAATTTTTAGCTCTTTTGGATGAACTCCCTCGTATAATTGTATCTTAGCCTGCTAAAATTACAATTTTTAACTTATACAGCATATTTTATGACAGCCCAATTGGCAGAGGCTTTTCTTGAACGTTACCATCAGCCTGCCTTGGCTGCCTATTTTGCACCAGGAAGGGTCAACCTCATAGGCGAACATATCGACTACAATGGCGGTTTAGTTATGCCCTGTGCAATTACCGCAGGAACTTGGCTCCTTTTGGCACCCAACAACGACCAGGTCATCAGGTTTAAAAGCATAAATTTTGAAGAGGAATCAACCACGCCCATTGCAAAAAATTATCTGAAGACAAATACGGCGTGGTATAATTATCCGCTGGGCGTAATCCATGAACTGCAACAACTGGATTGGCAGTCGCCCGGACTTGACCTGCTCTATTTTGGCAACATTCCCATTGGTTCGGGACTTTCTTCATCTGCTTCCATTGAGGTGCTTACTGCCTTTGCATTGAATGATTATTTTAATCTTGGGTATGATCAATTAGATCTTGTTAAACTTTCAAAACGTGTAGAAAACCATTTTATCGGTGTAAATTCGGGTATCATGGATCAATTTGCCGTAGCTTTTGGAGAGGCAGATAAAGCACTGGTACTCAACTGTGACACCTTAAAATATAAGGTGGTCAAATGCGATCTTGGTGAGTATGTACTGGCCATTATCAATACCAATAAACCCAGACAGTTGGCAGATTCAAAATATAATGAACGTGTTGAAGAATGCCAAAAAGGCCTTGAAGCACTCAATCAGGAAATTAATATCCATCACCTTTGCGAATTAAATGCCGAGAAGCTGACCCTGCACAATCATCTTCTCCATGATCCAATTGTCCATAAAAGAGTATCCCACGTAGTAAAGGAGAACGATAGGGTACATCTGGCCGCAAAAGCCTTAAATGCCGGCGATTTGGAAGATTTCGGCCGACTGATGTATGCCTCTCATCAATCGCTAAAAGAATTATATGAGGTTACTGGGCCTGAACTGGATACCATTGTCGATTTTTGCAGGGATTATCCAAATGTAATCGGCGCTAGGATGACGGGGGCCGGGTTTGGCGGATGTGCCATTGCCCTGCTGAAAAAAGGGATGGAAGAAGATTTTGCACAGCAATTGACTGAAGTTTACCAAACAAAAATTGGATATCCGGCAACAATCTATGTATACGCCATCGGCAATGGGGTAAAAAGATTGACCGACCAATAAGCAATCTACCTACATCAAATGAAAAAACTAAAACTTGACGAGCTCAACCGTGTAGATGTCGAAACTTTTAAGGCACAGGAAAAACTGCCTGTTGTGGTTGTACTCGACAATGTGAGGAGCATGCACAATGTAGGTTCTGTTTTTCGCACAGCGGATGGATTTGCCATCGAAAAAGTAATCCTCTGTGGAATTACTGCACAGCCTCCACATCGCGAAATTGAAAAAACCGCCCTTGGGGCAACCTTGGCGGTAGAATGGACCTATTTTGAAGATACATTAACGGCATTGGCTGCGCTACGTAACGAGGGCTATCAACTGCTGGCCATTGAACAGGCACAGCACAGTACAATGCTTAATATCTTTCAGCCGAACAAGGCACAAAAGTATGCGCTCATTTTTGGAAACGAGGTAAATGGCGTAGCAGACGAGGTGATGCAGGAAGTTGATGGATGCATCGAAATTCCCCAATTTGGAACGAAGCATTCATTTAACATTGTGATTTCGGCAGGTATCGTACTGTGGGATTTTTTTGCGAAACTGCGGCTGTAACTTTAAATTTAATTATTAATGAACAATGCAATGGATAACCTGCTCTTAAAAAAACTACAGATCAAAAGCGGATTTAAAATGGCCGTTATTAATGGTCCTGCTAATTTCGACGAAATTATCGGTCCCCTTACCGATGTACAGTTTCAAAAAGAAGTGCGGCACGACATACAAGCATTATTGATCTTTGCGACTACGAAAGCAGCGCTTAACCAGATCTTGGCTCAGCACCAGGCCATCTTTACCGATAAGCTGATCTGTTGGATCATCTATCCAAAGGCGAAAACAGAATTGGCTGGCGACCTAAACCTGATGCAAAGTTGGGAAGACCTAAAATATTATGAATTAACACCTTGTGCATCGGCAGCTATTGATAGAACATGGACTGCTCTAAGGGTAAAACCAATTGGCGAAGTCAAAAAATCTGGGCTTGGTAACGCAGAAATCAAAACTAGTGATTATGGGGAGTTTATTGATGTGAACGCCAAGACCGTAAAGCTCCCCTCAGCCTTGTACGACGAACTGTCTGTTCAGCCAACAGCCTTGGCCAATTTCGAAGCCCTATCCTATTCCAACAAAAAAGAATACGTCTTATGGTTCTTATCTGCCAAACAAGAAAAAACCAAACTGGAACGTCTACAAAAAACAGTCGAAAAATTACTGTCAGGAAAGAAAAATCCGAGTGAGAAATAACTTCTAGAGCCGTAGCCGCAATAAAACTATGCCTTTAATACTTTATCTGGGGTAATCGGTAAGCTCCTGATTCGTTTTCCCGTAGCATTGAAAACGGCATTCGCCACTGCACCAGCAAAACCTATCAGCGCAATTTCCCCCATCCCCTTTGCGCCCATCGGATTAACGATGTAATCTGGCTTATCGATAAAGATCACGTCTATTTCTGGTACATCGGCATGAACCGGGACATGGTAATCTGCAAAGTTATTGTTAATGTATCGGCCATAACGGTGATCCAAAAGCGATTCTTCCATCAGGGCCATGCCCAAACCACCAACGGCACCTCCCACCATCTGACTTCTGGCCGTTTTTGGGCTCACGATCTTGCCCGAGTCGCCAACAGATACGATTTTGCTTACCTTTACCATGCCTGTTGACTGATGCACTTTGACCTGCACAAAGTGGATGGAAAAAGAATACATTGCATAATTCTTGGCTTCTGTATTCGGATTGGACTGTTTAGTTACCTCGACCGTTGGTAGGTTGTTTTTCTTTAATACCGCAACAAAGTTGGAAGTGGCATCCATATTCGCATTGACGGCAAGTTCTGCAATGGTCGATTTTAAAGCGGCACACACCTCACTTACAGCTGTTCCAACCGTAGATAAGGTGGCCGAGCCGCCTTGGCTTGGAGCTGGCGGAAGGGAAGAATCACCAAGTTCGAAAGTAATCTTGTCGACTGGAATATCCAATGCCTTGCTCGCAATCAACGTCATCCCCGTTCCGGTACCCGGACCAATATCGGTCACTGCACTCTGTAGCACCAGTGTACCATCTGCCTTCAAAATGCCCTTCACGGTTGCCCTGCCCCTGCCTGCATTAAAAACACCGACACTTACTCCGTATCCAACTTGCCAATTTCCTTCGTTTATACTGCCTGGTACACTTTTCCTGTTTTTCCAACCAATTTTTTCAGCACCTAAGCGATAGGCTTCCTTAATATATTTGCTCGAAAATGGCCGGTCCTGTACCTGATCTTTTTCAGGATCGTTCTTGATCCTAAATTCCAATGGGTCCATGTTCAGCGCATGGGCCATTTCATCTATGGCGCTTTCCAGTGCAAATGCGCCAGTTGCCTCTCCTGGGCCGCGCATCCAAATGGGAACGCTCAGGTCTAAGGGCACAACGAAATAATTGGTATTTACATTTTCAGACTGGTACATGAACTTGCTCATGTTGACCACACCTTCAGTAAAATTTTCATATACTGCGGATTGTCCGAATGCAATGTGGGTAATGCCGGTAATGCGGCCATCTTTTGTCGCACCCAACCCGATCTTCTGATGTGCGGCAGGCCTATTCCCTACCATGGTAAACATCTGGTCGCGCGTAATGACTAATTTAACAGGCCTTTTAAGCTGCTTGGATGCCATAACGGTAGCTATTTCCAAAGGCCAGGTCTTTAGGGCCATGCCAAAGCCACCGCCCACAAATTCGGCATTTACCTTGATGTTCTCTTTTGGTATATTAAATGTTCTCGATATGGTCATTTGTGTGGATGCCACCCCCTGTGTTTTTGCATACAGCTGAACCTGGTCGTTTGCCCGCCAATCGGCAATCATCCCGTGCAGCTCCATCGGATTGTGTGTCTCTATGGGCATCGTATAAACTTGCTCTATTTTTACTTCAGCGGTTTTATACGCATCGGCCTTGCCCCTAATGTAAGGAGGCTGACCTTGGAGCTTTCTTGCATTGGCATTGCCAACACTTTTTTCAAAGTCTGTATTAAATTCTGCCTTTTGATAGCCAACCTTCACCAAAGAAGCGGCATAGGTAGCCCTTTCGAATGTATCTGCCACCACAATGGCAATCGGTTGTCCGTTAAAAAAGATTTCATCCGTATAGAAAATCTTGAATGCGGAGCCTTCCTTTTGTTCATAAGCGGCAACACTGGGCTTGTTCAGGTGTGAAATTACAGCCAGCACACCAGGAGCATTGGTCGCTGATTTAGTATCCAATGACACAATCTTTCCTTTGGTGATCGTGCTGGTTACCAAAACTCCATAAGTGAGGCCCGGTACTTGATATTCTGCAAAATATTTCGCTTTTCCGGTTACTTTGTCCCTACCGTCTACGCGGTCATTTTCGTCTATATAGAAATCCATTAAGCTTTAGATTTTGCTTGATTCAATGCCTCGATTATCGAATTTGGTGTCAGTTTGAGCTTAAAGTCATTTTCGCCAAATCCCTTTGCTCCCTCCATTGCTAGTTTTGCTGCGATTTCGAAATTTGCTGTAGTAGCCTGTTTCCCCTTAAGAAATGCCTCCACAGCCCTTAATCGCCACGGTCTGTGCGCCACACCTCCCAGTGCCAATCTTGCGTCCGAAATCAGGTTATTATTGATCACGATGGCCGCCGCAACTGATACCAGCGCAAAGGCATAAGAAGAACGGTCGCGCACTTTCAGGTAATGGTAGTTTTTGTTGAACGGGTTGGTCGGTATTTCCAATCTGACAATCAGCTCGTTCTTTTTTAGGTTGTTATCTTTTTCTGGTGTTGTGCCTGGCAAACGATGAAAATCGTTAAAGTTCAGTTTCCTTTCTCCCTTGGTACCTGCAATCACCACTACCGCATCCAAAGCGGCCAAGCTGATGCACATATCACTTGGATGTACGGCAATACAGTTTTCCGATGTCCCAAATATCGCGTGCATACGGTTATATCCGCCTATAGCGGAACAGCCTGAGCCCGGATTTCGCTTATTGCAGGGCATGGTAGTGTCGTAAAAATAGCCACAACGTGTTCGCTGCATCATGTTTCCGCCCATGGTAGCCATATTTCTCAACTGTGCTGATGCACCTGCCTGTAAGGCCAACCTCAGTAACGGAAACCTTTCTTTTACAATTTCATGTTCGGCCACATCGGCATTGGTAGCCAGGGCACCGATATGTAGCGTATTATTGATCAGCTTGAACTGCTTCAATGGCAGGTAGTTAATGTCAATCAGTTTCTCTGGTGCAATAACCCCTCTTTTCATCAGGTCGACCAAATTGGTGCCACCGGCAATAAAGGCCGAATGAGCGTCTTTTTCAGCTAAACTGAGCGCAGTCTTGACCATAGAAGTACGTACATATTGAAAGTTGATCATATCTTTTCCCCTTTCTCTTTTACCTCAACAATGGCATCAACTATATTTGGATAAGCGCCGCACCTACAGATATTTCCGCTCATGTACTCTCTAATTTCTTCCTTAGAGTTGGCATGGCCTTCACGTACGCAAGCTACAGCGCTCATGATCTGCCCAGGAGTGCAATACCCACACTGAAAGCCATCATGCTTGATGAAAGCAGCCTGCATGGGATGCAGTTCTTCGCCCTTAGCTAAACCTTCTATGGTTGTGACCTGCTTGCCTTCGTTCATTACGGCCAAACTCAGACATGCATTTATGCGTTTGCCGTCTACATGAACGGTGCAGGCACCACACTGCCCATGGTCACATCCTTTTTTAGTGCCTGTGAGTTGCAGTTGTTCCCTTAACAGATCTAGGAGTGTAACCCGGGGCTCCACTTTAAGCGAATATGCTTTCTGATTTACTTTTAAATCGAGTGGTACCTTTTCAAAAAGTTGAGCAAATTGTTCATCAAGTTGCCGGTCTGCTGCTTTTAGCACAGTCAGTGGCGTGAGCGATATCGCGGTAACCAGTGATGATTTCTTTAAAAAGTCTCTACGGCTATCGCCTTTAGGATGCTTCTCGATATCTGACATAAGGAAACAGGGTTTGTTCCAATATCGGAATAAAGAATGATGAGTTGGATTGGGATTGATAATTTAGAATAAGTCTAACCTGTCTGGAACTGCCTTGCTTTATCTCCGATCACAAGGATACATGTCCCTGATGTAGAAAATCCCATCATAAACAGATGTCCATGCCGCCTCATTGCTGAGGTGATGCTTACCTTTCATGCTGAAGTATTCATTTGGTCCCTTAAAACTTTTAAAATCGACGAATGCATATTTCCAATCTTTATTCAGCCAATATTCAAAGCCATTTTTTACCGGGGGCAGCACATGAAAGGTTTTGGCTAGGGTTACCCTTCCTGCAATACCTACCTTGGAAGTAAATCCCAGTATATAACTTTGTTTGTTCAGCGTACTGTCTTGAGTAAAATAATGTCCCATCGAGCGCCAATTGTCCCAATCCGAATTTGGCCTGATCAACTGGTTATTTTTGGCGAGATGCGCACTGTGGGCCCAAACAATAATTTTTTCGTTGGGATACTTCTGGTTGACTATCCATTTTAAGTTTTCGCTCATTTGCCGGTCCCTAGGTTCATGGCTATCCATTTCTTTAGTTAAGCTGGCCACAGCGGTCTGGCCATATGCCTTCAAGTTTTGAAGCAGTATTGTTCCAAATTCCTCGTTCAAAGGTTTGGGAAGCTGTTCTAAGAGGGTATCAATTTGTTTTATATAAAGGCGATATTTATCCAAGTTCTTGCTGACCATCAAGGAATCGATAAAGGGCAGAAATGAATTCGTAAAGCTTGAGGTGTTTACATAGCTGACGCCATTCTGCTTTAGAAAGGTTGTGAGGTAACTAGGCAATTTATAGCTATACCGCCCGTGCACCTGTGGATCAAAGCCCGTAACCTGGAGCGGATTTTTGGTATCGAACTTTGTGGAATATACTTATATAACAAGTTTTCGCACTGCTTGCAATTGCTCCAAATGGTGAAAATATTGTGCTGCAAAAAATCAATGATCTGCTCCTTTTGCTTAGGCAGCCCATCCCAGCCTTGATTTAGTGTAAAGAAATCATTTTCAAACGCGATTACGTCAAAGCCTTTCTTTTCATGCAGGTATTTGATCAACCTTGTTTTCGCAAGAAATGTAGGTGCATCGCCATGGTCCTGCTCACCCAACATGACTATCCTAGAATTGCCGATCGCATCGCCTATGGACTTTAAATCCGAAAAATCTAATGAATCAGGCTCAATGGTACGAATTGGCCTTGCCTGTTGTTGCACATAACTTTTGACCTGCTGTCTTGCCATACCTGTGATGGATATGCACATCAAAACTAAGCTTAAAAATTTGATCTTTGCTAAACGCATTACCCAAATCTAGTCAACAAAAACTGACCCAGCTACAGTTTAACAGATTTTAACGCTACCATTAAGATTTGTATCTACAGATCACGCTTAGCTTATTATTCTTTTATCTTTTGTCTTTATCTTTTGTCTTTTATCTTTTATCTTTTATCTTTTGTCTTTTATCTTTTATCTATACATTATGCGTTATGCTCCTTGCTCTCCTAAACCTCCACCACATTCGATAGCCAACAAATACTTCCAGTGCCAACAATAAGATGGAAGCGATCAAAAATGAATAAAATGCTGTAGTCAACCCTTCAGATTTTTCGGTCAAAGCCGAAAGCGGTTGGTTTGCGGCATTGCTCTTTGCCGAATAAAACAGCATGGCCAAAGCAACAACAATGTAGCTTGCAAAGCCATTAATAACCAACAATATTCCATTGGTTAATGGCTGACGGAATTTTTGGAGGATTGACCTAATGAAGTAAACCAAAATGGTTAAAACCAAGAATATTGGGCTAATCAAAGCAAAGCTGATAAAGCCTCCGTAGAAAGTGTAGGTATCATGATATTTGATATCAAGCGTAGCGTTTCCCACATACAACATGACCAGGAGGTATGCGCTTACGAAAATCCCAGCTAGCCACGCCAGTTCAATTGCATATTTTTTCATTGATGCAAATGTAGCATATAGTTGGTCTGGATTTCAAATCCGGACCAACTGATTCGAAATCCAGACCAGCATCAAGCATACGCAACCGCGTCCTTAGATGGCAGTTTACTATAGCCCATTAAATATTCATCGACCTTGCGGGCGGTTTCCCGACCCTCAGAAATAGCCCATACGACTAAAGATTGCCCCCTGCGCATATCTCCAGCTGCAAAAACCTTAGGGATATTGGTCTGATAGTTTCCTTCAATCGCCTTAACATTGCCTCTTTCATCCAATTCTACTCCTAACTTTTCCAATAGGCCCTTTTTCTGTGGATGCAGGAAGCCCATGGCCAGTAGGACCAGTTCGCAGGGATAATCCTTTTCCGATCCTGGAACTTCCTTGAAGCCCATCGGCCTGCCATTGGCATCAATTTCCCACTCTACTTCTACTACGGTCAGCGATTTAAGGTTACCGTTTTCGTCGGCATTGAATTTCTTGGTATTGACGGCCCAGTTACGTGCCGCCCCTTCTTCGTGAGAGGAAGTGACTTTTAGCAACATGGGATATTGCGGCCAAGGCATGTGTTCTGTCCTGCTTTTTGGTGGGGTTGGCATAATTTCAAATTGGGTAACCGATTTTGCACCATGGCGGTTTGATGTGCCGATGCAGTCTGATCCCGTATCCCCACCCCCAATTACGATTACGTTTTTGCCGGTAGCTTTCAGTTCTTTTCCTTCCACAGGCCTGTTGCCTACCCTTTTGTTCTGCTGTTTCAGGAAATCCATGGCAAAATGTATCCCTTCCAATTCCCTGCCCGGCAAGTTCAGGTCGCGTGGAATGGTCGATCCTCCTGCCAGTACAATGGCCTGATAATCCCGTAATAATGTACTCAATTCGATATTTTCGCCTACATTGGCATTGCACCTAAATACAATGCCCTCTTCTTCCATTAAGGTAATCCTTCTTTGTACCACATCTTTCTGGAGTTTGAAATCAGGGATTCCGTAGCGCAATAGTCCGCCAGGCACATCATCGCGCTCAAAAACAACCACTTCATGACCGGCTTTGTTCAATTGGGCGGCAGCAGCCAATCCGGCAGGGCCAGAGCCAATAACAGCCACTTTTTTACCCGTACGGATCAATGGTGCATTGGCTTTAATATATCCTTTATTGAAGGCAATTTCAATGATGTGCTTCTCGATCTCCTCAATGGAAACCGGCGATTTGTTGATACCCAACACACAGGCACTTTCGCAGGGTGCCGGGCAGATCCTGCCGGTAAACTCTGGAAAGTTATTGGTACTCAACAAGATTTCGGCTGCATTTAGCCAGTCGCCCTTGTACACCGCATCGTTAAATTCTGGGATTACGTTGCCCAAAGGGCATCCAGATTGGCAGAATGGAACACCACAATCCATACAGCGGGCTGCCTGCCGGTTCAGTTGTTCGGCCGGAAGCGGGTCTAAAAATTCATTGTAATGCTGTACCCTTTCCTTTACTTCCTGTCTTGAAGGCGAAACTCTTTCGTATTCAAAAAAACCTGTCACTTTTCCCATCTTAATTGATTTTAACTTGTTTGCGTTGTAATAAAACTGCTTTGTATTCTTTAGGGAAAACCTTTACAAAGTGGGCAGATTGTGCTTCCCAATCACTTAAAATAAACTCAGCTACCTTGCTGTTGGTTAACCTGATATGGTTTTTCAACAGCGTTAGGATCCTTTCTTCGTCCTCGGCCTGTAATGGATCAAGGTCTACCATTTCCGGATTGCACTTTTTCACAAACGTTCCGCTCACATCGTAGACCCAGGCAATACCGCCACTCATACCAGCAGCGAAGTTGCTTCCGGTATCGCCAAGTACCAATACCTCCCCGCCTGTCATGTATTCGCATCCGTGGTCGCCCACACCCTCTACAACTGCTGTTGCGCCAGAGTTTCTAACCGCAAAGCGTTCACCAGCTTTCCCCCTTACATAAAGTTCACCTGAAGTTGCGCCATACAGGGCCACATTTCCAATAATAATGTTCTGCTCAGGTACATAGTTGATGTTGCCGAAAGGATAGATCACCAATTTTGCGCCAGACAATCCCTTGCCCACGTAATCATTTCCCTCACCTTCCAGAGATAGGGTCAATCCTTTAGCAGAAAATGCCCCAAAACTCTGTCCTGCAGAGCCATGGAATTTGAAATTGATGGTATCTGGTGCCAGTCCGACGCTTTTATGTACTTTCGAAACTTCGTTTGACAACATGGTGCCAATGGCGCGGTCTGTATTTTTAACATCAAAATTTGCAAATACAGGCTCATTGTTGGTGATGGCGGGTTGTGCCTTTTCGATCAGCTGATGGTCTAGGACTGCAGACAATCCGTGATCCTGTAATTCGGTCTGGTATAAAGGCAGGCCATGATCTGGTTCCTTGTATAAGATCGGTGCAAGATTGACGTATTTTAGTTTCCAATCTCCATCGCTGATGGTCCTCATTTTCAAGACCTGCGATTGGCCGATCATTTCATTGATGGTCCTAAAGCCAAGTTCTGCCATAATTTCACGGAGTTCCTCAGCCAGGAAATGGAACAGGTTCACCACATGGTCGGCATCTCCGGTAAATAACTTCCTCAATTCCGGATCTTGAGTAGCCACCCCTACCGGACAGGTATTCAAATGGCATTTGCGCATCATGATACAGCCCGTGGTAACCAATGCCGCAGTGGCTACGCCCCATTCTTCGGCACCCAATAACGCCGCAATGGCAATGTCGCGCCCGGTTTTGAGCTGTCCATCGGTCTGTACCACTACCCTATTCCTTAGCCTGTTTTTGACCAACGTCTGATGGGCTTCGGCCAGGCCTAGCTCCCATGGCAGCCCGGCATGCTGTATGGAGGTAAGCGGCGATGCACCAGTTCCGCCATCATAGCCTGACACTAAAATCACATCGGCATGTGCCTTGGCCACACCTGCCGCAATGGTGCCCACGCCCGCTTTAGAAACCAGTTTAACATTGATCCGAGCCGAGCGATTGGCATTTTTAAGGTCGAAGATCAGCTGTGCCAAATCTTCGATCGAATAGATGTCGTGGTGTGGTGGAGGTGAAATAAGGCCTACCCCTGGCGTCGCATGGCGCACTTTGGCAATCCAATCGTCTACCTTATGTCCCGGCAACTGCCCACCTTCACCTGGTTTGGCTCCCTGTGCCATTTTAATCTGTAGCTCATCGGCATTGGTCAGGTAATAACTGGTTACACCAAACCTTGCCGAAGCAATCTGTTTGATGGCGGAGCGCATCGAATCGCCATTTTCAAGTACCTGATAACGAATTTCGTCCTCTCCTCCCTCGCCTGTATTGCTTTTTCCGCCGATACGGTTCATGGCAATGGCCAAAGTAGAATGCGCTTCGTGAGAAATCGAACCAAAGGACATCGCGCCAGTAGCAAAACGTTTCAGGATAGATTCGGTAGACTCCACCTCTTCCAGTCCGATCGGCGTTCTCGAATAATCGAATTCCAATAGGCCACGGATGGTATAGGCCTGTTGCGTTTGCTCGTTGATGAGCTTGCTATATCTTTTAAATGTATGATAGTCGTTCCTGCGGGTCGCATTTTGCAGCAAGTGGATGGTCTCTGGGTTGAAAAGATGTTTTTCTCCACGACGGCGCCATTTGTAAGTCCCCCCAGCAGTAAGGATGGGCTCAACCTGCGTTTTCGTCCCAAAACTGCGGCGGTGCTTGATCAGTGTTTCTGTAGCAATTTCGTCAAGCCCCAATCCGCCGATGCGGGATACCGCGCCTGTAAAATGGGTATTGACTACCTGTTGATTGATGCCTAAGATTTCGAAAATCTGCGCGCCATGATAAGATTGCAGCGTAGAGATTCCCATTTTTGAGAAGATCTTTAACAGACCACTGTTTACGGCATAGATATAATTTTTGATCAGTTTTTCTGGCATCAGTCCACTTTCCGCATCAAATCCCCTGATCGTTTCCAGGGCCAGGTAAGGATTTACCGCCGTTGCGCCAAAACCGATCAGCGTAGCGAAATGATGTACTTCCCAAACATCGCCAGCCTCAACTACGATACCTACGGCGCCACGATAACCTTTTCGGATCAAATGGTGGTGCACGGCAGAAACGGCCAGCAGCGATGGAATGGCGGCATGCTCAGAGTCGATGGCCCGATCAGAGAGTACAATCACCTGGAAGCCATCCTCAACCGCATCAACCGCATAACGGCAAAGACGATCCAAGGCTTTTTGCATTGCCCCCGGCTTGCCATCAGCCCTGAAATACATCTGTAGGGTCTTAGATTGGAACAGTCCCGTGTCTATACTCCTCAGCTTTTCGAGCTCGAGATTGGTCAGGATGGGATGTTTGATGCCCACACAATGGCACTGCATCTGGTTCTCTTCCAAAAGGTTCCCGTTGTTGCCCATGAATCCCGCGAGGCTCATGACTACTTTCTCACGGATCGGATCAATTGGCGGATTGGTTACCTGTGCGAACAATTGCTTAAAGTAAGACGAAAGGTGCTGTGGCTGCTTAGAAAGGATGGCCAAAGGCGTATCCGTACCCATCGAACCTATTGCTTCTTTGCCTTCAATGGCCATTGGCTTTAACAACAGGTCGATATCTTCCCTGCTATACCCGAAAACCTGTTGATATTTAAAAATAGAGTCGGCCGAAAGATTGGTAAACATCACCCTCGGCTCAGGTAGTTCTTCGAGCCTGATCTGATATTGGTTGATCCAATCGGCATAAGGCCGCCTGCTGCACACTTGTTGCTTGATTTCTTCATCGCTGATGATCCTGCCCTGCTGCATATCCACCACGAACATTTTGCCCGGTGTCAGGCGCCCTTTTTCGATTACCGTACTTTGGTCGATGGCCAGGGCACCAGATTCAGAGGCCATGATCACACGGTCATCACTGGTCAGCGCATAGCGCGATGGCCTTAATCCATTTCTGTCCAATGTGGCACCAATCAGACGGCCATCTGTAAAGGCAATGGCAGCCGGGCCGTCCCATGGCTCCATCAGGGACGCATGGAACTGATAGAATGCCTTTTTGATCGGATCCATATCCTCATTGCCATCCCAGGCTTCTGGAATCAGCATCATGAGTACATGTGGAAGCGATCTGCCCGCATGGAGCAAGAGCTCGACCACATTGTCCAAGCAACCCGAATCCGATTGCGATTCGTCGATTACCGGAAGGATCATATTCAGTTCTTCAGGTGTAAAATAGGGCGAGGCAAAAGATTTAACACTAGACCTGAACCAATTCAGGTTGCCCTGCAAGGTATTGATCTCACCATTATGGGCGATAAAGCGGAAAGGCTGGGCCAAGCGCCATGATGGAAAGGTGTTGGTGGCGAAACGCGAGTGCACCAGCCCGAAAGCAGATACCATGCGTTTGTCGCTCAGTTCGGTAAAATAGCTCCTCACCTGAAGCGAGGTCAGCTGTCCTTTATAAATAATGGTCCTTGATGAAAAGGAAACAATATAAAAATCATCCTTACTTCCAGCAACCGTATTGTAAATGGTTTTGGTGAGGTAGGTTTTGAGCACAAAAAGCTTACGTTCAAAATCTGCGCCTTCGGCAATATGGTAAGGTCTGGCCACAAATACCTGCTCAATTTCAGGTTCTACGGAAAGGGCCATGTTTCCGATATCGGTGGTATCGATCTGTACCTTTCTAAATCCCAAAACTTCCAGTCCCAGCTTTTCTGCGGTGCGATAGATAATTTCCCGGCATTCTTCGCGGGCGCGGATTTCTTTGGGCAAGAAAAGCTGTCCTACACCATAATCTCCATAGGCTGGCAAGCTAAATCCGGTCCTTAGGCATTCGTCGAATAGGAACTCATGTGGAACCTGGATCATGATCCCCGCCCCATCACCGGTGTTCGGTTCTGCACCACAGGCGCCACGGTGGTCAAGGTTTTCGAGGATGGTCAGCGAGTCAGAAATAATTTGATGGGACTTTCGCCCTTTCACATGTGCTACGAAACCGATCCCACAGGCATCGTGCTCGAAGCTTTTACGGTATAATCCTTGGTGTTCATTCAAGTGTTCCATCTTTTGGTCTGAGGTTAGTGTATAAGAAACACTAAGATAATGATTTTTTACAAGTAATTACGTAATCGGCAATATTTTTTGAATGCGTTCATGTTTTATATCAATTTGTGCCCCATAATTATCATATTGGTAAATGTTATCGTTGTCAATTATCAAATTGATAAAATGGAAATTGCTATTTATGCATAGCAATTGTTTGGTGTATGCCGATTAGCGTCAGATTAATAAAGAAATAGACTGTTTTCAAAAACGGTATGGGTGTTTGGTTGGTTAGTTGTTTAGTTGATTGGGCGATGTGCCTAAACACCTCAACAACTCCACGCCTCTACATCAGACCATTTTAATTCATTCAAAATCAACCTTATCCATCTTTTTTAAGGTTTTCTTTTGTAAAATCTACCATTTTTCTACCTTTGTGCCGGGCAAGTCTTTTACGATCAGCTCCTTTTGAACTCCCCCAGGGTGGGAACACAGCAAGGGTAGAAGGTTGTAGCGGTGCGATAGAAGTTGCTTGCCCATTTTTTCCTCTCTTTTCCCCTGAAGGGGCAGCAAACAATCAGGGCTTTCTCTCATTTTTTTCTTAAGAGCAATTATGAAATTTTTTATTGATACGGCAAATCTTGCACAGATCAAGGAAGCACAGGATCTTGGCGTTTTAGATGGCGTAACGACCAACCCTAGCCTAATGGCCAAAGAAGGCATTTCTGGCGATGAAAGTGTATTGAACCATTACAAGACCATTTGTGATATTGTTGATGACAATGTAAGTGCCGAAGTAATTGCGACCGATTATGAGGGAATTGTAAGAGAGGGCGAGGCATTGGCCGCACTAAACCCGAAAATTGTAGTCAAAGTGCCTTTGATCAAAGACGGCATCAAGGCAATCAAATATTTTACAGGTAAAGGGATCAGGACCAACTGTACCTTGATCTTTTCTCCAGGCCAGGCACTTTTGGCTGCTAAAGCCGGTGCCACCTATGTTTCCCCATTCTTGGGCCGCTTGGATGATATTTCTACAGATGGACTGCAATTGATTGAGGATATCAGGTTGATTTTTGACAATTATGGCTATCCAACACAGATCTTGGCCGCTTCTATCCGCGGACCATTACATATCGTAGCCTGCGCAAAGTTGGGTGCCGATGTCATTACTGCACCATTGGCTGCTATTACCGCCCTATTAAAACATCCACTTACAGATAGCGGATTGGCAACATTCCTCGCCGACCATGCGAAGGCAAGCGGGAAATAAGTAAAAAGTTAAAAGTTAAAAGTCATAAGTCAAAAGTCCCTTTTGGTGCTTTAGGCATAGCGCGAAGGTGCAAATCAATAGTAATCAACAAAAAGCTTCAAGAAATAATCTTGAAGCTTTTTTTTTACGCCTAACGCTTTGCTCCTTATTCCTTAATCCCTCTCTAGTCTTTCCTTAATCCTATCGTAATCCAGTTGCTCATCGGGTTCGATCAGGATTCCCTTTACCCCTGCCCCTTCGGCGGCAACTACATCGCGTGGCTTATCGCCGATCATAATGGATAGGTTGGGATCGATGTCGTAAGCTTCCAAAGCTTCCAAGATCATTCCAGATAAGGGCTTGCGACATTGACAGGGCTCAGAAACCGTTGGATGGTGCGGACAATGATAAGCTTTGGTGATTTTCGCGCCCTGTGCTTCAAATGCGGCAAATAACATTCCGTGCATTTCGGCCAAGATTTCTTCCGTATAGCGCCTCAAGGCAATCCCACCTTGGTTGGTGATCACGATCAGCAGGTATCCTTCGTCATAAAACCTTTTCAGCACGGGGATCTGGTAGTCCAAAATCTTAAAATCTTCCTTTCTACAGATGTAATCATAGATTTCATGGTTCAATACCCCATCACGATCTAAGAAAATAGCTTTGTTCTTCATGGCGGGCAAGATACGGGATTATGCGCAAGGCACAAAGCATACAGCGTAAAGCATAAAGCGGTTGGTAAAGAAAACGATTAGCGCCTAGCGTAAAGCGGTTTGATAGGATAAAACAGGGCAGTTGATATAAGCTTAAAGCTTAAAGCAGTAAATTATTAAGGATCAATCTTGAGGCTTTTAGCTCTTAGCTTTCCACTTAATGTATAATCTTTGTTCTTTGATCTTTGCTCTTTAGTCTTTAGTCTTTCTGCTTTAGTCTTTCCGCTTTCCGCTTTTTTCGTAAGTTTATATCACAAAAATCGATCAACATGAACAAAGAAGAATTTAAGCCTTTCGTACCTGCAACAGACAACATGGCCGAGCTGACCATCAAATCGATTGTGTTGGGCAGTGTAGCAGGCATTATTTTTGGAGCGGCAACGGTTTATCTGGCCCTTAAGGCCGGTCTGACGGTTTCGGCGTCCATCCCGATCGCTGTATTGGCCATTACTTTGGGCAAACGCTTTTTCAAGACCACCATTTTGGAGAACAACATTATCCAGACTACTGGTTCTGCTGGCGAATCCATTGCGGCAGGTGTGGTGTTTACGCTTCCCGGATTTTTATTCTTAAGCGCTGGCAACGGCAGTTCAAGTGAAGCTTTTTTTAATTACATGACCATCTTGATACTGGCCATATTGGGTGGGATATTGGGAACATTGATGATGATCCCCTTGCGGAGGTCGCTCATCGTAAAAGAACACCATCACCTGCCCTATCCAGAAGGCACCGCCTGTGCATCGGTATTGCAGGCTGGAGAAAAAGGTGGCGACTTTGCCAAGACTGCCTTTTGGGGATTGGGCTTTTCGTTGATCTATGCCATGATGCAAAAGGTTTTTCATGTGGTAGCCGAAGTGCCCACTTGGGCCAGCAAGCAGACCAATAAGTTTTTGCCCGCTGCACAGATCAGTGGCGAGATTACCCCAGAATATTTGGGCGTGGGCTATATTATTGGTCCGCGGATTTCTGGGATCTTAGTGGCTGGGGGCGTGTTGGCCTGGTTGGCACTTATTCCCTTGCTCGCTACTTTGATCGACCCGATCGTTGCAGCGAGGCAGCTGGTGAAACTGGGCCTTTTGGCCGACATCACCAAAGCGGGCGGTACAGGCAATTGGGATCCGGTTACCGCTACCTTTGCCGATTATCCAAGAGCGATCTACCAGGCTTTTGTGAAACAGATTGGCGCAGGTGCAGTGGCTGCTGGCGGATTTATTACCTTATTGAAAACCATTCCTACCATCGTATCCTCATTTAAAGAAAGTATTGGATCGATCAAGGAAGGGAAAACAGGTGCAGCCGTCAAAAGGACGGAGCGCGACCTATCGATAAAAATTGTAGGAATTGGCAGTCTGGTGCTGATCCTATTAATGGCCATGCTGCCGCAGATACCAGGCGATAGCATTTTGAACAAACTCCTGATCGGCGTGTTGGTCATTGTATTTGGTGCTTTCTTTGTTACGGTGTCCAGTCGCATTGTTGGCCTCATCGGATCGAGCAACAATCCCATTTCGGGGATGACCATTGCCACCATTATGGGCACTTGCCTTATTTTTATCGCAGTTGGCTGGACCGGAAAGCTGTACGAGCCGATGGCACTGGTGGTAGGTGGAATGATCTGCATCGCGGCAGCCAATGCCGGTGCAACATCCCAAGACTTGAAGACGGGTTACCTGATCGGTGCCACCCCTAAATACCAGCAGATTGCGCTCTTTATTGGCGCTATTGTTTCTTCGATCGTGATTGGTATTACCGTCCGCATTTTAGATACACCAACTGCCGAAATGGCCAAACAGGGCATCCAGCATGCCATTGGAACAGAAACCTATGCGGCACCGCAGGCTACCTTAATGGCAACATTGATCAAAGGGATGCTTTCTTTTAATCTTGATTGGCAATACGTATTGGTAGGTGTTTTTCTTGCCATTACCATAGAACTTTGCGGCATCAATGCCCTTTCGTTTGCCGTCGGTGCTTATCTTCCCTTGTCGACCACGCTTCCTATTTTTGCGGGGGGTGCGATCAAGGGCTTGGTCCACCGTCGCGAAAAAAACAAGATCAAAACTGCTGAGGAAGAAGAAGTTGCCCCTGGAAACCTGTTTGCTACCGGATTGGTGGCGGGTGGCGCCATTGCAGGGGTGATTGTGGCCATCCTTACGGTGATCCCATCTATCAATGATAATTTGGGAAAGGTTAACGTTGAGCCCAACTTCGTAAAGTGGTTTGGCGAAGGCGGCTACCAGATCTTAGGGGTACTATTCTTCTTGTTTATGGGCTTTGCGCTGTATAACATGGCATTGAAAAAGCAAGAAAAGATTTAGGGAACGTGGGGACATGGCTGATTTATCGCCAAAGCGCAATTAATCACCTTATAAATCAATTAACTACAGCATTCGTTTAAAAAAACTTTGCATCACAATCTGCAGAAACATATATTTGCAGCACTTTAAAGCAAAACGATATCCGTTTTAACTCAAAGTAGATTCCGTAGCTCAGCTGGTAGAGCATTACACTTTTAATGTAGTGGTCCTGGGTTCGAATCCCAGCGGGATCACATAAGGCGCAAGAGATTGCGCCTTTTCTGTTTAGAAGATATTCTGAAGAGGCATTTCTTATCTTTTTCATACCAATATAGTTCAAAGTAAATCAAACAAAATGGTGCCCAATCTGGTGCCCACTTTTAGTTTGTAAATTTGGGCACCACTGAACCAAAGCATACTGATCCTGACCAAATTTAATAAGATCAAAACGTTGCTCGGAGCTATCCGAAAATTTAATGTTTTACCTAAAAAATTGAGTGATGAAAAGTAATCAAACATTGTCGATCCTATTTTGGCACAGAAAATCAAAAGCAGATAGCAACGGATATGCTCCCATTATCTGCCGCTTGACAATAGATGGTCTTGAGGAAGAATTTTCAACTGCGAAGAAAGTTGTCGTAGATGGATGGGATGTTGAGGCTAAGAAGGCGGTAGCAGGCAAGGATTTCAAAACCGTGAATTCAGCTTTGGATACAATAAGAATTAGCCTAGAATCTTACTTCCTTGTATTAAGAACACAGCATGCCTGTATCACTCCACTTATGCTCAAAAATGTATATAAAAACATAGAGCCAGAACTGGAGAAGACAACCGAACAACCAAAGACTGTCGCCATCCCATTTTTACTTGAGCTAACGGAAAGCTACATTTTAGAATTTGAAGAACTGGTTAATCTAAAGAAGCGGTCAAAGGAAACCTTGAAGCAATGGAGGGCAACCAAGAGCAAGCTAAAAGAATTTGTCCAAAACGAGTTCAAAATCGACGACATTTCGCTATCGTCCATCGAATACACATTTGCCGTAAAATTCCATAAATTTCTGACCATTCAGCGCGTGGATAAACTTGGTGAAGCAGCTGCCATGAAGCAGATTAAAAATACCAAGCAGATCTTAAAGCTTGCAGTTACAAACAACTACATCACAAATAATCCGATTGAAAATTTCAAATGTAGTGCCGATGAGCCGATAATCCCACCCTTGGAACTCGAGGAAGTAGAAAGAATTTGGAGGAAAGAGATCAGTATTGAGCGTTTAGAAAGCGTGAAGGATGCTTTTATCTTTCAGTGTTTTACTGGTTTTGCTTACCAAGATATCTATAACTTAACGCCTGACCATATTATAAATGTTGGCCTCCAAGCCGAAAGATGGTTGGTTAAGGAACGAGGAAAAACTGGTGTGGCAGAATCTGTTCCAATCCTGCCTATTGTGGAAGAACTGATCGAAAAATATAAGAATGATCCGTATTGCATAACGAATAATCACCTAATTCCAATAAATAGCAATTACCGTTATAACTGTTATTTGAAAGAGTTGGCAGACATATGCGGTATCAAACGGGTTCTCAATACGCATTTGGCTCGGCATACCTTTGCGGACATCATGCTGAATGTTTTAGATTTTCCTTTGGAGGACGTTAGTAAAATGCTTGGCCATAAATCGATTAGGACCACTCAAAGATATGCAAGGGTTAAAAAACGTAGAATTGCTAATCGAATGAGGGAAGCTAAAAACCTTCTATTCGATGAAAACGGAAATCTAAAAAAATTATCGATTGCGTCTTAATAGCATTTAAACGTGGAGTCGCAAAAAAAAGCAGTCCAAAGGACTGCACCGATTTATATATTGTTCTGCAGGCAGAACACCCTGACCGCTACTGCAAGTTCACCGTCCCAGAACCTTCCTGTGGTCTCGTTTTCAAACCTGTCGGTCATTTCCCTAGCAAGTTCATATAGTCCCTCTCTGCCCTGGCATAGGTGCCGGAGATAGGAATGCGTCCCAAGCGTTGAAACCTCCATGCTCATGATGATTTCAAAATACGTAGCAATCCAAGAATCAAAACCGTTTACAAATTTGTTTCCAATTGCTATCTCGAAACCGTTCGCTTTGGCATCAAAATGCTCGAGCCAATTTTCCGCCTGCCTTACCGAAAGTCCCTCAGTGAGAATTGCCTGTTTGTTCAGCACCTGAAAGGTGCGCACCGACCTATAATAGAACGCCACTTTTTTGAGCTGTCCCTTTTCCATTTCGTACTGCGCCCTTAGCCGATGGATATAGTTTTCCTGTTCAAGACCATCGTTGATCTCTTTTATTTTCCTTTTGAAAAAACTGACCGTGTATTTCATGATAAAATGATTTAATGTTAAAAATTCGCAATTGAGAGCGGCACTAGCCGAGCCTTTGCAAAAGGCGAGGCTTTCGGGGTTCGCCCCTTTAGCGAACCCGTTTTTGTTCACACCTCCACAGGGGTGGAACGGAAATCGGCAAGGCTCAAGAACAGTCCCCTGTGCTGAAGCACGCCCAACCTGAAAATCGACCACAACAGCGATGCGCCCATATTGGACAGAACAGGATTGATGAACAAATCCTGTTTGTTGAGTGCCTGTGCTAGTGAACATGATGGTTCAAGGTTTTCCTCTTGGCTTTCCATGAGGTTCGGATACCTCGAGAAGATATCATCGAGCACCCCAACGGTCTTGAACGTTTTGGATTCGGGCTGTTTGATTTCCCCGATTGTCGAAAGCCAAGCCTGTCCCGAATCTCTGCCGTTTCCAAGGTCAAGCCAGTACATTGGTCTGTCCCTGTTTGCGCCCATCTGTTGTTGTGTGGCAAAGTATCGTGCTATCTCCTTTCTTGCAGATACCGTGTCCACGCAGGAAATGGTGATATTGGCATTGTGGGTACTCGTTTCCGCGGAAACCTCTGCAAACCTCCCTGCCACAGCCTTCCAGTTCGTGCCGAACCAAAGGTTTGCCCGATTGACAAGGGCAACGGCTTTGTTCTGACCAAGTTCATGTGCGGAAAAGAGTTGCCTACCAAGATTGGACTGCTCCACTTTATCGGGGTCATAAACCCTTACCGAAATTCCGCGATGCCCAAGGGCGTTGAGCGCAAAGTTCATCCGAGCGAGTGCGGTCAAAAAAGTGCTTCCTGTCCCTCCTGCCCCGATAAGGTTGACCGAAATCGGATTAGTTGGATTTAAAAGATATGACGGTACGATATGTACCCTTTGTTTTTGCTTTTTCATCTTAAAATGTGCTTTAGTTGTCTATCTGTTTTTTTGAGCGCAACCATCGGAAAGGGTTTGCCTGTTCCAAGTAGCGACTGCCACAGCGAAACCAATCTTTCGCTACCTGCTATGGTGTGGGAAAAGGAACTGTTAAAAAAGTAGTGTTCCCAAAGAGCGCAGAATGATTTGATGGTACAGTTCTTTGGCACATCAATTTGAACGCTCCCCATACATACCGAACCGCTGTCATAGACATTCAGAAAGGGTGCTTGAAATAGCTTTTCCTCTGCGCTAGGCCGACCTTTACACTTTACCGCCCACACCGCAAGGCCGTATCTACTAGCTTTCCAAATGAGTGCAGGGATATTCGCCTTTCCATTGGATAGTCCGAGTTCAGCCTTGAAAAAAAGGTCGACTTCCTGCTTGGGGGTATGCCAAACTATATGACCATCACGCCCTGCGTCCAAATACAGTAGGTTCTCGGGAAACAAATCCACGCTGTTGAGATATTGCGCCTTTAGTTCGGCAGAACTGTCAAGCGCATCGGCAAGTTTTTGGCTTTCAGCTATCGAAAGCGGATGGGCATTGATTGCCATTCCCCTATTATCCATATCATAGCATTCGATATAGCTTTCGTCTTTTTTGCCTTTGTAGAAAAGTAGTGCCTTTATCGGGGTGAGATAGTCGTTTACGATATTTGTTAGTTCTTTCATCTTCTTAAATCGGTTACGTTATCGGATAGTTCGTGCAACAGTTCGCAGAGCCTTTTTTCAAAATCATGCTCGTGCGTTGAGCTAGGCTGGGGCGTATCGAAATATTGAAACGTTGTCGGCTCTTCCATTTCGCTACGTTCGTTGAGGTCGGCATTGACATAGTCCATTAGTTCATCGACCACGGGACAGTTGTTGCTCCAATGAAAATGCAGGTACTGTTCTAGGCGTATCAGTCCCTCGTAATCCTCGTCCAAGGGAGGAGAAATCCTATCGTGGATATTGCGCCCAGGGAAATCCTGCGACAGTTTCAGAAACGACCTTGCAGTTTCGTGGAAATCCATCTGCTCCTTGTTCCTTGGCTGATATCTCTCTACCCTTTCGGCAAAATCCATGACATGGATTTTCTCCCGAAGTAGCATCACGCATTCAGCTCCCTTTTCTTGTATCATCTGTAGATGCCCTGTTACGTAGTCATAAAAATCCTTGTCCCTGTCGGGATCATCCTCGTACAGGTACATTTCCTCAATCATTTCATAGATTCCACCGAGATAGCTGTAATCTTCGCCATAGTGCGGAATACCGATAAAACGGAACAGATAGCTGTAGACCGAGAGCAGAAGTTCTGCGGTCTGCAAATCGGTTTTCAAAAGATTGAAAACCACTTCCGTTGGAAAATAGAAAAGCGTGTTTCCGTTGGAAAAGGTGTGGACGGTGGCGAGCCTAGCTAGGCTTACCTCGTCCTGCAACAGACGGATTTCGAGCGATTTGTCGACCATAGCCATCTGTTTTTTCAATCCGTTCAAACACCTTGCGATATTTATGGGATAGGGCAAGCCGATATATCGTTCTAAATCTATACCGTAGCAACCGCAGATATTGTCCACCGAGGTATAAAAGCACTCCGATAACTTGCCCACCTGTTTTAGTTCCTTATGGAAAGTGCAGAGGATTGGCTGAAAGACCTGCCCTAGAAAAGCGGGTCTAGCATTCGGGGCGGTGCGCCCCGAAGCCTTAGCGATTGCAGTTCCCTTTGCTCTAGCGGTCGGTCGAAACCCTCGAGTACCCTTGCGAGTTTTTGATACAGTTTCCATTGAATGGTGTTGTGTTTGATGTTAACAGTTCTTGCCCTTTTCATCCCTTTGTGCCTAGCGTGGTTACGAAAGTGAAACGGATTTCATCGTTCTTTACCTCGGGTCCCTCCACCCTTGCATTGGTAAGGATGGGATAGCTTCCCGAATAGAAGTGCTTGACCTGCTCGGGCGTATAGTCTGCGCTCGGGTCGATAAGTTTGAGTTCGCTCCCATTATCATTATGGATGAAAACCCTTTTCAATATTTCTTTGATTAACATAGCTTTTGAATTTGGTTCTACAATAGGGATAGCTGTTGATTCTTGCGCTCGAGTTCCGCCCTTACCTTTTCGATGTCCGCCTTTTTATCGGGATAATCTTCTACGCTAGGCAGTTCGGAAAGGGCAAATTCATACTTACAGGCGGAATCAAGTTCAGCAACCTTTTTCATCTTTTCATCGTAGGCTTTTTTGCTATCCACCGTTGCATCAGCCTTTGGCTTTGGGCTTTCGGTCTTTGCCTTGGCTTTCTGCTCGAGTTGTGCCTTTGCATTGTCCAAGGATTTTTGGTATTCGGTAGCATTGGCAAACAGCGATGCGGTCTGCTTGACAGGCTCTGCAATAGCCGAAAAAAATCCCTCGTCAAGTTCCTGCGGTGTTCCCCGAAAGACCATCGGTTGCAGGGCAGTATTGGTTTTTTCTGCAATGCTATCGGATAACAACACCGAAACACATAGCGATTTATCGGCTGAAAATTCAGCAGTCACAATCCATTTGCCCTGCCCATTGAGGTGGGCAATGGCTTGAAAAAAATTAGTTTTCATAAAATCTGTCGTTTTCTGTTAAATAAATGTTCGTTCCCTCCCTTTGGAGGAAATAGCCTTTTCTCAAAATAATGTCCTCGATGATTTCCTCGGCAAGTTTCAGCGCAATGGCATCTTCTAGGGTCATGTACATAAGGTTAAGGTTTTCAAAGGCAATCAACAGCCTAGCCAGTTCATGCCTTGCTAGGCGTTCGGTCATTTCTGTGATGATAGGCATAGCTGAATATTTTGGGGGCTATTCGCCCCCTGTGAATGAAGTGTTATTGATTCCTATTTCGCTTAGCCAATAGATTGTAGCCTTAGAAAAATCGTCAACCTTATTGATTTGTTCTTTTAGCTTGTCGACCAACAATAAAACATCTTCGTCGTCAAACTTCCATGAAGAAGCCATAAAATTGCCGTACACATCGAATGAGGCATCATTTTGAACATCAAAACCCGTAAGTTCTTCGATTTCGTTCCTAGCTTCCTGTAGTATAGAATCCATAACTACGCTACAAGGGTCGAGATTTGAAAACTTTATATCGCACTCGTTGCTAAAGGCTTCAATCTGCTCAAATGCCCAATCGCCACCATGTCCAGCATTGATACTTTCGGTAACCGCAAATTGAATATCCAAAAACCCATAAGGGCAAAAAGCGCCTTTGAAATCCTCAATTTCGTTCTTCAAATATTGTTCATCAATTTCCATCACACCCCCCTAACTAAAATGGTAAATCATCTTCTACGCTTGGCACACTATCGAAAGCCGTAGATGGCTTAAGTGTCGAACCACTCGCCACCGCCTGCTCCATCGGCACGTTCTCCCGCTCCTGTGGTTCTTTAACTTCCGATTTCGGCTCTGCCTCGGCTTGGGTCTTAACCTCTGCCACTTTCTGCGAATCGTTAGCCGAACCGCTACCAAAAAGCTTTATTTCCGACACATGGAAAGTCAAGGACGCCCTTGCCTCCCCATCCCTAGAGAGATAAGCATTCACGCCAACCCTGCCGTAAATCTGCACCAAACTCCCCTTGGTCAAAAACTCCGCAATCCCCTCATTACGCCAATAAGAGCATTCAAAGAATGTGGTAACCTCTCTGCGCTCACCGTTACTCCTAAAACTGTCGTTTACCGCTAACGAGAACCCCACGACCTTTTTGTCCTCTGCCACTTTCCTAATGACCGCATCGGCGGTCAATCTTCCTACTACTTCCATAACTCAACTTGTTTAAATGAAAAATTAGATAACTCATGTCCTGTCAGCCCAATCCCCACATATTTTTCCGGAGAAAAGGGACAACAACATAGCCACTCGATACCGTGACCCTTTAAGCGCCGTCTGCGTGCTATAAGTCCCGGAGGGTGGACGGCTCCGCCGGCCATTATGCGCACGCAGCCAGCGGGGGTCACGAAAATCGCGTGGTTGTTGTCCCTCGAACGGAAAAATTCCGCAAGGAATTTACCTTGACGTGGTTCGCCTTACAATCTCCATCATCGCCTTGATCATGATCGCCTTTGCATCACCGATACCATTGAAGCGTTTTAGCGAGGCGATGCTATGGGACATAAATCCAGAAAAACCGCCAACAGCGGAAAGCATCCTGTCCGAAAGCGCAACTGCATCCTCGCCCGGGGTACCCGACCCGATCAGTATCGCCAGCAGTTCGCGATCCTCCAGGGTATCTGCTCCATGCGCCTGTAGTTTCTCTCGGGGCTTGATTTCAGGGTCCCAGCTGGGTATGCCGCGTTTCCTGTTCTCAGCCCGCATGTCATGAACGGTCTTTCCTTTTTCCGACAAATGGGCGCTGTGATGGAAGAGAGAACTCATGGCTGAAATCAGAAATTCGAAGTCCTGCTCGAAGACGATGATAAAGGTGCGCTTGTAGCTTCCATCTTCCTGCTGATCGCTACGGGATATCTGGATGAACTTGCTATCGGTCGAAGTCTTTTTGAAATCCAGAAAATAGTGCCTTTTCTCGCTCGAGGAAAAGCTCTCTGTCAATAATACGTTTGCTAACATGATTTGCTTTCATTGGTGAGCAGCAAAGGTTAAAAGGCAGAGCAAACCTAGTCGGTTGCAAAATAAGTTAACCGCTTAAAACGTTTATCTACCGGATATCTACCTGTAAACCAGCAGTCATGGCAACAATAAGATATGAGACCGAGCACCGCTGCGCACATTGCGGCAAGGAGCTCTTCGGCAGGGCCGACAAGAAATACTGCAACGACACCTGTCGCAACAAGGGCAACAGCAACCGGCGCAGGAGAATCAAATGGGACGAGCCCAAGTTCGTCTACCAGATTTCGCGCGATCTGCTCCGCAACCGGAAGATCATGGCAGAGACCGGGGTTTGGACGGACGATCCAAAGGTGGTCACCCGTGGATCACTGCTGGACAAGGGCTTCAACTTCGAGTTCTACACCAATATCCTTAAGACAAGTAAGGGGGATTACCACTACTGCTATGAATATGGCTACAAAGAACTTGACAACGGGAAGATACTGGTGGTAATGACCGAGAAATATTTCGAGATGACAATCAAAATCAAGGATTATTAATTTGGTGATCAAAGTTTATTCTTCAAAAACAAATAAAAACACTGATAATCATATATTTACGAATAATACCCACGTCAATATAAGTATTTGCGTATTTCGGTAAAAAATGGCTCTTGTCCACTTTTAGTGGCAAATTAAATCCTAGTCGAGATTAATGTCAACTATGTTTGCAGAATCCCCATTCAAGAACGCTTTTACTGACCAATTTTAGTTTTTATTCTTCCGACCTCCAAAAGTGGGGAAGAATCTTTAAGTATCCACCCTGTTTCATTCTAAACTGTCCAAGCTAACTTTGCAATCAACCCCAAAGATGTGAAATATCTTTTTTAAAAGAATCCAATTACTTAATTTCCGTATGAATTGCGTCAAATTTACTCTACAATTGAATTCAAATACGACTGGCACCATGAAAACACTTTCTCTCTTTCAGCAAATTCTAATTCGACAGGAATAACTCTCTTGAACTCTTTCTTGGCTGTTGGAGTGACAAAAGAACTTGTAACTAATATTGCTCTATCAGCATTATTTAAGGCTTTAACCCCATAAAGTTGTCTAATTATTCCAACTCCAACGGATCGATGTTTTGCAAAATGTTTCACTTCTATTAAGGTAACTTCGTTAGTTAGACCAGAATTACTGATTGCTTTTATATCATAACCACCATCTCTAGTCTGAGCCGTCAACTCTGTATTAAATCCATGGTTTTTGAAAATGCTATTAATCACTTCTTCAAATTGTCTTGAGGTGAGTTTATCAAGAAAACTCTCATCATATCCACACACTGAGGCAAGCTCTTCTGAAATAGGCAAAATAATTTTATCATCATTGGAAAGAGTACTTTTCTCGTTAGTTCTATACCATCTTTCAAGAGCGTCAACTAATGGTTTACCAAAATCAATATATGTTAGTGGCTTTAGAATGTATGACATACGTTCGTCAAGTTCACACCAATCCTTCAAAATTGCTTCCTCTAGCGACAAAGCTGTACAATAATTGCACGATGCATATGGGGTAAATGCATCTATGACGTAATGATAAAAATCCCCTGCTATGTGTGTTTTGAAAAAATGATTTTTTCGAATTCTGGGGTTTCTATTTTTCCAAGAGTTTATAATTTTACTTTCTGCTCTCGAGGAATCTTGTGAATAAAAAAATATATATTCTTGATTAGCTAATATATAAGGTATTGCATCGTCAGAATTTGAAAATAATTTTACTTGAATTTTATCTGTCAAATCATATTTCAGTAAGGCAAAATCAAGTGCTGTTTTAAACATTTCGTAATCATCATCAACCCAAATCGCAATTGGCTTATTCATAAATGTAATCTCTGTAATGATATGCTATAATAAACTAATTTAATTATTTTATCTGTGTATTTCAATGAAAGTGGTTCTTCGTCACTTTTGGTGAAGGATTTTATATTCGACTGCAAGAGTATGGCTCTAAGAAGTTTAACTTTCTGCAAAGGGGTTACTGCACTTTAACATTAATAGGTTTTCACCAAATGTGACGAAGAACCATGAAAGTATCCACTCTATTTCATTCCAAACTGAACAAACCTGCCAAAGGCCAGAATACCTAAAGAGACAAAGGCTTATCCACATCCCTGTTGAAAACTTCAGGTGGCATGATTTTGCCATTTACCTATTTTAGTCGTCCCAAACCAAAACCATGCCCACCTTCAAGTGCCTATATCTTCTTGAGAACTTCTACCTTTACATCATAGAAGTGAAGCGCACCGATCTGGCCGATGATGCGCCGGCATCAGAGAAATTCAAATGGCTAAAGATCGACAAGGCATCCAACAAAACCACCCAGATCACCTTCCGCTCCATGGATTCATCGGGCGAGATCGAGGAACGCTATTTTGAGGAGGGCTTTTTAAAGTTCAATAATACGATCGGTACCTTCATCGAAAAATACAATTCCGCGCAGCATCCCCTAGAGCGCAAAGATATTGATAACTTAAACGACCAAACTGTTGAAGCAATTGAGAGCTTCCTGAACCAGACCGAAATAGCTGACTAAAACAACACTGCCTAAAAGCTTGTTTGAACTAGCAAGCAGATGAAAAACCAAGACACCCCATCCTACCTCGACTTTGATATCGGCTCCTACTTTTGGCAGCCTGACATCGACTACAAAAAGCATCCCGAAAAATACCGCGTCGGCAAGGGAGAAGAGGGCGTACTGATCTGCGAGCCCTACAAATCCGAGATCGGACAGCACTGGCGTTTTAGAACCGAAGAGATTGCCAAGGATAGCAGTGAAACAATCTACCAACTTTTCTTAAACTACATCAAGGAAAACGATTTTGTTGGAGCAGACATGGCACGCAAGTACCTGCAGATGGGCTACACCCGTGCAAGGCGCTATGCCAACTATAGAGGTGGTAAGAAATACGATAAGAAAAATAACTATAAACAGTTGGAACGCGGGACTGGCGAAGAGGAAAAGGCGAAAGCCGCCAAAATCTACTACGAAAAATACAAACTCGCCGAAGCCGATCCCATCTACAAGAAACTGAAAACCGACTGGAAAAAGAACTTTGGCTGAAACCACAACCGCCGTCCCAACAAAACTGCCCGGATAACTGTTATAGGACCATGAAGATCCTGCTCACCGGTGCAACCGGATATATCGGAAAACGCCTGTTGCCAGTCCTGCTCGAAATGGGCCACGAGGTCACCTGTATGGTCAGGGATGCCGCACGCCTGGACATAAAGGAGTTTAAAAAAGAGCAGGTCAGCGTGATCGAGGCCGACCTGATGAAGCCCGAAACGCTCCGAAACCTGCCAAAAGACATCGATGCCGCCTATTACCTGGTCCACTCGATGAGCACAAGCGGTGATTTCAGCGATACCGAGAGAAAATCAGCGGAAAACTTCACCAGATACCTTGATACC
This sequence comes from Pedobacter sp., assembly GCA_031119475.1. Classification (GTDB taxonomy): domain Bacteria; phylum Bacteroidota; class Bacteroidia; order Sphingobacteriales; family Sphingobacteriaceae; genus Pedobacter. The sequence goes on along the minus strand of JAVHXV010000001.1, from coordinate 720,183 downwards.
ACACAAGCCAAGCAGCTGATCTACCTGTCGGGCATTGTCAACAACAGGGAACTCAGCAAGCACCTTGAGAGCAGGAAAGCTGTCGAAGAAGCACTAAAACAGGCAAAGACACCGACGACAACACTCAGGGCGGGGATCATCATCGGCTCGGGCAGCGCCTCCTTTGAGATCATCCGTGACCTGGTGGAAAAGCTCCCCGTAATGGTCGCCCCAAAATGGCTGAAGACCAAATGCCAGCCCATCGCTATCCGCAACGTCATCCAGTTCCTTACAGGCGTGCTGGAAAAAGAGGATACCTGCAACAGACATTTTGATATCTACGGACCGGACCTACTCACCTATAAACAGATGCTCGAGCAGTTCGCAGAAGTTCGGAAGCTCAAAAGAAAGATCATCATCGTTCCGGTCTTTACCCCAAAACTGTCCTCCTACTGGCTTTACTTTGTGACCTCCACGAGCTACGACCTTGCCAAGAACCTGGTCGACAGCATGAAGATTGATGTGATACCAGAAGAAAACAACCTGCACAAGCTGCTCAATATCGAGCTCATCCCCTACAAGAAAGCCATTGACATGGCATTCGAGAAGATCGAGCAGAACCTGGTACTTTCCAGCTGGAACGATACCGCATCCAACCGCATCTTCCAAAATGGGCTTGCCGCACATATAGAGGTGCCAAAATTTGGTGTGCTCACCGATAAACAGGAAATGAAGGCCGAAAACATTGAAAAAGCGGTCAATCGCATTTTCTCCATCGGTGGCCATAATGGTTGGTACTACGCCGACTGGCTGTGGGATTTCAGGGGCTTTCTTGACCGCCTGTTCGGCGGGGTCGGAACAAGGCGCGGGCGCAAGAACGCCAACTCGGCAAAACCTGGCGATGCGCTGGATTTCTGGCGCGTCATCCTTTCCGACCCGCATCAGAAACGACTATTGCTCTACGCCGAGATGAAACTGCCCGGAGAGGCGTGGCTTGAATTCTGCATCGACCAGAAGGGAACCGTCCACCAGACCGCTACTTTCCGCCCGCTTGGCATTCCGGGCAGGCTGTACTGGATATCGATGCTGCCCTTCCACTATTTCATCTTCCGCGGCATGCTCAAAAAGATAACCGCTGCCTAAAGATGGAAATTGAAACCGCGCCACTGATCCTCACACTGAGGCTTGACGAGAAAAGCCAAGCATTCTTTGATGAATTGCGAAAACTGTACTTTCCGCCCGAACGAAATTACCTCGATGCGCACCTGACACTTTTCCACCATCTACCGCAGGACCAAGCCCCAAGTATCATAACGAAAATCGAACATCATGAAATCGAACTACAGGTTTCAGGGCTAAGGTTCCTGGGCGCGGGTGTAGCCTATACCATAGAGAGCGGAAAGCTCAATGCCATCAGAGCCGATATCGCAAACAAGCTCAAAGAATATCTCATTCCCCAGGACAGGCAGGTCTACCGCCCGCACATCACCATCCAGAACATGGTAACACCCGATGCAGCCAAAGCTCTATACAATAACCTAAAAGAGAATTTTCGGCAATTTTCCGCCAAAGGCCTAGGCCTTGACCTCTGGTACTACCTGGGCGGACCGTGGGAGCACCACAGCTTCCATCCATTTACTCCAGCCTAAAAAGGTCATTGTTCCCGTTCAAGAGCGACTCCCTGAAACGGATCTTCAGCAGTTCAAACTCTCCGAGCATCGAGAACACCCCAAGCTCTGGAAGTATCCCCTTGCTTTTACAGATCCTGATATATCTGTGCAATATCCAGATGCGTCTGCCGATCAGATAAGCGCAGCCAAGGCCTGTTTTACCACTGGCAATGTCCGCCTGCCTCAAAAGCAGTTCACCTGCCGCCCTGGTCAATATGGTTTCTCTCATCTCTCAAAGCTACCGGGGCAGAAGGTCATTTCCCGTTAGCTTTTCTTAAGAAATGGTTTAAGAAAACAAAACTATTTAAGCTATAAAAACTTGCGGAAAGCTAACCAAACTTATTTTTTAGGCTCAGCAATTTTCTTGATCAGATTGATTGCCCGAGACCATTTGGGATAGACTTCGATGGGCTTCACGTATTTCTTCGCCTCAAATTCCCAAGGGATCAGCACCTCGACATCATCCAGCTTTGAAAGCTCCGGAACCCACTCCCTGATAAAATCCTGCGCCTTGTATTTGTTCGACTGGTGCACCGGATTGGTATACCAGATCTCAAAGGCCTGCATGTGCCAGTTCATCCAGTTGGAGGAAACATCATAGTCGATCAGCTTCGACTCGAAATACGCCGCCCCCCAGGTCAAGTCGATCTTTAGATCGTGCACCAGATAGCTCGAGCAGTTCACCCTACCACGGTTGCTCATAAAGCCAGTTGCATTGAGCTGCCGCATGTGCGCATCGACAAACGGAATGCCCGTCGTACCATCGCACCAGCGATCGAACTTCTTCGGATCGTTCTCCCACTCCACTTTTCTGTTCTTAAACCCCTTCGTTAGAAACATGGGCACTCCCATCCGCATGCCCTTGAAGGTAAAATAGTCCCGCCAGACCAGTTCGAACACCAGCCACCAGGTACTCTGGTTCTTTTTGATCTTCTCCTCGTATTCCTTCACCTTGAAATAGATCTCTCGAACCGAAATACAGCCCAAAGCAAGCCAGGGCGAGAGCTTGGAACTGTAATCCATCCCCTTTGATCCGTTGCGGGACCAGCGGTACTTGGTCAAAAGTTCTGATTTGAACGTATAGTACTCGAGCCTTTCAAGCGCCGCATCCTCACCGCCATCAACAAGAGGCCTACTGTCTTTATACTCCTTTCTTGTAAATCCGTAGACCTTACAATCAGGAAACGAACTGCTCTTGACATCCTTTACCCCATTCAGTTTCTTGGGCACGTCGAAAACATCACGCACCTGGGTCTGCCTGCCCACCGGGATCCGGTAGGCCTTGCTGGTCAGCGGGATCTTAGAAATCTCAAAAGGGATATCATCGATATGATAAAGTGTCTTTCCCCAGAAGAAATGAAAGTCGACTTCGGGCAATTTACTACATACCTTCTCCACCAGTTCGAGCTCATAAGGTGCATACTCCCCCTCGGCATAGATATCGGTTATCCCGTGCTCTTCAACCAGCTCGGGCAGCGTCTCCACCGCGGACTTCTCGCCGATCAACAGATGCCCCCCAATAGCCTCTAGATTATCCCGAAGCTGGAGCACCGATTGCTCCAAAAACCTGAACCTATTGATATCAGCTCTTCTGAAACCGAGATAGTGCCTTTCAAACCAGCTCTCCTCGATGCAGTAACATAACACCAGTTCGGCGCACTCCTTCTGCGCGGTCACCAGCGCCTCGTTGTCGTGCACCCTCAGATCGTTCTTGAACCAGACCAGACCACGTTTCTTCATATTTTTTTTGCTGCCCTAAAGGCGGATCCTCCAATAGCAAAACATCCGGCAGGGCATAAAGTTCTGACACCATCCGCCCCGCCCAAATCGCTGCTACAAAAACATTATCGGCAAAGGGTGGTTTACCATATATGAAATACGAATTTGCCATACTCGGGGGAACCGGTCATATCGGATCGGCCCTTACCGAAATACTGTTAAAAGAGGAAAGATCCGTCCTTGTCATCGCCCACAGCGACCGCGAAAAACAAAAGTGGACCAAGCTCGGCGCAGGCTTTGCCGTCGCGGACGTCGCCGATAGCGAAAGCCTGAAAAAAGCCTTCAGTCAGGCAGAGCGCCTTTTCATCCTCAACCCTCCCGCCGATCCATCCACCGATGCGGAACAACAGGAACTCGAGAACATCAAAAGCACCGGAAATGCACTAAAGGGCCTAAACCCGGAAAAGATCGTCATGGCCTCCACCTACGGCGCAAGGGATCAAACAGGCATCTTCGACCTTGGCACCCTCTATCAACTCGAACAGCTACTCAAGGAACAGGGGTCGCCCCTGGCCATCATACGCAGCGCCTACTACATGAGCAACTTCGACATGCCGGCTCAGATGGCCATCGAGAGCGGAAAGCTCACCACGCTGTTGCCCTCAGATTTTGCCCTGCCCATGGTCGCCCCGGCAGACATCGCAAGTTATGCGGCCGAACTCCTTCAGAACGATGATACCGGAACCTTTTACCTCCAGGCGGAGAAAGAGTACTCGGCAAACGACGCCGCGGAATTCCTGTCAGACCTTACCCAGACGAACATCACCACCAACGAAATACCGGAAAGTGATTGGCCGGCCTACATGCAGGAAAACGGATTTTCCACACAGTCCACCGAATCCTTTATCGGAATGACCAAACTAACGATAAATGAAAAGTTCGAGGCCGAAAGCCCCCGCATCGCCCCGACCCCGCTTAGCGATTATCTCAGGGAAATGATCGAAACGCTAGAGGAAAAAGAGAACAAATAAATTTCGCCGCCTAAAAAGCCAATGCCCAATACCCTCGAACTCCAAACCCTCTTCGCCAGCCGAATCACCCAGATCGAGCAGCTGGAGAAACTATCGGAAAAAAAATACGCAAAGCTCAGGGCAGCCGCCCACACCGATGAGCTCGCCAAGTGCCTTGACCCGGTATCTACCGACATCATAGCACACTGCAAGCGGATCAAGCTGATCAAAAAGCTCATCCCAAAAACAGACCTGTCAATCAACCAGCTTCCCTTTCCCACCTTCCAGCCCAGAAGGACAGCATCGCCCGAACAGGACATCCTGATCATCGAATACGCCCTGAACATCCAAAGCCAGAAACTGGCCATCTACGAGCTGCTCCATCCCATTGCAAAGGCCCTGAACCTAGCAAGCGCGGCAGAACTCATCGCCCAGACCATCGAAGATGACCGCAACACCAATACCTGGCTGCGCCAGATCATCCAGAACACTATTGTCCCGGAGCTTCTGCCGGAAACCTGACCGCCAAACATTCGCGCCCATCGGATTGTTCCCCTTTCATGCCAGACCGCAAAAAGAGAAAAGCCAGTGAACACCTCCATTCCGCCCTAGTGCTGGAAAGGGAAAAGGACTACTCCGGGGCCATCGCGCTCTACCTAAAAGCGGTCAAAGCCGACCCCTCCAACCCGCAGGGCTGGAACAGGCTGATGATCGCCTACCGAAGGACAAAGACCCAGTTACAGGAAGCTGCGCTGATCAAAGAAGCGATCGAAAACTATCAGACCGCCATCAAATCCGCACAGAACGACTGGATAGCAGACAACAAAGAAAAAATCGAGGGCAGCCGCGAACTGGCGAAGGTCATGGGCCTGCTCGATAATGAAGGCCTGCCCAAAAACACTGACCAGACCGTAGAAAAATGGCAGACCAGGCTCTACCTGCTCGAGTACCGCATCCGCGCCAAAAAGAAAAAAGCAGATTCCAAAAAGGCGAAAATAAAGAGACCGGTAAATAAGCCTTCTACGCCAAAGGCAAGGCCCAAACCAAGACCCGCTGCAAAAACACATACCAAACCGGCCAAAAAGAAACCCCAAAAACAAAAAGCACCATGAGCCCAGCACAGCTAGAACAGTTCCGAAAAGAGTTCCTCGAGCACTATCAAAACCTCCTAGAAAAAGCAGAGATCGACCAGAACGGCAACCTGGTTGCCACCATGCGCCCGAACGTCATCTTCGATGAAGCGGCAAACCACATCAGAGAAAGCATCCTTGATACCGTGGACTTCGAAGAGCACCTCGATATCCACCTCTACAGCCAAGAACTTGACGAGTTCAGGGAACTCGGCATCAACTGAAAGAAAGTCCTTAAAAATAAGCTGCCAGATAACAATAGGCCAGCCTCTTCGGGCGGTGGCAGCGCATCTCCATCGGACAGTTGGAAAGCAGCAAATAAGGACAACGCAACTATAAATCCCGATTGAGAGAAAGTTTTTATGGAAACCATGCAGTGCATTCATCATTCCAAAGGTAAATTTGCTATGTTTGCAGCCCAGGATGAAAAAAAGGATTTCCGTACTCGAAGACGACCAGGACCTAAGGGACATGTTCACCATATTGCTAGAGGGCGAAGGCTATCAGGTGGAAACATTCGCCACGGTGGCAAGCTTCAACCAGGGCCTGGAACAAAACCTGCCGGACCTTTTCATCCTTGACGTGAGATTGCCAGACGGCAACGGCATGGAAGTGTGCAAGCTCGTCAAATCCGCAAAGGAAACCAGCAACATCCCGGTGATCGTCATGTCCGCCCACCGCAACTTCGACCGCCAGATCTCCACGTGCACCGCCGAAGCCTACGTCGCAAAGCCCTTCGAGATCACTTCGCTCATCGGGCAGATCCGCCAGCTGCTGGGAAAGAACTAACCGTTCTGTTTAAGGAAGACCCTAAAAGTCGAGCCCACGCCCAGCTCGCTCTCCACCTCGATCCTACCCCCTGCCATCTCCAGAATCTCCCTGACAAGGTACAGCCCCACACCATTGCCCTCCACCTGCTCACCGATGCGCTGGAACTTTTCGAACACCGCACCCAATAGCGACGGCTCGATACCGATCCCGTTATCAGAAACACCGATCACCATGTAGCCATCGCGCTCAACAGCAGAAATCCCGATCAAAAGCTTCCGATCCTCTGCACGATATTTTATCGCATTGGAGATCAGGTTATATAAGATACTGCGCAGCTTGCGCCTGATGAACAAAATCTCCGAAACCTCCAGGTCCACCGAAAACTCCGCCCCGCTCTGGGAGATCTGTGGCGCCAGGATCAGCCGAACGTCCTCCAGGATATTCTGCAGGTCCAGAAGTTCCTCCTCTGCCTGATAGCGGTGTCCCTTCCAGCGCGTACTCACCAGTTCCCCCACGATGCTCCCCACCTTTTCCACTCCCTTCTCCACATTGGCCACCAGCATCGGAAAGTTCTCCATCCCCTTTTCGGGCACCTTTTTCAAAAGCCCGATCGCCATGCCAACGCTGGTCAGCGGTGTCTTGATATCGTGGGCAATGGTATCCAAAAGCAGCTCGTGCTCTGCGATCAGTTTCTCCTGTTCCTTCAGGTCACGGATCCTTGCGGTGATGTCCACAAAGGTGACGATCACCCCATTGGTCTTCCCGTCCGCCCGCATCACATAGGGCAGGATGTTCATCTGGTACCAGCGCAGGTCCAGGGTCTGCACCTCCTTTTCCAGGATCTCCCCCGAGGAGATCACCTGGTTGATGTTCTCGATGAAGGTCGGAAAGCGGAAATGCTCCTCGATCTCAGCAATCGGCAGGCCCACATCAGAACTGCGCAGGCGGAACTGCTTCATCGCCGGTGGGGTAAACTTGCGCAGCACAAGGTCCTTGTCGACAAAAAGCTGTGGGATAATCGTATTTCTGAAATAGTTTTCCAGCAGTTCGTTGAGCGCACTGATCGAATCGAAGTTTTCCTGGGTATTTTCCATGGGACATGTTAAGGATGTGGCCTAAGATACGCATTTACTTCCAGATCCGCCCTGTAACGATGCCGTTAGGTAAAAGCGTCCACAAACAGGACAATTTACCCTATCACACCAGCGCCCCAAAAAAAAGTCTCAAGGGATCAGGGCAACCTTACCGTCTCCATGTCCCGGTGCTCAAATGTGATGTTCACCGACCTTTCCCCTTCTGGCCTGGTACAGTGGTGCATTCCCGCCGGTATGGTATAGAGCTGTCCGGGCAGCAGGCAAACCGTCCCTTCCGGCAGATCGATCAGCAGAACGCCTTCCAGGCACATAAAAGTTTCGTCCGAACCAGGATGGTAATGCCAGAAATAGCTTTCGGTCATCACCGACACCCTGACCACATGGTCGTTCACACCGGCAGCCACAGTGTTGCGGTAGCCATCAGCGCCTAAAGAAAACTCTTTTGAATCGAATATTTCCATAATCCTAACCTCCGCTATTGTGGATTGGGGCAGGTTCATATATCGGATAATTATCGATCGTTGGATGGTCTAGAATGATGCACATATACATTGGATTTACTAGGGTAACAAAATTTGGGGCTCTGGGGTTTGCGTAGAAAAAAATCGCACACCTTCGAGCAGGGCAATGCGCAGGCATATTCCGAACAAGAACAAAACAATAGCAGCATAATTCGGTTTAAATTCACATGGACAAACCAGCACAAAAGCACATCCTATTCTTCGGCGACAGCCTGACGGCTGGCTACGGCCTCAGCTCACCAAATACAGAATCGTTTCCCGCACTACTTAAAAGAATGGCAGCGGCGGAAAACCTGGGCTTCAGCTACACCAATGCCGGCATCAGCGGTGACACCACCCAGAGCGCAATCCAAAGACTGCCAAAGCTGCTAAAGGGAAACATCGATATCGCCGTCATCGGCATCGGCGCAAACGACATCCTGCGCGGTTATCCGCCAGAAACCATGACGGCAAACATAGAAAAGATTATCCAGCAGATCAGGCTCAATGACCACCGCACCAGGATCCTACTGCTTGGCATGGAGCTGCCGGCCTGGATCTCCCACCAGAGGGTCTCGGCCTACCGCGATATCTATAGCAACCTCGCAGGAAAATATGAACTCAGTTTCCTGCCCTTTATGCTCGAAGGGGTGATCGGCAACAGGAGCCTGAACCTGGCCGACCTGGTCCATCCCAATGCCAAGGGCTATGAGAAGATCGCTAGGGCCATCTGGCCACTATTAAAACAGCTGCTTTAGCCTAGCTGGCATCGCGCACCTCAAAGGCGCCATAGCCCGCCATCTCCGCCGAATGCACCACCGAGAGCTTCAATCCCGCCCTAGAGATGAGCTCCTTGGCAAAGGCAACGCTGCGATGGATATCATTCGCCCCGCGCACCTCGATGCCACGGGCCAGCGCCTTGAACTTTCTGGGCTCTAACTTATGGATGAACGCCCTTAGATCGGCGCTAAGATTTGTCTCTGTATCAGGAGTAAGTTTTGTTTTCATGCACCATAAAGCAGAAAATGGCCTGAAAAGTTTGACCAGACCAACAGGAAATTTTCCACAGACAAGGGTCCAATCCACAAACTGGCCTACAATCCACAGCGCTACTGGCGGTTATCAAAAGGACCCAAATCTCAGAAAACCGAAAAAAAATATAACTTAATTGGCCAGTCCCGATGAAGCAGGCGCAGACAGATATTTTTTGCGAAGGTCATCGATCCCCATCGACCTTGCATCCTCCAAAAAGGCAATCCTCCTGGCATCTGCGGAATCGGCCTTATAGTTCTGGCGGATCTTCCTCAAATGCGAGGTATCGCCCAGTTCGATCAATAGCAGCAGCACAGCTGCTGGATCGGTCTTCTCGGGCAGGTTATAGCGCTGGGCATAATATTCGTAAGGTGAGATCTTGTCCCTGGATCCGGTGTTGCTCATCGTCTTGGCATTCACATCGATCTGTTTTGGAAACTTCAGAGCAACGGCCCTTGCAAGACCGGTCTTGCCCTGTCCAATGGCAGAAAGAAAGATCTCGCTCGCCATCCCGCCCCTTCCCGAAAGCAGCTTATCTAAAAATCTGCTGTTGCCCGCCGCATCCGCCTCCAGTACGAGCCTTGTCAGCTGCCTGGCCGGAACAGCGGCGTACATCCCCTGCACGTCCATAAAAAACTCGTGCCATTTCGAATACAGCACCGCATCATAGGGCACCCCTTCCCCTTCCACCATATCGTTTACATACTCCACCGCCGGCGACCCGCTTCGCATCTTCGAAAGTATATTCCCCCAGACCGAGCGGGCATTGCTCTGCCCCTGCACAACAAGGATGATGTCCAGAAAATCCTGGTGCTCCGCGTTATAGGGCAATGCACCACTGGAAGACCTGTACCTCAAAAACTTCGGATTGAGCACCAGCAGCGCCGGCGCAGAAAATTTGTTAAAAGTGATCGCATGCATCAGCACATCATTGCCCATCTTGTCCAGCGTATTCACGTCCGCCCCGGCTTTGATCAGCCTATCGGCAAAGAATACCTTGTCGCGGTCCAGGGCAAAGGCGAGCGCGGTCTGCCCCAGCGCATTCTTCTGCTCCAGCGGATAGCCCCCCGAAAGCAGCCGATCAAACCCCAAAGTGTCCGAGAGCAGTATCGCCGACTGCATCTGCGAGATCGCGCTCCTGGCCGAAAGCCTTGCCGCATCCAGCTTTACCGGCGCCCCGATCTTCCTGAGCGTATCGATGAAAAGCGAGTTCTGCGAAACCTTCACCTCATACTCCGCCCTTGACAGCTTTCCTTCCTCGACTTCGCGCTTCCAGGTCAGCTCCTGTACCATCGCCGTACCCAGCGGAGTGTGCAGCGAGGCATTGGCGATATCCAGCTTCGCCCCTTTTTTCAGCAGCAGGCGCAGGGCGCCCACGTTCAGCGAGGAGACCGCCGCATGCAGGGGCGTATTGTCCAAACTTCCCTGTACGTTCACGTCCGCCCCCTTGCCAATGATCCATTCCAAAAGATCGTTCCTTTTGTTGCCGATGGCGATCTGCATCGCAGAAAGCCCCTGGGTACTGATCTCATCGAGGGAAAAGCCGTGCCTGATCAAAAGCTCCGACATCGGCAGGCTCTTCACGCTGAAAAGACTGTGCTGCAGCAGCGTATAACCCTTGTAGGTCCTCACCATCGGATTTTTGTAGGCCCCGGCCTTCAGCAGATGATCCACCACCTCTGGAGAAGAAAAGGAAATGGCAAAGGTCAATGGGCTGTAGTTGGTCCCCTCACCGGTCGAGAAATACGTATCAAGGCGAGAGCCCGCGGCAAGCGCCGCCTGCACCTTGGCAACATCCTTTGCCCTGATCGCATCGCGCAGCTCCCGGTCGGACTGGCCAAGTGCATTAAGACAGAAAACAGAAAATATAAACGAAAAGATAAAGGTAAAGCGGATCGGTTTCATACCGCTAAAATACTAGCAAAAACAGCCAAAGTCCATACCCACCATCGGGTATTTGTAAGCCCAAACAACACCAAGAAAATTAGAAAAAATAGACCGCTAGGCTCGGGCCTTCCTGCGCTGCAGGATCGCCGTCACCGAGGGCGATAGCAGTTTGACCGCATGCAGCACGTGCAATGGGATCTTCATAAAATCCCCCTGCGACATCAGCCTGGTACTGTTCCCAACCAGACAGATCGCCTGCCCGGAAAGGATCAGAAAGCTCTCGTGCTCATCCTCGTGCACTTCCCAGTCAAAATCGGTCTCAGAGCACAGCAGCAGCTGGGTAAGGCCCTCATGGTGGGTAAGTACCTTCACCGCCCTTCCATCCCTTTTCGTTAGCGCAGGCACCATTGGCAGGGCAAAGTCCCGCCATTTGCGGTAATCGGTATGTACGGTGATCAAAGGCAGATGCAAAGGATCCATCGCCTCCTCCAATTGCTGGTTCTCGATCCGCTCCATCAGCTCGTCCACCAGTCCCGCGGGGGGTTCCACCGCATGCTCCTTCGCATAATCCTCAAGGGCCATATAGATCCGCTCGAGCTCTGCCCCCAGCTCCTCATGAAGGACCAGCAGCCGCTCCACCTCGGCAGAATCCGGTTCTGACAACAGCCCCAGCGCAAACAGCTCCAAGATCCCGCTTTCGATATAGGCCCTGATATCCATTACCCCTCAGAATTTCCTTTCAACAAATTCCTGATGGCCATTCCCCTTTCCAATTGGCTATCTTTCGAAACGATGAGATCAAAAAGATCCATGCCGCCATCCGACTTTTCCCTTACCGGAAGCAGTCCCGCCGCAATGGCGATCAGCCTGCCCAGCGACCGGTTACCCTGCGAAAGATCTATGCCCTCGGCTTCTGCGGCCAGCACAGCCTTCCCCAAAACTTCAGATGAACGCAACGGACAGCCAAGCCTTTTCAGCAAAAGGCCATAGACGCTTGCCGCATGCGATCGCAGGGATGCACCGGAAGAAGAATTTTCTTTAGCTAGTTGTTTTTGGGAATGACGCTGAAGATTTGGCATTAAAGGAGTTTTGCAGAGATAAACAAAATCACTTCAGGATTTGTTTCGGCCGGGGCCCAACTACTGCAAAGGAGAATGCATCCAACAATAGCAGCACAGCTATCCCATATCCTTATTTCTATCCAAGTGGCCTCTGATCTGATCGCGGACACTGTGCAACAGCGGCAGGTCGAGCTCACAGCCCTGGCTCTCGCAGCGGGAATGGTCCCTTTCATCGAGCTGGATCGTCCCGATGCTGCCGTCATCGTCCAGCAGCTCATAGCGCTCATTGCCAAGCGGCCTTACCGAAAAAAACCTGCCCCTGTCTCCATCTGCTGCCTCGATCCTGAACTGGCCGGCATCAGCGCCAACATCTTTACCGTTGAATTCGTTCCCTGTTTCCATAACCTTAGTTTTAGAGAATCAACAACGTACCGTGAAAATGGTTGGAAGTATTTTTTGAAAGGGATAAAAAACTATCCTGCCCACAAGATCCAAAATCCGACCAAAAAAAAACCAGTCCCAAATGTCTGGGCTGGCCTTTTCTCCTTAGCTGTCTAATGCTTCAGGTTCTCATTGACAAAGTTCCTGATGTATCTCCGGATCATTTCCCTGACCTCCCGGAAAGTCTCCATCACCTGCTCCTGCGTTCCGACCGCCTTTGCGGGATCGGGGAAATAATAGTGCAACCTGACCGCTCCCGAAGGAAAGTAAGGACAGCTTTCCCTGGCATTGTCGCACACGGTGATCACAAAATCGAAATTCATATCCTCATACTCACTGATGTTGTTCGACGTATGCCCGGAAATGTCAATCCCATCCAGCCCCATGATCTCGACCGGCCTGGGGTTGACCCCGTGCGTCTGGATGCCCGCACTGTAGATCTCGGCGATATCTCCCGCGAAATTTCTGAGGTAGCCCTCTGCCATCTGGCTTCGGCAACTGTTGCCGGTACACAGAACCAGTATTTTTTTCATGTTCAGGCCCATAACAATATTGATCGCTAATCGCAGCATCCAGGCTCGCAACAGCCCTTTCCACCTGCAGGTTTCTCGGCATATACCGTCACGCTGAATATGCCCGTACTGCCATTCTTAAAGCTCTCGATCTCTTTCAAAGAAAGGTATCTGGAAAGGATGTCGTCTGGAATAATGATCGGTTTTTCCTTCTGAACGGTAACGTTTATGAAGCCATTTGCACCGATCAGTCCAAGATAGGCATCCTTTTGTATCGCACCTGCCACACAGCCAGCATACATTTCCGCATCTTTTTTAAGTGCATCTGGAAGCTCCCCGATCAGGACGATATCTGATATGCTGAAATGACCACCAGGCTTTAGCGCCCTAAAGATTTCCCCAAAGACCGCATCCTTGTCCGGCACAAGGTTCAGTACACAGTTGCTCACCACCACGTCTGCAACATTCGAGATGACGGGCATCCTTTCGATGTCCCCCTGCCTGAACTCTACGTTGTGGTAGCCGAGCTTTTCCGCATTCATCCTTGCCTTTTCGATCATCGCTGGCGTAAAGTCGATACCGATCACCTTACCAGTTTCGCCAGTTTCGTTCCGTGCGATAAAACAGTCATTGCCCGCACCGCTGCCAAGGTCGATGACCACATCGCCTGCCCTGATCCCAGCAAACTGGGTCGGAAGCCCGCATCCAAGTCCCAGATCGGCATCGGGATGATACCCATCGATTTCGGTATAGTCATCTGTCATGATGTTATATACCTCTGTTGAACATCCGCCAGCACCACAGCATGAGGCGGCATTGGTGTCCCTGTCCTGCCGGGCGATCTCGCTGTACTTCGCTCTGACGAGCTCTTTTAGTTTTTCGTTCTCTTCCATATTCATTGTAATATTGCGATTGATTTCAACAAATTTTTTAACAGCAGTCCTGCTGCCCCTTATACGAACCGAACAGTCCGTTCAATTCCTCCTGTAGTTTTTTCCAGGCCTTGGGCTCGATGCAATAGCACACGCTCGCCCCCTCGATCGTACCCTGTATCAGCCCGGCATTCTTCAGTTCCTTCAGATGCTGGGAAATGGTCGCCTGTGCCAGTCCCAGTTCCAGGACAAGCTCACCGCAGATACATGCATTTGCCCTGATCAGCTCCTGCAAGATGGCTATGCGTGCAGGATGTGCGATGGCCTTGAGCTGTACGGCCAACTGGTTCTGCTGCCCGGAAAATATTTCTGATTTTGTCATTCCCATATCGCAATATTACGATGATAAATTACAACATCCAAATTATTCATCGCAATAATACGATTATAAATACTACCACATTGGTTATCAGGCAGTAAAAATAAAAAATCCCCACCGGCAAAAACCAGTGGGGATCGTTCCCAAAACAGCAAATAGGTAAATTCCTATCTTGCGTTCTTTTTCTCTGTCACCTCGGTGCGGATCGCCTGCGCCAGGTTCTTCAGCTCCTGCATCCCTTTTCTCACACGCGTTCCCGCTGCAGCGTTACCGTTCTCATAGAACTTTTTCGCATCCGCCTCGACAGCAGCCACAAGCTCTTTTACTTTTCCAAAATTTTCCATCTTGATGATTTTTAAGTTAAACAATAGTTTGAATTGCGAAGCGAAACTAGCAAGAATCACTTAGACCGACAAGCCCTGCTCCTCTTCCTTTCCCTTTTTGGCACCTCTGCCCTTGCCCACCTGCTGCTCCTGCTCCACATCCTTTTTCATGTGGTCCTCCCTTTTGATCGACTTGCCCTCCATCGAATAGATGTTCACCTGCTTGAACTCAGGAACCGCCTCGATCGCAACCTTACCGACCTTACTGTCCATATCAACCGTTACCGTTGCCCTGTCCCCATTACGAAGCGATTCCTCCAAGGCCTGTCTCCACTCGGGGTTCTGCAGTTCCTTGAAGTCGAAACGGTCCAAGGTCTCCGAAAGATCGAACTTATAGCCTTCGGTAAAGGTCTTCACATGGTAATTCCCACCCCTGTCCTTCGGCGCATCAAAATCCAGCTTTGTCCAGGCCGCGTATTCACGCTTTCCGATATCCAGAACATCTTCCCTAAATACCGACCTACCTGAAAGCAGGTTCACCGCCTGGTCCAGGGTAAACCCGTTCCCCTTTTCCACATAGAAGGTCTGCCCAGGAGCAGGGTTCTTCAGCGCCCTGTAGAACTCCTTGTCGAACTCCAACAGCTTTCCATCTGCCATCGTTGCCAGCTCCCTAGAGGAAGCCAGATCCGCCCCGGCATAGATCTGCGCCGCACCTCTAATCTCCTCCGACGCCTCCATCGCACGGTTGAATTCCTTCACCGCAAGCGAAGGCATCTCGAATACGGAAACCTTCGCCTCATCGCCCTGGCGCTGTGAGGTCACAAAATACTTTTCTCCCTCCGCTAACGGCGCCTGCGTTTCCTTCACGAGGTCGTACTTGTTGAAATAATAATACTCAGAACTCCTTGACTGGTTGAAGTGCAGTCCAAGCTCCATCTCCTTTCCGCCAACTTCCAGTTTATCATATACAATAAATCTCGGCTCGTTAGCCGCCATCTTCGCCTCCATCTGTTCGATCAGGTGCTCACCAAAACCGAGCGCCCTCAATTCGTTTTTCAGACTTTCCAAATTCTTTGCTTCCATAATCGCTTTTTTTAAGTTTATGTCCCAATAGGCCTGCCTTGACATTTCCTTCAGTGCAGGCCCATCATTAATTTTCTCCAGTACCCTATCTACCTTCACCGTGTAGGGGAACTGGTGCTCGCTATAGAGCAGCCCCTTCATCTCCCCGTGCATCGAGAGCAGGCATTGCTCCACCGCCCTTCCCGCAGGATATCGTTGGCATAGGGTCGAGACGATCTGCCCCCTTTGGTATAGCCCATCGGGGTTTTCCATATAGGTGTAGTATATAAAGTCCACACATGACCCAGCGGTGTGCAGTGCAGACCTGGCCTCGACAGAGGCGAAAAGTCCCGCCTCGTCACCAAAGCCCAAGGTCCTGCGGAACTCCTCCTCCAGTAGCGCCGCACCACCAGCAAACCTCTCCTCAATCTTTTCTTCTCCCAAAAGCCTTGGCACCGCTACGGCATACTCCGGAATGCGCAGCTTTCCCCCAATCTCCACCGTGAGCAGCCGCATCGATATCTCCATTCCCGAAATGCTCCTTGTCATCTCTACATCCTGCCAGGGAACGTCCTGGTCCTCGAAGGCCCTGGCTACCAGCCCCCCATCCACGCCCATCGATTTCAGGTCAGAGAACAGATCGCCCTGCTCGAGTCCCATCTTAGAAAAATCCGCCAGCACCAGCTCCTCACCAAACCCGCGTGCCAATGAGCGCTCTAGCTGAAGGGCGAAACTCCCAGTTGGCAAAACCCTTCCAAACTCGATCCAGAGCGTCGCTTCCTCAGCAGCTTCCCTGCTCCAGTTGTATTCGAAGTCCTTTGGTCCAAGCACATCCTTCCCCGCCGGATAGGTCAGGAACTTATAGCCGTCCCTTGACAGCTCCGAGATTTCCGAGAGCACTTCAAATGCATCGGACCTACCCATCCAGATCGCCACTACCTGTCCCTCCCGGAAACGCGCAACAGCACTTTTTCTCCTGAATGCAGTTTCACCCGAACGACACGAACCTTACGCGAGAACAATGATTTTGCCGCATCGATACCGGCACCGGCCACCTGTCCACCGATCCCGTCAAGACCATATACCGAAATCCCGCCAACCGCATCAACCGCACCGCCCGAAGCTACATCGCCGAATACCGCATCCTTTGCCTCGATCCCCGGCATTCCGTCCATGGAGTACATCGTCAGCTCTACCGGGATGATCATTTCCCGGAGCCTGATGCTTTTGATATCAAGTAGCAATCTTTGGTTCACCAGCCTGCACAGCCCGAACACCTCATGCCCTTTTGGAACCACCACGTTCTTCAGCACAACCGAATCCAATAGCTTTAATCGAACGGTTGCACCCTGCACTACCTTTCCAGAAGTGGCAATCTCCGCAGGCACCGCCAGAAACTCCTTTTCAGCACCATCACCATAAATCCCCTTGACCACCTTTCCCTGCGCCCGTGCCGGGTTCTGGATATCGAGGATCTTTTCCAGCATCAGATTCATCTGGTCCATTTCAGGGTCGCGCTGCTTATCGGCCTTCATCGATTTCATCAGCATTTCCAGCCTGTCCACATCGCTGCCCATCCCATCACCACTTCCGCTTCCCCTATTTTTTGTGGCTTGGGATGAAGCTGAGCTTTTTCCCAAGCCCACATCAGCTGGACCGGAATTGATCTCCCTATTCAGCTGCGCCAGCTTTTCATTGATCTCAGCCGTCTTATCATCCTCTACCTTGCCGCCAAAGCCCATCTTTTCCGCCACGCCCTCGATGCCACCACTTGCAGCCGAATCCTTCTCCCCTTTAGCGTAAAAGCCCATCTTGTCCACCGGTTCCTCCGTTTTGAAATTCGCATCCGGCAGCGAGGCATTGATACCACGAACGGATACCTTACCACCTTCATCATTCCTACCGCCACCAGCTGCATAGAATGCCAGCGCCAGAAATGGCATCACCAGCAGCGGCAGCACAAGAAGAATCCTCCTTTTGTCCCTAGTTTTTCTTTCCATAAAAATTGAATTGATTGTTAAAAAATTGATTAATTATAAGATCGTCGATATGATCAGGTAGGTGCAGTACAGTCCCAAGCCTATCAGCCAGGCCACTAGAAAAAACAAAATGCTTCTTTTCGGATATTTCGAGGCTAAGGTGTTAAGCCTAGCGGCCCAATGGCTTTGCTTTGCAAGAACCCAAGCAGAAATCCCAAGCGCTACTTTTTCCTGTTTCTCAGTAATCGGCTGAGCACGTTTTCTTCTGAATAATCCCATCACATCAAGGCTCAACTACATCCACATTAGAGACTGTCTCCCAGCGCTGGATCAGAAATCCATGCGGATTGTTGTCCGAGCGGGAAACGTTCCGAAGGAACCCCTCGGTCACCAGTTTCCTAGAAACGGTCGAAGTGGACCTGACCAAGCCTTGAGTCGCGTAGCACCTGAATGCATACGGATAGACATCCAAGTCCAGCACCACCGAATCAACATCGATAGACTGAGAGATATTTGCCGAGATCAGGTTCGTATAGTAGCCCTGCTCCTTCAGGTTGTCATAGGCCTTTTTCGCTGACTCGTCCGCTAGATAAAGCGCCGAGGTCACGTTCCGCTGGATCACCTTTTCATCCGGGTCCAGGGTAAAGAAATAATGGTGGAACATCTTGATGTGGTCGCGAAGCTCAACCCCGATATTGTCCTTCCTTTCTGCAGCCACTGCCTCCAAGGCCTTACCATTGGCCAGGATGTAGATCTTGCCGTTTGCAGCACTCACCATCGCAAAGCACTTCCATACCACCAGCCCGCAGACCAGTACCAAAAAGGCAATGAAGAGTATGGTGAAGCGTTTGACGTGCTTAAATGCCGTATCTATGTTCCGAAATTGTGTAAACATGATAAATGATTTAATTAGTGAATAAATTATTTTTCCCACTATCTATTTTTGGGGCTTGGGTGGGAAGCTCAGCCTTAACCCCAGCCCCAATCCAAACCCCATAGAAAATTGATATGAGATTCCCGCGGCTTGGGAAAAGCCTAGGTCTTTCCCGAGACCCTGTCCTTCTGGTACTGGTTGGCACCATCCCTGAAGTAATCCCCCTGCGAAGCACCTGCATAGCCCTGGCTCATGTTCCGGTTACCGTTGCCAAAGGCATCGGCCGCCATCCCAGCACCAGCACTACCCGCACTGGTCGCCATCCGAGTAGAGCCCGAAACGATCATGTTCACCTTCTGCAAAATGGTATTCCCCCCACCTGCATGTACAATGTAGTTTGCAACGGTCGGCACGCAGAAATAGGCCACGATACCGATCACCATGAAGATCAAATAAGCTACATCCGAAGAAGAGAAGAAAGTATCGCCAGCCGATTCCACTTGGGAGATGTCCAAGCGCAGCATGTTCTCCTGTATCTTCCCCAAGATACTCCCGAGGATGTTTGCAATCGGCAGCCACATGAAAATGTTGATATACCTAGCAATCCAGACCGTCAAACTCTGCTGGAACCCATCGAACACCGCAAAGCCGAAAACCATCGGCCCAAGAATTGTCAATATGATCAGCACAAATGTCCGCACAACGTTGATGCACAAAGCCGCCGCCGCATACAAAACCTCCAAGACCTCCGCCATCCACTGCTTCACCGAGTTGCGAAAATTATAGCCCTGCTTTTCCATATAGAAGCTCATGTCGTTCCCAACCGATTCCAGCATCCCCTCGCCGCTGCCGTCCGGATCATCCGGATGGGTGTACTTGTACCACTTTTCCCTGTCACCACTTCCATCCTCGCCAACGTACATCTGCCACTTACTCGTCTTCTTCAGCGCCGCTTCCTTCTGCGCCAGCAAACGGGCAATAGCTTTGTTAGAATCTGTCACCATTGCCCCAGTAGCCGTAACCGTAGGCGCTAGCACCCCGTTCAGCACCGACATCACCAGCGGGAACATCACGATCGCCATCCCCAAAGCAAACGGACGCAAAAGCGGATAGAAATCAATCGCCTCGGCCGAAGCGATCTGCCTCCACACCCTGCTCCCGATATACCACAGCGCCCCAAACCCCGCAATCCCCCGCGATACATCGATCAGCTTTGCGCACAGCGGGATCATATCATTATAGACCTTGTCCAGCACCGGCTGCATTCCGTTCAGACTATCTGAAATTCCCCTTGCGAATGTAGGGCTAGGGAAAAGCGCGGCCCCAAGCAGGAGCCCAAGCCCCCACAAAAACTTTCTTTCCATAACTGCTATGATTAATTGTTATAATAAGATTTCAGCTGTTCGATCTCCCGCTTCTCCTTGACCTTCTGATGGTACAACACCAGCGCCCCACGGTTAAAGTCCCGCAAGAACTCCAGCTTGTCCGAAGCATCCATCCAAATTCGATCTATCGCCTTCAGCCGCTCTTCATCCGACATCCGTAGTTTGGAGGAAGTCACCACCATCGCCAGATCCTCCAGGTTCTGCAAGGAGGCATCGAACAGTCCCGAATACACCTTTGCCAGATAGTCCAGTTCCCCATCGCCGAACACATCCGCTCCCCGAAAGGCCTTCAGCACCGCCTTATATTCAGACACCAGAGACTTCTGCGCCGAGATGATATCGGCCACCCTGCGATACCTTTTCACCTCGGGCGATACCATCAGCAGGCCATCGAGGAAAACCTCATGCATTGAGAAATTGCCTGAGGCAATGTCCTTCACCTTGGAATATCCCTGAGAAACCACCGTGTATCCCTTTTTCATATCGGACAGGATGTTCTTCAGCTGCGATAGCTTTTCGACATTCAGCATCAATTGCTTGGCCTCGCTCGACTGGCAAATTCCCCGCTCCACACCAAGCCCCAAGATCAAAAGGCAGATAAACACACTTAAACTAATTCTTTTCATGAAGCCTCCTTAAACTCTCAATGTCATTTTTTTCATTGTTTTTTGCCCGGGCAAGAAGCTGGGCTTCCTGCGAAAGCCACCTGGCAAAATCCGCCTTATCTTCCATCGATGCGTGGACTTTACTGAGACGAGAAAGTCTTTCCGAATCGTTCATCTCCAGGTCACCAGAAAGCACAATATCCAGCAGCTCATCCAGGTCTGTATTGCAATCCTCCATTAACTTTTCCCTCACGCCACTCAGGTAATCCTTTGGAGCTTGGGTCAGGGAAGCTGAGGTTTTTTCCAACGCCCTAAAAGAAGAATTGATGTTCAGCTGGAACTTTACGATCTCTGAAACCCTTGCATCCTTCCTCACCAGGCTGCTCACCGCCGAAAGCCCATTCAGGAAAGCCTCATGCAATTTGAACTCTCCAGAAGTAAACCCACGAACGGTTTCTAATCCGCCACTCACCACATCATAGCCCTTTTTCAGTTGTCCCGCATACAATCTCAAGTAAGCCAACTGCTTGATCAGATATCTTTCCTGCGTACGTTTCTGCCTGAATATTTCATTATAATTTTGGGCCTGGGCAGGAGCTGCGCTTAAACCCAAGCCCCAGATCAAAACCAAACTGAACAATAAAATTTTAAGTGGGTTTATCTGCGCTAAACAATTAATTCTCGATCCCATACAGCTCCCTCAGTTTAGCGGCCTCGTCCAAAGACCTGGCACGCTGTATCGACAATAGACTATTCTCCCTATTAAATCGCCTCAAATCCTGCCAGTTCCTTTCCATCGCATCGGCCGAAGAAATGATCAGTTCCAAACGGGCGGCATCGCTCATCTGCGTCTTAAAGCCCGAAACGATCGATAATATTCCATCCACGTTCTTCACCGAAACCTCCAGTATCCCCGAATACACCTTTTCCATGGCCTCCAGCTCAGAGACCGAGAAATGACCAGATTTATTGAACAGTTCCCACGCCCACCTGTACTCGTCCACGATCTTCACCTGTACCTCGGTCATGTCCTTAAGCCGCTTGTAGTACACCAGCGCCGATTTCACCCTCCACAGCTCCTCATAGTACTGCCCATAGAGCTCCTTCTGTTTTGCCGTCCAGTCCGCGATCTCACCAAGTTTCAGCTTCGAGAGCTGGTTTTCCAGCACCTTCTGCGCGTTCTGCAGCCAGATCGTTTCGTTCTGCAAACGCTGCACCTTCAAATCCATCGCCTTGATCACTTTTTTCACCCCCGCCTTGATCACCTCGAGGAAAGCCACCTGCGCATTTGCTCCCACAGGGAGCGAAACAAAGATGGTCATCGCCGAGATCGGCAGTATCACCATAAACTTTTTCATCACATTCATATCTAAATTTTTAAATTCTGTTCATTGTATCTTTTTGTACACCCTAGCTCCAACCCTAAGCACATTATCACCTAGGTAAAAGGTGATCTTCTTGCCCCGCCTTAGTTCGGTTAATATTTTAGTGCTAGGGTCGTAGGCGCAGGTCCATACCTCAACCTCAAATTCCCTCGCTCCAAGTTTTCCGTTACGGATAAGGTTGTAACCGGTATGACGATTGATTTTATAATTATTCCCTTCCACGAGCGAAATGTTCAACGTATCCGAGGCTATCGAAAACTCCCCGCCAGCGCTGTTGACATAGGTTCCGGGAATAAATCCCTTCACCCTATCGCCCAGACAGCCAGCTAAAGCAAAGGCAAAGCCCAGCCCGCATAAAAACTTCAGTGTTTTCATTTTATAAATTTTAAATCCTACAATTAGTTGATTTTCTCTTGGGCCTTGGTGGGAAGCTAGCCCTAGACCCAAGCTCCCCAAACCAACCATCCCATATCTTACACTCCCTGAAATCGACTTATTCAAGGAGCTGGAAATTTTACTGTGGCTTGGGAGGAGGCTTGGCTTCCCCTCGCATCTCGCTGGCCAGGTTCTGAATCCCCTTCTGCATCGACCCAAACCTTTTCGCATATTCCATCACCTTGACCTTTTCCCGTTCCTCTGTCGTATAGGCTAGGTATTCTTCGAGCGACACCTCCGTCCGGTATACCTTTGATAGCTGCCCGCCAATAGAGATAAATACCTCCTTGTACTTTCTGGCCGGATCATTCGCCTTGTTCATCGACAGTACCTGCGCCTTTTCCTTATCGGTCAGTCCCAAAAGTTCCTGTATCTGTTCGAACTTGTTCTGGTACTTGGACTGATCGAGCAATATCTTACAGTCCGAGTTGTTGATGATCGCCTGCTTGACGATTGGAGAGGAAATGATATCCTCCACTTCCTGTGTCACCACGATCGCCTCACCGAAATGCTTCCGCACTGTCTTAAAAAGATATTTGATATATTCCGCCATGCCCTCCTTGGCGATCGCCTTCCATGCCTCCTCCAAAAGGATCACCTTGCGAACACCTTTGAGCTTTCGCATCTTGGAAATGAATACCTCCATGATGATCAAGGTAATTACGGGGAACAGGATCGGATGGTCCTTCACCTGGTCTAGCTCAAAGACAATAAACCGCTCGGATAGCAGGTCCAAGTTTTCCCTCGCATTCAGCAGGTAGTCGAATTCCCCGCCTCGGTAGTACGGCGAGAGCACATACAAGAACCCCGAAAAATCAAAATCCTTCTCCTTCACCCCGCGCCTTTCCAGTTCAGCCCCAAAGCCGCTCTGCAGAAACTCGTAGAACGAATTGAAGCATGGAAAGATATCCTTCCTAGTTTCTAAAAACTCGAAGTAAAGGCTCAGCGCATTGCTCAGTGCCACGTATTCGCTCCTCCTAAAATTCTCATCATCCTTCTTCCATAAAGCCAAAAGCAAAGTCTTGATCGATTCCTTTTTCTCGGTATCCATCTCGTCGCCCTCAGAAAGATAGAACGGATTAAAGGCGATGGGCGAAGATTCCGAGTAGGTAAAGTAATACCCGCCCACAAGATCACATAATCCCTTATAGCTATGCCCCACATCCACCAGCACCACATGCGCTCCCTGCTCATAGTAGCTCCTCACCATGTGGTTGGTAAAGAAAGATTTTCCGGATCCCGATGGTCCCAAGATGAACTTGTTCCTGTTCGTAGCTAGTCCCAGTGA
Organism: Pedobacter sp.; assembly: GCA_031119475.1. Taxonomy (GTDB): domain Bacteria; phylum Bacteroidota; class Bacteroidia; order Sphingobacteriales; family Sphingobacteriaceae; genus Pedobacter. The sequence goes on along the minus strand of JAVHXV010000001.1, from coordinate 696,790 downwards.
AATCGGTTCATCGGAAATATCCACATGTACCGGCCTGCCAGAAAGCCTATCCCCCAAGCGAATCCCAAACGGAGAAACAGAAGAACGATAATTACTCTCCAGGTTAAAAAAGCAGCACGCCTGCTCCAGAAAAGTATCAAAGGTATCGTTCATCGGAAAATCCGCTGCGTTCCCCGGCATCCCCGCAAACCACACCTGCGCCTGCCCATCGGTTTCCAGTTTCGCCACCGCATCAAGCTGTGCCATGGCGGAGGAAACCAAATTCCTAACTTCTTTCATCCGAGCCTTATCCTCCGACCAGCAAAAAACATTGAAATGAGATTTCACCGGAAGCCTTCCCGCAGCAATCGCCTCGTTCAAAAAATCGTTAACCGCGTCCCTGCTCACCGCATTTTCCCTTGAATAACCACTCAAGCTCTGTAGCCTCAACTTCTTCGCCTCCAGCCTTTTTAAGGTCGCAGAACTATCCCCTAGAAAAATGTACTGGTTATAGATGTGGTTACAGGGAAGTAGTTGTCCTAAGGGCGAAGCAAACCCTACCGAAAACTTCGTCCTATCGGTTGAATACTTGTCATAGTTGATCCTGCTCCCCACCATAGCAGGCAGATCATCCACATCCGAAAGCGTAAACAATTGGCAATGTTTGTCGCCTACCCTGATCTCATCGCGCAGATGGATGTCCCTCAGCACCGAAGCCTCGCCCTCGCCCAATAAAAAGCAGTATTTCTCGATCACCCCTGGCACATTCGCCGTCCCCGCAAGCCCATCATTACCTAGTCTTTCCAGTTTCACAAAGCCAGAATCCTCCATCACCCTACAGAACTGCCCAACAGTATCCAGGAACTCATCCGCCAACACCTTGTTTGTGGCCTGGGCCGGAGCCAGGGTCTTGCGAAGCACATTCGAATAGGCCGAATTTGATACTTTCCTCCCCAATGGCTTCTTCGTCAAAAAGATATAGCAGCCATGCTCAAGGCATTCCCTTTCGTTAAAGAACCTTTCAGATGAACGGGAAAGGAAACTATCGCCAGCAGCGCTAAAATCAGCCGAAAACGAACCTTCTACGAACCAGTCCTGCTTATGGAAAACCGTATGAGAAGGCAAAAGCTTGATCGCCTTCACCCAGCTCTGGTGATAGGCCTCGTATTCCCTGTCCGAAAGCGTAAAGATCTCTGGCAGCGTTACCGTAAAGCCCACCGTGATATCGCCCTGGCGAGATAGGATACAGGAATGCTCCACTCCCGCGATCGGCATCATTTCCTTAAACTCGACCATACAATCCCCCTTTCAAGACTTTCAGTCCGGTAAACTCCTTGCGGGAACAGAACCTGATGTGGCTTGGTATCCCCCGCTTCGCTAGGTATTTGCTTAAGCCGTGAACTCCAAACCGTTTGCAAAGCCTAAACACACTGTAAAATAAACCCAAGCCCAGCCCAAGCACCAATACCAAGACAAAGTATAACGGCACCCCAGAAATATATAGCACAGCGAACAGCGCCAAAAGGAATACCAGTCCGCCCGCCAGGATCGCTATGTACTGCCCCTTCAAACCCTTGAACTCAATGGGTCTACTCACCCCCTTATTGATCTGATATACACTTCCCATCACAAGTCCGATTAAATCCCAAAAAATGATTTCAGCACCGTAGCCACCACCACCAGGAACACGCAGGATCCGAACCATGCCGCGGCCACCTTATTGGTATCGGGCTCCCCGCCGTTCCACTTGTTGAACACCTTCACCGCCCCTATGATCCCAACTACCGCACCGATGGCATACATTAGGTCACATCCCGTATCAAAGTATCCCTTCACCTTGTTGGTTGCCTCCTGTATCCCAGCATTTCCGTCCTGCGCCCAAGCAATACTTCCCGAGCCAATCAAAATCACTGTTAAAAGCACAGAAAACGTAACAAATGATAAAATCCTACAATATTTTTTATTATTCTGGGGCTTGGGAGAAGGCCCAGTTATAAACACCTTCAAAAAATTCATAATCAATAATTTAAAATTCATCACCTCAACTAATACCACAGTTCATCCAGTTCTGCATCAGAAATGGGAAACAGTGCCCGTTCACGGATGAATCCGTTGATCGCACCCAGTGATGGATGTCCACCGATCCCGCCGAAATCATCCTTCAGTACCTCTACTTTTCGAAAGAAATCCGCCTTGCTCCCACCCGAACTTTCAAGCTCCGAAAAGACCAGTTTCAGCTCCTGCACCACATCGGCTACCAGTCCAACCTGATCATATCTGGCATCCTCTTCCGAAGCCGAAAAGCTTACCTGCGATGAACTGCGAACTTCCACCCCATCAGGCAATCTCGAACTCCCAATCAGCGCAGCATCTACCTCCTCTTCGATTTCCCTACCGCGACCATGATCTGGCGCTTGGGTAAAGGGCTGGGCTTTTCCAGAGCCGCCAAAACTCGGATCCTGAAATTCGCGACCACCACCCAAAAAAGCCAATGCTTCCTTACGATAGAAAACCAGAACCACAAATACATACCAAACCAGATTGAGCACGGTCGAAGCAACCAAGAACTGCCCCCAAGAAAACTGCTGTAACATAGAATTAAAATCAAACCCGAAAGCTCCATTGCCCTCAGAACGAAAGCAAAATTGTATATTGACTGTCCCACGGCTTGACACTCCCCTTAGTCCACCCCATCTTTTTGCAAAAACGCTCGAGCAAACAACCTCCACGGTAGATTTTTTTTGGTGGATAACTTTCTGAAAATTCGATCTGGGCATTTCGTAATTTTCATCCTCTAAATAACTTCTTATGAAAAGCATTCCAGCACTCGATAACCTCATTGCCGCCTCTAGGCTCCACCAAGACATGACACGGTCCCTTGAAAACATCCTGGGCCCAATGACCGCTATCACCGCCCGGCATAAAAGAATGATGGACAGCATTGCACCAGTCCGTGGAATAATGGAGATGGTCAATTCAACGATGGACAGCTATAAAAAACTGGGCATTGGCAAAAACATGATGTTCGAGCTGCCAACGGCGATGAAGGAGATCATGAATTCACCTGCGTTTACAACGATGCAGGAAATCTCCCGCAACCACCACCAGCTCTTTGAGGCAACCCGCGGAGTGAGTGCGATAGCGGCACTGAAACCGATGTTCAGTTTCCCGAGCTTTGCGATCCCCTCTATGGACTATCTGACCCTTGGCATCGGCAAGATCGTCGCTGGAGTGGACGATGTTGAGCTTTTGGAAGACTACAACGAATTCTCAGCCCAGGCTGTCGAGCTCACCGACCAAGCGACACCGCTGTCGCCGCAGGAGCGGACATCTCAGATCTGTTCATTGATCAAGGCCATGGCCGACTACTGCCGGACAAAAAAGGCATCTGCCATCATCATTATCTATATCATAGACCTGCTGTTACGCTTCGCATCCGCACACCAGTACTGGGGGTTCCTGAGCGGTCCAGAGCCCGCCAGTAGCGAACAGGTGGAGGAAGTGAGAAAGCTTGTGATCGAGCTCAAGGAGCAGTTGCCCCGCCAAAGCTCCAGCCGGATTGCCAGCGACTGCCCTCTGCGGACAAGGCCAGCCCAAAAGGCCGGGGTGACCATGCGGCTACTTAAGGGAGATGAGGTCATCCTGCATTTTTTCAACCATAAATGGGCGTACGTTACAGCGACTGACAACAAAAACGGACAGCAGTACTATGGCTGGATCCTAAAGAAATACCTCGACAAAAAATCACGTTAATGGAGCAGAGCCAGATCATCGCCCAGCATTTCGAAAGATATGAGAGCCTCCAGAGCTATCTTGAAGATAATCCGGTACAGGAAAACCCATTTCTGAGGGCTCCAAAAACGGTAGTTCCTGAGGACCTGCTCGGTGAAGAGCTGATGTTTGTGATCGGAGAACCGGGTTACGGAAAGAGTACCCTGCTCCAGGGCACCGCAGAGCTGCTGAAAGAGAGGAACATCAAGTTCCAGTTGGTTGAAGGAGGCGGAAATGAGCCGCCCGTTTTCCAAGCAGAGATATCCTATCTGCTCTATGATGCACTTGACGAAAACAGGTCCATCGTCGCCACTTTCCACGCCCTACTGACCCATTGCACCGCACACTCCATTGGTTTGATCGTCAGCAACCGCAGTCATTATATGGAAAAGATCTTGCACCTGCTTCACGGTTCAGTGGTCAAGGTGACCAAGCTCCTCGCTTTTGACGATTACCAGATCGAACAGTTCCTGCAGGATAGGTTTGGTCCGCTGGACTATTCCCATGAAGACATCTTATCGATCACTTCCCTAGCAAAGGCCAATGACAGGAGCTCGATCCTGAAGGTGCCCCGGTATCTCAACGAGTTCTGCAGGTATGTCATCGAAGAAAAACTCGGCCCAGGCCAGATCGGTTCGCTCAACCGTTCCGACCTCTTCGACAAGGTGATCTTCTACAAGCTCGAGCATGATGACAAGAAAGGGCAGGAAAACCAGAAGCACTTGACCAAACGGGTGCTCGAACGGCTGGCGCTGACCATGGAAATGCACGGTACAAACCAGATCACAAAGGACGAATTCATTACCTTTCTGGACCAGAGCCAGTCCAACATCAGCCTGATCTTCCTGAACCTTGTCGACCTTGATTCGCTGGTCAACCGCGTACTGAAATCGACCGGGGACATCCTTCATTTCGAGCACACCGAATTCCAGGAATACCTTGCGGCAAAGGAACTCGTGCGCCTCGGCCATAGGTACCAGAACATCTATGATATCATGATCGACCCTGGAACCGAACTCATGCAGCCGCACTGGGCAGATGTGCTCGGGTTCGCACTGGATATCGACCCAGAATTCGTCCGACCTGTCGTTAGCTTCATCGAAACCGGCAAATACAGCAGCTCAGAAGAAAAGCTCCTGTCTGCTGTGGCCAAAGCGGACCTTTCGGGTTTTGACCAGGTATACAGGAATCATTGCTTTGGAGTGATCCTCCAGCACTACACCAGGAACGCCGTTTCCATCATCAACATAGCTCCTGAACTTGCCGGGCTGCCATCAGCGGACAATGTCCTGCTGGAGGCACCCGAAAAAGATTTCAGCGACAACCAGAGACTGGAGGTTACAAACAGGATCCTTATCATCGAGGCGATGGCCACCAAAAAACTCCTGTCCGAAAACAGGATAGGGCAATGGACGCCCCTACTCATCCACATCGCCAAAACCGATGCACTCTTCGCCATGCACAGCACCGCATATTATGCACTGATCGCATTTGGCAATCCTGAACCGGTTCTTTCGCAAATGGAATATTTTGAACAGCGGCCGGACTACATCCTGAACGAATATCTCCGTGCAGCATTTAAGCTGTCCGCCGACGACCAGCGGACAGTTGCGCTCATCCAGCGCTGCATCGCTACTCGAAGGCGCGTGGACAACCTCGATTCGGCAATCAACAGCCTGAGATCAGAGCGTTCCATCTGCAGCATCCTAGAGACCCTGTCAAAATCCGCAGAGGTCCTCCAGAGTGAAAAACTGCGCTTTGGGGGCGGGTATTATCGCCTATTTGAGACGATAGCGGAACTCGACAGCCCAAAGGTCACGGAAAGTCTGGCAGTTCTGGTGAAAACGGTGTTCGCCACGGAACGGTATAACAGCGGCATCCCAAAATTCCTTGAGCATGCCATCGCCCATCTTTTCAACAAGGACAGCAGCATCATCGCCGAACTGATGGAACTGGAAGGTTTCTGGAAATCTTCCGATGACCTTGTCAAGGCCATGGGACATAAGCTCGGCCTCAAAGAATTCAAGCTCATCGAGAAGGCACTGATCGACAAGGGAAGTTCATGGCGCCTTGAGCGTATGATTACAGCAGCAAAGCAGCGGCTTGACGGATTTCCAGAGAATCCGATCTCCAAATACCTTGAAAACAAATATCCAGCGGCCGAGAAGATTCCCGCAGTGCAGAAGAAAGATCACGGTAAGCATATCCTGGAGCTCCGAAGGTATTTCGTCAAAGACAGGACAAAATATAATACCGGCCTGATCCCATTTTTCGTCCAGCATTTTCCCGACCTCATCCCACAGCTGAGCGAATCCGACAGGTTAATGCTCGGCGAGGTGGCCGATTCGGTGCTCGAAAACTATGATCCATGCAAACTGTCCCTGTCCATTGTCAAAAGGGAAACCGATCGCATAAGCTATCGCCACAACAGCACCGAATGGCTGCAGATCGAAATGTACTTCAAGGCAGCACTGCAACTGGACCGAAAAGACCTGCTGAAAAAGCACAGAAACAAACTCATCATGACCGCTCCCCGGCTTGATGTTTACCACCACAGCCATCCAAAAATGGAGAGATCGCTCCTGGAAGAAATAGGTAACCTCAGCCAGGGCGAAGCAGAAATGCTATCTGGATACCTTAATGGCCGAAAGGACGATCTTCTGGTACATAGTGCCAGGGAGTTCGCCGAGGTATGCATCCAGCTGAAACTCAACGGGCTTACCCCCATCCTTTTGGCGCTGATCAAAAACCCAAACATCAGCGAATATGACCAGCTCAGAACGCTGGAGGCCTTCGGGGAACTGGCCACGTCGGACAGCGACCGCGATGCGCTCCAGCGCCTCTTTGATGAGGAGCGCAAGAAACCGAACCTGCAGCTCGCCACCATTGCCAACGCCTACCTCGTCTCCAGGTTCAGGGACGGGAAGGCCATCCAATGGCGCATCGCCGACCTGAAGTCAAGGATAAAGAAATTCGATGATGACCACAAATACAGCGGGATCCGGGGGGTGAGCGACCTGGAGAACGAAATGGACCGGCCCCAACTGGGCAAGTGCCTGCTAGGGATTGGCGATGCGGATACCCGCCGGCAGATGCTCGGCCTATTGCAGTTCTCCTTCGACATCCGCGGTGAAAAGCTGTACTTTCCCTACAGCACGTACCTGCAGCACATCGTACAGGCCTATTTCAGGTCGATCATCGACAGCAAGTCGATCGAACTGTTGAAAAGGACGATCGCCGTTTATCCAGAGCCAAGAAACACCTATTCATTTACACAGCATCTAGGAAAATTAATCGTCGACCTGGCAGAACTCTCCCCGACAAACGAAAGCTTCCTCACCTCGATCCACTCCCTGAACCTGCAGCTCGCAAAAAGGTACCTTCCGATCAACAGCCATGAGGAACTGAGGGAACTTGTCCTTTCCACGTTGAACACGGAGATCAGGAACCTGATCGAGAACGAGGGACTATATAGCCTCAGCGGCAGAACAAATGCAAGTCCCGTACGACCAGCCCTAAACGAATCGCTCATCCAAAAGACCCTGAAGATCGCCCTGGAAAAGGCGCTGTTGGAAAAAGGGCTCCGAAAGGCCGACATCCACCGGGAAGTACAGATTTATGACGATAAGCGCTTCGACTACCTGATCAGCTATGGTCTCTATGGCCCCATCGTCGTAGAGCTAAAACTGCTCCACAATCCCGAAATCCAGATCAGGGCCAAGCGCGAGGCCTATAGGCCCAAAATCCAGCAGTACCTGCTGGCTGCCCGCGGCCTTGGCATCTATGCCGTGTTCAAGGTGAAGGACAACAAGTCCCATATTACCAATTATAAAAAGATGACGGAAGGTTATGCAGGTATCTCCGGGCTTGACCATATCCTGATCGATTGCACGGCAGCGATAGGTTCCCAGCCCTAGGATAGATCAACGAAATCGCTGCTAGGTATACGATTGGCAGCTGAGCTCGTAGATAAAATCCTCTACCGCCCGGGCCAGCTTGACCTTGTTGTTGTCCATAAAGGCGAACCGCCAGATCTCCTCCAACCCTGCAAATCCCTCAAAAAACCGCTCGTAGGCATCCCGTTCCCCGCTGGTCAGCCCCCTGTGCAACACGATCAGGTCACCTGTTCCACGCTCGCGGGCCTCCAGCTTACCATCCAAAAACCTGAGGTCCTCCAGGCGCAGCACAACCGGCTCTTCGAATACAGAATCCTTCAACCTTGACAAGGTCAGCTCCGATACCACAGAGAACCAGCAGAGGCAGACCTCGCTGCCACCGATCTCCAGCATGGCATCAAAACCAAATCCATCGGTCACGATCCGCTTTCCCCAGGCCTCGATCACCACCGGGCCATCGGTAAAAGGACCGAACAGTGCCGAAAGCTCCCTGCTCCGCCGCTGGTTGATCCCTACCTGGGCCATGTCGAGAAAAATGAAATTGATGACATTGACAATGGCAATGATCGGTCTGAGGTTCATCCCGCCCATGAAAGAATGGTCCGTCGGATGGGAAAGGGAATTCCTAAAGTCGCGGATCAGGTGCAGCTGCGACCTGAAATAGGCATATATGGGTTCGGCCGAGATCAGCTCGATCTTGGCATTGAGGGTGAACTTCCTGTTGGGCGGCACCTCATGTCCCTTCGACTCCAGCAATTGGACCGCACGAATCGTCACCGCCATCTCGAAGATGCCCAGCACCCTCCTGCACGCCTCATCATAGAGCGGGTAGTGGTAATAAGAATAGGCCATCATCCGTTCTACGGTATGGTAGGCATCCCGGACATCCTTCGGTACGCCCGGACAGAACCTGGCCCTAACCAGAAATCTCCCCAAAAAAGCCTTCCGCGAGGCAAAGCCCAGCGCCCTCCAGGTCGGATCAGCCCTTAGCCACTCCTCCACCGGCTAAGCGTGCTCCAGGATAAAGTTCGCGTCCACCTTGAGCTCGGTATGCACCGCCTTCAAAAACTCTACGTCCGCCCTCTGCTTCCCGCTCAGGATCAGCGAAAGCTTCGCAGGGCTCACCCTGAGCTTTTTGGCCAGGTCCACCTGGCGCAGCTTCATCTCGAACATGCGCATCTCGATCATCCCCGAAAGGGTCGAGGGCGCCTCCACCACATAGACCTTTTTTTCATAGCCCTGCGCCAAAAGCGCAAGACGACGGATCTCCGCCAGTTCTTCAGCGGAAACATTTCCGCTGCCCTTGGCCATCAGGCCGTCGATCTTTGCCATTACCGATCTGTAATCGGCTTTAGTATCAATCTTGTTCACCCGTCCCATAGCTGAATAGATTTCCTTAATTTCCAAATGGCCACTTCTACCCCGGGCCAAAAAGGGTCATGGACAATACTACACCTGCGAGCAGTCCTTTAACTTATCATAGTCGGCATGCGTACCCACGAAGCGCACGAATACCGTCCGCACATCAAAAAAAATCATGGCAACCAGCCGATAGCTGTTCCCTTTGATATTGAACACGAACCGGTCATTACCCACCGCGTCAACACTGCCGAACATCCGCTTCATGTCATGGAAACTAGACCAGTCCGCCATTTCCACCGCACGGTACCAGTTGTTCAGCGCGTCCTTTGCCCCTGCATGAACAGTGAAAAAATCCTTTAGCTTCCCATAACTGATAACGACCATGATGTTTGATTTGCAAAACAAAAATATAAATTATATTTAGATTTTCTAAACAAAATTTTAATATACTAAATAAAGCTGCGTTGAAAGTATCCAACGTTAACAGTTAGGCTATTAACTTCGACAAAAAATGTTGAGATTAGTATAAATTTCACTCTCATGGTCATTAAGAATATTCAAATCAAAAATTATCGCCTCCTGCACGGGATTAGTGTTAATCTGGAGGACGACATTACTTTAATTGTTGGAAAGAACAATACCGGAAAAACATCTTTTTTTGAGGTCATACAAACATTGCTGACGACCGATGGCAAAATCAGTTTTGAAGACTTCTCCCACGAATGCTTCGGAAGTTTTAGGGAAGCGTTATCGATCTACATCGAATCCCTTTCCGAAACCGATGAACTGGCAAAGGAAGAACTTGAAAAAAAGGTGATACTGACTGTTCCAAAAATCGAGCTACAAGTAACGATCGAATATGACAAGAACAAAGATTCGCTGATCGAGCTCAGTGAATTCATCACTGATCTGGATCCGGAAAGAAATGATGCGACCATACTTGCAACCTTTGAACCAAAAAACACCCTTGCCCTTTTCGCTGCGTTCCAAAAGCGGGAAGACAAGGAAGAAACACTTTTTAAGTTCCTTCAGGCGAATATTGCTCAACATTACCGTTCCCTGTGTTATGCGCTCGATCCAACAAACGGCCTAAGACGTGAAATAGAAGGAAACTTTAGAGACAAAGTAAAAAAAATAGTATCCTTTGAAGACATAAAGGCGCTCAGGATACTTGATGATAAAAAAGGCGACCGTAACAACACCCTCGCTTTGGGATTTGCCAAATATTACCAGGAACGAGACAAAACAAAAGAAGATGTCCTTGCACTGGAAAAGGTGCTCAAGGAAATCGGCGCTGATCTGAAGCTAAAGTACAAGAAAATCCTGGAGAAGATCCTTTTGGACTTGAAGAACTTTGGAGCGCACACGCCGATCGTCATTCCAGATATCACCATCGATTCTATTTTCGATTCCGAAGCGGTCATCAAGGACAACATCAAATATTTCTATAGGCACGATGAGCTCGACCTTCCCGAAAGCTATAACGGTCTAGGCTACAGCAACCTGATCTACATGGTGCTGGAATTTGCCAGTTTCATCGAGAAATTCAAGAACAGCAAAGAAGAGAAGGTTTCAGAATTCCTCACGGTTTTGGTTGAGGAGCCAGAAGCCCACATGCACCCCCAGATGCAACAGGTTTTCATCAGCCAGATAATGGGGCTGCTAAATGAGGCAAAAGCCGAAAAGGTGCACATCCAACTGGTTATTACCACCCATTCCTCCCATATAATATCAGAAGCGGGCATCGATCTCCAGAAAGGCTTTAACAGGATAAGGTACTTCAACAGGACAGATGGATCGATTTGCATCCAGGACTTCAACAAACTCGATATCGGTGATGACAAAAGGACTTTCCGCTTTTTGAAACAGTACCTCAACCTGCACAAATCGGATCTTTTCTTTGCAGATAAGGTGATCATGGTCGAGGGAGTCACCGAGAGGCTGCTTCTGCCACAAATGATTACTAAGGTGGCACCTAGTCTTCGGACCGAATATGTCACGATCTTAGAAGTGGGAGGTGCATATACCCACAAATTCAAGGAGATACTTGAATTCATTAAGATCAAGACATTAATCATCACCGACCTTGATAGTGTAGGCGCCGACGAGATAGCCTGTGCAGTCGACCTCGCAGCCGGACAGACTACTTCGAACGAAACGCTCACACAGTGGTTGCCAGGAAAATCATCGATCATCGACCTGGTCAGCTGTGACGAGGAAGGCAAACTTTTCGATGGATACATCAGGGTGGCTTACCAGATACCAGAACCTGGGAAAACATATTATCCTCGAAGCTTCGAAGAAGCCTTCATCACCTGTAACCGGGATTTGCTCAACAAAACAGTCTCAGTTCCTACAGAAACAGGAACCAACGATGTTAAGATCAAAAATGAGTTCACCCAGTTTAGGACCAAGGCAGAGGCAACTTTCCCTACAGATACACCCTACGATCTGAGGCCAAAGGGATCAAAGGCCAAAACGAATTTTGCCTTTGATGTAATGACCTTCGACGAAGAAAAATTTGGAAAGTGGAATGTCCCCTTCTATATAAAGGAGGGCCTGGAATGGCTTTGCGGAATGTGCATCTTAAACCAACCTGAGCCATGAGCAGCGCATTTGAAAACATTCAAGCTTTTTTGGACAGTAAAAAAAGCTTTTTACTGGAAGCCGGAGCAGGTTCTGGAAAGACCTATACCCTTATCCAATCGATCAATGATATCTTGGAAAAGCGCGGTGCGCAGATGCGCTTTCTTCACCAGAAAATTGTGTGCATTACCTATACCAATGTTGCAAAGAACGAGATTATAGAACGGCTCGAAAACAATGAACTTGTCATGGTACTGACCATCCATGAATTTCTATGGGCTGAGATCAAGAACTACCAAAAACAACTTATTGCTGAACTTTGCTTACTGAATGATGAAATGGCGGGGGAAAAGCCAGAGAAATACGAAACCGGATTGCTTACCAGAAATCCGGCTCTGATCGTGAGCTATGATGACAGCTCGTTCAGGGACTTCGAGAATGGACAGCTCCATCACGATGATGTGATTGTACTCGGGCGACGGATGTTCGAAAAACATCCACTGCTTTCTAGAATCCTGGCTGAAAAATTTCCAGTATTGCTTGTCGACGAATATCAGGATACATCGGAAGATACGGTCGTCGCATTTATCGATCATCTGCTTGCCCAGAACATCGGAAATTTCATCTTGGGTTTCTACGGTGATTCCCATCAGAAGATATATGAAACGGGAATAGGTTCATTGGATTCCTTCGTAGCCTCGGATAAATTGGCCATGGTTACAAAGGGCGAGAACTACAGATCTTCGGTGGCGGTTGTTGCACTGCTCAATGCGGTCCGTTCGAACATCGTCCAGTACGTACCAGAGGATAAAAAAGACATTGTACAGGGAAGTGTAAAGTTCATCAATTGTACCAACTATCCAGAGCGTGGCAGAACTGGGGTAAGAGAGTACGAAAACCAGATAATGCCCCAGAAAAATGTCAACTACGACAATGTCGTAAAATCCCTTGTAGCAAACGGCTGGAATTTTGACGAAGGCAGTCCCGACAGGATCCTTATCATTGCCAACAGCAGAGTGGCACAGCGCAGTGGCTTCGGCGAACTCTACCGGATATATTCTAACAGATATTCTGATGGAGCAACCGAAGCGCTTATGAAAAGAGAGAACATTTTCACTAAATTCTTTTTGGGATCCATGGACAAAAAGATTTCAAAAGAAAGAAAAAGTGGTATCGAACATCTACTGATGTACTGGAGAAAAAGAGACTATGGCAGCATCATGCATTTTCTAAACAGTTATTCAAGGTCAAGGTGGGAAATCGAGCAGGGAACGAGCGAATATTTCTTCTTAAGGGACCATCGGGACAAGGCAAGGATAGCCGACACCCTTAAACAACTAGAAGAGTTGGCCAGAACAGCATCGACCAAAGAGGTTTTTGGATTCTGCATTGAAAACAAGCTCGTTTTCCTTCCAGATGCGATCAACCGATTCATCAGGCGGATCTCCGAAGGCCCCTCAGAGGAAACAGCAGTTGAGGATATCGAACGTATCCAACGCGACAAGGCGTTTTACGAAGGCATCATGGCCCTTCCGTATGCCCAATATGCGAACGTGTTCAAACATACTCAGGACCAGACAGTGTTTTCGACCAAGCATGGAACCAAAGGTGATGAATTCCGAAATGTGCTAGTTGTGATAGATGATACCAGCTGGAAGCAGATGTACAATTTCGGCAACTATTTTGCAGGCTCTGACACTAGCGAGGCTAGACTTTCCCGTACTAAAAACCTGTTCTACGTATCGTGTTCAAGGGCAAGGGAAAACCTGGTTGTGCTGGCCCTTTCAACGATGGATGATACTGCAATGGCAACAGTTAACAGTTGGTTTAAGCCTGAAAACGTAAGTATTATTAATAATATCTGAATTTATCGAAATGCGGTAATAACAACCTCCCATTTCCACTTTCAAAACTCAGAAGTTAATACCATTCTTCAGCAACGATTGCCCACCCCTTTTCTTCTGCAATAGATCTATTGCAGGCCACAGCTCCAGCCACATGATGAACATTGATCTTCCCGTTATCCACAACAGGAAGATCAATGAACATCTGATTGAGCGCCCCTGAAGAGAGTGGATTGTAGGATACATCGATCTTTTTGACATTATTGTTGTTTCTAATATTCAATGAAGTCAGGCTGTTATGGCTACAATCCAGTTCCTCAAGTATATTATTCCTTTCTAGGATTAGTGTAGTTAGCTTATTGCTCCTACATCGAAGTTTTCCCAAAAATAGATTGTTCGATAGATCAAGATCTGTTAGCTCGTTATGGTCACAATATAATATGGTCAATTTTTCAAGATTGGATACTTCCAAAACTTTTAGTTGGTTTCCCGGAACTAAGAGCTGGGTAAGATTATCGAGATTAGTAACGTCAAAATTTTCCACAGATCCAAAAGCGCACTGCAGACGATCGAGATTTTTCGAATTAGAAAAAGACAGTTTGGAAACCTTGGGATAGTGGCTCCAAGCATTCGGCTCCCCTTTTCCGATGGCCATTGCGCAGAACCAGAAAATATCGCCAGATACGGTTACAGTATATTCACCAAATCCGGGATAGTCATGATAAATGGATTGTTTAGATGCAAAATCCTCGATTGCACTACCGTCTCCCCAGTCTACAGATAAGGTTGAATTATTGGCCCCAATTAAATACATCAGTGATTTGGTTAATGGATTGGTCCCAGTTGATGTTTCATTGTCCACTGGCCAGGTAAAGGTGCAGCTAGGTACATTGTCTTGGACAATTGCTTTAGAAACTTCCTCTATTTCATCATCGCCTATTTTGCTGCCTAGATACTTTTTCGCGTTGACTAAAAGTTGCGAAATATCGTACATCCAAAATTCTTCACCTGCATAATCGAACATTTCCCTCAGCAGATCCTCCCGTGGACTTTCTACATGCCCACTTTTAGACTTGTAGCACCAATCTTTTTTCATATCCTTGGAGATCAGTGCAATTGGCCTTTTTGCGAGCTTAGCCTTTTGTAAAATCTGCTTCCAAATAAACAGATCACCAAAAATCTGCGTGCCTTCCTTTCTATACTGACCACGAGAGTCCTCGTAGCCAGGGGGAATATCAAATTCATATCGGAGTTTGCCTTCTTTTACTATGTCCATCATCTCTTCGAAGTTGTATGGCTCTCCCACGTCGAAGTTCGCATCTATCGCCTCGCGTATCCGGTCATTTTTAACCGTGTCATTAATCAATTGAGTTTTTTCTGAGACCACCTTCCCCAAAACTTCCGAAAATTCCTCCAATTGACTTTCCTGCTGCAAAAGGGTATTATTTATAGCCTTTAGTAGCTGCTGATCAAAAAAAGGATGCTTTTCGTCCTTTTTGGTTTTAGATTTAAGTTCGCCTATCTTGATTTGAAAACCCTGATGATCACGTACCGCTTTTTTGAATTCATCAATGAGTCCCTTGTAGGATTCAATAGGTTTTAAAATTACCTTTTCCCTATTTTTTTGGTATTCATAGCTAACGTGAGCAGGTATCCAGATACGCCCCTTCATCCTGACAAAAATTTCATCGATTACAGACTGTTGGATGGTATGGGAATAAAAATAGAATTCGATCAGAGCGGAAGTATCAAAAACGATCAGTCCATTTTTCCAGATTCGCTCGTTCTTTTCATCGGACATCCGATAATTCTCATGAGAGGTCAACGACATATTTTTTCTTGCTAATCTAATCATTTAGCTTGAAAACTTTCTAATCCAGGATTGAGTCAGTGTACACTTTTTTATTGTCCATCCTAATCGTTTTACCTCATCGACATTGGCACATACGCATCCCCGTCTTCGATTCTTTTGTTCACTACCCTTGCCATCTCATCCAAAAATCTGGTCTTCGACATCGATTTCCTCCGCTTAATCTCCGTAAACCTCCTGAAATACCTGCTCAGATTAATCTGGAAACACTGCTCGAACACATCCATCAGGTCGGATAGGTCAACATCTCCATCATTTACCTGCTTGCAGTCAAATATTCCGTAGACCAGTTCAATCAAATTACAGCTGTCTCCGGTCCAACGAAGCTCCTTGCCCTTTTTCGACTTTACCAACCCAGCACCAGCTGCAAACGGAGATTCCAATTCCAACATCACCATGCTGCGCAGTTTTTCCAGCGCAATGAACCTTGAAAACAAATAATCCCCGGAAGTTGCAAAAGAGGAATCAAATGCAGGGATATCCGCATTTATAGCAACAGATACTTCCGACCCCCTTACGAAATAGACAGGGTCGAGCTCGGTCGCACCCGATCGGAAATATTCGTACATGAACCGGTGACGGGAAAAAAAGCGATCGATATAGTCCAGTTCACCGGCCAGATATTTCGCCAGCCTCTTTCCCCTACCCGCCGGCCTGCCTTGCTCAAAACCATACCACTCCGCGGCCAGGGTCATAAACGAACCGAATATCGGTTTGATTTCCTTGAAAAACCAGATCTCTTCTTCAACTGAAGCAAACCCGTTCTCTTCGACTATAGCACGCAATTCAACAAGCGAACTATTGGAAAGTGCTAAGGTATCCTTGTACTTTTCAATCATCGGACTATCACTGGCCTGGACCTGATCAACAGCAGTCTGTAATTTCTTGAGTAGCGCTTCACATCTTTTTTTCATAACAATTGGGATTAATGTTTAATCGGAGCTCATTCAGATATATCAAAGTTCAGGATGTAAGCTTATTTAGGTGTTGATTTTTAGCACAATTAATCTCACTATATAGCTGGCGATACATGTGCGTGATAGGCAAGTTTCTAATATTTGTAAGTGATTTAAATCACTAATAAGCCTTCGCATTGATAAACATGGACTTGTTTATTTTATTCAAAATGCAAAAAATGCCTCGTTTTTGTGGTAATAATGCATATTCCGACTATGGTGATTATCAATCACAAACCAATCTAAAATAAATCTACTCTTTTAGTCGTTTAAAATTTTAGAAAGCTCGACATGTATATTTTTTTCGCTCTCCAAGCTAAATCATATATATGAAGTACAATCATTCCGATCCATTTGAACTAATACAAATTCTTGGTTCAATTACACCATTGTCCCTACCTTTTCAAGAAAGGTTAGCCGATCAAATCCAGACTGAATCACATTCAACTAAAGACTTATTGTTAAGACCTGGGGATGTGGCTAGAAGAATTTATTTCATTAAGGAAGGGTTTTTAAGATCATTTTCAATAGATGAACAAGGGAAAGAATGCACCTCTTGGTTTATGGGAAAAAATGATTTAATGATTTCGGTATATAGTTTCTTTACTCAACAACCTGCTGAGGAATATATCGAGGTTCTCGAAAACTGCGTTTTGCAATCTCTTACATGGGGACAATTACAATCTTATTATGCTGATTTTAATGAAGGTAATTTAATAGGAAGAATTCTTACAGAAAAGTATTACATCTTAAGCGAGGAACGAAGTATTTTCATAAGAACCAAAACTCCAGAAGAGCGATATAAGATTTTCAGAGAGAAATATGGTCAAATCGAACAATTAACTACACAAAGTAATATTGCTTCTTATTTAGGCATCACAAGAGAAACCCTTAGCCGCATAAGAAGTAGGCTTGCCCGATTAAATTTCGCTTCCTAATTTTTATTTTAAAATCCTTTTATGAAAAATTTAACCATATTAATACTACTGTTCCTTACAGTATCTGGCTGCAAAAAAGATCCTGTTATTGAAACTCCTACAACAATTGAAATTTTATCAATCAAGGAAGCTATAGAATGGTTAAATCGGCAATCTGATACATCAGCAATATTAAAGAAATATAAAAATGATTTCAGTAATGCCAAATCCATTAGTTTAGAAAATGGAAATCGTATAGTAATTCCAATTTCAGGGCAACCTGTATATCAAAATATTAGACAAGGTTATCGTCAGATCTCCGTGCATAGGAATACGGAAAATAATAATATCGAAGCTAAGTTCTTGGAGATTATTCCCGATGCTATATATTTCCAAGGAAAACAGAGAGTTAGCAATAGTGACTTTACAGGTCGGATACAAGAGTTTGACCTCAACTATAAATTAATAAAAGGTTCAGTTTATTCACAAGGAAAACAGATAGGAGAAATACGACCATCCACCAAGGATGAAATTTCCGGCTTAAAAAATGGAGAACTTAGACCTTTGAGTGGTCTTTTTGAGCAAGGCTCCAGTTCTAGTGCACATGGTAAAATTGCGAGGGCAAGAATGATCGAAACATGCGCTTGGTATCAAACTACGTACGTGGATGCAGAAGGTGTATTTACTGTTTACTCGGAGCAGATTTGCGAGTACAGTTGGTATGATGATGGTGGTGGCGGTTATAATGATGGCGGAATAAATAATAATCCACCAACTGGAGAGCCCCATGGTGGAGGTGGTGGTAGCAGCAATTCTGATCCGGGCCCTCCGGAGCCTTCAAACCTTCCAGGTGAAAACAATAATAATGTAGACCCAAAAAAAATGGTTGAATGTTTTAGCAATGTGAAAACCGAGGGTGCAGCGTTTCAAGTCAAAATTTTGGTTGTAGAGCCTTTACCGGGAACATACTTCAACGTAGGGCCAAATTCATTTGGACACACTGCAATTCAATTGACAAAAGTTAATGGTAGCCAAAGTGTAACCCAAGTTTTAGGATTTTATCCTACCGGTACAGGACTAAATAAGTTGGTTTCGAAATCTACAATTAAGGATAATAGTGATATTGAATACACAATGGATGCAAGTTTTTTCACCGATGCAGAAAGTTTCCAAAAAATACTTAATTATGTATCTAACCCACCGAAAGGCTATCATTATACAGAATTCAATTGTGCGGGATTTGTCTATGCAGCGGCAAAAGCTGGCAACTTAGATGTACCAGACCCTACCACAACTCTTGGTTTTTCAGGCCCGGGAGGCGCTGGTATTGGAATGACCCCAGCCGGTTGGGGATCCGCATTGAGACGACAGATGGACGCTAACCCCAACAATAAAAATATTAGTGAAGGTGGCGGAAGAGCTCCTGCTAGTAAAGGTGAATGTAAATAAAAAGTGTTATGAAAAATAAAATTAAAGCCTCGAAATTTATAGGAATTGCTATAATTGTTGTCATAATTGTGAGCAACACACCACCATTGCAATATTTTCTGTTAGAAAGATATCATTACCAGAATGCAGATAAAAGTTTTGAATATACCGAAGAGCCTGGCCAAGCGCTTGATTATAAGGTAGCAGAAATAAGATGGACGAGGTTTAAAGCCGAAAACTCTAATAACCCAAATCAAATCCTTTATCGAACATTTAGATTAAAACCTTGGCAGTTTTGGGAATGGTGGCAATTTATTGCACACTCAAAAAGATTTACTTTACCTTACAAAAAGTCATAATAGCTGATTTATTTAACGTCATAGACCTTAAAGACTCATATTTGAATGTATTCTGAAAAGGTTCGACACAGTTTACCTACAAATCGGTTCTCATTTTGAGACCGATTTTTTATTTAATTTGTTCGAATGGTTTTTCTGGAAAAAAATCTTTTATTGAGCACTCAAAAATTACGGCTAGTTTATTAAGATGATTAAGATTGTATTTGTCATTAGATTTCAAACTTTCCACGTTTCCAACAAATTTTGGACTAAGATCCATAGAAACTGATAAAACAGCTTGAGTCATTTTTGAAGCAATACGCTTTTCTTTGACTTTATCAATTACGTACTGTTCAATTAGAGAGACTTTTGACATTTCAGGCTAAGTAAAGAAATACACAAATATTTTTACCCAGCCATAGCTTGGTATTATAATTTTTTTTGTATATTCGTTCACAAGAAATAAAAGAGTCTTGCGGTATCGAAATCTGAGGCCGTGACGCAAGACAGCAGAATTTTCCCACGATCTATCTTTAGATGTGTATATTCGCATGTCGAGATAGATTTGGGGTCTGCTGTAATTCCGTGTCACTTAAGGCCTCAGAAACTTTACGGTACCACGGTTGGTAGACCCCAAATTTATCAATCTGTTAGCGAAGACTCATTCTAGTGAATTAACTAAAATGAGAATATGGAGCATCAGATTTTACAAGCATTAGCTCAGCACAAGGCCTACTTCAGGTCGTTTATCGACTTATTAATCCAAAAATTTAAGCCATTACAGATTTATTGTTTTAATAGCAATGTCTATTTCAGAAAACATGATGGTGTTTTTTCATTATCAAATTCTAAGTATGAAGTGGATTATTCCCTGCTAATGGTTACCGAATCCAAAACCAGAATTGACCATGAAGTTCGCGACTATGCCAGTCAAATGTATGAAGATGGAGAAATTGTTATCTTATGTCATGGACAAGAAGCTATTGCCGAAGCAATAAATAATAACAGTAGATTCTTCATCTCTGTATTGTCAACTGGAGAACTGATTTACAACCATGATGGCATCAATCTTAGAGGGATTGCAAAAAGGTATGACTATGGCCAGTCGGCTGTAAAAGCACATGATCACTTTCAATATCGTATTGCACTTGCAGAAGGATTTCTAAAAGGATCGGAAGAGTGCCTCAATAACGAACAATATACAATATCAACTTTTTTGCTCCACCAAGCAGTTGAACAAAGCTGTATCGGTTTGATTAGGGTTTGCCTTGGTTACCGTAGCGAGTTTCATAACCTTAAACGGCTTCTACAACTATGTAATTCCTTTTCAAATGACCCATTTTCATACTTCTTTAATGGCAATAAAGATGATGAAAAGTTATTTGATATTTTGATGAAAAGCTACTCCCAGGCAAGATATGCTAAAGAATTCAAAATAGATAAGGATACCGCAATAGTCCTATTTTCTAGAGTATCAGGCTTTATTGATTTAGTTGCTAATATTTGTGAAGGGCACGTAATTTATTTAGAAAAGGAGGCAAAAAATGTTGGTTAATTCTCAAAATTTTTTCCGTCTACCTTTTGAAGAAAATTCCTTCAAACTAACGTTCAATACATTAAATGATCATAAACATCCAGACTTTGTTGTAAAAAAACGGCAGAGAATTTCAAACAGAAAAATATCCTTTGCAAACGAAATATTGACTGTTGGAATAACTATCGGAGACGATGATGAAAGGGAAGTTTATTTGAAAGTCACTCTAGAGGGATTATTGGTGAGTGATAATGAAGATACTACAGATAAGTTCCTTGGTTATTTTGCCTACATGGCATTAAACAACTTGATGTCCATTTATGACTATCAAGATTATAGTAAATATTATTGGCCAGATTTTTTTGATGCCGAAACTGGAAATAGTAAGTATTTAGAAATTATTAATGATCGGCAAGGTTTGGATATATTTTTGAAGCCCGGATTTGATAATTTCTATAAGCCCAGCGATGAACTTTTTATACCAGAATTAACTCCAAAAATAAACAGACCACAGATGATTTTTATGAATAAAAAATCTGTCGATGATTTAAATAATAATGGCTTTGGATTCTGTATTGTAGACTGTTTGTTAAAATCTTGGCAAGCAGTTCATTTTCCATTCTTGTTAACATACGAAGGCGTTTTAACAAATGACAGGAGAAAGATGAAAAGCTTTTTAGGATTTATTATTACTGAAGATCATGATGAGAGATATTCCCCAATGCAAAAATCGATCTTAAAAATCAGTGTTGAACTTGCAAAATTAGCAGAAATTGAGCCGGATACGATAAGCGGTCCCAAATACCTTTTAAAATTATTTGACACAAGAGTATTTAATAGATTTAAAAAAATGTTTTGGTTATGGCAAGACATATACCCATTACTTGTTAATCAACCACATACCCATCGATTGGAAACAGCTGGCTTAAGAAGAATTAGGAAAAAACCGAGAAAAAACTATATGCTTGAATGTAAGTTTTTATATGATGTACCTCAAATCGTTTTCCGCTGGGAAGAAAAAGATGGCTATTTTGAACTAAGCTATTTTTTCAAGGTAAATGAAATACTGTTAAAACCAAATGAAGAAAACACTGCCTTTTTCATCAATAGCAATGATAATCCACTACAATTCTATTTATTTGAAAGAGTCTCTGATGCCTTACTTACAATCTTTTTTGCGGAAAGGAAATTTAAAATACAAGTCTTAAAAGCTCACTTCCAACAATTTTCCAACTATTGGAACTGGCTGCGAAGCCATTACGATTTCGAATATATTAAGTGATCATGAAACCATTCATTTTAGTTAAAGATACAACTGAATGTCATGTAATTTTAAAGCTGTTAGTTGATGAAATAGTCCTATTCGAAGCGCAACGCAATTATGTCTTAATTCACTTAGTAAATCGAAAAGTAAAAGTTTATATTTCTTTTATCAACTAGAATTCCAGTTGAGGCCCTTTACTCAATTTGTGCGACTCCATAGGAGTTTCATTATATCTCTAGAACATTTAAATCAGATTAAAAAAGGTCAGATAACAATGCTAAATGGATTTTATTTTATGGTTGGTGATAATTATCAAAACGCCTTGAATGACATTTTTAAATGCTATTTGATAAAAACAAATTTCGAAGAATAAAAATGGATATGGAAGAAAAACGTAAATGTTTTCTTTGTGGCGAATATTTAAAAGGAAGAAGTGATAAAAAATTCTGTAATGATCATTGTAGAAATACTTACAACAATCTTTTAAAAACGAACGATGAGGAAAATATAAGAAGTATTAACCAAGTACTTAGAAAAAATCGACAGATCTTGAAAGAATCAATATTTCAAGACTCATCAATTGTAGATATTATATTACTAAAAGGCAGGGGCTTTGTTGTAGAATTTCATACTCATATAAGACTTCTAGATACTAAAACATATTTTTATTGCTATGATATTGGCTATACATTTGTAAATGCCGAAGCTGTTAAAATTGTAATTTCTCACCCTAAAAATTAGTACCTAAATAATTTAGTTTATCATTCTAAAGATATTCAATATCATTAGCCACAATTTCTACTGCGTATCTTTTGATACCATCTTTACCTTCATAATGGTTCGTTTGTAGCCTGCCTTTTATTGAAAGCCTTGAACCTTTTTTGATTTTGGCCTCGACTAAATCTGCCTTTGCGTTCCAAAAGGTGATAGTGAACCATTGGGTCTTTTTGACTTCTTCATTCAAAGCATTTCTATAGTGCTCAATTACGGCTAAGTTCACCCTTGCCAATCTAAGATTGTCGTATATTGTTGTCACTTCAGGATCTGCGCCAGCAAATCCACTAAGGAATACTTTGTTATTTACATTTTCCATATTTCTGATAATACCATTTATAAAAAATACCGAATATTAGGCACAAATGAATTTGATAAATTTTCCATGATTATCCGGTTTTAAACGATTATATTCGACTATGAAGACTATTCCTATGATACGAATCATTATTAAAAATGGCAATCACCACCGCTGAACATTTCCAGATCGACTATAAGGAGCATGCGCTCGAGGTCACCGAATCAAAGCTAGGCTCACAGCGCATCTTCCACATCAGATTTCCCGATGGAAAAAAGATGCTCGTGCTCACCGTGGGAGAATCAAAAGAAGGCGTTAAGTTCTGGACATCGGTACCACCTAACAGGCTTTCCGAGGCCAAGGAAATCGGACCGATTATTGCCAGGTATTTCAGGGACAAAAAAAACAGCTAAGCTTATGTGCTACTACTATGGACAAAAAGTGACAAGGGCCGAGTTCATCAGGCTCAAGGAACTCGAAAAGGAAGTGATGAAATATGATTTCCTTGCCAAGCAGGAAATCCACAACGGTTTCGCCTACAAGAACGTAGCGATCTTGAAGCCCAACCAGGCAAAAGACAACTTTGATATCGTGGAAATGGAATGGGGCATCGTACCACCCTATCTCAAAAACCGGGAAGCGGTCAAGAACTTCCGAGACGGCTACAAGGACGCTAGCGGCAAATGGAACATCGGCTATACCACCCTCAACGCCAAGGACGAAAACCTGTTCATCAGCGAAAAGGGTAGAAAATCCATGTATGCCGATGCAGCGAGATCTCGCAGGTGCCTATTCCTCGTATCGGGAATCTTCGAATGGCGCCACATCCCTAAGCGCAATAAGAAGACCGGACTGCCGCTAAAGGCCGTCGACAAGTTCCCCTACCATATCTTCGTGAAGGATGCTCCCTATTTCTACATTGCCGGCATCTGGCAGGAATGGAACGACAAAGAAACCGGCGAACATGTGGAAATGGCCACACTGGTCACCACCAGGGCCAACCACCTGATGGAGCAGATCCACAACACTAAAAAGCGCATGCCGACCATCTTAAACGATGAGCTGGCCTGGGAATGGATGACTGGCGAGCTATCAGATGAGCGCATCACCGAGATCGCCTCCACCCAATATCCGACCGAAATGATGGATGCCTGCACCGTGGCCAAGGATTTTCTGGCATCACTGGAACCAGGTGAGCCGTTCGAATACGAGGATGTTCCGGCACTCGAGCTTTCCATCGCAGGCGATGCGCCGGTCGAAAACATGATCGAAAACCAGCCGCAGAAATCTCTTTTCGATTAGTGGGCAGAAAGACCATCGGATTTGGCGGCAGCTGTCACTGGTGCACCGAAGCGATCTTCCAGTCGCTGATCGGCGTCGATAAGGTCGAACAGGGCTGGATCGGATCCAGGCCGCCGAACAACGAACTATCCGAAGCAGTACTGGTCACCTTCGACCCCAAGATTATTTCCTTGGAAACCCTGATCGAAGTGCACCTGTTGACACACAGCTGTACATCGATACATTCTATGCGCGGCAAGTATCGCTCGGCCATATATTACTTGGATGCCAACCAAAAGAAGCAAGCAGAACTGGCCATCGAAAAATTTCAGCCGACGTTTGACGAGCCGATCATCACCAAAGTGATCCCATTCAAAACATTCAAGCTGAACCAACAGCAGTATTTGGACTATTATGCCAAGAACCCGGAAAAACCCTTTTGCCAGACGTATATCAGCCCGAAATTGACATTACTGAAAAGGAAATACGGCAAGATGATCAGGAATAAAATTTAGGTTAATGGTTTTTCCATGTAGACCAGCTCTATGCCCTCCACCTTTGGATCGCCGAACCTGCCCTCGATATCCTCAAAGGCGATCGAACCACCGGTAGCCACATAGCCATGCCTCTTGTACCAGGCAATCAGTTCGGACCTCGTACCGATCACCGAGATCAGTATCCGATCGCATCCATTCTCCAGTGCAAATTCTTCAGCGGCCAGCATGAGTTTTTTCCCGATGCCACTGCCCTGCGCTAAGGGAGAAACGGCAAACATGCCTAGGTACAGCCTGTTGCCCTTAGGCTCCAGGCACACTGTACCGGTGATGCTTCCGTTTTCATCAAGATATTTTAGGATCGTTACCTTTGGATCAGCAAGCATATCCGATAACGCATCTTCATCGATACGGATACCGTCCAGTATCTCCGCCTCGGTCGTCCAGCCCTTTTTTGACCCTTCCCCGCGATAGGCCGAGTTGACAAGTACATTCAGTTCGCTGATATCCGCAAGGTCCGCCTTAATGATCTCCATATAAAATATTAAGGCGTAAAAGTAGAAAAAAGAACCAAATACTTCCTCAAGGCAAAAATCCGAGGTCCAAGACCTCATCCTCATCTTAAACATTCTTAGCCAGCGGGATGTTATATAATTATGCACAGACAGACCTTCTACCGCTTCTCGATCATCGTCCTGTTCCTGTTCCAGATGTCATGTGGCGGTAAAAAGGACTATAAGTCCATTCCGACCTTTGATGCAAATGGAAAGCTAAATGCGGTCATCGAGATCCCCGCGGGCACCAATAAAAAGATCGAATTCGATCCAGATACGAAGCAGTTCAAAACCGACCAGCGGGATGGCAGGGACCGCATCATCCCGTTCCTTCCCTATCCTGGCAACTACGGCTTTGTTCCATCCACGCTGTCCGACAGCCAAAAGGGCGGCGACGGAGATCCCGTCGACATTATCGTCATCTGCGAAACCCAGCCGAGCGGAACGGTCATGCCCGTCATCCCCATCACCATGCTCAAACTGATCGACAACGATGAAGAGGACTTCAAGGTCATTGCCGTGCCAGCAGATCAAAAGCTTAATGCCCTCGGCATTACGACCCTTGAAGAGCTCAGGGCGAAAAAACCTGCTGTACTGGAGATCATCGAAAAATGGTTCCTCAGCTACGATACAGAGCCCGCAAGCTCCCTTGGCTGGGCCAGCCAAAAAGAGACCCTAGAATATATTAGAAGCAACGCCAAAAAACCATAACTGAAATATACTGTTATAAACCTACTACGATACGTTACCTATGAAAAACAACAGACTCGCTTTTATCCTCATCGGGATCTTGGCCATTGCCATCCTTGCCGGAGGCGCATACATCTACACCGGAACATCAGATAAAAACCTGTCCAGTGAAAAGGAAGGCAAAAAGAAAAAGAAGTCCAAAAAGGATAAAGCGGAACCTGTTGAATCCACCGAGAGCGCAGACTGTTTTGGCGGTACGCCTACGGCGCAACAGATCTGGGAACTGCCAAAGAAACTGCTGGAAGTATCGGGCATCGCCTGGCTGGGAAGCAGCAAAGTCGCCATGGTGCAGGACCAGCTCGGAACCATCTTCATCTACGATATGGCAGCAAAAAAAGTCGAAAGGAAACTACCCTTTGGGCCAAACGGCGACTATGAGGGCATTGCTAATGTGGGTGGAACCTTTTATGTTGTGAGGTCGGACGGCAACCTTTTTGAAATCTCTTCCAGCGGAAAACTGATCAAACAGCACCAGCTTGGCCTGACAACAACAGACAACATCGAAACCCTCCACCATGACGCGCAGAACAACCGGCTCATCCTTGGTCAGAAGGACGGCAAAAAGGGAGCTACCGAAAAACATTTCTACAGCTTCGATCTGAAGAGCAAACAAATGGCAGCAGCTCCTATCTTCTCCATCAGGCTGGATGACCCTATCGTATCCTGCGAAAATGTTCAGCAGGAAACTGGGAAGAAAAAGGGCAAAAAGAAATCTGGAGGCTCTGTTATCAGGCCATCTGAGCTCGCCATCCATCCTACGACGAAGGAAATCTACATTGCCGATGGACCGAACCAGCGGATTCTCATACTCACTTCCGGCTTTACACCAAAGCATTACCTTTCGGTGGACAAAAAGGAGTTCCCGCAGGTAGAGGGACTAATGTTCAGCCCGCAGGGCGAACTCTATATTTCTACCGAAGGGATAAAGGAACCGGCCAAACTAGCAAAGATGCAGCTAGGTTCAAAATAACAGAATGAATTAGCTGATCTTAATTCGGATTGGCCCCTTGATATGCTCGATATCGATCGGCTTCCCTTTTTGGGTGATCAGCACCTTGCCCTTGCGCTGCAGCTCGACCGCAACACAGCGCACTTTTTCCATGTGCCTGCGCCAGTCATTGGGAAACATCATCCTTGCAATATCCGATGGACAGGTGGTCTTATCCGGACCGCGTTCGATAGCGATTTCCAGAATCTTCTTTTCAATGGCTGCATTTCCATCCATGACAATGTAACAATTGGATTTCCTAAAAGATTTCACTCCGATATTATTCCCAAAAAAACTATCTTAGGGCATCTAAAACGCCCAAATGAAATACCACTACCAGTACGTCTCACCAAGATCTGTGCGCATCGAGCTCATCGCAATTGCAAAAGAAGAAGATGAAATAAATCTCATATACAGCGCAGCCCTTTCCAACTATTCTGCAAGCTCAATCATCTCAAAAATCAACTTCATGGACTTTCCCAAAGTGGCGCTCATCTCATTTGAACATGCAGATACGCTGAAACAAGCCTTGGCCGTTTAGCCCAAGCCCTAAAAAAGTTAATACTTGAACCATTAAAGGCACCCAACATTAAAACAACTTGACCAATAGGTTGTTATACCAATAAGAAATTCAAGAGCAGGATAATTAATTTCTCTCTTCAGGAAAAAGGTTCCGCTGGTGGAACCTTTTTTTGTTTATCAGCCTAACGAATTGGAACCACAAGTGCATTTTCCAGCACAGACTTTTCATAACCTTCGATGATCCCCTCCACCGCACTACAGAACTTTTCAAAACCGAAGGGCTTCAGCAGATAGAAATCCCGCTTGGGGTCAAAATAAGCGGATCGGTGTATCGACATGCCCGTGGTATAGACCGGAAACCTGACCAGGTGGCGGATCAGCGGCAGCAGCTCGGCCCCCATCATCCCCGGCATGTTCACGTCCACAAAGGCAAAATCGACCACCTGTCCCTTGGCCAGGATCTCGTCTAATGCGAGCAGGGGATCACAGTAGCCAGCGAGCATGGACAACTGGTCGTGTGCCATCGCAAACTGCTCCATCCTATCGAGGTTATAGCGCTCGTCATCGATGATGACCACGCTGAAGATCTTTTTTTCCATTGCAACAAATCCCGGCGGCAAGGGATGGGGCCGCTCAATTGTATGAAGGTAACACCGCAGGACCAGAAAACCAACAATGTAAAAAATTAGAACATTCCCTATGTATCTAAAAATGAATTCTGTGTTTTGTAGAGAATCATTTTATACTGAAAATTTGATGTTTAACATTAAACACTTCGGGCGTGCCGAAAGGTTTCGCCCGCAATAAACAATCCAAGCCTTTCCTTCCGCCTTCCGTAGGAGCAGAAAGCAAGAACCGAAGGTTTTGCAGGCCGCAATGTGAGATGGAAAATAGATATATCGACTACTACTTAAATTATAAATCCGAAGGTTCGAATCCTACAAACCCTTGGGCCTTCAAGATTGCTGCAGTTTCCTCCTTATACCTTTTGACAGCTTCTGGATCAGCATACCGCGTCTCTACACAGCTACCATTTTCCCGGCTGGTAGATCCCATACAATAAAGGCTCGAGAGCACATTTGGCCGATATGTACCTTTCAGCAGTGCTAAGATGTCAAATGCAAATTCTGAAAAATACGTTTCTGAATAGTTCAGCAGAAGGCTAAAATAGGAGTCATCCTTATACTTCAGGCATCTAGATGAAGACCAAAATGCTAGCGATGAACTATTATTCGGACCACTGTCAATATTTTCATTTCTGAAGAATATTTTTCCGCTGTCAAGTTTATATTGTGTTTCCGCCCTGAGTATCATGCCGCCGAAAAACCGCCTGATCATCGTGGCATTCACAAGTTCATCCAATGCCGCAAAATCCTTTTCATCTTCTTTTCGGAGTTCGAAAAACACCGTGGCGCAGAAGAAGTTATGAGGAAGATAGAGTTTGACAGGGCTATTTGGTGCATCTACACGCGCCAATAATGGCTTTAGCTTTGAAAGCTGCTCGACTACTTTTTTAGCTGACACTTTGTTGAAAGCAGATTTGACCTCTATCACTGCCCGGACATATTCCACTGGGATCGCAAGTGACTTTCCTTGGCTTGATGAATCAGGATTATCCTCCACCCAAAGCACAGGAGATTCGAGCTGATCGTAGATGATTACATCGAAGTGCACCGCATGTTCCGAACTAGATATTCCTGGCGAAATGATATATCCAGAGGTAACGGCGTAACGTTTTGGTAGGAACTCGCCTAGCCACTTTCGGAATTCAGCTTCAGCAACAACTCCATGCCGGGTTTTTACCTGATGATTAATACCTTGCTCTTTCGCAACATCATAGGCAGCGAGCATTCTGGTCTTTGCGGTCAGGAACTGTTTCCACCCCTGAGTGGGCATTTGTGCCTGCAGTCGTTTTTGGTTTGACATATCTTCTTTTTTCTCTAAGTTAAGAAAGTAATAACGAGGTTGCGACGATTACTAATAAGTATGATTGGGCTCTTTCCTATCAATATAGCTTAAAAAATGGAAAATGCCGATGCATTGCACCCACTATGTCCTTATTAGTCCAGTCTGTAGAAAGTATTCGTAAAGGAAAAGCCATTCATATTTCTTCAAGCCTCCTAGAAAAAACATTTTTATTATCGAAAATATCTATTAGATTAGTGTTGAATTCTGATATTAACGCCTCTATATGTCAATTCAAATAAAAAACCGAGATTACCAGAACAGATTTTTTCTATACGCTAGAAAAAACATTTTACTTTTTGCGTTCCTTATCCTACAACAATTATGGGACACGAACGCATAGGTACTCTACCTAAATCTGAACGATGGAAAAACATAGTTTCCAGTGTCGGAGACTATTCCGCTGAACAGGACAATATTGCGGACATAGCCGCGAAAACTACTAAAAACGTTAGGTCACGATTCAGGGATATCAATAATGAAGGAAGTGTTCTCGCAGCCTTCAAATTCATTATCACACTATCTCATTGTGCAAGATTAAAGGATCCATTAGAGAAACTTGCCAATGAAAATATCATTTTACCAAAAAACTTCAGTCTATATGATCTTGCATATTGCATTCAGGAATATGTTGAAGAAAATGCGGGCTCAAGAGAATATACATCGTTTGCAACCCAGTCAATAATTGAAACAATTAGCGAGTGGGCAAGAGATCATCATACCGGCCAACAGAATCTATTTGATACAAATGATCAGAGCATTGAAGTTTGGCAGGCCGCCTCAGACGGTGCGGGTTTCTGCGAACTTTCGCGGCTATTTTTTTCAAAGTTTACCGAAAGATATTTAAAATATTTTTTAGAGAGGGAGGCAGCGGCAAATATCCGTAACCTTCATGATAGAACTCAATTTAATAAAAATCTGGAAAGTCATGTAGACCGAATTTCTAGGCATGCATTTGAGACTTCAAAAATCACCCAATCATTCGCAGCAGGGTGGTTTAACAAATACGCCAAAGAGAAGTTGCCCACTGATGCGAGGATTAAGGGATTTCTTTCATTTGCATTTCAGAAGATAAACAGTGAACTAATACGCGAAGAAAAATCATATGATTAACTCCAACAGCCATATCGTTCTGTGTGGTGGAGTTAAACCATCCCGTCAACAGATTAAGAAGTATCCTTCAAACCGGATCCATAAACTACTGATAGATCCAAATCGGCCTGGGCAGAATGTGAACCTTGAATTGCCACACTTCATCAGCAAGCTTAATTGTCATTTTCCTGAGAGGATAAAAGACCTCCTTGAGATTGCGGGATACGTTTACGCTGCAGATCGGATGATTGGACGTGGATCTAATGATAGTGTCGAATACCACAGCTGGTCAAGGAACCTTACTTTTGTAATAAAGGTTAGGGACGAAGCTTTCTGGAATACTGCAACCATTAAAGAAAGCCTGTCTGAAGCACTGACTTTTGTCTCAGGTGATCAGGAACATACGTTCTCCTTCCAAGCTGGTGGAAATGATGTAGGGCAGAAGAACCTCTATGATCACGAGGATTTCGTATTGGAAAAAAAAGAGAATTCCATTATTGGACTGTTCTCCGGTGGTCTGGACTCTTTGGCCGGCGCCCTGGAGGTACTAACCCAGACTGATAAAAACCTAATACTTATCAGCCATAAGTCAAACACTACTGGCGTATCAAAGATACAAAACAGTATTCATCGATTATTGGAAACCGATTTCCCTGGACGAATTCAGTATTTTCCATTTTATTGCAACCTGCATGGTGAAAGGGCGGTTGAAGAAACTCAAAGAACCCGTATCTTCCTATATACTGCTATTGCCTATTCACTGTCCACATTGGCGTCTGAAAAAGAAATACACGTGTTTGAAAATGGAGTTACATCATTAAATTTTTCTAAACGTGCCGATCTCATCAATGCACGTGCGAGCAGGACAACCCATCCAAAGACTCTAAAGCTTCTAGAAAATTTCTATTCAGCAGTAGGTGGCGAACTGAGGCCGATCGTTCACCCTTTCATGCTCAATACAAAAACAGATATCTTCAATAAGATTAAGGATGCAGGAAAGGTTAACTATATCAATTCAACAATATCCTGCACCAAAACGTTTTTGAAGTTCCAGAACAATTCGCAGGCTACGCATTGTGGCGGATGTTCACAATGCGTTGATCGCAGGCTGGCCGCATTTGCCTCAGGTCTCGAAGAATTCGATGCTATCTATGACGTGGACATTGCAAAGGATGAAATAACTATTCCTGAATCCCGCACTCATGTAAATGATTATATCAGAGCAGTGGCAAGATATAATGATTATACCGAAATGAACTTTCAGCACGAAATGCTGGCGGAACTCAGCCTAATTATCCCTTATCTAAAGGGAGGAAGGGCTTCTGAGAGAGCGGTTCAGATATATGAACTTTTGCGAAGACATACTGAGCAAGTTCTTTCTGCACTTAGAAACATCAAGATGTTGGAAGATCCCCTTAAACCAAAAAAACCAAACACTCTGAATGCGTACATTGATGACAGAGCATATCTTAAACTACCTGTTGAGTGTTTAATAGAGTTGATCAAAGCAAAACTCTCTATCTCTGTACCACAAGCCTTCGCACATGAGAAACCATTGCATGAAAATGCACTAAACGACCATATCCACGCTATCATACAGGGAGATAGTGATGATTACGCAAGGGAATTTCCTGTCCTAAAGTTTTCTGTAGCTAGAGTTATTCCCGATCATTCATTTCTTAAGAATTATGATTTGCTAATAGAAGCCAAATACTTACGAGGCAAAACCTCAAAGGCAGCTATCACCGATCAGATTGCGGCTGACATCATCAAATACCCGATAGATAAGCACAAACTTTTTGTCATCTATGATCCTGAAAGAAAAGTTGCTGATGACCATAACTTTTCCAAGGACATTGAAAAAAATGCGGGCTGTTACGTGAGTTTAATACGCTAATCAATAACTCATGCTCTGCCCCTCGCTCTCACCCTTTTTGGGCCTCGACTTAGTCTTTTTTTCCGGCTCTTTCTCCCCATCCTTTACCCGCAATTTCGCACATTCCGCCCTTAACAGATGCTCCACCTCCAGCTTAACCTGCTTATAGTTCTCTTCCACCATTTCAGCCGTTACCTTTTTCACAACCGGAATTTCTCTATACCCTTTTTCTTCATCTGCGATCGCTGAGTGATCATTCTGTATCTCTGAATGGAACATCTTGAGCTTGATCTTCTGCTCGGGGTTATCCGCCACTACCCCCACAAACTCCCCAGAAGAGAGCGTTGCGATCTTACTCGCAGGAATGGCATAATCCATCTGCGTTGTCCTGGTGATCGAGGTATCCGATGAATTGATGCTCATCGAATCCTTCTGCTGGGAAATCTTCCCAAAGTTTTCGCTCAAGGTCTTTGCCGTCGAACCCATCACCTGTCCCGAGATGATATTCCCCACGATCCCCGTGATCACGTCCGCCTGCTCGGCCCCATAGTCCTTCTTCAGCTGCGAAAAATCCTGGACAGCCAAACACGTCGCCACCTTGTTGCTCCTCGCCGTTGCGATCAGCGAATCCATGTTATTGAAATAGATCGTCGGGAACTCATCGAATATCAAAGAACTTTTCAGCTGCCCTTTTCTGTTCACCAGTTTGATCATCCTTGAAATATACAAAGACAAAACAGCCCCATAAACCTGCAATTTTTGGGGATTATTCCCAACACATACAATTTTTGGATCATCTGGATTATTGACATCCAGCGTAAAATCATTCCCACTAAGCACGTAATAAAGTTGAGGTGAACTTAACCTTGCCAGCCCGATCTTTGCCGAAGCAATCTGACCCTCTAGCTGCGCCATCGCATTGTTGCGCCAGGCGGAGATAAAGGGATTGATCAGCACCTTGATCTCCTCGCACGACTGCAACACCGCAAACAATGCATCATAGTCCGACTGCATCAGCTCGATTACATGCGGCAGCGTACAGAACCTACCATCTTCATACCTTCGCAAATACCAGATACAGGCCGTCAGAAAATTGATCGGCGATTCCACAAAGAAATCCCCCTGCTTTTTGATCCAGTCCCGGTTCAGCCCCATCATAATCGTCCTCGAAGCCTCGGTCGCATCGGTGATGTCATCCATAGCCAGTGGATCCAGGGGATTGCAGCGATGGGTACGGTTCAGGTCATCAAAGTTGATCACATAGAACCTTGGCCTGACCTTATAAGCACCGGCATATTTGAGCAATTTGTTATAGGCGATCCTAGAAAGGTCATCGAACTTGAAGTCATAGACGAACATCGAAAAGCCCTTTTTTAGATGCTGGTCGATGATGTGCCTGATCACAAAATAACTTTTACCAGCACCAGGCGTGCCAGCAACCAAAAGTCCGCGGAAGGGATTAATAATATTGATGTAGCTGCCGCGAAGCTCCTTCCCCAGCCGGTACCTTGCCGGTAGGTTTACAGAGTACTCGTTCTCCAGCAGCCGCTCCTCCTGCGGAAAGGTCTCGTTCTCCTCGTTGAAGATATCCTTGGCCAGCGCATCCCTTATGATGCGCGACAGCCTAGCTCCACCGGTCAGTATCAAAAGATAACCGCAGGCTGTCAACAGGATATACAAGAATGCGATTACCCATTTTTGGCTCGGGATAAAAAAGCTCAGGTATGCTGCAAAGTATAGAACCAAGCCACACCCAAGCATCATCACCAAAGGCCTCAACGTCTCCTTTTCATCCTTCTTTCCCTTTGCCCCGACCAAGGAAATAATCAGCAAAAGAAGCGCAGCCAGCTTCGCCCTCCAAAGCCCTGCAAACAAACCAGTCCTTGAAATATTCCCTATGATCCGATCGGTAATCCCCGCCGTCCATCCCCAATCCTCAAAGGCCCGGTAACAGGCCAGATAAAAATGGATCGCCAAAATAAAAATGCTCAGCAGCCTTGTAAAATCGATGATCTTGCGAAGCCCCTGGATGTCCTCCCCTGTATTCATGAAGGCCAAGGTGCCCAGAAGAACCTAGACCCCTTGACAATCCGCTTGGGGATGACCAAGGTTAAATGGCATATATGTTACGGACTTTAAAGCTTACCGCATTTATCTGCCAAGGTCATTGGACTGGCCTCTGCCCTTTCTTCGTTTGCGTTTCCTTGCTACTTCTCCAAGCGGATCAAAGTTGGCCTTGGCCAATAGCACGTCTAATAAAGGATCTTCTTTGGAGTTAACCTGATGCCCAGATTCCTTTCCCGAACCCATAAAAGCATCCCTTTCCCTTTTCAGGTAAACCTTCGGCGAATCCTTCACCGCAAACCTTTCCATCACCGCCTTCGCCGAATATCCCTTTCCCAGATCGCTCCCGTTAAACACCGTGCGGTTCCGATGGTCGATAAAGGTCAGTCCATAAACAAGCCCACTTTCATTCTGCCTAAAGATCACCGCCACCTGCTCGGCAGCCAGTTCCTTCTGAAAAGTGGACCTAGTAATACCATCAAACCTGCCAAACACCCCATCGATCGACCGCACCAATAATTCTTTTTTCTCCTTCCGCCTTTCCCTGTTCTTTTCAAACCGCTTTTCCAGGTTCTTCATCGTGACCCCATCATAAAAGGAACTTGCCTTGAACGGCACGCCAACCGGCCTCCCCGAATCATCCATGATCGAATAGAGCAGCCCCTTCCTCTCGAACATCACGCTATCTTCCGCTCCCCTTTCCACATGTACGTTGAACTGCGCCAGCACCGCTTTATATTCCGCAAAAGAGATATAGGCGTAGTCACGCATCACAGCACCGGTAATATTTGCCAATTGTTTCTTTGTAGGCTTCGTTCCATATTCGGCCACCCGCAGATAACGTTCGTTCTTCAGCCTCCGCCCCTGAGCCGCCACCAGTCCAAACTTCACCTCCAGCTCTTTCCTTGCAGGCTCGGAACGACCTTTGCCTATATTATTGGTATTGATCCGATCACCATTCCTACCGATCAGTACCGTCGCAATATGGATATGCGGATGACTGGCATCAAAATGCTGGTAGGCAATGAAGGGCTGTTCAGAAAGCCCGATCTTCTCCATATATTCTGTAGCGATCTGTTGCAGCTTCCCAGCATCGAGTTTATCATCTGCATGGAAGTTCAGACTGATGTGCATCGCATTGGTCTTCGATCTTGCATTGAACTGCGTCAACTGCTCGAACCGAAAAAGCTTCTGATGAAAGTTCAGCCTTTCGATCTCCGTTGCAAACCCGCTCGCGAGCAAAACCTTTGCCTGTCCCTGCTCCACCTTATCCTCGTTATAGGTCAAGATCCCACGGATGGATTTTCCGCACCTTATCCTTGCAACCATTGGTCGGCAAGTTTTGAAATGATCGCAAAGAGCCGCTCCATCTTCGCATCTGCCTTCAGATAGATCTCGACGGTTTTGTTCGAATGGAATTTTTTCTCCGCCTCGGACTTCACCGCATTGAAATACCTGGTCTGTTGGTTGATATTTACCCCGATGGATTTGAGTTCCTTCCTAATCAGTGCCAGCTCTTCCATCGGGCCGTTCATGGAAGCATCCTTATGAAATAGATTAATCCGCTCTCCTGCAAGGATCTTACGAGCCACTTCACCAATGCTCCGACAGCTGCTCTGCTCCAGCAGTTTTTCTAAACGTTTTAAAGTCGCCTCTCCCAGCCTGATCGTCAGCGTATGCCTTAACAGTTTCCCCTGATCACTTGCCTTCTTCCTTCCCATGGTTCTCTCTTTGATAAATGATGATTTCAGACTTTGCGAGTTCCGAGGCAAAGTCCCTCCCTCAAGGGAGCAAGATTGTTTTTGTGTACAAAAAGACATCTTGCTGCAAGCAGGGGCTTGCCGGAATTCACCTGAGATTTACTCCGTAAATGAGTTTGCTAATGAATGATTAACTGGTTTTTTGATTAGAATTCCGCAGCTCGGAAACGGCCAAAAACGACCTAAGTAGCCGCCTGATCTTGACCCGCATGAATGAAGGTTTTGGCCGGAGTTTCAGACCCAACCTCACAGAAGAAACTGAAGTATGTTTTAAAGGTTTTTCACACATAATCGTAACGATTTTATACCCAAAGATCACCAGTCAAACATAGACCAATTGACAATACACAAAGAGATGTGCAGAAATTTTAAAACGACGAATAGCACACAGGTCAACCTTTAAAATTCAATTTCAAATCCAGTCACTATCAAAAAAATTTCGTAGAAGCAATCGCAAAAACGATAGTTTTTGCAGGGCACAAAAGTGGGCGGGCGAAGCCAAGCCCTTTTTGCCAAGACCTGCCAAAGGCGGGAAATAATCTTCGATGCTTGGTAAGAATTGCCAAGTGCGGCACTTCGAAGCCTATCTGCATTAGGTTTGTTGATCAACAAAAATACCCAAAGATTAAAAAGACCCAAACAAGTGTCTTCAAAATATTTACATTAGCTTAGACTTCAATCGACCATTAACCAAATCAGTTGGATTAGAATATTAAATAATGAAGGACATAAACAATCTTTTAAGTCAGGTAAACATTATCAGCAACAAAAATTCCGAGATATTAGATGCCACAGGTGGGAGGTTCAATATGTTCAAAATCTGCGGCGTCAACCATTATGAGAACACCCATTCTGGTATTATCGCCGAGTTTCTTAACCCAAATGGATCTCACGGACTAAAATACGTAATGCTCGAATGCTTTCTGGAAACTCTTGGAGATTTTTATTCTATCGAGAATTTTAATTATCAGAGAGTGCGGGTTCATACCGAGCATTCAACCGAGGAAGGCAGAATAGACATACTCCTAGAGGATAACCAAAATAAGGCAATAGTCATTGAAAATAAGATATATGCAATCGACCAGCCAGAACAGCTAAAAAGATACAATAGATATGCCCAGACCTATAAAAATGGCTATCAAATATTTTATTTGACGCTCGATGGAGATCCTGCTTCCGAACAGAGTTGCGGAAATATTTTATATCAACCAATCTCTTACAGGGATGATATAATTAAATGGCTTGAAAAATGTGTTGCTTGTGCGTCTCGCCATCCTTTAGTAAGAGAAACAATAATCCAATACATTAACCATCTAAGGCAGCTAACCAATCAAGATATGGATACAAAAAATAAAAATGAGATTACCAAGGTGTTATCAAATGTCGAAAATTTACGGGCCGCGAAGATTATCTCCCAAAACTATCCTGAAACGTATAACTATCTTGCGCAGGAGCATTTCAACCCCGGTATGATTGAATTTGCCAAACAGAAAGGATTAGAATATCATTATGAAAGAAGCGATGAACAATATGTTCGTTTTCATTTGACAAATCAGGATTGGGATGGGAAATGTTGGATTGGATTTACCTTTGAAGCTCATCGTTGCCATTATGGGATTTGCAACAATCCGAATACCTGCAAAATTGATAACCCTACAAGAGTGAAAATCCATGAGATTCTAAATGACATCGGTGTAAAATCCCGTAAAGAAAGTAACTGGTGGCCATTTTATGCTCATTTTGATAATTTATCGATCGATGTTTGGGAAACCGATATCATAAAAAGTAATATTTTCTTGAATGACTGTAAGCAAAAAATAGAAAAATTGCTAATCGCCATCAATGCTATCGAAATAGAAATGGCTAACCACCAGCCTAAAATTGAAACTGCGGTGAACCAGAGTTTAAACAATTAAGCTATTAAATTTAATCCAATGGGGTATCTTGGAAAATTTAGTGCCATTATTGAACAGTTTAAGGTTGCGCTGATGAAACAAAACAAAAAACAGAACCAACATAAATTGCCTCAGGTTTATATGAGGAGGTTCGGCTATGAAATAAATGGGCATTGCAAAGTTTCTGTCCTCAAGATGGGAGAAAGACATACCCGCCAGAAAAGCATTGAAAGCTTTCTTTCAGACATAAACATTTTTGATATCGACAGCGATGATCCAAAAATTGTCCAAAGTTTCGAAGACTTGAACGGGCGTTTTGAGACAGAGTATCCGAATATGATCTCTGATTTGGAAAAAAATGGCCACTTGTCAGAAAAATCCTTTGCAATGTTACTTCAGTTTATCCCCAATTTGATTGCTCGTTCGGACACCACTCGAAATTTGGTCACTGATCTTCTTTGCACTGATGCAAAGGAAAACTTTCTGAAGATCATCTGTGCGCACACTGCAAAAAGCTTTGAAGACCTTGAACAAAAAGACTATTTCAGGGTATTGTCGGATAGTCCATTGGATAACAATATAATCAATCGAGTCTTGATATTTTTTACTAGTTATCTGTTTCAACGAACCGCCCATTATAGCATCGTAATTTTAGAATCCCAGGAAGATAAACCATGGTTCACTACTGATAATCCCATAATATTCGAAAACCAAATACATAAATTTGAAATCATGGGAAAAGACAGTGAAATCTATTTTCCATTGACTCCAAGATTTCTAATCTACCTACATTTTCATGGATCTGATGATAAAACAAATCCTCTGCGCCAACTTGAAAACAATAAAATATATAAAGTTGACGATGAGCAAAATATAGAACTCCAACAAAAGATCATGATTAATGCCCATCAATATGTTATAATTAATGGCGAATTCAAATACAAGTTTCTGAATGACTGATAGAGGTATTTTTATGCTAGAATACTTATCCCAAATCTTTAATTTGAATTAAATGGAATTTATAACCGAAAAAGATGAGCGGTATGTTTTAATATCAAATCAGGAAAACATTGATGAAATAGTAGACCAAATTTCGCAAGGGATACGATTTGCTCATCTTTTCAAATTTTCTGAAAGAAAACTTTTTATCAGCCTGCTTGAATTGCTAGGCATACAACAAGAAGATTTTGAAGTTAAATATTTCCATTATAGCTCATCTCGAAAACTTCACATTTCCGAAAGCCACATTGGGTACGTTTGGATAAGTACACACGGTCTAGTTGCAAGAAAAAAACCAACAACAAACCGAGCTGTTAATGCATGTTTCGTCCAATATACCGTTATAACAATTCTGTTAAAAAGGGCCATTGAAGTCATAGAAGATGAAAATGTTTATAACATAGACTCCTATAGATTTGGCCAATTATCAGACCTATCTCCTGGCATATTTCATAATTTGACATTTTACGTTGAAGTTTTTTGCAAAGCCTATCTATCACTAGTAAAAATCCAGGCGCCCAAAAGCC
Source organism: Pedobacter sp. (assembly GCA_031119475.1). GTDB lineage: Bacteria > Bacteroidota > Bacteroidia > Sphingobacteriales > Sphingobacteriaceae > Pedobacter. Next base: position 657,206 of record JAVHXV010000001.1, on the reverse strand, counting down.
ACAGCTTAAAAGTTATCTACCAGAAAACTGTAGATGCAATGATTAACAACAAACATGACAACTCTCTTTTTCAAATATTGGTATTGGATCCTCTTTATACACTGGTAGATCACGTAGGTAAGATTCCAGGTGAATTTAAGGAGCATTTTATCAAGTATGACGACAATCCATTGGACGACACCGTGATTCTGTTTGATCTACCTGGATTGCAGGAGATGACTATGTTGCTTGAACTATCCAATGATTTTATGAGTGACTTTTACTATATGGGTGCAGATACGTATTATCTCGAATCTAAAGTCTATGAAAGGATGATGGAAAGGGCTGAAACGGAAGAAAAAAAGAAAAGAATACAGGCTCTATATCCACACTTGGCAAAAAAAGGATAGATTAAATCTATGCAAATTTTTAGACTATGATACAGATCAATAGCGGAAAAGACAAAGTGACATTTACCTATGCAAAGAATGATTTTCTCATGAATTTCTTCTCCCAAAGGCTTCAGGAAGATATGTCGAATGCTCTTAAAAACTTTCAGCATCGGGAGGGCTATATCGATGCAGAAAACAACCATCATCTACTAAATGAAGACGAAAAATATACCTCCAGAATTTCCCGTATTCAATATTCAATTTCAAAAACTAGTGAACAGCTTGGTCATATCAGAATGTATATCAACAGATATCCATTCCGAAAGCATTATTTGGCAAATGGGGTTTCACAATTGGAATATATACAATATCACATTGAAGCACTGTATCATAAAATCCATACAATCCATGAAATCATGCTTTTAATGATCAACGAAGTTTATGGTCTTGGCTTGTCTGAAGTGAAGTGCAGATGGCCCAATTTAGTTAAAAAACTGTCTCAGACTGAACCACCAATGGAACATGCCCATAGGTATTTTAAGACATTTGAAAACTTGATCGGACTTAGGCATCTCAATAGCCATCGGGGATATTACGAAGATGAAGAAAAGGACCAAATTGATCTTTACTATGGTGTATTCTTTTATAAAGAACAAGCAACAGGTAGAAAAATTGATGAGGAAACCATGAAAATGTTTCGGCCTGCATTGACAAGATATAAACTTATTGAATATAAAAAGAAGAAGGTTCAACTAGTTGATCTAATAATTAGTGAAAATAACAAACTGCTAGAAGCTTTTTTAAAATCTTTATTATTTACCTACGAATCCAGGTTGACCGAAATGTTAGGACATGAAAAAAAATCCAGTTTAAGAGAACTTTTTAAACATGCTAAATAAAAAATATTTATCTAGTGATGTTTGAAATAATGTAATATTCGGTATTTACAATTCCTGAACCCTGTTTATAACTTTACTAAAAATGTTAGTAATTACTAACATTTTTAGCTTTAGCTTTGTTGTTACTAAAATCGTGTGCAAACCATCAGCACATGAAAAGCAACAATGACAGCGGAAAAACAGGAAATACTGGCTAAGCTTAGAACGCAACTTCTGGAAGTGCAGGGATTTAGGCCCAGCCCTTCAGCTACCGCCCAATGCTTTGGCCTTGGCGAGATAGAATCCTGTTTTCCAAATTCCACCTTTCCAACCGGAACCATCCACGAATTCATTGCCGAACATCCCGAAGATGCAGCAGCAACCGACGGCTTTATCTCAGGCCTGCTCCACAAGCTCATGGAAAACGGTGCTTCCACCCTATGGATCAGCCGTAACAGAAAGCTCTTCCCGCCATCGATGGAACGCTTCGGAACCGATGCGCAGCAGGTGGTCTTTATCGACGTGCCCTATGAAAAGCAGATCCTTTGGACCATGGAAGAGGCGCTGAAGACAGAAGGCCTTGCCTGCGTTATCGCGGAGATCCCTGACATCGATTTTGCGCAAAGTCGCAGGCTGCAGTTGGCCACCGAAAAAAGCCACGTTACCGGATTCGTATTCAGAAAGGCACCCAAACGCGCCCTATCGGCCACCGCCTGCACCGTCAGGTGGAAGATCTCACCAGAGCCAACCGAAATGCAGGATAATATCCCTGGCGTAGGCAGCCCGAGATGGGAAGTAACGCTGATCAAGGTGCGCAACGGCCACACCGGAACCTTCCATATCGAATGGAGCGAAAATGGCTTTACCCAGATCCAGAGTCCAGCGCTGGCCCAAGCCCCAGAAAAAGAAAGCGAAAAACAACATACATATCATAGGATATTAGCAGAAGAAAGGGGGACCGCATGAAACGCTACCTATCCATCTGGTTTCCAAACCTGCTCTGCGACTACCTGGCATTTAAAAAACCAGAACTCAAGGGAACGGTATACGTATTCACCCGCTCCGAGCGAGGTCGCATCATGATCTCAGCCGCATCAAGAGAGGCGGAAAACCAGGGCATATTCGCAAATATGGTCCTCGCCGATGCAAAAGCGGTCGTTCCAGACATCCTCGCCTTTGACGACCAGGAAGGCTTTGCCAAAAAACTGCTCACCCGTATCGCCAAATGGGGAATCAGGTTTTCTCCATTCGTAGCCATCCAAGAACCCGATGGGATTATACTTGACTCCTATGGCTGCTCTCACCTCTGGGGCGGAGAGGAAGGCTACCTCAAGCATATCCTGGACAAACTGACCGAATCGGGCTATGGCTGCCGCGGCAGTATTTCCGACACCATCGGCACCAGCTGGGCAATTGCGAGGTTTGGAAAGAAGGCCCCGATCATCGCCCCCGCCCAGCAGTACAATGCCATACTCAATCTTCCACCTGTAGCTTTACGGGTTGAAGAAGCCACCTACCAAAAGCTCCACAAACTTGGCCTAGACAAGATCGGAAAGTTCATCCAGATGCCAAGGTCGGTGTTAAGAAGAAGGTTCGGCAATGATTTTATTTTAAGACTTGGGCAGATCCTTGGCACAGAAGAAGAAACCATAACACCTGTAATCGTAGTCGCTCCTTACGAGGAAAGATTACCCTGCCTTGAACCCATAAGGACAAAGCCCGCCATCGAAATCGCCATTGAAAAACTACTGGAGTCATTGTGCGCAAGGCTTGCTACCGAGGGCCTGGGCATCCGTTCGGCGGAACTGCGCGGCTACCGCTTGGATGGACAGATGACCCAGACGAGGATCGGAACCAACAGATCCACCCATGAGGTAAAGCACCTGTTTAAACTCTTTGAGCTCAAGATCGCACTGATCGAGCCAGCCCTAGGCATCGAACTATTTATCTTGACCGCCACTAAAACAGAACCCGTATACCTCCATCAGGAGAAACTCTGGTCTGCCAAACCAGGCCTAGCCGATGACAACCTGGCCAAACTACTAGACCGTCTTGCCGGAAAGATCGGCCCGCAGGCGATCAAACGCTACATCCCCCAGGCCAACCATTGGCCGGAAAGATGCCTTCGTCCTGCGTTGTCACTAGAGGAAAAGACGGAAATCAAATGGCAAAAGGCAAACCCAAGGCCATCCGAGCTTTTAAACAGACCAGTCCCCGTGCAGGTCACCGCGCCCATACCCGACTATCCACCCATGAACTTCCGCTACCGCGAAGAACTGCATATCGTGAGAAAAGCGGACGGCCCGGAAAGGATAGAACGCGAATGGTGGATGGAGCCGGGCGAGCATCGCGACTACTATATCCTTGAAGATGACAGGGGACGCAGGTACTGGGTATTCCGCTCGGGACATTACGATGAGGAGAAATCAGCCTGGTTCCTCCATGGCTTTTTCGCCTGAGCCAAGACCCACAGAATATTAAACAATAGCATAAAGAATATAGAGAAATAGAAAGGAAAACGATCATGGGCTACTGCGAACTACAGGTCACTTCAAACTTCAGCTTTTTAAGGGGCGCATCCCACCCCCAGGAACTCATCGAGCAGGCAGCCGCCTACGGCTACTCCAAGATCGCCATTACCGACGTGAACACCATGGCGGGCATCGTCCGGGCACATTCAGAGGCAAGAAAGCATAACATCCAGATCATCCCTGCCTGTAGGCTAGACCTGCTGGACGGTCCCTCGCTCCTTGCCTATCCCACCGACCGTGAAGCTTACGGCAGGTTATCGGCCATGCTCAGCGAAGGGAATTTCCGCGCCGAAAAGGGTAAGTGCTTTTTATACAAAAATGATGTCTACCAGAACAGGGAGGGCATGATCTTTATTGCCATCCCTCCCGATGAGCTTGATAAGGGCTTTGATTTTGAGCTCAGCTTCCCCCAGGCCCTAAAAGAATATCAGCAAAATTTAAAAGATAATTTGTATCTGGCCGCCAACAAGACCTATCAGGGACAGGACCAGAAACGACTGTTTAGGTTGGATGAGCTTGGGAAGAAGCTCGGCATCCCTTTGGTCGCCACAAACGATGTCCATTACCATTCGCCCCATCGCCGCGAGCTCCAGGATATCCTCACCTGCGTAAGGGAAAAATGCACCATCAGTACGGCTGGATTCCACCTGAAGATGAACGCCGAACGGCACCTAAAGCCCGTCGAGGAAATGCAAAGGCTGTTCCGCCAATATCCACAGGCCATAGAAAATACCCTGAAGATTGCAGGTGCCTGCCAGTTTACCCTCGACAGCCTGGAATACGTTTATCCCAAGGAGATCATCTCCGGCGAGCGCGAACCGCAGGAGGAACTGGAATATTTGACATGGAAGGGTGCAGAAGAAATGTTCGGCCTCCCCCTGCCACAGAAGGTGCTCGACAACATCAACCACGAGATGAAGTTCGTCAAGGAAATGGACTATGCGAGTTATTTTTTGACCGTGTATGACATCGTGCGCTTTGCCAGAGAACAGAAGATATTATGCCAGGGCCGCGGCTCTGCCGCCAATTCCACCATCTGCTACTGTTTGGGCATCACCTCGGTCGATCCGACAAAATTCGACCTTCTCTTCGAGCGCTTTATCTCCTCTGCTAGGAACGAACCGCCAGATATCGATGTGGACTTTGAGCACGAAAAACGCGAAGAGGTCATCCAGTACATCTACGAAAAATACGGTCGTGACCGGGCGGCTATCGTCGCCACCGTTACCCAGCTCCATCAGAAAGGAGCCCTTCGTGATGTCGGAAAGGCGATGGGACTATCCAAGGATACCATCGATCGGCTCAGCGCCTCCATCTGGGAATTTACCGACGAGTGGTTCGAGAGCAAGCGCATCACCGAGAACGGACTGAACCCCAAGGATCCGCTGTTATTGAAAGTGCTCGATCTGACCTCGCAGATGATGGGCTTTCCAAGACAGCTCGGCCAGCATACCGGTGGATTTGTCATCACCGCTGGAAAGCTAACGGATCTCTGCCCCATCTTCCATGCACGGATGGAGGACCGCACCAATATCGAGTGGAACAAGGACGATATCGATGCGCTGGGTTTCCTCAAGATCGACGTTTTGGCACTTGGCATGCTCACCTGCATACGCAAGGGCTTTGACCTGGCCAAAAAGCACTATGACCTAGACTTGACTTTGGCCTCCATCAACAAAGAGGATGATCCAAAGGTCTACGAGATGATCGGACTGGCCGATACCATCGGAGTATTCCAGATCGAGAGCAGGGCACAGCAGCAGATGCTTCCACGCCTGAAACCCGCATGTTTCTATGACCTGGTGATCGAGGTGGCCATCGTTCGCCCCGGCCCGATACAGGGCGATATGGTGCACCCTTATTTGCGCAGGCGAAACGGCGAGGAGCCCGTGGAATATCCTTCAAAGGAACTCGAGGAAATTCTTGGAAAGACCCTGGGCGTGCCTCTTTTTCAGGAGCAGGCGATGAAGATTGCCATCGTAGCCGCAGGGTTTACCCCTGCCGAGGCCGACGAACTGCGCAGGTCAATGGCCACCTTTAAGATGCACGGCATGGTGACAAGGTTCGAAAAGATGCTCGTCGAGGGCATGACCTCCAGAGGATATACCGAGGAATTTGCAAGGCGCGTGTTCAAGCAGCTCGAGGGCTTTGGCTCCTATGGTTTCCCGGAAAGCCATGCGGCAAGCTTTGCGCTGCTGGTCTATGTATCCTGCTGGATCAAGTGCTATTATCCAGACGTGTTCGCCTGCTCTATTTTGAACTCCATGCCCATGGGCTTCTACCAGCCCGCCCAACTTGTCATCGATGCAAGGAAGCATGGGGTTGAAGTAAGAGAAATAGATGTCAACCATTCAGCCTGGGACAACAAGCTCGAAGAAAAGTCGGGCAAGTATTTTGCATTAAGATTGGGCTTCAGGCAGATCTCTGGCATCAGAGAAGATGACGTGCAGGCTCTGGTAAACGGCAGGGGTTCGGGCTATCCCAACATCCATTCGCTGCTGGATGCAGGCGTTGGTCTTGCGGCCCTTGAAAGACTGGCTGATGCGGATGCCTTCCGCTCGATGGGCATGCAGCGCAGGGAAGCATTGTGGGAAGTATCAGCGCTGAAGGACAGGCCGATCGGGGTATTCGAGGGACAGCCCTCGGAGAGCGACAGCGAGGTGCAGATCGCCCTTCCGCTGATGTCGAGGGGCGAGCATGTGGTGGAAGACTATGCCTCTACCGCCCTATCGCTAAAGGCGCACCCGGTCAGCTTGGTTAGGGAGAAATTGAGAATGTTCAACGTCCGCTCCTCGGAGGAGCTGCACCATATTTCAGATGGCGCTTTGGTCAAGGTAGCGGGCCTAGTCATCGTGCGCCAGCGACCGGGAACAGCGGGCGGGGTGTGCTTTATCTCATTGGAGGACGAAACGGGCTGGTTCAACCTTGTCATCTTCGAAAAGCTCTTTGAGACCTATAGAAAAGAGATCCTGCACTCCAGGCTGCTGATGGTGGAAGGAAGGCTGCAAAAGGAAAAGGGCGTCACCAACGTTATCGTTTCCAAATGTTTTGACTTTACCAAGCTGCTGAAAGGTCTGATCGCAAGGGATGATGGCGATCTGCCCATACTCACCCTTGCCCGTGGTGATGAAAAGACCGCGCCCTACCCGAGCGAAAACAAGAGAAGCCAGGTCAGGACCACCTCGACAGAGAAGGTATTCCCGGACGGCAGGAACTTTAAATAGATAATAATGATTGAACAATTGGCATTTTTCCCCGAGGCGGGACAGACAACCGGCATACCGGACGACATCCTAAAATATATACCTGGCCTCTTTGATCCTGGGCTCGGGCAAAGGCTCATGGCAAAATTTATTGCCGAAACACCTTGGACACAGAAGACCGTTAGGATGTACGACAAGGATGTGATCACCCCGCGCCTTTCTGCATGGTACGCAGACCAGGATACCTATGACTATACCTCGATCAGAAAATCTGCACCCAATAGCTGGACACCTGAACTGCTCATGATCAAGAACATCGTCGAGCCCATAGCAGGTATCAGTTTCAACAGCGTGCTTCTGAACTATTATCGGGACGGACAAGATTCGGTGGCCTGGCACAGCGACAACGAAAAAGCGCTCGGCCCCAAACCAACCATTGCCTCGGTCACCTTTGGACAGGTGCGAGAATTTGATATACGGAACAAGGCCGACCATAGCGAAAAATATTCGATCCGGCTTGAGCATGGGTCGCTGCTACTCATGAAAGGCGACCTTCAGACCAAATGGGACCACCGGGTGGCCAAGTCTACAAAGCCGATGAAGCCTAGGATTAACCTGACGTTTCGGGTGGTTATTTAGTAACACTTTCAATAAAAGGTAAGTATAAAATCCAACCTATTCTTATTACCGAAATAACTAATAATTATTTCTTTAATATTCTTGCTCTCACTTTCAGATTGTCCCTGTTCCATGGACTATCCGGCATATTTTTTGGTCTAACAGGTTTTTTCGGCTTTAACTTTGCAAGTTTACGATCTACATTTAATGACGCCAAATATCTCAGATGCTCATCCTCGCTAATCTGATCAGTGCTCTTAAGTATTCTCCCAAGAATTTTTTCTAATCGCTCATGGGTTAGTCCCATAGTCTTGCAGAATTTTATAGCATTCATGTCGTTAATTAAACCACAATATAATCAAGATTTAGATAGGTTGAAAACAATTAACCCTTCCTGTACCCAAGCCCCAAATATTACACCAGCTCAGCCTGCTTACTTTTCTGTTCCAGATTACCACCCCTCACGTTTTCCATCCCGTAATAGGCGATATGTTCCATGAAGCGTTTGAGCTTTTCCTCGATATGGCTGGCGGGAGATGGAACGGTGTATTATTCCAGCACCCTGATAGGTCTATTGAACTTCGTCCAGTCGATCCAGAGGCCGTGGAGATCCTAGCAGGCTATGGAACGATCATCACCTTGGAGGAGGCCGAGATCATGCTCGGCTTTTTGCATAACTTTGTAAAGCTGGCACTGGACCAACAGTTGAACGAAATTAAAGGACTACCTCACCCCGAAAAGCTAAGAAATAACGTCACCAAATGACTTTAGTTCATCAGGGATGCGATGTCGTCGTATTTGTAGAACATCAGCCCGCCTATTTTTGAAAAACGGATGGTTCCGTTTTTCCGGAGAGCCTGTAGTGTGCCAGGGGAAATGCCCAGGAGTTTTCGGACTTCGAAGCTTTTGAGCCATTCTTTCTGCTGGCTTTGTTGGTGGAGCTTTTGTCCTGGTCTTCTTAATTCTGCAAATAGTTCCTTTTTGAACTGCTCGAGATCTTCTTTCGTCAGTACTTCTAAATTCGCCATACCCTCTTGATTTTGATCAAAAGTACCTTGGCTTTTTGTGGCTATTTGACAAGCATTTTAGGGATTGCCTGCAATAATGGAAGGGACATTGCCCAAAGTTTTTGTACGATTTACACTTGCAGAATTCTGGACTTTTATGTATCTTCAGGTATCAACGAAATTGTTCTTTCAAAATAGGTCAAAACGGATGAATCGGTATGGTGCCCAAATTGGTGCCCAATTTATTTTGGAGGTTGACTGAAAATTATAAGTTGCTCATTTATTGAGTATTGCGTTATTAGGTTATTATCCCAGCGGGATCACCTCCTAAAACTTCAAGCCTTGCTTGGAGTTTTTTATTTTACGCTCCTCTGGGATGAGAAGCCTGTGCCGAGCGAAGCGAGGTAAATCCCAGCGGGATCACAAGAAGCCTTGAACAATGTTCAAGGCTTTTTTATTTGGTAGCCAATGAAACTTGTTTCAGATCCTAAGATAAAGTCTCCAAATTGTTGAAAACTAACCCGGCAATGGGCCATCACTAGCTATAAATTTACATCCTAACATCCCTAATAACAAACTTAACGTTTTAAAATAAGGATATGAGTGCAAAATCTAATGGGTTATTAGTTCCTGACGAGGTAGTCATGAATAAGATCTATCATATTAGAGGTATGAAAGTGATGATCGACAGGGATCTTGCTGAATTATATGAGGTGCAAACCAGCAACCTTAATAAAGCAGTCGGCAGAAACCTAAAGCGATTCCCAGATGAAGACTTTATGTTTCAACTGACCGATAAAGAATTTAGAAACTTGATGTTCCAAAATGGAACATCAAGTTGGGGAGGAACACGAAAAGCCCCTTATGTATTTACTGAACAGGGCGTAGCGATGCTTTCTGGCATACTTAATAGTGATAGGGCGATAGCAGTGAATATCCAGATCATGCGCATATTCACGCGTATTCGTCAGTTGTTTATGGATAACACAGAAATTCGTTTAGAAATCGAAAAAATAAAGAACAAGCTGGACAACCAAGATCAGAACATGGAAATTGTATTTCGTTATCTTGATGAACTTTTAGAAAAGAAGGAGCAGCCTAATCCACCCAGAAAGAGGATAGGTTATCTACCTGATGAGCTTTGAAATCTCTTATATGATCAAAAAATCAACACACTCATCATCCACACAAAAGTCTTTGCCATTTGTTTAACCATAAAAACTTTGTCTTATGATGCTAGAATCATTGATTGCCGAATTTGAACAGGAAGTAAAAAGTACCCGAAAACTGCTTCAATCTGTGCCCGAAAAGGATATTTCATTTAAGCCCTCTCCCACTTCATGGAGCATGGGCGAACTTGCCCAGCACATCGCCACCATCTATTATTGGTATGTGGGAACGCTGACCCAAGATGTGTATGACATGGCGGCCGACCGTCTTGAACGGGGCGCACCTAATGATATTAAAGCTACTTTAGACCTGTTTGAAAAGAACGTAGAAAAAGCAAGGACAGCCCTAAATTCGATAAACGACAACAACTTGTCCGATCAATGGACCATGAAGGTCGGCGAAAAGACGGTGCTGGGCCCAATGCCAAGGGGAATTGTAGCGCGCAGCTTCATCTTCAACCACATCTACCACCACCGCGGCGAAATGATCGTCTACCTCAGGGCTACGGGAAACAAGGTTCCGGGCCTGTATGGACCGACGTATGAAGATGGTTTGGCTGGTTAATTGGTTAACTGGTTAATCGATGAGTCGGTCAGTTGTTGAGGTGGTGAGGGATTTATCGCTGGCTAAGCAGCTAAGCAACCAAACAACTAAGCAATTATTGATGATTTGTTCAGTTGTTGAGGTGGTGAGATAACTGGTTCAGATCCAAATACTTAATCAATTGATGATTTGTTCAGGCGTTGAGTTGTTGAGCCTATCGCTGGCTAAACAACTAACCAACAAACAACTAACCAACTACAGTGCTTTATGGTAGTTATCCAAACAAGTCTTAAGGGGTTTGCCATTTTCGTGGATGCAATCGCAGAAATCTTGACAGGCTTTGGGATTTTTGCTTCCATCGCATTGTTGCATACAATCATTTTGGGTATTGCGGGGCATGATGTCAAAAATGGTAGTGAGCGTAGCCACAAGGAGGAGCACAACGATCAGTCCGCCGCCGAAAAATGCAAATGGAAACCGATTGCTGGTAATTTTACCTGGCCTTTCAAAACGAAATATGCCTTTCAGTCGGTCGTAATCCCATACCAGCAGGTATAAATTTGACAGTACCATCAAAGGGGAAGTCAACAATGAGCCTTCGAAACGGACAGAAATAGACAACAGGCAGATGTTAAGGATGATCGGAAAATAAAGCAGTGCACCAAATAAGGCCGTCCTTGGAATCAATAACAGCAGTGCAGCCAGCACCTGGGCTACCCCAATCAGGTTATAATAAAATCCGGTATGCGAGAGCGCCTCCAGGTAATTGCCCATCGGATGGTTAATGGATAAACTGGTAAATCGTTCGCCCATAATCTTCTGAATTCCTGCACCAAAAAAGCCGATTGCCAAGGCCAAACGATTGAACAACGTAAAATAACGGAACCACCTATTCCCTTTCGCCTCACCATAAAATCTCTCAAAAGCTGATTGCATCATATAAAGTACTTTGAATTACAAAGTTATTAATTTCTTTCGGTTTTTAAAACTGCATACAAAAAATATGGATTTGCTATCTTAGGCTTATGAAATTACGCTATCTCCTCCTCTTATTTCTTATTGTTTTTCTGGAAAAAGCCTATGGCCAGCAAATACTCCAAGGTTCATACGTTGCCACGAAAGTGAGCTATCTTTCAGATGATGAACTCCCAGAGGAGCACATATTGAAATATACTTATGTAAAATATACTTTTACCCGGCCAGACCAGCTCAACATTTCTAACCTGTATTCGGATATGGGCCGGCAGTTTGCTTTTGAATTAAAGGGAAACCGGCTGTTGGTCAAAAGCCCTGAGGGATCTTTGATGAATACGCTCAGGATCTTGGAAAATGATGAGAACAAATTGGTGCTGATTATGGCCTCACAAACTGGAGCATTTGATAGTCCAACCTCCATTAAATACACACTATACAGAGAAGCGCTTATCCAAAAGAACATGCCATTGACTGCCGATGATATATTCAGTGTAAGTGCCAGGGATACGGTGTATCGGGCAGGACAGAAAATCTATGCAAAGTTCAATGGACCATCATTTAGGGAATACATGTACGATCAAATGCGCAGGTTCGACCTTCACGGCGAAGAATTTATTTCCACTTACATCATTGACGAAAATGGGCAGCCCGATAGTCTCAAGATCATTAAAGGGGTCAGTCAAAAATTTGACGATGCTTACACCAGGGCATTTAAAGCAACCAAAAACAGGTGGCAAGCTGCCTATCTGAACGGTAAAAACGTAAAGGTCTTGATGCAGGAAACCTTAACCTATTTAACTTCTGAAGTCGTATTGCCCGCTTATCAGTACTCTACCGTGGCCAATACGGCCTTCAATAAGGAAGATTATCAGTTGGCCATGTTTTATTATGACAAGGCGCTGGCTGTAAAAGCCGATGAGGTAGAATGCCTGTTCAGGCGCGGGATCTGTAAACAAAAGCTGGGCAATCTAAGTGGGGCCTGCGGAGACTGGAAGCAGGTAAAAGCCTATGGAAGTCCAATTGCTACAGGATTGCTGGCTACTTACTGTAAATAATCATTACCATCATGGTTGCGGGTTTATGTAGGAATAGATGCGTGTATTTCCCGCACTTTCGTTTTTTAATCTGAAATTAGTTATCTTGCATTAAACCAAACGAACTGAAATGCAACACATAAAGTGGGGAATTATTGGCTGTGGCAATGTTACAGAGCAAAAAAGTGGTCCGGCTTTTTCAAAAGTCCCTCATTCTACTTTAGTTGCAGTGATGCGCAGAAATGCCGCAAAAGCTAAAGATTATGCGGAGCGTCATCAGGTAGCGAAATGGTATAGCGATGCTACGGAACTGATCAACGACGCAGAAATCAACGCCATTTATATCGCAACCCCACCATCCTCGCATGAGGAATACGCCATACAGGCCTTGGCGGCAGGGAAATTTGTGTATGTAGAGAAACCCATGAGCCTAGATGTGGCCAGTGCCCAACGCATGGCGGATGCAGTTGACAGTTATCAAGGCAAACTTGTGGTTGCGCACTATCGTCGGGCACAGCCGATGTTCTTAAAAATCAAGGACCTGCTTGATGAAGGATCAATTGGCAAAGTGAACCTCGTACAACTGAAAATGTACAAACCTAGCAGCAAAACTCCCAAAGAGGAAAACTGGCGGGTTGATCCGGCGATATCTGGCGGGGGGATCTTTCACGACCTCGCCCCCCATCAACTGGACCTGATGTATTTTTTCTTTGGCAGGGTGGCGAGCGCATCGGGCATTGCCATCCAGCAGGAAGAAGCCAGCGGCGCAGATGATCTAGTCTGTGGCCAGCTTATTTTTGAAAATGGGATCGTATTTAACGGAAGTTGGTGCTTCACCATCAATCCGTACGAAAGTGCTGACCTTTGCGAGATTTATGGCAGCAAGGGAAAAATCAGCTTTGCGATATTTGGCTATCACATAGAAGTTACGCTGAACGGTGAAACAGAAAGGTTCGACTTTATGCCGCTGGAACATGTACAACAGCCAATGATCGAACAGGTAGTCCAATATTTCCTTGGTAAAGGAGAAAATCCCTGTCCGGTTGAGGATGGCCTGCTGAACATGCAGCTCATGACCAATTTCACTGCGCGCACTTCCTCATGAAAAGCATAAAATCAATGCTGCTAGGGCTATTTGCCTGTCTTTCCATAGCTGAGGCCATGGCTCAAGGCAAAGAGACCATCACAGGCATGGTGGTTAACGAAGCAAAATTGCCTATACACGATGCCACTATTTTTGTATTGACCACGAAACAGGAAGTTGTTGCGACTAGCTTTACAGATGTCAATGGTAATTTTAAGATCAACGTTGATCGTTCTGGCCAATTGCAGCTGAAGATCAGCCATACCGGTTTTCAGTCCTACACCTCTGCCCCATTTGAGGGAGCAAATAAGGACTTTGGAAGCATTATCTTAAGTTCGGCCACCAAAAACCTGAAGGAAGTGGTGGTAGAGTCGAAGCAAAATCCGGTTACTTTAGATGGGAATACGCTGGTGTTCAATGTAGACAAGACCATTAGCGCGCAAGGATCAAATGCGCTCGATGCGCTGAGAAAGGCTCCCGGGGTTTTTGTAGACAATGACCAGACCATTTCCCTGAATGGGAAACCTGGTGCCATGATCTTGATCGATGGCAAGCAGACGTACCTTTCGAGCCGGGAAATTGCCGATCTGCTCAGGGCCATGCCTGCTTCACAACTGAAATCCATCGAGATCATCAATAGCCCTTCTGCAAAATATGATGCCGCGGGTACTGGAGGGATGATCAACATCAAGACTACCAAATTGCAATTTAAGGGTTTCAATGGCAGCATAACGAGCAATTTCGCCTATGGCATTCTGGTAAGGCAAAGCGAAGACCTCTCTTTTAACTATCGTAAAGACAAAGTGAATGTGTTTGGCAGTTATAACCATGCCTTTGGGCATTATAAATATGTATATGGTGCGGCACGACTACAGGGCAATGGCAATTACATCAGCGATACCGACGATACCGACAAACGTAAACGGATGGGCTCCAGATTGGGGATAGATTACAACCTGGACAAGAAAAATACCATAGGAATCCTGCTTACCGGCAACTTCATTTTTGGCGGGGGGATAACTGATACGCACACCCAATTGCTCAATAACCAGCAGAATTTGGATGCCATTAATGACTACTACCATCAAAATACGCAGCGCTATAATGTGAACCTCAACTATAAGTTTGAAGATACGCTGGGACATAGCCTGAACATCGATGCAGATTACGGCTACTACCAGAAAGATGCCGGTAATTTCCAGACCAACCTGTACACCGATCTGCAACAGACTTTATTAAATGATCATTATTACCGGACCATCAATGGTGCCAATATCGACCTTAAGGCGATAAAGGTAGATTATACGGGTAATTTTTGGAAAGGAACGATAGAAAGTGGAGCAAAGTATTCCGCAATCGCCACCGATAACGATTCGAGATTTTTTCAAGTGCTGAGCACCAATGAATTATTGGATGAACAGCGCTCCAATGACTTTTCTTTTAAGGAAGAGATTTTAAGCGGATACATCAACTTTAAAAAGCCTTTTGGTGCTTGGGTCTTTCAGGGTGGACTGCGTGTTGAAAATACGCTATCCAAAGGTGCGTTGACCTATCAGAAAAGCGGTGCAGCCGTGGCAGAAAATATCCACAGGAACTACACGAACTTTTTTCCATCGCTGAGCCTATCTGCCAAGCTGAACAAAGATCATCAGCTTTCTTTCGGCTATGCCCGTCGGATCGATCGTCCGGCGTACCAAGACCTTAACCCATTTGTCTATTTGCTGGATGAACTTTCCTTCTGGTCGGGCAATCCATTTTTAAAGCCACAGTTCAGCCAGCGCTTCAATGTGCTCTATACATTTAGGAATACTACGATTATTGGCCTCAATTATAGTTACAGCACCAATTTTAGGGCAAACATTACTGATGCTGTGGATGCCAACAAAATTGTGATGGTTCCCAGGAATGTGGGCATCCAGAAAAATTATTCGCTTACCCTTACGCAATTGGCAACCTTGGCAAAGTGGTGGTCGCTCACCTTTAACGGCGTATGCTACCATTTGGGCAATGAGGTGTCCTTTGAGCAATATCAGAATTTTAACCTGAAGCAGACTGCCGCAAGGCTGAACCTTCAGCAGACATTCAAACTTCCGTTTAAATTTACTGGGGAAATATTCAATACGTATAATTCCAAACGTTTGTCGGGAGCCAACGAAATCATCAGGTCATCTACCCAATTGGATCTGGGACTGCAGCGCAACCTATTGGCGGGAAGGGCAAGTTTCCGCCTGATCTGGGCAGACATCTACAAAGGAAATAAATTCAACTCCATGCAACAATTGCCGGGACTTTACCTGCAAAGCTACGGCTATTATGAATCTCGTCAGGTTCGATTAAGCTTTACCTATAAGTTTGCAGATGCCAGTGTGAAAGGTCCGAGGAACAGGAATTCGGCACTGGAGAATGAGAATGGGAGGATTAAATAATTGTTGGTCCGGATTTGAAATCTGCTGGTCCGGATTTGAAATCCGGACCAACAAAAATGATTTTCGGACCAACAGTAATTAAAGCGTCTTGATATCAATCACAAAGCGATACCTGACATCTCCCTTGACCATTCGTTCGTAGGCCTTGGTAATGTCTTTGATATCGATCAGTTCGATATCGGAAACAATGCCGTGCTCGGCACAGAAATCGAGCATTTCTTGCGTTTCCTTAATGCCACCAATACCAGAACCTGCAAGGCTTTTTCGGCCGCCGATCAGGGAGAATGGATGGATCGCATAGGGTGCCGGAACGCCCACAACGATATGCGTGCCATTGGTTTTGAGCAGCGATAGGTATAGGTTCATGTCATGGTCTGCTGAAACCGTGTCGAGGATAAAATCGAACGAGCCTTTTACGGCTTTCAATTGCGCTGCGTCTGAAGTAACCACAAAATGGTGTGCACCTAAAGCCTCTGCGGCCTCTTTCTTATCTGGTGAAGTGCTCAGTACGGTTACTTCTGCACCGAAGGCCACACCGAACTTAACGGCCATGTGTCCTAGCCCGCCCAATCCCAATACGGCCAATTTGTGTCCTTTGCCTACTTTCCAATGTCTAAGGGGCGAATAGGTAGTAATACCTGCACAAAGCAAGGGGGCTGTAGCGGCGAGTGGAAGTTTATCGGAAATGTGCAGAACAAATTCTTCACGCACCACGATGGTGTTCGAGTAGCCGCCATATGTTGGCCTTCCTTCCCTATCCAGGTTGTTGTAGGTCTGCGTATTTCCTTCCTGGCAATATTGCTCAAGGCCCTGTTGGCATTCGCTGCAGGCCTGACAAGAGTCTACCATACAGCCAACACCGGCCATTTCACCTGTCTTAAAGTTTTTGACATGGTCGCCAACCTTTACGATCTTTCCTACAATTTCATGGCCAGGCACCATCGGAAAAACTCCCGGAAACCAGTCGTTTTTGATCTGATGAAGATCGCTATGGCATACACCACAATATAGGATTTCGATCTGCACATCGTGTGCACCCACTTCACGGCGTTCAAAATTCCAGGGGGCTAAATCAGTTTCAGCATTTTGAGCTGCATATCCTTTAGTCTGTATCATATTTTTTTTATTTAATGGATTAAATATAGCCGATATCGTTTAACAAGGTGTAAGAAAACTAAAGTATGGCTAAAGAATTACATTTTTAGTTCTCAGTTCTTAGTTTGCAGTTATCAGTTTGGAGTTGACAGTTGGAGTCGGGCTGACCTCGCTGCGCTCGGCATCCCAGAATAGCGTAAAATAAAAAAAACTCCAAGCAAGGCTTGAAGTTTTAAGAGGTGATTCCCCTGGGATTATTACATGATCCCTCCGCATTGACCTAGTCCAAGAAGCCTATTTTGCGATGCAAAATATCTTTTTTATTTGTTCGCCAATCTGAAACAAATTTCATTGGCTACCAAACAAAAAAGCCCTGAACAAATGTTCAAGGCTTCTTGTGATCCCGCTGGGATTTACCTCGCTTCGCTCGGCACAGGCTTCTCATCCCAGAGGAGCGTAAAATAAAAAACTCCAAGCAAGGCTTGAAGTTTTAGGAGGTGATCCCGCTGGGATTCGAACCCAGGACCACTACATTAAAAGTGTAATGCTCTACCAGCTGAGCTACGGAATCATCCTTTGATTAAGGAGGTGCAAATATAGAAATTAATCTCAATTACTTCAAGAAATTATAAAAAAACTTAATCTACATGGTGTAAACGTTAATGGGAGCATCCCCCATCCCTATTTTTAAAGCTAGGGCAACTGCCATGGCATGACAATTTATTTTCAAAAGGCATAGGGGTAAAATCCAATTGGGTTGTATTAGCCTTAAAAACACACAACAATTCAATCATGAGAACAAAACAGATTTTACTGGGTCTTGTGGCCATGCTGCTATTCACATCCTGCGGGAAAGACAGTTTACGTGCCGATGGGCAATTGATTACCGAAACGAGAAATCCGGGTGTATTCCACAGCATTGAAGCTAGTGGATCTAACAAGGTTTACATTACCTATGGAAATGAATTTAAGATCGAACTGAAAGGGTCTGCCAACCTTATTCCTTTTTTTGGTACCAATGTCGTCTCGAAAGTGCTGCACCTCTCCTATAACCGCCATCACATTGAGCACGATGACATTGAAATCTATGTGACCATGCCGACCATGCAGGCCCTATCTTTTGAAGGCTCAGGAGATGTTGAAATCAGTGGGGCCTTCCCTGCCATCACAGCTTTGCATATTGAACTGGAAGGTTCTGGCCAATTGAAAGCCAGACAGGAATTTGAAGTTGGCCATGCCGCCCTAAAACTTAAGGGCTCCAATAAGATTGATCTCAGTCGGGTGAAGGTAAAAGATGCAGACATTGAACTGAGTGGCAGTGGTGAGGCCAGGTTGAATATCCTCCAGCAGCTAAATGCCGAAATCAATGGCAGCGGGACTATTTATTATCAGGGCAGTCCCAGCGTCAATACCAAGATCAACGGAAACGGTAAGGTATCTAGAAATTAAGTTTGATCAACAGTCCTTAACCTTGTCTACTGCTGGCAAGGTTAAGGACTAATCATTTATTCGCCCATTGGCTCCCAAAGTTCGATCTTATTTCCTTCTAGGTCTACAATGTGCACAAATTTACCATAATCATAGGTCTCGATCTGATCTAAGATCGTTACGCCTTCTGCTTTGAGCGCTTCGACCAGTGCCTCTAGGTTTTCGACCCGATAGTTGATCATGAACTCTTTTACAGATGGCTCAAAATACTTGGTTGTTTCGGCAAATGGACTCCATTGTGTTGCCCCTTTCTTTGAAGGATCCGATTCTTCACGCCATTCGAATGTGGCACCATAATCGTTGGTGTCTAAACCTAGGTGCGTTTTATACCATTCCCTCATCTGATTGGGATCTTTGCACTTAAAGAAAATCCCACCGATACCTGTTACTTTTTTCATTTTAAATCTTAAGAATATTGCATTCCTAAATTATTAAACTTTTCCTATATCCAAACTTATTTGCAAATTATTCGATTTCATTATGCAGGGTACTCATGGAAGGGGGTGAACTGATAGTCTTACTTCCCCATGCCTGATTGGGCTTATTGCCCATTTTTAGGATCAATATTCCGCCATCGACCAGATCTGAATGATAGAACCATGGACGATCTAAGGGCTTGCCATCCAGCTTGGCCGATTGGATATAGCGATTGGAATCTGATACATTTTTGGCTTCAATGGTAAATGTTTTGCCTTTATAGTAGGTTGGATCTAAATGGATGGTTATTTTCTCGAACAGCGGACTCCCTATTTCATAGATGGGTTTGGTTGATGTGCCGCCATCCATTTGGAACAGGCCCATTGCACTCATGGCAAACCAGGCTCCCATCTGTCCTTCATCTTCGTCGCCAGGCCAGCCATTGTAAGGCGTTGAACCATAGAACTTGTTCATGATTTCCCGGGCCCAGTATTGGGTAAGCCAAGGTTTTCCGGCATAATTGAAGAGATAGGCAGCCTGCATGTTGGGCTGATTGCCATGGTTGATGTAGACCAGTTCTGGTTTATCGCCAATGCCATTAAAATTTAGCTTTGCCGATTTTTCAAAACCGGCTACCAACCTGTCGTTAAATTCCTGTTGCCCGATCAGGCTCACCATTCTATTGATATCATGCGGAACAAAGAAAGTATACTGCCATGCGTTGCCTTCCGTATAGCCACCGGTATGGATCGGATCAAAATTTTCGAGCCATTTTCCCTGCTGATCTTTGGGCCGAATGTATTTGGTCGACTGATCGAAATTATGTTCAAAATTGCCAGCCCTTTTTATAAAGCGTTCATAATCGGCCTTTTTGCCCAGGCTTTTTGCCAATTGTGCCACACACCAGTCGTCGTAGGCAAATTCCATGGTATTCGATGTACGTCCCGGGTATGGGATGTAGCCATATTTTATGTAGGCGTTAAGGTTTTGGTTGCCGGCCAATCCACTACATTCATGTTTTACGCCTTCCTGGGTCTGTTGGTGGACCATGGCCTCATAGGCCAGACCAACATCGAAGTTCCGGATTCCCTTTTGATAGGCTCCTGTAATGAGTGCAATTTCATGTGAGCCTTCCATGATCCCAGAGTATTCCATGCCTGCCGGGCCCCGTGGGAGCCAGCCGCCATATTTATACATCTCCAATAAGGAATTGACCCATTTGTTGGCCATATCGGGATTGACCAAGGTCCACAACTGGTTTAGGTTCCAAAAGGTATTCCAAAAGGCATCACATCCAAATACGGGCGAGTTTGGATCATCAAGCTGACGTATGTTTTCGCAGACATCGACATATTTCCCATTTACATCGCTCAAAATACTCCTCGCGCAATAAGAACGGTAAAGGTTGGTATAGAACTTCTTTTTATTTTCTTCTGTGCCCCCTTCTACCTTAATTTTGCCCAATAGTTTATTCCAGGTATCTCTGGCCTGCTTTACGGCTGCCTCGAAATCCCAATTCATTGGCCCTAATTCAGTTGCTAAGTTTAACCTGGCCTGTTCGATACTGACGTAGGAAATCGCGGTTTGGAGCAGTACCACTTCCCCTTCCTGGGTATCGAAATCTACGTAGGCGCCCACATCGTCACTTCCGGCTATTTCTTTAATGGATTTGGAAATCGTCTTGCCCTTCCATCCCCCAAAAGCTTTAAATGGTTTATTGAACCTGGCTACAAAATGTACGGTGTAATCATTAAATCCTCCTGTGCTCATGAAATTGCCGCTCTTTTGCTTTGAATAGCCTTCGATTTCCGTATCGCTTACGCGGGTAATTTTTGCATCGAGCACCGTCAGTGGATATTCGGCGGGAATGAGCAGATTGAACAGCACATGCCCATCATGTGTTTCTGGGAAGGTAAACTTAAAAAAACCTCCCCTTGTGGTACTGGTAATCTCGGCTTTGATGTTATAGTTGATCAAATCTGCCGCATAATAACCAGGACTGGCTTTTTCAGTCTGCTTGTCGATTCTGGAACGGTGGCCAGCGGTGGCTCCTGTCGTACTTGGCGCATCTGGCGGATAAATGACAGGATTGAGCACACCAACAGTTGGCATCACAGATAAGCCGGCCATGGTCCATGAATGGATGTGGCTAAAGCCAGAAATGCTCGATAAGGTGTATTCGTAGCCTGATTTCCAATCTGTTCCCTGATTATCGGGACTCAATTGGACCATGCCAAAGGGCATTGTGGCACCCGGATTGAGCATCCACCTCGATTCGGAGGTTCCCACCATCGGGTCGGCATAATCTACAGGTTCTTTTTTTTGTGCAAAGGCGGTTATGGTGAGCGAGGTAAGGATTAAACAACTCAACAGGCGGAACTTGATCATGAGTTAAATTTAAAACATTATCCTATATGTTGATACATTATAACAAGTAAATCGAGAAGTTAATTCAAATATTGGGGCAATTGGGCAATTCAGATGTTGATGGTTCGGTTCCTGGAGGTAATTTCCCAGTTATCTACAATTCTGCGATCCGCTATAACGACCGCATTTTGATGTAGTGCCACGGTTGGGCAAATGTGCATGGGCAGACCAAAGCATAGGTCGCCAATTTGATAGCTGGCCTGATTTGGCGCCTTTACGACGAGGTGTTCTTCGCTATGGCCAACAATTTCTAGTGCTGGAGCATTTAAAAAGTGTATCCTCGACGGTAAGGGATATTCTGCGGCAATGGCCTTGTGCCCAATATCGATGGTCAGCTTGTCTTCGGCAGGAAATGAGATGACGCGTCCGATGATCAATGCTGCCGGCAGAAAATGTTGCTCAGGAACACTGGTTGCATAGCTTTTGTCCCAGAAGACAAAGGTGCCCGGACTACATTCAATTGATTTTTTTTTGGCATAAACGGGAAATGTTGGAGATCCGCCTAAAACCAGGAGTAAGTTCATGCCCTTGTTTTCTAGCTGTTCCTGAACTGCAATGACTTGATCTAAAATCTCGTTGCAGATCTTTGTCCTTTCCGTAAGGTCTGGTTCTTCAACATGTCCATCATAGGCATGGAGGCCGATTAGGGAAAGACTTGCTAGTTTGGCAATTTGTTCGCCCAAGGCCACTGCCCTTTCGTCGGCCATTATTCCAGTCCTGTTCATGCCCACGTTAAGGTCGATATAAACTGGAATCTGGATCTGATGGATGGTGGCTTTTTCTGCAATGGCATTAGCCGAATCCTGATTGTCGATCAGGCAGGAAAAACTGCTATTGGGGTATTTTTTGATCAGTGCGATCAAGCGGTCTATCTTAGGTCCAACGGGCTGATAGGCCAGTAGGATATCTTTTGCATCGGCCATGGCCAGCATTTCGGCTTCGGCAATGGTGGCACATTTAAATTTTTGGATGCCCATGTCCATCATCAGCTTCGTTACGGCCATGCTTTTGTGGGTCTTTACGTGGGGACGCAAGCGTTTGATGTCGTCAATGCTGTTGATCAGTTCCCTGATGTTGTGCATTACCCGATCGAGGTAAATGACAAGCGCAGGTGTGTCCAAACCTTGCACGCTATCAAATCCATACCAATGTTCATCGGCTGCTGTGATATTTTTCGATTCGGGATGCAATTTTTTAATGGACGACGCTCAGTGAGGAACCGATCAGGTTAAGGTTTTCTATGGTAGGCTGTCCATCGAGGCCACTTTCGTCACATTCTTTCTGAAAGCTCAAGAAAGATGGCACATTGAGCACCTGTTCCTGTACATCTTCATTTTCGTACATGGAAACGTGCAGGAAAGTTACGCCATCTGCCTGTAGGTAAACATTATACAAGAAATTAACGGCAAACATTTTTTTGAAATCGGCCAAGAAAATGCTGATGTTTTTCTTGTTCTGCGCCACAAATTCTGGCTTTACCGTATAACTCACCTTTACTGAAATCATGGTTGTACTGTTTGTTGGTAAATGTACAAAAACTTACGAAACCTAAAACGCGTGTAAGTTTAAAAAAAAAGACCTGCCTAAGCAAGTCTTTTTGTAAGGTATGGGCTCAAAAGCTTATTTACCTGCATTTTTCTTTTCTGTAACCTCTGCACGGATCTCTTGTGCCAAACCTTTAAGGTCCTGCATCGCTTTACGTACCCTTGTGCCTGCAGCAGCGTTACCGCCGTTGTAAAATTTTTCTACATCTGCCTGGATCGCGTTGATCGTTTCTTTAACTTTTGAGAATTTTTCCATAATATTTTAATTGTTTTTAAGGGTATGGATGCTTTTAAAGGCCACCCATTTGTTTTAAATGAATTCAAATATATCATTTAAACCTTATATCCAAATGAAATTTCAATATTTATAATGGCTCTTGGAGTACCTGGAGGCTATTTTTCTAGTCACTACCTTGACATGCAATTTGTTAGCCCAGATCGGAAAAATCAAAAAATGTAGCTGAAATCTACCTGATCATGGTTAGTAGGCAGATACTTTTGCGCAGTGCAGTAGCCTTGAACGACAAGATCTGGTGCAAGGTAATCAGCTGATTGGTAGTTAAGGTGATGGGGCTGCCGACATTTTGAAACTCAATTTCCCCATCCAAAACCTGAAGGCTCATGATGGCAGGTTGGGGATCTTGCGTGCCAGGCTGTATGATCTCATTTTCGTCGAGTACGATTAAGGTAATGGTTACCGTTTCAGACTTGAAAACCGTAATCGCATTCTTTCTATTCTTATGATAGGCTTCCTCTTCTTGCAATTGGGCGATATAATGTTTCAGGTCAATCGGGATCACAGGTGCATCTAATGGTCTGGTGCCCTGTGGGCGTTGAGGTGTGGCGTCGTTATGTTTCAGTTCCATGGTTATGTTTTTTAGTAAAACAGAAATGCTAGCAAGATGTTTGGGCAGCGCATGTAGTGACAGAACGTTTTGCACACTGATGTGAATAAATTATTGCCATACGAAGCTATAAAATAACGTCCTTTGTGCTATGGCATTATTCATTACTTCATTGAACACGGGCAGCAATGGCAATTGCTTCTACATCGGCAACAATGAAGAAGCAATTTTGGTCGATGCCGGACTGACGTGTAAGGAAACGGAGTCGAGGATGCAGCGATTGGGCCTGAGCATGGACCGTGTCAAGGCTATTTTTATTTCTCATGAGCACAGTGACCACATTAAAGGGCTTCCTGTATTGGCCAAAAAATATCAATTGCCAGTTTATATCACAGTTTCTACGTTGATCAGGGGCAAACAACAACTGCCAGCACATTTGGTCAGGCCCTTTTTGGCCAACCAGCCTATTGGTTTGGGAAACCTCACTGTTATCCCCTTTCCTAAGAAACATGATGCGGCAGAACCCCATAGTTTTGTTGTGAGCTGCAATGAAGTCTATGTGGGTGTTTTCACCGATATAGGCAGTCATTGTGATCACCTGATCCATAATTTTAAACGTTGTCATGCCGCCTTTCTGGAAGCGAACTACGATGATGAACTTTTGGATAAAGGACGTTATCCCTATTTCCTGAAGAATAGGATCCGCGGTGGTAATGGGCATTTATCCAATCAACAGGCCTTGGAACTGTTCACTAAATATCGGCCCCACTATATGAGCCATCTACTGCTTTCCCATTTGAGCAAGGACAATAACTGCCCCAATTTGGTACAACGGCTTTTTGAGCCTCATGCCAACGGTACAGAAATTATTATCGCTTCCAGATATGAAGAAACACCAGTTTATGCGATTGGGTTTTGATTTACCTTTACGGATGATCATTTCACCACCAATAACACAAAGAAACAAGTTAAAATATGCTCAAAAGCAGTGCGACTAGTTTAATACCTCTCGATATTTTGTGATCTTGGTGTCTTTGTAACAGAATTAAAGTACTTTGCTTAAACTTCAGTTAAAATTGTACCTGCTTCGCTTACTTCCAAATGGTGTTTAACACCGCATTTCAAAGCAAAGTTGGCAACTTGATGCCCAACTGGAAAGTTAAACCCAACTGGAAAACCATAAGTCCGGGTGATGTCCAGTACAATTTCTACCACCGACCTTCCGAAACTAAAGTCTTCGTCTTTTTTTAGCTTAAAGCCGCCTACGATCAGGCCCTTCAGCTGATCTAGTTTGCCACTTCGCTTCAGGTTGTAAAACATCCTGTCGATACTGTACAATTGCTCCCCGGTATCTTCGACAAACAAAATCTTTCCGGCTGTTGTGATTTCTGAGCTACTACCGCCCAGATTTTCAATGCAGCGCATGTTGCCACCGATCAGCTCAGCCGTGGCACTGCCCATTTTATTATTTGGATGCGCTTGTGCTGTATATTTCATCTTTTCGCCTTTTAAAGCCTGTTGGATAGAATTGATGGTTTCGATCTGTATCGGGTCTGCCAAAGCCCAATCAGAAGGAAAGCTGTTGCACATTTTGGAATGGAGCGTTGCGATGTGGTGGTTTGAATTGATGTGGCAATGTAAGATGGTGATGTCGCTAAATCCGATGATCCATTTTGGAGATTTTTTGAATTTACCGAAATCCAGCTCATCCACAATGCGAACCGCACCATAACCTCCCCTAGCGCACATAATAGCCTTTATGTCCGGATCATCCAGCATCTGCTGCAGGTCGGTCAAACGCTCCAGATCAGTGCCACCAAATGTAAAATTGCGTGCGCCGACAGTTTTCCCGATCACCACATTGAAGCCCCAGCTTTTCATCTGTGCCACTGCAGGCTCAATTTCCGCTAGGGTAATGTATCCCGCCGGGCAGGTAATCCCGATTGTATCTCCTGGTGATAAATAAGCAGGTATTTTCACCCGCTTTGGTCGCCCAAACTGTTCTGCTGCATCAGCCTTGCCACTTAATGAATTGAGCAGCAATGTGGCAGGAACAAGGGAAAGAAAATGTTTACGGTTCATTTCTATTAATTTGCATTTCCTTTAAAGTAATTGTCGAGTTCTATGGAGGCCTGATCGATCATCTGTACAATCTGCTCAGATTCAGGAGAAACCTTAACCGTTTTTAACAGTTCTATTAAACCTAATAGGTTCGCAATGGGTTTTCTGATGATGTGCGACTGGATAAATTCCATTTGGGAAAGTGCGGCAGTGGTTTTCATGAATTCAGTGATATCATATCCGATACAAAAAATACCTGCAGGTTGATTATTGTCGTCAAACATCGCTTTATAATCCCATTGTGTTGCAATGTAACCACCACGACCATCATGCTTGCGGATGGTAGCCGGAAATATATTTTCTGGTTCAGCAAAGCATTGATTAGCGACTGTTGCACATATTTCAAGATCATCTTGATGGATCGTGACCGCATAATGCTGCCCGACCAGATTACCATGTTTTCCAGCAAATAAATCCTGGTACCGCTGGTTGACATACCCATAGGTACTATCCATGTTTACGCATATCAGGTAAAATGTATTGGAGTTGTTAAGTAGGTTTTTAATCTGGGTAAAATTATTCATTAAGAAATTTTCTATAAATGTATCGATTACATTATGCTAAATCCCATATGCCTCAAAGTTTTTGCAAAGATGATGTAGCTGCAAGTCGTTTGAAGATTCCCTCGCCAGCAACCAGCAACTCCTGGGTAATGGTTTTGGTGTAATCGGTTATCTCTGATTTGAAGTCGGCCACCGAAGCTCCAGAGCGGATTTCTTCCAATCGTTTTTCCCATTGACCCGTCAGTTCTGCCTGCGCAATTTTTTTATCCTTGACTACCTCATATACAGCCAGGCCTTTCGAAGTAGGCATCAGGTTTCTTTTCTCGCGAACTATGTATTCGCGTGTGAGCAATGTCTCTATGATGGCAGCACGCGTAGCTGGCGTTCCCAATCCACTGTCTTTCATGGCATAACGGAGTTCTTCATCTTCTATTTCCTTACCAGAAGTTTCTAGGGCCTTCAACAGGCTGGCTTCATTATACATGGCTTTAGGCTTGGTCTGTTTTTCGAGCAAGTTTTTTTCAGGGATCGGCACTGCCTCTCCTACTGACACTTTTGGCAATGTAGGGTTATCTTCTTCTTTTTTATCGTCTTCTGCGTCATTGAATACAGCTCTCCACCCTGCAGATTGGATGACTGTTCCATTCGCCATAAAGGTTGTTCCAGACTCGATGGTAATCTTGGTCACTTCTTTTATGCACTCCTGATGGAAAGCCTCCAACATCCGCCCTGCTACCATATCATATATTGCCTGTTGGTCTTTACTGAGCTGATACGGTTTTTCGCCAGTAATCAGAATGGCATGGTGGTCGGTCACTTTTTTTGCATTTACACTTCTTTTATTTAATGTAATGGTCTGTAGGAAAGCAGCTTGTTTGGACAAATCTTGATGATCTGTCAAGGTACTGATCAATTTTGGGACGTTCGCGAATACATCATCACCGATGTACCTACTTCCCGTACGTGGATAAGATACCAATTTGCGCTCATACAAGTTTTGGAGCAAACTTAAGGTCTGATCGGCCGTAAATCCATATCTCTTATTGGCTTCCTGTTGCAGACTGCTCAGGTCATGCAGCAAAGGTGGCGGCTCCTTTCTGGGCTTTGACTCCACAGCTGTTATTTTCCCGCCCTGTGGAAATCCTGAAGCAACATCCTCAATTTTTTCCAACAAGGCTTGTGCTTCGGCCTGTGCCTTAAAATTTTGTAGGCTGATAGCCTTAAACTTTTGCCCATCCTTATCCAACAAAATGCTCAACTGAAAGTAAGTCTGTGGCACAAAATTCTTGATTTCCAGGTAACGTGCGCAGATCATGGCCAGTGTTGGCGTCTGCACCCTTCCCAGCGAAAGTACACTTTTGGCACCTGCAGAAATGCTCAGCGCCTGCGTGGCGTTCATGCCCACCAGCCAATCTGATTCAGACCTGCAATGTGCTGAGTTGAACAGGGTATCGTATTCGGCACCGTCTTTCAGGTTCCTAAAGCCTTCTTTGATGGCCTCATCGGTCTGTGATGAAATCCACAACCGTTTAAATGGTTTTTTACATTTGAGGTAATAATAGATATACCTAAAGATCAGCTCGCCCTCACGCCCAGCATCTGTAGCCACAATGATCTCTGTGCACTCATCAAACAGCTTTTTGATGATGTCCAGTTGTTTTCTTACGCCTGGGTCTTCTACCATTCCATCTTTTGTCTTGATCTTGCGGATGGCCAGTTTGAATTTAACGGGCAACATCGGCAAATGCTGACGTCTCCAGCCAATGAAACCATAATCTTGTGGTGGAGCCAGCTGGAGCAGGTGGCCGAATGCCCAGGTAAAAGAATATCCCTTTCCTTCTATGTAACCTTCCTTTCTGGTCGTAGCACCAAATACTTTTGCTAATTCTCGTCCTACAGAAGGTTTTTCGGCAATTACAATCTTCATGATCCGGCGAATATCCTGAAAAAAATCTTTGTTCAGTTGAAAAAGTTATCTACGCTGAACAAATGGAATAAATTGAACAGTCACAATTTGTATGGAACGGCGTTTTTTAATCAAAAAAATCAATCCCTATGATAAAATATATCAAAACTTTTTTCACTTTCATTGCCTTTCTATTTGCCTGTCTACATGTGTTTATCACCTGGCATGTCATTCCGTATCTTTCCAATTTGCTCCATCCAGAACGGCGCAAAGATCATTTTTTGCGATAGCCGTCTTTCTATTTTTACTTTCATCAGACTACCTTGAACGTATAAATTCATATTAAAGACGTATTTTTGCAATTGGCAAAGTAGGTGGCACAAGCTTCAATTCGTCTATCCTTTGCAAAAATAACAAGTAAGATGAGCAAACACGGAAGAATATTGGTGGCCATGAGCGGTGGTGTAGACAGTTCTGTCGCGGCCGTTATGCTGCATGAACAGGGCTATGAGGTAATTGGCCTGACCATGAAAACTTGGGACTATGCCTCATCTGGCGGAAGTAGCAAAGAAACAGGCTGTTGCAGTTTGGACAGCATCAATGATGCAAGGACGTTAGCAGTCAATTACGGATTTCCACACTATATTTTAGATATCAGGGACGAGTTTGGCGATTTTGTAATCGACAACTTCGTTGATGAATATTTGGCTGGGCGTACTCCAAATCCATGTGTGCTGTGCAACACCCATATCAAATGGGAAGCCCTGTTAAAGCGTGCCAATAAACTGGATTGTGAGTTTATTGCTACGGGCCATTACGCCAACATCCGTAAACAAGATAGTGGCCGATATGTGATTTCAAAGGGCAAAGACGAAAACAAAGACCAGTCCTACGTGCTATGGGGCGTTTCACAAGAGAATTTATCCCGCACAAAATTCCCGTTGGGCAGCTTTTCAAAGTCAGAGATCAGGCAAATGGCCTTAGATATGGGTCAGGAAGAATTGGCCAAAAAAAGTGAAAGCTACGAAATTTGCTTCGTGCCCGATAATGATTACCGCGCTTTTCTTAAACATAAAGTTGAAGATTTGGAGGACCGTGTTGCAGGTGGAAATTTCGTGAATAGCCAGGGTATGGTCATTGGCCAGCACAAAGGTTATCCGTTTTACACCATTGGTCAGCGCAAAGGACTGGGCGTAGCCTTTGGTGAGCCGATGTTTGTGACCCAGATCTTACCAGAAAGCAATACCGTTGTGTTGGGCCGTGCCGATGAGCTGGAGCGCAGGGAAGCCATGGTACGCAATTTAAATCTTGTGAAATATGAAAGCATCTTAGAACCCATGGATGATGTGATTACCAAGATCCGATATAAAGATGCTGGTAGCTTGAGCACAATTGTTCAGGAAAAAGATCAGATGCGTGTTGTTTTTGACCATGCTGTATCTGCCATTGCACCAGGCCAATCTGCCGTGTTTTACGAAGGGAACGACCTGCTCGGTGGCGGATTCTTGGTTTAGTTATGCTTCTAATCGATTATTGATTTCGTAAGGACTT
Organism: Pedobacter sp.; assembly: GCA_031119475.1. Taxonomy (GTDB): domain Bacteria; phylum Bacteroidota; class Bacteroidia; order Sphingobacteriales; family Sphingobacteriaceae; genus Pedobacter. Next base: position 627,469 of record JAVHXV010000001.1, on the reverse strand, counting down.
CCAACCTTGATCCGCTTTCCCTTATTTGGCTCAAAGTAATAATCAATCCGGCCCAGGTTAATGCCAGCATAGCCCACTTGGTTGATGGTGGTGATGGCACCATCCAGATTGCGAACATCTTCTGGAACATCCATAAAAGTATGTGTATGTCCGCCAATGATCAGATCGATATTTCTGGTGCTCTTGGCCAGTACCTGATCGGAAACCGTATTATTCTTGTAGGAATACCCTAAGTGCGAGAGGCAGATGACCAGGTCGCAGTGCTCCTCATTTCTTAAGATCGCCGCTACCTCATTGGCTTTTTGAATGGGGTCCAAATATTGGGTTTCGCCATAGTTGTTGGGATCTACCAACCCTTTTAGCTGGATGCCGAGGCCGAACACGCCAATTTTGAGTCCACCTTTTTTGAATATCTGATAGGTTTTGGTGGAATTGGCCAAAGCGGTATTGGTAAAATCATAATTGGCACAGAGGATGGGAAAATTGGCATGGTGCAATTGTTTTTTAAAGCCTTCTACCCCATTGTCAAAATCATGGTTGCCCATGGTTGCCGCATCATATTTCATGAGCGACATTAATTTTAGTTCCAATTCGCCTCCATATTTGTTGAAATAAGGCGTTCCCTGAAAAATATCGCCTGCATCCAATAAAAGCACATTTTCTTCTTTCGAGCGAATGGTTGAGATCAAGGCTGCCCTTCTTGCCGTACCTCCCAATCCTTGGTTTTTGGTACCGTCCATTGGAAAAGGTTCAATCCTGCTGTGCACATCATTGGTATGGAGAATGGTCAGTTTTTGCATCCGTCCGTTGGCAAATGCATCCAAAGCACTTAGATTCAGCGCTATGGCAGCTCCTGCGATGCCAGTAGCCCTGATGAAACGTCGACGATCAATTGACTGTAATTCTTCCATCTAGTTTTGAATTAATTTTATTTCCATTAGCTTGTATTTCCATCACTTCTTTCATCAGTGCGTCACGAACCAAGAGCCCGATATTTTTCCTAGAAATCGGTTTCGAAAAGCCTTTGGCCTCATCTCCACCATTGGCAATGTAATCAGATGTGAGGATCCGATAGGTGCGGTTTTTATCAAAAGGCTGTCCATTAATGCGTACATTTTCTGGGGACTTATTGACCACTTTCATTTTGAGCCCGTTTACGGGTTGCCCGTTTGTTGCAGCGATATAGCTGATCACCGTATACATGTCGCTCCCATTTAATTCCAATAGAACCAACTGGTTTTCAAATGGCATCAGTTCAAAAATATTGGAAACGGTAACACTGCCTTTCGCAATATCGTTCCTGATGCCGCCTTTTGTTGTTGGAAAGACCACATCGATGTTGGGCACGATTTTTTTGGCCTGATGGGCCACTGCATCAGCAAAGAAATTCCCCAGAACTGTTTCAGGCACATCAGAGTTCTTGGTCAGATCAACTTCCGTGTACCCTATTACCTTGCTCATTTCCGCATCCAGAGCTGTTTTGTAAGGAAGATAGGTTTTGATGATGTTGCTATCAACAGGCAAGCTGCTATTGATGTGATATTCTTCCCTGTTCGACTTTACAATTTGACCAGTTGCAGTACATCCGCCAATCCACAGGATGGAAATCGATAAAAAATATAGGTTCTTTTGAATAGACATTGTGGTTGTTTAGTGGTCTACTTGTTTAGTTGTTTAGTTGTTTAGTTGTTTAGTTGGTTAGGCGTTTAGGCGTCATCACCTCAACAGCGAAACAACTCTTCAACTAAGCTAGATCTTGTCCGAAGATCATACTTAGTTGTTCATACAATTCGGGGTGTTTATCCTTTAAAGAATCGGGCTGTTCAAAAAAATATTCTGAGGCTACGGCAAAAAATTCAGCCTGATTGGTGAGTGCGTAGGGATTGATATCAGATTTGTTTTTTTGGATCCGCTCCATTTCTTCGTGCATCATTTTTAACCAGGGAAAAGTGTATTCGTGCGCGAGGAGTTGTTCTGGTATACCATCGATTGCTCCGTCTGCATCATCGATCAGGTGCACAAATTCATGGATAGCGGTATTCCCTTTTCCTGCACTTTTTGAAAATCCATGATGTAGGGCAGTTCTTGACAAGATCATCTGTCCATTCATAAATCCGTTGCCGACCATGCCCATGATGTTGCGCTCACTATCTTCAAACTGGAAATCTTTATTGAAAGTATCAGGATACAAGACTACACTCCCCAGGTTTTGATAAGACCATTCATCGAAACCAAAAATCGGAATAATGGCACTGGCAGCGATCAACACTCGGTCTAATGCCGTCACTTCAAGCCCAACTCCTTCAATTTTAATTGAGGCAAGAAAAACTCCCACTTTCTTTATAAACTGTTTCTTTTTAGCTGGATTAAGGTTCCTATAGAATTCAACATGCTCATCGAAAAGGCTGAGATCTGCTTTTGTCAGGGAAATCGGATCAATTTTTCTTTTACGAAAAATAAGAAACAGCGCACCGAAGAATACAACGGATAAAAAAATAATGGGATACAGATTCATTTCCAGGTCAAAACTTGCGGAGCTTATGCAACTCCGCAAGTCTAACTATTAAAGATTTTGTGTGATGGCAGCATCTAAAGGTTTAACTGGGGAACGATAGCGGTGCACGAGCTGGCCTTTTTCGTTGATCAGGAATTTTTCAAAATTCCATTTGATGTCGCCCTTAAAATCTGGGTTATCCTGTGCGATCAAGTATGCAAACAATGGATTGATGTCATCGCCCTTTACGCTGGTCTTTTCGCTCATTAAAAAAGTAACGCCATATTTTTCCGTACAGAAAGCCTTGATCTCAGAACTAGAGCCTAACTCCTGCTCTTTAAAATTTCCGGCTGGGAAACCGATTACGACCACATTTTTACCATATTGCTTGTGCAATTTCTCCAAATCTTCATATTGTGGGGTATAGCCGCACTTGGAGGCGGTGTTTACGATCAAGATTTTCTTGCCCTTGAATTTTGAAAGCTTGACTTCTTTTCCATCCAAAGTTCTGAACTTAAAATCATAAATGCTGGTTGCCGGAGTTGGGGCAATCCATAAGTTGAGTAATAATAATAAGGTATTGATCATGGTTAATTGGTTAACTGGTTAATTGGTTAATTGTTGAGTTGTTGAGTTGTTGAGTTGTTGAGTTGTTGAGTTGTTTAGCGAAGATAGAGACAAATTCTTAAGCCTGTATAATTCTACGGTAAAGAAATCGATAGGGATGCCAGGATAAAGTGCAGATTTACGCAATGTTAACGATTGTAAGTGAGCCTATTATTTTTTTCTTGGGACAATCAATTTTAAAATAATTGCCATACCAATTTTGATTTTAGACTTATTTATAGTTTTATTTGCAGAAAAACGTCTGAATGGGAAAAAATTTACTGATAGTCGAGTCGCCTGCGAAAGCTAAAACCATAGAGGGGTATTTAGGAAAAGATTTTTTGGTGAAGTCGAGTTACGGGCATATCCGCGATCTGGTAAAAGGTGATATGGGAATCGATACGGAAAATGATTTTATTCAGACCTACGAAGTACCACCAGATAAGAAGCAGGTGGTTGCCGAACTCAAAAAACTAGCCAAGGACGCCGAAATGGTATGGTTGGCATCCGATGAAGACCGTGAAGGGGAAGCCATTTCTTGGCACCTTTATGAAACCTTAGGATTAAAGGAAAAAAATACCAAGCGGATTGTTTTTCATGAAATTACCAAACCTGCTATTTTAAAGGCTATCGAAACGCCCAGGGGTATAGATTATAACCTGGTGTATGCCCAGCAGGCGCGTCGTGTACTTGATAGGCTGGTTGGTTTCGAACTCTCTCCAGTGCTTTGGAAAAAAATTAAACCCTCACTTTCTGCCGGACGGGTACAATCTGTTGCGGTTAGGCTGATCGTAGATCGCGAACGCGAGGTTAACCAGTTCAATGCGGCAGCAGCCTTTAAGGTGACTGCGCAATTTACCACTGGAAAAGGGCGTGAACTCGTCAAAGCAGAACTTCCACAACGTTTTGTAAACGTTCAGGAAGCTGAACGATTTTTACAGGACGCCACAAACGCAAGCTTTAAAGTCAGTAATTTAGAGGTCAAGCCTGCCAGACGAAATCCGGCTGCGCCTTTTACCACCTCTACCCTACAACAGGAGGCTTCCAGAAAACTGGGCTATTCTGTGGCCAGAACGATGCAGATTGCGCAACGTCTTTACGAGAATGGTAAGATCACCTATATGCGTACCGATTCGGTCAACTTATCTGAAACAGCTGTCGCCGCTGCCGCTTCAGAAATCAAATCAGCATGGGGCACTCAATATCATCAGCCAAGGGTCTATAAGACAAAATCAGCTGGTGCACAGGAAGCACACGAAGCCATCAGGCCAACTTACTTTAACCAGCACACCGTAGATGGCGATCCGGGAGAAAGACGATTATATGAGTTGATCTGGAAACGTGCCATCGCTTCACAGATGAGTGAGGCCATTTTTGAAAAAACAACAGCCAACATCAACATCAGTACCAGAAAAGAGGAACTGTTAGCCGAAGGTGAAGTGCTCAAATTTGATGGATTTCTGAAAGTTTACCTCGAATCGACCGATGAGGAAGATGAGGAAAACGAGGACAATGATCTTCTTCCACCATTATCAAAAGGACAAGCGTTATTTTTAAGGGAAATGTCTGCTACCGAACGTTTTTCCCGTCCACCAGCCCGATATACCGAAGCCAGTTTGGTGAAGAAATTGGAAGAACTTGGGATTGGAAGACCTTCTACCTATGCGCCGACCATTTCTACCATACAGAACCGAGGTTATGTAGTTAAGGAAGACCGTGATGGCCGTAAAAGGGAATTTCAGTGCCTAACTTTGAGCAATGGTAAAATCCACAAGCAGGTAAAGTCTGAAATTACAGGTGCTGAAAAATCAAAGCTTTTCCCAACCGATATTGGTGAAGTAGTGAACGATTTCTTGGTTGAACATTTTAAAGGCATTGTAGATTTTAACTTTACCGCAAAAGTTGAAAAGCAATTTGATGAAATTGCGCAAGGGCTGCAGGAATGGACGAAAATGCTCCACTCCTTTTATACGCCTTTCCATAGTGAGGTCGAGACTACGTTGGAGACGGCTGACCGTGCCAACGGTGAACGTTTGCTAGGTTTAGACCCACAATCGGGCAAAAATGTATATGCCAAAGTAGGGAGATATGGTCCTTTGGTACAGATTGGCGAGCTGAGCGATGATGAAAACGACAAGCCACGTTATGCGAGTTTGGCTAAAAATCAAACTGTGGCCACCGTATCATTGGCTGAGGCACTAGATCAGTTTAAACTGCCTTTTCAATTGGAAAATTATCAGGATAAGGAAGTTACCGTTGGTGTTGGGCGTTTCGGACCGTATGTAAAATGGGGTGAAGCATTTATCTCAGTACCCAAAAATGAAGACCCACTGACCATTGACAATACCCGTGCAATCGCCATCATCAATGAAAAAATAGCTACAGATGCACCGGTTGCTACTTATGATGGGCATCCTGTAACCAAAGGAACAGGTAGGTTTGGTCCTTTCATTAAATGGAACAACCTATTCATCAATGTACCGAAAGCCTATAATTTTGAGGCGTTAAGCCCAAATGATATTCAGGAACTGATTCAGAAAAAGATAGAAAAAGAAAATAATCGCTACATCCAAAACTGGGAAGAGGAGAAAATTGCCATCGAAAATGGCCGTTGGGGACCTTTTATCCGTTTTGGAAAAGAAATGCTTAAATTAAGGAATAACCCAGCTACCAAACAAAAATATACCGCTGAAGAACTGGCTGAAATAAGTTTGGATGAGGTCAAGCAATTAATTGTAGCACAAGTACCAGATGCCTTTGAACCTAGGAAGAAAAAGGCTCCTGCAAAGAAGAAAGCGGTGGCAAAGAAAAAATAAAAAGCTAAGCGCAGAGCGTAAAGAATAAAGAACAAAGAACATTGCGCTTCCCTAACTTTGTTGACTAGGGTTTTTTGGTCCTTTATCATTGATTCAACATGAAATCCGATCTCCCAGAAAATATTGTAGAAGACATTGCGATTGCTGTCGTGCTGATCAGTGAAACACCTGAAATAAAAAATTGGACAGTCTATTTGCTCAATTTTAAAGACGAACCGATTACCAATGTGCTGATTACATCCAAAGGTTATGGCGAAAAAGAGGGCAAGCAGGTAAAAACATCTTTGCTTAGACATTCGATTGGCGATTTGGCTGCAGCTTCCTTTGCTGGCATCGAGGCCATTGATCCCGCCGTATTCGGCCTGACCAACGAGTATTGGGTGAGCTACTATTTGGGCGCAACGATTTACGATAAAAAATTTATTTTTCTCCCGGAAAGCATTATTGACAGTAACCTGATCAGGATACCTTTGCTGAACAAGCCGGGGGTGATGATTAGGTAAAAGTATCAAGTATCAAGTTGAGAAAAGCTGGTCCTACTACTTGATACTAGATACTAAATACCTGATACTCAATGCACCCTATCAGCCTTTCTTCGTGATCATCGAATGTTTACGCATTTTTCGTTCAATGGCGCCAATGGTGATCAGGTATTGGGCAATCATGTAAAACGCCATGATGGCTACTCCATTATATTTTGATGGTTCAATAAATTTGTTGAAGGCTAATATCGCATCAGATATTACAAATAAGACAGCACCATAGAAAATAGCATTGTAGCTAAACGTATTCACCCTACCCTTTCGTTTTACGCTCATGATGGCCATGATGGAAATAACAATCATATAGATAATTACCGGCACATTTAGCTCGGCCAAATATGGATGCAGGTAAAAATAGAACACTGCTGAAAAAATCCCGAAAATTGCTATTGCGACATATCCGGCATTTTTTTCAATATTCCTTGCCCAGGTGTAGTCGATATAGAAAGCACTGATATAGAATAGGTGCCCGAGAAGAAAAGCAAGCAATCCGCCAATAAAAAAATAATCGTTTAGATGTGTGAACATCAATAGCACATCGCCAACAAGGCCAAAGAGCAGGCCGACCCAGATCCGCTTGGAAAAACGGCCTTTAAGTTGGGTATGGTACATCAGGTATGCCGCCAACGAAATCGTAATCAACGGTTTTACTACATAATGGAAATCTGTAAGGATGAGTTTAGCCGTTTTGGGATCAATCTCTAAAAATAATTCAAAGATAAAGACAAATCCAAAGCCCAAGCTAAACTGAAGATGTTTTTGTAGCATTTAAAATGGTGTTTTGTAAATAATAGAACCAGATAATTGAAATGAGATGAATAAGGATCATGCTGCCTGCCAATACCGCAAAAATCGACAATTCATGAAACAGATATAGGCCGCCCAAACTGAAAATTAGCCGCCCAAACTCTACATACCTCACCCAGACCTTATTTTCCAACAGTGCGCCACAGGTCAGCAAGGTAAGGATGGTAAAGCAGGCGCCATAAATTACCGCAGCGATATCCAATTGCCAATATAGAAATAACAAGGCAGAGCCGGCGCCTAATGCAATGAGAAATTGTATAAATACATAGCCTACCAGGTTTCTGGCGTAGCTGGAATCAAACTTTTTATAATTGACCACATCAATTTCCGGTGCTGCCTGGAAACCGCCAAGATGGGCAGGATACCATCCGGGAGGTTTCAGAAAAACCTTGATCTTATCTATTGGATGATCAATCTTTTTGGCGGTATGCCAAAGTTCGGCCCAATAATGGAAATTTGCCCAAACGGGATTCCAACTCGCCAATGGTTTGGTAATCCCATAATATACCTCTTCTTCTTCTTTCTGAAAGGTGCCAAACATTTTATCCCAAATGATTAACGCCCCAGCATGGTTTTTATCAATATATTTCGGGTTTGAACCGTGGTGTACACGGTGATGAGATGGCGTATTGATGATGTGCTCTAAAAAACCCATGCTTTTGATGGTCCTGGTATGGATCCAGAACTGATACAAGGTATTAAATGCACTTAAGGTGACAAACATTAGTGGATCAAAGCCGATCCATGCCAAGGGAAGATAAAAGACCCACGCAAACCAGCTTTGGAACCAGGATTGGCGAAGGGCGACGGTCAGGTTATATTCTTCAGATTGATGGTGGACGATGTGCGCGGCCCATAATGCATTTACCTGATGGCTCATGCGATGAAACCAGTAATAGCAAAAATCAACCCCGATAAAAAGTGCAATCCAAATCCAGATGTTGTTTGGAAGCTCAAATAGACGCCAATGTTCAAAAATGTATTTGTAGCCAAAAAATAAAGCTGTTTTCATGAACAGGCCTGTAATCTGTGAGCCAATGCCCTGGCTTAAATTCGAGATCGAATCGTTAAATCGGTAATACTTTAGCTTTTTATAAAATGCATAAGCCAGTTCTACTCCGATCAGGAGAAAAAATATAGGCACTGATAATGCAATATAATCTACTTTCATTTGGTTTGAATAGCTTACAGCCAATGAACAGGTTCATAGCTGAAGTTAACATTAGGTTAACAAAATACATCAATTTTTTTGAATAGCACAATTGATAAACTGGTTAATTGTTAAAATTGATTAACTAGTTAACTGTTTTATTCGTTGAGTAATAAACTGCGAACTAAAAACTAAAAACTGAGAACTGGATCATCCTCGACCGGCCATCTTGATCATGCGATGGGCCAAATCTTTTCCTAGGTAGCGATCGATGATGCCATGAACGAGGTAGAGAATAGGCGTCATGAGCAGGGCTACGATAAATTTATAGGTATAGTTGACTAAGCCAATGGCCCCTACCATCTGCCAGCTGTAGCTATATTTAGGATTGAGGTAAAAGGCAATAAATATCACAACAAAACTATCAATCATTTGGGATACGACAGTCGAACCAGTTGCCCTGAGCCATAATGCACGCTCCCCAGTAATTTTTTTGATCCGATGAAAAATAATCACGTCGGCCAATTGACCAATGATAAAGGCAATAATAGAGGCAACGATGATCCACATCCCCTGACCAAAAACAGCATCGAAAGCATCAATCATGTTCAGTGCATGTCCATTTGTTTTTTGGGTGACCCAAAAATCGGCCGCCGTTAAACTCATTGCGCCCCATGACACAAAAAATGTAAAAGCAATCAGGATGCAGGTCAGGATCGACAGAAAACGTACCTGCTTTACGCCGAAATATTCATTGATGATATCGGTCATGATAAAGATAATCGGCCAGGTTAGCACCCCTGCCGACATGACGAAGGATAAATTGGGAATGCCAAACAAATTGATGTGGAATTTTTTGAACCCTAATGTTTCTTCAACAGAAAAAAGTTTAACGCCAATCAATTCGGAAATAATGGCATTGGTGACAAAAAATGCACCTAAAACAAGCAGGAGACGGCTTTCTTTGGTTTTAAAAGTCATGTAAGCTAAAATACAACTTATTTGATATAATCAAAATTGGATCACAGAACATCAGCTTTATTTTTACAAATGGTAGACGACAAAAATGCCTATAATCTACATCTTTGCGCATGATTACATATGGACAGATCTAAAGCTTTTTTGGTGATCCTACTTTTGGGATCTTTGGCGGCACTTGGCCCTTTTTCAATAGACATGTATCTCCCTGGCTTTAATGCCATTGCAAATGATCTGCATAGTGATGTAGCCAAGGTATCCTTATCGCTTTCTAGCTTTTTCATCGGCATTTCTGCTGGTCAATTGCTGTATGGGCCTCTACTTGATAAATATGGCCGCAAAAAACCGCTGTTGTTCGGATTGGCCCTATACATCTTATCCTCTCTTTGCTGCTTATTCGTACACACGATAGATCAATTGATCGTTTTGAGGTTCGTTCAGGCAATTGGAAGCTGCGCCGCTGCAGTTGCGGCCATCACGCTGGTGCGCGACATCTTCTCCGTTGAAGAAAGTCCAAAGGTGTTTTCTTCCTTGTTACTGGTCATTGCGCTATCGCCCATGTTGGCACCTACAGCAGGTGGTTATCTAATTGTAGCCTTTGGCTGGCAGGCAGTCTTCATTTTTCTGGGGATAATGGCGGTACTGATGATGTTGGCCACTTTTTTTTGGCTTCCTGGTAGTTATCAACCTGATCCGAGCTATTCCTTAAAGCCAAAACCTATCCTCACAAATTTTTATCATGTCCTTAAAAAGCCTAACTTTTATACCTACACGCTCATCAGTGGGATAACCTTCAGCGGACTGTTTGCCTATGTATCTTCATCGCCAGCCATTTTTATGGAGCACTACCACGTGAGCGCTACTGGATATGGATGGATTTTTGCAATTTTGGCGGCATTCTTTATCGGCTGCAGCCAAATCAATAGCTTGATTTTAAAATATTCCAGTAGTCAAAAAATTGTGGTTAGGGCACTTGTTTTCCAATGTTTATTTGGGATCTTGTTTGCCATTTCGGCCGTTAACAATTGGCTTGACCTTTACAGTACTTTTGCTTTTATCGCGCTTTTTATGGGCTGTCTGGGCTTTATCAATCCCAATGCTTCTGCCCTTTCCCTAGCTCCTTTTACCAAAAATGCAGGGAGTGCATCGGCCTTAATGGGCGCATTGCAAATGGGGCTTGGTGCCGTAGCATCGGCCGTAATCAGCTTGCTCGCATTAGACATCACTTGGGCATTGGCCCTTCTGATGAGCGCTGCTTCTATATTGGCCCTATGCTGTTTGGCCATTGGCAGGAGAAAAATCTCTACGCCGGGTTAATTATTTTTGTGATACGGTGATGGCCGCTTGTTGCGGGTCTGCATGAGTTTAGGTACTTTCGCTCATATGTTAGTGTTAAATTCCAAGCTGCCAACAGTGGGCACAACTATATTTTCGGTCATGTCTAAATTGGCCCAAGAACATCAGGCCATTAATCTGTCGCAGGGTTTTCCGGATTATCCTGCCGATCCTAAACTTATTGAACATGTTGCCGCTGCGATAAAGGGTGATCACAACCAATATGCGCCAATGCCTGGGCTTCCCGCTTTGCGGAATCTAATTGCAGAAAAAATGTACGCCCTTTATGGTGCGAATTATGACCCCGATCTAGAGGTAACCATTACCGCTGGCGGCACGCAGGCTATCTTTACCGCTTTGGCCAGCATCATCAATCTAGGAGATGAAGTCATTATCTTTGAACCGGCTTATGATAGTTATGCGCCAACCATTAGGCTTTTGGGAGGATTAGTGAAACCTTTCGAACTGCATGCCCCAGATTATCAGATCAATTGGGAGATGGTTAAGAAGCTGTTTACGGCTAAAACCAGGATGATCATCCTTAACAGTCCACATAACCCTACGGGCAGCGTTTTGAGCCGGGCTGATATTGATGCACTGATCAAATTGACCAAGCATACCGATATCCTGATCTTGAGCGATGAGGTCTACGAACATTTGATTTTTGATGGAGCTGAACACCTTAGCCTTTGCCGTTATCCAGAATTACGTGAGCGAAGCTTTATTGTGGCTTCATTCGGCAAGTTATTACACACAACTGGCTGGAAGTTGGGTTATTGTGTCGCTCCAGTTCAATTGATGAATGAATTCAGGAAAGTACATCAGTTCAATGTTTTCAGCGTAAATACACCGATGCAGGTGGGCATTGCCAATTACCTAAAGGCCGAACAAGTCTACGAAGGCCTCCCGACTTTTTTTCAGGAAAAAAGAGATTTGTTTCGGTCATTATTGAGCGAGACCAAATTAAAATTATTACCTTGTATGGGTTCTTACTTTCAGTGTGTAAGCTATCGGGAAATCAGTGACGAAAAAGACACCGAAATGGCGGTACGCCTGGTTAAGGAATTTGGTGTGGCGAGTATTCCAGTCTCCGCTTTTTATACCAAAAATACAGACGACAAAATTTTAAGATTTTGTTTTGCCAAAAAAAGAGATACCTTAGAAAAAGCTGTTGAAAGACTATTGAAAATATAATCGCAGTTCGCACATGGAAAGCTTATCCTATCTTAATATACCCAATCTAAAAATCACTGTATTTCAGGCCTATCTTTTCTGGGAAAATATCGACAAAAACCTTCAGAATATTTCGCTTAGGTTAAGCAATGGCGTCAGGGAAAAAACAGACCTGATCGTATTGCCCGAAATGTTCAATACCGGGTTTACGATGAAGGCAGCAGAACTGGCCGAAGACATGGATGGAAAGACCATGCAATGGCTTAGGAAAACTGCGGCAAACTACGACTGTACCATAACAGGAAGTCTCATCATCAAAGAAAATGGGAATTATTATAATCGGATGATCTGGATGGATGCCAAGGGAGGATATGAATATTACGATAAGCACCATTTATTTGGCCTCGGCGATGAAGATGCGCATTTTACAGCTGGCCAAAAACAACTCATCGTTGAACTGAAAGGCTGGAAAATAAGATTGGCCATCTGTTACGATCTGCGCTTCCCGGTCTGGCTAAGGAACAAGGATGCCGCCTACGACATGCTTTTGCTCATTGCCAGTTGGCCCGATAAAAGATCATCGCATTGGAGGACATTGATCCACGCCAGGGCCATTGAAAACCAAAGTTATGTTGTGGCGGTTAACCGTGTTGGCCACGATGGCAATCAAGTCTACCACAGCGGACACTCGATGTGTATCGACCCCTATGGCAATACGGTTTATTATAAGCCTGAAGATGAGGATCTCTATACGTTCAGTATCAATTATAGCGACCTGGAGAAAACGCGCAGGCAATTTTCTTTCCTTAAAGATGCAGATGATTTTACACTAAGTTAGTTCGCAAGCTAATTTTCTTTTCAAAGTCCTAACTCCTTTCAATCTATGTTCAATAGAAGAAAATTCATCCAGGCCAGCGCCTTTTCAACAGGTGCCATGGCACTGGGACAAAAATATCTAAACTTGCCATCGGGCACTGTGAACAAACCCATTGTGATTTCGACGTGGGATTTTGGTGTAGCGGCAAATGAAGCAGCATGGAAAGTTTTGACCAAAAACGGAAGTGCACTTGATGCCGTTGAACAGGGTGTTAGCATAATCGAGGCTCAAGGCACCAATCAGTCTGTTGGCTACGGTGGCCTCCCCGATCGCGATGGCGTTGTAACACTGGATGCCTGTATCATGGATGAGAAAGGCAATTGTGGCGCAGTGCTTGCCCTAGAAAAAATCATGCATCCGATTTCAGTGGCACGGAGGGTGATGGAAAAAACGCCCCATGTGATGCTTGCCGGTGATGGTGCACTTCAATTTGCCCTTTCAGAAGGATTTAAACCCATGAACCTGCTTACGCCAAGTAGCGAAAAAGCCTGGAAAGAATGGTTAAAACAGGCTAAATATCAGCCGTCCATCAACATTGAAAACAAACTGTATGAAAAAGTTGCCCCAAAAAAGCTGCCTGGGAACCAATATAACCATGATACCATCGGTATGCTGGCGCTAGATGAAAAGGGAAACCTCTCTGGCGCCTGTACCACGAGCGGAATGGCATTTAAGTTGCACGGCCGCGTAGGCGATAGCCCGATTATTGGCGCAGGACTTTATATCGACAATGAAATTGGTGGAGCTACCTCTACCGGGGTTGGAGAGGAAGTGATCAGGAACGTAGGATCATTTCTAGTGGTAGAATTGATGAGGCAAGGTTATACACCTGAACAGGCCTGCAAGGAAGCTGTAATGCGGATCATCAAAAAGAAACCAGAAACCGCTAAGAACATACAGGTCGGTTTTTTGGCCATAAATAAAAATGGCGAATATGGAGCCTTTGCCATCCAACAAGGATTTACCTTCGCCGTTTGCGATAAAAACAAACAGGATCTGGTATTAAAAGGAAAAAGTTATTATTAAGCAAAGCGATCAGCGCAAAGCGCAAAGAGCAGAGCGGAAAACCTCTTAATCAACAACTATAACTGCTAACTATCAGCTATAAATCAAACCATGTTTACGCTTGAAATCTGTGCCAATTCATTTGCTTCTGCTCTGGCTGCCGAAAAAGGCGGGGCGCAACGGGTTGAGCTTTGTGAAAACATGGCCGAAGGGGGTACAACTCCTAGCTACGGGCAGATTTGGCAATGCAAAAAACAGCTAAACTTAGCGGTATGGCCCATTATCAGGCCGCGGGGAGGAGATTTTTTCTATAGCGATGAAGAGTTCGAGATCATGAAGACAGATATTCAAATGTGCAAGGATCTTCAATGTGATGGTGCTGTTACTGGAATTTTATTGGCAAATGGTGAGATCGACCAAAAGCGTTGCCAAATCCTACTAGAATTGGCCTATCCAATGCCCGTTTCTTTTCATCGTGCTTTTGACAAGTGCAACGATCAACCAAAGGCACTTGAAGCACTCATCGCCCTGGGCTTTGTTCGCGTCCTTACCTCTGGCGCAGCCAAAACTGCTTATGCAGGTATGCAACGGATTAAACAGTTGATTGCACAGGCGGGAAACCGCATTGAGATCATGCCTGGATCAGGAATAAGCCCTGATAACATAGTTGAAATCAAGAATTCAACTAATGCGACTATTTTCCACGCTTCGGCCAAAACAAGGGTTGACAGTAAAATACAATTCAGTAATTTTACACCTGAGGAAGATCATTATGAACAAACATCCACTACTATCGTCAAGGAACTGATCAACAAACTACAGCCATGAAAAAAATATTGCTCATTTGCTTTCTTTCCATCCTGTTAAATAGTGCATCGGCACAACAGCCTGTTCAAGCTCCCGCATTTGCGATCGGAAATTTTACCGACGATTACCAGATTACCTATTCGATCAATGACACACTTTGGATCCAATATCCAAACACGAAATATCGCATCCTTAAATGGAACTTAGAGAAGCAGTTTCTCATCGCCCAAAATGATGCTGGAAATAAAACAGACCGCCACAAATACACCCGAATTGATTTCATGTCCTTTACGGGCATGGCACCCTATACATGGGGATTTTGCCTTACCGCCTACGATGCCGATACCCCTGAAATGGCAGAAAAGAAAGCCATTGCCGATCGTTCCAATCCTAAGAAAGGCTGCAATGGCTATCCTTTTTCCAGGATGAAAAAAACAGTGACACAAGCCACGAATGAAAAATAGAAAAATCTTCACCTATACCTTCAATGTGGTATATGTGCTCATCGTTATCCTGTTTGTAACGGAAGAGTTTACCCGATTTGAAATCAATAATGAGACCCTAAAATGGATGGTCTATAATGGTGTGCTATTTTTAACGCTGCCCATCCTGATCTGGAATTATGTGGTGTTGAAACCAAGTTGGATCATTGCCATCCTGCCTGTGCTCATGATGCTCATCGTTTGCATCATTGGCCCGACAAAAATTGCATTCTCTACCAGTGTCTGGAAATCGCAAGCCATTCTGTATGTCAACCATCAGGTGCCAGCCATTAAGATTGCACGTCAAACCAGGGATATGGGTGCGTTGGGCTACAGAACAAGGGTCGTCAAGATCTCCTACCTGACAAGCTTGTTCGCTTTGGTAGATACCATTCCTTCCACAATTTATGCCGATCCAGAATGGGTAGAAGTCAATGAGCCTGTTCGTTAGAGATGAGATGTGAGATTGAAATATGAAGTGTTTAGAAATGCAGATCAGCTTTACACTTTAAGCTTTAAACTTTACACTTTTAACCTTTTTTACATTTTACTTTTAACTTTTAACTTCGTGTTCCGCTTAACCTTAAAAAAGCTATCTTTGCACAAAGATGAAGCACATAAGGAATTTCTGCATTATTGCACACATCGATCACGGTAAAAGCACTTTAGCCGATCGATTATTAGAATATACAAACACCATTAGTCAGCGTGAGGCACAGGCACAGCTTTTAGATAATATGGATCTGGAGCGTGAGCGTGGCATTACCATTAAAAGCCATGCCATCCAGATGAATTATAAGATCGATGGTGAGCAATATGTCTTCAACCTGATCGATACACCTGGGCACGTCGATTTTTCTTACGAAGTCTCGCGATCGATCGCCGCCTGCGAAGGCGCCTTGCTGATTGTAGATGCTTCGCAGGGAATTCAGGCGCAGACCATATCCAATCTTTATCTGGCCCTGGAACATGACCTTGAAATCATTCCCATCTTGAATAAAATGGACTTACCTGGCGCCATGCCTGAAGAGGTAAAAGACCAGATTATTGACCTCATTGGCTGTAAGCGTGAAGAGATCATTCCTGCCTCTGGCAAGACCGGAATGGGAATTCCAGAAATCCTGCAGGCCATTGTAGCGCGCGTCCCTGCTCCTGAAGGTGACCCTAAAGGACCGTTACAGGCATTGATTTTTGATAGCGTATTTAATTCTTTCAGGGGAATTATTGCCTATTATAAGGTGGTGAATGGCGAAATCAAGAAAGGCGATAAGGTCAAGTTCATCAACACCGGCAAACAGTACCTGGCCGATGAAGTGGGCATTTTGAAGCTGGATATGTCGCCACGCGACTCGGTAAAGACCGGGGATGTGGGCTACATCATTTCTGGAATCAAGGAAGCCCGGGAAGTGAAGGTTGGCGATACCATTACCACGGTTGAAAATGGATCTGTTGAGGCCATTCAAGGTTTTGAAGAGGTAAAGCCTATGGTTTTTGCTGGAATATACCCAGTTGATACCGACGAGTTTGAAGAGCTCCGCGAAGCGATGCACAAACTTCAACTGAATGATGCTTCCATCGTTTTTGAGCCTGAAAGTTCTGCGGCACTTGGATTTGGGTTCCGTTGTGGCTTTTTGGGCATGTTGCACATGGAAATCATCCAAGAGCGTCTGGAACGTGAGTTCGACATGACCGTGATTACTACTGTACCAAACGTTTCCTACATCGCCTATACCACCAAAGGGGCCGAAATTATCGTAAACAATCCATCAGACCTTCCCGATCCAAGTAAATTAGACTCTGTAGAAGAACCTTATATCAAGGCCAATATCATTACCAAAGCGGAGTTCGTTGGGCCGATCATGTCACTCTGCATTCAAAAAAGAGGAATTATTGTCAACCAATCGTATCTGACTTCAGATCGTGTAGAACTGATTTTTGAGATGCCAATGGGCGAAATCGTATTTGATTTCTACGATCGCCTAAAGACCTTATCAAGAGGTTATGCCTCATTCGATTACCATCAGGTGGGTTACCGCAAATCGGACCTGGTACGTTTGGATATGCTACTAAACGATGAGCCTGTAGATGCACTTTCTTCTTTGATCCATCGCAGCAATGCCTACGATTTTGGAAAGAAAATTTGCGAAAAACTTCGTGAACTGATCCCTAGGCAGCAATTTGAAATCAAGATCCAGGCCTCTATCGGCGCCAAAGTAATTGCCAGGGAGACACTGAGTGCCTTGCGCAAGGACGTAACGGCAAAGTGTTATGGAGGAGATATTTCCCGTAAGCGCAAACTTTTGGAGAAACAGAAAAAAGGAAAAAAACGGATGCGACAAGTTGGAAACGTAGAAATCCCGCAAACGGCATTCATGGCGGTACTTAAATTAGATTAATAACGCGAAGCGTTTGGCGATTAGCGTTTAGACAGCTCGAACGCTTAACGCTAGTCCCTATTCGCTATACCCAATAAACATGCAACTACTAGACGGAAAATTTGCTTCAGAAAAAATAAAGAATGAAATCGCTGCCGAGGCGGCCGCATTTTTAGCAGAAAGTAAAAGAAAGCCCCATTTGGTGGCTATTTTAGTCGGCAATGATGGTGGAAGTGAAACCTATGTAGCCAGTAAAATGAAAAACTGCGAAAAAGTAGGCTTTCAATCGTCGCTGGTGCGTTATAATGAATCAGTGAGCGAAGCAGAACTATTGGCAAAAGTTGAAGAAATTAATCAAGATCAAGGTGTGGATGGGCTTATTGTCCAACTTCCCTTGCCAAAACACATCGATCCAGAAAAGGTAACAGAGAAAATAGATCATCGAAAAGATGTAGATGGCTTTCATCCCATCAATCTCGGACGGATGATGCGTAATCTGCCCTGCTTTATCCCGGCCACTCCATATGGGATTTTATTGATGCTAAAGGCTTACAACATTGATACAACCGGAAAGCACTGTGTGGTTGTAGGCAGAAGCAACATTGTAGGCAGCCCTATGAGCGTGCTGATGGCCAGAAATGCCAATCCTGGCAATTGTACCGTAACCCTGACCCATAGCAAAACACGCAACCTCAAAGAAATGGTTCTTCAGGGGGATATTATTGTGGCCGCCATTGGCAAAAAGAATTTTGTAACGGCCGATATGGTCAAGCCGGGTGCGATCGTGATCGATGTGGGGATCAACAGGGAACAATCGAACGAAACAAAATCGGGCTTCAAGCTCTATGGAGATGTAGATTTCCAAAATGTGTCGCCAAAGACATCATGGATCACGCCAGTTCCCGGAGGCGTTGGACTGATGACCATCGTCGGGCTATTGAAAAATACCTTGGCGTCTGCGAAGAAAGAAATCTATGGTTAGGTTAAGGATTAAAGAGCAAGGAACAAGGAGCAAGGAACAAGGATAATAGATAGGAGACATGAGACGGACTAGTTGACTAAACTTTGTTCTTGCCAAAAAACCGTTCCCATAAGCTCTCCCTGAAACCAACATATAGTCCGTCATCGCGCATTTCAAGGGGATATATCTTGATGTAATCGCCCTGTCCTTCCGCTCCTCTCCCGCTGTCCAGGTCATATTCATAGCGATGGATGGGGCAAACAATATTGCCTTTCTCGCACCAGCCTCCACTTAGAATCCCTCCAGCATGTGGGCAGGTATTTTGGACCATATATAGTTTTCCCTGATTCCGGATCAGACAGAGCTTCTTAGCCCGCACCTTTACCTGTTGAATAAAATCATGAACAGGAACTTCAATTTCAACTTTTATCCAATTGATTTGATTTGTAAGCATATGGATGTTAGGTTCTTCTTGTCCTCTCTCTCGAAATATTGCATTCCCAAGATACAGATATTGCTGATTTCATCGCACAATTTTTTACCTTTGCACCTCAATTTATGGCACATCAAATACCAGAAGACGGCACATCACTTCCTTTGATGGAAGAATTTTACACGATACAGGGCGAGGGATTCAATACTGGGAAGGCCGCCTATTTTATCAGGTTGGGCGGATGTGATGTAGGTTGCCATTGGTGCGATGTAAAGGAAAGTTGGGATGCCGAACATCATCCGCTTACCTTGGCCGATGATATTGTAAACAAGGCCGATCGCTATCCTGGCCGCGCTGTTGTGGTTACCGGTGGTGAACCATTGATCTATAATTTAGATTACCTGACCAAAAAACTACAGGAAAGAAACATACTCACTTTTATTGAAACTTCTGGAGCTTATCCCCTTTCGGGTTCATGGGACTGGATTTGCCTATCGCCTAAGAAATTTAAAGCTCCGCGACCGGATATTACCCCTTTCGCCAACGAACTAAAAGTTATTGTTTTCAATAAGAGCGATTTTAAATGGGCTGAAGAATATGCCGCAACAGTCAGTCCTTCCTGTAAACTTTACCTCCAGCCAGAATGGTCAAAAGCCAAGGAGGTAACGCCCATGATCATCGATTATGTAATGGCCAATCCAAAGTGGGAAATCTCATTGCAAACGCATAAATTTCTGAATATTCCTTAGGTAAATGATTAAGTCCAAAGTCCAATAGTCCAGAAGTCCATATCTCAGTCTGATGTCTTTTCTCTTTATACTTTGTTCTTTGCTCCTTTTTCTTTGCTTTTCAATCTGTCTACACTTTTTACTATCTTTAATCGTACATGCTATCGATCAAAAAGTTATTGACATTTTTTTTTAGCTTCATCGCTATTTCGGCCTTTTCTCAAAATTCGCCAGTTAAGAAAGCACAGGAGAGCTTCGAAGATGCCCAACAATATCTCAGGCAGAATATCTATGACGAGGGCATCAAATATTTGGATGAAGCGGTAAAAGCCGATCCTAAATTTACACTGGCCTATATCCAGTTGGGCGATGTGTACCGGAGATTAAGGGACTATGCCATAGCAAAGGAAAAATACAAACTGGCCATAAAATCAGCACCAGAAACAATAGAGCCACGGATTTTCTATGTATTGGGCGAAAGCCAACTGCTATCAGGCGATTATGCTGATGCAAAAGCCAGCTTGCTCACCTTTCAAAAAAAGGATCCAGGTAATGTAGCAGACTTTACAAACAATGCAAAAAAGTACCTGCTCGATTGTGATTTCGCCTTAGCGGCAATGAAAACCCCTACCAGATATGAACCCATTAATATGGGCTTTTACATCAATACTACGGATAAGGAGTATTTTCCAACACTGACGGCAGATGGGGAAACCCTCATTTTTACTCGGGTAACCAATGAAAATGAAGATTTCTATTTTGCCCAGAAAAGGAACAATGAATGGCAGAAGGCTAAGCCCTTGAGCAGCATGATCAACACGCCCAACTTCAACGAAGGTGCACAATCGATTTCGCCAGATGGGAAATATCTGTTTTTTACAGGCTGTAACCGTCCCGATGGCCTAGGGCGGTGTGATATCTATGTTTCAAGAAAAGAAGGGAAAGATTGGGGCAGAGCAGTCAATTTGGGAAGTACCATCAATTCTGAATATTGGGAATCGCAGCCTTCGATTAGTCCAGATGGTAGTACACTTTATTTTACGAGCAACAGGCCCGGCGGTATAGGAAGTTACGACATCTGGAAAAGCACATTAACGGATGAGGGGAAATGGACTACACCGGTAAACCTTGGGCCTAAAATTAATACGCCCTATGATGAAAATACCCCTTTTATGCATGCAGATGGCCAAACGCTTTATTTTTCATCTAACGGTTGGCCCGGTTTTGGCAACAAGGATATTTTTTTTAGTCGTTTGGGCGCTGATGGACAGTTTAGCACACCCACCAACTTGGGCTATCCGATCAATACCTTTAACGAAGAAATTGGCCTAACCGTAAGCGCAGATGGAACAGAGGGCCTGTTTTCTGCAAATATTGCAGGTGGTGGGTCCGGCGACTTGGATATCTATTCCTTTAAATTACCAGAAAGGGCCAAACCGATGCCTGTAACCTATGTGAAAGGGATTGTAAGGGACAGTGAAACTAAGGAACTTTTGGAAGCCAATGTGCTAATTGTCAATTTAAAAACCAACCTGGCTGTATTCAACGACTACACCTCAAGCGCTACCGGAGATTTTTTAGCGGTCATGCCTTTGGGATCGGCCTATGCCTTTAATGTTGATGCTCCTGGTTATTTGTTCAATTCCCAACATTTTGAGCCCGCAATCCAACAGACCAAACAGCCCTACATCCTCGATATATTTTTAGACCGCATTAAAGTCGGCGGGAACGTCACCTTACAGAATATCTTCTTTGAGACCAACAAGTTTGAACTTCTGCCTGCATCTATGGTCGAACTTAACCTGTTATTGGAATTGCTCAAAAACAATCCGACTATGGGCATTGAAATCCAGGGCTATACCGATAACGTTGGTGATGACAAGCTCAATGAAAAACTCGCTGAAAATCGGGCAAAATCAGTCTATAATTATTTGGTCAGCAATGAAATAGCCGCAAAGCGTTTAAGCTTTAAAGGATATGGAAAAACCAAGCCTAGGGCTGACAATGCCACCGAAGAAGGCCGCAGACAGAACAGGAGAACGGAGTTTGTGATTACCAGGATTTAGTTGGGTGATGAGTTGGTTATTTGGTGAGGTGATGAGGGAATGACCAATGACTAATGACCAAATCTAACCATCAATCTTTCTCCCTTTCATCACCTTGATCGGTGAACCTTCCGCAAGCATGACGGAATCTGGGCTACTGTTATTGAGGAAATTAAAATCGTGGCCATACGTAGCTTCAAAATCCACATTCACTTGATAACTGGCTATGGCATAAGTTTCCCACCTGGGATGTTGTACGCCATATTCAGAGGTCAAGTGCGGTTTCAGTTTGGTATATCCCCAATAGTGCTCGGTAATGAACTCTTCTTCGCTTCCTTCCAGAATTGGCATGGAGTGTCCATCGGCCACGACCGAAATCTCCTGCCATCCCCTATTTTTCCACGAATAGGAAATCTTGATCTTATCGCTAGCCAAATCCCAAACGTGCTTCATCCGCAAGGTCTGGTAATTTTCGCCATATATCGTATTGGCAATAAATGTGATGGCGGGTTTGGGAACGATTTCCTTGATAAAAACCACGCCACGTTTCCATTCTCCTAGATCGTTATATTTCACATAGAAACGTAGGTTTACTTCTTCAAAATTGCCATGGAATGGGATGCCGTAGTCCCTAAGCTTGGTATTTACGAACATAAAGCCCACCAGGCTAAGGTAACATTTGCCCTGCCAAGTATCCAAAATGGTAAATGGGGGAAGATATTTCGTCAATACACTAGGGTCAACAGCATAATTGACCAGGATTAGCTTTCGCCACTCTGCTGTTAAGAAAATATCGTTTCCAATCATAATAAATTGATGACCACCTCGCAGGTTCTTAAGAACCTGCGAGGTGGCTGCAAATTAAAGTATCGCCTGGCGCACCCTGATCAGCTTGACCAATAAATCTTCCAACAAAGCCAAATTGAGCATGTTCGCACCATCAGATTTGGCACTGGCCGGATCGGGATGGGTTTCTATAAAAAGGCCATCAGCGCCTACAGCGATGGCAGCCTTGGCAATGGTGGCAATCAAGGCCGGTTTACCCCCAGTTACACCACTGCTCTGGTTGGGCTGCTGAAGCGAATGCGTACAATCCATCACCACAGGCACACCAAAACTTTGCATTTCAGGCAATCCCCTATAATCAACAATTAGGTCCTGGTAGCCAAAGGTATTCCCACGGTCTGTAAGGATCACTTTATTGTTGCCGGAGTCGATAATTTTATCAACAGCAAATTTCATTGAACCAGCCGATAAAAATTGCCCCTTCTTGACATTAACATATTTTCCGGTTTGGGCAGCCGCCACCAATAAATCAGTCTGGCGGCATAAAAATGCAGGAATTTGTAGCACATCTACATAGGCAGCGGCCATAGCAGCTTCTGCACTCTCATGGATATCTGTTACTGTCGGCACATCAAAAGTTTGTCCTACTTTTTCTAAGATCCTGAGTGCCTTTTCATCCCCGATCCCCGTAAAAGAGTCTCCCTTGCTGCGATTTGCCTTCCGGTAAGACCCTTTAAATATAAATGGGATTTCAAGTTTAGTGGTCAGTTCAACTATTTTCTCGGCAATTCGAAGTGCCATATCTTCGCCTTCAATGGCGCATGGACCTGCCATCAGGAAAAAGTTATTGGAATTGGTGTTTTTGAGTTTGGATAGGGTTAACATACTATTTTAGGATAAGATGGAAGATGATAGATGTATAATGGAGATGAGCCCTAGTAAAATGGATTTTCCATTTTCCCTTTTACCTCTTCCTTTTTACTTTTACCTTTTAATTTCCTAGTTCTGACATGAATTTGATCCGCATCAGTTGAATTTCTTCTCGGGTATAATCATTTTCTCCCAGATCGCTTAAGGCTTCATCGATCGAATCAGAATCCGCTGCCCTAAAGTAGTCGAAAACTTCATCCTGTCGGTCTTCATCGATCACTTCATCAACAAAATAGGATAAATTAAGTTTGGTGCCCGAATTCACGATGGCTTCCACTTCTTTTAGGATGTCGAAATAAGTGATACCCTTAGAGCGTGCAATGTCTTCCAAACCAATTTGTCGATCAATATTTTGGATGATAGATACTTTTAACGCCGATTTATTGGCCTGTGTCTTGATCACCATATCAATTGGCCGTTCAATATCGTTCTCGTCTACATATTTCTTGATGAGTTCGATAAAAGGCGCACCGAACTTAAGCGCCTTACCGTTCCCAACGCCAGAAATCTGCTTCAGTTCATCCATTGAAATTGGATAATGCGTGCACATTTCTTCCAATGAGGGATCTTGGAAGACCACAAAGGGCGGTACGTTTTTTTGCTTGGCTATCTTTTTCCTAAGTTCTTTTAACAACTGGAGCAATTGTGTATCCAATGCCCCTGTGCCTTGTTTAATTTCGTCTTCCTCTTCTTCTGCAGCACTATCGATCAGCTCGTTGAGGATAAATTTCAGCGCATATGGATTTTCGATAAATTCTTTTCCTCTTTTGGTCAAGATCAATAACCCATAGTTATCTATATCTTTCGAGAGGAAATTATTAAGAACTGCTTGTCTGATAAGTGATTTCCAGAGCAGTTCGCCATCTATTTTGCCCAACCCAAATTCAGGCAATTTTTGTTGCTCATAGGCTATCGTTTGGGCGGTTTCTGTACCCATCAGGATATTCAAAAGGTGTGCATCGTCAAATTTTTCGCCTGTAGATTCGATCAGCTTTAAAAGGATCAACAGATTTTCTTCGGCTTCGAACTGCTGTTTTGGCTTTTTGCAGTTGTCGCACATACAGTTACAACCTGTCTCATTGAAGTTTTCGCCGAAATAATGCAGGATCTGTTTCCTTCTACATACGCCAGATTCTGCATAATCGATTACCTCCTTCAAAATCTGTGTACCGATTTCTCGTTCAGAAACTGGCTTGTCCTTCATGAATTTTGCCAGCTTATCTACATCTTTTTGGGCGTAGAAAGCGATACACACACCTTCACCTCCATCGCGTCCTGCCCTGCCGGTTTCCTGATAATAGCCTTCCATGCTTTTAGGAATGTCGTGGTGGATGACAAAGCGAACATCCGGCTTATCAATGCCCATCCCAAAAGCGATGGTAGCTACGATCACTTCCACGTCCTCCATCAGAAATTTGTCCTGCGTTTCGGCACGTACCTTCGGTTCCAGGCCTGCATGGTACGGCAAGGCCTTGATCCCGTTCAGGTTAAGGCTTTCGGCCACTTCTTCTACTTTCTTCCTGCTCAAGCAATAAATGATGCCCGACTTACCGGGATTATATTTGATGTACTTGATCATTTCCTTCAGCACATCGCGCTTGGGGCGGATTTCATAAAAAAGGTTGGGCCTATTGAATGACGATTTGAACAAAGTCGCATCAGTCATCTGCAGGTTTTTGATGATATCCTGCTGCACTTTTGGGGTGGCGGTTGCCGTTAGGGCGATTACAGGAATGCCATCCCCTAATCCGCTGATCACCTGTCTGATCTTACGGTATTCGGGCCTGAAATCATGGCCCCATTCAGAAATACAGTGGGCTTCATCTACCGCTACGAAAGAAATCTTCAACAAGCGCAGAAAATCAACATTTTCCTGCTTTGCCAACGACTCTGGGGCAACATATAACAACTTGGTCTGACCGTTCAGAAGATCGGTCTTTACCTGTGTAATTTCGGTTTTATTAAGTGAGGAGTTTAAAAAATGGGCAATGCTGTCACTTCCGCCAAATGCACGCAACTGATCGACCTGGTTTTTCATCAAAGCTATCAATGGAGAAATGACAATAGCCGTTCCTTCGCTCATTAATGCGGGCAGCTGATAGCAGATTGACTTGCCACCACCCGTTGGCATGATCACAAATGTGTTTTTACCTTCTAAAATATTGGTGATGATCGGCTCCTGGTCACCCTTAAAATTATCGAAACCGAAGAAAGTTTGTAAATTATCGAACAACGACTTTTTCACATCCATTTTTTGTGTCAAATATTGTGTGCTATTATTGTTCAAAATAACATAATTTTGCATTAATTAAAGCATTAATATACTAATAAATTCTCTTTGAAAAGTAAAAAATCAATAATCGAATCAGCCATTACTACTTTGACACTTGAATCGGGGGCCATTTCAAATCTGATCCAGCATATTAACGATGATTTTGTTGAAGTCGTACAAACTATTTTGGCCTGCAAGGGGAGAATTATCGTAACCGGCATAGGGAAAAGTGCAATTATTGCCCAAAAAATTGTGGCCACTTTTAATTCTACGGGCACTCCAGCCATTTTTATGCATGCTGCAGATGCCGTCCATGGTGATCTGGGCATGATCCAATCTGATGATATTGTTATTTGCCTCTCCAAGAGTGGAAATACGCCTGAAATCAAATTATTGGCTCCCCTATTGAAACAATCAGGAAATGTATTGATCGGTATGCTCGGTGCGATCGAATCCGATCTTGGTAGGCAGGCCGATCTGATCCTCAACACCAGCGTCGAAAAGGAAGCTTGCCCACATAACCTAGCGCCGACCACCAGCACTACTGCGCAATTGGCCATGGGCGATGCACTGGCCATCTGTTTACTGGAAGCAAGGGATTTTAACAGCCAAGATTTCGCCCGCTATCATCCTGGTGGATCGCTGGGCAAGCGTCTTTATCTTAAAACAGGTGACCTGGCCATCAAAAACCAGAGACCAAGTGTTGCCCCAACAGCTCCGGTAAAAGATGTGATCGTCGAAATTAGTAAAAACCGTTTAGGTGCAGTGGTTGTTATAGCCGATGAAAAAGTGAAAGGGGTCATTACCGATGGCGACATTAGGCGGATGCTGGAACTGAATACGGACATAGACAACATCCATGCAGAAGACATCATGAATACAAATCCAAAACGCATCGACAAGGATGAACTTGCCCTGTTGGCATTGGAGGTTATCAAAAAGAACAACATCACACAACTTTTGGTGATGGATGGTAAAACTTATTTTGGAATTGTACATTTGCACGATCTTTTACAAGAAGGGATCATTTAAAATTGATTAGCTTAATACCACATGAATAAGAATAATTATGCCCTGATTATGGCAGGTGGAGTTGGCAGCCGGTTTTGGCCTGTCAGCAGAACAACATTCCCGAAACAGTTTATCGACTTTTTTGGGGTAGGCAAAACACTTATTCAGAGTACATACGATCGTTTTTTACAGATCTGTCCGCCAGAAAATATTTTTATCGTCACAAATGATATTTATGTTGACCTGATCAAGGAGCAGATCCCCACCATTGGCAACAACCAGATTTTGGCAGAGCCGATCATGCGCAATACTGCTCCATGTATTGCCTATGGCTCAATGAAAATAGCCAAGCTCAATCCAGACGCTACCATTGTGGTGGCCCCATCCGATCACACCATCGCTAATCAGGCCGGCTTTATACAGGCCATTTCGCAGTCCATGGAGGCTGCCACAAAAAACAAATGCCTCATTACCTTAGGGATTAAGCCAAACCGCCCAGATACCGGTTATGGTTACATCCAATATGCAGAAGATGTGCTGGCTTCTGATCCTGGCATCCATAAGGTGAAGACCTTTACCGAAAAACCAAACTTGGAACTTGCACAATCGTTTCTGCAAAGCGGGGATTTCTTATGGAATGCCGGTATCTTTATCTGGTCGGTAAAAGCCATTAACCAGGCCTTCGAAAAGCACTTGCCCGATATGCACGAAATCTTTAGTCAGGGAAATGCCTTCTACAATACCCAGAACGAAATTGAATTTATCGCCAATGCCTATCTCCAATGCACCAATATCTCTATTGATTTTGGGATCATGGAAAAGGCTGAAAATGTATATGTACTACCGGCAGATTTTGGCTGGTCTGACTTGGGAACCTGGGCCTCTATTTATGAAATGGCCGAAAAAGACTATGTTGGCAATGCGGTCATTCCGGCAGACCATGTGATGATGTTCGATTCTTCCAATTGCATGGTTAATGTGCCCAGCAAGAAATTGGTCATCCTGCAAAGCCTGCACAACTATATCGTGGTCGAATCAAACAATACCCTATTGATCTGTCCACGTTCAGAAGAACAGAACGTAAAAAATATAGTGGCCGATGTTAAGGTGAAGTTTGGAAACAAGTTTATCTGACGCTTAGCGCTAAGCGCCTAGCGAAGTGCGCTGCCTCACCGCTTCATACAAGATCACTCCTGCAGCAACAGAAACATTTAGCGATTCGATTTTTCCGGCCATTGGAATTTTGGCCAGGTGATTGGCTACACGGAGCAATTCATTGGAAATGCCTTCATCTTCGGAACCCATGATGATCGCAGTTGGCAAGGTATAATCTGGTTGATAGAGCAGATCGTTTGTTTTTTCGGTACAGGCTACTAGCTGAAGTCCACTATCTTGTAAGAATAGACAGGTTTTGTGCAGATTGGCATGTCTACAGATCGGAATGCTGAAGAGTGCCCCAGCCGATGTTTTAATGGCATCTGCATTGATCTGCGCTGCATTTTTTAAGGGCACTACAATGGCATGTACGCCTACACACGCGGCCGTACGGGCAATTGCACCCATGTTCCGCACATCCGTTACGCTATCGAGCACTAAAATCAGTGGTGTTTCTCCCCTTTCAAAAATCGCGGGAATAATGTCTTCAATCTGTTGATAGGTAATCGGAGAGATTACCGCAATAACTCCCTGATGGTTTTTTTGCGACATCCGATTGAGTTTTTCGATAGGAACCACGCTCAATGGGATCAGCGTTCCGTGCAACAGGCCTTTCAGTTCAGTAAACAGATCGCCAGATAGGCCACGCTGCAGATAAATGGTCTCGATATCCCTTCCTGCCTTGATGGCCTCGATAACTGCCCTGATCCCAAAAATAAATTCATTGTTTTCTTTCGGACGCTGTGGTCGCCTAAATTTATCCATGCCACAAAAATAGTAAAATTTTAGCTTCGCACATGGTGTCTACTGAACGTACTGCCCTATGCGCTATGTTTTCAACTTTATCCACACCAAAATTGTGCACAAGTATTTAAAAGTTGTTAAAACAATTGGAAATGCAATTCATTCGTCCACAGCGTGTTTAAAAAAGGATTCGTATTAGGCATTTTCTTTTGCCTAATTTTGAGGTATGATTACGGATAACGACGCTCAAGGGCAAGGGAAATTTACAACTTCGGCAAGAAAGGCCAGGTTGGCCACCTCATTGAATACCATGGGCAAAATTCCGCCGCAGGCCACCGATCTGGAAGAGGCTGTACTTGGTGCATTGATGCTCGAAAAAGATGCCTTGTCTACCGTAATCGATATCCTTAAACCAGAAGTTTTTTATCAAGAGGCACACAAGAAGATTTTTGAGGCCATACAACAGCTTTTTCAAAAATCAAAACCTGTTGATATCTTAACGGTCACCTCAGAAATGCGGACGCAGGGTACGCTTGAAATGGTTGGGGGCGCTTATTACATCACCAACCTGACCAATCGTGTGGCCTCTGCCGCAAACATCGAATACCATGCACGGATTATTTCCCAAAAATATATCCAACGGGAACTGATCAGGATATCTACAGAAATTATCACTAACGCCTACGAAGACACCACCGATATTTTCGACCTTTTGGACCATGCCGAGAAAAACCTGTTCGACATTGCACAGAACAACCTGCGCAGGGACACCCAAAAGATGGACGAGATCATCAAACAGTCGCTCGCTACCTTGGAAGAACTCCGGACAAAAACAGATGGATTAACTGGCGTTCCATCTGGCTTTACCGATCTGGACAGGATTACCGGTGGATGGCAGAAGTCCGACCTCGTGATCATTGCTGCCCGTCCGGCGATGGGTAAAACCGCCTTCGTATTGAGCTGTGCCAGAAATGCCTCTGTAGATTTCAAAAAACCGGTTGTGGTATTTTCTTTGGAGATGTCGAGCGTACAGCTGGTCAATCGTCTGATTTCCGGAGAGACCGAAATTGAGCAGGAAAAAATCAGGAAGGGCAATTTGGCCGAATGGGAATGGCAGCAGCTCCACAGTAAAATTGGCACGCTGACAGAAGCCCCACTGCTTATTGATGATACGCCAGCCCTCAATATTTTTGAATTTAGGGCCAAATGTAGAAGGCTAAAATCGCAGTACGACATCCAAATGGTCATTATCGATTACCTACAGTTGATGCATGGCAAAGGCGAAGGACAAGGTGGTGGCGGTAACCGTGAACAGGAAATCGGCAGTATTTCAAGGGCTTTAAAATCTGTGGCCAAAGAACTGGATGTGCCGGTTTTGGCCCTCTCTCAGTTGAGCCGTGCGGTTGAAAACAGGCCCGGACCAAATGGAAAACGTCCACTCCTATCCGATCTTCGTGAATCTGGATCTATTGAGCAGGATGCCGATATGGTGCTGTTCCTTTATCGCCCAGAATATTATGGCCTTACCGAAGATGAGCAAGGCCGTTCGTTGGCAGGTGTAGGCGAAGTGATTATCGCCAAGCACAGGAATGGTGAAACTGGGATCGTGCCGCTCCGCTTTATCGGTAAGTACGTTAAGTTTGCCGACCTGGAAGATAATTTCAGCAACAACATGTTGGGAGGAGGCGATTCGGCCATGCTGCCTTCCAGTTCATTTGATTCGTTCCAAGCCCCGGCCCAATCGCAGGGCAACATCATTATCCGTCCATCAAAAATGGATGACTTTGTAGATGATGAACCTCCTTTTTAGTGAGATTTGAGATATCAGACGTGAGATGCCCCGCAGGGGAACCCTTGCGGAGCCTTTGGGATAAACTAGTAAACTGTAAACTAATTTTGTATATTCGATCAGTCATCGATCGATGGCCTCAATCTAAGCCAATCTTTGGGCTTTAAACAAACATCAATCTTTTCAGAGTCCACCTTAAGTCCGCGTCATGCCCACATGTATCGGCCAGATTCAATGCTGTTCCATCAAAAGACAGGATATTGCAATCAGATGAAATAACCTAAAATAATTCCTGCAATGATGATGAACGGCGGACTGATCTTGGTGAAGTTCAAGGTCAGGAATGTGGCTACGATCAATGTGATGGGCAACAGGCTGATCCCGATCGGCTTGACCAACAAAATGAAGGCAGCAATGATAAATCCTACGCCAACAGCATTGATGCCAGTTAGCGAATGCTTGATCCTGGTGATCTTTTTCAGGTCGTCCCAAAATGGTACAATAAACAGTACCAGAATCAATCCCGGCAGGTTAATGCCCAACACGCCGAGCAGCCCGCCCAAAACCTGTCCCGAAATACCATAATTGCCATGTTTCATGCTCAGGGTACCCAGATAGCTACAAAAAGAAAAAGTGGGCCCTGGCAACACTTGTTGCAGGGCATAACCTGAGATGAAGTCGCCCTGCAATAAGTATTGTTTGGCCTGTACAAATTCCGTAAACATGAGCGGCACCAGAACCTGACCGCCGCCAAACACAAAAATACCATTGCGGTAAAAGTTTTCGAACAACCGGATAGGCAAACTAAAGGGAGAGGTACGGTTAATGATGGCCCCGAGTACGGCCATGATCAGCAGGATGCCAATAAAGTAGATCATCTTCTTTGGATTGATATTGGCAAAAAGCCTTACCCTGATCTGAGTTTCCTCTGTTGGCGTACCAATGGCAGAAGTGATCATCCCTCCCACCAAAATAGCGATCGGAAAAACATAGGCCTGCTTCAGCACGAGTGTAGCAATTACTGCGGCGAAGGCCAAAAAGATGGTGAGGTCATTTTTCAAGACCTTGCGGGAAAGGTTAAAGGCTCCATAGGCCACAATGCCAAGTGCAATGGGATGGATAAATTTGAGCACTTCCAAAAAACGCTGTTTCGAATCCAACAGCGCATAACTGATGGCAGCAAAGGTCATGAGCGCTGCAGAAGGCAAGATCCAGATCAAAAAAGTGACGATGGCCAACCTGAGCCCACCTACTTTATAGCCGATGCCTACAAGAGTCTGTGTAGATGCCGGACCGGGTAGCACCTGTGCCAGGGCATTCAGTTCCAAAAGTTCTTCCTCGGTTACAAATGGCGTATGTTTTACAAAATACCTCAACAACAGCGCAATATGTGCCTGCGCACCGCCAAAAGCAGTAAACGTAAAAAAAACCACATGTTTAAGGAAAAGCAGTTGACGTTTTTGCATATTGTGTAATCAGTCCAGAAGTCCAAGAGTCCAACCCATCTCAGTCCAGAAGTCCAAGAGTCCAAACCCATAGTCTATATTTGGCTTATTATCTTTTATCTAATATCTTTTGTCTAATGTCTTTTATCTAATATCTTTTGTCTAATGTCTTTTATATTTAATCTAATGTCTTTATTCTTTCAGAGTTCCCTCGCTTCGCTCAGGATGACAATTCTTCATTGATATTCTTGCGCTATACTCTTTGCTCTTGACTCCTTACGCTTTGCTCTATCCTATCAATCGTCTTCAAAATCCAATCCTGCAGCACTATTGTAGGCGCCCTGCAGTTCAGAGAGGGCATGCATATCGCGTTTTGCCCTTGCGGCAGCCATTCCCTGTTGATAGATTTCGATGCCCCGATCCTTTTGCCCGACCTGCTCATATAATTTTCCCAAATGATAGTACGTTCCTACATAATCTGGGTGTTCATTGACCAATTTCAGGTAATAGGAAAATGCATTTTCGTGGTCATTTAATGAATTATATTCTGTAGCCAATGCATAGAGGATGAATGGGTCATTTGGTTCACTGCCTAAAAATTCCAATAACTTTGCTAATCGCGTGTTTTGCATTTTAATTCCCTGCTTTTTTAATTAGATTTGCACGATGACAATTTAGGAACCAATTCATTGCATTTCCAAAATCGCTAAAATTGGTCCCATTACCTTAAAATCAATATTTAAACAATGAAAATATTAGTTTGTATCAGTAATGTGCCAGACACAACGACAAAAATAACTTTTACCAACGATAATACACAATTCAATACTTCAGGTGTGCAGTACATTGTTAATCCGTATGATGAGATTGCGCTGGCTCGGGCTATTGAGCTTTGTGAAGGTGGTAAGGGAACAGTAACAGCCATCAATGTGGGCGAAGCGGCCACTGAGCCGACCATTAGAAAAGCGCTGGCCATTGGTGCAGATGACGCGGTAAGGATCAATGCAGCGCCAAGGGATGCTTATTTTACTGCATTCCAGATTGCCGAATATGCAAAAGCCAATGAATTTGATATGATTTTGTGCGGCAGGGAGTCGATTGATTACAATGGCTCGCAGGTAGCAGCAATGATTGGTGAATTTCTGGATATCCCATCTATTTCCATCATCAAGAAGCTAGCTGTCGACGGCAGCACAACCACAATCGAAAGAGAAATTGAAGGTGGAAAAGAAGTTCTGACCGTTAATGGAAAATTTGTGGCCAGTTGCGCAGAAGGAACCGCAGAGCCAAAAATCCCGAATATGAGGGGGATCATGTCGGCTAGGACCAAACCGCTCAGCGTAGTAGAAGCTGTAGCTGTTGAGGAATTGGGCAAAATTACCAAATTTGAGACCCCTGCCCCTCGCAGTGCAGTGAAGTTGATTCCAGCAGAAAACGCAGCTGAACTTGTTAATCTATTGCATACAGAAGCCAAAGTCATTTAACATGGCGCTTAGCGCCAAGCGCTATGCACTATGCCCTAATTTAATTTAAACCCTCCCCATTGGGGATCAGTACAAAATATATGTCAGTATTAGTCTACGTAGAACACGCCGATGGTAAATTTAAAAAGTCTGTTTTTGAAGCAGTAGCTTATGCCAGGGCCATTGCCGATCAACAGCATACCAACCTAACCGCAGTTTCAATCGGCAATGTAGCCGACAATGAGCTTAAAGAACTGGGAAAATACGGTGCTTCAAAAGTACTTCAGGTCAATGCCGATCAATTGAAGGATTTTGTTAACCAAGCTTACGCATCAGTGATTGCAGAAGCCGCGGCCAAAGAAAATGCCAATGTGGTTGTCTTATCCAACTCCTTTTCAGGCAAAGGATTAGCGCCTCGAATTGCAGTAAAGCTTAAAGCAGGATTGGTAGATGGTGCAGTTGAGCTGCCTTCGACCGACGGTAGCTTTTCCGTAAAGAAAACTGCATTTTCTGGTAAGGCATTTGCCATTACCTCCCTGACTTCAGCTAATAAGGTAATTGCCCTAAACCCAAATGCCTTTGGCGTAAAGGAAAACCCTACGGATATCACCATCGAGAATTTCAGTCCAGCGGTTAAACAGACTGATTTGGCTACCATCGTTAAAGAAATTGTACGTGCCACCAATAAAGTATCTCTTCCAGATGCCGAACTGGTCGTTTCTGGAGGTAGAGGGCTGAAAGGTCCCGAAAACTGGGGCATGATAGAAGAATTGGCATCCTTACTTGGTGCAGCTACCGCATGTTCAAAACCTGTTTCTGATGCAGATTGGAGACCGCATTCGGAACATGTCGGACAGACCGGTATCGCCATCAGTCCAAATCTATACATTGCCATTGGCATTTCTGGCGCCATCCAGCACTTGGCAGGCGTAAGTTCATCCAAGGTGATTGTGGTGATCAATAAAGATCCTGAAGCGCCATTCTTTAAAGTGGCCGATTATGGCATTGTGGGCGATGCTTTCGAAGTAGTTCCCCAAATTATTGCTGCACTTAAAGCGCACCAGGCATAAAATCAGAATCAAGCCCAGTAGCTTTTTAAAACCTACTGGGTTTGCTTTTGGTTATACACTTATGAAGAAGGTAAAACTTGATATCGTAGGACTCTCCTACAGCCAGACCCAATCGGGTGCCTATGCTTTGGTATTGGGCGAGGTAAATGGCCGGAGGCGCTTACCGATCATTATCGGGGCATTCGAGGCACAGGCCATTGCGATCGAAATCGAAAAAATGACCCCTACACGGCCATTGACCCACGACCTTTTCAAATCTTTTGCCGAAGCCTATCACATTGCGGTAACCGAAATTATCATTTACAACCTGGTTGATGGTGTTTTCTTTGCCAAATTGATCTGCAGTGATGGCAATACTACCCAGGAAATTGATGCTAGAACCTCCGATGCCATCGCCTTGGCAGTGCGCTTCAGTGCCACCATCTACACCTACGAATTCATCCTTTCCTCTGCGGGAATTGTGATCGAAGGCAATGATTTTCTTTTTTTAGAGAACATGGAATCGATTACCAAAGAACACAGTTCTGAAGATATGCCGACTTCCATCCCTGTATCAGGGTATCAATCGCTCAGCCTTGAAGAACTACAGCAGAAACTGGAAGAGGCCATCGCTGAAGAAGCTTATGAAAAAGCTGCACGGATCAGGGACGAGATTTCTAAGCGTAGTTAATTTGATGATGTGTCAATTAGTTGATTGTAACTACCTAATTGACTAATCTGCTAATTAGCTAATTAGAATATTTCCACATTTTTATCGCCTGCCTAGTTTATTTTTCAAATTAGTTCTATCTTACGGTTGCTTTAACTAAACAAACAAAATAAACGATATGAATATCAAATTTAGATTGACCATCGTTAGTTTCATGCAGTTTTTTGTATGGGGCGCGTGGTTGATTACGATTGCGAACTATTGGTTCGGCACCAAGCAATGGGATGGCGCACAGTTTGGGCTCATTTTTGCCACCATGGGTTTTGCCTCATTGTTTATGCCGACCATTACGGGGATCATCGCCGACAAATACATCAATGCGGAACGGTTATATGCCCTGCTTCATATCCTCTATGCCGCAACCCTATTTTATATTCCGCAGGTAGAAACCCCCAATCAATTCTTTTGGGTCATTTTTTTGGCGATGTGCTTTTACATGCCGACCATTTCGCTCAGCAATTCCATTTCTTATACCACATTGAAATCTGGCGGATTGGACGTGGTCAAAGATTTTCCACCAATCAGGGTCTGGGGAACAGTAGGTTTTATTGCCGCCATGTGGATGACCAACCTCACAGGTAGCAAAGCGAGCGCCAATCAGTTTTATATTGCGGGCGCAGGTGCCCTCGCACTCGGGCTTTATTCTTTTACCTTACCAAAATGTCTGCCATCTAAGTTGATGGACGAAAAGTCTTCATTTATCCAAAAGTTCGGACTGGATGCATTCAAGCTGTTTGGAAATTATAAAATGGCATTGTTTTTTATCTTTTCTATGTTTTTGGGAGGAGCATTGCAGCTTACGAATGCCTATGGCGATGTATTTTTAGATGAGTTTAAGCTATTCCCAACCTATGCCGATTCTTTCGTCATCAAGTATTCGACCATTATCATGTCGATTTCCCAGGTTTCGGAAACGTTGTTTATCCTCG
This sequence comes from Pedobacter sp., assembly GCA_031119475.1. Classification (GTDB taxonomy): domain Bacteria; phylum Bacteroidota; class Bacteroidia; order Sphingobacteriales; family Sphingobacteriaceae; genus Pedobacter. Next base: position 591,552 of record JAVHXV010000001.1, on the reverse strand, counting down.
CCATTCCTTTCTTCCTGAAAAGATTTGGGATCAAGAACGTGATGGTGATCGCCATGTTGGCGTGGGTTTTCCGTTTTGGCCTTTTTGCCTATGGCGATCCGGCCGGCAGCTTATGGATGATCATCTTATCGTGTATCGTTTACGGAATGGCCTTTGATTTCTTCAATATTTCAGGCTCGTTATTTGTCGAAACATCGACCACTGCAAAGACCAGGTCTTCGGCACAAGGCCTTTTTATGATGATGACCAATGGCGTGGGTGCGGTTTTGGGCAGCGTCATTTCAGGATGGATGATCCAGCAATATTTTACAAAGGCTTACATTGATATCCAATCGCTTGCCACACATGTGGGATCGGCTCCTACCAACGAACACCTGCTCAAATTTTTGGGCGATAAAGGCATCACCGTTTCAACAAGTGGCGCATTGAGTAGGGCTTTGGATGTAAAAGACTGGCATCACATCTGGATCGCATTTACCATTTATGCCCTTGCCATTACGGTATTGTTTATGGTTTTCTTTAAGCATAAGCATACCAAGGCCGAAGCCGAGGCAATTGATGCCATCGCCCATTAATTATTAACTAATTTGCATTAGCGAATTGCCATGTCATCCTTCAAAATAAGAAAAGAAAAAGACTGCCTGAACTGTGGCCATTTGGTCGAAGATCATTTTTGTCCGCAATGTGGCCAAGAAAATATCGAGCTCAAAGAAAATGCCTTCCACATGGTGAGCCACGCAGTTGCGGATTATTTTCATTTTGAGCACAAGTTTTTTGCCACCATAAAACCCTTGTTGTTTAAGCCCGGAAAATTGACCCAGGCTTATGTTGCTGGGAAAAGGGTGAAATACATCCATCCCATCCGCTTGTACATTTTTATCAGCATTGTATTTTTCTTGGTGGTGCTAAGTGGCGGTGCAGAACAACATCCCGCCAATAATCCAAATAAAACAGTCCAACCAGCAGTACTGACACAAGCGCAGCAAGATAGCTTAGTGGCAGAAAAAGTAAAGGAATTGGACGCTAGCCTGAAGGAAGGGCTGAAATATGTGCCGCTCGATAGTTCAGATCGGGCAGAAATTATAGAAGGCATTAAAAAAGACATCAAAAAGGGAGGCAAAGGTGATGTGAATTATTCCAAAGGTTGGAATGTAGGCAGCAACAACAAATTTGGCGGAAATTGGGCACCAACAGATACAACAGTGGCCCAATATGAAAAATCGCAGGCCGCGCTGCCAAAAGCCAAAAGAGATGGTTTCCTAAAACATTACTATGCCAAACGGAGCATTGAGTTAAACAAATATCCTAACCCGAAACAAAAGTTCATTGAAGACCTTTCGCACAATGTACCAAAGATGATGTTCCTGATCCTGCCGATCTTTGCACTGATCCTCAAACTGGTCTACATCAGAAAGAAACGGTATTATTATGAACACCTGATCTATTCCTTCCATGTACACGCGGCCCTATTTTTGGCATTTGTGCTTATTGCGCTGCTGAAATGGCTATTCGGATTGGTATACAATATTAGCGAATGGCTGATCTTAATCTATATGATCTACATGATCTGGTACATCTATAGATCGCTCAGGACATTTTATGGGAGTTCAAGGTGGATTACCTTATTGAAGCTATTTTTCCTCTTCATTTGCTATAACTTCGTACTGATTTTGGGTTTTCTCGTTATTATCGCCTTCAGTTTCGCCTTGGCTTAAAAGAATTATTCCAATGTTAATTTGCGCTCATGTCTGGTAAATATAGAAAAGAACACAACTGCCTTAATTGCGGATTCCATGTACAAGAGCACTATTGCAGTCGCTGTGGGCAGCCCAACCTCGAACTTGATGAGAATTTCTGGCAATTTGTAAGCCATAGTGTGGCGCATTATTTCCATTTTGACAATAAGTTCTTCCAGACGCTAAAGCCATTGGTCAGCCAACCTGGAAAGGTAACCTTGGATTATCTTGCCGGTAAACGGGCGCGATATATCAATCCGATCAGCATGTATATTTTTGTTTCGATCGTCTATTTTTTAGTAGTATATGTACCTAAGAAACACGAAAAAGAAGAAGAAAAAACAGCTGTAGAAACAGTCAGCAAGCGAAGAACACAACTACAACAGCTGGATAGCCTGGATAAGCCCCTGGCAGAGGCGGGACTACAGGGGAACAAAATTGCCGAGCTTACCAAAAACGCAACGAAAGAAGCACTGAGCAGATCGGTATTCAGCGATATGGGGTTCAAGCAGCAGGATAGTGTACTCAGCGAACTCAGGGCCAATTACCGAACCAAGCCATCTGATTCGGTGGCGAAGATGATTGCCCGCTTTGAAAAAATCCATACTGAGCGAAACGATAGCACTTATAGTGCCTATTTACAGCGCCAACATCAGCTGCCAGATAGTGCTAAAGATAACCTGATCGAGCGCTTTTTAGCCAAGAGGCGGATTGGTATCGATGAAAAATCTGACCTTATACAAGAACAACTGGAACACAATCGGCCAAAACAATATTTCCTGTTCATGCCGCTAATGGCACTGTTCATCATGGTCAACTTTAGGAAAAACCACATCAAATATCTTGACCACCTCATTTTTACCATCCATGGGATGACAGCTTTCTTTTTGGTTTCGTCATTTGTTCAGCCGATTAAAAGACTGTTGTTTGCCGATACCTTTTTTGAGGTATTTATTGAACTTGCCTTGATTGTCTGGGTTTGTTGGTATCTCTTTAAAAGCCTGAAAATATTCTATCAGCGAAAAACATCTACGACCATTTGGCGGATGATGTGGATCATTATGTTGTACTGGATTACGCTTAAGATTGCCGAAATGATCATGACCAACATTATATTTTATGTGGCAACGTAGGAAGGATGATTAGTTGTTTGGTTGGTTAGTTGTTTAGGGTGGGAAAACAAGATAAAAAAAGGCCGGTAGAAATGTTACCGGCCTATTTTGTTAGGAACCTCGTAGGTTCTCAAGAACCTGCGAGGTTCTTAAATTATCTCTTTTCAATGGGCACAAAATCCATATCTACGTCGCCTACATAGATTTGGCGAGGCCTTCCGATCGGCTCTTTGTTTTCGTGCATTTCTTTCCATTGTGCAATCCATCCTGGTAAGCGGCCTAAAGCAAATAGAACCGTAAACATATCGGTTGGGAAGCCCAGCGCGCGATAGATGATGCCTGAGTAGAAATCAACATTCGGGTAGAGTTTACGATCGATGAAATACGAATCGCTCAATGCGGCTTCTTCTAATTTTTTTGCAATCTCAAGTACAGGGTCGTTGATCCCCAGTTTTTCAAGGATGTCATCACAAGCTTTCTTGATGATTTTAGCCCTTGGGTCGAAATTTTTATAGACACGGTGACCAAATCCCATCATACGGAAAGGATCGTTCTTGTCTTTGGCCTTATTGATCCATTTCTCGGTATCTCCCCCATCTTCTTTGATCAGTTCCAACATTTCGATTACCGCTTGGTTGGCACCGCCATGCAATGGTCCCCACAGGGCTGAAATTCCGGCAGACACGGAAGCATAAAGGTTACAATCAGAAGAACCTACCATCCTCACCGTAGATGCAGAGCAATTCTGCTCGTGATCGGCATGCAAGATCAGCAAAGTGTTCATCGCACTGACCACAACTGGATCGATTTCTACTTCTTCAGTACGCTGCCCAAAGATCATGTGCATGAAATTGGTTACGTAGTCGTATTTATTTTTTGGATAGATCAGTGGGTGACCTAACGATTTTTTGTAGATAAAAGAAACTATGGTCGGAAATTTAGCCAATAACTTGATCATGGTCAGGTTCATTTCTTCCTTTGAAGAATTGGCGTTCAACGACTCTGGGTAAAAAGTAGACAGCGAGCAGACCAATGAAGCAACTTGTGCCATCGGATGCGATTTAGATGGATAGCCATCTAAAAATTTCTTCATGTCTTCATGGATGAGTGTATGCCTGCTGATAACTGTCTGAAAATCATCTAGCTCCTGCTTTTTAGGCAACACACCATAGATCAACAAATAGGCCACTTCAAGAAAGGTCGATTTTTCGGCAAGTTGCTCAATCGGATAGCCACGGTATTTTAAAACCCCCAATTCACCGTCTAAAAAAGTAATGGCACTTTTGGTAGAGCCTGTATTCTTGTAGCCTAAATCTAACGTGATGTGACCGGTAAGGTCCCTTAATTTTGAAATATCGATGGCCTTCTCACCTTCTGTTCCGGTGATGACCGGGAATTCGTATGTTTTACCGTCAATCTTAATTTCCGCAATAGCTGACATATATGCTTATAGTTTTATAAATAACAAAAATAGTTAATCTCTTTGAAAAAATGGCGTTTTAACCTAACAATGCTGTTAATTTGTTGTTAAATTTCGTTGTAGGAAACAAACGGGAATTATTTTGCCTTAATTTCTGCAACGACTGCACCACACTCCAACATATCCTTACCATAATAAGGATTTTGGATTTTCTTTTCAGAAGCCAACCAATCCCCACCATCGCCATTATTGGCCATTGGGCAATGTTGTACATACACCGTTCCGCTGGTAAGATCGGCATTTTTAAATAGTGCGATAATATCTTTGCTCAAAGCAGTAAATTCTTTCCGTTGCGCAACAATGTCCTTAGCATTTGAGATCTGCTCTGCAATGATGGCCGTATTTTCACAGCCAGTATAACTTTTTAACTCAGGGATCAACTCCTTTGCGGCCGCCTTTGCTTCAGCGTCTTTCGTCGCAACCAAGGCATCTTTAAGCTGGAGATAGTTTGCGTAGATTGCTGCCACTTTCTGGTCCTTAAATGTGGGCTGAACAACAGTTGACGTGTTTTCTGTTTTAGCGACCGAGTCTTTAGGATCTACAACCTTGTTGGTATTGCCACTACAGGCCATTAAAAGTATAAGTGGAAGAATTGCAAAGTATTTTTTCATGGTGCTTATTTTGATCAACCTCTATGATGTTTACTTATTTTACAGATATTTTGTTTTTTGCTCAAATTAGCATTTATAATTTTAAATTAACAAAAAAAGCCCCCGAAAAATCGAAGGCTTTCCATATTATTAGATTTTAATTATAATTAGAAATTATAACCCAAACGCAGTGCATATTGGCTAATGATGTTTTGATAGGTTGGGGAAGCCGAATCCTGCTGATTGCCTTCATACCTGACGCCCAATTCCAATCCGTTATCCCATTCATATCCTGTGCCTCCTCCAAAAATAAAAGATGTTTTCTGAGCATCTTTGATGGCAAATCCAGCACCTAAGAAGCCTTGAAGGAACATACCTTTGATCGGAAATACCTTTACTCCTCCTACTGCCGGAATAAATGAATAGGCAGGCACAGTGCTGTTGTCTCTAGCCACAAGGCGTGTGTAACCTCCAGAGGCTGTAACGGCAACAGATTTGGCCAGCCATAATTGCGCACGCACGTCTGCACCAATTCCATAGCTAAAAGGAGAGTTTCCATCAAGAATAGCTCCACTCGCGCCAACACCGAATTTAAGTTTGAGCCCACTGCTCATGGTATCCTGCGCCTTAACCAGCGCATGTGTTAAAAGTAAGCCTGCTGTCAGAGCAACCATACGTAATGTAGTCATCGTTTTCATAGTTTAAATTTTAATGGATATTTAATTGTCTCCTATTAACGAAGCAAACATTCAAATGGTTTTGGCTATATTTTAATAATTATCGGTCGGCCTAAAAATAAAAAACCCCGATCAAAATATGACCGGGGCCTATTAATAGTTAAATTGCTTACAATTTAAATCCGTAAGCCAAACGGATACCAACATAGCCTAATGTACCACCATTTGCTGGGATACCTTCATATTTGGCAGCTAGATCTAATCCATTGCTCCAGGCATAACCAATTGCAGGAGAAAATACAAACTCGGTACCTGCACCTGAGTCAGTACCAAATGCAGCACCAGCTTCAGCTAGGCCATACACACCAGCACCGCTATCGTTAAAGAAATACTTTAAACCAGCTTTTACTGGCACGTAATTGTACCTATAGCTAATTGTAGTGGTACCAATGGTTACATCTTCACCTTGAATGCTGGTAAAACCTGCTGTGATAGGAATAGATAATTGTTTTGATACATCAAATTGATAACGTAAATCACCACCAATTGCAAAACTATAGCCATCATTTGTTGGGAAACCAGCATTAAGGCCAATTCCAAATTTGCGCGTATCTTGCGCATTTGCATTAACTGAAAAGAAGATAGCGATTGCAGCTACTGCAGAAGCTAAAATTTTTGTAGTTTTTTTCATTTTTTTAAAATACTATTGGTTAAGTTTTTTTTGTTTAACCAGACATCATTGCCTAGCTATCCAAATTTAAACAAATTGCATGCCACAAGGGAAAACGAAAAATCGAGAAGTTTATAACATATTAACATTTAGGCAGATGTGGCCGAAAATTTTATGCCGGGTGTAAAAGTGTCATTACGGCAATGGTGTGCAGTATTTGGCCTATTTTGATAGTTGAAAGCTACATCCTCTAATAATTGGTAATGATCAGATGCTGGACCTTTCGATCATTCCGGCCGCGCACATTATAGGTGTAATTTTTATAAAAAAAGCTGATCTTCAGCGATGGATGGGAATAGATTTCACGGATAAAAGCTGTGTCCTTAATAACAACCATCCATTTGGCTTTTATATGCAATAAGACCCCAGCCAACCTACGCTGGTCTGCCTGCGTAAATGCGCTCTGGTCATATTCTGAAAACTCACTATCATAGGGCGGATCTAAAAAAATAAAATCCCTTTGAGACAGATCAAGGTTTTTCAGGAACACTTCAAAATCAAGGTTACTGATGGTCGAAGCCTGAAAAATCTGCCTGATTTTCGGTGAAAAAATGTAATCCACCTTTTGCCTGAAATTCTTTTTATTATAAGTAATCCCACCATAAGGAATATTGAATTCGCCCTTTGCATTGAACCTGAACATGGAACCATAACAGAATTCCCGTACGAAATACCAGTTTGCTGCCGCCTGGGCCTTTTCAAGTTTGATCTGTCCAATAAAATTTTCATTTAGGATCGACCTGAAATAGAGGTAAAACCCACTTTTAAGTCCAGTCTCGAAATGTGCATATATTTCATGTGGATTAAAATTACGGGCCTCCTTCTTACAGATTACCTGAATGCGCCTGGCCTTATCCATCGCACTAAAAAACAACCTATTGCCAAATTCTTCCTCGTCGCAGATGAGATCAACATCTCTAATAAAAGGTAATTCTTTCAATGTCGCTTTTAGTTCTTTGGACATTTTCTCTTGCAGTTCTTCCACCCTGACCTGATCAGCAATGAAATCGATATAAACAAACTGGAGGTTTTCCCAAACGTCCAAGCACATTTGGGATAATTCGTCCCAAGCATTCGCATACTTAAGCAAGGCCTGGTGCAGTGCTGGCTGGTTAATTTGCTGATAGAAATTGATCAGATCAGTGCTTTTATCGTTCAAAAAAGATGGTACATTGGGCTGTAGTGCAAAAAACACACCCCCACCACCAAAAAATGGCTCAATGTAACGTTCAAATTTTGGAATCATTCCTGCAAACAGCGCAAACTCCCTATACTTTCCGCCAGTCCACTTAATGATTGGGCGCACCTTTTTATCCATGGCACGAAGATGCAACTATTTCATCAAATTAGCCTTCACCAGTTCCAATGCTTTATCTTTTGCTTGACTAAAATCTTGGTCAGCAGCAATCCAGTTGATTTTAACGCCGTCTTTTTCCATTTTTCTAAAAAAAGTTTGTTGGCGCTTGGCAAATTGGCAGATGGCTATGCCCAATTTTTCTTTAAGTGCCGCTTTTGTCAGTTCTCCGGCTAGGTAGGAAACAACAAATTTATATTCCAGGCCATAAAAGCTCAATGCGGAAGCACTTACACCATGCTTTATCAGTCCTTCCACCTCCTCGATCAGGCCATGGTCTAATCGATATGCCAAACGTGCCAGAATTCGACTTCGTCTTACCTCTACTTCGGTATGTAGGCCAATAACCAATGGGTGAAATTCTGGCCAAGTTTTTTGTTCCAGTTCGTGTTTATTCAGATATGTAGCAATTTCTATGGCCCTGATCAATCGTTTTGTGGAAGAAAAGTCGGCATTTGCGCGTAACTTTTCAGGATAGCCCACCAACATTTGCTGGAGCTGTTGTTTAGACTTTACCTGCAAGGCTGTCCTCAACGTTTCATTTACAGGTACAGCCGTAAATTCGTGGTGCTGGAGTAGGCTATGGATATACATTCCAGTGCCTCCACATAAAATAGGCAGCTTATTTCGATTGGTAATTTCGGAAAATGCATCGTAGAAATCTTCCTTGAATGCATTTACATGATATTTTTCGCCTGCATCGCGGATATTGATCAGGTGAAATGGAATTTGTCGATGATCTAATTCGTATTCATTCAGGTCTTTGCCTGTTCCAACATCCATCCCCCTAAAGATCTGCCTACTGTCTGCACTTATGATTTCCCCATCCATTTCATCGGCAAGTGCCACCGCCAGTCTGGTCTTCCCAACAGCAGTCGCACCTAAAATTATAAGCAAGGGATGGATCATATTTGATAGAGGTGATATTTTAAATTACCAGTATTGAATATTTTTGCAAAACCTTTCCTTAAAAGAAAGTCATCCAAATTTAAGTCATTTTTTGCGCTATGGGCCATTAGAATTTCCTGTGGTAAGCGATGGGGAAAATACCTGATCATTTGATTTAAATCAAGGTAAAGCGCTTGCGGCTTGACCATACCACTATAATGAAAGTTTAACCGATCATAGCCCTTACCCAGCGACCAATCCCGATCGGCATAGGTCATTACATCATCAACCTTGACCTGGCTGATATAATGCCTGATCAATTTGCTCAATCCCCCTACAATGGTGATGCCTGCCACAGAGGCAAAACGCACCAATTCTGCAGAGCGGTAATGCTCGCCTTTGCTCTTCATTGGCCGGGGACCACTAAAGCTGGCAGCTGCAATCAACTTATGCTGATCGAAGAGGCCATAATGATATTTAGCCTTAACATATCCCTGTAGGTGGTGATTGGCCATAAATGCTGAGCTTTCCGCTTGACAAATTAGCGCAACCCTTGTCTTTCGACCATGAAAACTGCTGTTCAGTCCTAAGAATGACCGTATTCTGGCAAGAACCTGTGGTCTTTTGGTCAGCCAGACATCCTCCCACAGCTGTACCAATAAATTTCCATTTTCTGCGTAGGTAGCCTGCAGGTTTAAAAGTTGTTCAGGACTGTAGCTATTGGAAATCGGAACCAGGTTGACCAAAACCTTTCCGCAATCGACCAGTTGATAATGATCGACAGTTAAAAAAGTAGCTGATGGATTAAATTGATGGACAGCCAATAGAAAATCCTGCTGCCAGTTGAGGTCTAAACCCACCCTTTTTGTTTAAACAGTGTAAAGCCTGCGACCAACGCATCGGCAATTTTCTCGACCAATGGATCATCTAGTTCGGTGAGGTGAAAACAGACATCATCCGCAAGCAATGACAAAAGATCCTTGTGGATGACATTCTTCAGCTCCTGTTCTTCGCGGATGGCAGTTAAGCAGAACAAAACATGGTCTGTTGCAATTTCAACGCTCGCAAACCGAACAACGTCGCGGGTCTTATCTTTGATGTCTATTTCCTTCGTTCCCCAAACGTCATAGGCTGTATCGCTATTGATGCGATTTACAAAACCATTTGCCGTGTATGGCTGAAGATTTGCCCTAATGGTCTGAAAAATTTCAACAAGGTCTGTTTTCATAAATTCTAGCTTTAATTTGATGAATTAACAACACGAATGTACCGTATTTGTTTGACATTTAGACCAGTCGCTATTGATGATCACACCATTAGCCACCATGGTGCCTGTGGTAGATTTTGGTCGAAATTAAATGTTTCTCCTAGCATGGGCGTAATCAGGGAAACCTGCTGTGCTTCTGCCGCTGCCGTTAGTCGCCTGATGGGTTCATCCCAATCGTGAAGTGCCAGTTTATATTTTCCCCAGTGTACCGGCATTAAATGTTTGGCTTTCAGATCAATTGCGGCAGTTATCACTTCTTCAGGCGCCAAATGGATAAGCGGCCACATGTCGTTATATTGTCCGCACTCCAGAATAGCCAGATCGAAAGGACCATATTGCATACCAATCTCCCTAAAATGATGATCATAGCCCGAATCTCCACCAAGATATAATTTGTGTTTTTCAGTGAATAAGATAAATGATGACCACAAAGTTTGGTTACGCCTAAATTTTCGCCCAGAGAAATGTCTTGCGGGCAATGCCTTTAATCTGAATTGACCTATCGTCAGTTCTTCTTTCCAATTCAATTCGCTTATATTTTCTTTGCCAATGCCCCAGTGCTCAAGATGTTCGCCAACGCCAAGTGAAGTAATAAAATGTTTGGTTTTTGCCTTGAGCTGTAAAATAGAACCATAATCCAGATGATCATAATGATCATGGGTGAGCAACAGGATATCAATCGGTGGCAGCTGTTGTGGTCGGATAAAATCAGTTCCCTTAAACTGCACCGTTCCGATGAACTGGAACGGAGAAGGCCGCTTGCTGAATACCGGATCTACTAGAATGTTAGCTCCATCAACCTGGATCAGGTAGGAAGAATGGCCAAACCATGTAATTTTTAAATCTTCACTACGTTCAAAATGTTGTTTTCCATGAGGTAACACCCTTTTTGGCGAACCGTTTGGATTGCCTTTCATCACTTTTTTAAGTACTTGCCAATAGCTTAAGTCAGGAGGTAGTGTTGGTGTGAGCGATTGATTTTGAAAGGAACCATCCCTATAATTTGGCGATTTTTTGATCCTTTCCAAACGGGCTCCTCTTGGAGATTTACCAAACACGGGAAGGTTTAACACGATAACGATAGCGACGGCAATGCCGATCAGGACCAGTAAAACGTACATTTGGCAAAGGTAAGATAAATGGGAACTTGTTTTGTTATCTCGAGATGCTTAATGTCATCAAATATTAATCTAGTTTTCAATAAGTTAGCATGTATTCAAAATTAAATTTTGCAATAAATATTTTTTCTTTCTATCTTTGGAATATTATTTGGCAACAAGTTCAAATAAAAGTCAATACTAAAGTTATTGATTTATAAAGAAGTGGCGAGAGACTGGCTCTTTGACCCACTGGCAACCCTCCCGAGCGGAGAAGGTGCCAATTCCTGACCAGGCAGCATGGTGCTGTGTGGAAATATAAATTAAGAAGATGAATACAATCAATTCTAATTTGCCTTTTGGCCAGACCATTACCTCAAGACCCAGTAGCCTTACCGCTATTCAAGTAGATCAATTTTGTTGTGCAACCATGCATTGCTGTAGCATGCACTGATCCTAAAAACTTCCAATTGCTTTTCTTTTCAATTTGAAGGTCCCAGCCCACTGGGATACGCCACATCACAACATTTTTAATTACTCATGATCTAGCTTGATCACAACTGTACAACATGTCTTTATCAACCTATCAATACCCTAAGATTTTTAAACTAGAAAACGGAAAAAAATTACGGAACCTAGAAATTGCCTATCATACCTATGGTAAGCTGAATCCCAAAAAAGACAATGTCATTTGGGCATGCCACGCTTTAACGGCCAATGCCGATGTGCTCGATTGGTGGAAAGGATTATTTGGAAGCAACGCCTTGTTCAATCCAGAAGAACATTTTATTGTTTGTGCGAATATTTTGGGATCACATTACGGTACCAGTAACCCATTGACCACAAATCCGGTGACGGGGCAGCCCTACTACCTTTCTTTTCCAGAATTTACGATCCGGGACATGGCCAATGTACATCAGATATTGGCCGATCATTTAAAAATTGACCAGATCAAGGTATTAATTGGTGGATCTTTAGGCGGTCAACAAGCCTTGGAATGGTCGTTGGCCAAAACCATTGGGATTGAGAACCTGATCCTCGTTGCCAGTAATGCTGTCCATTCTCCATGGGGGATTGCTTTTAACGAAAGTCAACGGATCGCCATCACAGCGGACCGTACTTTCTATGCCAACAGGCCAGATGGAGGCCTTAAGGGCCTCAAAGTTGCCAGGAGCATTGCCCTTCTTTCTTATCGGACTTATCAGGCCTATGCCGACACCCAATTGGAGAGCGCCAATGAGAAGACATCAGGATACCGAGCCGCATCCTACCAAAACTATCAGGGCGAGAAATTGTGCAAAAGGTTTAATGCCTATAGTTATTGGTACCTAAGCAAAGCAATGGACAGCCATAATGTAGGCCGTGGCAGAAAAAGCATTACTGACGCCCTGACCGAAGTAAAATCAAATACGCTCGTGATCGGTATCGAGAACGATATCCTTTTTCCGATAGCTGAACAACAATTTTTAGCTACCCATATCCCCCATGCGCAGCTCAAAAGCATCAATTGTGCCTATGGTCATGACGGTTTTTTAATCGAAACCGATAAACTGACCAATATTATTGGCAATTTTTTGAAAGAGAGCAGGGACAAAAAAATCATCAAACTGAGAACGGCCTAGACCCGTCTCTCAATTATTAACTTAGAAAGCAGACTCCCCTAATTATGAGCAAGAAACTTAAAATTGGATTATTTGGATTTGGTGTAGTTGGCCAAGGATTGCACGACATCATCAGAAGCCAAAACCTTAATTTGGAGATCGTAAAGATTGCCATAAAAAATCCAAGCAAACAAAGAAGCCTGGATGGACATTTGTTCACGACAGATCATGAAGAAATCTTGAACAATCCTGAAATCAATACCATTGTAGAATTGATCGATGATGCAGATGCTGCCTTTAAAATTGCCAAAACCGCCTTGAGAAACGGAAAACATGTTGTTTCTGCCAATAAAAAAATGATTGCAACCCATTTGGAAGAACTGGTGAGGCTGCAGGCAGAAAATGGCACTTCCCTATTGTATGAAGGCGCTGTCTGTGGCAGTATTCCGATCATTAGAAACCTGGAAGAATATTACGACAATGAATTGCTGCATGGGATCAGTGGGATTTTTAATGGCTCATCAAACTATATCCTATCCAAAATCTTTAATGAAGGTTTGGCCTACGACACGGCACTGAAACAAGCACAAGATTTGGGCTTTGCAGAAACTGATCCTATTTTGGACGTTGGTGGATATGATCCGAAATTTAAGCTGACCATTGCGACCGCGCATGCCTATGGTTTGTTTATCAAGCCAGACCGTATCCTAAATGTAGGAATACAGAATATTTCGGATGCTGACATCAAATATGCCAGGGAAAAGAACTACAAGATCAAATTGGTACCCACCGCGCGCAAGATCAGCACCAAACAGATCATCACCTTTGTATTGCCTAAGTTTGTAAAGGCCGATGATTTTCTTTATAATGTTGAAAATGAATACAATGGCGTAACGGTGCAAGCTGCATTTGCCGACAAGCAGTTCTTTTTTGGCAAAGGGGCTGGTGGCCATCCAACAGGTGCTGCAGTGCTTTCTGATATTGCAGCCCTACGTTATGACTACCGTTATGAATATAAAAAATATAATCAGCAAAACGGCCTTATCCATACCGATAAAGTGAGCATAGAAGTCTATTTGCGCTATGCACATGAATATACAGTTGAAAAATTGCAGATTGAAAATATTTCAGAGCGCTTTGCGCGCAATGACTATAAATACGTAATCGGTAGCGTTACCTTAAAAAACCTGATCGACAATAGGGATTTACTGTTAAACAAAGATGTATTTATTGCCCAGACCGGCAAATTGATCTATACCCAACAAGATATCGCCGCCATAGCCGAAGAGGGCGTATTGGCGAATTGATGGTTAATTGGTTAATTGATCAATTGTTTAACTGGTTAATTGTTTAACTGTTTAATTGTTTAACTGTTTAATTGTTTAACTGATCAATTGTTTAACTGGTTAATTGTTTAACTGATTAACTGCCGACTGATAACTTTTTTTGTTTTGTTTTGAATGTAAAAAGCCCCGGGTATTAATCGGGGCTTTTACTTTATTTAAGAACTGATTTCTCTGTTGATGTCCCAGTTTTCGAGGTAATCTGCTACCCGACGGACAAATGATCCGCCAAGTGCACCATCTACTACCCTATGGTCGTAGGACAACGAGAGGAACATCATGTGGCGAATGGCAATTACATCGCCAAATTCGGTCTCTAGTACTGCTGGCTTCTTTTTAATAGCCCCGACTGCCAGGATTGCCACTTGAGGCTGGTTGATAATCGGTGTGCCCATTACATTTCCAAAAGAACCAACATTTGTTAAGGTAAAAGTACCATTTTGGGTCTCATCAGGCTTAAGCTTTGACGCCCTCGCACGTGAAGCAAGATCATTTACGGCCTTGGTCAATCCGATCAAGTTGAGCTGGTCTGCATTTTTGATCACCGGTACAATCAGGTTTCCACTTGGCAAAGCGGCTGCCATGCCAATATTGATATCACGCTTTTTAATGATCTGCGTTCCGTTTACAGTTACGTTGATCATTGGGAAATCTTTAATGGCCTTGCTTACGGCTTCTATAAAAATCGGTGTAAATGTGATCTTCTCGTTTTCCCTTTGTTCAAATGTCTTTTTAACCTTATCCCGCCATTTTACCAAATTGGTCACATCTGCTTCTACAAATGATGTGACATGGGGCGAAGTATGCTTGCTCATGACCATGTGCTCGGCAATCAGCTTACGCATCCTGTCCATTTCGATGATCTCATCGCCACCAGATACAGATACCGATTTCGGCTGTGCTGGCTCCGCACTTGCAGGTTGCGGTGTAGGCTGTTGATTTTGAGTGAGCGGTTGCGACTGATTTGTCGCCACCTGTGGAACTGCAGCGCTGCTCTGGCGCTTTTCGTTGATATAGTTGAGCAGATCATCTTTGGTTAAACGGCCTTCTGCGCCACTACCTTTAATCTGGTCAAGTTCTTCGATACTTACATTTTCTTGCGTAGCAATACTTTTAACCAACGGCGAATAAAAACGATCGGTATTTTTGAAATCATCCGTCTGAACTGTAGTTGGCAACAAATCTGTACCTGGAATTGCTGGCGCTGGTGTTTCCACGACAGGAGCTGCTGCCGATAATATCGGAGCCTGATCTTGAGCACCTTCCGTTTCAATAATGGCAATAACCGAACCAACCTGCACCACATCGTCTGCGGCAAAGAGCTGTTTTACTAATTTGCCAGCTACGGGTGAAGGTACTTCAGAGTCGACTTTATCTGTAGCGATTTCAAGAATGGTATCATCCAGTTGGATCTGGTCTCCCGGTTGCTTGGCCCATTTGATAATGGTTGCTTCGGCAACGCTCTCTCCCATTTTTGGTAACAATAATTCGTATTGTGCCATAATATCACTGTGTTTATTTTCGGTTATGCCGCAAAACTACGCCTTTTTGTGCACTTTATTCAAATCTTGTTTCAAGAGATTGAAAAGCATGGTCAAAGCTGCTGTGGCAGAACGCTCTATGTTCTGAATTCGCTTATTGCTGAAAGTAAATAATTTGGAGATTGTTTCACTCTTGGTAGCAACGGCGATCCATACAGTACCTACAGGTTTTTCTGGTGTGCCACCATCTGGGCCAGCAATTCCACTTACTGCAATTGCATAATCAGTTTTAAAATGACGAATTGCTCCAGCCGCCATTTCCCGTACGGTCTGTTCACTTACTGCGCCATATGCTGTCAAGGTGTGATGCTGTACACCAACAATTGACTCTTTCAGGTCATTCGAATAGGTAATTGCTCCGCCACTAAATACTGCAGATGAGCCTGCATGCTGGGTAAAAAGGTGCGAGATATAACCTCCAGTACAGCTTTCAGCCAATGAAAGGGTTAATTTTTCGGACTGCATCAGGTTAAGAATAGCTTTTTCTAAAGGAATATCTTCATCGGCCACCACAAATTGACCGATTGTCGAGCTAATCTGCGCTGCAAAGTGCTCCACTTCATCCTGTAATTGCTGTTGATTGGTACCAATTGCCGAAAGCCTTAATCGTACCTGTCCTAATTTTGGCAAATAGGCCAATTTAATATGAACTGGCAAACTGTTTTCGATCGCTTCGATCTGTTGGGCCAAAAAGGATTCGCCGATACCTGTTGTTAAGATGGTTTTATGGATGATGATGGGCAGGCTAAAAGTTTTCTTCAAACGAGGAAGGATTTCATCTTCCATGAGGTACATCATTTCAAACGGGACCCCCGGCATAGAGACATAGATTTTTCCTTGCACCTCAAACCACATGCATGGGGCCGTGCCATTTTTGTTCTGTATGACCGTGCAACCATCGGGCACATCGGCCTGCCGGATATTCACATCTATCATTGGCCTGTTAAACTTTGCAAAGATAGCTTCTACATTGGCCAATGTAGCTTCATCACGCCTTAGCGGCATGTTAAAATACTTAGAAAGCGTGAGTTTGGTAATGTCGTCCTTTGTCGGCCCCAATCCTCCGGTTATCAAGATTACGTCAGCCCGCTGCTTAGCTTCTTCCAATGCCTGGACAATGTGTTGGGCATCATCTGAGACCGAAGTGATCTGTTTGACCTTGATGCCAACTTTGTTAAGTTCGCGGCCCATCCATGCAGAGTTTGTGTCTACAACCTGGCCGATCAAGATTTCATCGCCGATGGTAATGATTTCAGCAAGCATAATAATGGTCTATTGATATTGAGTATAATAACCTTTGCGTTTGCTCAGTTTCAAATCCTGTAAGATTGATGCTTTTACGCGAATATCGATCGAGTAGCTCTGATAGGCACCAAAAGGAATCCATTGCGCACTAAAATCCCAGCAGTGGAGGTCACGGTAAATCTGGAAAGTCGTGCCCGCAATACTCTTGGCCTTAAAATCGTATCCAGAAGTGAACTGGATCTTCCACTTTGGCGTCAGGTTAAAATCTCCGTTAAAATTTAAAGTATTGCTGATGGACCTGGTCAACTTTGAACTTAGGGTATTTGAATAATTGAAACTATAGGAAATATTGATGTTCCATGGGATGTTAAAGTCAACAAAGGCATTTGGATCCCGGCTGATGGCCGCCAACTGTTCTGCCTGTTCGGCGGTCCTTCCAGATTGAACAGCTTGTTGTTTGATGTTTTCCATGTTGTTGCCCCTGCTCTTATTGGCTTCCGGATTAAAACTATAATCGAAAGATAGGTTAAAACTGGTCAACCTTGGCAATTTACCTTGTTTCCAGGTATAACTGGTCGATTCGTAAAATACAGTCTGATCTGGCAGGCCAGGCGTAACTACCAATGAATCCTTAATGGCATACGGATTAAGTACGCCCCCAAAGTTAAAGCCCAACTTATCTGTAAACTGTGATCGCCCGCTAAAAACAAGTTGGGAGAGATACCTGTTGTCGGTAGCGGCAAAATTATAAGATCCTGAGATGTTAAGCCCTTGGATAATTGGAATTTTGCGCGATCCTGTACCTGTTGTATCTTCGGTAGACCTCACTTTCAATTCCACATTATTATCTAATGAAAAACCAATGGCGGCCTGTTTTCCTCCCGCTGGCCCACCATATCGCCCCTGCTCAAAGATTGAGTACCTGATCGGCGCGCCCAAGTTATCGTATTTAAACCTGGAGTCATCATCGCTGATCGGCCTGCTCTTTCCAGGACGAAGATCATTGGTATAATATACCTCATCCTTAAAATAATTTGATTTGGTATAATCTGGACGATAAGAAAAACTAAAAGATGGCGTAACTACATGCCTGATTGCCTGGATCTTGCCACCCGGGCGAAACTCCTTTTTAGCATATAATTTAGTAGACATGCCCATGCTCAGGGTATAGTCGCCTGCCCTTTTAAACCCGTTCACCGTATCAATGGCCAAACTATCGCGATTAGCTAACCTGATATTGCGGTGCTGTACCGTCTGAAAGTACCATCGCTCATTATAATTGACGCTCGCGTTGAAATTTAAATATTGCAGTACATTGAAAGGCAAGCTGATTGGGATGGTATGCTGCACCCCATTTTTAAATCTTTTGAGACCATTTTTTTGAAAAAGCAGATCCTCGGTCGTACTTACCGAGTTACTGGCCTGCATGCTGTAGCCTACGGTTAGCTTTTGATACCATTTGGGTTCGCCTACCAGATTTTTTGAGGCCAATGGACTAATGGTCGACATGTTCAAACTCACATCTGGCAAAGTAAGGGTTACGGTTTTGGTACGGGTTTCCTGGCTATGTGCCAATGCAGTCGTTAAGTTAAAAAGTCCATCGCCAAAAACCTTTCCGTAGGAGATACTCGAACTCATGGTATTACTGGCAATCTTGCTCAAGTCATATGTACCATTGGCAGCCGTATTGCCAAAATAACTGCTCGTACCCGCATTGACTGAGGCACTAAACGTTGTTCCCGGCCTGGCATTCGCATTTTGGGCGTGTGTCCATCCAATATGAAAATCTTTATTGGGCTTATAAGCAGCAGTTCCTTCTAAGCCGTTCCTGTTACTGGAATAGGAAAGGTTAAAATTGCCATTGTATTTGTACCTTTTAATGTAATTGGTGGCCAGGTTGAGATCGTACGAACCATTGGTATAGATATTTCCCGTGATCTTGGCATCCCAATAATCACTTAGGGCCAAGTAATAGCCCCCGTTGGTAAGCGAAAATCCACGTGTGGCGTCTTCGCCCGGCGTAGGCAGGATCAGGCCTGATGATCTCTTATTGGGCTTGGGAAAAAAGGCAAAAGGAAGCGCCAAAGGCAATGGCACCCGCTCAAATTCCATATAGAAAGGTCCTGTAATGATCTGGTTCTTGGTGATAATGGCCTTGGTAAAATGGATGCCAAAATGCGGTTCGGGAAGATTACAGGTACTAAAGGTCTGTCCGAGTGAATGCACCTCTTCATCTGGCTGCACTTTGGCCAATCCACCAGTAAAGTATCCTCCCTCCTGTTCGGTATACACACCGCTGATGATCCCTTTTTGGGTATTTAGGTTATAGGTTAACGAGTCGGCATTAGAAGCTGGTTCACTGCCCATCTTAAAAATCGGCCTACCAACATATCGTCCTTTATCATTCTTTACACCTCTTGCAAAAAAAGTCCTATTTTTAAAATCATAGCGGATAAAGGCAGCATCAAGTTGAAAGTCCTGATAAATGACCCTCGCATCGCCATATAGGTACATGATTTCATTCTTTTTATCAAGGCGGTTGGAATCGGCCGATGCATATTCCAATTTTGAGTCGAGCGTGCTTTTTTGCATCCTTCTCTGCTGGCGGACCGTATCTTTTTTGGCCGAATCAGTTTGCAGTACAGGAACTTGTTGAAACGAAAACGAAGTGAACGCCATCGACTCTTTACCAACTAATGTTAATAAAAGCGTTATGGTGGTAAAAATGATGGTTTTAAAAAGTTTCAAATTCGTGTGTGAATGTTATTTTTGTAATAATGTTTATCCAAAAACGTTCAAAATTAATGAAACCGTCATGATTTTCCTAATCAATCATTGAATGATTAAAATCGTGACCGCTTCATCACAAATAAAACAAACGTATAAAGTAGATGAAAAATATACCATTGCTCAGGTCAAATACAATTTTGATCCTATTTATTTCTTTTTTATCAACATTATTAATTGACAATCAGTCGTTTGCGCAAGAATACAAAATCAAAACAATCGTATTGGATGCTGGTCACGGTGGAAAAGATGGAAGTACGCGAGGTGAATATTCTACCGAAAAAGATGTAGCCCTAAAAACGATACTCAGATTGGGTAGGCTGATCGAAGAAAACATGAAGGATGTGAAAGTCATCTATACCCGAACAGAAGATGTATTTGTGCCCTTGTATGAGCGGATTGCCTTGGCCAATAATGCAAAGGCCGATCTCTTTATCTCTATCCACTGTAATGACATGCCAGTTTATGCTACACGTTACATTAGTGGCTATACAAAAAAGAAAGGCAAAAAAGTTCCAATCTACAAGACAAGATATGCCAAAAGCACGTCGACAAGGGGCGTAGAAACGTTTGTTTCTGGAAGTGGCAGGATCAATGAGCAGGATGCGGCGATCAAACGGGAAAATGCATCGATCTTTCTGGAAGATAATTATAAGGAAAATTATGATGGCTTCAACCCTGACGATCCAGAAAGTGCGATCATCCTGTCGCTCATGAAAAACACCTTCCGTACACAGAGCTTAAAGTTGGCCAAATTGGTGCAGGATGAGTATGTGGCTGTTGGCAGAGTTAACCGCGGTGTGCAAGAAAAAAGCCTCGCAGTGTTGGCACGTGCGGGAATGCCCGCCATCTTAACCGAAATCGGATTTATCAGTAATGCACAGGAAGAAGATTACATGAATTCTGAGGCTGGACAGATAGAGATTACCAATTGCATATTAAAGGCGATCCAAGCTTATAAAGCAAGTGTAGAAATTTAGTTTGATATAATTTTATAAATTTGCGGCAAATCCATTAAGCAACATGTTCAAAAACGCTCGATTTTTACTGGTCAATTTACTTTTTCTCCTATTGATTGGTCCGGCGCATGGCCAAACCTATAAGATCAGGACCATTGTAATTGACGCTGGACATGGCGGGGTAAAACCTGGTGCCCAGGGCTCCCGGGCCTATGAAAAAGACATTACCTTACAGGTGGCGTTGAAGTTGGGCAAAAAACTGCAGGCAGAATTTCCAAATATCAGGATTATTCAGACCAGAAAAACAGATGTAGATGTAGATTGGTACAAAAGAGCGGGCATTGCCAATGATGCCAAGGCCGACCTTTTCATTTCCATCCACTGTAACTCTATGCCCAACAAAGATAAAAAGACTAGGGGCACGGAAACATTTGTTGGCGCCTACCGCAGGATCAATGAAATGGACAAGGGGCTGAAAGAAAATGAGGAGATCCTAAACGATAAAAATTACAACAAAACCAAGGCTTATGACCCTACAGATCCGCAGGAACTGATTTTGTTATCGTTATACAAATCATTGTACAGGGCAAAAAGCTTGGTGCTGGCCAAGTTGATCCAGAAAAATTATACCGAAGTAAACAAAAGGGTAAATAGAGGTGTTAAAGAGCAAGGATTATTGATTTTACAGCGTGCAGCCCTACCTTCTGTGCTTACTGAAATTGGTTTCATTTCCAATGTAGAAGAAGAAAATTACATGTTATCTGATGAGGGGCAGGAAGAGATCACCTCGGCCATTATCAATGCAATTAAGCAGTACAAAAAAGAAGTAGAAAATTAATAACCAATTGGAACAATAGCTCCGCTCCCACTTAAGCTAAAACGACGCATGAAAATAAAAAACGAAACCAAAGTAGGCATCCTCGCTGCATTTGCAATTGCATTATTAATTATTGGCTACAACTTTTTAAAAGGCAACTCCATATTTACGAGCGAAACTACATTGTATGCCAGATATACACAGGTAGATGGACTAGCCGTATCCAAACCGGTCCTGATCAATGGTTTTCAAGTTGGCCGTGTTGACCACCTTGAACTTAAATCTGATGGAAGCATTATTGCGACCTTGAAAATCAAGGATGAATACCAGATTCCAGAAAATACCTTGGCACGTCTTGAAAGTACAGATCTGCTGGGAGGTAAGGCCATCGTAATGGTACTTGGAAACAGTAAGGTGATGGCCAAAGATGGCTATACGTTAAATGCAAATGTCGAAAAAAGTTTGATGGAATCTGTACAGCCGGTACAAAAAAAGGCTGAAATGATCATTACCAAAATGGATTCTATTTTAACCAGTGTAAATTCAATCCTCAACCCGAATTTCCAAAAGAATGTGGATAAGAGCTTTACCAGCATTGCGGCGACGCTGGGATCTTTAGAGGCTACCTCTAAAAAAGTAGATGCCTTGGTGGGATCTGAAAGTTCCAAGCTTTCGGGCATACTTTCCAATGTAGAGGCCATAACGGTTAACTTCAAAAATAATGGTGCCAAGATTGATGCGATACTGACCAATCTGAATACCGTTACAGATAAGGCAGCCGCTCTAAACTTTAAACAGACCATCGACAATGCCAATAAGGCTGTTGCCGACCTCCAGGTGATGGTAAATGAGCTAAAAGCCGGAAAAGGCACTTTAGGACAGTTGTTGAATGATACCAAGATGTACGATAACCTGACCAATGCTGCCAAGAATCTGGATAACCTTATGATCGACCTCAAGGCAAATCCGAAACGCTATGTACACTTCTCGGTATTCGGCGGCGGGAATAAAACGGATAAATAGGAATGTAAGCGGCAAGTGGAAAATGGTAGATCGTTGCATCACATCTTACCCTCTTTCATTATACATCCATTTAGATTTGAAATGTTGTCCCTTCCACGGCGAGAGAAGTATTTTCGAAGACAGACTGGGCTTCTTCCAATAATTCGTTCAATGTTTTGTACCGCGAACTGAAGTGTCCGATCAATAAGTTCTTAGCACCTACAGCTTGGGCTACCTGAGCGGCCTGAAGTGCGGTGGTATGATGGGTTTCGTTTGCCCGATCCAACATATCGTGCAAAAATGTTGCTTCATGATAAAGCGTATCACAATTGCTGATGCTGGCAAAATAGCTTTCATCGAATAAGGTATCAGAACAATAGGCATAGGTTTTTGGCGTAGCCGAATCTGTTGTATACGCTTCATTTTTCAGGACAGTACCATTTGGCAGTGTCAGGTCAAGCCCTCTTTTTAATAGCGGATAAAGCTCAATGGCCACATTCTGTTCTTCCAGCTTACTGACGATGAGTTTGCGCAGGCGTTTTTTCTCCGTAAATTTAAAGCCGGTACAAGGGATGCGGTGGTTAAGGATTATGGTTTCCACGGTTACATCCTGGTTCACCAAGATCACTTCAGCTTCGGCAGGATTGGTCACATGATAGATCAGTTCATATTTCAGTGTGGTATCTGAATGTTTAAACTGTAGCTCAAGGATTTCTTGGATGGCAGCTGGACCGAAAAGATGTAAGGGCTTGATCCTTCCGTTCAGGTGCATCGTGGACAACAACCCGATAAGGCCAAAATAATGATCACCATGCAAGTGGCTGATGAAAATATAATCGATTTTGGCTGCTTTTAGTCCAAATTTGATCAACTGTTGCTGTGTGCCTTCCGCACAATCGATCAGATAAAACTTCTCGTTGCAATTTAACAATTGCGCAGTAGGATTTCTATTGTGTACCGGCGTGGCAGAGCTACTGCCCAAAATGGTCACTTCGAATTTCATCAATTACCCTTTATCTACACCGCCACGTAATTCCTTTTCAATTTCCTCCATGAATATGAGATCTGTTGCCTCATCGAGCTTGTTCACAAAGGTAATGACCTGGTGCAGATTAGAAATCTTGACGATATGGGCAATACTGTTGCGCACACCTGAGACTACAAATATCCCACCCGCACTTTTACAAAGTCGATCACCTACCAATAGGCAGCTCAAGTCTTGCGAGTCGTTACATTCTTCTACAGCCGATAGATCCAAAACAATATTGCGATAGCCTTCTGTATTCAATAAGATAAATTCAGATTTCAGTGCTGGCGTATTGTCGTTTGTGAACTTTGGCTCGTCCAATTTGAGGACGACATATTTTTCATGTTTATCGGTAGAAAATTTCATGGGACTAGAATTAAAGGACGAAAATAACGATTATTCTAAGAAATGAGGTTACTTAACGCGATTTTGACATTTTGTTCAATTCTGTTCAGGATGTCGGATGATTCATTCTTAATGAATTTTTCACCCGTAATCTGCTCATAGAGTTCAATATATCTTTCTGAAATCGAGTCGACAATTTCTGGCGTCATGGCCGGTATGGTTTGCCCATCTTTGCCCTGGAAGTTATTTTCGATCAGCCATTTCCGTACAAATTCTTTGGATAGCTGTTTTTGTGGCTCTCCGCGCTCTTGTCGCTCTGCATAGCCTTCAGCATAAAAGTAACGGGATGAATCTGGTGTATGTATTTCATCGATCAGGTAAATCGTATCGCCAACTTTCCCAAATTCATATTTGGTATCAACAAGAATCAATCCGCGATCAGCCGCCATTTCGGTTCCGCGCTGATAAAGCGAATGGGTATACTTCTCGAGCATTTCATAATCTACGAGCGACACGATCCCTTTAGCCAGGATATCCTGTTTGGAAATATCTTCATCATGCCCAACCGCTGCTTTTGTAGTAGGTGTAATGATAGGTACCGGTAATCGGTCATTTTCTTTTAGTCCTTCGGGCAGGGTCACGCCACAAACACTCCTACGCCCAGCACTATATTCTCGCCAGGCATGTCCAGCCAAATATCCCCTGATGACCATTTCCACTTTAAAAGGCTCGCAGATACGGCCAATGGTAACCATTTCATCCGGCGTATCCAAAACCCAATTGGGTACAATATCTTTAGTTGCGGATAGAAATTTCGCAGCAATCTGGTTCAATACCTGTCCTTTAAAAGGAATCGCCTCTGGCAAAACCACATCAAATGCAGATATACGGTCGGTAACCACCATCGCCATTAACTGATCATGAATGGTATACACATCACGCACCTTTCCTTTGTAGAAATTACTCTGTTGCGGGAAATTAAAATGGGTCTCTTTAATTGCTTTCATTGGCGTAAAAATAGCAATAATAAGGCAAAGTCAAAAGTCTATCAGCGTGTATCTCCACTTTGTACCGTATACTTTATACGATTAACTTTTTATGCCAAAGGTTCTGCAGGAGTTCTTATGGAACAACCCTGCTAGGCCTTTTTACTTTGTACTTTATACTTTTTACTTCTATTGTATATCGCCGTAGGCCTTTAAGATCTGTTTAACCAATTTATGGCGGACCACATCTTCGCCAGAGAGGTAAATTACATCAATTCCCTTGATATCAGTTAAAATCCGTAGGGCGTTCTGAAGGCCAGATTGTGCTTTGCGTGGAAGGTCAATTTGCGTCACATCACCAGTTACGATGAATTTTGCAGTTGGTCCCATCCTGGTCAGGAACATCTTTAGCTGCAGGTCGGTTGAGTTCTGAGCCTCATCCAAGATCACAAAGCAGTTGTCCAATGTCCGCCCACGCATAAATGCCAATGGTGCTACTTCAATGGTACGATTTTCGAGATATAATTTTAATTTTTCAGGCGGGATCATGTCGTCCAATGCATCATAAAGCGGACGTAGATAAGGGTCTACTTTTTCCTTCAGGTCGCCCGGCAAAAATCCCAGACTCTCTCCTGCTTCTACAGCTGGACGTGTTAAAATGATCCGTTTGATTTCCTTGTTTTTCAATGCACGCACCGCTAGGGCAACTGCAGTATAGGTTTTCCCCGTACCAGCGGGTCCGATCGCAAAAAGCACATCATTCTTGCCAATGCTCTCCACCATTTTGCGTTGATTGGCAGTCCTCGCTTTTATTAAAAGACCGTGATTGCCAAAAACGATTACCTCTCCAGAGTTGGCGGCAGTTGCGGTAGGTGCATCCTCACTTTCCTTATGCTTTGTTTTTGAACCTAAGATGGCTTCAACGTCATTATTGGAGAGTGCCCTATATTTTTCTAAATGCGCAACCAGTTGTTCAAATTTCTGTTCAAAACTCTTGAGTTCGGCCTCGTCGCCCAAAGCTTTTACGTCGTTTCCCCTGGCCACAATTTTCAGTTTAGGGAAGGCCGCCTTGATCAATTCATAATGTTCATTATTGGCACCCCAAAACTGCACCTGATCTGTGGTTTCTAATGTTAGCTTTAGTTCGTTCAAAATAATTGTATTTTTATTTAGGCGTGTATATTCTGATTTAAAAATTGAATATTTGTAGGCGATTTGCCTCTACGCAAGAATAAGCATAAATATTGAATTTTTAATGGCGATTATCACATTAACAACTGACCTGGGTTCGAAAGATTTCTATCAGGCTGCCCTAAAAGGCAGTATCCTGAGCATCTTGCCCACGGCCAATATTGTTGATATTACGCATGACGTGCCTTCCTTTAATATTTCTTATGCCGCATTTGTGCTGAAGAACGCTTATCCCTACTTCCCAAAAAATACGGTACACTTGATCGGGATCGATTCCGTGTTCAATGAGAATACCAAGTACATGGCGCTACGTTATAAAGACCATTATTTTGTAGGGGCCGATAATGGAATTTTTTCACTTTTGTTTGATGAAAAACCAGATGAAATCGTAGAGCTCAACATCATGCAGGACCTAAAATACCTGCATTTTCCATTGGTCGATATTTTTGTCAAAGCCGCCATCCACTTGGCCAAAGGTGGTAAATTAAAAGACATTGGTCTACCTGCAGCAGAAGTTGAGCAAAGGATGCTCTTACATCCTGTAATAGAACGAGATATCATTCGTGGAAGTGTAATCTACATCGATACCTTCTGCAATGTGATTACCAATATCACCAAAGATTTGTTTACCAAAATTCAGCGAAACCGCGACTTTACCCTCTATTTTAGAAAAAGCGAAACCATTACACAATTGAGCTGGCATTATAATGAGGTGCCTGAGGGCGAAAAACTCTGCCTTTTTGGGATCAGCAACCACTTGGAGATCGCCATTAACAAAGGTAAGGCAAGCGGATTGTTAGGGCTTCATTTAAGTGATATTGTTAGGGTAGAGTTCCACCCTTAAAGGGAAGATGGAAAAGGTAAGATGGAAGAGGTACAGCAGAAACTTGGACCTATATACTTCATTTCTGCTTTTGTTCTTTGTTCTTTGTTCTTTGTTCTTTATTCTATGCTCTTTGTTCTTTGCTCTTTGCTCTCTGCTCTTGATACTTGATAATTGATACTTGATACCAGATGCTACTACGATGTTAACACGATTAGTCAAAATGCACTTCAGACCTGAATTTATTGAAGAATTTAAGGCGATTTTTCTAGCAGCAAGACCATTGATCTTAGCTAGCGAAGGCTGTAACGGGGTGGAGTTGCTCCAACATGAAAGAGATCAAACGATATTCTTTACGATCAGCAAATGGGACTCTGCAGCACATTTGGAAAATTACAGGCATTCTGAACTTTTCCATAACACTTGGGCAAAGGTAAAGCCTCATTTCTATTGCAAAGCCGAAGCCTGGAGCTTGATGGAAAGTTGAATGTTATAGTTGTAGGTTGAAGGTTGTAGGTTAAAAGTTAAGTCAAGATGCATAAGTTAATTTTTTATCATGATGATTGATACCTACAATTTACTCTTTGCTCCTGGCTCCTTGCTCTTTGCTCCTTTATGGTATAACTTTTGCTCCAATAGCCAAAAACCATGAGAAGATTAGCATTAGTATTATTTCTCTTTATACCATTTTGCGGATTGGTATGCGCACAAGATACTTCAGCTTATCAGATCCAGCGCTTAAAAGTGAATGCGCTGCTTGCCGAAAGAAGTGCAAAATTTGGGCAGTATGACGAAAGCCTCAAAGCCAGGACAGGAATTTTTGGTTTTCAGACCAAACAGGATATACGCAATTCTAATGAGATTTTAAGGGAAATTGCGCTAACGGACAATCATATTTTTCAGGAACTCAAAACATTGATGGATTATAAAGACCTACAGGTAGAAAACGCACAGTCGGCAGCTGATGAACATACCCAGCGAATCTTAAGTTACAGAAGAACCATCAAAAACCTACAGGACCAGCAGGAAGAACTTAATAAACTATTAAGGAATAAACAGCGATCAATTACCCTAGCTTATCTGCTTGCACTCATTGCTTTAATAGGGTGTGTGAGCTTGACCTACTTTCTGAGGAGAAAAATAAAGCTTTCCAAATCCCATGAAAAGGCAATTTTTTAAACTATTGGTTAGAATTAACAACCTAATATTGCCGAGCTACTTTCGGAAAGATCCAATGAAACTAACTACGCTTCAACGGGCAATATTAGGTTATCGCTATTGGGTACTCATGAGGGCATTGGAATAACTTTCCAGTATACCTATTTCTTAAAATGATTGATGATCAATGTAGCCAGCTCCTCTCCAATTCTTTCCTGAGCTTCATTGGTAGAGGCACCGATATGCGGTGTCAATGAAATTCTGGGGTGCGTAAGCAAGTCTTTGAGTGGAGCAGGTTCATTATCGAATACATCCAATCCAGCAAAAGCTACCTTTCCACTGTTCAAGGCTTCAAGCAATGCCGGCTCATCAATTGTTCCTCCACGTGAGCAGTTTACAATGCCCACTCCAGTTTTCATGGCCGCAAACTCCTTGGCACCAAGAATTGGTTGATCTGCAAATGGTGTGTGTAAAGAGATAAAATCGCTCTGCGCAATCACTTCATCCAGACTTACCGTTTTCACAGGGATATCTACTTTGATCCCGCCCTGAAGCTGAAGTGTGATCGCTCCATCAAAAGGATAAAGATCATAGGCCAGAACGGTCATGCCCAACCCTAATGCTACTGCGGCTGTTTCTCTTCCAATTCGGCCGAAGCCGATGATACCGATGGTCTTGCCCCTCAATTCCGTACCCTTGGCGTATGCCTTTTTTAAATCGTTGAACTTTGTGCCGCCGTCAACTGGCATTTTGCGATTTGCATCATACAGAAAGCGAACACCTGTAAACAGATGTGCAAAAACCAGTTCCGCAACTGATAGAGAAGAAGCTGCAGGTGTATTGACCACATTAACACCCTTGCTCCTGGCATACTCCACATCAATGTTGTCCATCCCAACACCGCCCCTGCCAATTAGTTTGATATTTGGACAGGCATCAATCAAGGCTGCCCTTACTTTTGTGGCACTACGTACCGTAATCGCGTCGTAGTTTAATAGGGCTTCTGCCAGTTGCTCTTGTGGAATGGTCTGTGTATCGACCTGAAAACCTGCTTCTTCCAATAATTTCTTCCCAATTGGGTCTATGCCATCGTTGGCGAGGATCTTAATCATGATTGTTTGTATTTTGATCAGGCATTAATTTGTAGGCAATGCACTTTTACACTTTTTATTTTTGACTTTTTACTTTTAACTTTTTACTTTTTATGGTCTAACTAGCTTTTATGTTTTTCTTCAAATTCCTGCATGAGATCGATAAGCGCATGTACGCTGGTAATCGGCAGGGCATTATAAATCGAAGCCCTAAAACCGCCCACACTGCGGTGTCCCTTTAATCCTTCAAAGCCATTTTCGTCTGCAAATTTGGCAAATGGTTTTTCGAGTTCAGGATTTTCCATTACGAAGCAAACATTCATGATGGAACGGTCTTCAACTGCACAGGTCCCTTTAAACAGGGTATTTCTATCAATTTCAGCATATAATGCCTGTGCTTTCGCCTTGTTTTCTTTCTCGATTTCTGCAACGCCTCCTTTAGATTTGAGCCAGTTTAGGTTTAACATGGCTACATATATGGCGAAAACCGGAGGTGTATTGTACATGGAACCCCCATCGATGTGCACTTTATAATCTAGCATAGATGGAATGGCCCTCCCCGATTTACCTAATATTTCATCTTTAACGATCACGACTGTCAAGCCTGCAGGACCAATATTTTTTTGTGCGCCCGCATAGATCAGGTCGAATTTTGAAACATCGATTACTCGGCTCATGATATCAGAAGACATGTCGCAAACTACTGGTACCTTGGTCTGGGGCACATCGAACAATTCGGTACCATAGATCGTATTGTTTGAAGTATAGTGGAAATAGGCACTGTCTTCAGGAATGCTGTATTGCTTCGGAATAAAATTGAAATTTGCATCCTTTGAAGAAGCGACAATATTTGCCTGTCCAAAAAATTTAACTTCCTTAATGGCTTTATTGGCCCAAACACCGGTCTCCAGATAGGCAGCTGTTTTACCTTCTGGCAATAGATTCATTGGTACCATGGCAAACTGCATACTTGCGCCACCTTGTAAAAACAAAACGGAATAGCCCGAAGGTACATTCAAAAGGTCTTTTACCAACTTTGTTGTTTCCGCCATCACGCCTTCAAATTCGGGGCTGCGATGCGACATTTCTAAGATTGATAAACCGTCCTTAAAATCAAGTACCGCCTGTGAGGCTTGTTTAAATACTTCCTGTGGCAAAATGCAAGGGCCTGCACCAAAATTATGTCTCATTTTTGAATAAAATTTAATAAGTGTAAATCTAACACTTTCTCACCTAATTATTGATGATTTTTGAACTTTAGGATCAATTTAAAATTGATCTGTCTTCCTGTAAGGTAATTTGGAACGGCATATTGGATATTATCTACATCTTTCAGCCATAAATAAGATACGGTATTATTGATGTTCAACAGGTTAAATACTTCAATATAGGCCATAAATGAATTAAAATACCTTTGCAGAAACCGAGGTTTCCTTAAGGCAAAATCATCTAAAAAATCTTTTGAAAATCCGATATCAACCCTTTTGTAGGCCGGTATCCTAAACTCATCGCTATAGTAGGTGCTATTTGGTGAACCGATGGGCAATCTTGAACCATACAACATGTTGAGGTGTACCTTATAGGTTGGGCTTTTGAGTAACCGATCTTGGAAAAAAACCGAAAAGTTAATCCGCTGGTCGGTTGGCCTTTTTAAATAACCAGGATAATAAATATATATATTACCGTTCGCATCCCTTTTCTCGTATGAATCGCCCCTAATGTCCTGGTCGGCTTTCATTACCGACAACCTGAAGTAGGAAACCAGGTCTTTGACAAACTCGCCTCCTATACTGAAATCTGCCCCGTAAGTATGGCCTTTTGCAACTGATGAAGACAGGTACTTGATCCTGATATTGTCCACGATGTAGGGGATCATGCGGTCTGTATATTTAAAATAGGTTTCTCCGGTAAATTTCAATCTGGTGCCCAGGGCATCGAAAGCATAATCTAATCCAGCAGAGGTGTGATAGGATCGTTGGCCCCGTTGTTCAAGGTCAAGTGATCCATCGTATGCCCTGATGGTACGATAAGTTGGGGCCTGTTGATAAATGCCGGCAGTAAAACGAAAGATCTTATTGTTACTTGGTGGGCGATAGGCCAGTAGCAGCCTCGGGCTCAACATCATCTCGCGCGATAGGCTATTGAAACTAGAACGGAGCCCCAACTGGAGGTCTGTATTTGGGGAAAGACTGTAACTGTCTTGAATATACGCTGAAAAATTGTCGATATCAACCTGATTGGCCACATTGATCGACTGGTCGATGTAAAACTTTTTGCTGTCGTAGGGCAATATATACCCTGCCGAATCAGTAAGGTGATATTCACTGATAACATCGTTATATCTGTTTTTCTCATAGCGAATGCCCCATGAAAATACGTGGTTGTCGAAGCTCTGATCAGTTTTGACCTCCGAACTGAACGTTTTGGATGTCAAACTGTTCCGGGCATAATTCAGGTAGGTACCTATCCCCCTATTGATGCGAACGGCAGCAAACCCTGCCGCACCAAAATTTGTTTCCAGTTCATCAAAAGTGTAACTGCCCTCAATGTCAAAGCGCTCTCTTTCCCTCGTTTCAAAATAACTGTTGATCCATTTGACAACCAGATTCGGTTGTGGACTATAGGCCAGCGTAATTGCTCCCCCTGCTGTCCTGTAGCTATCTATTTCCTGGCCATTGTAGGCGATGTGAAGGCGAAGCTGTGTCTGAAGTGTTCCAAATTGTGTATCACGGTCTTCTGGAACAAGTTTGAATTGTCCGAAATTATAATTGCCCAGGGCACTGATACTGAATTTTGGAGAAAAATTATACTGGTATAAAAACTGGGCATCCCCAAAGTTGGGACTATAATTTCCTTTATTGTCCTGCTGATTTAAGATGCTGCTGTTGTTTTTATAGCGAAGTCCGAGCAAAAGATAACTTTTCTGTGCCAATTGCTTGGCACTGAGCGATGTTCCCAAAAATCCGCTGGTCAGGATCAACTGGTTACTATCTGGACGGTCGTATTTCACATCCAATACAGAAGAGAGTTTATCATTATATCGGGCCTCAAAACCTCCGGCAGAGAACTTTGCCCGTGTAACGAGGTCGCCATTGATGAAGCTAAGACCTTCCTGCTGGCCATTTCTGATCAGGATGGGCCGATTGATCTCTACATCATTTACGTAGACCAGATTTTCGTCAAAATTGCCTCCCCGAACGCTATATTGGGAACTCAGTTCATTGTTTGTGGAAACACCCGGTAAGGTCTTTAAAATATTTTCAAAGTTTCCGCTCACACTGGGCAATGAATAAAGATCGGCGATATTGATGGTATTGGTGTTGCTCAGCTGATTTTGCTTATTGGTGATGGTAACCTGCTCCAGCTCATTGATATTAACAAGCAGCATGACATCCCGGGTGATTCTTCCAGCTACTTTTTCATTGATTTTCAGCACGACCGGTTGATAGCCCAACAAATTAAATTTTAAAGTAAAGGAAGTTGTTTTTGAATAAATTGTATAACTTCCATCCTCGGCGCTAAGCGTAGATTCCTGTTGCCCCAATACAGATACGGTAACCTGCTGAAGTGGATGATTTCCGATATCCCTAACCATGCCTGTAACCCTGATCAAGGGCTGAGCAATGAGCTGGGTGCAGGGAGCAAATAGCAAGATGCAAAACCCAATAATTACGATCAAGGCAGCTTTTAGCATCCAAAATTTAGATTGTTTGTGAATTTACGGGTATATTCTTTAAATCTGAAATCATTTGGGAAGGGTTTTCGGCAGCAAAGATGGCATTCCCGACCACCAAAGCATTTGCTCCAGCCTGAATAAGCTCGGCAATATTGCCAATGTTTACCCCGCCATCTACTTCTATGATCAACGATGGGTTAACTTGGTTGGCCAACTGTCTCAATTCCTTTATCTTACTATAGGTTTGGGGGATGAAGGCCTGTCCGCCAAAACCCGGGTTAACCGACATGACCAGTACCAGGTCAAGTTCATGCAGGATGTCTTTTAGCAGTACCACAGGGGTATGTGGATTAATGGCCACGCCTGCCTTACATCCGGCAGCCTTGATCTGCTGCACAACCCGATGAAGATGTGTACACGCTTCAAAGTGGACGGTTATTCCATCAGCGCCGGCACTCGCAAACTCCTCGATGTATTTTTCAGGGTTTACAATCATCAGATGTACATCAAAAGGCTTTTTCGCATATTTTTTCGCCGCTCTGATCACAGGAAATCCAAATGAAATATTGGGCACAAATACACCATCCATTACATCTACATGGAACCAGTCGGCATCGCTATCATTGATCATTTCAATATCACGTCGCAAGTTGGCAAAATCTGCCGTCAGAATAGATGGAGCAAGAATGTGTTTCATTTTTTTTAGGCTTGCTGCAAGATACGAATTAGTTGGGAAGTGGGAAAGTTCGAGTCTGAAAGACCTGGGGGTCGGTAAGTCGGGAGATTGAGTCCAGAAGTCCAGGAGAACAGATAAAACCAGCAGGCGTTCTAACAAATTATGTCATTTAAGATTATATTTATCTTATCATCGCTATTCAATTTTTAGAGAATGGCCCTATTCCATAACTATTATGTATACATTTTGAGATGCTCGGATGAGAGCTATTATACCGGCTTGACCAATAATTTGGAAAGAAGATTAAAGGAACATGCTTCTGGAGAAAATATTAAGTCCTATACTTATCAAAGGCGGCCAATAAAGTTAATGTATGTCGGACATTTTGTGGACATTAACACTGCCATTGCTTTTGAGAAGCAAGTTAAAGGATGGAGCCGTAAAAAAAAGGAAGCTCTTTTTGAAGAAAATTGGACGGAGATTGTAAGATTATCCAATCTAAAGCAATCTTCGACAAGGTCAAACTAACGTGGACAATATCAGAGAAATAATTGTCATGCTGAGCCTGTCGAAGCACCCACATAATTTCCCAAGTTATAATTGTCATGCTAAGTCTTTCGAAGCATCAAACATTCAATTTGAGCAAGAAGAATTATAATCAAAGGAGTTGTCCAGTCTTCGACAGGCTCAGACTGACAGAGATTCAGTAATGCATTGCTATATCGGGCCTATCGAATAAAAAAAATTCCCTTCCAGTTTACCTGAAAGGGAATAATCATACGATCAATTTAACTGACTATGCTTGAGGTGCTGCTGGTTTTTCTGGCCTTGGCAATAGCACTTTACGAGAAAGTTTCATTTTGCCTTGCTTGTCGACATCGAGCAATTTAACTTCTACTTTATCACCTTCTTTGTAAACACCATCCATGGTTTCTAGGCGTTCCCAAGAGATTTCTGAAATGTGCAACAGACCATCTTTACCAGGCATAATCTCTACAAACGCACCAAACGGCATGATTGATTTCACTTTTCCTTGGTAAATGGCACCAATTTCTGGTTTGGCGGCAATGGCATTGATCCGAGCTACGGCAGCATCGATTGAGGCTTTGTTATCTGCGAAGATTTCAACGATACCTTTATTGTCAACTTCTTCGATAGAGATAGAAGCTCCGGTTTCACGTTGCATTTCTTGGATAATTTTACCACCTGGGCCAATCACTGCACCAATAAATTCTTTGTCGATGCTCAATGAAACGATGCGTGGTGCATGTGGTTTCAGATCGGCATTTGGCTCGGCAATGGTTTTCTTCATCTCGCCAAGGATGTGCAAACGACCTTCTTTTGCTTGCAACAAGGCTTTGGTCAGCACTTCATAAGAAAGACCATTGATCTTAAGGTCCATCTGGCAGGCAACAATCCCTTTTTCGGTACCGGTTACCTTGAAGTCCATATCTCCCAAATGATCTTCATCTCCCAAGATATCTGAAAGAATGGCATATTTCCCCGTTTTTTCATCAGTAATCAATCCCATCGCAATACCAGAAACTGGTGCTTTGATTTTGATACCGGCATCCATCAAGGCCAAAGTCCCGGCACATACGGTAGCCATTGATGAAGAACCATTTGATTCGAGGATATCAGAAACTACACGGATCGTATATGGATTTTCTTCTCCCTGAGGCAATACTTTTTTCAATGAACGCATGGCCAAGTTACCATGTCCGATTTCCCTACGTCCTGCACCCCTGTTGGGCCTTACTTCACCTGTAGAAAAACCAGGGAAATTATAGTGCAACATAAATTTGTTGTAGCCATTAAGGAAAGCGCCATCGATCATCTGCTCATCATCTTTACTACCTAAAGTAACTGAAGTTAGCGATTGGGTTTCGCCACGGGTAAATACTGCCGAACCGTGTGCTGCAGGCAAATAGCCTACTTCGCTCCAGATCGGGCGAATTTGTGTCGTGCTTCTGCCATCCAAACGGATCCCTTCATCTAACAGGAGGTTACGTATTGCATCATACTGCACATCATGGTAATAATGTTTGGCCAGGGCTTTTGTCAAATCTTCGGTTTCTTCAGGCATGGCCTCAAAAAATTCGTTGATGATGTTGGTAAAACCTTCTTGGCGCTGATCTTTATTTCCACCAGCTTTCGCAATGGCATAAACTTTATCATAGGTAGCGGCATAGACCTGCTCCTTCAAAATTTCGCTGTGCTCTTCGTGGTTATATTCTCTTTTTACAGTCTTGCCAGTCGCTTCAGTAAGCTCCAATTGGATGGCGCACTGTACTTTGATGGCATCATGGGCAAATTTTAGGGCTTCCACCATTTCGTCTTCCTGGATTTCATCGCACTCTCCCTCCACCATACAGATATCTGCGGCAGAACCAGCCACCATGAATTCTAGCGTTGCACGCTCAAGATCACTGGCATAAGGATTGATAACTAATTTACCATCGATTTTGGCTACACGAACCTCTGAAATTGGTCCGTTGAATGGAATATCAGAAACAGCTAATGCCGCAGAAGCAGCCAAACCAGCTAAACAATCTGGCATGATATTTTTATCTGCCGAGATCAAGGAAAGCATCACCTGCGTATCACTGTGATAGTCTGACGGGAACATCGGACGTAAAGCCCTGTCCACCAAGCGCGAGATCAATACTTCATAATCTGACAACCTTGCCTCACGACGCAAAAAGCCTCCTGGGATACGGCCTGTAGCCGCATATTTTTCTTGATAATCTACTGATAATGGCAAAAAGTCGGTACCAGGTTTCGCACCTACTGTAGATACAACTGTTGCGAGCAACATCGTATCTCCCATTTTAACGACTACGGAACCATCGGCCTGTTTGGCCAATTTCCCGGTTTCAATTTCTACAGTTCTTCCATCGCCCAAATCGAACGATTTTTTTATTACATTCATTTACTTTGTGTTGTGGTCTATTTTTCCTCTTTGCAATAGACCGTGTTGATATATTTATTTTTGATTTCAAACTAAAAAAAGCCACTCTAAAAGAATGGCTTTTATTGATAAAAGCTTTTACTTGATGATATCCCTTAGCTCAAGAGCCTTGATGATAGCACGATAGCGCTCAATATCTTTTTTGAATAGATAAGCCAAAATTCCACGACGTTTACCTACCAACTTTTGAAGAGACAACTGTGTAGAGAAATCTTTACGATTTTTCTTTAAGTGCTCTGTTAAATGCGCGATACGATAGGTAAACAACGCAACTTGACCTTCAGCAGAACCCGTGTTGGTTTCTACTTCGCCGTGCTTTTTGAAGATTTCGGCTTTCTTTTCTTTACTTAAATACATTCTTGAATGATACTAAAGTGTGTATAAATTAATTAATTGCCCCAAAGGAACTCCTTCGGAATGCGCAAAGATACGACCTAATTAGCTAATTTGCAAATGAGCTAAGGTGCTAATTTGTATCTTTGGAAAATGATCAACAACCAGTATAGCATCTTCGAAACCGAATTGAATGTCCGCCCAGATGACATTGACATGTTCAACCATGTACACAACAGCAAATATTTAGACTATGTGCTGGCAGCAAGATATGAGCAGATGGACAAATTTTATGGCATGAGCTGGCAATCTTTTACCGAACAAGGTTTTGGGTGGGTTGTTGCAAAAGTTACGATTTCATTCAAAAGGCCATTAAAACTCGGCGATGAGCTGATCGTAAGAACGGGCATCTTAGAAATGAACGAAAAAGGCAGCCATGTACAGTTCGAAATCGTTAACAAAAAAACAGGAAAAGTAGCTTCCGATGGTGTTTTTGAATATGTCATGATCGATCTTCAGACGCAACGTTCCTGCAAGGTAACCGAGGAGATGATCAGCGCATATAGCATATAAGTTAAAGTTGAAGGTTAAAAGTTGAAGGTTGAAGGTTGAAAGGTTGAAAGGTTGAAAGGTTTGGGTAGCGCTAGAGAGAATGATTACAGTAGCGATAATCTGAAAGCGATAAGCAAAAAGCCAAGTCAGAATATTACCGCTTTACACCAAATGCCAAACGCCAAACTGGAAAAATCTCCTCCTGTAGAGATGCCCTATCACCTACCGCCTTTCGCTAAACGCCAAACGCCTTTCGCCGAGCGCCAAACCAAAGAAACCTTTCTCCTCCCCCCTTGCAACTTGCAACTTTTTTCTTACCTTCGTCCCATCAATACAAACGCCCCATGAAGTTCCTCGTTGTACGCACACGCTAGATTTAGCTAGTACACTCCTTTCCCGAACTTATTTTTTTGATGCACTTCTGTGCATCACATGGTTTTTCATTATTTTTATTTTATGTCACAAACAAAACAGACTCCCATTAGTCTATCTGCTATTTTTAATTTAATTTTTCAGGCCCTTAAAGGTAAGGAAGTTGATTATACCGCCATCAGCATCCGTAAAGCTATTGTCTTATTGGCCATTCCCATGATGCTCGAGATGATCATGGAATCCGTTTTCGCCTTGGTCGATCTTTATTTTGTAGGACACTTGCCAAACAGCGGCATTGCCATCCAAACGGTAGGCCTTACCGAATCGGTATTGACCATTATTTATTCCCTGGCCATCGGGATGAGCATGGCCGCTACCGCGCTTGTCGCCAGGCGGATTGGTGAAAAAAACCCAGAAGCTGCCGCAAAAGCGGGAATGCAGACCATTGTTATGGCCATGTCCATCAACATCATCATCAGCATCGCTGGAATATATTACGCCAAAGATATTTTGTTGATCATGGGCGCAACCAACGAAACAGCTGCAGCAGGAACAACTTTTACCAGGATCATGATGGGGAGCAGTACCGCCATCATGCTGCTTTTCCTGATCAACGGGATCTTCCGTGGCGCGGGTAATGCAGCTATTGCCATGCAAAGTTTATGGATTGCCAATATAGCCAACTGCCTACTTTGTCCATTATTGATCAGGGGCCTAGGTCCAATTCCTGCTTTTGGACTTACCGGTGCGGCCATGGCCACATCAATAGGCAGAAGCTTAGGTGTTGCCTATCAGCTGTTCCACCTGCTACGTGGAAATAGTGCGCTCAAGATTAAATTCGCCTATTTTAGGCCACATTGGGAACAGATCAAATCCATTACCAGCATTGCTGCTCCTGCTATTTTTCAGTTTTGTATCGCTTCCTGCAGCTACATCTTCCTCACAGAATTGGTGGCTTCAACCGGCGGCGAAAAAGGATCGGCAGGATTTCAGACCGCCTTAAGGTTAATGATGTTCTTTATGCTGCCGGCATGGGGATTGAGCAATGCATCGGCCACTTTAGTCGGACAAAACATGGGTGCTGGTCATCTGGATCGTGCTGAAAGGTCGGTCTTCGTCACCATGAAATACATGATCGTCTTCATGGGCATCGTGTCTATCCTGTTCATCAGCTGTGGCAGTTACTTTGCCGATTTCTTTACCACCGATCCACAGATCAAGGAAGTGGCCATAGAAGCCCTGCAGATTTTGGGCTATGGCTTTGTACTCTATGGCATCGGCATGGTGATGGTCAGTGCATTTAACGGTGCTGGAGATACATGGACACCAACCAAGATCAATATCTTCTCGTTCTGGATTTTTCAGATCCCATTTGCCTATTTCTTGGCCAAACACTTGGATATGGGCCCCACAGGCGTTTTTATTGCTTTTCCAGTAGCAGAGGTGCTGCTGACCATAGCCGCTTTTATCTTGTTTAAGAGAGGAAAGTGGAAGAAGAAGGTGGTGTAGTTGGAAGTCCGAAAGTCGGGAAGTAAGTGGGTTTTATGCTAGAGTGGGGTTTTCTTATAGTCCAAGAGTCCATATTGAAAGTATTTCCAGAGTGAAAAAATACTAGAGTCCAAGAGTCCATTAGAGGTAATTGTCAGAGTGGGTTATTCTTATAGTCCAAGAGTCCATTTTGAAAGTATTTCCAGAGTGAAGGAATACTAGAGTCCAAGAGTCCATTAGAGGTAATTGTCAGAGTGGGTTTTTCTTATAGTCCTAAAGTCCATTAGAATGGCTAGTCTAAACCTTCACAGTCCTGAAAATCCTTTGCGCAACGCCTGTATGGACTGCTGGACTCTTGGACTTCTGGTCTCTAGAAAACAACTTATCACCTACAATATGGACTGCTGGACTCTTGGACTTCTGGTCTCTAGAAAACAACTTATCACCTACAATATGGACTGCTGGACTCTTGGACTTTTGGTCTCTAGAAAAGTTTATCACCTGACTTCCCGACTTCCGACTACTTCATCGTCTCCTCCAAAATCCCGGTATAAAATTCTTTGAGCTCCATGCCATAGGCGGCTACTTGCTGTGGGATAAAACTGGTAATGGTTTGTCCAGGAATAGTATTGATTTCGATGAAATAAAAATTACCTGTTTGGTGTTCCAAAAAGTAATCGATGCGGACCACGCCATTACAGTTCAATTTCTTATAAACGGCGGTTACAATTTCTGCTACCCTGGCCCTTTCCTCATCGCTCATTCGCCCAGGCGTAATTTCTTCGGCGGCGCCAGGAGTATATTTGGCCTCAAAATCGAAAAACTCATTGGAAGGAATGACCTCCGTAGCCGGCAAGACCTTAATTTCGCCGTTGGCCTTAAAAACACCAATAGAAAATTCCCTGCCCTCTACAAATTCTTCGATCAAAAGTTCATCATCTTCATTAAATGCCTTTTCGAGTGCCGCTTCAAGTTCAGCGGCATGCTTAACCTTGCTCATTCCAATGCTGCTTCCGCCACTATTGGGCTTTACAAAATAGGGAAGCTTTAACTCAGCAGTAATGCTGTCCCGATCATAGCCTAATTGCTTAATCAGTTGGATTGATTTGGCCACGTGCAGGTTTTCAATGCCGTTTACAATAGCCTTGGTATAGGCCTTGTTCATGGTGATGGCCGAAGTAAGTGCGTTACAGGTAGTGTATGGCAATCCGATCATATCGAAATAGCCCTGCAGCTTGCCATCTTCTCCCGGAGAGCCATGGATGGCAATAAAAACAGCATCAAACTTGATCTTGCGACCGTTGACCGTAAGTGAAAAATCATTTTTATCAACTGGGATCTTCATCGAATCTGAAGGCTCATAAAACCAATCGCTCGCAGTAAGCATGATCTTGTAGACTTCATATTTTTCTGGATCGAGGTTTTGGCCAATCGTAACTGCACTTTTTACAGATACGACCCACTCTCCGGTTGTTCCGCCAGTTAATAAGGCTATTTTTTTCATGGATGTCGGTTATGTTGCTATCAGGCATGCCAAGGATAAGAAATAATCACAGGCTTGCTGGCTTCAAAAATATAAATTAGTTCAGCTAGATTTGATTTTAATTGAGATTAAATATTTTTTTAAGCTAAATTTGAAAGTCATCTCGCTTAACAAAGACAAATAAATGGGCAACTTTACCGAGTACCTCAAAACCAAGTCATTCAGAAATAACCTTTTAGCCGCAATCTGTACCGTTATCGGTATTTTATTGATCGCTTTTTTTAGTCTCAGGTTCTATACCAAACATGGCGAAGGCCTAAACGTGCCAGAACTAAAAGGACTGACTCTTTCACAGGCTGTGAGTAAACTGGAAGATCTTGGCCTGCGCTATGAGATCGATTCGGTGTATGTAATGGACAAGCCCCCAGGCATTGTGACCGATCAGGATCCTGATGCCAACACTTTTGTCAAGGGAAACAGGACCATCTACCTGACCATCAATACCGCCCAGGCGCCCAATGTGAAGTTTCCTGATATCGAAACCAAATCGCTCCGTGAGGCACAGGCCATTCTGGAAAGTTACCGACTTAAACTGGGCGATACCACCTATAAGGCTGACGTAGCAAGGGATGTGGTACTGGAAGCTTATTTTGGCGGACAGCTCATCCGAACGGGAGAAGTATTGCCGACTGGATCAAGGATCAACCTTATTCTGGGGGATGGACGTGGAAATGAAGAAGTAGAACTGCCAAATTTAACTGGCCTAACACTTGATGAAGCAAAATTCTCCTTAAAAGGTGCCATGTTGAGCATCGGACAGATTACTTACGATGGACCGATTACCGA
Source organism: Pedobacter sp. (assembly GCA_031119475.1). Lineage (GTDB taxonomy): Bacteria > Bacteroidota > Bacteroidia > Sphingobacteriales > Sphingobacteriaceae > Pedobacter. Next base: position 550,308 of record JAVHXV010000001.1, on the reverse strand, counting down.
CTCGGCCAATGCTGTTATTATCACCCAATTCCCATTGGTGAGCGATTCGACATCAAAAGTAAAAATTGGCACACCTATAAACATAACCCTATCCAACAAAAAGAATTAAACATGATCCTTGAACATCAAAAAGGTGTGAAAAAGCGCACGAAAATTATATTGGCCATCTTATTAATATGTTTGTTTGTAGGCGGAATTTATGCCTACAGCATTTATAGTACTTATTTAAAGCCCAACACAACAGGCAAACAAACCTACCTGTTCGTGCGTACGGGATGGACCTATGAAGACCTTTTACAGGAACTGAGGTCCAAGCCTGACCTGTTGAAAGACCTATCCTCATTTGAAAAGGCCGCCAAGAAAATGAACCTTTCGAACGGCATTAAACCAGGTCGTTATGCGCTGACCAAAGGGATGAATAACAGGACCTTGATCAACAAGATCAAATCTGGGAACCAAGATCCTGTAGAACTCAAGTTCCAGAACATCAGAAAAAAAGAAAATTTCGCAGCCTATCTGGCCAAAAACCTCGAAGCCGACTCAACAGCCTTCATCAAGGTACTGGACTCTACAGCACTCATCGAAAAATATGGGTTTAATACAGAAAACGTATATACCCTATTCATTCCAAATACCTACGATTTTTATTGGAACATTACGCCTGTCGCCTTTTTCGAAAAGATGCAGAAAAACTACGACAAGTTCTGGACGGCAGAAAGAAAGGCAAAAGCAGCCAAACAAGCGCTCTCTCCTATCCAGGCCACCATCTTGGCATCAATTGTTGATTGGGAAGCCCTGTACGATAAAGAAATGCCAACCATTGCACAGCTTTATTTAAATCGATTGCACCAAGGCATTTTATTACAGGCCGATCCAACTGTAATCTATGCCAACAATGACTTTACCATAAAAAGGGTAACAGGCGTTCACCTTTCCATTGATTCTAAATACAACACCTATAAATATGCTGGATTGCCCCCCGGACCTATTATGATGCCCAGCATCAAGGCAATTGAAGCCGTGCTCAATCCTGAACAGAACAAGTACCTCTACATGTGCGCCAAGGAAGATTTCTCGGGCTACCATAACTTTGCCGAAACCCGTGAGCAGCACGAAATCAATGGCAGGAAATACCGTGAGGCACTCAATAAACGCAAAATCTTCAAATAATGTTCGTGTACAAAAGCAAGATCAGGGTCCGCTATGTAGAGACAGATCAGATGGGCGTTGTGCACCATAGCAATTATGCGCAGTATTATGAACTGGCACGGACTGAATGCTTTGAAGCCTGCTCGGGAATGAGCTATGAATCGATGGAAGCAGATGGCGTCATGCTGCCGATCTTGGAAATGCATTCCAAATTCTTGAAGCCGGCACTGTATAACCAAGTCCTGACCATCAAATCTATTGTACGCGAACTGCCTACAGTGCGGTTAAATGTTGATTATGAAATCTACAATGAAGCGGAGGAGCTGATCAACACCGGTAGGACAACATTGGTATTTGTAAATAAAAGCACCAAACGTCCTTGTGCGCCGCCAGAACGCTTTATGCAAAATGTCCGCCAATATTTTGAATGAACATGAACTGGATCCACAGACACTTGCTAAAGATCAAACTTTATTCACTGTTTATTGAGTGGACAAAAGTCTGTGTGCTGCCGGGATTTAGTCCATTGCCCATTTACACCGTTGCAACCTTCTTTTTTAGGGAAATTGGGAAGGATACGCTCGTGAACAAGGCCTCCTCCTTGGCGTATAATTTTATGCTGGCCATTTTCCCTGCCATCATTTTCCTATTCACGTTGATCCCCTACATTCCGAAAAGGATTGGATTTCAAGACCAATTGATGTCGTTATTGGCTTTGGTGCTGCCCAATAACGCATTTAGTGCCTTTGAGAGTACCATTAAGGAAATCGTTAACAACCAGAATGGAAGCTTACTTTCCATCGGTTTTATCCTTTCCATTTTCTTCTCGACCAATGGCGTGCATAAGCTGATGGTCGCCTTTAACAAAGCCTCGTTGGTCGTAGAAACCCGGACATGGCTGAAGCAAAGGCTGGTAGCGATTATCCTGACGCTGGTCATTGCATTTTCGCTAATCGTTTGCATCGGTCTGATGGCCATCGGCGAGCTCATGCTCAACTACCTGAAGGAAGAAATCCATTATGAAGGCAGCTTGACGGTGTATGCCATCCAATTTACCCGATGGACTTTACTCGGCGTACTTTATTTCATTACCGTATCGATCCTTTATCGATATGGTCCGGCACATACCAAAAAATGGAAGTTTTTTAGCGCAGGCTCCTGGATGGCCACCATCCTTGCTTTCCTCACCATCTGGGGATTTTCGTTCTACATTAATAATTTCAGCTCCTACAACAAAATCTATGGCTCGATCGGTACATTGATCGTCGTGATGATCTGGCTATACCTCAATTCCCTGATCTTATTGGTCGGTTTTGAGCTCAATGCCAGTGTAGACCTTTCCAAACGCAGCGTTAAGATCATCCGCCCCAACTTTAACCTCTTCAAAAAAACGCTGCCCATCGAAGAAAAGCTGGAAAAGTAACCAGCCCTGTAGTCACTTTAGTGTACTGCGGGGTGTTTAGTTGTTTGTTGGCTAGTTGTTTAGCCCTGTAGTCACTTTAGTGTACTGCAGGGGTGTTTAGTTGTTTGTTGGTTAGTTGTTTAGCCATGTAGTTACTTTAGTGTACTACAGGGATTCAATTATCCATTCTATCCCATATTTGTCCCTGAACATGCCGGCATAGGTTCCCCATGGACTGTCGCCAATGGCGCCCTCAATCTCTCCGCCAGCAGACAGTCCATTAAATATTTGGTCTGCTTCCTCACGGCTTTCGGCATTTATCACAATTTTGGACCTGTTTTCGTTCTCGTTTACCCGTCCCATAAATTCGGGGACATCATTGGCAATTAACACATTGTGTGGGCCAAGTGGCAATGCAATGGTCATTATTTTATCTGCTTCGCTAGCTGGCACCGGAAATTCGGCACTGGCCAAATCCCTGAAACGGATAAGCTTTGTAAATTCGCCCCCAAAAACAGATTGATAAAAAGTGAATGCTTCTTCGGCATTTCCGTTGAAATTGATCCATGGGTTAATTGCTCTCATGATTTTTGATTTTGATTGATTTATAAATTTTCTTTTATTCCTTTTCCGATAGTGTAGCCAGAAGATTTTCCAGGTTGGCCAAGGTCATGGTAAAGCCGATCTTAAAGCCTTCCAATAATTTTTCCAACCGCTCAAACGACTCATTAAAGATGATAATGTTTACCTTGGTGCGGCCATTTTCTTCGCTGAAGGTATAATCCCATTCAGACCCCGGCAATTCCCGGTTCTCATCTTTGTCAGAAAAGGCATTATACATCTTGAAATTGGTTTTCGGCGTAATGGACGTGTATTCCTGAACTGACCAACGTTCCTGTCCGTCGGGACTCACCATCGCATAAAATCGTCGTCCGCCAACCTTAAAATCCATGTATTTCGTTTTGGCGCGCATAGGTGCTGGTGCTCCCCATTGGTCCAATAATTCTGCCTTGGTAAAGGCGTCCCACACCAATGCTTGGTCGGCATTAAATTCCCGGGTGATGTATACCGTTTTCGCAGTTTTATCAACGTTGAAATCAAATAGCAAGTCGTTGTTCATATTTCTTATAGTTAGTTTATTTATTAAACGTTAATCCTACTTCTTATCCTGATCTTTAAGGATATCCAATAGCTTGTCGAGCTGATTAAATTGAACTTCCCAGCTTTGCCTAAATTGGGCCAACCAATGGTCGAATTCCTGCATTTTTTTGGCATTAAAGTGATAGTAGATCTCTCTCCCACTTGGTTCTGGCCTGATGAGTTCACATTCATGCAGTACCTTGATGTGTTTTGACACAGCCTGTCGAGTCATGTCAAACTTTTCGGCCATCGCATTGGGTGTCAAGGCCTGAATGGCAATCAATGTCAAAATAGCCCGGCGTGTGGGATCAGCTATGGCCTGGAATAGATCTTGTTTTATTTTCATATATGCAACTCTCAGGTTGCAAATATATATGCAACTTATTAGTTGCGCAAATTTATTTTGATTTTCTTCGGCATTATTAGCTATGATCTGATATTGATGATCTTAATTTGGGGAATGAGGTAGTGCGTTGATGTAGTCGAGCAGCATCGCTCCAAAAGAAAATACCCTGTTAAATCAAGACTTACAGGGTATTATTTTTTTCAATCCTCATTTAATCTAGCTGGTTCGTTAAAACAAAATGCCGCCTACTTTAAATTTTAAGGAATGAAAGAAGATGTGATCATTAATATGCCTGAATCAGAACTTCTGCAGGGATATTCAAGATTTCTGTTAGCTTACGAATCATCGATAAACTTAACTTTCTTTTTCCTGACAAGATTTCAGATTTCCTCGAACGATTTCCTAAAATATTGTTCAACTCATGCTCAGATAAATTCATTTGTTCCATACGGAATTTTATAGCTTCCAACGGATTAGGGTAAGCAACAGGATAATGGATCAGTTCATATTCTTTTACCAATATACTCAAGATTTCCAGTTCATCAGAATTTGCAGAACCTTCTGCAAGATCCGATTGCAATAGTTCATAGACACGTGCAAGTGCCTCATTGTATTCGTTCTCTGTTTTAATTGGTTTTAGCATAACTTATTGTTTTGGCATTTATCTTATCATATTGCTTATGTGTTCCAAACCAAACAACAAAAACAATTTTTAAGCGGTATTCAATGTCTACAATTAATCGATACCTATTGCCATCAATATTAAATACAACTCTTTTTTCATTTAGTGGAGAAGCATTTCTATAGTGAGCTTTTAATTCATTCGGATTATTCCACAAGGCGGTTGATGCTTCTTCATGCCAACTCAGTAAAGCCTGTTCTGCTTGATGAAATTCAGTAATATACTCCTTTAATGTTTTTATCGCTATCACCCGCATCTGTACAAAGATAAGAAATTGTTACCAAATTGGTAACATAAAAAATTTAGATGAAAAAAACCTGCAATTAAATTACAAGCCTTGGTTTCTGTTAGATTTTCAAGCGGAGAGTGAGGGATTACCCCCGGTGATCCCGAAGAGGGGGTCGTCCAAGCAAATGCTTAGTCGCTGCGCTTTGTCGCATTTATGTTCAGTCTTCGCTCAAGCATGCTCAGCTC